>NZ_CP043830.1:4632500-5200216 GCF_008432245.1 Bacillus sp. BS98
TACACTAATAGGCAAACTCATCGGTATGAGTATTATTTTATTTGGAACCGGTTTTTGTTCTTATTATATGGTTCTATTCGCCACTGATATGATTAATAAACAATATATGAAAGTTAAAGGAGAAGAAGCTGCGACTGCTAGCGGTCATATGATTATTGTCGGCTGGAACGAACGGGCAAAACATGTTGTAAAACAAATGCACATCTTACAACCAAACCTTGATATCGTTTTAATTGATGAAACACTTTCTTTACTTCCAAAACCATTTCATCATTTAGAGTTTATAAAAGGTTGTCCACATCACGATCAAACGTTATTAAAAGCTAACATTACAACGGCACACACCATATTAATAACGGCTGATAAAGAAAAAAATGAAAGCTTAGCTGATACACAGTCCATCTTAAATATTTTAACTGCAAAAGGACTTAATCCAAACATTCATTGCATCGCTGAACTTCTTACTTCGGATCAAATTCAAAATGCAACGAGAGCTGGTGTATCAGAAATTATAGAAGGAAATAAATTAACGAGCTATGTATTTACCGCTTCTCTTTTATTTCCTTCTATTTCAGGTGTACTATTCTCACTTTACGATGAAATCTCTGATAACAAATTACAACTGATGGAGCTTTCTCCGCCTTGCACCGGACAAACTTTTGCAAATTGTAGCTATACTCTTTTAAAACAAAACATTCTCTTACTAGGTATAAAGCGTGACGATCAATATATGATTAACCCAGTCCATACCTTCATTCTTATCGAAAGCGACATACTCATTGTTATTCACCATTAAAAAAGTGACGCTCTAGTTCCTGTACTAATACTTTCCCAATATTAATATACTTACTTTTCACATCTCCATCTGGATCTTTCGGCTCAGCAAATTGATCAAATCCGCTCGTTCCAGCTGTTAACGCATTCACATTATCATCTAGTTCGTCTTGATACACATGCGAAAGAATATACGGCGTTTCAAGACGGACTATTACACCAGGCACATCTAATTCCCCATCCACAGCTGTAAATGGCACTCGTAAAAATTGATAGCCATCTTCTTCGTCGATTTTGTAATCAAAGCACCCTTTATCGTAATCCCAATTGCCACCAATACTATATCCAAGTGGTTTCATAACCTCTTCTAACTTATATAACGCATATGTATGTCCTTTTAACTTTGATTGAATCGGAATCAAGCCCATCCCTCCAAGACTTTTCCTTTAGCATACCCATTCTAGTTTGAATATACCGATGGACATTTCAGTAAAATAATAAAAAGCGACCGGAGATCCGGTCGCTTTTTATTATTTTAAACGCTCTTCTAATTCTGCTTTTAATTCTTCAAATCCTGGTTTACCAAGTAAAGCAAACATGTTTTTCTTGTATGCTTCTACTCCTGGTTGGTCAAATGGATTTACGCCTAATAAGTAGCCGCTCATCGCACATGCTTTTTCGAAGAAGTATACAAGGTAACCGAATGTGTACTCATTTAATTCAGGAATATTTACGATTAAGTTTGGTACTCCGCCATCGCTATGTGCAAGTAATGTGCCTTCATATGCTTTTGTGTTTACGAAGTCTACAGTTTCACCTGCAAGGTAGTTTAATCCATCTAAATCGTTTTCTTCTGATTCGATTGTCAGTTCATGTGTAGATTTACCCACTTTAAGAACTGTTTCAAATAAGTCACGACGACCTTCTTGAACGTATTGACCTAATGAGTGTAAGTCAGTTGAGAAATTTGCTGAAGATGGGAAAATACCTTTTTGATCTTTTCCTTCACTTTCACCAAATAACTGTTTCCACCACTCAGCGAAGTATTGAAGTGCTGGCTCATAGTTAACAAGCATTTCAATTGTTTTTCCTTTATTGTATAAAGCGTTACGAACTACTGCGTATTGATAAGCTGGGTTTTCTTCTAGTTCTGATGCCCCGAAGTCGTCATGGCCAGCAGCTGCACCTTTCATCATCTCTTCAATATTTAAGCCACTTACTGCGATTGGTAATAAACCAACTGGCGTTAATACAGAGAAACGTCCTCCAACATCATCTGGAATTACGAATGTTTCGTAGCCTTCGTTATCAGCTAATGTTTTTAATGCACCACGCGCTTTATCTGTAGTTGCATAAATACGTTTGCGAGCTTCTTCTTTTCCATACTTCTCTTCTAATAACTTACGGAAAATACGGAATGCAAGTGCAGGCTCTGTTGTTGTACCTGATTTGGAAATAACGTTAATAGAGAAGTCTTTACCTTCTAATACATCCATTAAATCTTTCATGTAAGTGGAGCTAATGTTTTGTCCAACAAATAGCACTTGTGGAGTTTTACGTTGTTCTTTAGAAAGCGTATTGTAGAATGAATGGTTTAACATTTCGATTGCTGCACGTGCTCCTAGGTAAGAACCACCGATACCTACAACAAGTAAAATGTCAGAGTCATTTTTAATTTTTTCTGCGCATTTTTGAATGCGAGCAAATTCTTCTTTGTCATATTGAAGCGGAAGCTCTACCCACCCAAGGAAATCGTTCCCAGCTCCAGTTTTTTCGTGGATTGCATGATGTGTTACTTTCACTGCATCACGTAAATAAGTGATTTCATGTTCACCGATGAAGGATAACGCTTTAGAATAGTCGAACGTTACGTGTGTACTCATCTTTTTCCCTCCAATTATGGATATGTATTTCTGTATTCACTTTAGCGAAACTGAAGTTGTAAATCAAGCGATTCAACCAGTGTAAACGTAACCAATATATATTTTTTAGAAAAAGTTCATTTTTTGCATAAAAATTCGCATTTTTCGGTATAGATGTATATACATCCTTTTTTCACACATTTTTTATGTATAAAAACAACATAACTGCACCATTCTATAAAAGAGTTGATTAACTCAGCGCTTGCTCATGCTTCACAATTAAGGGGGGCTTTTTCATGAGTACATTGCAACGTATCGCATTAGTCTTTACTGTAATTGGTGCAGTAAACTGGGGACTAATCGGGTTCTTCCAGTTTGACTTAGTAGCAGCCATTTTCGGCGGACAAAACTCAGCTCTTGCACGTATTATTTACGGCATCGTTGGTATATCTGGGCTTATCAATCTTGGTTTACTCTTTAAACCATCTGAAAATCTTGGTACACACCCAGAAACAAACGAAATTCGATAACCAGTATGTCCTCTTCACCTCCGACATACGAATATGATTGCATGCAATCATATTTGCAAATATATATCATAAGATAAAGTAAAAGAGGAACGCTCATATGCGCTCCTCTTTTACTTTGTTAACTCGGACTCTTCAATCCATTCTGTCAGCTTTTCTCGCAACGTATTAAATCCGTCCTTAGATGGATTCGGTATAAGAATCCTTCCTTGTTTTCTTTTCGCCGCTTTTAACGATAAACTCATTTTTCTGTGCTCTTCATCAATTGAAAGTACTTTTACTTCTACTGTATCGCCGACTTTCAAAAAGTCATGAATATCCTTTACATATCCATTTGTAATTTCAGATATATGCACAAGTCCTTGTGTTTCTGCATCTAACGCTACAAATGCACCGTAATCTTGAATTCCAGTCACTTTCCCTGTTACAACCACTCCTGTTGTATATTGTTCTGACATATGAAACACTCCCATACGTTTACCATTTTCTCTACAAATGTAGATTGCAAAACAGATGTACTTATTTTAAATATCCGATTAATTAGTACGCCTGTTACGTATCGCTGCCTAACAGGCGCATACCTTATATTAGTAAATTATACCACTATGATAGAACTCATTCAAAATTCACGAAAAAATTTCCTGTAGCACGTATAATTCTCCAATATTGGGATAGAATACTAACACATGGCTTTCTAGTATTCCCCCCCTTTTATGGACAAAACGTATTATGTTTTGTCCTTTTTTTATTCTCAACGAACCGTTCCATTCTCTTCATTGCTTCCATAAGTTGTTCAAGCGATGTTGCATACGAACAACGAATAAATCCTTCACCACTTTCTCCAAATACACTTCCAGGTACAACAGCCACTTTTTCTTCTAGTAATAACTGTTCTGCAAATTCCACTGAAGTTAGTCCAGTTGAAGCAACAGAAGGAAAGACATAAAACGCTCCGCCCGGCACATGACACGTTAATCCCATCTCATTGAAAGATGTCGCCATAAAATTACGGCGTTTCTTATAGCTATCTCTCATTCGAATGACTTCATCATTCCCTCCGCGTAATGCTTCAAGAGCTGCGAACTGGGACATCGTTGGTGCACACATCATGGAATATTGATGAATTTTAAGCATCAACTCTGAAAATTGAACGGGAGCTGCGATCATACCGAGACGCCATCCTGTCATCGCAAATCCTTTTGAAAATCCCGAAATTAAAATCGTATGTTCGCGCATGTTTTGAATGCTCGCGAAACTCGTATACACTTCGTCATATACAAGCTCTGCATAAATTTCATCAGATAATACGATTAAATTGTACTTCTCAACCATTACTGCTAACTTTTCTAGTTCGGATTTGTTTAACATTGCACCTGTTGGATTATTAGGGGAACAAAGTAAAATTGCCTTTGTTTTCGCTGTAATAGCTGCTTCAATTTGTTCGGGTTGTACTTTAAACTCTTTTTCTAAAGTAGTCGCTATAGGAACTGGAACTCCTCCAGCTAATGTTACAAGCGGTGCATAAGAAACGAAGCTCGGTTCAATAATGAGTACTTCATCATCAGGATTTATAATGGCACGCATCGCTACATCTAACGCTTGGCTCGCTCCAACTGTAACAATGATTTCATCGTTTGGATCATAAGATACTGCAAATTGTTTTTTTAGATACTTTGCTATTTCTTGACGGAGCTCCAATAATCCTGCATTTGCTGTATACGCTGTATATCCTTGCTCTAAAGAACGGATACATGCTTGCCTTACATTCCAAGGTGTAACAAAGTCAGGCTCTCCCACTCCAAGTGAAATAACACCTTTCATACTTGCGGCTAAATCGAAAAACTTTCGAATACCAGACGGTTGTAAAGATTCTGCTACTCTAGATAGTTCAAACTGCTTCATGGTGTCACCACAATCCGCTTATCATCATCGTTTTTTTCATAAATAATTCCCTCATGTTTATACTTCTTCAAAATGAAATGAGTTGTTGTAGAAACGACAGATTCAATCGTTGCTAATTTCTCAGAAACAAACATCGCTACTTCTCCCATCGTCTTTCCTTCTAATGTAATAGAAAGATCATATGTCCCTGACATTAAATACACGGATTTCACTTCTGAATAGCGATAAATTTGTTCAGCAACTGCATCAAACCCAACACCGTGCTTCGGCGTAACTTTCACATCAATCATCGCTGTTAAACCCGTATGTTCTTTTACTTTTGTCCAATCAATATGTGTTACATAATCCACAATAATCTTTTCACTTTCTAATTTCGCAACCATCTTCTTCACTTCTTCTGCTTCTATATTTAACAGCTTTGCCAATGTATCTACAGACAAACGACTACTTTTTTCAAGACAAGCCAATAATTCTAATTCCTTTTCAGTCACCATATAAATCATCCTTCCTTTTCGTTTCTGTCTAAATTATACAAATACCCTTTCCAGTTTGAAAAGAAGATTTTTTTAGAGAATTATGTCAAAATAAAGTGAAACTTTAATCAGCGGAAAGGTTCATCCCGCTGATTATTAGCCCACACCAATCGGGCTTTTACGGGCAGTTAGTCTCCCCCTATCTTCTTTGCTTCAGGCATTTTTAGGGGCGGGAGGCTTATTGTCCGTTAACAAGGGATAAAAGTGAGAGGGGATGGAACCGTGAAACCAAAAGTATATATCGCTGAACCAGTTCCAACATTTGTAGAAAACTATTTATCAGAACACTGTGATTATGAAACATGGAATCAAAATGAGAAAGTACCTCGTGATGTTCTATTAGAGAAAATACAAGATAAAGATGGGTTATTAAATTTCGGATCTGCCATAAATGAAGAATTGTTAAATGTTGCACCGAAATTAAAAGTAGTGAGTAACATTTCTGTTGGCTATGATAATTTTGATTTACTAGCGATGGAAAAGCGAAATGTCATCGGAACGAATACACCATACGTATTGGATGATACAGTAGCTGACCTCGTTTTCGCTCTTATGTTATCTGCTGGTCGTCGTGTTTGCGAACTCGATTCCTATGTGAAAAATGGTGAGTGGAACGCTGAAATCGGAAAAGAACATTTCGGACTAGATGTGCACCATAGTACAATCGGTATTATCGGAATGGGACGAATTGGTGAGGCCGTTGCAAAACGAGCAAAATTCGGATTTGATATGGATGTTCTTTATTATAACCGTCGCCGTAAAAAAGAAGCAGAGCAAAAATTCGATGCTACATATTGTGATTTACAGACGCTACTAAAACAGTCTGACTTTATTGTTCTTCTTACTCCATTAACAGATGAAACGTATCATCTTATCGGAGAAAAGGAATTTTCATTAATGAAAGAAACAGCAATCTTCATTAATGCTTCTCGCGGGAAAACAGTAGATGAAGAAGCTTTAATCCATGCCTTAACAGAAAAGAAAATCTTTGCAGCAGGCATTGATACTTTTACACAAGAGCCGATTCAAAAAGATAATCCGCTCTTATCATTACAAAAGGTTGTGACTTTACCGCACATCGGATCTGCGACATTAAAAACTCGGCAGCAAATGGCCATGACAGCCGCTGAAAATTTAGTTGCAGGGTTACAAGGAAAAACACCGCCTAATATTGTTCGCGGGTAATGATGAATAAGCGAAAGGCAAGATGACAATGTCATCTTGCCTTTTTTTGTTAACATATTTTTTTCTACCTTGGAGATGATATGAACAAAAATCAATGGAGTGACAAAAAATGAATCATGAATATACTTGTCCTTATTTCACTTTTTCCACTCGCGGCACTACTATTCATTACGAATTGTATGAACATAAAAATAAAACAAAACGTCCTACTTTCGTACTCGTTCACGGCTTTTTATCTTCCTCATTCAGTTACCGCCGTCTCATTCCTTTACTATCGAAAGCAGGAACAGTACTGGCTCTTGATTTGCCTCCATTCGGAAAAAGTGATAAGTCTCATCTCTTTAAGTATTCTTATCACAATTTAGCAACCATTATTATCGATTTAATCGAACATTTATCTCTCTCAAATATTGTGTTAATTGGGCATTCTATGGGCGGGCAAATTTCTCTCTATGTAAACCGTATACGTCCTGAACTAATCTCAAAGACGATTTTACTATGTAGCTCTAGCTATTTAGCACGCGCAACCTTACCTTTACTGTATTCTTCTTATTTACCGTTCTTTCATTTATACGTAAAGAACTGGATTATAAGGCGCGGAATTGTTCATAACTTAATGAATGTCGTTCATGATCACTCATTAATTGATGATGAAATGAAGGAAGGCTACTCCGCTCCTTTTTATGACAACCGTATATTCCCCGCCCTAACTCGCATGATACGAGACCGTGAAGGTGACTTATCTTCAACTGAATTACAAAAAATTGAAACGCCTATACTACTCATTTGGGGTGAAAAAGATCGCGTCGTCCCTGTACATGTAGGACACCGTCTCCATAAAGATTTACCGAATTCAACATTTATCTCTTACGAAAATACAGGGCATTTACTACCTGAGGAAAAGCCTGAACATGTTTATGAAGAAATTATCGCTTTTTCCGCGCAATAAAGTGAAACTTTAATCAGCGTAATGTTTCACCCCGCTGATTATTAGCCCGCACCAATCGGGCTTTTACGAGCAGTGGGTCTCCCACCTCACTTCTTTGCCTCAACCGTCTTTTTAGGTGGGGGTCTTACTGCCCTGCAAATAGCGGGATAATATAAAAAAGACTGTCGGAAATTCCGACAGTCTATAATGAGCAACTTCCGCCTTCTTTTAATACAAGTAACTCTTCAGCTAATTTCTCACATTTTTCAAGCGCAGGTACTTCCTCAAAAGACATAAAGTATATATGTTGAATCTTCTTTGCAATATATTTCGAATCGTCAAACACAGTTACGACGTTCACTACATCGCTCGCTTCTGTTTCATAAAACTCCGGTCCCATTCGAAACGGATCCCAATTCTTCACAACCTCTATCATCTTTTCATATGTACCCATCTACTTCCCGCCTTTTCACTTTTTAATACTTTTCTTTATCCTATCACATCAGCTATTCTATAAGAAGAGAGAGAACTTTCATAACTTAGCAGTTTCACAGAAGAAAGGGGCAAACATATGCAGCTATTTCATAAAACGGTAAATCGGCGCGGAACACATAGTACAAAATGGGATACTTATAAAAACGAAGAACTCATTCATGCCTGGATTGCCGATATGGATTTTGAAGTACCAAAACCAATTCAAACTGCATTACAAAAACGTATCGAACACCCTATTTTTGGCTATACACTTCCACCTGAACATATTGGAGACATTATTTGTAACTGGACAAAAAAACAGTACAACTGGGATATTCAAAAAGAATGGATCGTATTTAGTGCGGGGATCGTTCCAGCTCTTAGTACGAGCATACAAGCTTTCACAAAAGAAAACGAACCCGTTCTTGTACAACCACCTATTTATCCTCCATTTTTCGAAATGGTTACAACAAACAACAGACAATTATGCGTGAGCCCATTATATAAACAAAATGGCGCATATATGATAGACTTCGATCATTTAGAAAAACAATTTCAACAAGGGATTAAACTAATGCTTCTTTGTAGTCCTCACAATCCTATTGGACGCGTTTGGACGAAAGACGAGCTAATGAAGCTCGGAGCGTTATGTACAAAATATAATGTAATTGTTGTCTCAGATGAAATTCATGCCGATATTATTTACGGAGATCGTACTCATACACCATTCGCCTCTTTATCTGAAGAATTAGCAGCACGTACCATTACTTGTATGGCTCCAAGTAAAACATTTAATATAGCTGGATTACAAGCATCTATCATTATTATTCCAAATGAAAAACTACGTAATACCTTTACGTCTATTCAATATAGACAAGGGTTCCATGGGCTAAATATATTTGCTTATACAGCGATGCAAAGCGCCTATACAGAATGTAATGATTGGCTAAATGAAATCCGACTATATATAGAAGATAACGCTCAATTCGCTTGTGAATATATCAAAAATCACATACCTACTCTTTCCGTAACGAAGCCAGAAGGTAGCTTTTTATTATGGATTGATTGTTCTCACCTAAAACTTTCTCAAAACGAGCGCACCACGTTACTTGAGGAAAAAGGAAAACTTATCGTCGAACCTGGTGAAAAGTACGGATTAGGCGGCGAAGAACATATTCGAATTAACATTGGCTGCCCACGATCTGTTTTAGAAGAAATTTTAAACAGACTGCGCCATACGTTTTCATAATAAGAAAGGAGGTTGTCCCAAAATCGTTTTGGAACAACCTCCTTTCTAAATTTTCATTAGTAGATCAATATATTTTTACTTATATTTCACAAAGAAAGCTACCATCCACGGTAGCTTTTACTTTTTCTTCATATCCGACGCTTTTTTTACAATCACACCGCAAGCAATTCGATCACCAGATTTACCCGTTGGTTGTGTCATGCCATCATCAGGGTTTTCAGTAATAATAATAGACGCTCCATCTTTTCTATGAATCGTCGTTTTCCCTTCTTCAAGCGTTATGTGCGGTGCATCGATATCCGCTTTAATCTTTCCAGAACCATCTGCAATTACATTCGGTAAATCACCATTTTCCGCACCCTTCGGATTGAGTAAGCCATGCTTTTTATTATCTGGATTAAAATGATTACCAGACGATTCAAAACGAGGCGCTTTACACTCTCCAATTTCATGTACATGTATGCCGTGCGGACCAGGTGCGAAACCTTCCCCTTTAATCGTAATTTTCACTCCACTTGTTTGCTGAACTACTTTCGCAGTCCCTACTTCATCTCCTGAAGCATTATGTAATTTCACTTCAATTTCTTTCGGCTTTCCTTGGTCACAACCTGCCATCAGAAATAATAAACAACAACTGAAAAAAAGCCGTCTTTTCATTCTATTCCCTCCAAAATACATTCTGCCCTTAGATTGTCCGAGCATAGAGGGAAACATACAAAAATGAATTACCGTTTCTTTTCAGCTAAAAGCTTTTCTTCTACTTTCTGTAATCGCTCTGCTTCTCGTTTGGACACACGAATGAACATACGCCACGTAGCAACGGCACCAATGATAAATAGAACGCAAACAATCCCTGGAATAATATATTCTGTTTTATCTTCCGGAAAATATAAAGGCATCATATGAAACACTCCTTATTGTAGGATTCAAAAACCATCAGAATTTTCTGTTATATTATTTTAAATTATAGTTGAACCAATTCATATTCTCAAGGGGGCGTTCCGAAAGCGAATGATTTCTTTGACTCCTTCTCCTACTTTCCTTACTATAAACTTGAGGTGAAAAATATGAGAGAAACATTTGAAATTGGTGAAATCGTTACTGGTATTTATAAAACGGGAAAATACATCGGCGAAGTTACAAATAGCCGCCCGGGCAGTTACGTCGTAAAAGTATTAGCTGTTTTAAAACATCCGGTGCAAGGTGACTTACATAACGTAAAACAAGCTGACGTACCATTTTTCCATGAAAGACGTGCTTTAGCTTTCCGTGAACAGACGAACATTCCACAACAAATGGTGAAGAAATATGAAGGAGAGATTCTAGATTATACAGATTCACTCAAATTAGCATTAGAAACTCAAATGAATTCATTTTCTGAAGATGATTCACCTTTTGCGGTTCGTAGTCTAGAAACATTAGAGCAGTTAAAAAAAGACTACAAACTTTAAAAAAACAAAACGACCAAATTACATACTGTGCAATTTGGTCGTTACTGTGTACTCACTTTCTTTAACACTTTTGAAAAGTCCACGAGTTCCCCTAATGTTGGAGGTGCTGGTTTCACTAAATACTCTTTATCTTTTTCTACTAATTTAAAAATATTGTACGTCGTCATCGCATCATCTAGCGCACAATGATGCTTACCCGTTCCTACTTTTCCATACGCCTCAATCGCTTTCCATAATCCTGTTTGATTTCTTTCTCCAAAAAACTTCTTATACTCAAGCGATAAATCACGACACTGTCCGAAAAACGGAAAAGCTACTCCCGACATTTCACAATTATGCTTCAGCACTTTCATATCCATATTTCCCCACGTTACAATGGTCGGTTTACATCTTTTTTCGTATTCTGCAAGTTTATCAATGAGTTCAGGAAATGAAATTCCTTTATCCACGATTTCTTGTTTAATTCCTAAAAATTTCTTGCATCGATCCGTTAAAGAAGGAAATGTTTTCGGCCTGACATGTGATGAATACGTATCTTCTACCTTACAACCTACAACCGAGACGAGTCCTACCTCAATAATTTCCGGGAAAAACCCTTTTGGTTTCTTTCGATGCTGGGGCATCGTAAACTCAAAATCTAAAAATAAAAATCGTTGTTCATCCATACGATCCCTTCCTTATCATCTTTGTCATTCCTTTCTATTTGACACTCCTACACGAACAAGCTCGAATGCTAATTCCATTTTAAATATTCAGATTGGATGTATCTTATATATATGTCAAATGCCCACAAATATTTTTAAAAATGAGAAAAAATGACCTATGCAGAAAATATGACAAAATCCCTCCTTTCATTTACATCCGCAGTTTTTCTACTTTATAATGACGTTATGTGTGTTTCATCTAGTTAATATTTGACACACTAAGAAAAATGAATGAAAGGAGATGAGATTTTTGCACGAAACAACGCAAGAACTCGCTAACTGGCAGTATTATTTTGCTATCGCAGTCTTTTTAATTACATATGCCATTATTATTTCTGAAAAAATTAATCGCGCTGTCATCGCACTTCTTGGTGCAGCACTCATGGTAATTGTGGGGGTCGTCGATTTACATAACGCCTTTACGAAACATATTGAATGGGGAACGATTACGCTACTCATCGGTATGATGATTTTGGTGAACATTACGAGTAAATCCGGTGTTTTCCAATACGTTGCCATTAAAGCAGCAAAAGGGGCACAAGGAAATCCAATTAAAATTTTAATTTCCCTTTCCCTACTTACCGCGCTTGGCTCCGCATTTTTAGATAACGTTACAACTGTACTTCTTGTTGTTCCAGTTACTTTATCTATTACGCGCATCTTGCAAGTAAATCCTGTTCCTTATTTACTTTCTGAAATTATTTTTTCAAACATTGGGGGAACAGCAACATTAATTGGTGATCCGCCAAATATTATGATTGGTTCTGCAAATAAGCACCTAGACTTCAATGCTTTCTTACTGAATCTAGCACCAATCGTAATTATTATTATTGCAGTTACAGCAACAATACTTTACTTCATGTACCGTAAACAATTAATTGCTGATCCTGTACAAGTTAAAAAATTAATGAGCTTAGATGAAAAACAATACATTAAAGATCCAGTATTAATGAAAAAATCTTTAACAGTACTTGGACTTACAATTGTAGGTTTCATGACTCATTCCATTTTCCATGTTGATGCAGCTATTATCGCCTTGACTGGTGCTACTGTACTTATGCTAATCGGTGTGAAAGAACATGAAATTGAAGAAGTATTCGCAAGCGTAGAATGGGTGACGATTTTCTTCTTCGCGGGACTATTCGTACTCGTTGGAGGACTTATCGATATCGGTCTTATCAAAATGTTAGCTCAAAAGGTAGTCGGAATAACAGGCGGAGATATTTCTCATGCATCTATCCTTATTCTATGGGTATCTGGTATCGCCTCTGCAACAATCGATAACATTCCATTCGTTGCAACAATGATTCCACTTATTAACGATATGGCAGTTGGGCTAGGTTTATCACCTTCTGACGCACAAATCGACGTATTATGGTGGGCATTAGCATTAGGTGCTTGCCTAGGTGGAAACGGAACTTTAATCGGGGCTTCTGCTAACGTAATCGTAGCCGGAATCGCAAGTCGTGAAGGACATAAATTTAGCTACATGGAATTCCTTAAAGTCGGCTTCCCAATTATGATTGTTTCATTAATCATTTCTCATATTTACATTTATTTACGCTATCTTATGTAGTAGAAAAAGGGCTGTCCTATGTGGCAGCCCTTTTTTCTTGGTCAACGAAATATCAATTAACCAACAAAGAGCTGTTCCAAAATAGCTTCGAAACAGCTCCCCGCATATATCTACTCGTTATATCTTACCGGCTCATTTCGGATAATGAATAAATGAATCGGCAAGAAAACCGAAAATGTGATTACATGAATAATCGTAAATAGTATAGAGTTCGTTCCATATCTGTCTAAAATAGCATAGATGAGATAAATGGACAGCACAATCGATACGGCTGTTGCTAGTAAACTTATAATTGGTACGAAGTTAAAGATGAAACATGCGACATATATACCGAATACTTTCCACCCTGCCTCTTCTTTCAAGAAATCTGGTAATTTATCCTTCGCCAAGTCACCCCACGTCTTACTATTCAAAAATGGAATAAACGCAAGAACCCCATCAGTTGCACCATCATTTTTTGCCATTGTATAAAGTGCAAAAGCCGTTAACAAATACGAAATAATTGCCCAAATTATTATAACAAGAATAAACGCAAAACTAAGAGCAAAGAAACCTGCTAGTACGCTCTGATCTTCCATCTTATCCTCTCCCCTCTCTTTTCAACATATTTCATTACATTGCAAGTTATGTTTTAAAATTTAACCAAACTCTTTGTATAATAAGAGAAGAAAGGTAATAAGAGAGGAGAAACACTTATGCATCCATTTGTACAAGCATTACAAGAGCATTTTACAGCTCATCAAAATCCTGAAAAAGCAGAACCAATGGCTCGTTATATGAAAAATCACTTCCCATTTCTAGGTATTCAAACACCGGAAAGACGCCAATTATTAAAAGACGTCATTCAAATACATACTCTCCCAGATAAAAAAGACTTCCAAGTTATCGTACGTGAACTTTGGAACTTACCAGAACGTGAATATCAAGCTGCCGCACTTGATATTATGCAAAAATATAAAAAGCATATAAACGAAACTCATATCCCATTTTTAGAAGAACTTATTGTTACGAAATCTTGGTGGGATTCTGTTGATAGCATCGTTCCTACATTTTTAGGTACTATCTTTTTACAACATCCCGAATTAATTTCTGCATATATTCCAAAATGGATTGCATCAGATAACATATGGTTACAACGTGCCGCTATTTTATTCCAACTAAAATATAAACAAAAGATGGATGAAGAACTTCTTTTCTGGATTATTGGACAACTACATTCTTCAAAAGAATTTTTCATTCAAAAAGCGATCGGCTGGGTTCTTCGCGAGTATGCAAAAACAAAGCCTGATATCGTTTGGGAATACGTGCAAAATAACGAGCTTGCCCCGCTCAGTAAACGTGAAGCAATTAAGCATATTAAACAAAATTACGGAATAAATAACGAAAAAATAGGCGAGACTCTATCATAGATAGACGCGTTCCTCTATTGAGATTTAAAAAAGAACGTGTTAGAATATGTTCATTATTATTAATATAAGTAGCGATGACGGACTTATAAGTACTTGCACAAAAAGCGATTCAGGGATAGTGAAAGCCTGAAGACGCAAGGAAACGGCAGTCTCGAGCATTACATGATAAAGTGGATGCACCTTTTGTGTATCAACTAGGGTGGAACCGCGGGCAAACGCTCGTCCCTAGGCAAATATGCCTTGGGATGAGCGTTTTTTTATGTTTTTCAAAGCATATACTGCTCATTTCACAAGTACCAGAGCACGTCATCGCCAATACGTTAACTTTCAAAAGGAGGATTTTATTATGTATTCAATGGAACAAGTTGTAAACTTAGCGAAACATCGCGGTTTTGTTTTCCCTGGTTCTGAAATTTACGGTGGTCTTGCAAACACTTGGGATTACGGTCCACTTGGAATCGAATTAAAAAATAACGTTAAAAAAGCTTGGTGGAAAAAATTCATTCAAGAATCTCCACACAACGTTGGTTTAGATGCAGCTATTTTAATGAACCCAAAAACTTGGATCGCTTCTGGTCACGTTGGTAACTTCAACGATCCAATGATCGACTGTAAAAAATGTAAAGCGCGTCACCGTGCTGACAAATTAATTGAAGATGCATTAGATGCAAAAGGCATTGAAATGGTTGTTGACGGTCTTACTTTCGACCAAATGGCTGACTTAATGAAAGAACATGAAGTAAAATGTCCTGATTGTGGTAGTGAAGAGTTCACTGAAATTCGTCAGTTCAACTTAATGTTCAAAACATTCCAAGGTGTTACAGAGTCTAGCACAAACGAAATCTTCCTTCGTCCTGAAACAGCACAAGGTATTTTCGTAAACTTCAAAAACGTACAACGCTCTATGCGTAAAAAACTTCCATTTGGTATTGGCCAAATTGGTAAGAGTTTCCGTAACGAAATTACGCCTGGTAACTTCACATTCCGTACACGTGAATTCGAACAAATGGAACTTGAATTCTTCTGTAAGCCTGGTGAAGATTTAGAGTGGTTCGCATTCTGGCGTGAAACTTGTAAAAACTGGTTACTTTCACTTGGTATGCATGAAGAGAGCATGCGTCTTCGTGACCACGGTGAGGAAGAGCTATCTCACTACAGTAACGCAACAACTGACATTGAATTCAAATTCCCATTCGGTTGGGGCGAACTATGGGGCGTTGCATCTCGTACAGACTTCGATTTAAAACGTCACATGGAACACTCTAACGAAGACTTTAACTATATCGATCCACAAACGAACGAGCGTTACGTACCATACTGCATCGAGCCATCTTTAGGCGCAGACCGTGTAACATTAGCGTTCTTATGTGATGCATATGAAGAAGAGCAATTAGAAAACGATTCTCGTACAGTTCTTCGTTTCCACCCTGCTTTAGCACCATACAAAGCAGCAATCTTACCATTATCTAAAAAGCTATCTGAAGGTGCTACTGAAGTATTCGCAGAACTAGCTAAAGACTTCATGGTAGACTTTGATGAAACTGGTTCTATCGGTAAACGTTACCGTCGTCAAGACGAAATCGGTACACCATTCTGTATCACATACGACTTCGACTCTGTTGAAGACAAAGCTGTTACAGTACGTGACCGTGACACAATGGAACAAGTTCGTATGCCAATTAGCGAACTAAAAGGTTTCTTAGAAAAGAAAATCCAGTTCTAATTATAAAAAAAGAGGCTGCTCATGAGAGCTGCCTCTTTTTTATTTTTCACGTTTTTCTTTAATTGCTACTGTACATCTTGAAATACATATTAAATCATCATTTTCATCAATGATACGAATATCCCAAACCATCGTTGAATGTCCTCTATGTATCGGTGTCCCGATTGCTGTTACGATTCCATCTTTCTTTGAGCGAATATGATTTGCATTAATTTCTAGACCGAAACAAATACATTTCTCTTGATCAATTAAATTATATGATCCAACACTTGCTACTGTTTCCGCTAACGCTATAGAAGCACCACCATGTAAAAATCCAAACGGCTGATGCGTACGCTCGTCAACAGGCATCGTAGCAACTACTTTATCTTCTGTCATTTCTAACAACTCAATTCCAAGTGAGTCCATTAAAGTTTTTGCCATATCGTTTTCGCCTTCTCTCTTTAATTAAATGTATAATTTTACCTATTTATTTTCAAACTACCTATAACACTTATATAAGGAGGTTTCACCACAATGAAACAGAAACTTTGTATACTATTGCTCATGTTCTCCTTGCTGACTATTGTACCAAATTGTGCAATGGCAGCCAAAGCATCTAACCTGACAATCGATGTTCAGACTATAACGCAAAAAGGTAAGAAACCTTATATAGAATATCAAATTAGTAGGCCTTCTTTTCACAATTTTTCCGATTCTAAATTTCAAAATAAGCTCAATTTCTATTACAAAAAATCTACTGACAAATTTAAAAACAAATTAGAAAAAGAAGCAAAAAAATATTATAAAGAAACAGAAGGGTCTAGTACACCCTTCCATCCGTACGTGGCGAATGTTGATTATAAAATCTCCTTAAATAAACCACCTTTTCTCAGCCTATATGTGAATTACTATCAATATACGGGCGGGGCACACGGCCTTTATACGTGGAAAGCAAACACATTTGATTTAAATGAAAAAAAATTACTACGCTTAGACGATTTATTTCAACAAGAAGATAAATATAAAGAAGTAATCCGTGCAGAAATTGTAAGGCAAATTAAACAAAATGAAAGTATTTATTTTCCTGATGCAACGGAAAAAGTAATGAGTGCTAAAAAGTTTCACTTCTTTTTAGAACCAAACAATCTCGTTATTTATTTCCCTTTATATGAGATCGCTCCTTATTCAAGCGGCATTCCACAATTTCGTATTCCGTATACGTTGCTAAGAGACTATTTGAAGCCTTCTTATCAAAATAATTTGATTGACAACAAGTAAATATTTTCGCTACGATAATGTTAACCTAAAAACAACAGGAGGTTAACATTATGAGAAGATTTCATGTTTTAGATTTAGCATTAGCTGCCATGTTTGTTGCTCTTATGGCCATTGGTGCAAATATTGTATCTTGGGCGCCATTCCTGCAAATAGCGGGCGTTCCGTTATCTATGCAACCATTTTTCGCAATTTTAGCAGGCCTTCTTCTTGGAAGTAGACTTGGTGCATTATCAATGACTGTGTATATGCTAGTTGGCGTAGCCGGCGCACCAATCTTCGCTAACTTCAAAGCTGGATTCGGAGCACTTTTAGATCCTACTGGTGGTTTTATTATCGCATTTATTATCGTTGCTTACGTATCAGGAAAAATAGTAGAACAAAAAGAAAGACCAACATTCAGTACATTTGCTATCGCTTCTTTCACAGGAATCATTTTAACTTATATTATCGGTACTACTTACATGTACGGGGCGGTCAATCTCTTCATGGGCGGTAATATGAGTTATAAAGCTGCCTGGATGATTATGATGTGGTTTGCAGTAAAAGATATTGCATTTACAATTATCGGTGCTATTATCGCACCTCGCATATACTATGCTGTACGCCGTTCTGCTTATCAACGTTCTCATTCGACGATTTCTTAATAAAAAAGAGTTATTTCAGTACACTGAAATAACTCTTTTTTTATATTAAGACTCTTGTTTCGTTTGTTCTTCTAAAATTCTCTTCATCATTGTAACCATGTCACCACGTAATTCTGGGTGTTGCAGGGCCATTTCAATTGTCGTTTGAACGAATCCTAACTTTTCACCAACATCGTAGCGTTTTCCTTCGAAGTCGTAAGCAAATACTCGTTGAATTTCATTTAAGTTTTGAATTGCATCTGTTAACTGAATTTCACCGCCAGCACCGACATTTTGCTGTTCTAAGAACATGAAAATTTCAGGCGTTAAGACGTAACGTCCCATAATTGCTAAGTTTGATGGTGCTGTACCTGCTGCTGGTTTCTCAACGAAATTACGAACTTGGTAACGACGTCCTTCCTGCTCTAATGGGTCGATAATTCCATAGCGATGTGTTTCATCTTCTGGAACCGTTTGTACACCAATAACAGAAGAAAGTGTTTTATCATATTCGTCCATTAACTGACGTAAACATGGTTTTTCAGCTTGAACGATATCATCACCTAATAAAACAGCAAATGGCTCATCACCGATGAATTTACGTGCACACCAAACTGCGTGTCCTAATCCTCTTGGTTCTTTTTGACGGATATAATGAATGTCTACCATTTTTGAAGAAGCCTGTACTTTTTCAAGTAACTCATACTTTTTCTTTTCTAATAAATTTTGCTCTAATTCAAATGCATTATCAAAATGATCTTCAATAGATCGCTTTGTTTTACCAGTAACGATAATAATATCTTCGATTCCTGATTGTATTGCTTCTTCGACAATATATTGAATAGTTGGTTTATCTACTATCGGTAACATTTCTTTTGGCATTGCTTTTGTAGCTGGTAAAAAACGTGTTCCTAATCCAGCTGCTGGGATTATCGCTTTTCTTACTTTTTTCATAACAAAATACCCTCTCTTCTGTCAGGATCAATAACGATTATTTCCTTACATAGAACAAAAGGGAAGTTTTGCTTCCCTTTTGTTCTGACTACCTAAAATTAATTTATATTATAAACGATTCATAATATCTTCTTTAATAGTAAGTAACTTTTGTTCACTATTTTGTAAAGAATTATCTTTTACACCAAAGTAAAACTTGATTTTCGGCTCTGTTCCAGATGGACGTAAGCAGAACCAAGAACCATCTTCTAATTGATATTTTAACACATTTGATTTCGGTAAGTGAATCTCTTCTTTATGTCCATCTTGTAAAGATGTAACGATGCTTGCTTTATAGTCTTCAACCGCTACGACTGTTAAGCCCGCTACTTCTTTCGGAGGATTTTCACGGAATGTCGCCATCATCTCTTGAATTTGTTCCGCTCCATCTTTCCCTTTTAACGTTAATGACACAAGATCTTCACGGAAGAAACCGTACTTCTCAAATACTTCTAATAAACCATCATATAACGTTTTACCTTGTGATTTGTAGTATGCAGCTACTTCACATGCAAATAAAACAGACTGTACCGCATCTTTATCACGGCAGAATGGACGGATTAAATAACCATAGCTTTCCTCATAACCGAATTGGAATTCATATTGTCCGCTTTCTTCATACTGTTTAATTTTCTCACCAATAAATTTAAATCCAGTTAACGTATCAACTGTATCTAAACCGTATGCTTTTGCAATTGTACGACCAATTTCAGACGTTACGATTGTTTTTAATACAACACCGTTCTCTGGAAGCGTTCCGTTTTCTTTCTTTTGAGATAGTAAGTAATCAAGCATTAATGCACCTGTTTGGTTACCAGTTAATACTTGGAACTCACCATCATGATTACGAACTGCTACACCTAGACGGTCTGCATCAGGGTCTGTTGCGATTAGCACATCTGCACCAATTTTTTCACCGTCACGAATTGCATATTCAAACGCTGCATGCTCTTCTGGGTTCGGTGATTTTACTGTAGAGAAGTTTGGATCTGGTAACTCTTGCTCTTTTACAACCGTTACATCTGTAAATCCAACTTCCTCTAAACCACGGCGTACAGAAAGATTTGATGTTCCGTGTAATGGTGTAAAGACGATTTTTAAGTCTTTCCCTACCTTTTGTACCATTTCTTTATTAATAATGACATCGTTCAATTCTGCAGCATATGCATCATCTACTTCTTGTCCAATAATATGTAATAAACCGTCAGCTTTTAATTGCTCTACATCAGCTACTTCAACTGTTAATTCATCTTCTACTGCATTTACGTAACTAATTAACTCATCAGCTTCTTTTGGAGGCAACTGTCCACCATCGTCACCATATACTTTATAACCATTATATTCAGGCGGATTATGGCTTGCCGTAAGAACGATTCCACTTACTGTATGTAAATGACGAACTGCGAAAGAAAGCACCGGCGTTGGGCGTAAGCTTTCAAATACATATGTTTTAATACCATGTGCACCAAGTGTTGCAGCTACTTCCATTGCAAATTCAGGTGATTTATGACGAGAATCATATGCTACAACAACACCACGTTCCTTTGCTTCTTCACCTAATTTTTCAATAAATTTCGCTAATCCTTGTGTCGCTTTACGAACTGTATATACATTTAATCGGTTCGTACCAGCACCAAGTTCACCACGCATACCACCTGTACCGAACTCTAAATTTTTATAAAAGCTATCCTCAATTTTCTTCTCATCTTGCTTCATGTTTTCTAGCTGTTCTTTTAATTCTACGTCTAATTCTGCATATGAAAGCCAGCGACTAAATTCTTGTTTCCAATTCATATCTCTATCTCCTCCCGCTTGTCATACCTTTATTATATGAAAAAAACAACCTGTATCTCAATATTTTATAAAATATAGCAGGATTTTACTAGGAATATTTGTATACACTATGGTTAAATACTCCACCAAAGGGAATGAGGATTATGCAAGAATGGGGCTTGTCCGAAGAGCTCAAAATACAAACAAAGCAAATGATTGAAAGCGCTGAAAAAGAATTATCTATTATGAGGCAAGCGATTGATAAAGAAGATGAATGTATTTTATGTAAAATGGAAGAGATTCATCATATGTTGGCAAATGTACAAACATTGGCAGCTACATACTATATTCAGGCGTATTTATCACCTTATACAGAAAGCTCACATTTTATCACAACTGCTGTCCAACATTTAAGTGCCCGCAAACACGGTGCTCTTATCGTTGTGGAACGAAACGAGACGCTTGAATCTTGTATTCAAACTGGCACAACATTAAACGCTCATTTAACTGCACCGTTACTCGAATCAATTTTTTATCCAGGTAATCCTCTTCATGACGGAGCCGTTCTCGTTAAAAATAATCATATTGTTTCAGCAGCTAATATTCTTCCGTTAACGAAAAGTATGGAAGTTGATCCTGAACTAGGAACACGTCACAGAGCTGCAATTGGCTTATCAGAAAAAAGTGACGCACTTATTTTAGTTGTCTCTGAAGAAACAGGACGTACTTCCTTTGCTTTAAGCGGGACGTTATATACGATTTCTTTATAAGACGAGCCTTTCACTATGCCACACGTTTTTAAACAGCATAATAGTAAATGAAGTTGTATCGACTTACCGACAAAAACTGATCACACTCGTACCATATCAATAAGAAAAGACTGCCTCAAATGTTTGAGACAGTCTTTTCTTCAAAAATTATTCTTCCCCGAAACGCTCAACAAGTGTTGCAAGTGTACGTACCATTGCACCTGTTGCCCCGGCCGGGCCTAAATCATGTGCTCCTGATGTTTCAGATGTTCCAGCGATATCTAAGTGTACCCACGGTGTATCTTCAGCAAATTCACCTAGGAATGTACCTGCCATAACCGCATGTCCTTCACGGCCTGGTGAGTTATTTAAATCAGCAAACTTACTATTTCGAACGCGTTCTTTATCACGATCAAAAATTGGTAATTGCCAAATTGATTCATCCGTTTCCATTGAAGCTTCTAGTACTTGCTCAAACAACTCTTCATTGTTTGTCATTGCGCCTGTCGTATGATTTCCAAGTGCAACAATTACACCGCCTGTTAATGTCGCAACATCAATAAGGTAGTTTGCACCTAGTTTTTTCGCATACGTAATACCGTCCGCTAACGCAAGGCGACCTTCTGCATCTGTATTTAATACTTCAATTGTTTTTCCGCTCATAGATGTAATTACATCGTCTGGCTTAAATGCTGTACCACTTACAACGTTATCAGTTGATGGAATAACAGCGATCACATTTTGCTCTGGGCGAAGTTCACCGATAATTTCCATCGCACCTAATACAGCAGCAGCACCGCCCATATCACCTTTCATACCGACCATGCCTTCACGTGGTTTTAAAGAATAACCACCTGTATCGTATGTGATTCCTTTTCCAACAAATCCAATGACATCTGTCCACTCTTCTTTTCCTTTATAAATAAGAGCAATCATTTTTGGCGGCTCTGTACTACCTTGGTTTACTGCAAGCAACGCACCCATACCAAGATCTTCCATCTCTTCTTTCTCAAGAACTTTATAATCCATATCATACTTTTCCGCTAACTCAACAGCATACTCAGCAAGCTTCGTCGCTGTTAATACGTTTGGTGGCATATTTACAAGTGTACGAGCCGAATTTGTTGCGCGTCCATGCACATAGCCAACTGTTAATGCAGCTTCAATTTCCTGTGCATCTTCCGCTGTAATAGCAGTGAACTTCTCTAACTCTACACGATCCTTTTTATCTGATTTATACGTTTGTAATTCATATGTACCAAGACCTTGTACTTCTGCCGCTATATGAGCTACATCAATCACATCTAATTTCTCTGTTACGAAAGAATCAAGTAAGATTGCTGCATCTTGTACTTTTGCTGCCTGTAACGTTTTAAACGCCTTACCAAGAGCCGCACGTAACGTTTCTGTCGTATAAGATTCTTTCTTTCCTAAACCGACGAAGTAATAGCGTTTTACATTTGTTTTTCCTAAACTATGTACTTTTGAAATAGCTTTCTTCTTAGTAGAAAGTTCTTTCTCTTCTAATAAAACTTGTAATTGCCCTTCAAACGCTTTGTCCAGTTCTTGTACAAAACTACTCGTTTTCTCTTCTTCAAATAAGGCAACAATTACCGCTTCATGACCTGCTAATTCTTTTTGTACTTGAAACATGTTCAGACCCCCTAAATTTCTCTACTCTGCCTTTATTATAACTTTATTTTCGATAAAATGCGACAATTCTAACTTCTGTTACATCCTATATAAAGTGAACCTTTAATCAGTGGTGTTTTTCTTCATCCCCCACTGATCATTAGCCTTCACCAATCGGGCTTTTATGGGCAGCCCGCCCCCCGCCTAATTTCTTTGCTTTCGCTGAATTTTGAGGTGGGGGTTTTACTGCCCACAAATAGCGGGGTGATCCATCTTTCTTCTATTATCAAATAAAAAAGTCTAGCGTAATTACCACTAGACTATCTTTGTTTTAAATATTGGCCACGAAACACTTGCATCGTTTCGTCTTCATTTAACATCGTTAACTCTTCTTCTGTAAACTTACCATTTCCTACCTTAACTACATATACATTTACTTTTTTCTTACCCCATTGGCTATAAACATCTTTCACCGTATCATAATATAAATCGAGACGGTTTCCTTTTATAGCACCGCCCTTATCAGCGACAACCCCATATCCGTAATCTGGCACGAATAAAATCGTTCCAATCGGGAATACACGTAAATCCGCAGCGATTGTAGAATATAAATCCCTTTTCGCTTTAACACCTGAATATGTAATACCATACTCTGGATGTCCTGGACTCTTACCAGTTGACTCCACTCCTGACGTATAACCAGTTGCAGTCATTTCAATTGAACGATATTTAGACCAGTCGTTTGCCTGCTCTAAAGCATTTATCACTTCTTTACTCGGAGCAACATTTCTCTTAACTTCTGCTGCATGTACTTCTTTTGCACTCGTTCCCTCATATTTCTTTACAATCTCTAATAAAGAAACTCCTGTGAAAGCCTTCCATGTTACGCATAATGCGGATACAAGTAAACAAGTCATCATAATGCGAATACAATATCGTTTTAACATTTTTATATTCCACACTCCTTCATCGTTAATCATTCCCTATACGATGAAGGAATATGCAAAAAAATAATCTCCAAATTGATTGGAGATTAAAACATTTGATACCCACTCTTTCGAAGTTTCTTAATTACGATTCCTGCCAAAGCAGCACCTACTAATCCAGTAGATAAAATAAACATATCGGCTTGTCCTAAATGCGATACACTTGTCCCAAATGAAGAAAATGTTTCTTTCGGCTTTGAAAAATAATCCCACACACTCGCTTTATTAATAATAAGCATACAAACAATCGGATATACAATAACCATTACCCATGTAGCTCGCAAAATCATGTTGAGTAAAAATCCAATTCCAAAAAACAAAATAAAGAATAACATCATTGAAATAAGTAGTACCGGTATACTCACTCTTTCTCCCTCTCCTTCGCATGCGCCGTAAATACGTGATAGGCTGTATAACCAAATTGCTCTCCTGGATTTAATGTTTTGTCCATTTCAAGATGTAGTTCTGATCTTCTTTCTAGCAAATATTTAATAAGTACAGACGTATTGGGATCGTCAGCAATCGTCTCTGGATGTAAAAATGCTACTTCAGACAATTCCTTCTCCTGTACAATAATATTTTCCCCTTCAGGCTCCAAAAGGAAAATAATCATATTATCACTAATTTCATTACGAATAACGCCCGACCGAATACCTATAATCCCCTTCACATGAGCGACAATACCTGTCTCTTCTAATACTTCACGTTTCACAGCTTCATCAACCGTCTCACCTTCATTTACAAAACCAGCTGGCAAAGACCATTTCCCCTTTAATCCACTGTATTTTTTCTTAACAAATAGCCACCTGCCATCTTTTGTAGCTACTAAACCACTAACAGCTAACCACACTTTCCCTCGTTTCTCCATGATGTAATAACCTCCTCCACCGGAACGGACAGAATATTCTTTCTTTTTTATATATTATACTATATTTTTAATATGAAAAAAGCAGAAACAGCTCTTAGCCGTTTCTGCTTTTTCTATTATATATTAAAAGAACTTTAATTTACCTTTTTTAAGAACTAATAAAGGTCCACCTAATAAGAATAGGTAACGGTTATCAATTACTTTCTTCATGAAGGAAGCTTTCCAACCTGTTAACTTTTTACCCATAACAACGCCCATTGCATCGTCATGACCTAAAGAACATACAGATCCTTTATTGTCGAATGCGAATTTTTTCATTTCGCCCTTACCACGAACTAACACAGTTAAGTTATGTGCAATGTTGTAACCTTGTTGTATTGCAATTTGTGCTGTTGGTGGGTATGGACGGTTAATTTCTTCGTTAATGATTAACGCTGCATCACCAACCATGAATACATCTTCGTATCCTGGAGCGTGCATGTACTCATCGACTTTTACACGTCCGCGCATTGCTTCAAAGCCAGACTCTTCCACAATACCGTTACCACGAACACCTGCAGCCCAAACTACTGTTTCAGACTTAATTAATTCAGTGTCATCGCCATTCGCAACGATAATACCTTCTTCAGTTGCTTCTTTAATTGCTGTACCGATGCGGAATTCTACACCTTTTTTCTCAAGTTGTTTTACAGCGTATTCTACTAACGCTGGATCGAAACCTGGAAGTGCTGTTGGAGCAGCTTCTACACAGATGATACGTGCTTTTTCACGTGGTACATTGTACTCTTTGCAAAGTTCAGGAACACGGTTTGCAAGCTCACCTACGTACTCGATACCAGTAAATCCAGCACCACCAACAACGATTGTTACTAACTCATCGCGTTGTTCAGTTGCATATTTAGCGAAACTAGCTTCCATATGCTCACGAATTTCACGAGTTGCATTAATGTTAGCGATTGAGAATGCATGCTCTTTTAATCCTGTAATTCCGAATGTTTCTGATTCGAAACCAAGACCAATTACTAAGTAGTCATACTCTAACTCGCCGTCTTTTAAGATAATGCGTTTTTCAGCAGCTTTAATTTCTACTACTGTATCTTGTACAAAGTTCACTTTATTTGTATCGATAACGTCTTGAATATCTAGACAGATTTTTTCATCTTGTAATGTACCAGCTGCACTCTCATGTAACCAAGTCGCTTGGTAGTGATAGCTGTTGTTGTTTACTAACGTAATTTCAGCTTCATTTACAGATAATGCTTTTTGCAGACGAACAGTCGTAATCATCCCGCCATAACCTGCACCTAAAACTACGATTTTTGGAGTCTTCACCAAATCACAACCCTTTTCTTTATATAATAGTAATGAAAAATAATACCAAGTACTAAAAACTCTATTTGTCAAGAATGTGGAATTTATCACATTCTATATCGTAACAAAACGCAGTCAAAAAATCGTACGAATTTTGTCATAGAAATTTAACATAATACTTCCCTATATTAGTCGGTTTTATTCCATAATTCAAGCACCTAGCGAATTATCAATATTTTAAAATAACATAGCGTTTACAAGGGTTTTTCAGCCTTTTTTTCATGTATTTTCCTTTCTGTATATTTTATACAATGTAAAAAACATCTATGCGGAAACTTACTTATAATTCAGTCGTTTTCAGAAGTATTATGAACTGAAATATGCTATCATTTATTTGAAAGTATCATCATTTGCAGGATTTTCATGTACATATGAACAATATATGAAATCAATATCAAAATTCCATCTATAGGGGGAATGAAAGTGGCAGAAAATCAAAAAGTTTACGACATAACAATTATTGGTGGTGGTCCAACTGGACTTTTCACAGCATTTTATGGCGGTATGAGACAAGCAAGTGTAAAAATCATTGAAAGCTTACCTCAACTTGGAGGACAATTATCCGCACTCTACCCTGAAAAATACATTTATGATGTAGCTGGATTCCCAAAAGTGCGTGCACAAGAGTTAGTTGATAACTTAAAAGAGCAAATGAAGAAATTTGATCCAACAGTTTGCTTAGAAGAAGCTGTTGATACGCTTGAGAAACAAGCTGACGGTATATTTAAACTTGTTACGAATAAACAAACTCACTATTCTAAATCAGTCATTATTACTGCTGGTAATGGTGCTTTCCAGCCACGCCGCTTAGAATTAGAGGGGACCGCAAAATACGAAAAGAAAAACTTACATTATTTCGTTGATGATATGAATAAATTTGCTGGCAAGCGTGTTGTTGTATTTGGCGGCGGCGACTCAGCCGTAGACTGGACGATGATGTTAGAACCGATTGCTGACAAAGTTACAATCGTTCATCGCCGTGATAAATTCCGTGCACATGAGCATAGCGTCGAAAGCTTAATGAATTCTCGTGCAGAAGTAAGCACACCGTACGTTCCAGTTGAACTTATTGGTGATGATAAAATTGAACAAGTCGTTCTTCAACACGTAAAAACAGAAGAAAAACTTATCATCGATGTTGATGACGTAATTGTAAACTACGGCTTCGTTTCTTCTCTTGGCCCAATTAAAAACTGGGGCTTAGATATACAAAAAAATAGCATTCTTGTGAATTCAAAAATGGAAACAAATATTCCTGGCATTTACGCTGCTGGTGACATTTGTACATATGAAGGAAAAGTAAAACTTATCGCTTGTGGATTTGGTGAAGCACCGACAGCAGTAAACAATGCAAAAGCTTACTTCGATCCAAACGCAAAACTTCAACCAATGCATAGCTCCAGTATGTTTTAATATAGAACTACGAAGAACCCTTTTCACATATGAAAGGGTTTCTTTTATATCTCCTCAAAAAAGTAACACTTTCTAAAAAGCTCTACTTTTCCCCAAAAACATGTTACAATAGAACAGAACAAACGTTCTTATTTAAAAGGAGGAATTTTCATGATTAACGAACCCATTATCGTAAAAAAAGAAGCTTTCCAAGCAATCGGTGTTTCTCTTACAACGACAAATGAAAAAGAGGCGTCTACTGAAGGAAAAATCCCAGGGCTTTGGAACAAATACTTCCAAGAACAAATGATGCATCACATCCCAAATCAACAAACAAAGGAAACGTTCGCTTTCTATTCAAACTACGAATCAGATGAAACTGGTACATATAAATTTACAATCGCTATGCCCGTTTCTTCATTAAAAGACGTTCCTGAAAATATGACAACTTTAACAATACCTGCCGCTACATATGCGGTATTTACATCGAGAAAAGGCCCAGTTTCTGAAGTCGTGTGCGAAGCTTGGGAATACATTTGGCAATGGTCGAAAGAAAACAAACGTGCTTTTACAACAGATTTCGAACTGTATGATGAAAAAGCGGTAGACCCAAATAATGTGCAAGTAGATATTTATATCGCATTAGCTTAAAGAAGATACTCTTTGGTATCTTCTTTTTTTGTCGTTAAATAGCTACTGGGCAAATTCATTATTATTGTCTACAATGAGAAAGTGCAGTATAGAAATATTAGAAACTGTATAAAGTGAAACTATACTCAGTGGGGGTTTTGTTCATCCCCCACTGAGTATTAGCCTTCACCAATCGGACGTTTACGGGCAGTTGGTCTCCCACCTAACTTCTTTGCTCGAACCGAATTTTGAGGTGGGATTTTTACTGCCCGTTAACGCAGGATAAAACGATTGTTAATAGGTTTTTTAGTTTAAATTTGTCACATAGAAAGGAAGCAATATGGAGGAACTACAACAAAATAAAACTGCTTTAGAAGGAAGCGGAAAACCGTTATTAAAAAATACGAATTTCCTTTTTCTTTGGGCAGCTACTCTTTTTTCAAGCTTTGCTTTAGCCTTTTTTACTTTTTCACAAACGTGGTACATAGCAAAAACATTAAACCTTGAGGCTTCACTCGGTGTTGTTTTCGTAGCTCTTAGTGTTCCAAGGCTTATTTTTATGATTATCGGCGGCGCTGTAGCTGATAAATTCCCGAAAAAAAATATTATGTTTTACTCCAATATTATTCGAGCGATTCTTGTCGCAACCATTCTCACATGGTTCATCGTCGGTGATGTAACACTATATACATTTGCTTTATTCGCTTTATTCTTTGGACTTGCTGATGCTTTTTTCTGGTCCGCAGATGGATCTATTCTGCCCGAACTTGTAGAAAAAAGCCGCTTAACGCAGGCAAATTCACTTACACAAATGACGAATCAAGCGTCGGTCATCTTGGGCCCTGTACTTGGTGGAATTCTCATCAAATTTACGAACTATGAAACAATCTTTTCGATTACGATTTTACTACTGATCGTTGCGGCCATACTCGTCCAAAAAATACAATTTACGATGTCAGAGCAAAAAGATACCGACAAAGGCATGTTTACTTCTATTAAAGAAGGAATCTTATATGTAAAGGAATCACCATTCCTTTCAACTTTCCTTATTTGTAGCGCCTTTCTAAACTTATTTTTAATCGGTCCGATGCAAGTCGGTTTCCCGCTCTTCGTTAAAAATGTCCTGCACGGTGATTCACTTCAGTTCAGTTACTTAGAAGCTGCTGTTGGTGGTGGAATGGCGATAGGCGCTGTCATTGTCGGTTTAAAGAATATTAATCGTAGACGCGGCCTATTTTGCATTATCATGATGCTACTGTCTGGTATATTCTTCTTATCCATTAACTTTAGTACGGTACTTTGGCAGGCATTATTAGCTGGCATGTTTTACGGTATTACAATCGCAATGGCGATCGTTCCACTTATGGCAATGATTCAAGCAACTGTAAAAGAAGAGATGATGGGGCGTGTAATGAGTTTACTTATGCTATCATCAATGGGCTTTATCCCGCTCTCTTATGCATTCACATCCATTGCACTTGCAATAGGAATTCCAATCGTAACCGTTATGAAAAGCGGTGCAATCGCCGTTATCGTCTTCGTACTATTTGTAGCGATTCGTGTTCCAGTTGTAAGGAAATTCGATTAACAAGCAAGAGTCATGTATTATAAGCATGGCTCTTTTTTAAACGGATCAAATAGATGTAGTCCCTTTCTCCTCCTTAATGCTGCTCCCCACTCTAATCCAACCTCAAAAAATAAATCTCGCACTGTACTGTAAAAAAGTGCCCCAATATCTTTACGAATTTCCCCATATTTATGTGCCCTCACAACACTTTTCACGCGCCAAATGAAATTTCCGTTCACTTCTTCATCAGCTAATATTTGCTCTAATAAAACACCTTGCTCTAGTAAGCCACTCTTTTTATACGCAAGTTCCACCTTACTCCAAAATATATTAATCTTCTTCGGATTACTTGTCATCGGCACCAGTGCGTATATAAAAGACTTCGGTATATCGTGACGGCAATACGTTTCATCAAGCTCATACGTTATTTTTCTTTTCTCTTTTATTTGTGGAATGTTTTTAAAAAGAATTGTTTCCCCCTCATATTTTTGCTCATTTTTACTACAGCCAGCTGCATAATCCTCACTTTCACATGCGGACATTTTCATACGGTCATCCATGCGGTCAATTGCAGATATAAGAAAAATATATAAGTTCGCACTATACCCGCCGCGCTTATGTCTTTCTTTTGTCGCAACACGCTTTATAATTCCTAGTTCCTCTAACTTTGCAATGGAGCGGCGTACTGTACGAATACTCTTTCCAACATTCGTCGCAATCGTCTCCATTAACGGACAAGCAACTCCTACTGTTTTCTGTTTCTCATTCACCGCATACTTTCCTAAAAAATGAATAATGGTAGCATCCGTTTTATTTAATTGAAATCGATAATATTTCAAAACTTGTTTTTGATATATATTAAACTCCTCTTTACTTTGAAATTCACTATATGGTTTCATTAAATTATATAAGCTTCCCATTCTTATCACCTCATTTATAAGTAAGAAGCAGGAAGAGAAATTGGCGTGATAGTTAATATTTCTTTATTGGAGATGAAAATATGATTGTAATTAGCGCTTGTTTAGGTGGTATCGCTTGTCGTTATGATGGGAATGACAATCTCATTTCAAAAATAGAGGAACTTCTGCAAAAAGAAGATACAGTCCTCATTTGTCCTGAAGTATTAGGAGGACTACCGACGCCTCGTCCTTCCGCTGAAATTATTGGTGGGAATGGCGATGACGTTTTGGACGGAAAAGCGAAAGTGATGACAAAAGATGGAGAAGATGTCACAGAAGCTTTCGTAAATGGTGCTTATAAAGCATTAGAACAACTTAAAGACTTACACCCAGAATATATTATTTTAAAAGAACGTAGTCCATCTTGTGGTAGTTCTACAATTTACACTGGAGAATTTAACGGGAATAAACAAACCGGTTACGGGGTAACAACTGCTTTATTCAAAAGACATGGATTTACAGTCATTTCAGAAGAGGATTTTGAGAATATAAAAAGGAATTGAGCCTGTTCGTCAATTCCTTTTTTCTTTCTTATTTTGCACCTAATTTTTCTTTAACTTTCGCTGGAAGCTCGTCTTTTTTCACTTCTTCCCAAGCTGTTACACCTTTTTTATCTGAATTGTATACGCGTAAGAATGCTTCTTTGCGAAGATTTTTTGGAGCTGTGAATTCCAATTCTTTTTCTTTACCTTCTTTATCAAATGCAGGTAGCTTATACTCGAATGATTTGTGTATCTCACCGTTATCAGCTTTTTCCTTCTTCTCAATTCCATCAGTCGTAACTTGAACGTAATACTCATCTTTACCCATACGGTTTAAATCACAACCAACTAATAAACTTGCAAATACAACTAAAATACTAAACAGTGCAATGTATCTTTTCATTTTCCTTCACCTCAAATGTTTTTTCTTATATTCTTATCTTAAAGCTCAGGCTTTAAAGAAGAAATTCAAAAACATGACATGAACATTACACTTTTGTAAGATAATAATTATTTCTTCACTTTAGAAATAGTCATTCCAACACCAATTGGAACGAGGACAGATTCTACCTTCGGATCAGTTGCTACTACTTCATTAAACTTCTTCATACACATCAGCCAACTTCTAATTATGCAAAAGACAAAAATCGTAAGAAAATAGGTAAAAAATAATAATTCCTTACTCAACCAACTAGCGATTTCGTTTTCAATATGTGAAAAGGGATTTGTAAACGATGAATTGAATATATATTTATTATTTTCTAACTTTTAGCTGAAAGTTTTTCTATTACATAAATTTCATTATTTCCTAATTTTAAATTTTCGAGAGGAGAAATAATATGAATCCTATTTTATTAGATGTTCCGTTACAAATAGAAACAGACAGACTCATTCTTCGAGCACCACTGCAAGCAGGTGAAGGGAATGTAGTACACGAAGCTATTAAAGATTCAATTAGTGAATTAAAGCAGTGGTTGTTTTTATTCCAGTCAATTCCTACTGTTGAAGAAACGGAAATTCTCTTGAGAAATGCGCATATAGATTTTTTGAAAAGAGAAAGCTTTCGCTATCTTATCTACCATAAGGAGACGAATGATTTTATTGGAACTGCTAGCCTTCACGCAATTAATTGGAAGATTTCTAAATGTGAAATTGGATACTGGATTAACACGCAATTTAGTGGCAGTGGATATATGACAGAAACAGTAAGCGCGTTAACAAACCTTGGATTTCAGTTATTCAAATTTAGAAGAATTGAAATCCGATGTGAATCTAATAACACGAAAAGTCGTGCGATTCCTGAAAAACTAGGCTTTGAGCTTGAAGGGATATTACGCAATGAAGATGTTTCAGCTGACGGCAAACAACTAACTGATACCTGCATCTATGCAAAGATAAATTAGATTAAGACTTTAAAACTCGTTGCACAACATATCTTGAGGCTGATTTCTAAATTTAGAAGGTGGCTTTTTGATTTTTCACGGCAAAAGAAAAGACCTCCTTAACGATTGTATTCCATCGCTAAAAAGGTCTTTCTCTATTTCTGCCAAAAACTTAGCACTCTTCCGGCTTACCAGCATTCGATGCTGTACGGAAAGATGATCCACATCCGCATGATGCGATTGCGTTTGGATTATCAATTGTGAATCCGCCGCCAAGCATCGATTGTTTATAATCAACTTTTACTCCTTTAACAATTGGAGCACTTTCTTTATCGATAACAAATTCAACACCAAAAAATTCAAGAACTGTGTCGTCTTCTTTTGGTTCTACTTCAAATCCTAAGCCGTAAGAAAGACCACTACATCCGCCGCCGTGTACAGCAAGGCGCACGTACTTCTCTCCATCTTCAGCATCTTTTAACATATCTTTAATTTGAAAAGCTGCTTGTTCTGTTACTTCAATCATGAAATACACCATCCTTTCTGTTCTCATTCTATTATACATCTTTACGCTTCTATCTTGTACTCATACACTCCGCGGCAAATTACTTCCGCAGGTCCTTTCATTAACACATTTCCTTCTTCTGTCCATGCAATCATTAAATCGCCGCCAGCTAAATGAACTGTAATCTCTTTACCATGTTCCAGCTTTCCATTTAAAATAGCAGCTACAACTGCAGCACATGCTCCTGTCCCGCAAGCTTGTGTTACACCAGATCCACGTTCCCAAACACGGAAGTTCATCTCGTCATCATTCAAAATTTCGATAAATTCAACATTTACTCGCTCTGGGAACATTTCATGTGTCTCAAGGACTGGTCCAAGTGTTGTAAGTGGCGCTTTTTCTACATCATCAACAAAAATAACCGCATGCGGATTCCCCATTGAAACAGCTGTAAATGCATAACGATGATTATTGTATAAGAAGTTTTCACGAATAAACGGTGTTTCACCTTCACCAAGCATCGGGATTTCTGCACGTGTTAAACGTGGTGCTCCCATATCGATTTTTGCTAATGTAACTACACCATCTTCTACCGTTACTTCAGCCGTTACAATTCCGGCTAACGTTTCAATTGTGAAAACTGTTTCTTCTACTAGTTTATGCTCATACGCATATTTCGCTACGCAGCGTAAACCGTTGCCGCAGCTCTTCCCTTCTGAACCATCGTTATTAAACATGCGCATTTTCACCGGGGCTACGTCAGAAGGACAAATTAAAATCATTCCATCTGCCCCAATACCAGTATTAATATTTGAAACTTTTTCCGCCACAAGAGCTAAATCTTCTTCAAGAATTTGTTCCTCAAACATATTTACATATATATAACTATTGCCAAGACCATGCATTTTTGTAAAAGAAAATTGGCTCATTTGTATTCACTCCAAAAATAATTTGTTATTTTAAGTATAGAATGCATGCTTTTAGAACACAATATGAATGTCCCCCGTTTCTCATATTTGACAACATTTGGCGATGAGCCATTCTTGCACAAATTGTGTAGGAAAAAAGCCCTTCTAAAAGGGCCTTTTTTTATTTATATTCCGTATTATCCTACCCTGCGAAATAATATTTTATCTAATGGAAAAAGGTGCTGCCCATTCGCAACACCTTAAAACATTGGATTTTCATCCAAATACTCATATACATTATTAACAAGCTCTTCTACTGTCGATCCTTGTACTACTTCACCATTCACAAGGGCAAATGGGCCTTCAAAACAAATACCACAATATCCTAAACATCCATACTCCATTACATCTAAATTCGGATCTTTTTCTAATTTCTCTAAAGCTGCTTGTGAACCACTCGCGAGGTTACCTACACAAAATTCAATTAACGGTTTAATCAAAATTCTCCCCCCTGTACTACAAAACAAATTACCTTCTGACTTCATCTATAAGAAGAAAACTAAGCTGTTTCTTGTTGTTTTCATTACACTTACTAAACTATTCAATTCCTTCACTGTTTCACTTCAAAGCAAATATTCTTTTCTATATAAATATATTCACAACACTGCTTTTCGGCCTTCATAATGAAATAGTAACTAGAAAAGGAAAACAGTTTACTTTACTTTTCTTCTTATTGTACAACAGAGTATTCATTCATGCATTGTTATTTGTTCACAAATTCGATATAATTTGATTGAGTAAAGTCGAAATATTTTATTAATATAAAATTTTAGGATTAGGGGACATTTCAACAGAAAAGGGGTAATCCATCATGAAACACCTCGTAATACTAGGTGGTGGCTACGGTGGAATGAGAATTCTGCAACGGCTACTTCCAAGCAACCAACTTCCAGATGATGTACAGGTGACATTAATCGACAAAGTACCATACCATTGTTTCAAAACTGAATATTATGCATTAGTAGCGGGTACAATTTCAGAAACGCATATTCGCATACCGTTTCCTGAGCACCCACGCCTCAATATTCAATACGGCACAATAACAAATATTGATCTCGAAGAAAAAGCTGTTCATCTTGATGGCGGTGAAGCAATCCAATATGATGATTTAATTATCGGACTTGGCTGTGAAGATAAATATCATAACGTTCCTGGGGCAAAGGAATATACACACAGCCTACAATCAATTGAACAAACACGTAAGACATATGAACAATTAAATGGCCTAGAACCGAATGCTACAGTTGCTGTCGTTGGTGCTGGCTTAAGTGGCGTTGAAGTAGCAAGTGAACTTCGTGAGAGCCGTTCTGATTTAAAAATCTATTTATTTGATAGAAAAGATAGAATTTTATTCCCATATCCAGAGAAATTAAGTAGATATGTAGAAGAATGGTTTATAAAACATAACGTTACCATTATACGAAACTCTAACATTACCAAAGTCGAACCAAATATTGTGTACAACCACGATGAACCTCTTGCATGTGATGCAATCGTCTGGACAGCTGGTATTCAAGCAAATGAAGTTGTTCGAAACCTTCCGGTTGAACAAGATGGTAGCGGACGGGTTGTTTTAACAAAATATCACAATATTCCAAATGACGAGCACGTTTACGTTGTAGGAGATTGTGCAGCACTTCCACACGCACCATCTGCTCAACTTGCTGAAGGTCAAGGAGAACAAATTGTCCAAATATTATTAAAACGTTGGAATAATGAACCACTTCCTGATGAACTACCTGTTATTAAATTAAAAGGTGTTCTCGGTTCCCTCGGCAAAAAACACGGATTTGGTTTACTAGCAAACCAACCATTAATGGGACGTGTACCGAGATTATTAAAATCCGGTCTTCTTTGGATGTATAAATATCATAACGGTTAATACTTTACGAGCTGTCTACTATGTAGGCAGCCTCTTTTCATCAGTTGAAAAAATTTTTTTCATAAACAGAAATTATCAGAAATATTTTTCTCAATATTTATTCACAAAATTTTCTATTTTTATATTAAAAACTATTGATGAAAAGTGTATGCTATTTGTAAGTTGTTTTTATTATTTCCTTTAAGACCGAATTCATTCGGTCTTATTTTTTATGTGATAAATACTTTTATAGGAGGCATTACATTTCACTTATGAACTTGACGAAACTATACGATCGAATAGAAGCGAAGAAGAAAGAATTGATCTATCTCGTTGAAATGTACGGATTCACTCATGATAAAGTAATTTCTTTCAGTCAAGAATTAGATTGTTTACTTAACTTATTAATAAAACTCAAGACGAAGAAAAAACGTTGCTCTTTATAACCTTATTTTTCTATTTCTCTCTCTTTTTTGATACGATATAACTAGAATCAGAAAGGAGCAATTTATGTTTATATTAAAAGACGTTACATATAAAGATATACTACACATTCCTTATTTACAGATTCAAAAAGAGACAATCACTTGTATTATCGGTGAAAGTGGGAGCGGAAAGAGTACATTACTTCGCATGTTAAATGATTTACAATCTCCAACATCCGGTACAATCGAATATAACGGAAAACCAATTTCTGATTATCCCCCTATTCAATTACGCCGTGACGTAGTTATGCTCGGACAAACCCCACCTATTTTTGACGGAACAGTTAAAGACAATCTATTAATGGGACTTCGTCTTTCTGAAAAACCATCTCCAAGTGATGATACTTTGCAGAATGCATTAACGACTGTTAGCTTAAATAAAAATTTAGAAGACAACGCCGCTTCATTATCAGGCGGGGAAAAACAACGGCTTGCTTTTGCTCGCATCATACTTATGGATCCGCCTGTCTATTTATTAGATGAACCAACTTCGGCATTAGATAGTGATACAGAACGCCGCGTTATGAAGCAATTCACTATACTCGCAAGAGAAAAGAAAAAAACCGTTATCTTCATCACGCACTCGCAACAACTTCCAGAAGAAATTGCAGACGATATTATTGAAATTAGTAAAACAAACGGTGCAACTAGAAAGGGAGTGCTCTCAGTTGAAGGGCGTTATTGAACTCCAAATTTGGCAACTTGCTGCTGCCTATATTTTCATTCTTATTTTAATCGGACTTGTAAGATTAAAAGGGATACCTCGCGAGAAACAAATTGCGATCGCAACATTCCGTATGACCATTCAGCTCGTACTTGTTGCATATGTCCTTACATACATATTTGAAAACAGTAATCCATTTTATACAATTGCTCTCATTACTTCTATTACTACATTTGCTATTTTTAATATTTATAAACGAGTTAATATTCCGATGTCCAAAGAATTAAAACGTGTAGCCGCTCTTTCCATGGTTGCGGGATCAATCGGACCATTACTACTATTTATCTTTGTTATTATCGGGCATAATCCGTGGTATGCACCGCAATATATCGTTCCTATTGCCGGCATGTTAATCGGTAATGCTATGACCGGTATTTGCCTCGGGGCAAACACCTTTTTAAACAATATGAAATCTCAAAGAGATCATATTGAAGGTGCCCTTATGCTCGGCGCAACACCGAAAGAAGCAACTGCTCCCCTCATAAGAGACGCTTTTGATTCTGCTATTTTACCAACAATCAATTCCATGGTCGGTATGGGAATTATAAGCTTACCCGGTATGATGACCGGTCAAATATTATCCGGTGTATCACCGTTTACAGCAATTCAATATCAAATTGCTATCATACTCGGTATTTCAGGGAGTACTGCTTTCGCTGTCATTATCTTCTTACAGCTTGGATATAAAACATTCTTTAATAAGCGCTGTCAGTTGAAAGAAATTGACTATGATGCGAGGTGAATCGTGCGTAGTTCACGGCGAATGAAATTATATTAACGATTTTTTCAATATATCTATCATAACTTACAATATATCAACGATTTTTCAAATATATCTATCATAACTCACAATATATCAACGATTTTGTACGAAATATCGATTTACCGACAAAAAGTGACATAATAAAAAGAGGAGGCGAATAGCCTCCTCTTTTTATTTGTCTTACGCCTTCTTAACGAACTGTGATTTTAACTTCATAGCTCCGAAACCGTCGATTTTACAATCAATATCATGATCTCCATCAACTAGACGAATACTCTTTACTTTCGTACCAATCTTCACAACTGAAGAAGTACCCTTTACTTTTAAATCTTTAATTACAGTAACAGCATCACCATCTTGAAGAACGTTTCCGTTTGCATCTTTTACAACTTTTGCACCATCATTATTTTCAGCTTCTGCTTCTTTGCCCCACTCATGAGCACATTCTGGACATACGAAAAGAACGCCATCCTCATACGTATATTCTGAATTACATTTTGGACAATTTGGTAAAGTAGCCATAAATTCATTTCCTCCGTTCATTATTTATACGTAAAAATCAAATTTGATGTTTACATGTCGATAAATAAAATTTGTATAGCATTTCTTTATAGTGCCATAGTCTTACGTTATTGACAAGCCTACCTCAAATTCTCATTTTTTATTGTATTTTACAAAATTTCAATTCGTATGGTGTTTACAATAAAAAAGAAGAACCTTCACAAGATTCTTCTTTTCAAAATGAATGAGTTCTCACTAGAACCCCCAACCATTCTCTTCAATATAAAATTGATACTCTTCTAACTCTTCTTCACTTAACTTCTTATTATTCTCATATACTTCTTGCCATTCAAAGTAACCTTCACTGAAATAAACAGCGAATTTAATTTTTACGTTTTTCTTCTCTGTATAGTCATAACCAGTAAACTCTACTACGTCATACTCTTTTTCTTTCTTCACGAACTTCCAAGTTGGATTATCAGTCATAACCTCTAAAGTAAATCCTTCATCACTTGAACGAACAACATTTTTAATATTCGGCTCAGTTGGTAAAAGAGAAAGTCCGAACATAGCTCCACCAAACATTATCCCCACTATAACTTGTAAACCAATCATACCAGCAGCACTAGCGCCGCCCTTTGATTGTAAGTAATACGCCTTCTTGTGATCCGACATATCTTCTTCCTTATGTAAAACTCGAATAGCATGCTTATAATATAAACGGTTTCCTTGCCATCCAGTAAATATCATCATTCCTAATTGAAGAACTAAACTAACTGTTAAATAAATCCCATCTGGAATATCTATAAAAGGAGTTACAACGATACTAGGTACCGCCAATAACGTAAGTATAATAAACAACTTATACATTTTACGATAAGCTAACCAAAAAGTTGGGAAGAAAAAGGCTACCCAATTCCACGTATTCCCTTGTGCTGGATTTTCTACTTTTCCCCATTTAAAGTCATAATACGCCGTATTCTTTTGAACAATCTTATGTAACTCTTGTGGAGAAATTGTTTCTTGTAAAACAGTGTCTTTCACGTACATCATCCTTTTCTTATTTCTATATACAGGTATTGTATATGTACAAAAAGAAGGAATCTAACAAAAAGTACATATATTTCATAAAAATGAACGGAAATCGAATATATTCCGACAATTATCCGTTTATTATTTCATTTTACTTTAAAATATATTAAAATACTTATGAATTATACGTTTAATACACCAAGTTAAATGTTTTGTATGTTCACAAAAAAAGATGCCCCAAAATCATTTGGACACATCCTACTCCTATTATATAAATTACTATTATGGTATGGTCTAACCTAAAATCTCGACTTAAAAGACTTCACAAATTAACTTTCTACTATTTAAAACATATTTCCACTTACACAACTAATAAATAATCTATCATTAATTTCCTCAATTGATACAATAAAATCTACTTCAACTATATTTTTAGGCAGTTTCATTATTCTTAAATTCCACCTTTTTTTCATATTCATCTAAGAAAATTGTAGCATCATCATATTTAAAAAACTCGACCCAAGCGTCAAAAAACTGACAAATCGGGTCTATTATGTCTGTTTTTTCTTGAAATACAATACTCTCATCTATACTAAGTATTATTTCTCCAGTATTTTCTGTCGGCAGTTTATGTAGTTCAATTTAAAAATTTTTCATACTCCTCCCCTTCTTGATTATATTGAAATACTATTTTTATTTATTCTACACTACCCTTCACTTTCTCAATAACATCTTCTATACGTTCCGCTATACATTCTATCTCCCAATCACCCTCACCGTGCAAAGCTGTATAAACCGGACATTTTTCATCATTACTATCTACAAAGATTGGATCACCGAGATACGAATCTATTCCAATTACAATCCATCCCTCTTTCCAATCTCCTTCTTCATTCCCGGTTAAGCTTTGCCCTTCTTCATCAAAGCTATAACTAAGTTGTCCTTCTTCTATTTCTTCACTATTAAACAATTCTATCGTCATAGGTTCAGATTCATACTCTAGCTCAATTTCATTATCCTCAGCACGATCTACATATTCTAAAAGTTGTTTAATTTTATTATGGTTAATCATGATATCTTCTCCATTCTCTCTTAAAATAATCTAGCTTTAGTCATACTATAATATATAAAATAAAGTTCATAAAACTACTATTTCAGGTGATTAAATATGAAGTGCATAGTTTGGACAGAAGATGTTTTTTCACAAAACTTCACTACGTTCCATATTGCATAATGTTTCACATGAAACTATCGACATTCCGGATTACCTTTCTACCATTTTCGACTGGTTTCAAACGTGGGCTTCTTATGAAAATTTAACAAAAATAAATATACATTCCATTACTCCGTTACTAGCCGTCGTTCCAATATTATAAGAAAAAGCGTTTCTGCTTCTTACCTGTTCTTCTTTCTACAAACTAAAACAGTACAAACAAGCTAATCGCTACTTACAGCAATATTTACATTGCTCTGTGCATCTTAATAACGAGGAAAAAGAAAAAGTACTCTTTCATGAAGTTGATATGTATATGAAAAAACTAGTAGAAAGCACAATGTAAATGTACATTGTGCTTTCTACTAGTCCTTTATCAAACTTTTTATATTTCCTCCTACAACTACCAAGTAATATTCATTTCTTCAAATGACGCTTTACTCACTTCTAACCTTTCACTATCATCCGTCCCAATCATTGCTACTTCCTCTTTAGACAACTTAATTTTCTCGTTTGGATTTTGGATTTTTCTCTCATACACGAATTGTAAAAGTTCTATTTGTTCCGCTGTCAGTTCATACTCTTCTTCCAGTCTTTCAATTGCTAATTCCGTATCAAGTAATGGAATTTCTAATAAAAATCCACCGTGCTCTTCCATCTCTTCAAATGGATCAATTGAATACGCACCGCTATCCTCAATCCAAAATGCAGTTGTAATAAAAGGAACTGTTTCGCCTTCTACTTCTTCTAATACGTATTGAAGTGCTTCCTCTTTCGCAATGTCTATTACTTCCAAAGGTGCCCCTTCAAAATAATTTGCCGCATCAATCCACTCTTCAATTCTCTCGCTATTCACATCTTGCAGACATACGATCGCATAATCCGGATGAAACGTAATTGTCCCTCTTCCGCCTTGACTATCTTGCATATTATAGTTAAACCCATCCCATGAACTTTCATGCGAGAAATCAGGAGCATGTGCTACAAAAATTGCATCTGCAATCGACTTTAAGATACAACCTTTCCATAGTTGTTCTTTATTTATATGTAATTTATATTTACTCATCTGCTTTCCTCGCCTACATATTTTTTTATATTATCTTTCGAATTCTCATTCCGTGTAAAGTATTTTTTCATTATATAACAATAGTAAAGGCATCCTTCATACAAAGGATGCTTTTACTATTTTCTCTACCATTTCCCCCTACACTCCTCAATTAAACTAAGCAAATATCTCTTCATCATATCAGCCCTTCTCCAAATAGAAAGTTTCTTCTTCTCCTTTGGATCATACCTCATTCGCTCTACTTCTTTTAATAAAGGCTCCCATTCTTTCGCTGAGCGTTCTAACAAGTATTGCAATCCTCTATCTTTTGAAACAATTGTTTTATGATCTAACGTATATAAAATACGCCCCATCGTAACGACAGCTGATTCTACCCATTCTTCTATGAAAAACAAATAAGGACGCTTCGCTTTTTCACTCCAGTAATGTTCTACGTTATATTTCATTGTATTTACTACATCATCCCACTTTATTTGAAATGGAAGGTCTTCTACTTCTTTCCCGATAACTGTAATGCCTTGATTTTTTAATGTCCACCATGTGACCGCATTAATATCCCAATGACCTATATCAGCCTTACCATCTGCACAATACACGTACTCATTTATTTCATGATTGTATTTCCCTAAGTCAGCAAGCGGAATATACATACCGTCCATTCTTTTACCTAGCGTACTTTCACTCATTTTCTTATGCAGCTCTACAAGTTGTTGTTTTTCAGCTTCATTCACGGAATCATTTAGTACTGCAACAAAATCAACATCGCTCGTTTCTATATGAAATGCACCTAGCGCGATAGAGCCGTAAACATATACCCCGACTATTTTTCCATCTAAAAAAATTTCTTTTAACCCTACTATGTACTGCTCCATTAACTGCTTTACTTCTGCTGGTAAAGCTTGTTTTATTCCATTCTCCACATCTATCCCTCCATTAAAAAAAGCCTTCGCAAATTCGCAAAGGCTTCCTGCTTTATAAATATTTCTCGATTTCCTCGTAAACATCCTTCAAACGAGGATTTCCTTCTCCAACAATCTCTCCATTCACAAGAACGACTGGATAAAATAAATCTTCTTCTACTACGCGCTCTGCGAATGCTTTTTTATCTTCATCTTCTTGTTCTTGTTGAAAATCAATATACTCGAAATTAAATTTATTTTCTTGTCCTTCATATTTACGACCAATCGCCGCTTGTAACCACTCAAACGTTTCTGTTGAAGATGGCATTCCGACGCAGCTCGCACAAATTACTTTCGTCCCATACACTTGCACATTAACCATTTCTTCTCCCCCACTTCTTGTTCTAACAGTATATTCAGATGTCTTAGTACATAAGCACATCATTTTACAAACTTATTCCATACCCCTATACTGAAAAAACACGTTGTACACATGATAAAATATTTCGACAATAAAACAAGAACAGAAAAAATAGATTTTCCCCTCTATCTTGATTATAATAAAACTGATGAAAGGAGTCGATAAAAATGGAAAACCCACATATGCAAGAACAAGTACTAGAAGTACTAGATAAATTACGTCCGTTCTTACTTCGCGATGGCGGAGACGTTGAATTAGTAGACATTGAAGAAGGTATCGTAAAATTACGCCTTATGGGTGCATGCGGAAGCTGCCCAAGTTCTACAATCACACTAAAAGCTGGTATCGAGCGCGCGTTACTTGAAGAAGTACCAGGCGTTATTGAAGTAGAGCAAGTATTTTAATTAAAAGCGGAAGCGGCTCGTTCAGAATGTGAGGAGGATGGAGCTTCTGACATAGAGGCGCTTTTTGCCTCGGCGGAAGAAGCGAAGCCACCGAACATTTTAGCCGCTGGAGCTAGATATTAATTAAAAACGGAAGTGGCTCGTTCAGAATCGCTTCCTAGAAAGAGACCCCAATGGGTCTCTTTTTTTATTCAAATAACACTTCTCCTTTAACATCATAAAACAAAATTGGAAATCCTTCTCAAAAAATGAGATAATTAATACTATATAGTGAATCGTTCACACATATAAAGTGAAACTATAATCAGTGGGTGTTTACGGGCAGCCCGATTCCCACAAATAGTGGGATGAAGTAAAAAACATAGGGGGACGACACATGCCAAAAATGGGGAACACTTTTTTAACAATTCAAGAACTAGAAGAGAAAAAAGAATATTTATTAGGCCTTTCGTCCGTTATACCAACATGGAATACAAGCTATCAATTTTTATTTAAAGAAATCCAGCAAGAATTATTGAGTAAAGTAAATGAAAAAATCGAAAGAAATCAATTCATTTTAAATATATGTGCAGATCAACAAGTAGGAGCATAATGTATTACATACAATTGCGGTATAAAAAAGAGACCTCAATCGGTCTCTTTTTTATACTTTTAAGATAGCCAATCTAATTTTCTAATCCCTAACTTATCAATTGGCAAACGAAGTGATCCATAAAAATTCCTCATAAATTGCTCAGAGCGGTTCACATCATGTAAAATAGCTTCTAAGCGATCTCTATATATACTTTTTTGTTCTTCGTTCCCAGTTTGATAATATCGTTCGACCGTTTCAAAATAGTGGAGCGGGAACAGGAGCCTTGCAAATAATAAGCGCCAACCAAATGAGGATAGCGAATAATTGCGTTCATAATCTGTAACAAATTGAACGATTGTTTGCTCCCAGTCTTTCTTCTTTTCAATCATCATATAGCGAATCAATTCTGCTATATCTCGAGTGGGATGATCATACACCCACTCAAAAGGAAGTTTTAGACGCTTCGTTTGATGCCATAATAAAGGTGTAAATCGCTCCTGGCAAATTGTTGCCGCATCGGTCATTTGTGGCGTATCATCCATCTCTGTATCGACAACATACTGAATTGCATTTTCCGCAACTCCTAAATAATACGGGAAGGATTCGATAAACAATTGATCGAATACGTCTGTAGGGTGGTTCATCACTTGTGATTGCCAAAATTTCTCTAATTGATCGAGCCTTTTTTCCCATAACGCTTTCCATTCACCAATGCGGCTTAATTGCTCAATTTCTTCTGGAAAGAATGCACCTCGTTTATGGAATATAGAAAGCTCACTTCCTAATGACATAGCATGTCGTTCTAACGTGCGCATACCTTTTAATAAGCAGTAATTTTGTTCTTCTATCTCACTTACATAGTAGCCGTGTATAGTCGGAACGAAAGTCGCTACAGTCATATCCCCTTGCTGGTTCATATAGTCACTGAGCTTTTTCATCTCTACAAGTACTTCTTCCTCCATTTCTCCAATTGGAACAAGTACATAAATTTTGTTGCGAATCCAAAAGCTTTTATAGGGGCCAAGGGGGATTAATTCTTTAACATGCATGTGATAATGCTCATAAATATGCTGAATCATCGCAGTCGCCACCTATGGTTTTTCTTTATATATATGAGCTTGTGCTCGCCTTTCATTCCTATGCACATGATAAAGCAACGAAACGTATACAAATACTAAAAAGAAAAAAAGGTGATAAACATGAAAGAATCAAATCAACTACAAGAAAGAGCATTACAACTATTACAAGAACGCGGTGTAACAATTGACGATATTGCTGAACTTGTTCATTTTCTTCAAAAAAAATATCATCCAAATTTAGAGATGTCAGAATGCCGTTATAACGTTGAGCGTGTATTATCAAAACGTGAAGTACAAAACGCACTAATTACTGGTATCGAACTCGATGTCCTTGCTGAAAAAGGAATGTTAAGTGCGCCGTTACAAGATATCGTAAAACGTGATGAAGGCTTATACGGAATTGATGAAGTTATCGCACTTTCTATCGTTAACGTGTACGGCTCTATCGGTTTCACGAACTTTGGATATATCGATAAATTAAAACCTGGTATTTTAGAATACTTAAATGATAAATCAACTGGCAAAGTGCATACATTCCTTGATGATATCGTTGGCGGAATCGCTGCCGCTGCTTCAAGCCGTTTAGCGCACCGAGCTGATCACTCGGAATAATAATAATGCTTTCTAGACCGTCAGTTTTATGCTGACGGTCTTTCATATTCCATGAGCATAAATTCTCTTCCGCGGCTCAAAAAGATAGGTCCTTGCTGAAAACCTATATTTTTATATAGCGTAATTGCTCTTGTATTAAATGTTGCTACACTTAATCGAAACATTTTTGCATTAAACTCTTTCGTGGCAAACGCTATTCCAGCTTTGAAAAATTCTTTCCCCATTCCTTTCCCTGTTAACGCCGGCTTCATACCAAGTCCGATATCAATCAGATTTTCTCCACCATATAAATTAGCATCTCTTCCCCCTGGTACTTGTGCATTTTCCCCAAAACAAAAATAGCCGATGAACTCTCCTTGATCGTCACAACAGCCATAATACGTTCCATCTAATAGCTCTTCTATCACTTCTTTCTCGCCTGAAAAACTATATAAATTATATGGTTCCTCGTACGTCCACGTATTTATCTCATTTGCTTCTTCTACCGTTAACTTATGTATATCCATCCTTCTCTCTCCTTATCAATTGTTCTATATACTCATTCATTCTCCGCACCTTATTTCCCTCTAATTGAAATATGCAGAATTGCATGCACACAAACATTACACAAATGGTACAATTTATTTGAATCGCTGTTGCTACACTTCTTGATTAAAGAAAAGGCGTTAAAACGGAAATTAGCGTCTTATCGAACTCAAGCAATTGACACATTTTGTCATCATAAAAGACACTCGAAAGAGTGTCTTTTTTCTATATTTCATAAGGACTTACTCATTCCCCAAAATAAACGCATAAAATAATGTAACTCTTTACACGCATGAATCCCTTTCTAAAAGTTGTGAAGTACGTTACGGGAGATTCAAAATAAAAAGCACTCTGACTAGAGTGCTTTTCACTTTAAAACAAGGAGGTTACATATATGGATAGTACTCTCGTATTTAACTTCGGTATTGGTATTGTCATCATTTTATTTGTCTTCTTTGTTCTTTGTATGAGCGGGGTATAGCAATCTTTTATGCCGATAATTCCTTTAAAGTATCACTTAATTTGAACTTTCTTAATTGTAATGAAGCAATCATCGCTGCCCCTGCTCCAAGCACCACACTAGCAAAAGCTAATATGCAAACTTGATTATACGGAATAATAATAACCGTTAACTCTAAGCTTGATAACACGATATAGCTAAACAAAATCCCACCAAAAATGCCGATACAACCAGCTATCGCTCCAAGTAAAGTTCCCTCTAATAAAACGATCCGTCTCATTTGCTTCGGAATAGCTCCTACCGCACGAATCATACTAATTTCAGCACGTCTTTCATGTAAACTTGAGACAATCGCATTCATTAACCCTATACCAGAAATAATGAAAACAATTACAACTAACAAGCGAATTAACATCATCATTTGCGATAATAACTGCTCTTGTTCTTTCAATAAATCATAACTGTTTATAACTTCTACATTCTCTTTATTCTTTGTAATTTCTTTTACTTGCTTCTTAATCGCTTCAAATGATTGATTAGAATTAGTCATAATTTGAATTGCTTCATATCCTTGTACGTGAAACTTATCGCGAGCCCATTGTTCATTTACGAAAACATCTGATCCTCTTAACCTTAATCCTTGCTCAATAATCGAAACGACTTTAATCGTTTGTTTTTCTTTTCCCTTTCCTTGTACTTCAAACGTATCATGCAACTGAAGCCCTAATTTTTTAGCCGTTTCCTTCGTAATGACTCCCTCACCATCTTGTAATGGCTTATTTAAATCTTTTCCTTCAATCACCTTCGCTCTCGTTACTTTTTGATACGCGACAATATCATTTCCCACAACTTCCATCAAGTCAGGTTCAAAATCATTTTTCCTCGCATGTTCATACCACTCTTGATTCGCTTTTTTAAAGTCATAATTCACAAGCTTTGCTGTAAAGTCTGTAGCATTCCCAACACTCGCCTCTACACCGTCAATTTTTCTAACCTTCTCCATCCAACTAAACGGTAATGTTTCTATTCCTTGCGACTCTACCGGAATTCTTACTACTAAGTCCGCTGGTAAATGTTTTTGTAATCCTTTTTTCATACCTTCATACATAGAATTTACATACATCGTTCCAACAAGTGCTAACATAAAACCAAATGCTAATATAGCAACGGACACAGCCGCCTTATTTCGATAACGAATGACATTTCGGCTACTAATCGTCGTTTCAATTCGTAATATCATTTGAAGTGGTTTTGCAATCACTGGTGCTATCATCCGAATAAATAACGGAATCGCAAATAACAAACCGACCGCAAATAACAGCGCACCTATCGCACTTGGATTAAAACCGATATACCGCTCTAATACGTTACCCGTTAGTCCAATAACAGTACCAATAATTAAAATGCTACCACTAAAAGCACTCCACCTTTTTTCTTTTTTCTCATTACTAGGAAGACCTGGCCTAAGCGCTTGAACTGGTGGAATCTTTCTAACCATAAAGGCTGGTATAATAGCCCCTATAATAGACATAACAATTCCTAGTAAAAACGTAATGAGTAAAATCTCGCCTGAAATCGAGAATGATTCTTTCCCTGCCCCCTCAATATTCACCCATTTATTAATAAATGATGCAGCGATTGTTTGCGTACCTGCTCCAAGAATAACTCCTGCTAGCGATCCGATTGCCCCAATACATAAAGCCTCTAATAAGACGACTAATATAATTTGATTTGGATTACTACCGAGTGCACGTAATAATGCCCATTGCTTAAATCGACTTCTGACAGATAAGAAGAAACTTCCCATTATTAAAAGAGCTACAACAAATAAGGCAATACCACCTAAACTAAAAATTAATGGCTTCATTACATTTAGTCGTTCAAATGCCTTATCTACATAAGTACGTTGGTCCACCTTTATATTTTCTATCTTCTTATTTACATCAAGAGCAATCGCTCTCTTCACATTTACATCGGCTGTTTTCACTTGAACGAGATTGAACTGATTTAGTAGATTTAATTCTTTTTGAAGCCAATGGATGGGAAAATAAGCCCCATGCCCCATTGCCGCCATTAACGGTGGATTTAAAATACCGACGACTTTCACAGTCTTTTCTCCATGCTGTGGGAATGGCAGTTTAATTGTATCTCCCACCCGTATATTTTCACGGTCTGTATACCCTTTTGTTAGTGCTACTTCAGCCCCTTCTTTCGGATATCGACCTTCAAATATTTTATAAGAATGTATTTCTGGAGAATCTTGCTCAACACCCCAATAGGACGGTTTCCCCGATAACTCTTTATAGTGTGGGAAAGGATATGGTATAAGTACTTTTGATATTTTTTCAGCATTTTCTAAGCCATCTATTCCTTTTAAACTTTCATTATTTAAATACATATCATTTTTTATATAGCCAAATTGTAAATTATAATCTCCATACCGACTTACTACTTGTTCCTTCACACTTTGCTCTACTGATTGATTGCCTAGCAATAACATCGTCGCTAACATAACACCTAAAGCTGCACCGAGGGCAATCAATATATTTCGCAACCAATTTTGTTTCATCGATTTTACCGCATACTTAATTACCCATCGCATCACCTTTACCTCCTACTTTAAAGTGACGATTCATAATCTCTTGAATGTGGATAACTTGTTGCGGGATATTTCGAAATTTCCATCCTTTACTTTCAGCATGCTCATGAATCACCTCACCATCTAATAAGAAAACGACTTTATCAGCATGGGCCGCTACGAACGGATCGTGCGTTACAATGACAGCTGTTTGCCCTAATTCATCACATGCATTGCGAAGTGCCGCAATAATATTTTTGCTGTTTTCTGAATCTAATGCCCCTGTTGGTTCATCTGCTAATATAATAGCCGGCTCATTTGCAAAGGCTCTTGCTATCGCAACCCTTTGCTGTTGCCCACCTGATAACTGTGCTGGTAAATGCTTTTCTTTTCCTTTCAATCCAACGAGCTCTAATAAACGATTTGCTGTCACCGTTGCCTTCTTTTGCGAAACATTATCTAATAATAAAGGCAACCCTACATTTTCCTCCGCATTAAACACTGGAATTAAATTAAACTGTTGAAAAATAAAACCGATTTTATGCCTTCTAAATAAAGCGAGCTCTTTTTCTTTTAATGTTGAAATCTCCGTACCATCAACTCGAATACTACCTACTGACGGAATATCTAATCCACCTAACAGCTGAAGTAAGGTCGTTTTCCCCGATCCACTTGCCCCCATAATACAAACAAAATCTCCTTTTTGAATTTGAAGATTAATATCTTTTAAGATCTTTACTTTACTATCTCCAATATCAAACGATTTTTCTAACCCTTCAATTTCAATAATATTCATCCCGATATCCCCTTCTCTCTCTATTTACCAATCTATATATTCTATTCAAAAATGCAAAATCCCTACTATTTTGTATTTTTTTGTCACATACTAACATTTATATTAACCGGCATTAAGTGCCCGATTAGTGTAAGCAAATAATCAGTGCGGGATGGATAGCCCCCACCGATTAAAATTTCACTCTATTTCTCACGTCAGAAAAGTTGATTCTCGCAACGAAAGTAACCATAATAGTTACACGAATATATAAAAACTATTCACATATCCACAAGTAGGAGGAAGAACAATGAAACATGTAATCGTTTATGCACACCCGAATACAGAAAGCTTTAACCATGCAATTTTAGAAACTGTAAAAGGTGAATTAGAAGGAAAAGGCCATGAAGTACACGTTCGTGATTTATACGAATTAAACTTCAATCCAGTATTAGGTGCTTCCGATTTCATCTCATTTTCCCAAGGAAACACACCAGAAGATATTAAAGAAGAACAAAAGCATATCACTTGGGCTGATAGTATTACATTCATTTACCCAGTTTGGTGGGCAGGTCTTCCTGCTATTTTAAAAGGATACGTTGACCGTGTATTTAGCCACGGCTTCGCTTATGCTTACGGTGAAAATGGTATTGAAAAGTTATTAAGCAGTAAAAAAGGATTGTTATTATCTACGATGGGAAATTCGGAAGAAGTATACACAGCAGGCGGTATGTTTGATGCAATGAAAAAAACAGCAGATGTTGGTATTTTTGAATTTACAGGCATTGAAACACTTGAGCATACATTCTATACAAGTGTTCCTTCTGTGGATGACAGTGTGCGTAAACAATATCTTGAAGAGGTTAAAGATGTTGTGAATCGTGCATTTTAATAAAAAAAACTCCGGCTTTAACAACCGGAGTTTTTCATTTCATCATTAATTTCGGAATATACCTTTGAAGAATGCTTTCTAATTCATTCATATCTTCCTGTCTAATAAGTAAATTCACATTGTCATTCATTTTTTCTCGCCCGCGATATAAAAATATATTTTCTTTTGGATTTTCCCATGTTGATGTTTTATAGCCTTTCAATTCTTCGTATGAATAAAAGTTTAATCCGTCTACTACACCTTTTTCATATATTTTTACACTTTTAATAAGATGGGTCGCTATTAAAGTCATAAAACAACTTGCTACAGCATAACTACCTGACTGAATGAGAAACTGTTCAAGTGTGCCAATATCACCACTTACGTATTGAGCATATATATACATACATTGTCCGATAAAGTACGCTGGTCCAAGTAAGGCAATCCAACGTCGTTTCACCCGAGGATATGCTGCAATAAGCTTTCCCGCGCTTTTTTTCATTTCATTTATTTTATATATCTTCCATAGAATAAAAAACAAAACACATAATGTAAAAACAAACATAATACATGACATCCAGTACATTCTTATTCTCTCCCCCTTACATCATTACATTTAAATTTTACATTTTATATACTTATAGTACATATGCAATTATGCATAAAAAAACAGGTAACCTCTTCCGGTTACCTGCATTTCATTACATCTTCTCAATCCACTCCGTCAAGTTATGCACAACTTGCGTCGGTTGAACTTCGTATTCTGTTAACTTCTCCACAGTTGTGACTCCAGTGTGGACAAGAAGGGTATGCATACCAGCATTTACTCCCGCTAAAATGTCCGTATCGTAGTTATCCCCAACCATTAATGCCTCATCTTTTCCTATGCCAAGCACTTTTAACGCTTGTTCCATAATGATTGATTCTGGTTTTCCGATAAAGATTGGCTCCACACCTGTTGATACTGTAACAACTGATGTTAATGAACCGTTACCTGGTAATAATCCACGCTCAGTTGGAATAGCAATATCTCCATTTGTAGAAATAAACGTTGCACCATTACGTACAGCAAGACATGCTTTTGCTAATTTTTCATATGTGATGTCGCGATCTAAACCAACAACAACGAAATCAGGGTTTTCATCCACAAGTTCAAATCCTTTTTCCACAAGAGCATCATGTAAGCCTTCTTCACCAATCATGTATACAGTTGCATCTTGTTTACGTTCATAAATGAAATTCGCTGTCGCCATACTCGTTGTGAATACTTGCTCTGCTTTCGCTGGAATATCGAAACGAACAAGTTTTTCTGCAACTTGTTCTGGTTTACGAGTTGAGTTATTCGTAACGAATAAATACGGAATGCCACGCTCTCCTAATGCTTTCACGAAGTCGCTTGCTTCTTCAATTTGTTCTTCACCACGATACATCGTACCGTCTAAGTCAATTAGATAACCTTTATACATCTATTATGTCTCTCCTTCTATGCTAGAGTTCTCATCTATCATACCACTCTTATATTACCCCCTTTTCCAAAAGAAAAAAACGCTTTACCTTAAAGCGCCCCAGAACGTTCATTTTTTCTCTTTTACTTGGTAAGAACAACTACAATCACCCTCGCACATGTTTGCTAGCGTATTTACATCTGCATTCGCAAATAAACGCTTATACATCTCTTTTTCATCTGCACATACTTGCGGGAATCTCTCTGCAATTTCCTTTAACGGACAGTTTTGCTTTTCAATTACGAAAGAGTTCTCTCCATCTCTCTTTATTTGAACCATATAACCATTTTTCTCTTGCATTGCTGCTACCTCTTGCACTTTATATGCTAAGTTCTTTTGATTACTGATTCTCTTTTGCAATTTTTCTTCCATTCGCTTCGTTCTTTCTTTCAAAACGTAACGAAGTATTTTTTCATCGCCCATTCGAGCTAAATCTTCTAGCATATCAATCGCAAATTGCTTATATTCTTTCGGGAATGTATCTTCTCCCTTTTCACTTAACCCGTACAAATAAGTTGGTCTTCCGACATGTTGCCTGACCATCTTAGAATAAATGAACCCATCTTTCTCAAGATTACTTAAATGTCTTCGGATCGCCATTTCTGTAATCTCTAAAACGTCAGCTAATTCTGCTACCGTATGCTCTCCCTTTACTTTCAACAATTGGACAATCTCGTCTTTCGTAGTGCGTGCTTCCCCCATGCTTTACCCTTCTCCCTTTTCCCTTTTCTTTCTCACATACAATATAAGATCCCCAAAAGGTATTCCCGGGGATCTCATAAGCATAATTATTCTGGTACAAATGCAGATACAGGCCCTAATTCCTTCTCTAAATAACTGCGAATATTTGCTGGGTAGTTCTCTACCACTGCAATATGTTTTTGAATCGTCTTATATAATTCATCATGATTCATTTGAATATAATCTTGCGTAAGCATTTTTCGAAGAAGGATAACTTCTTTCATTCCTTGTCCTTCTTCTGCACTTATCACTCGCTCATCCATTAAAATATCGATAATATCTTCATAGCTTCCTGGATCGCGCATAATAAATCCATCAATCATCGCATTCCCTACATCTAATACAGTATCAATCATAAGATGGGCTATGCGCTCTAATGCATAAAATTCAAACTCGGTTTCATATATCTTCTTCTCTTGAAATGTATTTGTTGCTCGTTCTAAACATACTAGCATTTGTTCTATTTTTTTTCTGTCTACGAAGTACATTCATGTCACCTACCTGGAAATTAAAGCATTTACATTTTAATTGTAACGCTTTCTTCTGAAAAAATCGACAATTTTTCGAATTCACCTTTTCTCCGTTATTTGTTATAGTTATATTTGTATGATTTTTGAAATTGGAGGAATGAAATCTTGGAACGTGAACTCGCACTAGAAATTGTCCGTGTAACAGAAGCAGCAGCATTAGCATCCGCACAGTGGATGGGCCGCGGAAAGAAAAATGAAGCAGATGATGCAGCAACTACAGCTATGCGTGATATGTTCGATTCAGTAAACATGGCAGGTACAGTTGTAATTGGTGAAGGAGAACTTGATGAAGCACCGATGTTATATATTGGTGAAGAACTAGGAACAGGTAACGGTCCAGAAGTAGATATAGCCGTTGATCCATTAGAAGGTACAAACATCGTTGCAAAAGGTCTTGCAAATGCAATGGCAGTTATCGCAATCGCAGATAAAGGAAACCTTCTTCACGCTCCTGATATGTACATGGAAAAAATCGCGGTTGGTCCAAAAGCAGCTGGTAAAATTAGCTTAGATGATCCAATTGAAAAAACAATTGAAATTGTAGCAGAAGCTAACAATAAAAAGATTCGTGATCTAACAGTTATCATTCAAGAACGTGAACGTCATCAAGATATTATTGACCGTGTTCGTGCAAAAGGGGCTCGCGTGAAATTATTTGGTGATGGCGATGTTGGTGCATCAATCGCAACAGCACTACCTGGAACAGGTATCGACTTATTCGTAGGTGTTGGCGGAGCTCCAGAAGGCGTTATTTCTGCAGCAGCATTAAAATGCCTTGAAGGTGAAATGCAAGCTCGCTTAGTTCCAATGAACGAAGAAGAAGAAGCTCGTTGTCGTGAAATGGGATTAGAAGATCCTCGTCAACTTCTTATGTTAGATGACTTAGTATCTGGTGATGATGCAATCTTCTCAGCAACAGGTGTTTCTGCTGGTGAGTTATTAGACGGCGTGAAATTCCTAGGCGGAGATTTAGCTGAAACATATTCTATCGTTATGCGTTACAAAACAAGAACAGTACGTTTCATTAAAACGCATCACCATTTAGATCATAAACCACACTTAAACTTAGATATTTAATAAAGGAGCCATGTGTATGGAAGAACGTTTCTTTCTGTACGACGATACTGTCGCTACAAAAACTCGTTTCGTTAGCTTTATGGGAGAAAATGAGCGTCATGATTTAGCGCTTTTATACTCCGATCGTCATTACGGTAAAACAATTGTCCTTGATATGCAGAGCAATAAATTTGCAATCATCGGTCCTGACGATTTAAACGAACCAGGCTACTTAGAGCACGCATTTTCTATGACTGAAGAAATTGCAGAAGAATTACGCTCATTTTTATTTGAACTTATATAACTTATCTCAAACACCAGCTATTTTAGCTGGTGTTTTTTCACTGTAATTATTTTGAATTTTCAATCTCTCGTGGTATACTTATGTACAAATCTATTTGGATAGAAAGGACGTTATCTACGTATGCCAACATTTACTTTGTAATGGACCAGCAATTGGATAGCATTACTCTCAAAAAAGCACCGTGCTTTTTCAAGGGAGTAGTCTGCCCATTCCCATTACAAAGGAACGTAACGCATCTGTAGTATGATGTTTACGGAGGTTCCTCTTTGGGGAACCTCCTTTTATTTTTGTCTACTTCTCATGTCTTCATACTACAAGACATCCAAATAGCTGTATTACGTTCCTTTACCACTACTATAAGAGGTGAAGGAAAATGCAGAAAGTACAACTTTCTTGGAGTTTATATGAAAATCAGCAAAACACAATCGAAAAATATTGTAAAAATTGCGGACGTAATACCCTATTTACTGATACGAATATTCGCAGGCATAACGCCAATGGAAAAAACATATACCGCTTTGCCATTTATAAATGCCCGAACGATCATACGTGGAATCAAAAACTGCGCATTTATAAATCATTTACTGATCATGTGGAAACAATCGATATGATTCAGCAAGACCAAACAGAAACGACTACTACCATTTCTATGACACAACATAAAGAAAGTGGCATAGTTGAAATCACGATTGTATTAGACATCGTTTTTGGCTCCCACCGAATTGATAAAGTGTTATCCACATATATTTCAGATTGGAGCCGTACTACCATTGTGGATAAAATTAAAAGTGGGGATATTCAATTGAACGGACAACAAATGAAACCAAATAAACAACTCTCTGAAGGCGATTATATTTCAATTTGTTTATAAGGAGGTGCCTCATGCTAAACGTGAGAAAAGGTACGATGGATTTATTAGAAGGATTAGATAGAATGTATACAGAATGTAAAAAAGCGCTCTTACAAAATCAAATTTACCAATGGGATGATTCTTATCCAGCTCGAGAACATATTTCCTATCACTTAGAACAAGATGAACTCTATTGCTTGTTTGAGGATGATTCACTCGTTGGTGCTGTCGTGTTAAACGAGTGGCAGTCTCCCGAATATAAACGAATTGATTGGTCAGAAACAGACGGACGCTTTCTTATCGTCCACTCTTTCGTTATCCATCCTCTCTCGCAAGGAAAAGGATATAGTAAAGTACTTTTATCTTTTTGGGAAAGTGAAGCAAGACGGAAAGGTTACAATGGCATACGCCTAGATTGCTTTACTCGCAATCCGGTTTCATTAAGTCTATATGAAAAAAACGATTATATTTGCCGAGGTGCTGTTTATTTTGAAAGTAAACAGCCTCCTCACAACTGGTATAATTGCTATGAAAAAATCCTCTTACAATCGTAAGAGGATTTTTTTATTTCTTCACTTTTCGTAATACGAAGTGTGCACAACCGAAGTTACAGTACTCGTATAAATACTCTGATAAAGTACTAATTTTCGTATCATATGTCGCACGTTGGTTACTATCATCAAAGAATCCGCGCAATCTAAGTTGCTCATATCCCCAGTCTCCAACGATATAATCATATTTATTTAAAATTTCTGCATAGCGCTCTTTAAATGCTTCTTCACTAAAACCGTCACGAAAGTTTTTAATTACTTCGTACTGAACATTATTAATGCTCACCGTAGCATGAATTTCTTGCTTTTGCTCCATCATTAACTTCCTCTCTAAGCATTCTTCTTTTTATCGTATCACAAAGCATAACAACCAACAATTTCAAATACAAAAAATTGCAAATTAGTACATGCTATGGAGAAGGAGGTGATACATCGTGAAAAAACAAATTTTACTTTCCCTTCTCACTCTTTCCCTATTTGCAGGCTGCCAATCAACGAATAAAGCCGAAATGGAACGTGAGGAAGGAAGCCGTGTTCTTGTTTCCAACAAAAACGACATGTATCATACGGAAAATACAAATACACGATTAACGAGAGTCGGTTATTCATCTAAACAAAAGCATGAAGTATCTAACAAACAAGTAGGGGCCATTAACCGTGAGAAAGTTGCTGAAATGATTACAAGCATGACAGTCAAACTTCCTGACGTTACAAACGCTGCTACGCTCGTTACCGATGATGAAGTATTTGTTGTATACCGTGCAAACACAACGGATCCGAAACTCGTAGCGGATCAAGTATATAAAGCTGCTTTGTCCATCGTTCCTCGCTATTATAAAGCATATGTATCGACAGACCAAAAGTTGATTTCTCAAATTCAAGGACTGCAATCTGGTGCATTAAATGATACAGAATATACGCAAAGCCTCGATATGTTAAAACGGGAAATGAGTAAAAATCCTCATTTGAACAATACAGAGGATCAGACTTTAAATGATATGATTAAAAAGTAAAACAGGTGGAGAAAACCTCCACCTGTTTTACTTTTTATTTTTTATTACGATCCGCATAAACCTCCATCGCATCACACATAAACTGTGCTAACCCTTCGCCAAACTTATCAATATTTTTCGTGAAGCGCTCATCAGCGACGTACATTTGACCGAGTCCCTTGAAGGCTTCTAATGAATATTCACCAAAGTTTTGCAAGTAATCATACCATACTTTAATAGCTTCTTGTGCCTCTTTAGAATCAGGTGCACCATGTCTAAGCGCCGCTAAATTTCTGTAAATAGTATTAAACTCTTCCTGATTCTCTTTTGACATACCTTTTGCATATTCGTTCGCTTTATCTACAGCTGTATCTCCCCATCTTTCACGCGCTTCTTCTTCATATGGGTTATGGCTAAAATCAAATCCTTCAAATTTCTCTTTGTTCGTCATTTCAATCTCTCCTTTTGTATGCTGAATTGTTTTATCAATCGTCGCAATCACCTTATCTAACCTCGCACGTTTTTCAAGAAGCATTTTCTTATGAAGCTGTAATGCTTCTTCGCGATCAAATGACGGACTCATGATAATTTCTTTAATTTTCTTCAAAGGGAAGCCTAGCTCTTTAAAAAATAAAATTTGCTGCAGTGTCTCTAAATTTTCGTCAGAATACAGACGATATCCAGATTCTGTCGTCTCGTCTGGGGTTAACAACCCAATTTCATCGTAATGATGCAGTGTGCGCACACTAATTCCAACTAAATCAGCTACTTCTTTTACTCTCATTGTCATTTGTATCTCCCCCTTAATACATACGATAAAGTATGACGCAACGTTAGAGTCAATAAGTAAATTCATTTTATCCCTCTATTTGCGAGCAGTAATACCCTCACCTCAAAATTCGGGGAATAGACAACACTCCCATTGATTAAAGTTTCAATTTATCTCTAAAAGTTTCATCTCTCCCATATTTCATGCATAATAGATATGTACATATATTAGAAAGCGGTGAAAGTATGGTTTCAAATACTGTAATTGCCAGCATCATTATGCAACTCGTTGTTTCGGTTCTGGTCCCAATTATTGTACTCGTTTATTTCCGTAAAAAATATAATATTAATTGGAAAGTGGTCGGAGTTGGTGTTCTTATCTTTATCGGATTTACCCAAATTCTCGAAACACCATTTCATCTATTTATGCGCGGTAATCCAGCAATCGCTCCATTTTTAGAAAATCCATTTGTCTTCGCACTTTATGGCGGGCTAACTGCTGGTATTTTTGAAGAATTAGGACGCTTCGTTGCCTTCTTCTTCCTACTAAAAAAATATCTAGAATATAAAGATGGCTTTGCTTACGGAATTGGTCACGGCGGGATAGAATCTATTTTAGTTGGCGGATTCTCTGCATTGCAAACTCTTATATTCGCAAATGCTATTAACGATGGTAGCTTCGCTCAAATGGCAGAAAAACTACCTCAATTAAATCTTGTAAAGGACATGTTAATCGAGCAGCCTGCCTATTTTTACTTCCTTGGTAGCGTAGAAAGAATTATGGCACTCGTATTGCAAATTGCCTTTACAATGCTTGTTTTATACGCAGTAAAACAAAAGAAGTACATCTTCCTTGTATATGCTATATTATTCCACGCATTTGTAGACTTTTTCGCAGCACTTTACCAAACAAAAACGATCAACATCTTTGTTGCAGAAGGGATTACTCTTCTACTAACAATTTGTGCTCTCGTTGTGATTCGCAAAATGAAAGTGAAATTAATGAGTGTGCCGGAGTAAAAAATAACCCACCAGTTGGTGGGTTATTTTTTACTCCGCACTAACGGGCAGTAGGACTCTCACCTCAAAGTTCGGCAAATGCAGAGAAGTTAGGCGGGAGATCAACTACCCGATTGGTTCAACTAATAATCAGTGGACAAATCCCCCACTGATTAAAGTTTCACTTTATAAGGATTATCACAATGATGATAACTTTTGCCCTCTTGCAGCTCCCTCTTTGTTTCTGCATCTATAACGATATACTTATGAAACTCTTCTACTTCATTTTGAGTAAAAGAAGCAAAGAAGTACACTTGGCGATCAGGGTGAACAAAAAAATCTTGAAGCACCACTCTACTTCGACAACCGACAGCTGTTTTTTGTAGGAAAGAAAATTCTTCATCAGGCACTTCTTTAAATGAGATTTTTTTACGAACACTATATGCTACATTTTTGTATTCTTTATAAATTTTCTTATCTAACTGTTTATAAAACACATCCTCACTCACAAATGGCTTATTTCGATTACTTGGATAATCTAACTTTTGATTGGATTCTGCATATGTTGTGGATAATTGCATAAGAAAACAAATAATGAATACAATGCACATCATTTTTTCATAGTGACACCTCAATTTTTTTTATCCACATTACTTTTCCACATACTTAAATCGCTAGTCCGTTTCCAAGAAAAAGGAATTTTTTCCACATTTGTCGAAGTATATAGCGTCAACTTGAAAGATGGGGATGAATTATGAATAAAATTATTGTAATACGACATTGTTCCGCAACTGGACAAAAACGTGATGCCGAATTAACGACTGCCGGAAAAAATCAAGCTAATATCCTTGCTACATTCCTTTTAGAAAATCAGATACAAATAGATCATATTATTTCGAGCCCATTTGTCCGAGCTATCGATTCTATTCGGCCCTATGCGCTCCAAGCTAACCTATCTATCGAAGAGGATGAACGATTAGCTGAACGTATATTAAGCAACGTTCCGATGGATGATTGGATGCCAAAACTAGAATCTACTTTTACAAACATAGATATTGCCTTTTCAGGCGGAGAGTCAACAAAACAAGCGACGGACCGTGCTATATCGCTTATCCAAGACGTTTTAAAATTAAACCATACTACAACACTACTCGTTACACATGGAAACTTACTTACACTCATTTTAAAGCACTTTGATCATACGATCGGCTTTAATGAATGGAGAACTTTAACGAATCCTGATGTTTACGAAATTACAATTGGTGAACAAAGTATCATAAAGCGATTATGGGAAGCATCGTCCAAGTAGTATCCCTTTCCAAAACACTCAGTTGACGCCACGAGAAGAGACTGTATTAACAATAGAGAGGGGTATCATTCCATATGTATGAAGATGTACTTTCTTTACTACATAAAACAAATATTTCTTATGAAAAGTTTGAACACGAGCCAGTGCTTGATTATGAGACAGATCGTATCGTGCGTGAAAGACTCGGTTTGCAAGGTACTCCAAGTAAAAGCTTATTTTTAAAATCAAAATCCGGAGATTATTTCGTATTTTTTACGTTAGAGGGTACTCGGCTCGACCGAGGAGAAATGAAAGAAATAACAGGAGAAAGCTTATCACTTTGCTCTCCACATGAGTTACGAGAAAAAACTGGTTGCACCCCTGGCTGTGTAGCTCCTTTCGGTTATTCACAAGATGTAACGATTATTGTGGATAGTTCCATTTATACGTACGATAAAATTTTGATTACACCTGGTGTACCCGAATTTACAATTGAATTATCCACAGAGGAATTAAAAAAAATTGTATTCACATGCCCAAATACTGTTTTAGAGTACAAACAAAAAGAGAGCTAATGGTTAGCTCTCTTTTTTCATTATTTGGCTTCTGCTGTTTTTTCTTTTGCAGAACGTACTTGCTCGTCCGCATGATAAGAAGAACGTACAAGTGGGCCAGCTTCACAGTGGCTAAATCCTTTGCTAAGTGCAATTTCTTTAAGCTCTGCAAATTCTGCTGGTGGGTAATATTTAAGAACTGGTAAATGCTTCTTAGATGGTTGTAGGTATTGCCCAAGAGTTAAAATATCCACATTGTTTGCACGTAAGTCATCCATTGCTTCAATTAAATCTTCTCTCGTTTCACCTAAGCCCACCATAATGCTCGATTTAGTTGGAATATCAGGCTGCATTTCTTTCGCTCGACGTAAAAACTCTAATGAACGATCATATTTTGCTCTAGCGCGAACTCGGTCAGATAATCGACGTACTGTTTCAATGTTATGGTTTAAAATATCTGGTTTTGCATCCATTAACATTTTTAAGTTTTCTTCTACTCCACCCATATCAGATGGTAATACTTCGATAGACGTGAATGGGTTTTTACGACGTACTGCTCGTACTGTTTCAGCAAAAACAGCTGCTCCCCCGTCCTTTAAATCATCACGTGCAACCGCTGTTATAACGACGTGCTTTAAGCCCATTTGTACTACTGAATCTGCTACGCGTTCTGGTTCTTGTAAATCAAGCTCAGTTGGTAAGCCTGTTTTAACCGCACAAAAACGACAAGCACGTGTACAAACCGCACCTAAAATCATAAATGTTGCTGTTTTTCTTACAGCCCAGCATTCATGAATATTCGGACATTTTGCCTCTTCACAAACGGTATGAAGATTTTTAGAACGCATCATTTTCTTTAAGCCTGTATAGTTTTCATTCGTGTTTAACTTAATTTTCAACCATTCGGGCTTGCGCTTATATTCTGTTTGTTTTGTCATGGTTATCAACTCCGCACAATATGAAATAGTTTACCGTGTTCGCTTCTTTCAATGTAACATATCTATTCTAACGTATGAAAGCGATTTGCTCAAATGAAGATTCTAAGATTTTTTCCAATCGTTCCCTATAATGAAATACTCCGTATATCCCACACTAAAAAGAGTGATGTTGTGAAAGGAGTCTATTTCATGCTTCGAAAAATTTCTCTTTTGCTTTCAATTTGCTTTCTTCTCCACCAAAACATCGCTTACGGTGAAGATAATCAGCAAAGCATATACGAAAAGCGCATGGCACTATATAAAGAAACCGAGCAGTCTTCAGGCATTCCGTGGTATTACTTAGCTGCAATGGATCAATATGAAAGAAATATACGGAGCGTAAGAAAAGATATTCCGAAAAAACCAGATGCCATCATTTCCCTTTATTTCAAACCAGAAATATGGGCTGGACCTATTAATAGTAACGATACTCTCCCCCATACAATTTCTCTATTTGGCGGAATAGGTTTAGATGGTGACAAAGATGGATTTGCAAATGCAAGTAGCGACCGTGATCTTCTGCATACCGCAGCGACTATTTTAAGGAAACAAGGAACGTCAGAAGACCGTATTAAAATTATGCTCTGGGAATATTATAGACGTGCAAAAACAGTTGATTTAATTAGTGAATACGCCCGAATTTATAAACATTATGGACGTATTAATTTAGAAGGAAATGCTTTTCCTCTCCCAATTCGCAGTGACCATAGCTACCGTAGTACTTTCGGCGCTGGAAGAAGTTTTGGAGGAAGAAGAGTTCATGAAGGAACCGATATTTTTGCAGGATATGGTGTACCAGTAAGATCGACTTGCTATGGCATTATTGAGACAAAAGGATGGAACCGTCTTGGTGGATGGCGTATCGGCATTCGCGATCTGCATAATAATTACCATTATTACGCACATTTAGGCGGGTTCTCAAAAGAAATACAGCTTGGACAAATTGTTGAGCCAGGAAAAGTAATCGGATTTGTTGGTAGCACCGGTTATGGACCTCCTGGTACAGCCGGAAAATTTCCGCCCCACTTACATTTTGGCATGTATAAAGACAATGGCTATACAGAATGGGCCTTCGATCCATACATGCATTTAAGCTTGTGGGAACGCAAAGAACGAGCAAATACAAAACGATAACCGTAGCAGATTGCTACGGTTATTTTTTATCCCGCTATTTGCCCGGCAGTAAGATCCCTACCTCAAAATTCAGCGAAAGCAAAGGCGTTCGGTCGGTTGGGGATCAACTGCCCGTAAAAGCCCCCCACTGATTAAAGTTTCACTTTATATTCGCTAACTATCCGTTTTCTTTTTATCCGGTACAACAACGCCACCGCTTCCATAATAAGTAGGCACTTCTCCTTGAACAATGCGCGTTGCAATCGGAACATCTTGTTTCACTTTTATTTCTTTCGTATGAAATGGAATAATCACTTGCAACGTTACTTCCATCTCCATAACAATTTGAATCGCTGTATTATTAATCCCATGCGGCTCAATTTTTTGTTTAATATCCGTGTTTACATGACCGATTGTCGTGAAATCAATCGGAATATCTGGCCCCAGATGTCCGAGAAGCACATTATCCGTTACACGACCAAAAGGAACTGCCATAGTCGCCCCGTTTTTTTCAGAAATACCTAGCTCCTTCAAATTCCCTTGTTCTACTTGCTGTAAATATTTTTCTATGTATGTGGTCGTTGATGTTACGATTTCATTTACTTGCTTTGTATTTAAATTAATTGTAGATACTCTTCCGTTCCGATCCGTTTGTACTTTCATTAATGAATCGACGTCGAATCCTTCATTAATTCTATCCTTTACCGCCTTCGTCATGACTGCTGTCGCCATTTTATGCGTCTCTACTTCCCCATATTTCATTAACGTTGGCTGAATGCTGTTATTCACAATCCATAATCCTTGCATTAGTAATATCACAAAAAGAATAAACGACATAAGCAGTATGTACCGAAAGGAAATAGGTCCCCTTCGAAACCGCGAATTTTTCGAACGAAATATGCTCATAAAAAAACCTCCTTCTTATATCATTTCTATGCAAGAAGGAGGGACGATATATGCTTATCTCATTTTTAATAACGCTTCTTTTCCAATCGTTCCTACTGGAATACCTAACGCTTCCGCTCCAGTCGTTACGGATTCTAACGGTGCTTCAAGAAGTTGTTCAATGGTTCTTACACCAACCGCACGGCCAGCAATAATTCCCCGATCACCTAACTTCTCATTTAAAAGACCTACATCTAATGCACCACACATAATATATCCTGTATCGCTCATTACGGCTAGCAAATTTGTCTTTGGAAGTTTTACACTAACCGCAATAAACGTATAATTATCGATTATAATTGGCTCCACATTAACCATAGTTCACACTCCTCTCTTTCTTATCTGTATGACAAGAGAAAAATGAGTGTTACAAGTAACTAGCCTATAGTTTGACGGAAGATGTATGAGTTATCAACACGTCTGTTAACACATCTCTAAGTAGTTCCGGCATATAATATTGTTTGTCAGAAAGTGTGGATAGCTCTGGGTATAAGTATCCGAATGTAAACATATCAATCGTTCCAACCGTATATATACGATCTAATTCCAGCGATTCCCCGTTAATCAATACATCTTCGAGTAAAATTTTATTCCCAGGAGTCGTATCTGGAATGACTTCTACACCAGCGTAAATCATTTTCCCCATCACTTTTCCTCGAAATCCGAATCCTTTCACCTCAAGATTCTCCATATTCGGGCGGCGTGCTTTCAAGATCACTTCTCTTAATGTTTTTCCTGACACTTTCAACGCACATGGATTAATTGGATGTGGACAAATTCTGTGAATATCTCCGCGCGTCACAACACCTTCTTCTAATCCCTCAAGAAGTACACCAGCGTTCACCATTCCAATCTCTGCACCGCACCACGTTTTCAGCGCATTTGCTAACATGTGCGAAAATGGTGTCTCATGAAACCAATCAACTGGTAATGATTCCTTTAAATGAACGACAGGCTCTGCCATGATATGCTTACTTTCTTCCTGCAGCATTTCAATTGTGGATAACGGTTTACTATAAGCACCTAACCGCTCTGTCTTAATCGCTCTACCGTCCTTCTTCAACAGTCTCTTCGTCTCTTTATCCACAGTAAGCTGCACGTGCCCAACGTAACGGCCCCACTTTTCACAACAACAAAGTAAAGTATTATTCATAAGAACACCGCGCTCAAATAAATGATGCGTATGTGCACCTAAAATAACATCTATATCATAATGCTCCGCCATATACTCATCCATGCTTTTTCCAAGGTGAGATAGGACAACTTTAATATGCGCCTCATCTTTCACTTCTTCTAAAATAGACTCTAAATGCTCGATTGGATCTTCAATGTGCCAGTCTAACATTTGATAAAACTCGGGATATGCTACCGTTAATCCAATAAAAGCAATCGTAATTCCATCTGTCGTTGTATGTAATTTATAAGGCTTTGCCCATGCTGGACGTATACCTTCTTTTTCAAATAAATTCGCGACGAGCACCTCAAATCCAGCATCATCATATAGACGATTCAAATGCTCCTTCGCTAACGTAATTCCTTCATTATTTCCAATCGTTACATAATCATATAACGCCTCATTTAAAAGCTTCGTATTGCCAAGCCCATTCGTCGCTTCCGAAATACTGTGAAAACGATCCACATGATCGCCGATATCAACCGTCAAAGCGGTCTCTCCCGCTTCCTGTCTTCGCTTTTTCTCCCCTTGTACAAACCGATAAATTTGCGGCCAATTTTCAAAATGACTATGTATATCGTTTGTATGATAAAGGTGGATGATTGTTTCTTTATTTATATTCAGGGAAAAAACCTCCTCTCAATTCCTTACTGCCATTTACGCTATACGTACGCAATAATCCTGTAAATACTTTTCGTCTTTTCTTGCTATTTTACATTGTACTCGCATTATGAGAAAAAGCAAAAGATTGTCTTTTTTATATGGAAACTTTTGTTTTTTCTAGTTGGTGTGAAAGGATTTTAGATGGTGAAGTGGGGGATTGGTCAAAAAGTTTAATAGAGAATTCAGTGGGTGGTTGTTCAAGTGGATTTGTCAGTATCTTTGTCTTAAATCTAGTCGTTCTCTGTTCTTATAAAATGTTTGGGGTATGTGAGGTTTTTCTTTTGTCTTACTTTGTCGACAAATCGATATTCCTTGTCGAAACGTTGATATATTGAAATAATCGTTGATATATTCCCATTTATGATCGATATATTTGAAAAATCGTTGATATATTTAGCCGAACACCCACCCGGGTATCTCTTTCCCCATCTCCGATTGGTGAAGGCTTTTACGGGCAGCCCGCCCCCCACCTAACTTCTTTGCTTCCACTGAATTTTGAGGTGGGGGCCTTACTGCCCGTTAATGCGGGATAAATAACAAATAAAAAAGCGCCCTGCACAGCAGGACGCTTTCTTCATACATATATTATCCAGTTCTAGCGGCTAGAATAAGCTGCTTCCACTTTTAAATATTATCCAGCTTCGCCTCCTAGCCCCTCATGTCTAAGAACCTTAGCCAACGGGGCTGAACAGTCGGCTCCGCGTTTCTATTTAACCAATAGAACCTTCCATCTCAAACTTGATTAGGCGGTTCATTTCAACTGCGTATTCCATTGGAAGTTCGCGAGTGAATGGCTCGATGAAGCCCATTACGATCATTTCTGTAGCTTCTTGCTCAGAAATACCGCGGCTCATTAGGTAGAATAATTGTTCTTCTGATACTTTCGATACTTTCGCTTCGTGCTCAAGTGAAACGTAATCGTTTTTTATTTCGTTGTAAGGAATTGTATCAGATGTAGATTGGTTATCCATGATTAACGTGTCACACTCGATGTTAGAGCGAGAGTTTTTCGCTTTTGGTCCGAAGTGTACGATACCACGGTAAGTTACTTTACCACCATGCTTCGCAATCGATTTAGAAACGATTGTTGAAGAAGTGTTTGGTGCTAAGTGAATCATTTTCGCACCAGCATCTTGGTGTTGGCCTTTACCAGCAATCGCGATAGATAACGTTAAACCACGAGCGCCTTCGCCTTTTAAGATAACTGCTGGGTATTTCATCGTTAATTTAGATCCAATGTTACCGTCAATCCATTCCATCGTTGCGTTTTCTTCACAAACCGCACGTTTTGTAACTAGGTTGTATACGTTGTTCGCCCAGTTTTGGATTGTTGTATAACGGCAATATGCATCTTTCTTAATGATGATTTCTACTACCGCACTGTGAAGTGAGTTAGTCGTGTAAACAGGCGCTGTACAACCTTCTACGTAGTGTACGTGTGCGCCTTCGTCTACGATGATAAGCGTACGCTCGAATTGTCCCATATTTTCAGAGTTAATACGGAAATACGCTTGAAGTGGTGTATCAACTTTAATACCTTTTGGAACGTAGATGAATGATCCACCAGACCAAACTGCAGAGTTTAATGCAGAGAATTTGTTGTCTGTTGGTGGGATTACTTTTCCGAAATGCTCACGGAAAATATCTTCGTTCTCTTTTAATGCGCTATCTGTATCTTTGAAGACGATTCCTAGAGCTTCTAGGTCTTCTTTCATGTTGTGGTATACAACTTCAGATTCGTACTGTGCAGATACACCAGCTAAATATTTTTGCTCAGCTTCAGGAATACCTAATTTATCAAATGTCGCTTTAATTTCATCAGGTACTTCATCCCAAGACTTCTCAGATTTCTCAGATGGTTTTACGTAGTACGTAATTTCATCGAAATCTAAGTCATTTAAGTCGCCGCCCCATTGTGGCATTGGCATTTCATAGAACTTATCCAGTGATTTTAAACGGAAGTCTAACATCCACTGTGGTTCTTCTTTCATACGTGAAATCTCTTCAACGATTTCTTTTGTTAAACCGCGTCCAGCACGGAAAATCGAAACGTCTTTGTCTTTGAAACCATATTTGTAATCGCCGATATCTGGCAGTTGCTTCGCCATGTTGGTGTGTCCCTCCTTAGATAACCTCGTTTTTAGGAACCTTTAACATTACTTATCTTCGTTTAAGCCCTTTTCTAACGCTTTCCACGCTAATGTTGCACATTTAATACGTGCAGGGAACTTGCATACGCCTTGTAATGCTTCAATATCTCCTAAATCGATGCTGTCATCGTACTCTTTTCCTAGCATCATATCAGAGAAAATTTTAGAAAGCTGAAGTGCCTCTTCAATTTTCTTACCTTTTACTGCTTGTGTCATCATTGAAGCTGAAGACATTGAGATGGAACATCCTTCTCCTTCAAACTTCGCTTCTTGCACAATACCTTCTTCTACTTTCATCGTAAGTTGAATACGATCGCCGCAAGTTGGATTGTTCAAGTTTACTGTAACACTATCTTCTAGCACGCCATTGTTACGAGGATTCTTATAATGATCCATAATAACTTGACGATATAACGTATCTAAATTATTAAATGACATTTGTGAAATACTCCTTTGTCTTGATTAGCGATTCAACAAATGTATCAATTTCTTCTTTTGTATTATATAAATAGAAGCTCGCACGTGCTGTTGAAGAAGCTTTCAGCCACTTCATAAGCGGTTGTGCACAGTGGTGTCCTGCGCGAACCGCAATACCTTCTACATCTAATACTGTCGCTACATCGTGAGGATGTACGTCTTCAATATTAAATGTAACAAGACCAGCGCGATGCTTTGGACCATAAATTGTAACGCCATCTACTTCTGATAGTCTTTCTAAAGCGTATTGCGCTAATTCATGTTCATGCTTTTCAATATTATGAAGACCGATTTCTTCTAGGAAATCAATTGCCGCACCAAGTCCGATTGCATTACCGATAATCGGTGTACCTGCTTCGAACTTCCACGGAATCTCTTTCCACGTAGATTCTTGTAAGTCTACGAAATCAATCATTTCACCACCAAATTCAATTGGTTCCATATTGTTTAGCAATTCTTTCTTACCATATAATACGCCGACACCTGTTGGTCCGCACATCTTATGAGCAGATAATGCGTAGAAATCACAGTTTAAATCTTGTACATCCACTTTCATATGAGGTGCACTTTGTGCTCCATCAACGATCATGATTGCACCGTTTTCATGTGCGATTGCTCCGATTTCTTTTACAGGGTTAATCGTTCCAAGTACGTTTGACACGTGCATAATAGAAACGATTTTTGTATTCGGTGTAACAGTTTGACGAACATCTTCTAAAGAAATTGTACCGTCTAGTTGAAGCGGAAGGTATTTCAAAGTTGCGCCAGTTTTCTTCGCAACTTGTTGCCACGGAATGATGTTACTATGGTGTTCCATGTAAGAAATAACGATTTCATCGCCTTCTTTTACATTTTCAAGACCATAGCTAGCCGCTACTGTATTTAATGCTGTTGTCGTTCCGCGCGTGAAAATAATCTCTTCCATTGATTTCGCGTTAATAAACTTGCGAACTTTCTCACGTGCACCTTCATACGCGTCAGTAGCTTTCGTACCGAGCGTATGAACACCGCGATGCACGTTAGAATTATATTCTTTATAGTAACGTTCTAACGTTTCAATGACTTGAATTGGTTTTTGAGAAGTTGCTGCACTATCGAAATAAACAAGTTGTTTGCCGTTCACTTTTTGATCAAGAATTGGAAACTGTTTGCGTATTTCATGAATATTCATTAGCGAACTTTCCTTTCAATTACCTCAACAAGCTGTGCTTTTACTCCTTCAATTGGAAGCTCATTTACTACAGGTGCTAAGAATCCATGGATGACTAAACGTTCTGCTTCGCGTTTTGGAATACCACGGCTCATCAAGTAGTATAATTGGTACGGATCTACGCGGCCTACTGAAGCTGCGTGACCTGCCATTACATCATCTTCGTCAATTAAAAGAATTGGGTTTGCATCTCCGCGAGCTTTCTCATCTAACATAAGAACGCGAGAAGATTGTTGTGCATTTGATTTAGATGCACCGTGTTCAATCTTACCAATTCCGTTAAAGATAGATGTTGCACTATCTTTTTGTACACCGTGTTTTAAAATCCAACCTTCAGAGTGTTTACCGAAGTGAACAACTTTAGTTGTAAAGTTTTGTGTTTGGTTACCACGGCCAATTGTTACTGTTTTCGTATCAGCATATGAACCGTCGCCCATTAAGTTCGTAACGTTCTCTGAGATTGTGTTTCCGTCATTCATAAGGCCTAGAGCCCAATCAATGCGGCCGTCGCGTCCTACAATGCCGCGGCGGTTAACGTAAGTTGTTACGTCTTTTGCTAATAAATCAACCGCACCGAATTTCACTTGTGCGCCTTGTTCCACGATTACTTCTGCTACGATATTTGCAATACCTTTAGCATTTTCATTTGCAACATAGTTTTCTACATAAGTTGCAGTACTGTTCGCATCAGCTACGAATAATACGTGGTTATATACGTTAGCTTCTTCGCCGTCTACTAAGAATACAGCTTGAAGTGGAGTTTCAAGAACAACGTTTTTCGGAACATATACGAATGCACCGCCGTTGATTAATGCAGCATGAAGTGCAGTTAGACGATGCTCGTCTACTTTCACGCCGTCTTTCATTAAATACTTTTGTAATAGTTCAGCATGCTCTGTTGCAGCTGTTACGATGTCTGTAAAAATAACACCTTTTTCTTTTGCTTCGTCTGCTAAAGAAACGAACGCAGTTGTACCAGTACGTTGTACTAATACGCTGTTATTTTCATCGATTAAGTTTTTCACTGCTTCTGGAAGCTCTGTTAAAGAACTTACAGGCTCTTGCTTAGCAGCGTCGCCTTTTCCGATAAAGTCCCATTTTTCAATTTTCGTTTTATCAGGCGTTGGCATTGGAAGTTCTGTTGCTTGTGCAAGAGCTTGTAAGCGGAACTCAGTCAACCAAGCAGCTTCGTTTACTTCGCTAGCGCGCTGACGGATTGTTTCTTGATCGAAAGGTAATGTACCGATTGTCATGTTTATGCTCCTCTCTTACGCTTCTTGCTCTGCTGTTTCGTCTTCAATACCTAATTCTTTTTTAATCCAGTCGTAACCTTCAGCTTCTAGACGTTGTGCAAGCTCAGGTCCACCAGATTTAACGATACGACCGTTCATCATAACGTGAACGAAGTCTGGAGTGATGTAGTTTAATAAACGTTGGTAATGCGTAATCATTAGGCAACCGAACTCTTCGCCGCGCATTTGGTTAATACCTTTAGATACAACTTTTAACGCATCGATATCAAGACCAGAATCGATTTCGTCTAAGATTGCAATTTTTGGCTCAATCATCATTAATTGAAGAATCTCATTACGTTTTTTCTCACCGCCAGAGAAACCTTCATTTAAGTAACGTTGTGCCATTTCTGGATCCATTTCTAGGAATTCCATGTTTTTATCTAACGTACGGATAAATTTCATAAGAGAAATTTCATCGCCTTCTTCACGACGTGCGTTAATCGCAGAACGTAAGAAGTCAGCGTTTGTAACTCCGCTAATTTCACTTGGATATTGCATTGCTAAGAATAGACCTGCTTGTGCGCGCTCGTCTACTTCCATTTCTAATACATCTTCACCGTCAATGATGATGCTACCTTCTGTTACTTCATACTTTGGGTGACCCATAATTGCAGAAGATAAAGTTGATTTACCTGTTCCGTTAGGTCCCATAATTGCGTGGATTTCTCCACCTTTTACTTCAAGGTTTACACCTTTTAAAATTTCTTTGCCGTCAATTGATACGTGTAAGTCTTTAACCGTTAATGTAGAACCAGCCATCTCAATACCTCCATTAATCCTATATATACATTTTAAAAATTCCTAAAACGTTCATATTCTCATTTTATTCTCATTCTAATTTTATATCAAATAAAATGATATCGCAAACGACGAAAAAAAGTAACAATTTTTTCACAAATGTATATAAGTATTTCCTTTGCATCCTTATATGATACACCTTTCTTCTTATATATATAAAGAAAAAAGGACTGATAAATTCCCAGTCCTTTCCTTACGTTTATTCACTTACCGGAAGTACAGCACCTTTATATTCTTTAATAATAAAATCCTGAATTTCTTTTGAATGCAATACTTCTACCAGTTCTTTAATTTCTTTTTTCTTCTCGTCACCTTTACGAACTGCAATAATATTTGCATACGGAGAGTCTGATCCTTCAATCGCAATTGCATCCTTTGTTGGATTTAATTTCGCATCAATTGCATAGTTTGAATTAATAAATAAAGCATCTCCCTCATTATTTTCATACAGCTTCGGTGACAGTCCAGGTTCAACATCTGTTTTAAACTTTAAGTTTTTCGGATTTTCTACAACATCTTTTACTGTCGCCTTAACAACATCTACTCCATCTTTAAGCTTAATAACGCCACCTTTTTGTAATAGTGCTAACATACGGCCGCGCTCAGCCACGTTATTACTCATAATAACTGTTCCGCCCTCTGGCAGGTCTTTTAAGCTTTTATATTTCTTAGAATAAATGCCCATTGGTTCTAAATGAATTTTTCCTGCGTTTACAATTTTATATCCTTTTTCTTGAATTTCTTTATCTAAATATGGAATGTGTTGGAAGTAATTCGCATCAATTTCTTTATCCGCTAACGCTTTATTCGGTAACACATAGTCCTGGAACTTTTTAATCTCTAATTTAATACCCTTTTTCTCTAATATTGGCTGTGCTTTCTCCAAAATGACAGCGTGCGGCACGTTAGAAGCTCCAACGACAAGCTTATTTTCCTCTTTTCCCCCGCAAGCAGCTAATGTAAATACAGATAGCGCTGTAACAACTGACAGTATAATCTTTTTCATCTGATATCCCCTTCTCCCCTATAGGTATGTAGTTAGAAAAAAAGAGCCGGCATACACCAGCCCTTCTTCAAACAATTATTCTTTTACAGGAACAACTGCCCCTTTATACTCTTTAGTAATAAAGTCTTCAATTTCTTTAGAATGCAACACTTCTACAAGAGCTTTAATTTCTTTCTTATCTTTATCCCCTTTACGAACTGCTACGATGTTAGCATACGGAGAATCACTACCTTCAATTGCAATCGCATCTTTTTCTGGGTTTAATTTCGCATCAATTGCATAGTTAGAGTTAATTAGAACAGCGTCGCCTTCTTTATTGTTATACACTTGTGGTAATAAACCAGGCTCGATATCCGTTTTGAACTTTAAGTTTTTCGGATTATCTGCAATATCTTTCGGAGTTGCACTAACTGGATCTACTCCGTCTTTAATTTTTAAAATACCTTCTTTTTGTAAAATTGCTAAACCACGTCCATGGTCAGTAACGGAATTACTCATAATGATTGTTGCCCCGTCTGGCAGTTCTTTTAAGCTCTTATACTTTTGAGAGTATACACCAATTGGTTCTAAATGAATTTTCCCCGCTATTTCAAAATCATATTTTTTATCTTTAATTTCTTTTTCTAAATACGGAATGTGCTGGAAGTAGTTTGCATCTAATTCCTTATCCGCTAACGATTTATTTGGCAACACGTAATCTTGGAATTTTTTCACTTCTAATTCAATTCCTTTTTTCTCAAGCAACGGTTTTGCCTTTTCTAAAATTTCAGCGTGCGGTACGTTAGAAGCCCCAACAACTAGTTTCTTTTCATCTTTATCTTTCCCGCCACAAGCAGCTAACCCAAAAATTGAAGTTGAAATAAGTGCTGTAAGTAATAATTTTTTCATTTGAAATACCCTCCTGTTTTCATTATCTTTTATCTATTCGAGTCGTTACACTATCACCAATCCACTGAATGAAAAATACAACTAGTAACACACAAATTGTCGCAACGATTGTTACATCGTTATTTCCACGCTGGAATCCTTCTAAGTAAGCAAGTGTTCCAAGACCACCAGCACCAACAACTCCCGCCATTGCTGTATAGCCTACTAAAGCAATTGTCGTTACCGTAATACCAGATACTAACGCTGGTAATGATTCTGGAATTAACACTTTTAAAATGATTGTGCTTGTTTTTGCCCCCATTGCTTTTGAAGCTTCGATTACACCTTTATCAATTTCACGAAGTGCGATTTCAACCATTCTTGCGTAAAATGGTGCCGCTCCAATAATTAAAGCTGGCAATGCTGCACTAGCCCCGAGAATTGTTCCAAGGATAATCTTTGTGAATGGAATTAATAAAATGATTAAAATGATGAACGGTATAGAACGGAATATGTTTACAAAGGCTCCAATCCCTGTATTAACCGCTTTGTTTTCCCATAAATTATCTTTCGATGTCATAAAGAGTAACAATCCTAAAATGAGTCCTAAAACAAATGTGGCAAGCGCTGCGATTGCCGTCATATATAACGTTTCACCAGTCGCTTCTAACATTTGATTCCAATCAACATTTGCGAGTAACTTATCCATGTGCAATCACCTCCAGCTCTACTTGATCTTGATGTATTCCCTCTATCGCTTGCTGGATTGCTGTTTCCTCACCATTTAAATGAACAACTAAACTTCCGTAAGAACCGTTATTCGTTTGTGCGATATTTCCTTGCAAAATGCTAACTTCTATATCACTGCGTTGCATTAATCTTTGAAGTACTGGTCTTTCTACAGCCTCGCCGACAAACTGCAAGCGAATTACTTTGCCATCTGGATATTTTTCAATTAAACTTTCAATTGTTTCGTTTGTATCTTCAGAATCTGTTAACTGCTGTACAAAGCGTTTCGTAATGTCTTGCTGTGGATTACGGAATACGTCAAGTACTGGACCTGTTTCTACGATTTTCCCTTTCTCCATTACCGCAACACGATTACAAATCTTTCGAATTACGTGCATCTCATGTGTAATCAATACAATTGTTAAACCGAGACGCTTATTAATATCAAGTAGTAAATCTAAAATTTGATCTGTCGTTTCCGGATCCAGTGCTGACGTTGCTTCATCACATAAAAGCACTTGTGGGTTGTTAGCTAACGCTCTAGCAATCCCAACACGCTGCTTTTGTCCACCACTTAACTGGGATGGATACGCGTCTCCTCTTCCTTCTAATCCAACGAGATGAATTAACTCATCAACACGTTTTCTTCTCTTCTCCTTATCAACACCTGCAATCTCAAGTGGAAATGCGATATTTTCGCGTACAGTTCGTGACCAAAGTAAGTTGAAGTGCTGAAAAATCATTCCAATTTCTTGCCTTGCCTTACGAAGTTCACTTCCTGTAATTGCTGAAATGACACGATTTGCAATTGTAATTTGGCCAGAAGTTGGTTTCTCTAACTGATTAAACAGCCTTATTAAAGAACTTTTCCCAGCACCACTATATCCGATAACACCAAATATTTCGCCTTTTTCTATTTTTAAATTGGCGTTATCTACAGCAGTGACATCACCGCTTTTTGCCTTATATATTTTCTTTACATTTTCTAATAAGATCATGATGTTCACCCCTTTTTTAAGTAAAAAGCGCAAGCGGCTCGTTTAGAACAAGAGGACGCCCGAATCCCTGACGTAGAGGCGCTTTTTGCCTCATAGGAAGGGATGAAACGACCGACTGTTCTAGCCGCTGGAGCTGGATTTCATAAAACTTTGGATAGACTCCGCAATTTTTTTATTTTTCATGCGTGTAATCTATCGCCATAGCTCCTCTTATTATTTGAATGTCCTCCACATTCAAACAACAAAAAAACCTTTCCGCTTTAGAGAAGCAGAAAGGTTTATATGCGTATATAACAACATTATCCCTCTCTCTCATCTCTCAAAGCATTCGCTTTGCAGGAATTGGCACCATTTCAACATAAGTTGACGGTTGCCGGGCTTCACAGGGCACAGTCCCTCCACCTCTCTTGATAAGAGAAATCAGATTTAATTTTCGTCTGATTTGTAATTTATGAAATTGTCTATATTTTATGAATTGAATTGTATCAATATCCACACGTCATGTCAACAAGAATTTTCACAAAACAAGAAACTTCAGAATTTTAAGCACCTACTGACATCGGTTTACATATATGAAACATCGATTCAACTAATAGCATCGTTCGATATGTTCCCGAATATTGCACACGTTCATCGTTCATTAACGTTTGCAATCTTACATTTCCGTTCACTAATTGTTTTACATCCTCTTCATCTAAGCACACAATTTGTTCCGTTCCTCTTGCCTCTTGTGACAATTCTATATAATCTCTTGAAATTTGTAATGAACAACTTTCATCTCCAAAGCGGAAATTAACAGTTTTTTCTCCTTGTCTTAAAAGCGGTTCTAAATGATATTGACCGTTAGCGTAATTTACAAATGATTGAAGCAAAGAATATAATTTCACCCTAAATCACATCCTTCATATCACTTTCTATTACATACCATTTCCCTCTCACTAAAGAGCAATCCTGTTACTTTCGCTCGACAAATACTGTATCCATCCCGCATGTCGACATATTTCCCAAGAAATATGTCGAGGCGGCAAAAACTTTGCCGCCTACTTTAATTCCGTATATAAATATTCAACCGAATGAAATGCATATATCTTCTTCATGAGTGTCCCATTTTCAAAAACAAGTAAACAAGGCACACTTTCGATTCCATACTCTTTCGCTAAATGCGGAGCATAATTTAAATCTAACATTCCAATTTTCAACTCTTCAATCGTCATCTCGACAACCGTTAACATCTTCTTTGCTAATTGGCATGTTCCACACATCGGTGTATATACATATAGCACTGTTTTTTCTTCATTCTCTATTAGGGCTGTAGCTTCGGCTCCTGTCCAGTCAATCACTTCTATCATTCCTTACCGTAAATATTCTGTATAAACGTCAATGTCAGCTCCCCATAATACATTTGCTAAATGTGAAGAAGGTGCAGTCGCCACTTCTCGGTACGAGCGATCAATATAAATATGCTCTGCTTGCGGAAATTCTTTTCGAAACTGTTTCCTTAACTTTTCCCCTGCATCATCAGCATCCACTAGCACATATACGTCCTTATCAAAAAACTGATCAATGAGCTCATCCATTTTCGACAAACCAATTGTACCATTTGTACAAACAATTTCCACCGGTTCACGAATAATAGATTCAATCTTTCTTCTGTCTGATTTACCTTCTACAATAATGACTTTTTCTACATAAATCATATGTCATCACCCGATCACCATATACTATACAACCTTTAACTTAGTATATAGTATATTCGTTATTTTCATGTTGTTTCCTGTTTATTTTTGCAAAAGAAAAGCGGAAGCGGCTTGTTTAGATTGTAAAAAGCATGAAACTTCACTAAATAGATTTCCCATTAATGTACTCTCACATGATAATTGATTCATATATATGTGCTTTTCAACTCATTATGTAGCACAAAATAAAAAGGACAGCACAAAGGCTGTCCTTCAGTTGACTAAAATTAGTCTTGGTTTGTCATTTCTGCATATTTTTCTGCAGTTAATAACTTCTCAACTTGGCTTGCATCAGAAAGTTCAACTTTAACCATCCATGCACCCTCGTATGGAGATTCGTTTACAAGTTCTGGTTGGTCACTTAATTCTTCGTTTACTGCTACAACTTTACCGCTTACAGGTGCGTATAATTCAGAAACTGTTTTAACAGATTCTACGCTTCCGAATGGCTCGTCAGCTTCGATTGTTGCACCTACTTCAGGAAGTTCAACGAATACGATATCGCCTAGCTCACCTTGTGCAAAGTGAGTAATACCGATTACAACTTCATTACCTTCAGTTTTTACCCATTCGTGTTCTTCAGAGTAACGTAAATTATTTGGAATGCTCATGACTGTACCTCCAGTGAATGTATTAATTATGTAAAAATACCTTATTGGTACTTTTTCCACACACTTTCAAACTGCTCTTCGTTAAAACCAAGTGTTACATTCGTTCCATCTGTTACAATTGGACGTTTAATCAACATGCCATCAGATGCTAAAAGCTCATACATTTCGTCTTCGCTTGCATCTTTCAACTTATCTTTTAGACCAAGTTCGCGGTAACGCATTCCACTTGTATTAAAGAATTTTTTTAATGGTAATTCACTTTTTACATGTAAATTACGTACATCTTCTTTTGACGGTGGATTTTCAACAATATGAATCATCTCATATGCTACATCGTTTGCCTCAAACCATTTCTTTGCCTTTTGACATGTGCCACACTTTGGATATGAATAAAATGTTACTGTCATAAATTCACCTACTTTTTTACTAACCTTTACCTTTATCATATAGAAAACGTTTTATTATTTCAAACGATTATTCGCTAAACTTTTACTTATTTCGTGATAAATTTTAATAATCCTGCGAATTTTTCTTATTTTTCCGCCATTTGTTAAGAAAAAAATAAATATATAATTTTTTTCGATTCTTCTCTCATTCTGCATCGAACATATATCTTAAACAAACGTTTGATTAATTTTCTATTTTTCTATGTGAGCCTTTGTGCTGCATCAATTCTTTCCTACCGAACATACATCTTAAACAAACGTTTGATTAATTTCCTATTTTTTTATGTGAGCCTTTAAACTGCATCGATTTCTTCCTACCGGACATGCATCTTAAACAAACGTTTATTCAAAAAAGAAGAAGCCCCTTTTACGGCCTCCTCCATCATCGACTTAAATAATCTGAAATTGTTTGAAACACTACTATATACATATTATGAATATTTTGATTGGAAACCGTATCTTTATATAATCCCATACCCCAATACTGTCCTTCAGGGTTTCCCATATTTACAAATCCTTGCGTATACATCATAGCTCTATCCTTTGGGGCATTGTCATAATCTAAATCTTTTTCAGTAAAAATTAAGTATGGTTTATCTTGTAAGCCAATAAAAAACACTGGCTTCTTTAACGATAAAAATAAGTCCGTATACCGCTCCTTTGATGCCTCTTTAAAATATTCTTTCATAACGAAAAAACCATCAACTTTTGCTGATTTCTCCTGCATCTCTTCTAGCTTTACACTTTCAAACTTTATATTTCTAAACGTATCTTTCGGTTTTTCTCCAACAACTCCAATTACGAGTGCTCTCCCGTTATATTCTAATTTCTCTCCTTCTTTATCCTTTGCACACCCAGCACTCACTAGGCATATCAATATAAAAAATAAGAAATACGATAAACGCTTCATATAGCACTCTCCCCTTCTTTTAAGTCAAGTGACAAAAACGTAAGGTTAATTCAAGAAAATGTAAGTAAAATCGATAGCCCAATTTACGTTTCTATATTATAATCAATTGAATTTACCTACATTACTAAACATAGGAGATTATCATGAAGAAATTTAAACTTTCATCTTTTCTTCCGTTAAGTTATATACTTCTACTCGTACTCGTAAGTCCCCTTTACGACGTATTAAATAAATCAACTGTTCACGCAGTAGATGTCACAACTGTAGTAGATGATTGGATTCCATTTGTAAAAGCATTTATTATTCCTTATTTACTTTGGTTTCCTTACTTATACGGCGCACTTATTTATTACTGCTTTGCTGATCGAAAGCAATATTACGTTACTTTAAGTAGTGTAATTCTTGGCAAACTTGCTTGTTTTTCTATTTATTATTTTTGGCAGACAACTGTACCACGTCCAACTGTCGTTGGAACAGACGTATTTTCTGAACTAGTTCGCTATATTTATAGTATTGATCAACCGGTAAACTGTTTCCCTAGCATTCACGTTCTTACGACATTTGTAATTATGTTAGCTGCCTTTAAGCGTAGAGAGCAACATGCTTTTGAATATTATATCCTTACTTTCTTCGGTACACTTATCATTTTATCAACACTATTTACGAAGCAACATGCATTTGTAGATGCTGTTTCTGGAATGACGCTCGCGAGTATATTATACTTCGGCGTTCAGCTCTTATTAGCAAAAGAAACAGTACGCATTCCAGTAAAACAAAATCATAAGATGTAACATAACAAAAAAGCAGACTGTGGCTTCTTCAGTCTGCTTTTATCTATTATTAAGGAGATTTTCAAATTAAGATTGCGGTACAGTCATATCACCAGAATGAATACGACCTGCTTTTTTAAGAGCAATGTAAAGTATATAAGAAACAGCTACTGGAATGATGATATAAGTGATTGCCATAGCTGGAAGAACTCCCCATCCTTGACTGGAAATTAAATTAATTGGTGCGATAAGAGAACTTAATCCAAGACCAGCGATTTCTTTCCCTGCTTCTAATTGGAAAATTAATGCCGATACTGGGCCGACTATCGCACTAGCGACGACAGTCGGGACGAGAATCATTGGATTTTTAGTAATGTTTGGCAACTGTACTTTCGGAGTACAAAGCGCCTGAGCTAATATGCCACCTAAATTATTTTCTTTCGCTGAGATTACAGAGAATCCGATAAACTGAGCAACGCATCCTGCTAGAGCTGCACCACCTGCAACGCCATCTAAGCTAAGTGCGATCGCTAATGCAGCTGATGAAGCTGGAGAGATAAGTAATAGCCCCCAAACTACTGCAATGACGATAGAAGCGATAAACGGGCTACCAGCTGAACTATCTTTAATAAATGCTCCAACTGTATTTAAAACAGGAGTAATATTATGAGATAACCAAATACCAACTAAACCAGAACCTAATATGGCCGCAAATGGAACGAGCATCATATCTAACGCAGTTTTTCCACTTAAACGTTTACCGATATATACAGCTAAAGTTGCTGTTAATAATGCACCGATTGGCTCACCTGTTTTAATGATTAGACCCGCTTCAGTAATTGAAATGGATCCGGCACCAATCGCTCCAGCTACCATCGCTGAAAAGATAACAAGACCGTTTGCACCGAGCATAAAAGCAATGCCGGCACCAATTGCTGGTGCCATAAGTGATTTTGCAACAACTCCGATTGTAATAAGTAATGGAATATCAACAATTCTTCCTATATTTTCGATCAGTAAACCAATTCCGAGGGATACGAAAATACCTTGTGCGATTCCAGCAGATGCTTTAAATACACGAGACATTATATATTCCTTCATTTGTTTCACCTTCTCCTATAAGTTAGTAACCAATTGTTTTCATATAATCACGTAAAATATCGTTTGATTTTGCGAATCGAGATTCTTCGTCCTCTGTTAAGTTTAGTTCTACAACTTCTTTCATACCATCTCTAGTAATAATAGCTGGCACTCCTGTACAAATATCATACTCACCGTACTCTCCATCTAAAATGGCTGATACAGCAATAACACGGTGATCATCGTTAAAGATTGAGCTCGCAATATACGCTAGAGAATTTCCGATTCCGTAATAAGTAGTACCTTTTCGTTTATAAATTTCCCATCCTGCTTTTGCAGTCTTCTCAACAATTTCATCTAAATCTATTTCACCAAATCGTTCTTTTTGCTCCTCTAAAATTTGTAGAATTGGCTTTCCACCAACAGTTACGTGAGACCAAGCAACCATTTGAGAATCACCATGTTCTCCTAATGAATACCCATGAATACTACGAGGATCTACATGTAACATTTCAGATAAAATTGTTCTTAAGCGAGAAGAATCTAGTGATGTACCAGTACCGATCACACGATTTCTAGGTAATCCAGATAATTTCCACACTTCATATGTAATAATATCAACTGGGTTCGATGCAAGTAAGAAAATACCGTCAAATCCACTTTCCATTACGCCGCCAACAACACTTTCCATAATTTTCGCACTCGCTCCTAAAGTATCTAAGCGACTTTGTCCAGGTTTTGGTGCTGGTCCCGCTGTAATAATAACGATGTCCATATCTTTGCAGTCTTCATAGCTTCCTGCATATACTTTTGTTCTTGTATTTGTAAAGTTAATGCAATGTGATAAATCCATCGCTTCCCCAACTGCACGTTCATGATTTATATCAATTAATAATAGCTCTTCGCAAATGCCTTGATTTACAATGGAATATGCACAACTTGATCCAACTAATCCAGTACCGATAATTGCAATTTTTCTTGTATTTCTTTTCATAGCAATCTCTCCTAATTGATCATATAATCTATTTCTTTTGTTCTTTACACTCTTAATTATAGAGATTCCCACGATAGAAACCATGGATACTTTGTGAAATATTGAGCAAAGTTTTTGTCCTTTTTGTGAATTGTTATATTTAATTTTCGTCATATTTGTTACAACTGAAAAAATATTTATTATGTATTTATTGACATATATAAATTGAAACTTCAATCAACCTTTATCCATTGGGCTTTTACGGGACAAAACAAAAAAACGAGCGACTTCATTCGCTCGTTTTTTTCATCCCATTATTCCGCACTTAATTGGCCTTTTAATTGCTGCACAATCATTGGATTCGCAGGTGCTGCCGGTTTGTAATAACTCTTTTGCTTTGCGTACTCATACATATTACGTTGGCGCATTTCATCTTGATTACGAATTTGAATTAATGTTTGGTGTAACTGTTCATTATCAGACTGAGCAATATAATTTGCATAACTTGTTAAACTTGCATTTAATCCTGCTAAATAATCATTTACCATATCTTTTTCATTCATTTCTCTCTTCCTCCTATCCTAAAAAAGTCATTAATTGTTGCTTCGTATTTCGTGCATCTTGCGCATCCTTTTGTAGCATTTGTTTCAACTCTGGATCTGTACACGTCTGTGCATACTGCTCCAACTTGTTAATAATTGTTGCGTGTCCACCGATTAAATGACGTAAGTTTTCTACTTCAAGCTCTGTTAAATTTTGCATGGAATACTCCTGCCTTTCTTTGTTCATTCGTCATTAGTATTTGGTTCTTTTTGGATTATATACATGCATGAATTAACTTCTCCTACCTATAAACAAAATAAAAGATGCATAGCTAGGCCATCCATCTTTTATGCTAAATATTCGTTCAATTTTATAGAGATACAATCATACTTATACTCACAAGTAAATTCCATACAATGTGTAAAATAATACTAGGTATAATAGATTGCGTCTTTTTGTATAACATCGCAAACACAATCCCCATAATCGTCGCCGTAATTAGAAGACCTCCATGAAGAATTCCAAAAATGAAGGAAGAAATAATGATACCAACTAAAAAATTATATTTCTTTTCTAAAAATCGATATAAAATACCTCGAAATAGAATTTCTTCTTTAACCGGTGTAATTATAGCAACACTTAACACATATATAATACTTTGTAGACTATTTTGAAGTCCTAAGCTCCCTAATTGTTTCTGTTGTTCTGCTGCACTTTCAAAACTAAACACATGTAACATTAAATATTGTGATAATGCAATAACCATAAAACCAATTAATAGATATAAATATGTCTTCCCATTCTTCAAAACGGATAAATCCCAAATATATTTAATAAAATGAAGAACTGGTTTATAAGCTAATAAAACGATAGCAACAACAGCTGCATCTAATAAAAGGAAATAGTACCCTTCTAAATTATCACGCAACGCTTCCTCACCATAAATCCCAAAAGCTAAACCAAGGAATAACCCTCCTAGAAGTAAGAATCCTAAAATGATTGCTATCATTACAAATAGATTTTTATATGTTATATTATCTATTTTCCTTTCCACACTATACGCTTCTAACACCGTTTTACTCATACTATTCCTCCATTTGTTTTCATTACCTTAACAAAAATCCTTTAATATAAATATAAGGATAATATAACAAAAATTTCAAAAAGAATAATATGCAATTTTACATATTATGAACGCTTTGTATTCTATAGTTTTAGGAATTATATTATTATAAAATAAAAATTTCTTACTTCCACATCATGATCCCCACTTCATACTAAACCTTATGAATAAAAGGAGAGGTAAACATGAAAACACATGATTTTCTTACTAAGGTGCAAGATAGCTATGACCCTAACCCAAGCCAAGACCCTTTTATATTTATGTTTTTCGGTTTCCTATTAGCGATATACACATACTTAAAACCCACAAAATAATATCATTTAGCAAAAAAGAGCCTCTAAACAATTAAAGGCTCTTTCTAGTTAAATTCCTTTCCGCTTCTTCAATCGCCCGTTGCATTTGCACTAACGGATTTTTAATCATCTTCCCATGCCCTGTCGCTAATATAGACGGCTTATACTCTAGCAATTTCTGAGCGCTTTTTAATGAAACTTCTGCATCCCACGTACCAAACATAGGAAACGGAAAAAGCCACATCAACTGCCCTGCTACCGCCACTCCTCCTCTCGTTTGAAATGCATCTCCAACAATGAGCGCATCATTTCTCGTGTCTAAAAACGCCATTGATCCCGGTGTATGGCCTGGGGCTGCAATTGCTACAAGTGAACCAATTTGATCTCCCTCTTGAAGAAGGATATCTGGAATCGTCTTTATCCTTTTTGACACACTCACTTTTACTTGCGTGCCTGGTTCTCCGAGTTGCAGTGACAAATCCCCTTCAAGTAAACGAGCATCTCTTTCAGAAATATAGACCGAAACATTCGGCAGTTCTTGTTTTATAGCATCAAGCGCTCCTACATGGTCATCATGTGCATGTGTTATAACGATATTCGTAATCGGTTTTCCTAGTTTTCCAGCCGCTTCTAAAATCTTCTTTGCACAAAATGGCAAAGCTGCATCAATTAACGTTAATCCTGTTTCTTCTTCGACAAAGTAACAGTTAATCGGAAATAGACGCGGTAAAAATGCGATTTGATGAACTGTTCCTACTTTTATTAACTTCATCTCCTATCCCTCCATGAAAAAGAGCTGTTTACAAATACATATGTAAAACAACCCTTTTCAAGAATCCATCAATAAAAAAACCAGCAGCCAAACGGCCACTGGTTCCTTTTCATCTATTAAACTGTATAACGCTCATCTTCTAAAATTTTCGCAGCGATTTCACGTTTCTTCGGAATTACGTTAAGTGGCGTGTGACGAGTTAATTTACGTAATGATGATAACATCATGCGCAGCATGTCGCCGTTTTCAACTGCGATAAGTGTTTCTTTCGCATCTGCTTCGATTTCGTTGAATGCTTCTTGGCAGAATACTTCAGTGTATAACACTTTTTGTTTATTCTTTTCAAGACCAGTTGTTTTAATTGCTTTTTCTGTACGAAGAACAGCTGATTCCATTGCATAAAGGTTGCTTACGATGTCAGCGATATTCACAAGAATTTCTTGCTCTTTATCTAATGCTTTACCGTATTTTTGAGCCGCTAATCCAGCTACCATTAAGCCGATTTTCTTCGCGTTAGTTACTAAATATTTTTGAAGTGCTAATGGCTCATCGCCTACTTCTTCTGGCATCATCATCATTAACTCTTCTTGTAATTTTTGTGCTTTTTGAAGAAGTGGTAATTCACCTTTCATCGCTTTACGTAAGAACGTACCTGGTACGATTAGGCGGTTAATTTCGTTCGTTCCTTCGAAAATACGGTTAATACGAGAATCGCGGTACATTCTTTCAATCTCGTATTCTGCCATAAATCCGTAACCACCGTGAATTTGAACACCTTCATCTACTGTATAGTCTAATACTTCAGAACCGAATACTTTATTTAAAGAGCACTCGATTGCATATTCAGCGATAGAAGCTGCTACTGCTTTACCGTCTTTCACTTCTTCTTCAGATAATGTGCTCATGCGGCTTTCGAATAAACCTACTGTACGATATACAGAGCTTTCAGCTGCATATGTTTTCGCTGCCATATTCGCAAGTTTCTCTTGAATTAATGGGAAGCGAGCGATTGGTTGTTTGAACTGTTGACGTTGGTTTGCATATTGTGCTGAAATTTCTACTGCACGTTTCGCAGATCCAACTGTACCAACACCTAATTTATAACGACCGATATTTAAAATGTTGAACGCGATAATATGACCTTTACCGATTTCACCAAGTAAGTTCTCTTTTGGTACTAATGCATCTTCTAAAATTAACGTACGAGTTGAAGAACATTTAATACCCATTTTCTTTTCTTCTGGGCTTGTAGATACGCCAGCATATTCTTTCTCTACGATAAATGCTGAGAAGTGCTCTCCATCGATTTTTGCATATACGATAAATACGTCAGCGAATGCAGAGTTTGTAATCCACTGTTTTTCACCATTTAATACGTAATGTGTACCTTCTGCATTTAAACGTGCAGTTGTTTTTGCACCTAATGCGTCAGATCCTGAACCTGGCTCTGTTAATGCGTATGCAGCTAATTTTTCACCAGTTGCAAGTAATGGTAAATACTTTTTCTTTTGCTCTTCGTTACCGAATAATACGATCGGTAACGATCCAATACCTACGTGAGCACCGTGAGTAATTGCAAAACCACCAGCGCGAGAGAATTTCTCTGCGATTAACGCTGAGCTTACTTTATCAAGACCAATTCCACCGTACTCTTCTGGTACGTCAGCACCTAATAAACCAAGTTCCCCAGCTTCTTTTAAAAGACGAACAGAACGATCAAACTCATGTTGCTCTAAATATTCAAGCTCCGGAAGAACTTCATTTACGATAAAGTCCTCTGTCGTTTTTGCAATCATTTTATGCTCAGATGAAAAATCTTCTGGCGTAAACACTTGATCAATCGTAATCTCATCAACTAAAAAGCTACCGCCTTTAACCGCATTTCCTACTGTTTTTTCCATGAAAATTTCCTCCTTCATATTTTCATGAGCCGCTTCTCTCTTTTTGAAAGAAACTGGCTCTCCCGTTTATTTTTTATAAACCTTTGTTGCTTCCATTCTTTTTTTCATAATCCAGTTCCAGTGGCTAAAACAGTCGGTCGTTTCACCCCTTCCTGTGAGGCAAAAAGCGCCTCTTCGTCAGGGCTTCCAACGCCCTCCTGTTCTGAGCGAGCCACTTCCACTTTTTTTATAATCCAGTTCCAGCGGCTAGAATGTTCGGTGGCTTGCACTTTTTTTATAGTAATTCAAACACTCCCGCTGCTCCCATTCCGCCGCCGATACACATTGTTACGATACCGAATTGTTCGTTGCGGCGTTTCATTTCGTGAATAAGAGATAGTGTTAGTTTTGCTCCTGTACAGCCAAGTGGATGTCCAAGTGCAATTGCACCACCGTTTACGTTTACTTTTTCTTCATCTAAACCAAGTTCACGAATAACTTGGATCGATTGAGAAGCGAATGCTTCGTTTAGTTCGAATAAGCCAATATCAGATAGCTCTAAGCCAGCTAGTTTTAACGCTTTTGGAATTGCAGCGATTGGGCCGATTCCCATTACTTCTGGTGGTACGCCAGCTACTGCAAATGAACGGAATTTCGCAAGTGGCTTCATGCCATCGCTCACTGCTTTTTCACGATCCATTAATAGTACAGATGCTGCACCGTCACTCATTTGTGAAGAGTTACCAGCCGTTACAGAACCGCGAACGTTAAATGCTGGACGTAATTTACCTAAAATGTCTAGCGTCGTCTCTGCTCTTACACCTTCGTCTTGTGCGAAAATGATTGTTTCTTCTTGCAATTTATTGTTTGATCCAACCGAGCGTAACGTCACATCTACAGATACTGTTTCATCAGCAAAGTTCCCTGCCGCTAATGCTTTTGCAGCACGTTGATGACTTCTTACTGCAAATGCATCTTGCTCTTCACGAGAAATTCCATATTTCACAGCAACTTGCTCTGCTGTATGTCCCATGCCCATATAATATTCTGGAGCCGCTTCTACAAGGCGACTATTCGGACGAACGACGTGTCCCATCATCGGAACCAAGCTCATTGATTCCGCTCCGCCTGATAATACAGCTTCAGAGTGTCCAAGCATAATGCGCTCTGCTCCGTAAGCGATACTTTGTAAACCTGAAGAACAGTAACGGTTAATTGTAATAGCTGGAACATCGTAAGAAAGCCCTGCTAATCCGCCGATATTACGAGCCATATTTAAACCTTGCTCTGCTTCTGGCATCGCACAACCGAAAATTAAATCATCGATTGGTCCTTCATAATTCGCACGCTTTAACGTTTCCTTTACTACTAACGCCCCTAGATCGTCAGGACGAACTGTTTTTAATGAACCCCTCTTTGCTTTTCCAATTGGTGTTCTTGCTCCCGCAACAATGACAGCTTCTCTCATGAACGATATCTCCCCTCGTTATTAGTTACGTAATGGCTTTCCTTTTACAAGCATGTGCTGCATTCTTGCTTGTGATTTCATCTCACTTACTAAGCTAATAAATGCTTCACGTTCTACATCTAATAAATACTGCTCATCAACTTCTGTTCCATACGGTACTTTTCCGCCCGCAATGACATATGCAAGTTTCTTCGCAATGTGAAGATCATGTTCAGAAATGTAACCTGATAAATGCATTGCTTCTGCACCAAGTACAAGAGTTGCATACCCTGTTTCGCCAACAACTGGTATCTTTTTACGGATCGGTGCTTTATAGCCAGCTTCATATAAAGCAAGTGCTTTTTGTTTCGCATCGTATAATAAGTGATCACCATTCACACTAATACCGTCTTTATCGCCTAAGAAGTTGTTCGATACAGCTTCTTGTGCTGATGTAGAAACTTTCGCCATCGCTACAGATTCGAATACTTTATTCGCAACTTTTTGCAGATCAAACTCTACACCGTTTGGCATTTTATTTAAGTGTTTAATGTATAGCTCTTTATTACCGCCTCCGCCAGGGATTAAGCCAACACCAACTTCTACTAAGCCCATATACGTTTCACTAGAAGCTTGAATGCTAGCTGCTGGTAAGCAAACTTCTGTACCTCCACCAAGCGTCATACCATATGGTGCTGCTACAACTGGCTTAGAAGAGTACTTAATTTTCGTCATTGCATCTTGGAAGTTTTTCACAACCCACTCAATTTCAAAGTAGTTGTCATCTTGTGCTTCCATTAAGATCATTGCTAGGTTCGCACCAACGCAGAAGTTCTTCGATTGGTTACCGATAACAAGACCTTTATAATTCTTTTCTACTTCATCAACAGCGTAGTTAATCATTTGTGTAATATCCATACCGATTGCATTGCTCTTCGAATGGAATTCTAAGCAAAGGATGCCGTCACCTAAATCAATTAAGCTCGCGCCGCTATTTTTCTTTAATACGCCATTTTTCTCTTTTAATTGTTTAAGAGAAATTGCTTTTTTATTACGCTCGATTAGCTTATATTCACCATTATCGTAATAGTAGCTATCGCCGTTATCATGTTTATAGAAAGTAGTAAAACCTTTCTCTACCATTTCTTTTACCCAAGCTGGTACATTTACGCCGTTTTCTTCCATCTTTTGAATCGATTTTTCAACGCCGATTGCATCCCAAATTTCAAATGGTCCTTGCTCCCAACCGAAGCCCCATTTCATCGCTTGATCAATTGCCACGATATCGTCAGCAATTTCTTTATGAAGCTTTGCAGAGTATAAAAGAGTTGGTGTGATGATATTCCATAACAACTCACCTGCGCGGTCTTTCGCGTATACAAGCGCTTTCAATTTATTCGCTAATCCTTTTTCTTGCTTACTTAGCTCTACGGATGCAGCTTTTAATTTTTTGCGCGCTTCGTATTCCATCGTTTCAGGATTTAATTCTAAAATTTCTTTTCCTTGTTTTAAGAAGAAGCCTTGACCAGTTTTACTTCCAAGCCATTTTTTATCAAGCATGTCATGCATGAAAGTTGGTACTTTAAATACATCACGCTCTTCTTCTTGTACGTTTTCATATACGTTATTTGCAACGTGTACGAATGTATCTAAACCAACAACATCTAATGTGCGGAACGTTGCGCTCTTCGGACGACCAATTAATGGACCCGTTACAGAATCAACTTCTCCAATGCTATAGCCGCGCTTAATCATTTCTTGAAGCGTTACAAGCAAGCCGTACGTACCAATGCGGTTTCCAATAAAGTTTGGTGTATCTTTTGCGATAACAACGCCTTTTCCAAGAACGTCTTCGCCAAATAATTTCATGAAGCTTAATACTTGTGGATCAGTTTCTTTCGTCGGTATTACCTCTAGAAGTTTTAAATATCGTGGTGGGTTAAAAAAGTGTGTTCCTAAGAAGTGTTTCTGGAAGTCGTCTGAACGACCTTCTGCCATTTTTTCAACGGAAATGCCTGACGTATTTGAGCTAACAATAGAACCTGGTTTACGAACAGCATCTACTCTTTCAAATAATTTCTTTTTAATATCTAAGTTTTCAACTACTACTTCAATAATCCAATCTACATCAGCTAGACGCTCAAGATCATCTTCTAAGTTACCTGCTTCAATCAGTGCTAAATTTCCTTTCACTGTCAGAGGAGCTGGTTTTTGCTTCAATAGTTTTTGCAGTGCCGTATTACTAAAACGATTTCTCACACTTTTATGTTCTAATGTAAGTCCCTTCGCTTCCTCTTCTTTTGTTAGCGCAGGTGGTACAATATCAAGCAATAATGTCGGAATACCAATATTAGCTAAGTGTGCCGCAATTCCTGAACCCATTACGCCTGAACCTAGAACAGCAGCCTTTTTAATTTGGAACATCCAATTCTCCCCCTATTCTTGAATGAATGCTCATTCAATTTTTCGACATAAGTCGCAATCAATGAGTGAGCCTCTACTAATAAATATATGATACAGTTTGAATTTTCGCAATATATTTATTGATAAAATTTTCTGAAATAAATATTTTTCTTTTATTTGCCCATGCTATATATATGTATTTTCTTCACTCAAATACACTTTTCCTTTTTATAATCTGACGAAACTGGAGGAATATATATGGCAAAACTTAAGAAGAACCCTTCAAAAGCTGGAATTAGCGCAGCAAGCGTAACTGGAAATGCAGGTCCACATAATCACGGTGTGGAAAAGGGCCGTCAAGGTAATAACCAACAATATAAGAAGCATAATATGGGCGAAAAATAACGGTATATTTTTGGGCAGAAAACGTGGCATAATGATTAATGGCTGCTTTTTCTGCCCAATTTATTTGTACATATGGAAAACAAAAGAGGGAACGATGATGAAACGAACAATAGTTATGATTGTAATGATTGCTACACTATTTACAGGGATGATTTTCTTCTCTTATGCACAAAGACACCAAACTGTAAGAGGTGATCAGCCTAGTATCACGGGGCAATACGGAATTACAATCGATGCAGACACAGGTGAAATTTTGTATGGAAAACGCGAAGATGAACGCTCTTATCCGGCTAGTATAGCCAAAATGATGACAACCCTTCTCTTACTAGAGAATGTAAAAGAAAATGAAGAAATTACAGTTACAGAAAACGCAATAAAAACAGAAAGTCAAAGTAAAAAAATTAAGCTGCGTGCTGGGGAAAAATTAAAACGGGATGAGGCATTAAAACTTATGCTTATCATTAGTGCAGACCCAATCTCTGAGTCAATTGCAGAACATATCGCAGGATCAAAAAATGAGTTTGTGAAAATGATGAATGCTAGAGCGAAGGAACTTGGTACAAAGCATGCAACTTTCAAAAACGCAAGTGGTGCTGATGCACTTGGAAATAAAGTATCACCATATGACATTGCCATTATTACGAAAGAAGCATTAAAATACCCAATCGTTTTACAATATATGAATTCAGTACATACAACTCTACATACTTCTGAACGCTCTCCAAAAATCGCAAACTATGGACGAGAGGAACTATATGACGATCCATATGCGATTGGAAGTAAAAGCGGTTTATCTGCACTCGGAAAATATACGGTCGTAACTGTTGATGAGAAAGACGGTAAACGCGTTATTAACGTCGTATTATCTTCTACTCGCGCGCAACTATATCCTGATACGAAGAAAATGGCACATTACGCATTTAAGCAATTAAAATAACCAAGGAGTATGTTCTCCTTGGTTATTTTTTAACCATACCTTTTAATACGAACGCAACGTTCGCTGGACGCTCTGCTAGACGGCGCATGAAATAGCCATACCAGTCGTTTCCATAAGGTACATAAACACGCATCTTGTAGCCTTCTTTTACAAGCTCAAGTTGACGCTCATTACGAATACCATATAACATTTGGAATTCAAATTGGTCTCTTGGAATATTGTGTTCTTCGGCAAGTTTTTTCGTATATTCAATAATTGCTTCGTCATGTGAAGCAATTGCAGTATAATTTCCATTTAATAAGTGCATTTTAATAATTTTTTTATAGTTATCATCTACATCTTTCTTATCCGGGAACGCTACATCTTCAGGTTCTTTATAAGCTCCTTTTACAAGACGTAAATTAGGACTATAAGCATTTAATTCTTCCATATCTTTTTCTGTACGATATAAGTAAGCTTGAATAACTGTACCAATATTATCGTATTCAGATTTTAATTGTTTAAAGATCTCAATTGTTTTCCCGCAGCGCGTATAGTCTTCCATATCAATTGTAATAAACACACCATTTTCTTTTCCAGCTTCTAAAATACGGCGCATATTGTTCATTACGATTTCATCAGAGATATCTAATCCCATAGAAGTCATCTTTAAAGAAAGCTGCGAATTAAGACCTTCTCTTCCAATTGCACGAATCGCTTCAATCGATTCGCTAGCCATTTCATTTGCTTCCGCTTCGTTATCAACAAATTCACCTAAATAATCGATCGTTACACAAAGGCCTTGCTTGTTCAATTGTTTAATAGCTGCTGTCGCTAATTCGATTGTCTCCCCTGCGACAAAACGACCTGCTCCAAAGCGTAAACCGTACTTTTTAGCTAACTTTGTTAGCGCTTTATTTTTTGACAAGAAAAGAAACGAATTTCGCATTAATTGTTCCATGTAATTCACCCCTATGACTGTAATTTATCTGTTTTTTACCCCTCTTCGAAATTATATCATTCTTTAAAATTATTTGATACAAATAATTATTTAGACAATTTATAAAATACTATAAAAACATTTAAAACCTTATATTCTTGCTTACAAATATAAAGGGAATATTTTTCGACATTTAGAAAAAACGGGTTTACTGGGCCTCAAATAGACATGTCGAAAATATTCGACATGTCTATAAAACCCTTTATATTCCATATAAATTATATAAAGATATTAATAAAGTGAAAATTCAATTAGAATAAGGCGGGCCCTCCCCCTCTGATTATTAACCCTCACCAATCGGGCTTTTACGAGATAAAAAAAGCTTAAGGTGACATTCACCTCAAGCTCTCTTATTTTTCATTTCGCTTCTCTTCATTTATCTTTTTTATATCCGAGATTAACTGTACCATTTCTTCTTTCGCATCGGGATACGTCTCATTCCAATGCTTAACTAAAGCCGGCATCGTCTTAGCTATGTAAGAATACAGTGCCCACTTCTGCACCTGTTCTTTTCTTTCTTCATTGCTCTCTCCAAGTAATAGTTCCGTGTATTTCTCTAACAACCCATCAAATTGTTCGTTAAACTTTTCACTCATCTTATCTACCTCCTATATGAAAAAAGCAGCGAAGATCGCTGCTTTTTCTTATAATTTTGATCGAACAGAGTTTAATTTCTTCTCCATTGTGCTTACTTTATCACGACGATCATCGATACGAATTGTTGTCGCAACGCGCTGTGCACCTTTCGTATATGGAACTTCATGCATTTGTTGAATGACTTCTAGAATGACAGGAAGATCTCCTTCAATAATTGTATTCATTGGTGTTAATTGATACTTCACGCGATCTGCATTTTTCTCTAGCACCTTTTGTACTTCTGCTACATATTCACTAACACTTGGATTACCTGTTCCTACTGGAATAATCGAAACGTCAACAATTGCCATAGTAGTTTTCCTCCTATAATTGCTTCTTATATATCCATTGTCTATTTTACCGAAATCCTCATCATTTTACTAATATGTTACTCTTCCACTTTAAACTGCTCGACTAATCTTTCTAAATCTCTCATATGCTCTGTCAAGCTTTCCATCGTATGAGCTACCTTTTCTAAATGATTCACTTGCGATTCAGTTGCAGCATTTACCTCTTCAGATACAGCTGCACTTTCTTGACTCGTACTAGCAATTGTATGCATTACCTCTGTAATTTCACCTTGCTCGTGACCTATATTGTTTACTTCTTCTACAATTTTTTCAACTGAGATACTAATCGTATTTACAACCGACATAATTGTACGGAATTCCGCCTCTGCCTCTGTCGTCACTTTATTTTGTATATCAGCAATATCTTTCAATTTACTTACGACCTCTACAACTCGTTTTACTTCTAATTGGACATCGCCAATCATCGTTGCGATTTCTCCTGTTGCCTCTTTTGATTGTTCCGCTAACTTTCGAACTTCTTCAGCCACAACTGCAAATCCCTTACCTTGCTCACCTGCACGTGCTGCTTCAATCGAAGCGTTTAAAGCAAGTAAGTTCGTTTGATCGGAAATACCTTTTATAAGCTCTACAACATTTTGAATCGATCCGACTTTTTGCTCTAACTTACCAGATGCTTCCTCTGTATGAACAACAATCGAAGATGACTCTCCTCTTGTACGAACTAAATTTTGCATCGTATTTAACCCTTGCTTAGATGCCTTTTCCGCTTTACCAGCCACTCCTTTTATTTCACCAACGGAGCTATTCATTTCTTCCACTGACTGCGCCATGTTCTCAAGCTGAGCTGAAACTTCATCTACACTATTGGCAAGAGTAGATGCTCCCCCGCTCACATCATCCATTGCACCTGACACTTCTCTACTAGCGGCCACCGTTTCATTCGTTAAATAATGGAGATTATTCGTTGATTGCTGCACTGTTGATACACTATTTTTAATTTTACTTACCATTTCATTCATTTGCCCAACCATATGATTAAAATGGTTCGTCAGCTCTCCAACCTCATCTTTACTTGTCACTTTCATTTGCAGTGTTAAATCTCCTTCTGCTACTTTGTGAACGTGATTCGTTAATAATTGCAGTGGTCTTGCTAATCTTCTTGAGAATAAATAAGAAGCTACTATTCCAACTAATAAACTAATACATCCCATTATAATGACTGTATTTCTCATACTACTTAACAATCCATCAATCGTTTGTTTCGGATAAAAAATTCCTATCTTCCATTTCATCGCATCAAATAACTGACTATAGACAACTACATCTTCACCTTTTAATGTAGTTTCAGCATATTTTGTGACATCTTTATTTAAACTCTTCAGCAATGGCTCTTTAGAAATATCTTTCCCTATCTTTTCTGGGTAAACAAGAGCTATATTTTTATCATTTATAATAAACATTTCTCCGTCATTATTGTATTGAATATTATGAAGTAACTTCTGAATTGTTCCGAGCGATACATCCATCGCAACAACGCCTAATACAGATCCATCTTCAGACGTAATAGCTTTAGAAACCCCTACACTTAACTTTCCTGTCGCGATTTCATATGAAGGTTGTCCCCAATGAACCTTTTTCACATCAGCCTCTGAATCTTTATACCATGGTCTTGTCGTTGGATCATATCCTTCCGGCACTTTTCCACCTTCAGCAAGATTGGCACTTAATGTTTTTTTATCTCTCGTACCAATATATAAATCTAAAATACCAGGATGGTTCTTTTTATACTCCAAAAACTCTTTCGTCAAAAACGCTTCCTCTTCTGGAGTAACTCCATCTTGAATCATATTACGAATCATCTCACTGTTCGCATAATACCCCATATCTTCATCAGTTCTTTGAACAAATGTCGTAAGTTGCTCTGTCACAAGATCCATCGTATTTTGAGAATACTGGTCTAAGGAACTTACTTCTTTCTCTTTCTGTAATTGATACATAGCTGTACCCAATATTACGAACATCATAGAAATAAGAACTGAAAACACTACCGCAATTTTTAAACGTAAACTTCTTAACATCTTCCCCCAAGCATCCCCTTATCGTTGTATTGTAATAATATTAATCACTATATTAAGTATAATGGATAAAATTAAAAAATTGAAATTAATTCTCACCCCATTCACATAGGAATACTCCTAACACTTGTGCAAAAACAAATAGTTCATTATCCTTAAAATATAATCTCATTCGTTCGGAGGGAACTATGTTACAAAAATTCGGTTTCTCACAATATGAAAGCCAAGCTTATGAAGTTGTCGTATCAAGCAATGAACCGTTAGATGCTACAACAATTGTGAAGCACTCTGGTGTTCCAAAAGCAAAAATATATGAAGTGCTAGCACGCCTGATAGATAAAGGAATGGTAATGGATTCTGTTTCAGAAAAGAAAAAGTTGTATACAGCATTACCACTAAAACTAGCAATTGAAAAATTAACGACAGAATTCCAAGCAAATATTCAAGACTTAGAAACGAATATATCAAAAAAATCATTTACGGATGACCGTGTGTGGAGCTTAAAGATGCAATCTTCTATTCGAGTTCAAAGTAAAGAGCTCATTGAAAGTGCAAAAGAATCGATTCGTATTTCAGCTTGGAATGACACTCTTTCAGAATACCTTCCTTTACTAGAACAAAAAGCAAAACAAGGCGTCCAAATTGAGTCCCTTATAGTTGGAAAAGTAGAAACAGATTTAGAAAACATGCATTTTCTAATCCCAGCTGAAGAACCTAATGCATTAGAGCGCTACTTACTACTCATCGTTGACGACCGTGAAATTTTATTTGCTGGTGTAGAACAAGAGTCATGGCAAGCAATGAAAACAATGTCACAACCTTTCGTGAAGTTCTTTACAGAATTCTTCTATCATGACGTTGCACTTGCGAAAATTACCCAGAAACACCATGATCTCTTTATGGAAGATGAGGAAATTAAAAGTTTGTTGATGAAATTAAGATACTAATTAAATAATAAAAAGGAGTCTAGTTGTTCACTTAGACTCCTTTTCATTTTGTTCCTTTATATCCATCAACAGCTCAATGATTTTCTCATTTTGCTCCACTTGTTTCTCTGAATTTTGATAAATGAAACGAACCCATCTAAAGAGAAAAATTACAAGAAAGAATGGTATGATCGTAAATAAAAAACCAATGATTGAAAAACTTGAATACATATACTATCACCTCGCTATATATAACTTCTTCATTTTCCTACTAACCCCTTCCATTTTTTACAAATAAAAAAAGAACCTATCAAACGATAGATTCTTCTTTCACAAACTGAGTAGAACGTCCTCTCGTAATGGAGAAAATCGCACAAAGCAGTGCTAATATAATAAAGCCACCGCCTACCCAAGCGTTATATATAACAGATGATTTTTCAATAACAACTCCGCCTACTGTTGAACCGAGCGCAATTCCTAAGTGAAGGGCAGAGTTATTTAAACTTTGCTGAATACCAGCTGATTCTGGTGCAATTTCAATTAAGTAATTTTGTTGTGCTGGTGAAATAGCCCAGCTCAGCATACTCCAAAGTCCCATCATAATAATGAAGAGCGGGAATGAAAATGTCATCATTGGCAACATAAAGATTGCACATGCAAATACGATAATGATGGAAATAATACTTTTCTTCGATCCCCATTTATCAGCAAGCAAGCCCCCAAGGCCGCCTCCAAGTACCGCTGCGATTCCGAAAATGAAGTAAAACACACTAATCCAGTTCGCTTCCACATGCATCACATCTTTTAAAAATGGTGTTAAGTATGCATACAGTGTTAAATGACCTGTTAAAAATAAAAATGATGTTAACTGTGCACTCACAATTTTTTTATCTTTCAACGTAGCAATTTGTTCTCTTATTGATAACACCGATGTCGGCGGTACTTTCGTTAAGAATAATGAAATACAAGCGATTGCCATAACTGTTAATATCGAAATGAATACAAATGGTGCACGCCATCCATATTCATTGCCGAGCACAAGACCAAGTGGTACCCCAAGTACGAGAGAGCCACTAATCCCCATGAAAATAATTCCAATTGCACGCGCACGAAAATGCGGTTCTACAACGCTAGAAGCAAGTGTTACAGATAGCGCAATAATTAATGAACCACTTGCCGCACAAATTACCCTTGAGAACATTAACATTTCGTAATTTACACTAAATGCTGAAATAATATTTCCGATTAAGAAAATTGATAATGCCCCAATGTATAATGTTTTTCTTTCAAACTTTCCTGTTACCGCTAATAAAACTGGACCTGATAAAGCAAATACTACTGAAAATATTGTTATAAGCTGACCAGCTGCGCTAATAGATACTCCTAAATCATTGGCAACTAAATCAAGCGTTCCTCCTATAATTAGCTCAACCGTTCCGACTACGAAAGCCGCAATAGCTAAAATATATACACGAAAATTCAAGTCTTTCCCCACGCTTTCTATTTTGGTTACTACTATTATAGTAACCAAAATAGAAACTGTAAGCAAGTACAATTTTTTTACAATAAAAAAGGTAGGCGCATTATACACCTACCCCTCCATCATTCAGTTTCTTTCTTCTTATTTAAATACCAATACACCGGAAGTCCAGTAAAGACAATTCCAATTGATAAGAAACAACTTACCGGATCATTGATAATTGCACTACCAATTACAAAGAACGAACCTAAAATCGCTACGATTGGTACGATTGGGAATAAAGGTACACTATATGCACGCTCTTTATTCTTATTACGTTTTCTTAAAATGAAGACACCAATAAACGTCATTACATAGAAAATATAAATAATGAATACGGAAATCTCAGATAGCTTATTTGGATCACTAATAATCATTAAAATAATTCCTAAAATGATTTCAACAGTAATTGCATTTGCTGGTGTTTTAAATCTCGGACTTTCCTTTGCAATAAACTTAGCAAATGGAAGTTGTCCACGTTCTGCCATCGACATCGGGATACGTGGGAACGTTAAAATCTTTCCATTTAAACAACCGAAAATAGAAACGATAATACCGATACTAATAATTTTTCCGCCATATTCTCCAAGTAGCATGCCTGCAGCTGTCGCTGTTGCATTTTCTCCAAGGTCTACAATTTGTGTTGCTGGTAATACATTCAGTAACGCCAAGTTAATTAATACGTAAGCAGCAGTTACAATTAAAATACCAACTGTCATTGCCTTCGGTAATAACTTTGTTGGATTCTTCATTTCTCCGCCGATGGAAGCGAGTAAAATCCAACCGTCATAAGCAAATAAAGTTGCTAAAATTGCCATACCTATACTTTGATTTTCTGATATCGGCACTACTACGTTAAAAATATCACTATTTCCTTTCCAAAAGCCTAATACAACAATTAAAATGATCGGAATCATCTTCCCTATTGTCGTAACCGTTTGGACGATACCTCCATATTTTGTCCCCATACTATTTACAACGCCTAGGAACACAACGGTACCAATTGCGATTGGTAAATTCCATACTTTATCTAAATAGAAAAAATTGATCATTAAAGAACTAAAATACAACCCTAACGTTCCAATAATAGCTGGGCCATACACAATCGTTTGCATCCAGCCTGATAAATACCCCCAAAAACTTCCGTAAATCTCCTCTAAATACGTATACAACCCACCATTTTTCGGGATTTGCGCTCCAATTTCAGCTACTGTTAAACCACTTGCTAGTGTCAACAGACCACCAATTACCCAAGCAAGAATAGCCATATTAGAACTCCCTGAGTAATCTAATACGCTCCCTGGTTTCATAAACACACCAGATCCAATGATAGTCCCTACTACGATAGAAAGCGCTACTGTTAAACCAATTTTGTTTTTCTCATCATGATGCATGCTGCGTATCCTCCTTCCAATCCTAGTGTGATGCAAAAATGAAATAAAAAAACACTCCTCCCTAAAAAAGGGACGAGTGTTATATTCGTGGTTCCACCCTTGTTTCAATTCGCAAAGTTACATACTTCACCAATTTCTCAAGTCTAAATAACGGTTTTTGCCGGCAAGCAATTACTAGGTATCCGTTCACTGCTGCAGTTCAGAGGTGGTAATCTATTTTCCCGTACTAGGAAGCTCACAGCCAAAGGCTTCCCTCTCTGAGAATCGTAAAAAATTGATCATGTCCTCATCATCACTTCTTGATGTCGAATTTTGTAGTTATTGTTCATTATATTGAATTGTTAGAAAAAATCAATATATTTTTTATATAACATAAGAAATATTTCTCTTCTTATATTATAACAGAAGGTACGACACTTCTCCATTTCCCTAAAAATGGTACAATCTATTTAGGAGGTGCACCAATAATGATTGCTGTCTTTTGTATCATCGCTACGTTTCTCTCCGTTCTATTCGCTATCATGCATCGGCAAAAGTATCCTGGTTATAGCATTTTAGCGGTAGCTATTATGCCAGCTGTTTCCTTCTACGTATTGGGTAAATATCAATATACGGAAGTGTTTATCGGTTTTGCAATCTTCTACTGCATCTTTGGATACATACTAACAATGAAAAGAATTTTATTGAATCATTAAAAGAGACCGATTTCTATAAGTAGAAATCGGTCCTCGCATGTACCTTCCGGTTGCCCACACGAAAGATACATAACTCAATTATTTATCTTCTTTTTTCATAAAAAATTTATGATGTGGAAGATTCACATTTAATTCCTCTAATTGTTTCTTTTCATTTTCTAGAACTGCTTTTGCTTTTGCCTTTGTTGCTTCATCTAATCCCGCGAAGATGTCTTCATGCTTCTCTTTCCCTGGAAGTTTCACGCCTAACTTTGTTAATTCTTCTTTTGCTTGTTCACGTGTTAATTTTCCGGATTTCTCTTGCTCTAAAATCGATTTCGCTTTTTCTTTCGCCTGATCATCTAATCCTGCAAACATATCCTTATGTTTACCCTTCTCTGGCAATTTCACGCCTAGCTTTGTTAATTCTTCTTTTGCTTGTTCACGTGTTAATTTTCCGGATTTCTCTTGCTCTAAAATTGACTTTGCTTTTACTTTCGCCTGATCATCTAATCCTGCAAACATATCCTTGTGTTTACCCTTCTCCGGCAATTTCACACCTAGCTTTGTTAATTCTTTTTGCGCTTGTTCATGTGTTAACTTTCCAGATTTCTCTTGCTCTAAAATTGATTTTGCTTTTTCTTTCGTTTGATCATCTAATCCCGCAAGCATATCTTTACGTTTTTCTTTCTCTGGAAGCTTTACACCTAGCTCCTCTAATTGTTTCTTTGTATCGTCCATAATTGTTTTCACTTTTTGTTTTGTAGCGTCATCTAAATCTTTCTTCACCGTTTTTGTAGGCTGATCCACTGCTGGAGTATTCGTTGCCGCAAATGCTGGTACACCCACTCCTCCTATAATTCCAAATGATAAAGCACCTGCAATTGCTAAATACCCAACTGTTTTCTTCTTCATAGGAAATTTCCTCCTTCATATTTCTAAAGCATGTACACTTTCGTATACAATGCCTATAGTAATATTGGTTTCTTAAAATTCCCTTAACGACTTAACAAAAAAACACCGCTCATCACGAGCGGCGTTGTTCTAAGCTTTTTGTAATTGTAATTCTTCACGTTCCATTATTTTTCTTAATACAATTGTTTGTGTCATTGTAAATAGGTTACCTGTAATCCAATACAGTACAAGACCTGATGGCGCCGCAAATCCCATAAATAGAATCATTGCTGGCATCATAATTTGCTGCATTTTTAGCATTTGTACTTGTTCTCCAGGTGTGATATTAGATTGGAAAACTTTCATCTGAATAAATGTCGTTAACGCTGCAATAATCGGTAATATATGATATGGATCTGCATGTCCTAAGTTCACCCATAAAAATGAAGATGTGCGAATCTCTTCTGTTCGGCTAATCGCATAATACAAAGCAGAGAAAATCGGCATTTGTATAAAGATTGGCCAACAACCAGCAAGTGGATTCCAACCGCCTGATTTCATTAGTTCTGACATTTCTTTTTGATACTGCTTTTGTTTTTCAAGATCTTTGCTTACATCACCGTATTTTTTCTTTAGCTTCTGCAATTCAGGTTGCATTTTTTTCATTTTCGCTTGGCTACGGTATTGTGAAACAGCTAATGGAATCATTGCTGAACGAATAACGAGCGTCATGATAATGATCGCAATCCCGAAGCTAGCTCCAGGTATATGATGAGCAACAAATTGAATCATAAACGAGATTGGATATACAAAGTAATGATCCCAAATCCCAGTACTATGTGCATCAATTGGGGCCGCATTACTGCAACCAGATAAAACAAAAACAAGTAATAATGATAAACTAACGAGCACAGCTCGATATGATTTTAACATGTTCATTCCTCCAATGTTTCGTAATTATTTAGCGAAACATTGGTGTATACGGACCGACCTCGTCATTCTCTTCACTTGATTCTTGTCTGCGAACAGAACGAATCATTCCATATTTATAAAAAATAGAAAATAGCGTTACATTTCCTGCACTATCTTCACATGTATCAACTAACGCAAAAGCTCTTTGTTTACCGCTCGATGCTTGCTGACGCACAAAGCGAGAAACATTGGCAAGGAAGAAAACTTCTAATAAACAAAGCGCCGTTGTTACAAACGATATATATAGAATTGCATCCTGCAATAAAAATTCCATCGCTTCACATCCTTAATAAGCTCATTTTAGCACATCGGGCAAATATTCTCTATTTCCTTTTATTTTCAAAAAAAGTATTTTGCATATTTTCTCAAGAAAACAATAATTAAGAAACATTGTATTCGCTTTCTTTAGTATATTCACGCACATCAATGAATAGGCTTGATTTATTAGAAATTTATAAAATTTTTGCATTATAATAAAACTATTGCCAGTTTTTGAAAAAACCTTTATTCTCTTCTTGTAATCAAAAATGAATATGGAGATGAAACATACTATGGGTCAACTAGGAGACGCCGATTACGTTCCCGACACCGCCTTTTTATCTTTCCCAGCAGCTAAAACATTTCACTTAGAATTTATGATACAGTTGGTTGTTATTTTCATAGCTTCTATTTTGTATGCAATTTCTATGAACATGTTTTTTATCCCGCATAATATGATTAGCGGTGGATTTGCTGGTGTAGGGATGATTATCGGTTATTTAATGCATTACAATATCGGTGCACTTATCTTTTTACTAAACATTCCTCTTCTTATTTTAAGTCACTTTTACTTAGGCAAGAAGACAACCTTTTTAACAGCGTATTTTGTAGCTGTATCATCTTTAGCGATGAACATTATCCCAGTACATCAAGTTTCAGACGATATTTTACTTTCTTCTGTATTCGGTGGTGTAATTTGCGGAGCAGCTTCAGGAATCATATTCCGATTTGCTTCTTCAACAGGTGGTTTTGATGTCGTTGGATTGATTGTAGCAAAACATCGAGATATTTCGATTGGAGCAATCATCTTTGGATTCAACTTGATCTTACTTGTTGCAGCAGGATTTATTTTCGGATGGGATATTACGCTTTATACGTTAATTAGCCGGTTTGTAGTCAGCAAAGTAATTGATGCCGTGCATACAAAACATATTAAATTAACGATAATGACAGTTACAGAAAAAGGTGAGGAAATAAAAAGCGCACTATTACATCACGGCATACGCGGGGTGACAATGGTAGATGCTGTCGGCGGCTATACAAACCATAAGAAAAAAATGATTTACACTGTCGTGACTCGATATGAGTTAGGCGAAATGAAACGTATTATCCGTCAAGTGGATAACAAAGCATTCATGAACATTACTGAAACAGTTGAAATTGTCGGCCGTTTCAAACGCATATAAAAAAGCGCAAGGAACTAACATTCCTTGCGCTTTTTATTTTTTACACTTATTACAAAATCAGATAATTCTATTATTGTGTCCCTAAATGTGTTATAATGAAAACAGACTCACAAAAAAAGAGTATATAGACTTGGAAGTTTCTCATATTTTACAAACAAAAAGAAACGAGAAGTCGGGTATATTTCAGTCACCATACACGTAACGGTTTAAAAACCGATCATCTTAGTTATTCTTCACTAATCTTTTTATAAAAAGATACGTACAACTAAAATTCACTTCAATATACTATACCTACCTTTTTGACTTCCAAATCATCTTATTACATAAGGAGATGAACATATGAATCAATATATACGATATACAATAGCTGTCCTGTTTGCCATTATCGGCGGTGTGATTTGCTTCTGGACAAACACTCAGCTTGGAGAGAATATCATTTTTAATGGAATCGAAACACTTGTAAGCGCTTCAATTTTAGGCGGATACATTTATTTCCTCTTCAATCCAGAAGAAAATGCTCAAAAAACAATGTTATTAACAATGATCGGAATCGTTGGTGGATGTATTTCCTACTCAATGACAAACTATACATTACCACTTCAATTAAGCTCTGCTTTCTTCCACGGTCTATGGACTTGGTTTATCGCATTCTGCCTAGCAGATGTATTCAATCTTTTACAAGACACTGAAGAAGAAAATGGTCGTCAAATTGAAAGTAACTCGTAAGCTGGAAGAATATCTTCCGGCTTTTTTGTTTGCTATTCTTTCCTGTTCATACTCCATCACCAAAATAAAAAGAAGTTACCTCCACGGCAACTTCTTTTCCATATACCCCACTTAGTATTCACTTAAATATATCAACGATTTTTCAAATATATCGATCGTTTCTCCACTTATATCAACGATTTTTTCATTATATCGACGATTCGACACAAGATATCGATTTAACGACAATCTTCGACACTCGAAACACACAACATACCCTATCCCCCAAGCAACTTACTGCCGAACTCTACGATTAAAAAGATAATTAATAGGATCGCGAGTATCTTTAATGCTACATATGCTACTTTAAAAACAACATAAATGAGCAAGACTATCAAAACAATTGATAAAATTTCCATATTTACTTCCTCCAAGCTTTGCTCTTCTTATCTTATTTTACTCGTCCTAGGCTGTTTATGGAACGTTATAAGATGACATATAAAAAAGAGGATACCTCACCCATCGTAAGATACCCTCGCCTGTAGCTGCTCAAACCATTCTCTCTCTACTTGTAAATATCCCATTCCACTCTTCTCAGCACTCTCCAATTCTTTATCAGCTTTCTTCATATAAGTGCGGGAAGCTTCCATATCGTCCTCTAAATATTTAATAATTCCTTGTGTACGGTAATATCCGTTTAAATCCATTTTGGTAATGGCCTTTGCATGTTCCTTTGCTTCTTGCAGAGAAAGGCTATTTATCTGATAAAGAGCTTTATATAAAAGATACCAACTATGAAAACTACTAACGAAAAATTTATTTTCCTTCGTTACAGATAGTTGAACAATTTGTTCTATATACGGTATTGCTCTTTCCATTCCCCTTTGATCAGCTCGGGCATAAAAGACGAGCATAAGTCCGCTCATTATCTCTCTTATACTTTTATCCTCTTTTAATTTTTCCTCACTAAGTTCTACTAATCTCTCATCCCAATCTTTCGGTCTTTTATAACTAAATAACTCACTCGATATTTGAATCGTATATAAATGCTGCTTAGCTTTTTCATCATCTTTAATTAAAATGAGAAATTGCATACCATCACTCAGAAGCGTTCCTTTTATCGGCACGATTGTAACTGCAAAAATCACAAAGTGGAAAACGGAAAAATATAAAAGATATTGATAATAACTCACCATATATATGTAACCTGAAGTAATACCGAATAGTAAACTCATAATTGGCCCACCTAAAGTCATCCATGCCCATTTCTTTGAAAGGTTCGGTGTCTCTATAGAAGACGGCGCTAACATCACCACGCCACCAAAGTACGCCCATAATTTATTTTCTCGAATGCGTAATTTGCCTTTTTCCTTTTGAACAGTGATAGGTCCTACTGTCATAAATTTAAAATTCAAACCACCTATCAAGCCAAATAGTACGTGCCCTAGCTCATGAATGGCTAACACTAATAATACAATTCCAAATACTGCCCATATATTCAACATTACTTCTAATTTTCCAGTTCGGATTACTCCGTATAAAATGGACAAAACTAGCGCCGCCGTCATTGAACTAGCTGGCCTTCTTAAAATATCCACTCTTTTCTCTCCTTAATAAATCATTTTCCTCTGCATTTCGTACATGAATTTTCCGAGATGCAATATCCAAATAAATGAGATTAAGCCAATTAATACAAAATCGATATTACTAGCCGCTGTATATATAACGGCAGCCCACCATACATATGCTAATATTGTATTCGTAAATTCATACGCTTTATATCCAGCCTCATGCACAATGTGTTTTAATCCTTCATCTGCGTTTTTCGTCCACATTTTCATAGATTCCATATATGTTACACCTTGTTCAGGATATAGCTTATTATAACGATTTTTTGTTATGAGCCCGATAATCACTACAGTAGTTAAACAGACAATAGAAGCTACTAAATTCCACACCGCAAATGAAACATTTGTATCCTGCACCAGTGCACGTCTGCATGTAATAACTGCATATACAAACCATGCCTGCGTAACTATATCACCTACACGTAAATATATACTTATAATGCCTAATTTTCTGCCTTGTACGCTCTCTTCTTCATCGCGTGCTTCCGCTAACATACGTGTATTCTTCCAAGTGTAGTACATCATTAAAATTCCAAAAATAGTACATACACCTATAAATAGATTAGATGATAATTTTCTCGGTTCATCCGAGAGTAAATCTAAAGCTATATAAGATGTTAAAAAACCACCCATCATACTTAATGCTATTTTCCCCACAAAATCAAATTGTTTTTTTCGTTTACTCTTCATCTTCCTCTTCCCCCTCCACTAACGTGAATATTTCCTCCACCGGTACATTGAAAATTTTTGCGATTTTTAACGACAATACAATAGATGGTGCATAATCCCCACGCTCAATTAAACTAATCGTTTGCCGTGATGAGCCAATCGCTTTCCCTAAATCCCCTTGTGATAAACGATGCTTTGCTCGCAATTCCCTCACTCGATTTTGAAGCTTCATATCTTCCCTCTTTTTCATTTATTTAATTAAAATTGTAAATAATATCCTTATTTTTGTCAATTATAATTGTCATTACGACTATAATAATTGACAAAAATAAGGATATATTATGATGAAAATAACCTATATAATGAATGTGAAATATTAAACAAAGGAAGTGACATATGAATAAAACATCTACTTTTTCCTATATTCTTACTAAGCTTACAGCGACTTTCCTATTATTATTATTATTTATTAGCACGCTTCTCTTAACAACTAGTCAACAAACATTATATAGTTTCTTAGCTGGATTACGAGAACTGCTATATGTTCCCTTCGTTCCTATTCTTGCTGCATATGCATTTTTTTGTTCTATTTGCATCGATAAATTGAAATTAAAAACACATACAAGACTGAAGACATTATTACTTTATATTTTTTGCGGCTATTTATTTTTTCTTCCCTTCCTAACATTTAAAGAAGCTAGTCTAATACAGTTCTTGTTCCTCGGATCAATTGGTGCATTATGTTCTCTTTCTTTCTATTTATGTACAGTTATAGCAACAAAATTTAAGTGGCTACAATATTTCGTACCAAGCATTGTGTTTATTATATTTATCACAATTAACTTAGTAGATTTAGAAAGGTTTGGAACATCAAAAGAACAATGGGTCGAAACAAAAACAGATAACTCTTTCGAAGCATCTTTTCAACATTTTAGTGGTAAACATAAAGTCCCAATTGAACTAAAACGAGGGGACATATTAGAATTCACCATTGAATCACGAGCTGAAAATTCGAATGGCTACATGGGGGACATAAAAATGGCTAGTGAATTTCAAGAGGAAGAAAATTATTTAGCTCCAGCTGGACCTAATACATACCAGTTCGCGGCAATTAAGACAGGAACTTATTACATTATAGTTAGCGGAAATCAGCTAAAAGGAAAGTTAAAAATAGATTGGAACATAAAATGAAACTTTAATCAGTGGGGGTTTTGTTCATCCCCCACTGATTATCAACCCTCACCAATCGGACTTTTACGGGCAGCCCGACAAATAGCGGGATAAAATAAAAAAGGCAGTGCTTTTGCACCGCCTTCCTAAATTTTGACATAGAATGGATTCCATATTAACTTGCGTTTTGTAACAATACTCGTTTTAACTGTTTACGGAAACGAATGCCTAGCGTAATTGCTACGATTACGATAACTCCAAAAATGATTTTACCAATATGACCTTCTAACACCCCAAAAATATCATGTAAGTTTCCACCTAACCAATAACCACCGATTAAGAAGAATGACACCCAAAACAGAGCACCTGAATAAATTGTAATCGCAAAACGACGGAATGGTAGATTAATAATTCCTGCAAAGTATCCTGTAAAATGGCGTACACCAGGAATAAAGAAACCGATAAAGATCAGGAAGTACCCATACTTATCAAACCACATTCTTGTTAAGTCGATTTTTCTTTGTGTTAAAAATACGTATTTCCCATATTTTTGAACGAAAGGCATACCTAATTTATTTCCTAAAAAGTATTGAATCGTCATTCCTACACTTGTCCCAATAAAGGATAAGATAATTAAAATTGGTAAACTTAAATCACCCTTCTGTGCTAAAAATCCCGCATATGCTAATGTTGGCTCTCCCGGAAACGGAAGCGCAATATATTCTAACAGCAACCCGACAAGTACAACATAATACCCGTATTGCTGAAATAATTCATGAACCCATTCCATGTCATCTCTCCTTTCAGTCACGTACAACTTCTTACTATTATTGTATAAAAAAAATGTCGAAATAACTATCACAATAGCTTACATTTTTATTACATTTTTGTAAGGCTCACACTAATTTTTTTTGTTCTCTATTTACTTATATCTATTAGCATTTAAAAACAAGCTAACAACTATATATCACGCGAATGAAATCCATTAATATACATTTTTTATCCAATTTTTAACACTAAAAAACTATCTTATTTTGTTATCTATAAAAAACCACCACAAACTCATACGAACTTCATATTAGCTTCATATACGTATTGTAAGATTATATCGGAATTTGTTGAAAAATTTAGCTAATATATGACTAAACATTAAATTGAATAAATATAAGTCGCTTTTCGAAATTGAAAAAAGGGTGAATAAGAAATGGAAGCTTATAAAATGCACGATTTTATTAATACGAATGTTGAATCTCATCAAAATGAAACCGTTTTTAATTTACAAATATGTGAAACAAATGAATTTGACGTAAGTTTAACAAAATCTACTACGCTGTCTTTTATCGTTTCAAAAAAGAACATTAAGATTGTCACTAGAAAATGGGTGAATTCAAATCCAGAAAGCATGATTGGCAAAAGCTACATCATTCCAACGAAAGCTTTTCACTATTTCTTACCAATTATTTCTGAAACTGAAGATGAACTAAATATTCAAGTTCAAAGTTTTGGACTACATGGTGAGCTTTTATTAAACGAAAGATTACTTATTGATAAAAACAACAAATGCAATCCAAAGATTACTACCTTCTTTGAAACATTAGATGAAAATGTTAATCAAGCATTACGAGGATTACAAATTCATTGTATGTAAGACTACTACAAGAAGTAAAAGGAGAATATAATGAAAAAATTATTATTAAGTGCGCTATTATCATTAGGATTTTTAACTCTTCCATTCACTACTGCAGAAGCAGCTACAACGAAAGATCAGCTTATCGTAAACACACAACTAAATAAAATGGATTATTATCAAAATGGAAAATTCATAAAAAGTTTCACTGTCGCTACTGGAAAAGCAGCAACACCTACACCTAAGGGTACTTTTCAAATTGTAAATAAAATTAAAAACCGTCCTTACTATACAGGAAAAATTAAAGGCGGCGATCCACGTAATCCACTTGGGGACCGCTGGCTCGGATTAAATATGGCAGGAACTTACGGAACAACGTATGCGATTCATGGAACTAACAATAATCAAGCAATCGGGAAAGCAACAACACTTGGTTGTATTCGTATGTTTAACAATGATATTCACTGGTTATTTGAGCGCATTCAGCAGCAAGCTACTGTCACTGTAAATTAACCTAAGAACAAGATTTACGTGTAGCCAAGAATTTTATGTCTTGGCTTATTTTATTTATTCATTTACAGTAGCAAAACAACTGTATTTACATATATAATAAAAATAGATTGCGTTCAACATCATCGTAACATTGATAAACATGGATATTAAAATTATACAGTTATAATATTTTATAAATTTTACAATACATACTATAATAGAACTACTGTAATTCTGAAATATTCAGTGACACTAAACAATCCCCCTTGCTACTTTCATTACTATTTTATAGCGGGGGCTTATTATATGTATAAACAATCTGAGTCATCCGAAAAATGATGAATTCGAATATTGCAGTAAAAAGCGTTATTTAGGAGGTGTTACTATGACGCATATACTGGTGATTGAAGACAACCCAGATATACAAGAACTTATTCGTGAATTTCTAATGGCACAAAACTTTACTGTTGATGTAGTTGGTGCTGGTACAGAAGGCATTCTTCTTTTCCAAAAAAATTCATACGACCTTGTCCTCCTCGATGTAATGTTACCAGATATAGATGGCTATAGTATTTGTAAAATTATGCGAGGACAATCTGATGTACCAATCATTATGCTAACAGGCTTACATAATGAAGAAAGTGAAATTAAAGGATTTGAGTTAGGTATTGATGACTATATTACAAAACCGTTCCATTACACCGTATTTATAAAACGTGTAGAAGCTGTATTGAGAAGGGCAGCAACGAAGGAAGCAGAAGCTGCAACTATACTACAATTCCATGAATTGATGTTAAATTCTACAGCATATGCCGCTTATGTTCATGGTAATCAAATTGAATTGACTACAAAAGAATTTGAAATTATATATACTTTACTGCAAAATCGGGGAAAAGTACTATCAAGAAGTGATTTGTTGAATAAGGTATGGGGCTATGAACATTTTGGTGATGTGAGAGTTATAGATACACATATTAAAAACTTACGAAAAAAATTAGAAATTCCTTATATTAAAACGGTGAAAGGCATTGGCTACAAAATCGAATCGTAGCAAAGACAACATCACCAAAAATATATTCATCAAAACCTTATTATTTTGTATTTTGTTATCACTTTGTCTTTATCAAATTATTTATTTTCTAGCCTCAAATTACGATAAAGATCGTTTGAGAGCGTCTGGAACACAAACTGCGGAACAAGCGGAATCAGACAAACAAAACGACCAAAGTAAAACAAAGCAAAATAAAGCTGTGTCAGAGAGTAGCATCTCTAATTTTCAATCTTCTCAAATAGACATGAATACACTCTCTACAGCCATCAATCATCTTTTGCAGCCTAGCCAAACTGCAAAAGCAAAAGAACATGCACAAAATATTCCGGGGAAAAGTAACACAACGTCTTCACTTACAGAAGCGGAAAAGCAAGTTACTAACAATGATGCCTTACATACACAAAATGCAGCAAGTAAAACAAATGATACACATGATAATCCATCGTTAACAGATGTGTTGCAGCAATTAGCTCCACATATTGGGGCGACAATGCTTGCATTATCTCTGCTTGGATCTTTAATCTACGCAAAAATAATCGCCAAACCTTTCCAATATATGAGCGATGCTTTAAAAGATATTATGAATCTTGATTTCTCAGATAAAAAGCTACTTAACAAAAATACAGATCAAACAGATTTTAATTTGCAAGTAGCTGCCTCACAAGTACCTACTATTGTGAAAAATTTACATGAAAGCAATCAAGATTTAAGAAATGAAATCAAGAAGGAACAACAATTAGAACAATCTCGTAAAGAATTTATGTCTATGATATCCCATGAATTAAAAACACCAATCGCAGCCGTTATGGGACAACTCGATGGCATGATTCACGGAATTGGCGCTTATAAAGATAGAGATAAATATTTAAAACGTTCATATGAGATGATGCAAGATATTAACATATTAACGGAAAAGGTGTCAGAATTATCCAAAATACAAAACCCTCAATTTAAACCCAATTTAAAAGTTATCTCATTGACTAATATTATTGAGGACGTTATAAAGAAAGTAGATTATTTTGTATCTGTAAAACAATTAAATGTTCAATCTAACATTAAACAAGATGTACAAATTTTAGCTGATCCTAAATTTATGCAAACTGCTATTTTTAACATTATTTCAAACGCAATTCATTATACAATTGACCATCAGCATGTATATATAAAGCTTTATGAAAAGCCAAACGGTTACGCATTAGAAGTATTAAATACAGGTTCTCAAATTGATGAAGATAAACTTGCCCATTTATTTGAGCCATTCTATCGCGCAAATCCTGACAAACATGGCTTAGTACAAGGTAGTGGTCTTGGGTTATATATTGTAAAACAAATATTAGATAAACATCAGTTTCCTTATGGAATACAAAACACACCTCAAGGTGTAAAATGCTCCATTGTATTCCCAAAGGCAATGTAAAACCTATTGTAATTTCATACCCCAAATTCATACTTTGTATGAATGGCGGAATTTTGTAGAGTATGTTACTCTGTTTCGTTCGCCCGTTGTCCTTATTTGGATAGCGGGCGTTTTTTATTTTAAAAGGAGGATTTTTATGGAGAAGTTTAAGTATTCACTACTCGTTTTACTCGGTGCTTGTAGCTACGGCGTGCTTTCAACTATTTTCAAACTCGGATTTATTAACGGATTTTCAGCACATCAACTATTAGGGGGACAATATGTCTTCGGATGGATTGGACTACTTCTGCTCGTTCTTTTCTTTTCACGCCATAAAGTAACAAAAAAGCAATTCTTGTCATTATTAACAGTCGGCACAACAATGAGTATGACTGGTATTTTCTATGCTATTTCTGTAGAAGAACTGCCAGCATCTATCGCTGTCGTTCTACTCTTCCAGTTCACATGGATCGGAGTAGTCATCGAAGCTATTGCAAATCGAACGTTTCCAAGCCGTGAAAAAGTTATATCTATCATCATTTTATTCACTGGTACATTGTTTGCTGGCGGTGTCTTTGAAGGTCTAGGAGAAAGTTTTTCTACGAAAGGTATTATCTTTGGATTATTAGCTGCTGTCTCTTTTTCATTCTATGTTTTTGCAAGTGGACGCGTTGCTACAGATGTTCCGCCTTATACGAAAAGCTTTCTCATGACAACAAGTGCTACCCTTATCGTCTGCCTATTCTTCCCGCCAACCTTTTTAACAGATGGTGCCCTGCAAGCCGGTCTATGGAAATATGCTTTCTTCCTCGGATTGTTCGGCGTTGTCGTACCTGTCGTTTGTTTTTCAATTGGTGTACCGAAAGTCGGAATAGGACTTGGTACAATATTAGGAGCAGCTGAATTACCAACGGCCATTATCGCTTCTATTACACTTGTACATGAAGTTGTAACGCTTATGCAGTGGATTGGAATTATATTTATATTGTTTGGTATTTTCACTCCTCAGCTCCTTACGTATAGAAAAGAAAACAAACATAATCGTGTGCATAGTGCATAACAAAAGACCTTTCATTTACTTGAAAGGTCTTTTCTCTCTCGTTCACTTTACCGCTCCATACAGTTTCTCTATCTCATGCTCAATTTGTTTTACATCGATTCGCTCAAATAATGGCTGTACGCTATCAATTCTATTGGGCAACGTATTTTGCGGTTCCCAATTTCGTTTAACAATCGACAATGTGTTTCGAACTCTTTCACTTGAAAATGGTAAAAATGGTTCAAGGAGATTTGCAAAATTAGCGATAAGATAAACACAATTATAAATCGTTTCTTCACATGAAACTGGATCATCTTCTCTTTGTTTCCAAGGCTGCTTTTCGTCAAAGTATTTATTTGCAAAACGTACTGCATCAAATATTGTCTCTAACGCCACCTTAAATTTAGTTTGTTCAATAGCCGCTCCTACATATTTATATAATCCTTCTACTTTATCTTTCAGCTCTACATGAATAGTTCCCTTCGGTACAACGCCATCATAATACTTTTCAATAAACCTTAATGTCCGATTCACAAAGTTCCCATATGCACCTAACAATTCACTATTATGACTGTAAATAAACTCACGCCACGAAAAATCAGTATCACGATTTTCTGGTGCATTTACTGTTAAAAAGTAACGGATCGAATCTGGATCATAGCTTTCTAATATATCAGGTACCCATACTGCCCAGTTTTTACTTGTCGATAATTTTCTTTTTTCTACCGTTAAATACTCATTTGAAACGATATGACGAGGAATCGCTTCTTCTCCTACTCCAAGTAATACCGCTGGCCAGATGATAGAGTGAAATGGAATATTATCCTTTCCGTGTACATAATACGTTTTCGTTTCTTTATCCCAAAACTCTTGGTCATCTTTCCCTGTTTTTTCAGCCCAATGTTTACTTGCAGAATAATATCCTGTCACTGCTTCAATCCATACGTAAATTTTCTTATCTTCGTATCCTGCCACTGGAATTGGAACCCCGACTGGTAAATCACGCGATACTGCCCTATCTTGCAACCCTTCTTTTACATATCTTTCTGTTAGCTGAATTGCATTGTCACGCCATGTTCCTTTTTGTTTTGCAATTTCTACGACTCCTTTAATTTGCTCCTGAAATGTATGCAGTGCGAAATAGAAATGCTCTGTTTCCTGTACGGATGGCGTACTACCACATAACTTACATTTCTTTTCTAACAAATCGAGTGGATCTAAAATGGCCGAACAAGCATCACATTGATCTCCTCTTGCTGCTTCATGGCAATGAGGACAAATTCCTTCTACGTAACGATCTGGTAAAAACTGTGTACACGTTTCGCAATATGCTTGTTCCACTGTTTTTTTATAAATATAACCTTCTTCTAATAAACGCAAAAAAACTTTTTGAACTGTTTCATGATGATACTCGCTATCTGTACGTGTATAGCAATCATAAGTAAAACCAAGGCTATGAAAACATCGCTCAAACTCTTCGTGGTACTTATCAGCAATTTCTACCACCGTCACACCTTCTTGTTTTGCTCTAATTGTAATGGGTGTTCCATTACAATCACTTCCTGAAACATACAACACATTCTCACCTTTTGCCCTGTAATAACGTGCTAAAATATCTCCCGGTAACAAACTAGCAATATGCCCAAGATGTAACGAACCATTTGCATACGGCCAAGCGCCTCCAATAAAAATACTCATCCTATATTCCTCCTTTAAAATATAAAAAGCCCCGCCCTTATCTTAAAAAAGATAAGGGCGGGGCTGTATAAACAGTCGCGGTACCACCTTATTTCGCCAATCACTCACATAATTAGCCTTAACAAGTACGGAGCTATATGCTCTTATACTGTGGTTTTGATAACGAGTACCAACTCTCGTCGCCGCCTACTATTATCATTTGATAAGTTCAGGACGAAGCTCAAAGGCCATTGTTCAAATGAATATTCTTGCTTCTTCTCACCTACCGAAGCTCTCTGGAAAGAATGGTTTCATCCTACTTTTCCTTTTCAACGCTTTTACGTATAACACGTATTTTACGATTTAATTATAGAAAAATCAAACTTTATTTAAAAAGAAAAGGAAATCCCATCTTCCTGCCGAATAACTATACGTTCGTAAAAGGAGTGATAACATTGAATCAAAAGCAACTAAGCATGATGAATGAAAAAAGCTGGAATGCAGCTGCTTATGAAGCTTGGACGAATCGCCACGGGGCGCCAGTTGATTATGCGAAAAAGATTATGGAAGAGCCCACACGCGAAGTAGCACATTATTTACCTTACATACAATCGCCAAAAGGAAAACGTATTATTAATTTACTCGGGTCAAAAGGAAACAAAGCCGTCGCTCTTTCCCTATTAGGATCTGACGTAACAGTTGTTGATATTTCAGCGAGTAATGCCAAATATGCAAATGAACTTGCAGAAGCCGCTGGTGTCTCTATCCAATACATCGTCTCTGATGTACTGGATGTAAATCTTTCCGAATCATTTGATGTCGTCTTGCTGGAACTTGGTGTACTTCATTACTTTTTAGATTTAAAACCACTCTTTCAAAAGATTGCTAACTTACTTAAACAAGATGGAATGCTTATCCTTCGTGACTATCATCCTGTTTACACTAAATTATTAGGTGTAGATCATCCATCATTTCGGGCCAATGGAAATTATTTCGATAAAGAATTGATTGAAGATGATGTTGCTTATAGCATTCTTCTTACAGAATCGCAGAAAGAGGCTTTACCGAAAACAAACGTACGCCGCTGGACATTAGGAGAAATTGTTACAACACTTGCGGAAGAACGTTTTAAAATTGAAAAGCTAGTTGAAGAACACGGATCTCATCAAAGGTGGGTTTTCCCTTCTACTTCACCTGAAGGAATTGAAGAACGTATACCAGGTCTATATACATTAATTGCGACAACATGCAAAAAAGGATCCCTTCACGGATAGGATCCTTTTTTGCATGCTTACGCATATAAGTTGAGGTTGGAGATTACCATAATTCTGTAGAATAGGACACAAGATATTTCAACATTTTGTCTCTGACTTACGTCGTCAAAAAGGGGTATGACCAACATAACGAAGAGTAATGTTTCAGTTGATACTGATAATCGTTATCAACTAATTAGAAGTATACATGATGTTATTTCAAATTACAATACCATTTCTAATTTTTATTTATGAATTTTTTGATATACAAATGTATACATTTTAAGAACATTTACTCACATTAATCTGCCATATTCCATTATCTGCTATAATTTTCATGGAACAGATTAATAACTTCTTAATCATGTTTTTATTAATTTCGTTCTAGATATTTATAAATTATAATAAACAGTTTTAAAGGGTAGGGGTAACGATGAAATATGTTAGCATTCGAAAAAAACTACTGTTCACACTCTTAAGCATTTCTTCCTTATTTAGCATTGCTCTTATTGTTATTCTTTCATTTGCGATGCATCAAGCAAGTGAAATCGAAACGTTAAAGAATGATGTATCGAAAAGAGCAACGATTTTAAAAGAACGTGGCGATTGGTTCCAAGCACAGGTCGCTGGTTTACAAGAATATTTACTATCACATGACCAAAAAGGATTGAATAAATTCAACCGGGAAGGAAAAAAACTAGCTGATACTAGGGAGAAAGTAACAAGTGATAAAAAACTCCCAGAAGGAATGAAAGAGGCCATTTTAATGGGAGCAAAATGGCGCAGCGTCGTAGATAATGAAGTCCTCCCTCTTGCGCGTGAAGGAAAATGGGATGAAGCATCCAAAATTGCTCTTGCTCAAACAGATTATGTAAATGACCTTTTAAGTCGTTTTACTAAATATACAAATGAAGAAAATGACAAACGGGATGTATTAATTGCTGACGTAGAGTCTTCTTCATCCCTTATTCAATATATTATTTTCTTCTCACTCATTACATGTACATTAACATCTATTCTATTGGCATGGTGGTTCTCTGGTAAACTCGTTAAACCGATTCGACAAATTGATGCGAAGTTAAAAGAATTAGCTTCGCAAGATGGCGATTTAACCGCTAGATTACACGTAACGAGTAAAGATGAAATTGGTGACATTGCAAATTCCTTTAATCAAATGCTTGCTAACTTACAGCGTATAATAAAGCAAGTTCAACAAACATCAACAAGTGTAAAAGAAGCTTCTGAAAATGTATTTATCGAAACAACTGCTTCTATGGAAAATACCACAAAATCGAAAGAGACTATGAATGCTCTTGTGCACAATATTCGTTCCCAAGTTTCTAGCATCGAAGAAAGTTCAACCGCAATGGATGATATCGCAACGGGTGTTCAGCGTATTGCAGAAACTGCATCTTCTGTCGCTAGCCTAGCTGTTACAACTTCTGAAAAAGCAGATGATGGAAATAAAGTCATTGAGAAGTCTATTACACAAATGCATACAATTAACGAAGCTGTTAACGCTACATCACAAGTGGTAGAGCGACTTATTACACATACGAATCATATTGATACTGCACTTCAATCTATTTCTAATATTGCCGAGCAGACGAATTTACTCGCTTTAAATGCTTCTATTGAAGCGGCCCGTGCTGGTGAACATGGAAAAGGATTCGCTGTTGTTGCCGATGAAGTACGAAAACTTGCTGAACAATCTCAGCTAGCAGCAACTGATATTAACCATTTACTTCATCAAATTCAAGCGGACACAAAAATAGCAAATGACATGATGACACAAGGTCAGTCAGAAGCTTCTGAAGGAATTACAGTCATTCGTACCGCTGGATCTTCATTCTCAGAAATTGTTAATCACATTAACAATTTATCTACACAAATACAAGAAATGTCTGCAACTACTGAAGAAATGGCCGCAAGTTCTGAAGAAATGAATGCAGCTTTAAATAATATCGCTTCTATTTCAAATGAAGTTGCTGCCGAAACATCACAAACAGCAACTTCAGCTGGTGACCAAGTAAACAAAATGAGTATCGTTGCTAAAAAATCATCAGAAATGAAAACAATTGTACAAGAACTTGAAGTGCTCGTTTCTCATTTCAAAACAAATGGTTAAAATGAAAATTCCATTTATACTTCTACGAACTCTAAATTGTTAGAAAGAGCGATTTAGAGTCTCTCTTTTTTCACGCTAAAATATCTCTTTCTATCTCCCATTCTGTCTGCTATAATTCCTAAAGGAAAGAGGAAAGCTTTATTCCTACTGGAATAAAGCTTTCTTTCAATTTTTTACATTAATTAATTCTAATACTAAGATTTTAAAAAGGAGGCTTTTTATCATATGAATTTTATAGGTATCAGAAAAAAACTAATGTTCATGATGGGAACGATTTGTGCTTTATTCGGCATTGCCTTAGCTTTTATTTTATTCTTTACCATGGATCAGTCTCATAAAGCTGAAACATTACAAAAAGAAATTTCTCCTCTTGCAACAGAATTGAAAGAGCGCGGAGACGCTTATCAAGTACAACTTTCTGCTTTAAGAGGTTATTTGCTACAACATGATCAAGTCGAATTAGACAAGTTTAATGAGATGAGTAAACGTCTTGAAGATACAAAAGGGCAACTTCTTTCTAACCCTAACACTTCTCAGTCCGTGAAAAGCACAATGGAATTAGGATCCACTTGGAGAAAGTTCATTGAAGAGAAAGTATTCACTCTTGCAAAAGAACAAAAATGGGAAGAAGCTTTACAAGTAGCTTCTACAGAAAATGGTACTGTTTATAAAGTAATTGGTGATTTCACAAATTACAGTAATGAACAAGCTAAATTACGCGAACAATCTATTGAAAAAATCGATCAATCTTCACTACGAATTGAATATGTTGTCTTCTTATCACTTGTTATTTGTATTGTAACTGCAATTATTCTTGCATGGTGGTTCTCTGGTAAGCTTGTAAAACCAATTCAACAAATTGATATTAAGCTAAAAGAATTAGCCTCTCAAGAAGGCGACTTAACAGCCCGTCTACAAGTAAATAGCAATGATGAAATCGGTGCAATTGCATCATCGTTTAATAAAATGTTAGAAAACCTGCAACATATCATTAATCGTGTTCAAAAAACATCTGTAGAAGTACAAACAGCTTCTGAAAATATGCTAGAAAAGACTAATACATCACGCGAGGCAACAATACGAGTTCAAAGCTCGATGTCCAACTTAAATTCAAGTATTCAATCGCAAACTTCTAGTATGGAAGAAAGCTCAACTGCGATGGATGATATGGCAATAAGCGTTCAACGCATCGCTGAATCTGCTTCATCTGTAGCCGAACTTGCTGTAGCTACATCTGAACATGCTAACGATGGAAGTACTGTTATCCAAAAATCTGTTTCACAAATGACAACGATACATGAAGCTGTAAATGCTACATCAGAAGTAGTCGAGCGTCTAATCACCCATACGAAATATATTGATACGGCTGTACAATCTATTTCTAATATCGCTGAGCAAACAAACTTACTTGCTTTAAACGCTTCTATTGAAGCAGCTCGTGCTGGTGAGCAAGGAAAAGGATTTGCTGTCGTAGCTGATGAAGTTCGTAAACTTGCGGAACAATCTAAAACTGCTGCAACAGATATTAACCAATTACTAAATCAAATTCAAAATGATACAGAAACAGCTAGTTCTATGATGTCTAAAGGTCGTTCTGAAGCATTTGAAGGCATTACTGTCGTTCGTGAGGCTGGTACTTCTTTCACAACAATTGTTGAACAAGTAAATAAAGTATCAACTCAAATGCAAGACATATCAGCAACTGCTGAAGAAATGGCTGCAAGCGCTGAAGAAATGAACGCTTCACTTAATAACATCGCTTCTATTTCAAATGAAGTATCTAGTGAAACAGCCGCAACGGCACAATCTGCTGAGCAGAAAGTTATTGTTATGAATGAAATGACAGTAACTGCAAGACAAATGAAACAAACGGTTGAAGAATTAGATCAACTCGTATCTCATTTTAAAACTGAATAGCTCAAAAAAATATTCCTCTTTCAAGAGGAATATTTTTTTGAGCTCATTCCCTGCACATTATACATATATCCGTTATAATGAGAATCGATATCATTAATCTGTAGGGGGTGCTACACATGTCACAACAAGCATTTGAAGAAAAATTATATGCAAACTTAGAAGCTGTTATTGATCCTGAACTAGGTGTTGATATTATCAATCTTGGATTAGTTTATGACGTTACAGCGGATGAAAATAATAATGCTATCATTACAATGACGATGACTTCTATCGGCTGCCCAATGGCTGGTCAAATCGTATCAGACGTTAAAAAAGTACTATCAACGAACGTACCTGAAGTAAACGAAATAGAAGTAAATGTCGTTTGGAATCCACCATGGTCGAAAGAACGTATGTCACGTATGGCGAAAATCGCATTAGGTATTCGTGACTAAATAAAGTGAAACTTTAATCAGCCTACACCAATCCAGTGCTTGCTGGATAAAGAAAGACCTGACGTCATAGTCAGGTCTTTTTCTCTTATTATTTAACGCCTACTGCATCATAAGCTTTCGTTACAGCTTGTAACTCTTTAGAGTTTTTACCATATAAATCTTCTGCTGACTGAAGTGCTGCTTGACGCATCATTTTAAAGTCAGAGTTTGCAGTTAAATATTTAGTAAGAGCACGGTAGTAAATTTTTTCTGTCGCTTCACGGCCCACTCCAGTTACTTTCACGCCGTAATGCGTGCCACCGTCAGATACTAAGTACGCAGCTTTATTGTTAATACTACTGTTAATATGAACGCCGCCATTATCAGCTGTTCCAGTATAGCGTTTATTGTAATGATCTGGGTAACCTTCACCTGGTTTTAATGGGTTTGGAATAGATGCTGGATCTTTCAGAGAACGAAGCGCATCCCCAGGTTTACCAGGTGTATAAATATCAGCACCTAAATCCCAGCTCTTCTTCTCAACCATGACACCCATAATATCAGATAACGATTCATTTAACGCACCTGATTCATTTTTATAAACAAGGTTTGCTGTATGCTCAGTTACAGCATGTGTTAATTCGTGCCCGATAACATCTAGGCCAGCAGATAATGGAATAAATGTCTTGCCATCTCCATCACCATACATCATTTGGATACCGTTCCAAGCTGCGTTATTCCAGCTTTCTCCTACGTGAACAGAGGAGATCAGCTTCGCGCCTTTATCATCGAAAGAGTTACGGTTAAATGTCTTTTTGTAGTAATCGTATACTTTCCCTGCATTTACATGCGCATCAACCGCTGCTTTGTCATCAAAGAACTTATTTTTACTTTCTACTTCGACACCTGTATATCCAAACCATTGTGAGAATATGTTAAACCAGTTTTCATCCATATTCTCTGCATCAAACGTATGAACACCTTGTCCACGCTTACCATCAAATAAATGGAATGCTCCTGTCTTCTCATTTTTAGCAATTTCAAATGATTGTCTAGCACCTAATACTCCGTAACCAAATCCTGTAATGTTATCTACAGCATTATATTTCTCAATCACATTTCCATTTGTTGCATCAACAAAGTAATGCCAATAGCCTGGAGCTGGTTTTGAAATCGATGCCTTAACTAAGTATGCAAGATAGTAGTTTCCATCTTTTTCATACACAAATAAATCTTTTTTCACACCATCATAATTCTTTACTTTACCAACTTCTTTTTCAATATCTGCCTTTGCAATTGTTTCTGCTTGTTCTGCACTAATACTTGCAAAGGTAGGAATATTTTTATCCTCTAAATTCGGAATAACTTGTCCGAAGAATGCTTTTACATTATTCTCTTTATCTAGTGTAACAGTTTGGTCTGAACCATACACAGGAATGTTATTATGTTTCTCAACTAACTTCACATGTGTCGTACCAGATTCAGCATCTTTTTCTTCCCCAATGACATTAAAATGTGTTTCAATATTTCCTGCTAGTTTAAACATATCTTTTTTACTCTCTAAATATTGAAAGACCGTCTCTTTTTTATCTAGTCCTTCCGGTGCTTTCCATTCTTCACCTATGTATGCAGGTGTTTTAAATTCTTGATGATATTGAATTTTTTGTTCTTCTGCTTTCGTTGTCGTTGCTCCAAACGTTCCAAATCCCCCGGCGATAACAGTTAACGCTAATGCTGATGAAATGACTTGCTTTTTCACTATAACATTCCCCATTCCCATAAAGATTTTTGACACTTTTATAAAATTCTGAATTTTTAACCCGATACCTCTTCCAAAAATTTGAGAAACATTTTTCAGATAATTCCACACAAAAAGAGGACACCCTATCAGGTGTCCTCTTTTTTATAAACATTTTGTTATTTTTTTAGCTCAATTGCTAAATAGTGTGATTGCTCTTTCGCTTGAATATGAATATCTTCTTCTACTGCTTCTGCCGCATCGCGCATAACAAGTATCTCACCATTTATCACACTACTTCCTTCAATTTGTACAAGGTACAATTGACGGCCTTCTTTCACAGGAAAATGAATTTCTTTTCCTGCCTCTAACGATAAAGAATATAAATTCGCGTCTTGGTGAATTTGAATTGGCGCATCATCTTCCACTGGGGAAACCATATGGAACCACTCATTTTCACGTTTACTCCAATCAAATTTAAACTCACCATAGTTTGGTTTATGATCAGCACGGTCTGGTAAAATCCAAATTTGTAATAAACGCAATGTTTCATTTCCTAAATTATGTTCACTATGAAATACACCAGTACCAGCACTCATATATTGAACATGTCCACGCTCAATTGTTCCTCTATTCCCCATGCTATCTTCATGTGTTAAGGCACCATCTACAACGTAAGAAATGATTTCCATATCGCGGTGCGGATGCATATCAAACCCAGTTTGTGCCGCTACTAAATCATCGTTAATAACACGTAACGCTCCAAAACTCATATTATTTGGATTGTAATAATTAGCAAAGGAAAAATGAAAATGTGTATTTAACCAACCGTGATTTGCTCTACCCATATTTTTATGATCAACTTTTCTAAACATATCCTTCACCTCATATTATCTCGAATTCAAGATTTACTTTAAAATTGTTTCTTACTGTAATTTTTTTAGTAATTTTAATAATTGATTTTGTTCTTCTATATTTAATTTATGAAACTGCTCCGCTTGGAACGTTTCCTGGGGCGGGACGATCTCCTCATATAAAGCTCTTCCCGTTTCTGTTAACGAAATATATTTCGTAGTACCTTCTTGTTCACGCCCAATCCAGTCCAGCTGCTCCATTTTATTTAAAAGCTGCGTGACATTTCCTTTCGTAACAAATAGCTTCTTCCCAAGCTCTTGCTGCGTTAAACGATTATGTCCTCCAACTTGAGCTAGTACATCAAACTGAGCGGCAGATACATTCCATTTTTTCAAATGCTGATTCGTCTCACGAATACTCTTGTTATAAAAACGTGATAAACGAAACCATAATAGTAGTCCTAATCTATCTTCTGTTTTCATTTCATCACCTCGCTCGTTTCATACTATTAGTTTAGAACTAAACTTTATAGAAGTCAATTACTTATTTTTAGTAAGTAACAAAGGAAGCATAGCGCTATTTCTCCACTATGCTTACATCAATTTTCTATTTTTATATTCATCTAATTTCCTCTCCGCGAACTTCTTCGCATCTTTCTCAATCCATCTCTCTTCATACGATTTACTTCCAACATACAATACTTCTCTCTTATGCTGCATCGCATGGCGAAATTCATGCAGTAGTGTTTTAAGCACTTGCTCATACTCATCCCACATACAAACGAAAATTAATTGTTTTTCTTTATGATAAAAACCACCTACGGGGAATAAAAACTCCTCTTCCTCTTCCCCTAATGATAGAAGTACATGATTTGCATCACACGTATCACAAAAAATAACTGGCGTTTTACATACTTCAATAAGAGAAAATAAATCCTCTCTAATCCTTTTGACATCCCAAGGAAGCTCCGAATCCAACACATACCAATTCTCCACCTGTTGATATACATTTTGAAACTGGAGTTCCATTTCTTTTTATTCCCCTTTCCAAGCTCTCTTTTTCTATATGTATGCCACAATATGGTAAATATTAAACATACTCTTTCCCCCTTTGAAAAATGACAATAAAAAGAACCTATATTAGTATAGGTTCTTTTCCATAATTACTTTTTTTTCATAATTTTTTTTAGTACAAAATAACCAATTGCGCAAACAATAGCAGCAAGTGCAAAATATTTCACATATGGCCCAGCTACTTTATTAATGCTTTCCCACTCTGAACCTAATTTAAATCCTAAATATACAAACACAATTGACCATGGAATAACAGCTAATGTAGTTAGCGTAATAAACTTAGCATGTGACATTTTCGCAATACCCGCTGGTATGGAAATAGCATGACGCACAACAGGAATAAAACGTGCCGTAAAGATAACGCCAGTTCCGTAACGATTAAACCAATCTTCTGCATAATCAATATGCTTCTTCTGAATTAAAATATATTTTCCATATCGCTCAAGAACAGGTCTTCCTCCGTATCGACCAATCCAATAAATAAATAGTTGTGCGATTACACCGCCAATTGTCCCGAACGCAACAGCTCCCCAAAATGTAATGCTTCCTGTTGATACTAAATAGCCTGCATAAGACAATACGATTTCACTCGGAATAACTTCTAACATCAATCCAAGCATAATTCCCCAATAACCAAGTCCTTCTAGAAAAACTAAAACTGAATGAATCAACTCTCCTAACATCATTTACCTCTCTTTACTGTTTTCGTTACCAAAAATAAAAGTACAAGCAGTAAGTATCTTGTACTTTTACTTTTTAAAATTTAGTTAGTCTTCGTATCCCACTTAAAGATTTTATTTAAAAATTTATATACATTCTTTGACTCTTTTGTCAGAAGTGGACCTAAGATGGATAGTATAAGCACGTATAGTGCTGAGAATGGTTTTAACACTGACATTAAACCACCAGCGATACCGATATTAGCCATAATGATGGAGAATTCTCCCCTTGAAACGATTGTTAATCCAATATTTGTAGAAGCTTTATGAGATAATCCAGCTTGTCTTCCTGCAATCATCCCTGCTACAAAGTTACCGATTATCGTAAGAAGTACCGCACCTAGCGTTAACCATATTGCTCCGCCTAACGAGAACGGATCGATACTTAACCCGAAGCTGAAGAAGAAAATTGCTCCGAAAAAGTCTCTAAATGGAACAACAAGATGTTCAATTCGATCACTATGCTCTGTCTCAGAGAAAACTAATCCTAAAAGAAGTGCTCCGATTGCTTCTGCAACGTGAATTGTTTCTGAAAAACCAGCGATGAAGAATAACGAAGCAAATACTACAATAATAAAGATTTCATCTGAACTAATATTGAGCAATTTATTTAATAACGGCGTTGCTTTTCTAGCCACAATAAAGAATAGAAGCATATATCCTAAAGCAATTCCAATTGAAGTAAGAGCACCTAAGAAGGAAGCATGATCCCCAAGTACTAAACCAGAAACGACTGATAAATATACAGCAAGGAATATATCTTCAAACATAATAATTCCTAAAATTAGTTCGGTTTCATTATTACCAGTTCTTCTTAAATCCACTAATACTTTCGCAACGATGGCACTAGAAGAAATCGTAATAATACCCGCAATAATTAAAATTTCTAGTAATGGGAATCCCATGATAAACCCGTATAATAATCCAAGTGAAAAGTTAATTAGAATATAGATTGTTCCACCAATCGCAATAGAACGTCCGGATTTAATTAGTTTCTTCATCGAAAATTCTAGCCCTAGATAGAAGAGAAGGAACAGAACGCCAATTCTTCCAAGGAAGGATATTACACTTGCACTTTCAATAAATTTGAGATCGATTACACCTATTGTCGGCGCGTGCGGCCCTACTAACATGCCAAGAACAATTAGAAAAGGAATTACTGAGAACTTAAACTTTCCAGCGATTACTGCTGCAATTGCCACTAGAACTAAAGCTGTACCAACTTCAAAAATTAAAGTATCCATCTAGTCAGTCCCCCTATTCGAAAGTAACTCATTAATAATTTTTTTAATTTCTTCTCTCTCACCTGAAACTACTAGCATATCGCCTTCTTCAATTACTGTTTCTGGTCCTGGATTAAATAGCTTTTTCATATTCTTTTTCATAACTGCAATTATCGTTACGCTATACGTTTTTCTTATTTCAAGATCACCAATTGTTTTTCCGATTGCTGGAGCTGCATTCTCCACTTTAAACCACTCAATCGCTAAACCTTCAAAGACCATCTCAACATTTTCTAATGCCCTAGGCTTATATACCATTCCACCTAATATTGCTGCAACTTGTCTTGCTTCTGAGTCACGTAATGAAATACTAGAAATACTTTCTTCATGATCTGAATCAAAATGATACATTTCTCTACGTCCGTCATCATGAATCACAATCACCATTTTTTCGTTACCTTTCGTAACGATTTGAAATTTATACCCAATACCTGGAAGTTCACTTTCTCTAATATTCATATTTAGCTCCTCCTCAACAATTTTATTTGAATTTTCTGTTTTTCAGTCTTTTGTTCATCCAACCAATTTTAGAAATTCTAACCACTCCGGATACTTATGATTTGGAAATCTTTTATTGTAATAATAAGTGGCCCCTAGAAAAATACTTGAAGATGTAACGATAAAAAATACATTGCTTCTCATTTTTAAACTCTCAAGGCTTACTTTCAATAAAGTTTCTTCTTTCAAATTATCCCCAATTTCTCGCTTTACATTTAGTTTTTTAAAATGTAAATAATTCTAAAAATATTACGATGTAACATAATCATAACATAAAACGCATTTAAGTAACATCATTTTTTAGAAAAATTGATTCTAGTATATTTTTTGCATATAATTTTCTTATTACAGAAAAAAGGAAGTGTATTATATGGTTGATATCTTTAGCAGATTCCTTGAGGTAACGAATAATATTTTATGGTCATATATTCTTATTGCAATGCTAATCGGCTTCGGTCTTTATTTCTCTTTCAAATTAAAATTTGTCCAAATTACTCATTTCAGTGAGATGGTCAGTTTAATTAGTAAAGGATTTAATCGAAAAGAAAAAAAGAAAGATAGCATCTCTCCATTCCAAGCATTTTGCTTAAGTGCAGCCGCTCGCATTGGTATCGGGAACTTAGCTGGTGTAGCATTAGCAATTTCAATGGGAGGACCTGGTGCAATATTTTGGATGTGGTTTATCGCGATTCTCGGAGCAGCTACTAGTTTTGTAGAATGTACGCTCGCGCAAATTTATAAAGTAAAAGATGGACGCAGGTTCCGTGGTGGCCCAGCATATTACATGGAAAAAGGGTTAAACAAACGCTGGATGGGTGTCTGGTTTTCACTTCTTATTACAGTTGCGTACGGATTAATTTTCAATTCAGTACAAGCAAATACAGTAACAATAGCGTTTGAAAATGCTTTCGGATTAGAGCGAACGATCGTAGGAGCTATACTAGCTTTACTAGTTGCAGTTATTATTTTCGGCGGTATTAAGAGCATTTCACGCATTACAGAAATGATTGTTCCCCCAATGGCAATTGTTTATATTGGTGTGGCTATTTTTGTCGTGATTAACAACTTCAATATGTTACCAAGCATTTTCATGGAAATCTTTAACGGTGCATTCGGTTTAGACCAAGCCATCGCTGGTGGTATTGGAGCAGCTATCAAGTTCGGAATCCAACGCGGTTTATTCGCGACAGAAGCAGGTATGGGGAGCTCTCCTAATGCAGCAGCAACATCTGATGTATCTCATCCTGTAAAACAAGGACTTGTTCAAGCATTAGGTGTTTTCGTAGATACATTCTTAGTATGTACATCAACAGCGTTTATCGTATTATGTTCTGGACTTTACAAAGGATCAAATTTAGAAGGTATTGAATTAACACAGCAAGCATTAAGTTCACAAATTGGACCGTGGGCAAGCACTTTCTTAGCGATTATTATTTTCCTCTTCGCTTTCAGCTCCTTACTAGGAAACTACTATTATGGTGAAACAAATATCGCATTCATTAAAGAAAGCAAAACATGGTTAATGATTTATCGCGTTGCAGTTGTCGGAATGGTGTTCTTCGGATCAATCGCTGCCCTTCAAACTGTTTGGAGTTTAGCTGATTTATTCATGGGACTAATGGTATTCACAAACTTAATTGCCATCTCATTCCTTAGCAAATTTGCCTATGCAGCATTAGTAGACTACATTAAGCAAAAGAAACAAGGTAAAGATCCTGTCTTCCTTGCAAGTTCTATCCCTGGCTTAAAGAATACAGAGTGTTGGGATGGGCAGGATGTAGAAGAAAAACAAAAGGCTGTTTAACAAACAAAGGCCCTATTACTTCACCGTAATAGGGCCTTTTATTTACAACAGTTCATAATTTGTTCAAATTAATTCCAGCAAAAGGGTTGATTTATACAAATTACTAGATTATAATAATTATAAATTAGTAATTGATATAACATAACAACTCAAAAGGAGATTGATCATAATGAACAAACAAGTAATCGAAGTATTAAACAAACAAGTAGCAGACTGGAGCGTTTTATTTACAAAATTACACAACTTCCATTGGTACGTAAAAGGACCTCAATTCTTCACATTACACGAGAAATTCGAAGAACTTTACACAGAATCAGCTACTCACATCGATGAAATTGCAGAACGCATTTTAGCAATTGGCGGCAAACCAGTAGCAACAATGAAAGAATACTTAGAACTATCTTCTATTCAAGAAGCAGCTTACGGAGAAACTGCAGAAGGGATGGTCGAGGCAATCATGAAAGACTACGAAATGATGCTAGTCGAACTGAAAAAAGGCATGGAAATCGCTCAAGACTCTGACGATGAAATGACATCTGACCTACTACTAGGCATCTACACAGAACTAGAAAAACACGCTTGGATGCTACGTGCGTTCTTGAATCAATAATAGATTTTAAAGCGGAGGTAGCTTGCTCAGAATGTGAGGGGGATGGAGCTTTTGACGTAGAGGCGCTCTTTACCTCGCAGGAAAAAGCGAAGCCACCGAACATTCTAGCTACCGGAGCTGGATATTATGTAAAAGCGGAAGCGACTCGTTCAGAGTCGCTTTTTTTATGTAATGGTTGCATTTAACGGTACACGAAATTATATCAACGATTTTTCAAATATATCGATCATAACTCGCAATATATCAACGATTTTTTCATTATATCGATCATTACAAGCAATATATCAACGATTCGATAAAGGATATCAATTTACCGACAAATCACGACAATATTAACACACCCCTCGCCCTACTTTTATCAATATATTACAATCTCATCTATGTTAAAATATAGGAAACACCTTTTAGTAAAATAGATCCAAAAAGCTTTTCCAAATTCATCATTTACTACTTAAATGGCGGGAGTGGTTCAGTTGAAAGACTACTTAATTAGAGCATTTTTTGCGTTAATAACAGTTGGAATCGTCTTACTTATAGCTAATATTTTCAATATACGTGTCGAGGTTAAAGACTATGCTTTCCTCGTTGTTGTAGCAATTGGTGGCGGCTGGGGTGGCTGGTACCTGTATAAAAAACAAAGTAATCAAAATGATAAAGGCATTCCAAAGTAATATGGAATGCCTTCTTTTATTTCCGTCTATAATAAATAACAAAATTCAAACCACTGATACAACCAATCGCAATAAACATACAAAACGATTGTCCATCTCCACCTAGACTATACTCATCAACGATAAATCCAGACATAAACAATGTTATCGCTGAAACACCAACACACAATATCAAAATAAACCAAAGCGAAAACTCATTAATCAGCTCTTTCTTCTGTCTTAAAACAATTAGCATAACAAGAATAGACGCTGCTAAAATACTTTTAAAAACAGGACGTAAATACACAAACTTCTCCATCTATTTCTCCTTTCCGGAAAACTCTATATTATAACATTAATATATTTAACTGAATTAAAAACACATGTCTTTTTACGATGAAAAAGACATGTGTTTCTATAAATCGCTATAAAAACGTACTATGATAATTGCTTCCACTTCGTCCCCAAGACAGGACGCTCGTAATTTTGGATTTCATGAATTAGTTTATCTGCCGTCTCAGCGGAAACAATTAACTCTTTATTCGATGGATTCATAAAGCCTTCTTCTGCTGCCCGTTCAACCATTTGCAAAATTGGTCCGTAAAAGTCTTTTATGTTCAATAAACCAACCGGCTTATTATGTATACCAATTTGTGACCAACATACTACTTCAAAGAGCTCTTCAAACGTTCCATATCCGCCTGGTAATGCAATGAAAGCATCCGCAAGCTCTGCCATTTTCGCCTTGCGCTCATGCATCGTTTCTACTTCAATTAATTCTGTTAATCCTGTATGTACGATTTCTCCTCGAAATAGACCACGCGGCATAACACCTGTTACACGTCCGCCTAAACGAAGAACTTCGTTTGCTACTTCTCCCATTAATCCGACGCATGAACCGCCATATACAAGCTCATAGTCATTCTCAACAAACATTTTACCTAATTCAATTGCCTGCTCTTTAAACTCTGGTCTCTCCCCTAAATTGGAACCTGCAAACACACAAATCTTTCTCATTCCTACACCCCGAAACTATATATTGTTATGATACAATTGACATTGTACAACATATTGAGGAGATGAGGAAGAAATGGATATCGTTGCATTTCAAAGATGGGTTGAGGAATTTTACGAAAAACGAAGCTGGTCACAGTATAATGCCTTTATTCGCTTAAATTTCTTAACTGAAGAAGTTGGAGAAGTTTCACGAGTTGTTCGCGCTATTGAAATCGGCCGCGATCGTCCCGATGAAGATGCGAAAACAGAAGAAGAGCTAAAACAAGAACTAAAAGAAGAACTTGGTGATGTACTATCTAACCTTATTATTCTTTCGCAAAAATATGATTTGGATTTACAAGACATTATGGACGCACACGTCACAAAGCTTTCGAAAAGGTTCGAAGCACTCAAATGAGAATATTATCAATTATGGTATAATATTCTTGTCACAATAATAAGGGGGATTTTATGTTATCTAAAAAATTGCACGACGCATTAAATGAACAAATGAACTTTGAATTTTACTCTGCCCACGCTTATATGGCAATGGCTGCTTACTGTACAGCTGAGAGCTATGATGGATTCGCTAACTTTTTCCTTGTACAAGCTGAAGAAGAGCGTTTCCACGCAATGAAGCTTTACAACTATATTAACGACCGCGGTGAGCGCGCTATTATTACTGGATTCGATAATCCAAATAACGAATATGAATCTGTATTGAACGCTTTTGAAGTCGCACTTGAGCACGAGCGTGAAGTAACGAAACGTATTTATCACTTATCTGATATTGCTTGGGATGAGCGTGAGCATGCAACAATTACATTCTTAAAATGGTTCGTTGATGAGCAAGTAGAAGAAGAAGCTTCATTCGATAGCATCATTCAAAAATTAAAACGTATTACAAGCGATTCAAACGCACTATTTATGCTAGATGCTGAATTAGAGAAACGTACATTTACGCCTCCAGCTGAGTAATATTTTAATCACCTTAATGAGTGTATTAAGGTGATTTTTTTATTTGCTTTCTATCTTAAAATCACCTTAAATTTCCTAGCATTTGACATAGAACTAGTTAAAAAATGGTATTATTTTCAATATAAAGTGAAACTTTGGTCCGTGGGGGGGCGTTCATCCACCACGGATTATTAGTTGAACTAATCGGGTCTTTACAGGCAGTTGATCTCCCACCTAACCTCTTTGCCCCCGCCAAATTTTGAGGTGGGAGTCTTACTGCTCGTTAATGCTGGATAAAACAATATGTGAGGAGAGAAAAAATGAATCAACGTGTAGAAGCTGTTGATGCAATTCGTGGTTTCGCTTTATTTGGCATTTTACTTGTTAATATAACATTAATTCAATTCGGGTTATTCGCTAATGAAAAACCCACTTATATTTTCGGAAAACTCGATGAAAGTGCTAATTGGTTTATTCAATTTTTCGGCACACAAAATTTCATTTCCCTATTCTCTTTTTTATTTGGGCTTAGCATTATTTTGTTACAAAAAAGTATTATCGCAAAAGGAAAAAAGTTTTTCCCCACATATATAAGACGTATTAGCATTCTTTTACTACTAGGTTTCATTCACGGTACCTTTATTTGGTCCGGAGATATTTTATTTGCATACGGACTTATCGGGATTTTCTTAATGATGTTTATAAATAGAAAACCAAAAACATTATTGATTTGGGCAACTATTCTACTCGCACTCATTACACTTATGTCTTATCAAACTGATCCAAATACAAATATTAATGATTTTGCTCCTTATATTGAAAAAGAGCATAAAGTTCATGAAACTGGAAGCTATATGGATCATGTCAACTTTAGGTTAACTGAAAGTCCTTTCGATTATATTGGGATTAACGGTTTCTTCGGACTAGTTTTCATATCAATTTTCGCAATAATTTTTATGTCCCCACTTTTCTTACTCGGAATGTATGTAGGAAAAAAGGGCTGGCTATTTGAGATTGATAAACACATACCTTCTATCAAAAAGATTTGGCTTATCACTGGTATTTTCTCTTTTACAATTAAAATCTTAGCCATGTTCGTAAAGCATCCAATTTTAATTATGTTACAAGATGGCCTTACATCAGTAACCATGACATTCTTTTACGGAAGCACCATTATTTTATTATTCCATTACAAAAAAGCATCGCGCTTACTAACATATATGGCGAATATGGGGAAAATGTCGGTTAGTAATTACTTAGCTCAATCCATTATCACAACAACAATTTTTTACGCATACGGCTTTGGCTTATTCGGTAAAATCGGATATTTCTTCGGTATTCTTTTGACCATTGGAATTTATACAATTCAATTATTCGTTAGCGCCTATTGGCTACAAAAATACCGAATGGGCCCTATAGAATATGCGTGGAGAATGGGAACTTATTTAGAGAGACCACGATTTAAAAAAGACTTGGATAAAGCAAGTTAAACAAAAAAAGCAATGAGCCTACGCTCATTGCTTTTCTTAATTTATTAAAGCATAACCCCAACAATAATCGCTGATAATATACTTACTAACGTTGCACCGTATACAAGTTTTAGTCCGAATGATGATACAACATTTGCTTGTTTGCCATCGATACTCTTTGTTGCACCTGCGATAATTCCGATAGATGAGAAGTTCGCAAATGATACAAGGAAGATAGATAAAATACCTACTGTACGAGTTGATAAATCACCAGCTACTTTTCCAAGGTCAAGCATTGCAACGAATTCGTTCGTTACTAATTTTGTTGCCATAATTTGTCCCGCTGCTAGCATCTCTGATGTTGGAATACCCATTACGAATGCTAATGGTGAGAAGATATATCCTAAAATGCTTTGGAATGTGATTCCGAAAATTGAATCGAATACACCGTTAATTGCTGTAATTAATGCTACGAAACCGATTAACATCGCCGCTACTGTTACAGCGATAGAGAAACCAAGCATAATATATTCGCCTAACATTTCAAAGAATGTTTGTTTCTTATCTTCTTGTAATTCTAAAATATCGTCTTCTTCCTTTACTTCATATGGATTGATAATATGAACGATAATGAATCCACTAAATAAGTTTAATACAAGTGCTGTTACTACATATTTTGGATCAATCATTTTCATATAAGAACCGACGATTGACATTGATACTGTTGACATTGAAGATGCACAAAGTGTGTATAAACGATTTTTCGGTAATTTGCTTAATTGATCTTTTACTGTAATAAACACTTCACCTTGACCAACAATTGCAGCTGCTACCGCATTATATGATTCTAGTTTTCCTAAACCGTTAATTTTACTTAGTACGAAACCGACTGCACGAATGATAATCGGTAAAACTTTAATATGTTGCAAGATCCCGATTAATACCGCTAAGAAAATGATCGGTAATAATACTGTTAAGAAGAATGGTGCTTGTCCATCGTTCGCTAAACCACCAAATACGAAATTAACCCCAGCTTCCGCAAATTTTAAAATAGCGCCAAATCCATCTGCAATCCCTTTTACTAATACAAATCCGACCTTTGTATTTAATAAGAAATACGCAAGTACCAATTGAATGACAAGCATAAGTGCAATTGGCTTATATTTAATTTTCTTACGATCTGAACTTATAAGGAAACCTAGTACAAACACTACAAGTAAACCAACTAGAAACATTACTATTTTCATATGTGAATCCTCCACTTCTTCCACGAGTTATTGGTCGTATAACGTATAACGAATGACGTCTGACCATTGATGTTAAAAAATTTAAAACCCCTAAATACTATTCAACTGTTATCTAAAATCAGTAAGCGTTTACATAAATTGCAATTTATAAAAGGTAGCCTCTTCTCTCCTACCGTATTAAAAGTCTGAAATTGATACCACCTACAAATCAAATTGTAAGCGTTATCTAGACGAAATGCAATATAAATTTTAAAAGATTTTTATATGTTAATATATTCCTAATTAATTGGTTTTTTTATGTAAATTAACCATAAAAAACGGCCCTAGCTATGAGCTAGAACCATTCTTTTTTATAGCATAACACCAACGATAATCGCTGATAATATACTTACTAATGTCGCACCATACACAAGACGTAAACCGAATGATGATACAACATTTGATTGGTTTTCATCGATACCTTTCGTTGCACCTGCGATAATTCCAATTGATGAGAAGTTCGCAAATGATACAAGGAATACAGAAAGAATACCTACTGTACGAGCTGATAAATCACCAGCTACTTTGCCAAGATCAAGCATCGCAACAAACTCGTTTGATACTAATTTTGTTGCCATAATTTGTCCCGCTGTTACCATCTCTGCTTGCGGGATACCCATTACGAATGCTAATGGTGAGAAAATATATCCTAAAATAGCTTGGAATGTAATACCGAACACTGAATCAAACAAGCTATTGATTGCTGTAATTAATGCTACGAAACCAAGTAACATTGCTGCTACCGTAATTGCAATCGTGAAACCAAGCATAATATATTCGCTTAACATTTCAAAGAATGATTGCTTTTTCTTATTTTCTAACTTCAGTGTATCTTCTTCTTCCGTAATATCGTACGGGTTAATAATATGAATAATAATGAAACCACTAAATAAATTTAATACAAGTGCTGTTACTACATATTTTGGCTCGATCATTTTCATATAAGAACCAACGATTGACATTGATACTGTCGACATTGAAGATGCACATAATGTATATAAACGATGTTTTGGGATTTTACTTAATTGATCTTTTACTGTAATAAATACTTCCGCTTGTCCAACAATTGCAGCTGCTACTGCATTATATGATTCTAATTTCCCTAAACCATTTACTTTACTTAACAAAGTACCAATAGCACGAATAAATATCGGTAAAATCTTAAAGTGTTGTAAAATTCCGATTAATACTGCGAAGAATACGATTGGTAATAATGCAGTTAAGAAGAATGAAACTTCTCCTTTATTAACAAGGCCACCAAATACGAAAACGATTCCAGCTTCCGCATACCCAAGAAGTGCGCCAAATCCATCTGAAATTCCTTTTACTAAAATATAACCCACTTGCGTATTTAATAAGAAATACGATAATGCTAACTGAATTACAAGCATGAGTGCGATTGGTTTATACTTAATCTTCTTTCGATCGGCACTTATAAGAAAACCGAGTACGAATACAACGAGTAATCCTACAAGAAACATAACAAACTTCATTAATAAAATCCTCCATTTAACTCTTCATTAACGTTGAACGTCTGACCATTCAAAACAAGAAATAATCCGAACTTTCCATTTCTCCACCAAAACACTTAACTGGATATGAAAAATCATAAAACCTCTTGTCTCAAAGGCATTTTCCATTCTATCATAAATCCCAACTCATATCCGCACTTTTCTAAAAAAAATTACATTTTATTATAAAAACCTCATTAATGTTCGTCTTTTGCCCCTTTCTCCTGTTTTATAACTACACAAAAAACGAGCATCAAATTTCACTGATGCTCGTTCTATCTTTTATCCCGCTATTTGCCGGGCAGTAAAACTCCCACTGATTAAAGTTTCACTTTATTATACAGCTTTTTCTTTATCTGCTACTTCCGGCTTATCCCAACACTCTGTATTGTTCAACCCTGGAATAGACTCCGCATAAAAGACTGGATCTTTTCCTTGTTTCTTTTGCTTTACGTAATCTGATAACGCTGCGAAAGCGTACTTAGAAAGGAATACAATTGCCACTAAGTTAATAACAGCCATAATCCCCATAAATAAATCTGCTAAGTCCCAAACGATTTGAATTGTTGCTACAGATCCTAACATAACCATACCAAGTACAGCAATGCGGTATGCCGTTAATAACACTTTACTTCCATTTAAGAACTCAATATTTGTTTCACCATAGTAGTAGTTACCTACTAATGAGCTGAATGCAAATAAGAAGATTGCAACCGCTACAAATACAGATGCCCACGGTCCGATATGTTGGCTTAACGCTTGTTGCGTCAATTGAATTCCATTTAAATCAGCTGCACCAGGTACATCAGATAATAAAATGATGAACGCTGTACAACTACAAATTAATAATGTATCTGTAAATACCCCTAAAGTTTGAATGAAACCTTGTTTAACTGGGTGCGTTACGTTCGCAGTCGCTGCTGCGTTCGGTGCACTACCCATACCAGCTTCATTTGAGAATAATCCACGTTTTACTCCTAGTAAAATCGCAGCTCCTAATCCCCCACCAACTACTTCTTTAATTCCGAATGCATGTAAGAAGATTTCTTTAAATACATACGGAATTGCCGTAATGTTTGTTACAACAACGAATAATGCAACTGCTACATATATAATTGCCATTACCGGAACAATCATTTCAACCGCACGCGCAATTCGCTTAACCCCACCGAAAATAATGATTGCAAGTAAACCAGCCATAAACAGACCTACAAGTCTACTATCCATTTTAAATGCGCCATCAAAAGCTGCCGCTACTGTGTTTGACTGTACTGCATTAAAAATCAATCCGAAACTCACTGTTATTAGAACAGAGAAAACAACACCTAACCAGCGTTTCTTTAAACCCTTTTCCATATAATACGCTGGGCCCCCACGGAATGCGTTCCCATCTTTTACTTTATAAATTTGCGCTAATGTGCTCTCTACAAACGCAGAAGCACCCCCAATTACCGCAATTAACCACATCCAAAATACAGCACCTGGACCACCTGCTGAGATTGCAATAGCTACACCAGCTAAGTTACCAGTACCTACACGAGAAGCTGTACTCATACAAAATGCTTGGAATGATGATACACCGCTTTTTTCTTTTTGCGCTTTTCTTGTCTTTGAACTCGCCCCGTCCCCAAGTAGGCGAATCATTTCTCCAAAGTAGCGAATTTGGACGAATTTCACACGAAATGAAAAATAGAGTCCTAATCCAATTAACATCGCGATAATGATATATGACCAAAGGACATTATTTACATCCCCAATTACTTTAGCTAAAAAATCCATAATCGAATTGCCCCCTCTTCCTAACAATAAGAAAATTATATTCTAAAAACTTTTAGTAATCAAGAACTTTATGTTAGGTTTTATGACATGATTAAGTTAGATTTCTTAACACACATATGTTTTTCACTTAAAACTATAACCAATACGTGCATTTATCCACTACTCAATCACTCATCCTATTCGACCAATCATACTTTTAAGACAGTACGTTGCCTACAAATAACGAGAGAAATGAACAAACAAAAATTATATTAATAATTACCTTTCACCCTTCTCATCATTTACTACAACAAAAAAGGCGAGCATCAAATTCCTCTCGATGCTCGCCTTTTCTTATACTGCTTTTTCTTTATCCGTTACCGCTGGCTTATCCCAACACTCTGTATTCGTTAAACCAGGAATAGAATCTGCACTGAAGACTGGATCTTTTCCTTGTTTCTTTTGCTTTACATAGTCTGCCAACGCAGCATACGCAAATCGTCCAAGAAGTGTAATCGCAATTAAGTTTGTAATTACCATTAGACCCATAAATAAATCCGCCATATTCCATACGACTTTAAGCGTCGCAACAGAACCGAATAATACCATTGCAACTACCGCAATACGGTAAATTGTTAACCAAGCTTTACTTTGTTTAATGAATTCAATATTCGTTTCACCATAATAGTAGTTTCCTAGAAGTGAACTAAATGCAAATAAGAAAATAATAATCGCTAAGAAGCTACTTGCCCATGGGCCGATTTGTGAACTTAATGCGTTTTGTGTTAATTCAATACCTTCTAAATTTGTTGCTTTATATGCACCAGAACATAATACGATAAACGCTGTTGATGTACATACTAAAAATGTATCTACTAAAACCCCGATTGTTTGAATAAAACCTTGTTTCGCTGGATGCGTTACATCAGCTGTTGCTGCCGCGTTCGGCGCACTACCCATACCTGCTTCATTCGCAAATAACCCGCGCTGAATACCAAATTTCATTGCAGCACCGATACCGCCACCTACAGCTGAATCTAAACCGAATGCACCTTTAAAGATTTCTGTAAATACATCTGGTATTAAATAGAAGTTTTTAATAACAACGAAAATAGCTACTGCAATATAAATAAGTGCCATTGGCGGAACAATCATTTCTGACATACGCGCAATACTTTTCACACCACCAAAAATAATAACTGCAACTAATGCCGCTAATACAATCCCAACAATATAACGCTCTAAACCGAATGCATTTTCAAATGCTAACGTAACTGTATTCGCTTGTACTGAGTTGAAAATTAAACCGTAACTAATTGTGATTAGAATAGAGAACCAAATTCCCATCCAACGTTTATTTAAACCTTTTTCCATATAATAAGCAGGACCACCACGGAAGCCACTGCCATCTTTTATTTTATAAATTTGCGCAAGTGTACTTTCCACGAAACTTGAAGACGCCCCGATAATTGCAATAACCCACATCCAAAATACAGCTCCTGGTCCTCCCATAGAAATAGCTAGCGCTACACCAGCTAAGTTTCCGATACCGATACGAGCTGCTGAACTCATACAGAACGCTTGGAAAGAAGATACGCTACCCTTTTTACGTGTCTTACCAGTTAGTCCATCACTCATTAATCGAACCATTTCTCCTAAATGAGTAATTTGTACGAATTTTAATTTAATAGAAAAATAAAGCCCTAAACCAATTAGCATTGCAATAAGAACATATGACCAAAGAATCGTATTCGTTGATGAAACGAATTGATCTAAAATATTCATACAATTAACCCCTCCTTTTCTCCATAAATCGAATTATATTCAAAAAATATTCAAAAATCAACATTTTTCGACATCTTATAACTTCCAAATATTAGGTTTCTCTACGTAAATACATCCTTCTTTTATGACTCCACTTTCAGTAGCTGTGCATACTAAAACAAAAAATAATTTCATAAACAACACCATTGACAAAAATATATAACTGTAACTATAATAGTTACATCAGGTTGTAACTAACCTAATTACATTACATTCATTCATTCATTCATTCATTTCAGATATACACTTTAACAAAACACTTTGGAGGGATTTATTATGAAAATCGGAATCATCGGAGCAACTGGTAAAGCTGGAAGCCGTATTTTAAAAGAAGCATTAGATCGTGGACATGAAGTTACTGCAATTGTAAGAAATGCTGCGAAAATTACAGAAAAAAATGTAAAAGTTTTAGAGAAAGATGTATTCGCTCTTACATCTAACGATCTACAAGCATTCGATGTAGTTGTAAATGCTTTCGGTGCTCCAGCAGGACAAGAGCATCTTCACGTAGATGCAGGAAATGTACTGATTGAAGCTGTGAAAGGTGCACCACATACAAAATTACTTGTAGTTGGTGGAGCTGGAAGCTTATTTGTAGACGAAGAGAAAACAACACGTGTATTTGATACACCAGGTTTCCCGGGCGAATACCTTGCAACAGCTCAAAACCAAGGTAAAAACTTAGAAATCTTACAACAAACAAATGACATCACTTGGACATTCATCAGCCCTTCTGCACTATTCGCATTAGGAAAACGCACTGGCTCTTACACAGCTGGTAAAGACAATCTTCTTGTTAACTCAAAAGGCGATAGCTATGTAAGTTACGAAGACTTCGCAGTAGCAGCACTTGATGAAATCGAAAATCCAAAACATGTGAACGAACGCTTCACAGTAGTTTCTGAAGCTGAATAATACGAAAAAGCTCGTAAAACATTATGTTTTACGAGCTTTTTTATTTTTTAAGCTTTTACCTCTTGTATACCTTCTGTTCTTTCGAAACCTTGTTTCGTAATTTTAAAGAATACGTCATGTATACCATACTCAAATAACATACCATTAAATTGTTCTGTCAATGCTTTCGTATTTTCCATTCCTTCTAATCCATGTATATAAAAAGCATCGGCAAATGCCAATGCTTTTTATACTATCTTTTAATTTGATTTGGTTTATGTGGTTCGTTTGGAGTATACGGTTTATTCGGTTTCTGTGGTCCTTCAGACTTTTTCCAACTCACCGCTAATTCCGGACTTGTTTTCTCTTCACTACGTTCTAATAATACAACCGCATTTTGAATCGTCGGTGTTCCTTTATGCGCAATCCCTTGTAATTTCGTTAAATTTCCTGATACTTTAAAGCTAAATCCACCTGCTGGTGTTTGTTTTGGAATTAAAATGCGGAACTTTTCTCCTACATTAAATTCATTTTTTGCTTCGCCTTTTTCATTTACAAATTTCACACCAGCTGGTGCACCTGTTGCTTGCACTTTATACGTTCCGCTTTTTGCATTCGTTTCTACTGTATATAAACCTGTTTCAAAGAAATCATTTTTCAATACTGCTTCTTGTTCTTCTGTAGGAGTTACACTCATCGTAATTTCTTGTAACTCTTCACTCGCATTTGCCTTTGCAACTATGTCTTTCGTTACTTTCTCTACGTTTTTATTACGGAAATCTAAATCGTTAATATCGATTTGTTTTAATGCATTCCATACTGCAAGCTGTGTTGCGTAATGTGCTTCTCTCCAATCGGAAACGCCTAATTCTTGCGGACTCTTTTGTGGATATCCATTTAATAGTACACGGTACACGTTAATATCCACTTTTCCCATTTCCGGTAAATCTTGACCACTTGGAGATTTCAAATCTACATTTAAGCAAAATGCAATTTTTCCATCTGCCGTTTTAATAAGCTCTGTTCGGATTGGTCTTTTCTTTGACTTACTATAACTCCAATCCATTTCATACTTTGTATGGTCCATAACTTCTGCAAATGCTTTTTGAAGTGGGAATAATACAAATAAAACACTTAAAAAAACAGCTAAAAGTTTGAACGATTGCTTTATATTCATGTTTTACAACCCCTTATGAAATAACAAATTTACTAATAAGTAGTATTTAGTTAGAATTTTTTTTTATACATAAACACAACAAAAAGAGTGCAAATAATTTGCACTCTTTTTCTCTACTTTAATCTTAGAAATCGAAGTTATCAGGATCTGGACCAACGCGGTGATTTTGGTTTAATGCATCGATTTTTTCCATATCTTCTTTTGTTAATTCAAAGTTAAATACATCAGCATTTGCAATAATACGGTGTTCTTTCGTTGATTTTGGAATTGTAATAACTCCATTTTGTAAGTCCCAACGTAAAATAACTTGCGCTGTTGTTTTACCGTGTTTATCAGCAATTTCTTGTAATGTTTCGTTATCTAATAATTGACCTTGCATAAGTGGTGACCATGCTTCCATTTGAATACCTTGTTCTTTACAGAAAGCTTGTAATTCTTTTTGTGTTAAACGAGGGTGATATTCTACTTGGTTAATCATTGGCTTAATTTCTGCATCTTTCATTACATCTTGTAAGTGATGAATTTGGAAGTTACTTACGCCAATTGCACGTACACGCTCTTCTTTATAAAGTGTTTCTAGCGCTTTCCATGTATCTTTATATTTTCCTTCTACAGGCCAGTGAACAAGGTATAAATCTAAATAATCTAGTTCTAATTTTTTTAAGCTCTCTTCATATGCAGCAATTGTTTCGTCATATCCTTGATCTGCGTTCCATACTTTTGAAGTGATAAATAATTCTTCTCTTGAAATACCAGTCGCTTCAATACCTGCACGGATTCCTTCACCTACAGCTTTTTCATTTCCGTAAATTGCAGCTGTATCGATGCTACGGTATCCTGCTTTAATCGCTGATTTAATTGCTTCTACAAGTTCTGGTCCTTCTTCTACTTTAAATACACCTAAACCGAACCAAGGCATTTCTACACCATTATTTAATACTGTTTTACTTTGTAAGTTTTTCATTTTATTTTCTCTCCTTTTATCCCGCATTAACGGGCAGTAAAATTCCCACTTCAAAATTCGGCTGAAGCAAAGACGTTAGGTGGGAGATAAACTGCCCGTAAACGCCCGATTGGTTCAACTAATAATCATTGGTGGAAGAACACCCCCACTGATTAAAGTTTCACTTTATTTTACTTGATCTCTTTTTTCTAATGTCATACTCCATGCTGTTAAAATAACAGCACCTACTACCATAAGGCCGCCTACCCAAGCAGTATGGATTAACCCTAACGAATTCGTTACAAGGCCACCTATATAAGAACCTAAAGCGATTCCTCCGTTAAATGCGGCAATATTAATTGCTGAAGCAACATCAACCGCACTTGGAACAAAGCGCTCTGCCAATATAACTACATATACTTGTAGCCCCGGAACATTCATAAACGCAAATAGTCCCATGAAAATAATTGTGATTAATCCAGCTACTTTAAACGGCGCTGTAAATGTTAAAACAAATAATATAATCGCTTGAATAAGGAACATGTAGAATAGCGCTCGAATTGGATTATGATTCGATAATTTTCCGCCGACCATATTCCCTATCGCAATGGCGATTCCATACACTAATAAAATGATGGTAACGGTACTTGCTTCAAATCCTGTTACTTCTTGTAATAACGGTGATAAATACGTAAATGTTACGAATGTACCGCCGTATCCAAGTGCAGTAATAATGAAAACAAGTAACAGTCTTCCATTTTTAATTAGTTTAAATTGATCACGAAACGATACAGGTACACCATTTTTTAAATTAGATGGGACGAGTATACTATTTGCGATGAAAGCAATAATTCCAATTACAACGATCGCCATAAATGACACTCTCCAGCCAAACTCTTGACCGATAAATGTTCCAATTGGCACACCAGTAATAGTCGCGACTGTTAATCCAGTAAACATAATCGCAATTGCGCTAGCACGTTTATTCTCTGGTACGATTGCAGCCGCAATTGTAGATCCTATCGACATAAACACACCGTGTGCAAATGCAGCTACAATCCTTGCGATAATTAATACAGTGAAGCTTGTTGCTACCGCCGCAATGCCATTACCAATAATGAAAACAACCATAATCCACATTAATAATGTCTTTCGCGACATACTAGCCGTTAACGCTGTTAAAACAGGAGCTCCTACTGCCGCTCCTAACGCATATAAGGAAACCGTTAAACCAGCTGTTGTAACCGAGACATTTAAATCTTTTGAAATAGATGGTAGTAAACCGACACTAATAAACTCGGTCGTACCAATCCCAAACGCACTAATTGCTAGTGCTAATAAAGCAAACATACTTCTTCGATTCGTCTGAACTTCCGAAGATGGTACTGTATATGAACTCAATTGAATTCCTCCTTATTACAAGAAATCCAATCATAATAGTATGATAAAAGGGCCCTTCTATCTTCTAAAACATATATTTCATACTTACAAATGCTATTATGAATGGTTTCATCCTTTTTTTGAAGAACGCACTTTAAAGTACGATAGGCACCAAAAAGTAACATAGTCACTTTTCAGTACCGTACTACTCATTTGCCTCTTACATGTGCTATTATGAAACATATTTAACATAATAAAAAGTACGTACTTTAAAGTGCTATAGGTACTAAAAAGTAACATTTATATTATTTAACTTACTTCGCTCACAAAAGGAGGGGTTCATATGAAGAAATACAATATTCCTGTAGAGGCGACTTTAGAAGTTATCGGCGGCAAATGGAAAGTTGTTATTCTTTGTCACTTAACGAAAAGTACAAAGAGAACGAGTGAACTAAAACGCTCAATGCCTGGTATTACACAAAAAATGTTAACGCAGCAATTACGTGAATTAGAAGACGACGGCGTTATTCAAAGAAAAGTATACAATCAAGTCCCACCAAAAGTAGAATATTCTCTTACTGATTACGGTTGGTCTTTAGAATCGATTCTTGATTCTCTTTGTTCTTGGGGCGAATGCCATCTTGAAAAAGAAGGTAACACATCGATGCTAATTGCGGAAGGTGAATAATAGGAAAAAGGAAAAAACGAACATGAATTTGTTCGTTTTTTCCTTTTTTTCTATATATATATGTACATTTCTAACTGAAACAAAATATTTTATACGCTTTCATACCTTGTCAGCACTACGTTATACACTCAATATCAAATAATTAGGAATCATTTTTATGTTAACATAGGTGTATATAGTATATAATATAGGATATATATTATATACACTTTCCGGTAACGGAGCTTTTCCATTATGCGGACAAGCCATATATCGGACAGTTCATAAATAATAAGTAAGACGTTATGGTTTTAGATTTATGTTTGCAGCTTAGTTGCTGTCATAAATTTAAAGGCATTTTATTGTGTTTTGTGAAACTTTGTATAAAGTTTCGTAAACGGTTACTATCTTACTTATAAAAAATAAGAGTATTGCTATCGTAAAGGAGAATTGGAGATGCCAGAAACTATGACTCAAACAAAGCCAGAACAAGAAACTGTACAAATTTCTGCTAGCCAAGGACAACTTGATGTACTTGATCAGTTGTTAAAACCTGAGGTACAAGAATCATTAACAACACTAGTAGAACAGCTTCCAAAATTAACTGAGCTTGTTAACATTTTAACTAAGTCTTATGACTTCGCTCAAACTGTTGCTACTGATGAAGTATTAAAAAGCGACACTGTTGGTGCAATCACAGAGCTTGTAGAGCCTGTAAAAGATACAGTGAAAAGCATGGCTGCAACTGCAATCGAAGCGAAAGATCGTGCTGACGAAAGCAACGAAGTTATCGGCCTATTCGGTCTATTAAAATTACTAAAAGACCCACAAGCACAAAAAATGTTCCGCTTTGTGAACGCATATCTTCAAATTAGTGCAGAACGTAACAATAAATAATTTAACTTATAACAACAATTAGTAAAGACGGGGGATATCATACTATGTCAAAACAAATTGTCATCTTAGGCGCTGGTTATGGCGGTCTTCTTGCCGCTTTAAACGTACGTAAATTTTACAGCAAATCAGAAGCACAAGTTACAGTGATTAACCAATACCCAACACACCAAATCATCACTGAACTACATCGCCTTGCAGCTGGTAACGTTGCTGAGCAAGCAATTGCAATGCCACTTACAAAGCTTTTCAAAGGTAAAGATATCGATCTTAAAATCGCAACAGTTGAGTCATTCTCAGTTGATAGCAAAGAAATCAAACTAGCTGGTGGCACTACATTATCTTACGATGCACTTGTAGTTGCTTTAGGAAGTAAAACTGCTTACTTCGGTATTCCAGGACTAGAAGAAAACAGCATGGTATTAAAATCTGCTGCTGATGCAAACAAAATCTACAAACACGTTGAAGACCGTATTCGTGAATACGCGAAAACGAAAAACGAAGCGGATGCTACAATCGTAATCGGTGGTGGCGGATTAACTGGCGTTGAGCTAGTTGGTGAGCTTGCTGACATTATGCCTAAACTTGCAAAAAGCCACGGCGTAAATCCAAAAGAAGTTAAACTTCTTCTTGTTGAAGCAGGTCCAAAAATCCTTCCAGTATTACCAGACCACTTAATCGAACGTGCAACTACTAGCCTAGAAGCACGCGGTGTTACATTCTTAACTGGTCTTCCTGTAACAAACGTTGCTGGCAATGAAATCGACTTAAAAGACGGTCAAAAACTTGTTGCTAACACATTCGTTTGGACAGGCGGCGTACAAGGTAACCCATTAATCGGTGAATCAGGTCTTGAAGTAAACCGTGGTCGTGCAACAGTTGATGCATACCTACAATCTACTTCTCATAAAGACGTATTCGTTGCTGGAGACAGCGCTGTTGTCTTCGCTCCAGACGGACGTCCATACCCACCAACTGCACAAATCGCTTGGCAAATGGGTGAGTTAATTGGATACAACTTATACGCAGCACTAGAAGGCAAAGCATTCGAAGAGTTCGCACCTGTAAACTCTGGAACACTTGCTAGTCTAGGACGTAAAGATGCTGTTGCTACAATTGGAGCAAGCAATACTCCACTTAAAGGCTTACCAGCATCATTAATGAAAGAAGCAAGTAACGTTCGTTACTTATCACACATTAAAGGTCTATTCAGCTTAGCTTACTAATCTGAATATAAGCCCGAATCATGCCCGGCATGGTTCGGGCTATTTTTATCCGTAATATTCTCTACTTACTTATATTCGGCAAAGAGATACTATAACCCTTTTTAATTATCTAAATATACTGACTTTTTTGTGTCGGAATTGTGTATATGAAAAGAGTGAAAGCATCTTTCTTACTTCCACTCTTCCACAAAAATTATTATCCCAATTTCACTAAGCTGTAGTTCTTCTTCCCTTTACGAATAATAATAAATCTTCCATCAAATGAATTTTCTACAGTAACATCCGTACCTACATCCGTTACTTTCTCACCATTCATAGAAATCGCACCGTTATTAATGTCTTCACGAGCTTGACGTCTAGATGGTTCAATCCCTAAATCAACTAGCCACTCTACAATATTTTTCGTCTCTTTGGAAGACTGGAATGTCGGCATCTCTTTAAAGCCTTGTTCAATTTCATCAGCTGTTAACGATTTAATATCTCCGCTAAATAATGCCGAGGTAATTTTCACAGCTTGCAATAATGCCTCTTCTCCATGAACGAATTTCGTCATTTCTTCGCCTAACACTTTTTGCGCTTCACGTTTATGAGGCTCGGCTTCTACCTTCGTTGCCAATTCATCAATTCGCTCTTTCGCTAAGAATGTAAAGTATTTCAAGTATTTAATTACATCACGATCATCTGTATTCACCCAGAACTGGTAAAATTCAAATGGCGTTGTTTTTTCAGCATCAAGCCAAACCGCACCACTTGCTGATTTTCCAAATTTCGTACCGTCTGATTTTAATAATAACGGAATTGTTAGTCCAAATACTTTCGCCTCATGTCCTTCTAACTTACGAATTAAATCTAACCCGCTCGTAATATTTCCCCATTGGTCACTACCACCAATTTGCAGTTGAACATCTTCTTTCGTGTATAAATGATGGAAATCCATCGCTTGCAAGATTTGGTACGTGAATTCTGTAAAAGAAATGCCTGTATCTAAACGACTTGCTACAATATCCTTCGCTAACATGCTATTGATGCTAAAGTTTTTCCCGTAATCACGTAAAAACTCAATAATGTTTATTTCATGTGTCCAGTCGTAGTTATTTACCATCTTCACTTCGCTATTTCCACCGAAATCAAATAGCTTTTTCATTTGCGCTGTTAACGCATCTACATTATGCTGCACTACTTCTAAAGTTTGCAGTTGACGCTCTGATTGACGTCCACTTGGATCACCAATTGTTCCTGTTGCCCCGCCAATTAAAATAACCGGATGATGACCAGCTAATTGGAATCTCTTCATCATCATAAACGGAATCAAATGTCCGATATGCATACTATCACCAGTTGGATCTACTCCGCAGTATAGTGAAATCTTTTTCTCTTCTACTAACTTACGTAAACCTTCTTCATCCGTCTGTTGATTCACAGCACCGCGCCATTCTAATTCATCAATAATATTCATCTTTTGTCATCCCCTTTATTTTTTTAAAACAAAAAAGCCCCTATGTCTATGACATAGGGACGATTATTCACCGTGTTACCACCCAGTTTGCATAAATAGCATAGCTATTCATACCACTCTTAGCAATAATATCGATTGCTACTCCGCTTAGCGTTACCTAAGATACTCCAGAGTGTAATTCACAAGTTTGTTTGTGCTAGGTTCCAGCAACCCCTAGCTCTCTTTGATAACAGTGACAAACTGCTACTGGGCTCTTTCAACGTATGTTATTTGTTAAATTATTAGCCATTATATTGAATTGAAAACAAATTGTCAACAATACCCAAATGTTATTTTAAAATAATTCATACTTTTATACGCTTTTAATTCAAAAATTATTGTAGATCTTCTCCAATAATCCTTACTTCTCTCTCTAACTTCACACCGAATTTTTCTTCAACTGTCTTTTGTACGAAGTGAATTAAATCGATGTAGTCTTGTGCTGTTCCATTATCAACATTCACCATAAATCCAGCATGTTTTAATGAAACTTCTACTCCGCCAATTCGCTTTCCTTGTAGTCCTGATTCTTGAATCAACTTACCAGCAAAGTTATTTGGTGGGCGCTTAAATACACTACCGCATGACGGATATTCTAAAGGTTGTTTTGATTCACGCTTATACGTTAAATCATCCATTTTTTCTTTAATCTCTTCATGTACACCTTCTTCAAGTTCAAATCTCGCTTCAAGAATAATGTAATGATTGTTCGCAAATACACTCTTACGATATCCAAATTCAAATGCTTCTTTCGTTAAAGTGCGTAACTCTCCATCACCTGTCATTACGACAGCTTCTGTTAATACAAACGATACTTCACCACCGTAGGCACCAGCATTCATATATAATGCTCCGCCAACTGAACCTGGAATGCCACAAGCAAACTCAAGCCCTGTTAAATTGTGGTCTAATGCAATACGTGATACATCAATAATTGCTGCACCGCACTGTGCTACAATCGTTGTTCCTGTTACAGTAACACCTGTAATATGAATTAAACTGACCGTAATTCCGCGAATCCCACCATCTTTAATAATGACATTTGATCCATTTCCTAAAAACGTAACTGGAATATTATATTGGTTAGCATACTTAATAACTTCTTGAATTTCATCATAATTCGTAGGCGCAACGAACACATCTGCTTTTCCGCCAACTTTAATATGCGTATGATTCTTTAACATTTCATCTTGTGTAACATGACCTTCAGGCAATACCGTACTTAAATATTTATAAACCTCTTGCATATTCATTTTACGATTCCTCTATTTCTATATTCTTTTTATCCCGCTATACGGGCCCATAATATCCCCACATACATGAAATGAAACTAAAGTGGTGGATACAGTGTACCCAAAATCAATTCGAGACACCTATAAACCTCTTAAATTATAAGAGGTGCCACTCATATTAAAATATATATTGCATAATAAAGCAACCCAAATGGACTACTAAACTTGACATGTCATCAGAAAGACAACAATTTGTAAAATATATAACTTTTATAAAACACTATCCTTCAGTATCTTACTATACCACACGAAAATAAAGTGGTATTTTTTTGTAATCTTTACTTTATTTTCTTCAATATAAAAAAAGAGCACATCCCACAGAATGCGCTCTTTCTATACTCTTTATATTACTTTTCGTTCTCTTCTTTTTCCTTATCAAACCATAATAGTTCATCGTCATCAACTTCACCATTATAATTGATTAAAATCTCTTCTCCAGCTTTTATATCCTTATAAGCAAAGAAGTTAAACGTATGGTTCTCGAAGACGATATCATACGTTGCATTCGGCTTATATGAATGATTAAATAACATGCCGTATCCTAAAAGGAATGCCGTATGATTTACCCCATACTCAAATGCGTAGTCAGCAAGTAACGTTTTCTCAATATGTTCATGCTGTTCATTCGGATAAGAGATAACTGGTGCTGAATGTATCAACTCACCCTTTTTAATATCACGAGTTGCAAATACACCTCTATTAAATTCTCCATCACTAAGTTCAGAAGTCTTAACTTCGATCATATGCGTCACCTATATAATTCTTTCTTTGAAGTATTTTATCTCGCTATCCGCGAGATTTAACTAATAATCAGTAGCTATTAGTTAAATTTTATCTCCTTAAGCTTGGCAGAAAACTCATAGAAAAGCAATTAAATTCCTATCAAGTATTCGTTCAACTGAAAAAGAGCACATCATTTGTGCTCTTTTTCAGCGATATTATTTTTCTAAAATATCTTCTAGCAACTTCACTTGCTCACTAACAGTATGTAGCGTCTTCACCGACGTATCATTTCGATTCTTCTCTTCTTCAATACTTGCTAACACTTCTTCCGTAGCTGCAGAAGTTTGCTGAATTACGTTAGAAGCATGTGTCACATCTTTAACGATATTCGTCGTTTTAACTTGGAAATTTTCTTGATGACCAACAATCTCTCTCATTACATCATTAATCGTATCAATAAACTTCCCTAAATCCGTTACATTCGTTAAAACACTTGCTAACATTTCGTTACACTCTTCTTGTACTCTTTCTGACTTCTCTACCTGCACTTCTACTTTACTTGCTTGATTACTAAACTCCTTCAAAATTCCTTGAATTCTCCCCGCAGAACGATTCGATTCTTCAGCAAGCTTTAACACTTCATTCGCTACAATAGCAAAACCTTTTCCATGTTCTCCTGCCCTTGCAGCTTCAATATTTGCATTTAAAGCTAGCAAACTCGTTTGACTTGAAATATTCGTTATTACATCTACAATTTCATTAATTTGTTTCGATTGTTTCATCAATTCTCTAAATATCGTTCCTGATTGTGAAACAACATCATTTAAACTTCTCATGTTAGCTTCAAAATTTCTTAAAGTGTTTACACTACCCTTTGAGATTTCCAAACTTTTATCAACACGCATCGAAGCATTTCTTACTTGAGAGATGATTTGGTCAATATTTCCCTCCATATCATTCAATACTTCTACTGAACGTGACATCATCTCTGATTGTGATTGAGTACCAACTGCCACTTCTTCAAAAGCAAAATTAATTTCACTCATCGACTCCATCGAAGTGTTCATATTCTGTCTTAAATGATTGAAATTACTATCTAACTTCACAACAGTTTCCTCAATAAGCCTTTGCGTTTCTTCTAACTCCTGAGCTTTCTTCATCACTGCTTGCTTCTCATCACTTAAACGAGCCAAAAGATTAGAACCAATCTTTGTGACACCCCACATTGCGATCGTTACAATCGCTAACAAGCTTGCAAAATTTGCAGCTTCAGATGATGCTGTATAAGCAAAAAATTGATTTGGCCAATAACTACAAAGTATAAATGTAACAACAACTGCTACCCCACCAAGAATTAAAATAAGACGTTCACTCAAATAAATAAGTGAAACTGCTAATGTAAAATAGACCATTTGAAATACAGCTGGGCTTTCATTAAATGCTTGTACCATAATGAAAGACATAATAAGTAGCATACATGTCATGATGTATTTATACATTGCTTCCATACTTTCTATAAAAGTAAGTAGCGTTCCAAATACTACGATAGAAATACCACACATCCAAAATGCTATTGCTCGCTCTGTAAAAATATATCCGTAATACCCAATTGCGAGTACCCCGAGGAAGAAACTGCAAATCGTGATAAACAGCAATAAATGATTTTTCTGTGATTCTTTCTCAAGGTTAGAAAAACAAGTTCTCTTTAACCACTCCATATATGAAGCCCCACCTTCTCATACGTATCGATTACTTCAGCTTGAATACCGCACTCACTGGGTTATGATCGCTATTTTCAAACTTCAAATCTTTCCCTTGTACATTTACAATTTCAACATTCGGTGAAACGATAAAGCCATCAATAATCGTGACAAAGTTTTCACCTTCCACGTATTTCTTTACATCATCTCTCACAGTCATAACAGACGGATCTACAGCCCACTTAAAGCCACCATCGGTAAAGTCCTTCGGTAACTCTACTAACCACTCAGGACGCTCCTTCACGAACTTCGGATCACTTAACTGAACGTTAGAAATTAATTGATTCCAGTCCCCGCCCATTATTACGTAATCACCATTTTTATAATGTTTGTTCATATATTCTTTTAAATACTCCACTTGTTGCTTTCTAATTTTTCCGCCTTCATCATAAGCAGACAAATGTAAATTTACGAGTCTAACAAATTTTCCATTATTAACAGGAATTTTATGTTCAACAATCGCTCGGTCTAAATCAAATAAACGCTTTGGCCACGGCTCCATTCCTGGTAATTGGAACTTCTTCGCTGTTTGAACTGTATATTTAGAAAACGTACTTAGTCCAGCATCAGCATATCCCATTGGACTTGTGATTGGCACCGGAACCCATTTTGTATCATAGTTCTTTCCGAACGAAGAAGCATAATCAGGCAGTCCTTTTTTCAAAAATTCATGCCCATTTATATCAAATGATCTCATTGATTTTATATCTACTTCTTGTAATAGCGCAAAATCACTATTCTCATTTTGTAAAAACGAAAGCATATTCTTTAAATTCGTTTCCGTTTGTTCTTTACTACTTGAACCAGACCCTTTTCCTCCATCCATAAAGAAGTCTTGATCCTTATCTAGTCCAGCATATCCAATATTAAACGTTGTAACTTTAAATTCATTTCCCTGCGCAATTACGCGCTTCTTATTGTTTTCCACCTTCAAGCCTATAACATCAGCTGGCTGTTCTTTTGTAAGTGTCATATACGCTAAAAACCCACCTACAACTCCCACACCTACTAAAATACATATAAGTATTATTTTTAATAACTTTTTCAAACAAACGACTCCTTTTCTAAAACATACGATTTTACTTTTCTTTATTTTCAGTCAAATAAAAAATGACAGATATACGAAACATTTTATCACACTGAAAACCTTATATCACTATATTTAGTTTATAAGTAATAATTCTCTATCTTAAACGATTAGAGAACTACAAAATACACCAACTTCTTCACTGGAAATCAAACGCAATTTTTAGTACACTATATGTAATAATTATAGGCGATGGAGTTCGCCATAACCGCTGCTTAGCTAATGACTCCTACCAGTATAACTACTGGTAGGAGTCTATTTTTTTGAGCAAGCTATTTAAAGAGGTGAGGAATTTGATTTATATTATCGTCGGTATAGCCGGTATATTAGGAGCCCTTTCTCGTTATTATTTAGGTCTTACTATCCATGAATCTTGGCATCATTCATTTCCATTAGCTACATTACTCATTAACTTAATCGGCTGCTTCTTATTAGCATGGCTGACTACATATGTTGCACGGCTAAACATCTTACCTTCGGAGGTTATCACAGGCATCGGTACTGGATTCATCGGTTCTTTTACGACGTTTTCAACATTTAGTGTAGAAACCATGCAATTAATTAATCATTCTGAATGGAGCATGGCTTTCTTATATGTATCATGTAGCATACTTGGCGGTCTCATTATGTCTGGACTTGGCTATACACTAGGTGATTTCTTAATTAAGAAATCAGTTACGGAAGGTGATCACTTATGATGGAAGCTTTATTAGTGGCAACTGGAGGTTTTTTCGGTGCGATTACACGATTTGCAATTAGCAATTGGTTTAAAAAAAGAAATAAAACATCCTTTCCAATTGCTACATTCCTTATTAATATAACAGGAGCATTTTTACTCGGATATATAATTGGCAACGGAGTCACTACAGGCTGGCAATTATTATTAGGAACTGGATTTATGGGCGCATTCACAACGTTTTCGACGTTTAAATTAGAATCCATTCAGCTTCTCAATCGCAAAAAAATTTACACATCCCTTTTATATGTAAGTACTACTTACATAATCGGTATCCTCTTCGCATTCCTTGGAATGAAGCTCGGTGGAATATAAAAAAGCGACTCTATTGAGTCGCTTTCTTTCATAAGAAGTAAGTCCCGCCATATGGAATGGAAAGTAAACCCGCTGGATACACATCATAATGCACACTTTGCATTGGAAATTGTGAGTATTGCATATACTGTCCTTGCATCATTTGTGCAAAATATGCTTGTTGCTGCATTTGAATCACTTGATTCACAGCATGAATTGTCCCCTGTGCCCCGGCTAGGGTTATAGCCGCACCTACTTGTCTACCATTATAAAAATAATGATTCATCATTATTCAGCTCACTTATTATTTTTCTTCCATATGGTATGTTTCTATTTCATAGTGAGTATTTTGTCCGGATTGGGGAATCCATCACTAATTAAGCTTCACTTTATCTATTACTTTTTCTCAGCTTTGAAGTAATACATCCAAATAGTAATACACCAATACCACTAAAGAACAATACATAACTTACCGGTACTAGGAAAAAGAAAGGTTCTTCAAGAAATCCATCCGCTCCAACTTTACTGTTTGAAGCATGTATAGTTAAAGAAATAATCGCTAAGATCATGAAAGAAATAGCTACTACGTATTTATTTTTCATTTTACATTCTCCTCTATTCATATAATTCTTCTTAATTAACATCATATTATCCAAAACAAAATCATTAGTCAATAATATTTTATCGTTTTACAATAAATTATTATTGAATAGAATGGAAATAAAAGGTTTATGAAGCATCTTAAATTGCCTCACAAACCTTTTATAGACAATAAATATTTACACTTCAAACTTCCTGCTTAATACAACATACATTGCGCAAAATAGTATGAATATCCCAGCATAAATTAACAAAACCTCTACACTAAACACATCAGCCAAAGGACCAAATATAATCATCCCTAAAGGTAAAGCACATGAATTTGCAATCTGTACGAGGCTAAACATTCTGCCATGCATAACTGGATCTACTTTCTCCTGCAATAACACAGTAACTGGCGTATTAAAACATGGCATTGTTATACCAATTAAAAAATTAAAGACTAAATACATAATAAATACCGGTGCAATTCCTAGTCCTACCATAAGCAGACCATATAACGCACAGGCCAACGCTGTTGTATGCATACGATTACGGAAACCACCCCATGCTGCAATCAGTACGCCACCAGCTGCTGCACCAGCACTAAAGGTCATCTCACTAGCAGTAAGTCTCCACATTTCCGCCCCGAAGGAACGAGTCACCATTAAAGGTGTTAAAAAGGCGGCTGGACTTATTAAAATCATAATAATGATTAATAAAACGAGTAGCCTTTTCATACATACATTTTCTTTTAAATAAGCAAACCCTTCTTTTATACCTTGTAGATTAGATTTTTGCTTAACCCCTACATTCGCATGTCCTTCCACTTGAATGATAAACATAATACTAATTCCGATTATAGCTGTAATAACATCAATAAAAAATGTCGTTTCAATGCTAGTAACAGAAAGAATTACGGCACTTACCGCCGGTGAAAGAAACATAATTAAAGATGTAATACTACTATTTATCCCATTTACTTTCATAAGATAATCTTTCGGAACAATTTGTGGAATTAACGCATTCACAGCCGGCGTTTGTACACCTGTACCAGCTGAGCGAATGAGTAATACTATAAACAGCATCCAAATACTTTTATATCCTGTTAAAAATAAAATTGCCAAAATTAACGTAGCAATCGCTATAATTCCATCCGATAACATAATCATCTTTTTACGGTCATAACGATCAATCCACACACCAGCAAATAAAGATATCGCAATTTGTGGTAGAAAACCGCAAACAGTTGAAATGGTCAACATCGCCCCTGATGATGTTGTAAGGGTGATATACCATATAATCGCGTATTGCACGAGAGATGAACCGAACAACGAAATAGTTTGAGCGGTTAAAAATAATATAATGTTCATTCTCCAATTATTTTCATTCATATATTTCACACCCCCTTAACTAATCCCGTCTCTATATTGAAAATACTATCCGCCCAATCAAGATAAAAACTCGCTTCATGAGATACGAGTATAATGCTGCCCTTAAACTGTATTAGCGCCTTTTGCAAAGCTTCCTTCGCTTCTGCATCTAAATGATTTGTCGGCTCATCTAAAATTAAGAAGTTACAAGGTGATAGTAATAATCCACACAGTTTCACCTTCGATTGTTCACCACCACTTAACGTACGAATTTCTTGCGAGACATGAGTATCTTTCACACCACACGCAGCTAAATGATGACGTATTTCCTTCATATTCAATGTAGGAAACTGTTCCGAAATAATTTGAAGCGGAGTTAAAGAATCATTGCTCCAATTTAAATCTTGCTCATAATATCCAATCTTTATTTGCTCTGAGAAGTGAAATTCTCCAGCAATACTAGCAATAGTGCCAACAATTGTTTTTAATAAAGTAGATTTCCCTACTCCATTGAATCCTGTAATAACAAGTTTTTTCCCACCCATTACTGAAAAATTCAATTTTGGTAAGAGAGCAAAGTCATAACCAACTTCGAGATTATTTACCTCAAGAACTGTTTGAACTGAAATAGGAAGTTCCCGAAAATGAATAGACGGTTTATGGGTAAAACTTGGTGGCACAATTCTTTCCATACGTTGCAACTGCTTTCTACGTCCTTGTGCTATTTTTGAATTCACTCCAGCAATATTTCTACGAATATACTCTTCCGTTTTTTCAATTTTCTTCTGTTGTGCATGGTATTGGCGAATATAATCTTTTCGCAAATGCTCCTTTTGTCTTACAAAATCTGAGTATTTTCCGTAATACTTCTTAACTGTTCCAAACTCTACATCACATATGCAAGAAGTCACCTTTTCCAGAAAATCAAAATCATGTGACACGACAATAAACGCCCCTTCAAAATTCATTAAATAATTAGCAAGCCACTCCACATGCTCCTTATCAAGAAAATTCGTCGGTTCATCTAGTAATAAAATAGTCGGCTCTTCTAATAAAAGCTTCGCTAAAATTACCTTTGCACGTTGTCCTCCGCTTAATTCACCAATAACACGATCCATCCCGATAGCATCAATACCTAAACCAGCTGCCACCTTATTCGTTATACTGTCTAACGAATAAAAATCACGAGCCTCAAGCTGTTCTTGAATCTCTGCCGCTTTTAATAGTTGATTCTCATCTCCAGTCCTAGCACTTTCTTCATATAACTTGTTCATTCTATCTTCCATTTCATACAAATCATAAAAAGCTTTCTTTACATATTGTGAAATGGTATAGCCCCCATCAATTTCTGCGTATTGATCCAGATGTCCAATTTGAATATTAGGTTGCCACTTTATATCTCCTTTATCAGGAATGATTTCTCCAATCAATATTTTCATTAACGTGCTTTTTCCTGCACCATTCTGTCCAACAATTCCCATATGTTCTCCTTTATGCAAACTAAAAGAAGCATTTTCATATAAGGCTTTATCTATAAAACTATGTGATAAACTTTCAACTTTAAGTAAACTCATTCGTATTCCTCTTTTCCTGAAATTAAAAAAAGCAGAGAGATAGCGTCATTCGACACTAGCCCTCTGCTTCGTGGTTTTTCCTATACTACTCCAATTTATAGTAAAAGCTCATTGGAATAATATACACAAAGGGCCATAGACAAAGCATTGTCTATGGCCCTTAATCTATTTTATACATCGACTTACAAACCGTAACCAAATAAGCATAGATAAACTATACTTTTTTAGAAAAGCTATTCAGCCGATGAATATAGGGGATTTATGCCCCTTGATTAAGCTCCGTACAACGCTTCACCGTATACATTTGTGCGGAGCAAAGTTTTCTAATGAGTTTTACAAATTTTATATAAAGCATGTTCTGCACCTTCCTTAATACTTAAAAGGGATTTTAGCATACGGTTTTGCGAAGCGTCAACATTACTTCCAAATCATTCAACTACTTACTTTCAAAATATTGCTTCTGAAACATACACATTCTTATCGCATTATGATAGTTACCATCAACGAAAAACTCGTCGAGAAGCTCACCTTCTACCATAAATCCAACCTTTTTATAAACATGCACAGCCTTTTCGTTTTCTTTATCGACAACTAAATATATCTTATGCATATTTAAGACAGCAAAGGCATAACCCATCGCTAAACGCGTCGCTTCTGCTGCGTAACCATGCCCCTGATAATTTGGATCAATAATAATTTGGAATTCTGTTCTTCGGTGAATATAATCAATCTCCACTAACTCAACCAATCCAACCATTTCATTATCTTTCTCAACGATAAATCGGCGTTCACTTTGATCGTGTATATGTTTATCATACAAGTCCTGCAATTCTACAAAGGCCTCATAAGGTTCTTCAAACCAATACGACATAATATGCGCGTTATTATTCAGTTCGTGTACAAACTTTAAATCTTCTCGTTCTAATGGACGTAACTTCAATTCCTGACTCATTTCTATAACCTCCAAGTAAAAGAAACCTCTTCACTTAATTTCTCAATTTTTTTCAATTTCAAACGCCCTAATTTCATTGTAAACTTTCAAGTAACTTGAAGGTCAAGGTAAAAAAAGTAGTGCAAACTTATGTCTGCACTACTACTCTTTTCTCAAATCTCTCATATTCGATATGTATAAAGCAATGACTAAAACAAGAATGGATCCCGCATATAATAACGTCTCCATCGGTTCCTCATGAGATACAATAATTAACCGAATTAATGCCGTAATTCCGATATAAATAAAATAACGTAACGGGAAATGATAGTTCGATTTAAAATACTTAATAATTAATGCAATAAACTCGAAGTATAAGAAATATACGATGATACTTTCAACCAATTTATACGATGTATATTTCTTTGTTGAAAAGATGTATTGAATAAATGTGATTGTCTCATTAATTAAAAAGATAGATAAGACAATGGATAATATAATTAGCGCTATATTTAATATCCATTGCAAAACACTAGCTATAAGATGATCGATATTAAATGACTTCATTTTCTCTTTAAACTCCCCTTCGTATACGTACGTATTTATTATAGCAAAATTACGATTGGAAAGAAGTTAAATCATATATTCGTCCTTTGTTGTTGCCAGTGTAGGGAAGATTTAGTGTGTGGAGAATTCTGTTTACAACCATACCCGACGAAACATGGAGAAACTCTTTCAAATTACCGTTTGTACATGTCGTACTAATGAGCAATGCATAATCTCGTATAGCATCCTCATGTGCCACTTTTGAAAAATCTTTACAACTTGTACAACACCAACCCTTCTTCACTTTAACCATTGGAATAACTAAGCATTTCTCACATTGTACTCCCTTTAACAACTCCTCTTTTTCTATTTTATATTGCTCAAGTATATTTTGTTGAAGTGGAGAATGCTCCGTTATTATTTGATGAATGAGCCTATCTACATTATCTATAACTTTTCTTTTATATTTACTTTCAAACCACTTTATTTTATGAGGTAAATTTGCACTATGAATAATTGTATGAAGAAGATTGTCATCTGAAGATTTTATAATGGTACGAGGCGAGCTAATAACAACAAGGGACTCAATTGGAAGACTAGAAGAAAATCCATGTAAGCTTAACCATCTCTTTATTTGTATTTCTTGCCTTTTTATTTGTAAAACCGGATCTGGAAATCCCTCTGAATTTCCTTCTGTTATTCGGATAAGTTGATTAAACTTTGTATCAAATATTAATGTACCTGCTATATTTTTTATCTCAAGAAAAAGAAGAAACTTTGTGGAAAGGATAATAGTATCAATTTGAAAGTATTTATCATAATTAGATAAACGAATATCATGTAAAATACTATACTCTTTCTCAGAAATAAAACTAAGTGGATAATCAATCGATTGCTCCCCTTTATATCCCGCCATGTGTTTTGCCAAGTTTTCTCCAATTAAATTTCGTTTCGGATGATGTACAGGTAACCTTCTAAGAAGTGCTTCTAACTGCCTTATATAAATCGGCATTTTTCTTTCTTTCACAATCACCTCAAACACCCCTTTACAAATATATCAACGATTTTTTCAATATATCTATCATAACTCACAATATATCAACGATTTTTCCAATATATCTATCATAACTCACAATATATCAACGATTTTTCCAATATATCTATCACAACTCACAATATATCAACGATTTTTCCAATATATCGATTGGTCGACAATATCCGACACTACCTCACTCCAATCACTCACAGCATATCCTAGAAAAACACCTTCAGCAAAAACTTAAAATCGCATTTCCGCATAAAAAAACATAACCTGCTCCTCCAGCAAAGTTATGGTTTTTACCTTATAATGCCACTCTACCTATAACTTTACCGTGAATTCCACAAAATCCATTTGTACTTATACCAACTTTCACTTTTTTCACACTGAAACTATATACCTCAAAATCGTTTCATAATGTTATTACTTCAGCATAGCTACAATTTATATAATAACGGTACAGTACAAATAACGTGCTGAATCACTAAGTATGGGGGAATAACGATGAACGAAGCATTACTATTAGTCGACATACAAAATGATTACTTTAAAGGCGGCAATATGGAATTACATCTACCTGAAAAAGCCATCCAAAAAGCGAAAGAAGTATTGAGAGTGTTTCGTGAAAAACATAAAACAATTATTCATGTACAACATATTGCGAACAATGAAGGAGCTACCTTCTTCCTCCCCGAGACAGTAGGTGCTCAAATTCATGATGATGTACAACCGATCGCTAATGAAAGAGTCATACAAAAACACCACCCTAACAGTTTTTTAAGAACAAATTTATTACAAACATTAAAAGAAGAGAAAATAGACCAACTAGTCATTTGCGGTATGATGACTCATGTATGTATTGATGCAACAGTACGGGCTGCCAGTGATTTAGGATTTCAATGTATTGTAATTGAAGATGCTTGTACAACAAAAGATTTAGAATTCCAAGGAAATCTAATCCCAGCAGTACACGCTCATCAATCGTTCATGAGCGCATTAGAGTTTGGTGATATTTACGCAAAAGTCATGTCAGCAAGCTGTTTTATAAATAAAAACAAATAAAGAATTACAGTTCCATATGAAAAAAGAAAGGATAAATATCTTATTCTTTCTTTTTTTCCATTGTCTTAATGACAGTATTTATACGATAATCACCATAATGTAAAACATCTGCAAGCGTCTCTTCTAATTGCTGATGCGAAGATGTGTGAAGAATCATGATATAACACCCATCGCCACTTATACGATACATTTCAGTGATTACGTCTGTTTTTTCGAAAAAACTTTGAATTTGATTATGATAATGTGGTGCATGCAAAAATAGCGTAACAAACGTCATAATGGATCCTTCCAGCTTAGCTCTGTCGATATCTATCGTATATTTTTGAATGACACCTGCCTCTTCTAATTTGTTAATTCGTTTTCCAACGGCTTGGCCAGTCAAATGTACTATCTCTCCAATTTCCCTCCAGTTCATTCTAGCGTTTTCTTGTAGTAACTGTATAATTTTAAAATCTGTTGAATCAAACATGGACATCCCCTTCCTATATGAAGCGACTTCTATAAAATCTTCATTTCCCATACAGTTCAGCTCAAAAATTTTGCACTACAATCGATTAACTCTATTAGGAATTACATTATTGTTAACGGCTTTCCTTCTTCTTTACAATGTATTTTTTTGATTACTCGTAGGCATCAGAAACAACTTTGGTAAATATTCGAAAGATCCCTGCTGCAAACTAGCGATTGCTTTTTTATAAATATGAAAATTTTTTAGGAATTAGTTTATCTTTTTTTAATGTTTTATTTAGAGGGAGTTTATACTCTGAGATTAACATAATAAACGTAGCAACTAAGTTCATTGATTCAACCTAAATCTTTTCATATAACAAAGATTCAGAAGGATGAACTACTACTATAATCACAAACCGCACTACTTAAAACCATGTGAATAACATGAAAATCATAAAATGAGGAGACGATAAAAAATGAACAAAAAAACGAAAGCACTATCATCAATACTGCTCGGATTCACATTAGCATTAACAGGGTGTGCTGGTACTAAAGCCGAAGAAAATCATGGTAAACAAAAACAAGAACAAGCTGCTAAAGAGACGAAAAAGGAAAACAAGTTAACGAAAGGCCAAAAAATGGCTAACATTCTTAGCGATACTAATTGGCAAGGTACAAGAGTATATGACAAAGATAAGAATGACTTAACAAAAGAGAATGCAAACTTCATTAGTCTTGCAAAATATGATGCGAAGTCCGGCAGATATGAATTCTTTGATGCTAAGACAGGTGCAAGTCGTGGCGATAAAGGAACTTTCTTTGTCACAAATGATGGGAAGAAGAGAATATTAATTTCAGAATCAATGAAGTATCAAGCTGTTGTTGACATGACAAAACTAAATAAAAATGTATTTACTTATAAACGAATGGGGAAAGACGCTAACGGTAAAGATGTAGAAGTTTTCGTTGAACATGTTCCATATAAAGAAAAAGAACTTTCTTTCACTGATCCGGACAAGCAACTGAACACTACTACAGGCGATATTGTTAAAAATGGTGATGGAGATAAAATTTTAGGCGGCACCCTTTGGCATGGAACAAAGGTATTAGATGAAGCTGGTAATGATGTAACACAGTTTAATTCTAATTTTATAAGTCTAGCAAAATTTGATGACAAGTCTAATAAATACGAGTTCTTCAATAGCGAAACAGGTCAAAGCCGCGGTGACTATGGTTACTTCGATGTTGTACACGAAAATAAAATAAGAGCTCATGTATCAATTGGAAATAATAAATATGGTGCGGCTCTTGAACTTACTGAACTGAACAATAAGAAATTTACGTATAAAAGAACTGGTAAAGACCAATCTGGTAAAGACATAACTATATTCGTTGAACATGAACCTTATAAAGGTAATGTTAAACCACAATTTAGTTTTTAATTAGTTTGATTAAAAATCCTGTACTGAACTACAGGATTTTTCTTATGAGTCTACTTTTTATATTCGAAACATGAATTAGCTGTAAAATGAAATAGGATCATGCCCTCAAATAAGTAATAATAGAACCCCCTGTTGCATACAGCGCAGGGGTTTTGATGTTAAAAAATTCCCCTTCACTAGTCAAAGGCAAATAATGAAAAAAGAAAAATCAGATGTAAAATAATCAATAATTATTAAAAACAAATAAAAGGAGTATCTCTTATTTAATAAGAGATACTCCTTTTATTTTTGGAAACATGTCTTAGCCACAAGCAAAAGGAACCATAAACTTACATAAAGTTTATTTTAACTTCCCTATTGATAGGTTAACACGGTAATTCCCATACTTTAATAGTCGTCCTAGAAAGTTATCCAATTCTTCATTGGAAGCAAAATGTGTTTTTAATAAATAACATCCGTCACCACTTATACGATGTACTTCAGAAATCCCTTCTTCTCCTTGAAAGAAATTCATAAACTCTTGATGGTTAGCTGTTGTTACGAACAAAGTAACAAACGCAGTCACTACTTGTCCTAATTTGATTCGGTTTATTGCGATTGTGTATTGCTCAATAATCCCTAAATCCTCTAACCTTCGAATTCGATTTCCTACCGCCTGTCCCGTCATATGTATTTTTTGACCAAGTTCTTTCCATTGTATTCTTGAGTTTTCTCCTAATAATTTCAGTATCTCAAAATCTGTTTGATCAATGATATAAACCAATCCTTTCACCGTGAAAGTAGAAAGCCAGAAAGTGTTTCGCCAGCTTATTCTGCTTATCGATACAATTCACTATACTTAGTTTATCCTCTTACATCACATTGTTTATCAGTTATATTCACTTATAACATAGAGGACGCAACAAAAAATACATCTAGATTTAAAGGAGGTTACAAATATGTTATTACAAGAAATCCTATCGTTCAATGAACAATTTGTAGAAAATAAGGAATACGCTCCTTTTGAAGCGACAAAAATGCCTAAAAAACGTATGGTTGTTGTTTCTTGCATGGATGCTCGTTTAATTGAGCTACTTCCAAAAGCTTTAGATATACACGATGGTGATGCAAAAGTTATCAGAAATGCAGGTGGTAAAATTGCTTCTCCTTTCGATAGCGTTATGCAAAGTGTTATAGCATCAGTATATGATCTAAATGCAGATGAAATCTTTCTTATCGGACACCATAAATGTGGTGCAAGCCAAACTAATCCAAAAGGAACACTTCAAAAAATATTAGATCGTGGAGTAGCTTCATCCGAAATTTTATCAGCAATTGAATATGCTGGTGTTGATCTTGAAAATTGGTTATTTGGATTCGATGATGTCTGCGACTCAACTCAAGCTAATGTTGATTTAGTAAGAAATCATCCACTTATTCCAAAAGATGTTCCTGTACATGGTTTAGTCATTGATCCCCACACAGGTAAATTAGATTTAGTAGTTGATGGATATAAAACATTAAATGGTATGAAAAATTAATTATTACTCAAATGAAGGGAAGTTATTAAGTATGAATAGACAAGAAGCTACACAAAAAATTATGGAAGCAAAAATTGCAAAAGGTTTAACATGGGAAGAAATTTCAAAAGTAAGCGAAAACTCCGAGACTTGGGTTGTAACAGCATTATTAGGACAAGCTACAATGACACGTCCGGAAGCAGAAAAAATCGGTAAACTATTAGAATTAGATGAGGAAGTGGTTCAGGCATTAACAGTAGTTCCACTTAGAGGTCAAGTAATGCAAATGCCTCCTACTGACCCAATCTTATATCGATTATATGAAATGATGTTACAATACGCACCAACTCTTAGAGAATTAATCTTAGAAAAAGCTGGCGAAGGTGTAATGAGTGCAATTAACTTCAATCTAGGTGTGAATACACAAGAAGATCCAAAAGGTGGCGATCCTCGTATCGTTATTACACTTAACGGTAAATTCTTACCATTCCGTACATGGTAATTAATTTTAAATCTATATATATAATTAAAATAATTTTATAGATTTACAAAATCCATCCTTTTTAATCTAACTGTATAGAAAGGATGGATTTTTACTATGAGATTCTTTTTCGACAAAGGAGAATAATATGAACAAAAAATACTTTAATACGAGCTTTAGTATTCTACAGTGGTTTGTGTTTCTATTAGCAAATGCAATTGCATTGCCTATCATTATTGGTGGCATATTTCATTTATCAATAGAAGATATCTCAACATTAATGCAGCGAACTTTTTTAGTCGTGGGAGTAAGTTCATTTATACAAGCATGGTTTGGGCATCGCTATCCCATAGCAGATGGTCCAGCAGGTTCATGGGTAAGTATATTTGTCATACTGGGACAAGTTGCTATGCATCAGGGACAAAGTGCAAAAGACGTGTTGCAAATTTTAGAAGGCGGGTTAATTATTGCAGGTATATTACTCTTCGTACTTGGTATAACAGGGCTTGTACATCGAATCTTACGTTTATTTACCCCTTTAGTTACAGGAACTTTTCTTTTAATCTTAGCACTTCAGCTTAGTGGTGTGTTACTAAAAGGAATGATGGGATTACAAGGATCTGTAACTCATCCTGATTATACAACAACTACTATTGCACTCTTTGTTTTTACCATGGTTACCTTCTTATCAATTAAAGGGAAAGGCTGGATGAAAAGTTACGCTGTGTTACTTGCCATTTCATTTGGTTGGCTTTTGTATGCTTTATTAGAAAAATCGTCTCATATGCCTTCACACACACCGTTAGTTAAGTTACCACAGATATTTGCTTGGGGCATGCCTAGATTCGATATTGGAATGACTCTAACTGCAATTTTATTTACATTTCTTTTAGTTGCAAATACGATTGCTGCTATTTCGGCTGTAAAACAAGTGGCTCCATTATCTAAAGAAAATGAAAAGCAAACACTGAACCGTGGTGTATGGGTCGGAGGTATATCACATATTATCTCGTCGTTGTTTTCTACAATTGGAATTGTACCATTACCTGCATCAGCAGGATTTATTCAACTAACAGGACAAAGAAAAGTGAAGTCATTCCTTATAGCAAGTCTCATATTAGCAGGAATTTCTTTTATCCCCTCAATTGTAAGCTTTATATCCTTACTTCCAGGCCCTATTGCTAATGCTGCACTTTTAGCAACATTTGTCCAAGTAATAGGCCTTTCATTTCAATCAATTTTACGTGAAGAATTAAATCAACGCCGATTAACTATATTAGGAATTACATTATTAATCAGTTTAGGAATAATGTTTCTTCCAGAAAGTGCATTTAGCGGTATTCCTTCTTCCTTACAATATGTTTTAAGTAACGGATTACTCGTAGGCACTATGATCAGTATTCTGCTAGAACAGTTTTGGAAAGAGTAAAGGGTTTATACAATGCAATAATACTCCTTGCTCAGTCCTAACAAAAAGGGATCACACCAGACGGTTGATCCCTTTTGTTTTATAATAACCTCTCTTATTTTTCTACAATATCTTTTGCTTATAAAGCTTTATGTTAACACAGCTATTGGTTTAGCTTGTCCTGACATATTATGAATTTCCGTTCAATTTATCTAAGATACTCTTATCTATTTTTGTTTGATCCACTTTAGCTATTTTAGAAACAATCCCACGGCGATCTTCCCAATCAATCAAATAATATTGATTTTTTTCCAATTTATTTTGCACGGAAATTTTCAGTTTTCTTTCTTCCCCTTTTTTATCGTACACCTTCTCATCGTAAACATGATACGTAAGAATTTCTCCATTACTCAATTTTTCGTTTTCTACTGTAGAATCAGTCATTACCTTTACATAATATTCTTTAGTTGAATAGTACCCATTACCTGATTTCAGATAGTAGAAAGCACCTCCTATTATAGCTAATAACACAAAAATCCTAATGATCCATTTCATATGATAATACCTAACCTTTCTATCCTACTTGTAAAATTTATATTCATTCACATATAAATCTTCCTTACTTTAAGTATGCTTTATCTAAAAAGAGGGTACAATCCAGTTTCCTTACACCCACATTACACTTTTGTAATCCTATCATTTTGGATTAAAACATTTTTATCATTTTACAAAGCAAGCATAATTTTTTCGCAAACAAAAGAACCATACCCCTGCCAACCTGGAAAAGTTATGGTTCTTATCATATAAAATTGTAATTTGAATATTATTGCCGTAAACGCCAATCTCACAGGATTATTTGCATAAGGTGTTCAGCAATTTTGTCTCCACTTATCTTTTTATTTTTTTCTTTTCTACCAGGGCTGCCGCCCACATTTTAACGAAAATATACGCTAAGGATTATCTTGCAGCGTAACAAGCTACTTCTCCCTTACATGTAGACACACTATACCGAATCCTAACTACATCACAACTTCTTATATGAGAACGGACGAGACCTACTTTGTCTAACACAATTGTGTTAGCTTATGAGTGGATAACCAAACCAGAATATAATGATTCCCTTACATTCACCGTCCGAGTGTTCAACACGTCGCAGGACTGGGAGTAATGACATATCTGTGGAGCTATTACCAACAGCCAGAAAAATTAAGAGTTATCACGATGGGCAATCGCATAAAAAAAGCTGCTGCCTATAAAATACAGACAGCAACTTCAACTAGAGTAGCTAGCATAATTTACGCAAGCTACAGTATACATTTTGTAACTAATAAACAGCGATTGGCCCATAAGGACCCTTGATAATTTCTATTTTTGTTTCAAAAATATCTGTCAAAAGTGTTGGATCCATTACCTCTTCTACTGTTCCAAAAGCAGCAATTTGACCATCTTTCATAGCACAAATTTTGTCAGAGTATTTAGCCGCAAAATTTATATCATGCATAACTGTCAAAATTGTTCTTCCAAATTCATTAGCTGCACGTCTCAAATGCTCCATCATTTGAACAGAACGAGCAACATCAAGGTTGTTCAGAGGCTCGTCCAAAAGTACATATTCCGTCTCTTGGCACAATACCATCGCTACATATGCCCTTTGTCTTTGACCACCAGAAAGTTCATCTAAATATCTATTCTCTAAATTAGTTAAATCCAAAAAATCGATATATTTAGAAATAATAGATTCATCCTCTTTCGTTAATCTTCCTTTTGAATAAGGAAAGCGCCCAAATCCAACTAGTTGTCTAACAGTAAGCCTAGTTACAAAATGATTTTCTTGTCGCAATATAGTCAAAACTTTTGCTAAGTCTTTTGATTTGGATTCAGAAACATCCATATTTGCTACTTGAATGTGACCTTCATCCATATCTAAGAGTCTTCCAATCATCAAAAGTGTCGTGGACTTTCCAGCGCCATTTGGTCCAATTAAAGAAGTAAAGCCTGCTTTTGGTATTTCAATATCCAAAGGTCCTATTTTTACCTTATCACTATAGAACTTTTTAACGTTATCAATTTTTATCATAAAGCCCTCTTCCTTAAAACTATAGTTAAGAATATGATTCCACCAAATAATTCAATAATAACTGAAACTACACCTTGAGCATGGAATACATGATACATTAAAAAGTATGCACTCGTCATTATCAAAAATCCTATTGCAAAAGCCATTGGAAAAATATATCTATGATCATAAGTTGACGCCGCCTGATAACTCAAAGTTGCTACTAAAAAGCCATAGAAAGTAAGTGGCCCAATTAGAGCTGTTGAGATGGACATTAAAATAGCTACTAATACAAGCGTATAAATTACACTAGGTTGATATTTAACCCCGAAAGAAGTAGCAACATCCTTTCCTAGTGACAAAACATTCAAATTCTTAGAATGAGCAAAAATTAATACTGCTACAATTATGATCATAGGAATTACAATAGGAAAATATGCAGGATCTGCATGATTAACAGAACCAAATAATCTTGCTTGTAAAATATCAAATTCTGAAGGCGCAAGTAGTTTTCTCATAAAAGTTGACACAGAATTTAGCCCGGTACCAATAATAATTCCAACTAAAAGCATAAGTTGTAAATTCCCGTATTTACCGGAAAGTAACCATCCATAAAGTATCAAACTCATGAAGACCATAACAACAACTTGGAATAAAAATGATCCAATTCCATTAAAATTTATCAACGCACTAGCACCAAAGAAGAATACTGTACTCGTTTGAATTGCTGAATAAAGTGATTCGAAACCTAAAAGTGAAGGAGTAATAATTTTATTATTCGTAATAGATTGGAAAGCAACTGTCGACAAGCTATGGCAAACCGCAGCAATAATCATTGCAACAATAGCTACTATCCTTCTCTTAACAACTGGGATAAAAGATGGTGAATCTATCGGAACTGGATTGTTATACACTAAAAGTCCATATGAAGAAAGGAGACCTAAACCAATCAATGTTATCAGTAAAATCCAATAACGTCTTGCTTCCTTCTTAGAACGAAAAGCGCTAGCTGATCTACTTTCATTATGAAGGCTAGAATCGATTTCGACATTTTCTTTTTTTCTATATTCTAATGTGATCATCGTAGCCTCCTTGGTTTTCTTTGTCTCAATAAAATAGTAATAAACACGACTGCTCCCACTGTTGCAAGTATTAAAGAAACAGGTAATTCAAAAGGCTGTATAATTGTTCGAGAAATGATGTCACAGGCAGTTATTGATCCCATTCCGATCACACAAACCCAAGGTAAATTACTCCTAAGATCATCACCTCTAAACATTGAAACGATATTTGGCACAATTAATCCTAAGAAAGGTAAGTGTCCAATAACAGCTGCAACAATTCCAACTGCAACAGAGATAAGACCAGTCCCAAAAAGAACAATTCTATTGTAATTAACTCCAAGGCTTGTTGCGACATCTTCTCCTAGTCCAGCTAAAGTCAATCTATTAGCATACATAAAAATAAGAAAAGTAATGATAACAATCAGCCATAAATATTCATATCTTCCCACCTGAATGTTAGCAAATGAACCTACGAACCAAGTTTCAATACTTTGTGTCTTTTGAAAAAGGAGTCCCAAAAAAGTAGACACTGCAGAAATAACTGCTCCAAGCATCAATCCAATAATCGGGACAATTAAAGACGAACGAAGTTTAACTCTTCTTAAAAATAAAAAGAAAATCATAGTTCCTATAAAAGAAAAAATGATTGCACCAGTCATTCTTTGCACTAAAGTCGGGGCAGGGAATAATAAATATACAAAAAGCAGGCCTAAGCCTGACCATTCAATAGTCCCCGTTGTAGTAGGTTCAACAAAACGATTCTGTGTAATAAGTTGCATGACGAGCCCTGCCATCGCCATTGCAGCTCCAGTAAGCATTAATGCAACTGTTCTCGGAACACGAGTTATGAAAAACATCTCCATTCCGTCCTCTTGTCCACGTATATCATAAACTCCAGTAAACAGTGATATAATCCCTAAAATTATAACAACTATAATCGCTATTATAAAAGATTTTGTCCATAATTTATTGTGATTATAAAACTGGGGTTGAGAAATATTCTCAACCCTAGAAATTATATTTTTTGACACTGTTTCGTACTCCTTTACACTACTTAGCTAAAGTTTTTGCAAGATTTCCAAACAACTCTATATAAGTCTGAATTGATTCATTTGTGTAAGTATCTTCTGGTGCATAAACAACTTGTTTTTTAGAAACAGCAGTTGTGTTTTGAAGAGCTGGTGATTTAGAAATAACATCCTTAGCAGGTGTTGAAGTAGCTGCATCAGATGTTGCAGCATCACGATCTAATACGAAAAGCCAATCAGGATTTGTTTGTGCAATAGCTTCAACAGAAACGTCATCACCTTTATGACCTGCAGTAGAATTTGAAACTTCTAGTGCTGGAACCCAACCGAAAATTTCATACATTGGTCCCCAAACACGACCAGAATGTGGAGCAGCAAAACCAATATTCCCACCAGTAACGATAACACTCATAACTTTATCTTTCCCGTTATAAGCAGATTTTGCAGTTTCAATAGATTTATCAAAATCAGCCACTAATTTTTTAGCTTCTTTATCTTTATCAAAGATTTTCCCTAAAGTAATTGTAGAATCTTTAAGTCCTTTTACTAAGTTTTTCCCAGGCGTAGTAGATTTCTCAGAAACATCAAAATTAAGATCAATAACAGCTGCTTTTGGCACTAATTTTTTGATCTCTTCGTAATGATCAGCAAATCTTTGACCAACGATTACAAGGTCAGGGTTTGCAGCTGCAATAATTTCTAGATTTGGTTCACGGTGATTCCCAATATTTTGAACTTTTTCATCCTTTTTATATGCTGAATCAGCAGGCATGATATCCTTTGGAGCAGCCGCTAATTTAATTCCCCAATCAGATAAAGTTTCAAAAGTTCTGTTATCCAAAGCAACTACATTCTTTGGGTTTACAGGGACTTTAACAGTTCCATGAGCATCAGTGATTTCAACCGTTTTTGGCTTATCACTACCATTATCTTTATTATTAGCCTTCGAAGTTTCTTTACTTGAATCTGAGCAAGCTACTAACATTAAAGTGAAAACTGCTAGAATACTCACTAATTTTAAAAGCATAGATTTTTTCATATGTATACTCCTTATAGTGTGATTTATTTCGAAAATGATGACATCCATAGATTGAATTAGAAGGTAACTTTTATTCAATTGAATCGCTATTGATAATCATTTTCATTTGAACATCCTGTTAATTAGTATAGTCATTAATTCTGTGAAAATCTTGTGAATGGTGTGAATTCATAAAATCAGGCATAAAAAGTAATATGTGACGTCAGGCGTGTTGATTAACCATGATTTCCTCTACAAAACACGCTCATTAATAGCTAATATTTTCATAATCCATTTTTTTACGTCTTTTAATACTTCTAAGAAACTATTTGATTATCACATTTAATAAAAAAACGAGTAAAACGGAATGAAATAGTTTTACTCGTTTTTTATTATCTTATTTTTATCAGTCAATCATTGAATAGCCTCTGCCATGTATCGTTTGAATATATCTGTCTTTCTTCTCGCACTTTAACTTTTTTCTTACATACCCAATATATAAATCTACTACATTTGGATTTACTACTACGTTATATCCCCAAACTTGATTCAAAAGCATCTCACGGCTCAATATTGTGTTTTTGTTTTTAATTAAAAATACAAGTAAATCATACTCGCGCTTAGTAAGTGAGAGATTTTCGCCACCTTTTTTCACAATATTGCTAGATGCATCAACAAAGAGATCTTTAAACTGAAAAAAATTCATCTCATTTTGCTGGATATAGTCACTTCTCCTTAAAATTGCTTGAACCCTTGCTACTAATTCTTCTTTCACAAATGGTTTTCTTATATAATCATCTGCTCCTGCTTGTAGCCCTGCTATGCAATCCTTACTAGAAATATTGTCGGTCACAATAATGATCGGTGTCGTTTTAACAAGTCGTATTTGTCTGCAAATTTCTGGTCCCGATATACTTAATGAGTCCCAATCCAATATGATAATATCCCAATCTTGTTCATATATTATATTTAAACCTTGGTTTTCATTGTGAAGTTTTAAAATGAAATAGCCTTCTTGCGTTAGACCGCTTACAATTTTCTTTGCTGAAGACCGTTCATTTTTAATCACCAACACCTGCTTCACCGATGGTTCACCTCTACTTCAATATAACTTATTTAGATAAAAAATTATCCCCAAAAAACAATTTAAGATTTATAAATTTAAAACCCCTAATTAATCCACTAAAACAGTTTATTAGGAGAACTCTATATAATCTTACAATAGGTATGGATAAAAACACAAAACATATGAAGATTCAAATAAAGCGAAGTGTTAATTAAATAGAGATGTTCATCCCCCACTGCTTATGAGTCCTCACCAATCAGGCTTTTACTGGATAAAATTGTGATAGTTAAGGGATAACACACAAGATGCATTGATGATGTAATTGAAAGAACCAAGAAATTAGATACATTCTATTTTTAGAACCATAACTTTGCCACAAACAAAAAGAACCATAACCTCGCCAACCTGGCAAAATTATGGTTCATATCACAAAATGTCACTTTACCTATAAGTTGGCCGCAGTTGGAAGCATAAGTTGGCCAGAAAACACTTATTTTTGTAGATGATTTTCTATTTATTCAACAGAATGGGAAGCATATATTGGCCGTAAGTTAATTATTAACCCATAAGCTGACCGTAAATTCTACAAACAGCAAATAAAAAATACCTCTTAGCAGCATGAGGTATTTTGCTCATTAGAACTTTTATACGATAAATTTAATAACTTTAGCAATGGCGTTTTAGTATATGCGCTTAATGATAATAGTGCTGGTAGTGATATCCTTTGTCTTCTAAGTATAATTGCATTTAGAGTCATATGATGTATTCCTACCTCTTTACAAAACAGATGAGGATCACTTTGAAAAAAAAACGTTACACACTGTTCAAGCATTAAAGAAATTTCTTCTATTGTCGGCGGAACAATATATGGGGCTACTTGTAACAATTCGCCTATACTTTTATTCATCCACTCATCCCGTTGAGTTATCTCATATTGCTTTTCCGAGGAATTATATTCTTTTTGCCCTAACCAATTATCACATGCATAACAATAACCTCGAGAATGTTTAATTGCCACTTGTTCCAATTTACATGCTGGGTTAGGACACAACACTTCTAATTTTCTTTTATGCTTCAAACATACAGTGGCACAATCTAAATACCAAATATATGGTTCATATATTTCTTCATCATCCTTCTTCCATTCATCCAAACATTGAGGACACCACTTCTTATAAGATTTATATAATCCTCTGGAATGTATAACTCCTTTCCAAGTCAGCATCGTCATATACTTAAAACCTTTTTGTAACGTTAATGGTTCCAAAGATTCGGCGATTATCGACGTATTTGGAGCCATACTATAATAAGTGTTTCCTGCCATACCATGATTCACAAATTTTGTCTGTGGAAATCCTTTAGAAGGTAAGCTGCACTTCTCTTTATGTAAAGAAATAATATGAGAAACAAGAGTTCTTAATCTAACATTATGTGCCTCCGCAAGTCTTTTAAGATAACTATTTAAACATTCAACCATTGGAGTACCAATATTTATAGGTTTTATAGAATAGAAATAACTAGCTGTTGGCTTTTTAGATATATCCATATTTTTATCCTTCCATGTAATCTTGTTTGCCTACAGGATCTCTTTTTGGATTACGTATTCCTACCTTACGTGCTCTAGTTGCAACTGTTTTTCTCACTTCCTTTTCCTCTCTCTCTTTTAATCCTATTTTATATAATAAATTTATTCTATGTTGTTCATTTTCAGCAAATAAAGCTTCACCTTGTTCAATTTCCCCATACAACATTTCTAAAGCCTGGATTGGCATAGCATATTTATGTAGTATTTCTTTTGTAATAGTGCTTTTTTGATTATGAAGAGCATCACCCAGACAACGGGTTAACCAATCCTTTAATATACCCACACACCCCAATGTACGCTCATAAATAAAATCTGCATGCTGTAGTAAATTAGGCTCTTCTTCTAAAGGCATGTTTTTTTGCAACATACGAATCACCGATAGAAATGTACGGTATTCATCTTCATTATTTGCCTTATATCTTGGGAAGTGTATACTAATTGTCCTCCGACTAAGTTGAGCACTTAAATTAAAAAATTCTTTTAATTCATATGTACCGACTAATATATGAGGTACTTTTGTTTGATTTGCCAAAGACTTAATAGTATCTAGTTGATTTTGTAAACTTTTAGAACCTGATACTTTTAACAAGTGTTGCGCTTCATCCAATATACAAGCTACAGGTCTTCGAAACTTAAATGCATTCTCAAGAGAGCTTCTTAACGCATACCAAGTAGATTTTCTATGATAGTTAACTGTAGGATTTTGCACCTTCTCCTTTTGATTTTCGATAATAACCTTATGATTTATAAGAGGTTCCTGTAATGCCTCTAAAGTTCGATAATAATAATCTTTCCAAGTAAATTTCCCAGAATCAAATCCAACAACTTCAGTTCTTACTATAGGGATTCTCCCTCCATCCTTTACTAATTCTTCCTTCATTTGTTCAATAAAATAGTCTTCTAACACTTGAGCTAAAGTTGTTTTTCCTACTCCACTTGGCCCAAGAACTAAAAAGATAAAGGTTCCTGCTGGATTAAGGATACAAGATATAAGCTGTTCTTTGACTTGTTTAATTATAGTATGTTCTACCACAAGACTTTCAAATTGCTTTAGCTTTTTATCTTGTTCAATCAATGAAGACTCTTTCCGATTATCTTCATATTTGTCCATCTTAATTTCACCCTCCTTTCTTATATATATCAAACTCTTGAAACTCCATATCTTCCAATAACTCTTTGGCTTTTGATGAAATAGAAGAAGGGGATTGTTCTTTAAATTCGTTCTGATCCCTCTTAGAAGACAATTCTCTCTTCATATTTTCTGCCATTAGTTTCTCTTTTTCCTCAATACTATTAATAAATTCAGCAATTTTTTTAGCTGTAACAGTATAGCCCTTTGCATGATTTTGCTTTCTTTTCTTAATCTCTTCCATAGCCAGTTTTAGCTCTCGCTCTGTTTTTCCTTTTAGCACATGGTAATACTCTGATGTACAAGTTATCCATTTTTTATTTACATAAGCATACGCCATACCTATATCAAATGGATCATACCTCACAGGTACACTTTGGTTTTCCAATACCGGACTATTAAATGAGGGATTCCAATAATTTATATAATTGACTTTCACACCCGTGCGAGAATTCACTTTAGCGACTCCATTCCTTGTAGACGGCAAAGTCGTGACTATAAAATTTTCATCATACGCAATGAACTCCAATTTTCTTTCTCCTGTTCTATATATTCCCTCATTAAACGCTTCGTCAGGAGTCTGTCCTTCCAAACCTGGATGTACATTATCGCTATATACCGCTGTTATCCATCCTTCTAAAGCTTCATATAGGGCTTCCAAGCTCCACACGGCATGATTCACTGGATTCACTTTTTTAGTGACTTGGCGAACATTTTTTGTGATTTTAGTGTTCCCTTGTAAGTTATGAATAAAATTAGAGTTTGAAGTTCCAAATAATCTCTCAATTACATTACCAAATCTAGATTTGGCTGGCGGCCTTACCTTTTTATTAATTTCATACATAGCTGTAAATGTATCAAAGTAAATACTATGGAATTCTTTTCCTCCATCCACTACAATAGATTGTGGTAATCGATGATACTTACGTACACATTCTCTTAGAGTCATCATAACCGATCTATAGCTGGCCGATTCAAATGAAATATGATATGACAGAATAGTTCTGGAATAGGCGTCTACTAAGAATGTCAGCCATGGTCTCCCTAATACTTTACCGGTTTTAGAGCATGCGAGCTGTACATCTAGCTGAGTATGATCTATATGAGTTATCTCAAATGGCCTATCCCCATGTCGTGGAACACTATGATCCAAGTTCCAATAAAATGATTCATGTTTATAAGCCGCCCGATCTCCTTGCCTCTTTTTGACTTGTTCATAGCGATTTCTATTCTGAACTGTTGCACAAAAAGTCTTATAACTAGGCACTAGGATGTTTTTACTTTCACAGAGATTAACTAATTGTCCGTATACAATAATCTTATTTTTTTGTTTAAGGTTTTCATACTCATTTTCAATTACCTCTTCCATTAAGGTTATGGTTTCTGCCGGAAGCCTTTGATCTCTATTCCCCTTCTGCTGGTGCTTTGGAAGTAAACCTATATATCCACTTCCATATAATTGCTGTCCCTCTTTATAATCTTTTATCCAACGCCTAAGAGTCCGTTCAGAAGTTTCGTTACTAGATATCTTTTCTTCATTTAGCTTTCGCTTAACTAAATCCATTCTGTTATTAGCTATTGCTAGCTCTTCTGGTCCCGCTTCTAATAAAATGTCCAGATAGGGTGCATACTTTCGACTTCCGCTCTTCTTATCTTCGGGCACTACCTTGCCATCATTAAGTAATTCAACAAAATACATTTTTGGTAGTTCTAAAAAACTATTTTCATCTGAATAAAGATAAACCGATTTGAAACCCATATTTATAACTATCCATGTAACTCCATCCCACATAACAGTTGAGTTAATATTTACAGTAAGGGCTGTTACTGGATAAGTGTTTTCAGGTTTTGTTGAACAGATACTTTTAAAAGCTGTACTATGCTGTTCACTTAAAAAGACCGGGACATCACTGGACTTAGCAATGATGTATTGCTCTAAATCTATATACAATTCATTTGTAGCTACCAAAGTATATACATCATCAGCATCTGTTGTTTTTAGGGAGACAAGCAATTCTGCTAGTTTCATTCCTAATTCGGAAGAAAGAATATTTCTTATTTCACTTTTCTTTTCTTCAGATACTGTATAACTTTCATTCTTCAAATAATCTTCTAGAAATATAAGATTCCTGTATAAGTTTAAATTCACTTCAGCCGATGTTCTCACACAAAATTCCAAGCCGATTTGGCTGGCTGCCACTTCAGCTGGCGGACATCGCCAACGCCCTTCCTCATCCTTAAAATACCTAACTGGATCTTTTTGTGACAGCTTGATTAGTTGTTCTTCTGTTTTCCATTCCTCAATCTGCACACCATCTCTTCTTAATACTAAAAAATCCGGAGTATAAAAAAACGATATTCTACGCCCATTCTCACGAGTATAATCTAACTTTAAAGTAATAGGCTGGTCATAATATTCGAGTACATCGTCATCATACTCTGCTAAATAAATAGCAGCTAACTCCACGGTGTGACTTTCAAATTGAATCGACATCCCCATTTTTTTACTAGGATATCTTCCAGCTACATTATATTTTGAGCTTCTTACGCTTCGAGAGGGAGGAGATGTTCTAATCTTTTGGACAGTTTCAATCGTTTCTTTCGTGAAATCCATCAGTGTACACCAACTTTGAAATTCCTGTTCACTTAGCATAATCTACCTCCTATCCTGAGCAAGTTTTATCTTCTATCAATTCCTTAAAATAATCCCTTAGCTTCTTGTCCTTTAGTAACCCTGGCTTATTTGCCATTTCTTCAATTCTTCGTCTACTAGGGTATACACCTTGTTGTATAAGGTTTTCAACATGTTGATCAATTATCAGGCAATTACTAACGTAAACTTGAGTCGCCCTTTCTTTAATAACACCTGCGTTCTTTGCTGAAATGGCTTTACACAAATTGGGGAAGTGCTTGTAAAGCGTTCTTTTGGAGTATCCTAACTGTTTAGCTAGTACATTCATTGATATGTTGGTGTCTGAGTGGTGAGCATATTTTTGGAGTATAGATAAAGCTGTATCATAATCAAATTTTATTCCTCTTTTTTTAGTATCTTTCGCATAAGCCTCTGCATTGAAAGCTATTTGCTCTTTCTTTACACTTATATCTTCGATATAAAAACTAACTGACGAAATATTAAATAAGTAACATATTCCCAATACCCTAGACAATGGAGGTAAAGCTTTTCCATTACACCAATCCCACAAGGTCGTCTTTGCTAAGTTTAATTTTCTTGCAAACTCTTGCATATTTCCCTCTGTATAAATATTAACAAGATGATTTAAGTTTCTAATGACTTGGTGCTTACTCGCTGAAATTTCGATTTGTTCTTTATGCTTTATAATTTGTTCTGCCATTAAAGTTATTTTATAATCAAAATCATTTTCGTCTGAATGTTTACTAAGGCCTGTTTCTCTTCCAAGCCACTCGTTGCAATAAGGACAATATCCATTTTGACTTTTCCTGTGTAAAATCGGAATCCTTTTATGGCATAAAAAACACTCAGTTTCTAACTTACATTTATGCTTTGAACATATATTAACCATTTCAAGGCCCCACAACAGAGGATTATAAATGGCATTCCCAGTATTAAGTTGTTCTTCGTAGCATGTTGGACACCATGAGAGATGATTTTTTAATAAATAACGTAATGGTATTACTTCCTTTATAGATGCCAACGTCAATATACCTAATTGCTGTATCTTTGTTAGTTTCTCTAAAGCACCTACCATATCTAACGCATTGTTTCCAAAACCATTCATTGTCTTTGCACCGTCATAAAATCTATTTCCACCTCTAGTTGTACTATAGATAAGAAATTCTTTATTCAATATTGGAGCAATAACGTAAGAGATTAATGATGAGGGAAAAACTTGATGTGCTTCTGATAACCTAATCAAGTAACTTGTTAAAGATTCAACATAAGGAGTCTTTATACCAATAGGTTTTAAACCATATAGCTGACTCCTTTGCGAATAGATATATCCCATTTTTAACACCGCACTTTTTTAAAATATCCTATTACAAATATGGACACTAATATATTTATATAAACTACTGATTTTTCTAAATTGAATATTTATTAATCCTTGTTATAAAAACTAGCGGCGTTATATAATTAAATGGACTGGATCATTTTAAAGTCATTAAATTGTTATATTCTTTACAAGGAGTTGTACTATTGTAATCTTTGAATAAAATTTGATTAAATTAACTTAATAAACCTTGATAATAGAATAAATAAAAAAGCGTGTTTTGAATAAAAGATTGATCAAAACACGCTTTTTCTATATTCAATTAAAGCACCTAATTACTAAAGATTAGAACTACAAAATTGTTATAAGAAATATAGTAGTCCTTTTTTCACTAACACTATCTGTTAGTTTAAATACACTTCTTCATAATTTACTCATATAGGCATAACATTTTGGATAAAATCTATCCTGATTCTCATGTTTTGTTACTACTTTTTCAAGAAGAGATTCTAGTTAAAGCCCATGTATTTCTCTGTTCGGATTTTTGATGCGGATTCTAATGTTCCACTGGCATCGATTCTCTCGAATTGGATTTTCTTGTTGTATTTTTGACTTAGTTCTTCAGCTTTGTAGTACAAAGATTGCGCCTCTTCATAGACTTCCTGCGTATAACAAACCAAAACAAAAAAACCGTGGTCAACTTGTTCAGCCGATAAGTAGGTAGGTAACTGGTAAGTTAATCCATCCTCATACCTTCCGTGATTTCCTAACTTAAATTCTATGAGCACTTGGAAATCCACGCCTTTTGAAAGTTGAAAATCAACGATTCCTCTCCCTGTGTCTACTTCCGGTGAGATTACAATTCCAGATCCTTTTAGAGCTAGATTAGCCACCATACCGAATGCTACTTGAACCTGTTTTTCTTTAGCTTGTCCCATTTTATTATTAAAAAGAATATGTACCTTCTTGTGTTCAATATAATGCTTGAACGTAGCAATTAAATCTTCCACTTTTTTATAAAAATCATCTTTTTCATTTACAATTTCTGATACTTCCTTAACATCTATATCCTGTTTAGTGCTCCTTTCTTTAAGATTAAGGTATTCTTGAATTTGATTGTACTCAGATAAGATATCATCAGGTAGCAACTCTTTATAATATTCTAAATCGATATGAAGAAAATCAGTTACAATTTTTGGGTTTGTTTTGTATATGTTAAATATCTTTTCAACACCAAGGAAATCTAAATCCTCAAAACAAACTCCAATTAAATCTTCAAGCGTTTTAATAGAATTTAGTACATTTAATTCATCTTCATCCAGGCTGCTTGTCTCTCTTTTCTTTAAGGATTTTTGAATCGTGTCGGAAAGTAAAAAGGTTCCTTCTGAACCTTCATGAACAAACAACAGAATATGGTATAAAACATATTCTTTAAAAGGAGAAAATTCATGCAAAAAGTTATCAATGATTTCTCTATGCAATTTTTTTAGAAAAGCTAAACCTTGATTTTCTCTATCTTCTTCATCTTGCTTATGTAGTGGAAATACGCTTCCGTATATTTCATCGTATTCAAGGTTACTTCCCACTTCCATGAAATGTTCAACAACAATATCTAACACTTCATGGACAATTTCTTTATAGATTTTAGAATTCCCATCAAATATATCCAACATAATTTAGTCCTCCTGGGGCTTTCATTATCAAACGGACCTTTCTTTTCTAAGTAGTAAGACTCTACTTTAAATTCACATCTTATTCATTTACACTAAACACTTCAAAATCCCCTTTAAACCCACATTCCCTAATAATCTTTCTGTACCTATCCCTAACTTCTTTTTCGTGGTAGTCATGTAGAAACCAAGTAATATTTATAGTATCTAATTTATTACAGATTTCTTTTATATAAGGTAAGTCTACATTTGAAAAAGAAAAACCATATGAATATATCTTTTCTATAGGTGGTAAGTAATTAAAAAAATCCTGTTCCTGTTCTATAATCTTTTGTGTATCTTTTCTTAAAGAATCATGTATTTGTGACAACGGCCACTCTGTACCTATAGGGCCATTTTGGAAATCCCTGTCTCCACCTTCATGACCAATTATTATATCTCTTTTTTGCATTCCATGTATATGTTCTACATACATAGCACCATACACCTCTTCTAGAACGGATGTATAGTTAAAGGTTAAAAAAGAATCTCTCTCTGGATCTAAGTATTCATAAAAAGAATCTTTAAATTCAACTTGGGATATATCAATAGTGTTAATCCACTCTGCAAACAATTCTTTAATCTGTATAGTGACTAAATAAAAATTTGATGCAACATCTTCATATATGTTTGCTATTCTAAATTCATCCTCATCCTCATCATATAGATAAGACATTTCATCAAAGTACTGATCATAATCCAAACGCCCTAAACTTGTTTCGATATCGCACCAGTCTTCTCCGTTTCTCTCAGCTCTAGAGATCAAATCGATAAGAAAAGCTACTACCTCATCTTTATCAAATTCTATTGAACCATCAGGCATTGATGAACCATCAATATTAAACGTTAGATTCATATCCATTGCATTAGGGTAGTTTTCTATTAAGTATTTATAAAAATCCTTATACATTGTAGGTAACTCATGTGATAAGTCAAATCCATTACCAATAATAAATAAGTTACTCATCCTTTCATCCCCTTATAAAAAACATATTTTTTGATTGTTCCCATTATATTATATCTTTATATACAATATAGCGGAATAAAACCACTAGTTTTATTAATAATCATTTAGAATTCTGTAATCGAAAAGGGGAAAAACAGTGCAACTTTTTTATAAATAAAAGGACAGATTTCGCTATCCATCTGTCCTTTTACTTCTTCTGTATCAATATTTTTACATTCACCTTATAAAAAACTGATTATAAATAATATAATATAGTGAAATGCCTGGTCTAATTCAATTAATCCCGGTTGAACAGCTGGTTCTTCGGTATCTCTAATTCTTTTTATATTTTTTGCCCACCAATTTAAAAAAATTTTTCTATCAATAATTATGTGGCTAATAAATAATATAAAGATAGCAGTCCAGTTGAAGAAACCGACGAACACATACGCCATTATAGATACAGCTAAAGTATAAATAAAGCAATGACTAATTAAAGCTATCCAATTATCTTTCTTATTTACTGCTTGGTAATCTGTTTGAAGCAAGTAATCACCAATTTTATGTCCAATATATAACACTATAAATAAGGAAACATTTAGTTCTAAATGAACCATATCAATCCTCCTCCTTATTGTGTGAAAAATTTATTGCCCGTAAGGTACAGCACTAACAATGTTACTGTAATTAAGGAATATACCACAGCTGTTATTGCCACATTGGCCCTTGCTAGTTTTACATTACGTATATAGGACACCTTTTGTAACTCAATAATTAATTCTTTTTCAACACCTTCGGAATCTAAATTAGTTAATTTATCATAATATTCTTTAGCACTTATTTTCATTTTAGGATTCCCGTAATTACTATAAAGATACTTCCCCTCTATCCCAGGGACTGTCTCTGATAAGAAAAATAAATGCTGTGCATCAAAATCCGTAGTATCAATATGTTCCCTTGGATTAATACGGGGTACCAATGTCATATATACCATCCATACACTTTTTGCAAAAAAGTAAATTAAGGTTGCAGTTAAAATTACTACCACTAATTGTTCAACCCAATTATTAGTGGTTAGTACGCTTAAGTACCAATTGAAATCTTTACGCAAAATAATATTCAATACCAAAGTCCAAAAAACAACTACGGCACCAGCCTTTGTATCTGTAAAGCGAATGGTGTTTTGTGTATCATCGATTGCTTTATATAAGAAATCTAACCGATTTTTATTATCCTTTTTCTCTTCAGCCAAATGCTATGTCTCCTCCTCAAACACCTCATAATCAACCAGATTTGTAACTGAGCCATCTTCTTCAATTTTATAAAGTGCGAAAAAAAACTTGTTTTTTTCAAACTTTGTTATGATAAAAACAGGATAATGCGATTCATCGTAATATCGAAATAAACGACTCATCGTAGTCCGATCAATGGCGGAGGGAACAATGTCATATCCCTTAGGATGGGAATGCCATGTACCAACTACAAACTGCTCTTCAAGTAATTTTTGTTCTGTATACTTCGATAAATATTCACTATCGAACTCAACACCTGAATATGTCCTTTTAGCTTTTTCGCCAGCATCTGATACATCGTTAATTTGAATCCACTCCGGATTCATCCTGCCGTATATCAATCCACCATTTTCTACCCTATCATATTTCATTGTTAAAAGTTCCATTTTTTTTAAGACATATTTTGAAATTAATATTTTTCTTTTTTTCATATATTCTCCTAATTACAAAAGCATGATTGATTCTTTTCAAGATACCCTACCAAAGGTGTTGGAATAATGTCATCCATTCCCCAATAGTAGTTTACATAATCGAACTTAAAACTTTTATGTTTAGAATAATAAGATATAATCGAAACAATTTGTGAAGCTAAAAATACCATACGCTCCATTAATGAGGCTGTATGCGGATTTCCGCAAACATCGATTTCAGCTTTAGGGTATTTTGCTATTTCCTGTTTGGCTAGCTTCTGCAGTTGCTTAAGTTCATCATCCTCTATAATTCTTCTGTAGTAACAATTTAAACAACCTGTCGATTTTGTTGTAATAACGATCTCCTGTAAAATATTATTTTCAGAAGTCCATGCCCAGATTATTGGCTTGTCATAATTTAGTAATTTTTGGAATGCCAGCTTATCGTATGCTTGGGTATCTCCTACAGTCACTACAAGTAAATCCGCATGTTCAGCAACTTCAATATCTTGATTACTACCCACTCCAATAATATTATTTTTTAAATAATACATTGATAAAAAATTTTTCAAGGCAACTGATTTACTCAATCCTAAATGTACGGACCCTAATACATGACGGCCAAGGTTTTCAAGTGAAAATCTATCATAATCAGCAAGTATCAATTTCTTTACATCCTTTTCAACCAATACTCGTGCCACTTGGCTTCCTAAAGAGCCCACTCCCAATAATCCAACTGCCAAGTCTACAGCACTTTCCCTTTGGGCAATGCTTTCTATTTTTAAAATTGTTGTTTGGAAATCTTTCTTTCTATCCAAGAATTCTCTCCCAACAATAAAAGAGATGTACTCCATTTTTCCGCTATCACCTTTAAACATAACAAATAAAACGATATTTTTTACACTTTTTTCGATTTTTGTTAATTCAGTGTTGTTTCTTATATAGATAAGCAACTGATAAAACGTTTTAAATGCAGAACGGCTAGGAAGTCTAATAATATGTAATCTCGATTTTGAATGCTTTTCTTTAATCATCAAATCTTTTAGCAGAACATGTTCCACATCACCCTTGATTTCCGGAAAAAAATGATAAGATTGATTATAATCAATTTGACTGTATGAATATGTTTCACCCCTATTTTTGAGAGAAGCTTGAGCCCCTGTTTTAAAAGTGAAGGGCTGATGACATATATCAACTTTAAAAAGAGTTCTTACTTCGCTTTTCTCTAACTCTTTAATAAAAGTTTGTGGAATATAAATAACTGATTGGCTAAATTGCGGTAAAATGCGCCACGTAATTAAATCTTCTTCTGGGTTCCACTTTTCATCTATATTAGATTTTAACCAATCTAATATTCTTTGGTATATGAACACACCATTGTATTCTTGTTTCGCACTCCAATTATGTAAACAACATATATGAAATTGGGAGTTTTTTGGATTTGAGCCAACGAACTCGTCCACATGTCTCCAGTAAACAGGGATACTTTTATATAAATCTTCCTTATCGTTTATACTAATTAATTTTATTGATGGCTGTTTTATCGGGAAATTGTCCAGGTTAATCTCCACTTTAATGAAAAAGCCAGATATATCGCTATCCTGTGGAACTCTTCCAACAGCAATATTTTCCTTAGGAAAATGAAAACCGAGTTTTTCCAACTCGGTTTTCACATCACTTATTTGTTTATCCATGCTGAGTTTTTTCCTCCCTAGCTATATGAATACTTGCCATTCTTGCTTGTTCAGAAATATCGTGGACGTTACAAAGTGCTGCTACTTCTTCAATTGTGATGATTGAACCTTTATGGTCCTTACAATCCCTATATAAAACTTTTCTGGATTGCTTTACATCAAACATCTGTTTTTCATAATTTGCATAATGAACAATAGAAGTTTCATCTATGAAATTCATTAGCTCCTTATATCTCTCCCCCATCAATAAAACTCTCCCATATTTAGGGGTTCCTTCAATTTTATTCGTCTTAATACTATTATAATGCCCAAGCAATTTTGCGGAGAAATCAATTTCAAAAGCAGTAGCTTTAATCTCACCAACAGCTTTTTTTACTCCATCCACGTTAACGACAACGCCTTGCGGATTCATAAGTGTTTCACTTGAAAATTCAACGCCTACTTTTATATCTAATAGGTTATTATGGTTGGTTGCATGCGTTGGCTTACCTTTTTCAATTAAAATCTGTTTTAATTCCTCATTCAAAGTATCTGTGCTTTCCAAAATACGCAATGCCAAAAGGTAAGCTCTTGCTCCTAATGTCCAGTCATCCGCATCTTCTGGTTGGGTTCCACCGATAAGGATCATCAAGCCGTCCCCAGTAATAGAATGAATATGAGCTTGGTAAAATCTAGCTAATTTAATCCATGTGGAGATCGCTTTTTGTTTTAAACTGGCAATCTCTTGAATTGATTCTATACCCGGTTCATTTACAAACAAAGCTCTTCTTGTAAAATTTCGCAAGTCTACAAAGAGGGAACACAATTTAACATTCGCTTTCTGATTCGATTCCTTATTAAAGTCATCGTATTCTTTTATATTATCAAGTAAATAGTCAAAATCTACGTGCCCACCAATTTTAAAATCCTGTTCTAATTCTAGCTCAATAATCCTTTGGACTTCTTGTTCGGAAGCTCTATATTCTGCACTTTTAAAGATGCTTTGGTTTTCATTTAAAATAAAGTATAACGGATTTTGCTGGATTCTATATCTTTTATCTGTAGAAATAATTGACCGGTATTTTGTCCCTTTACTATTCACGCTAAGATTCCTCCCCTTGGTTTTATCTACCTTCTAAACATCCTAAAATTCCTCTGGGTTTTTATAATCATTTTCATGAAATTTAACCCTTCTAAAATTTCATCTTTTAGTAAACAAAACCATAACTACTATATATTGTATTACGAACAATCATTAAACACAATTTACAAGCATCATATTTTTGAAAATTTATTTAATTTCGCGACCGGACTTAATGTAGATTTTAAATTTAGTTTAATTAAAAGCTTTCTCTTTTATTATAAACTTTCTTTTTTTATAAAAAAAATTGATTATATGTCTTTACCCATAAAGTTGCATACCAATACCTTTAATAAACGAGTAAAAAGAAAGAGCGTGTTTTGAAAAAGATTAATCAAAACACGCTCTTAAATTATTTAATTAAAACTAATCATTCTTAGAACTAATTACTTTATCGTCATTGTCTTTTGCAAAATTTATAACTGCATTAATCCTTTTTGTTCATCATAATCGTAAAAATCTAATAAACTTCTTTAAGACGCTTATTATTTATGTTAAATTTATGGATTGAATAGAGTTTGTTCTTCTAATTAAGCACGATCCATGAAATCATACTCTTTTTCTATTCCAAAACGTTCAATAGCTTCCTCTATCATTTCCCTAACTTCTACATCCGTTTTGTAGTATGGGATTTCTAATATATGTATACCTGCTTTATTTAACATCTCACGTTTGATATTGTCACGTTTCACCGTTATTTTAAAGCCTTTTTCACCGTCGAATATATCCACCGGTCTATAATGTTGTATCCCATTATATTCGATAACAAGCGTCGGTTTCTCGTTGCTGTATAAAACAAAGTCTGGTCTTAATCTAGTATGTTTCTTGAATCCCAGGTCTCCAAACGAAACCTGTGTATCAAATAAAACATTATGTGATTCTAAAATTTCAGTTACAAGTTTTTCGCCTGTCGACTCATTACATTTTGGACAAGCTGAGCTTTTATTTACAACATTTAAAGGTGCTGCATCCCATTCGTGGCCATACGCCTTGCAACGATGCATTATTTTTGTCTTAGCATTTACGTATGTTCCTATAACCTCAATCTTATCGCTGTGTACTTCAAAAACTTCTCTAACATATCTTTCATGTGTACGCTTCATTTTCCCACCACATACTATGCAACCTTTTCCTCCTAAAATATCTGTCGGCATTGGATTCCATTCGTGGCCACACTTACATTTATGTTTTGTTTTTTCGCGTGCTCCTTTATACATTCCTATAACACGGATATTATCGCCATGAACTTTATAAACGCAGTTTATATAATCATCTTGCGTTTTGTTCTTACCTACACATTTTGGGCAACCTCTTCCTTTTAAGATATTTGTTGGTGCTGCGCTCCAAATATTTTTACATACATTACATTGGTGGTCTGTGGTATTTCTAGCGCCATTGTATGTACCTATAACTTTGATATTACCACCATGAACTCTTAAAATTTCTGCTGCATATTGTTTTTTTGTCTTTTTTCGTTCTTTACTTAAGTTTTTATTTCTACATCCAGGGCAACCGCTACCTCTTAAAAGGTTTATAGGTCTTACAGGCCATTCATGCGAACATTTTCTACAACGATGCATTATTTTTTTAGCATTTGTTTCATAGTTTTCGATAACCTCGAATTCGTCCCCGCGTTTTTCTAATAGTTCCGCAAGATATTCCTCGTGCGTTTTACCTTTTCCCATTTCAAATACTCCTATATTTAATTATGTATTTAAAGCAAATATATCACCATTTCATAACTACTTACATTATACGATAGTTCTCATGGAGAATAACGTTTCCCTATATTGTGACCAATACAAAGCTCAACTCTAATCGAGGTAGAAATGAATCACGCTTTTCGTTGATATTCCTGTAATCTTTCAAAGATGTTGTATAGATTTTTTGGTCTAATTATTTAATGGTTGCCTGCTAAATAATTTTATGACGAAAAAAAGCTGATTTATACGGACGGCTGTTTCTTTGTTTCAAGAAACACCCTTTGTGACCTTACCCATAAAGCTACCGTTAAAGGAAGCATAAGTTGGCCGTAAACTAAAAGAAGCATAAGTTGGCCAAAACGGCCATCTTATGCTTCTTGTTATACAAAAATAAAAAAACCACCAAATATGTATTGGTGGAGACGGTGGGAGTCGAACCCACGTCCAAAAATATCGGCACTTAAGCTTCTACGAGTGTAGTCGATATATTAGCATTTCGCAAACTCTTCGGCCTATCGACAGGCTTCCAAGTTGCTAGTCTGATTGTTCTCTTCCTTCGCCCTCAGACGGCGAACTCCGGCGTAGTCCACTTAGTTTGAGTCCCTTACCCTACCACATGGACGATGGAGGGAGGAACCTTTAGTGCAATTAAGCAGCTAAAGAAAGATTGTTTTGTTTGCCAATTATAGGCTTTGACGTTTTAACGAGGCCGATCCCCTCGACTCGCAACCTAAGCTCGAACTATCCCTGTCGAATCCGTAACGTCCCCATGATAAAAATGGAGCATACGAAGAAAATATCGTGATAGCTACTAAGAGCTGTTTTTCAATGTGCAATAACCTTACATAAGTTATTATATCATACGCGCGCCGTTTTACAAATGTAAATATCTGTATTACATCTTTTGGCGATCACGGAACACGCGTGCAATTTCACGTTTCGCTTCTTTCTCTTTTAAATCATGACGTTTATCATATTGTTTCTTACCTTTTGCTAAACCAAGTGCCATCTTTGCAAATCCATTTTTCAAATAGATTCTAAGTGGAACTAATGCGTAACCTGTTTCTTTTGCAGCTCCCGCTAGTTTATCAATTTCTTTTTTATGAAGAAGTAATTTTCTCGTGCGAAGCGGATCATGGTTGAAACGATTCCCTTGCTCGTACGTATTAATATGCATATTATGAACCCATACTTCACCATTATGTATACGTGCAAACGCATCTTTCAAGTTCACGCGACCAGCGCGAATCGACTTAATTTCCGTTCCTTGAAGGACAAGCCCTGCTTCGTATGTTTCTTCGATGAAATAATCATGAAATGCTTTTTTATTTTGTGCAATAACCTTACCTGTACCTTTTGGCATATAACGTCCCTCCTCTATTTTTACTATTGTAACAAATGTAAACAAAAAGCGAAAGTGGCTCGTTCAGAATGTGAGGTGGATGGAGCTTCTGACCTTGAGGCGCCCTTTGCCTCTGGGGAAGAAGCGAAGTCGCCAAACATTCTAGCCACTGTAGCTGGATTACACAAAAAGCGAAAGTAGCTCGCTCAGAATCTTTGGACATTGGAACTCCCGACAGAGAAGCGCTTTTTGCTTCGTTCGAGGGAGTGAAATGACAATAAAAAGAAAAACGGCCCCGCTTTTCATCAAAGCGAAGCCACTCTTTTCTTACTTACGCTTTTTCTTTTTCTTCTTGAATCCTGGTACGTTTTCAAAGAATCCTTTTTTCTTCTTGCCATTACCATCTTTTTTCCCTGGCTGACTAGCGGACGTGGATGCTGATGCGGATCCTCTTCCTGTGCTGTTACCTTTGCCACCACGGTCAAATTTTCTACCTGTACCGCGTTCGCCGCCGCGCTCATTACTGCGCTCGCTACGTCCACCCCGTTTCTTTCTGCCTGTTCTTGGCTGTTCGATAACGACTGGACGATCTTTGAACTTACGGCGAGGTGTACCTTTCATGCCAACGATTTCAAAGTCAATTGCGCGCTCGTCTTTGTTTACGTTAATAACACGAATTGTAATTTCGTCACCGATGCGGAATACGTTACCTGTACGTTCTCCGATCATTGCGAAATGCTTCTCGTCGTAACGGTAGTAATCATCCGTTAAGTAACTAACATGTACAAGACCTTCAATTGTATTTGGAAGCTCTACGAATAAACCGAAGTTTGTTACAGAGCTAATCATACCGTCATACTCTTCACCGATCTTATCGACCATATACTCTGCTTTTTTCATTTCGTCTGTTTCACGCTCTGCTTCAACAGCACGACGTTCCATATTAGAAGAGTGCTCTGCAATCTCTGGTAAGTTTTCACGCCATTTCGCTTGTGTTTCACTGTCGACTTTACCGTTAATGACGTATTCACGAATCAATCTATGAACGATCGTATCTGGATAACGACGAATCGGCGATGTGAAATGCGTGTAGAACTCAGTTGATAAGCCGAAATGTCCTAAGCTTTCCGAATCGTAACGTGCTTGCTTCATAGAACGAAGCATAACCGTTGAAATTACTACTTCTTCAGGCTGTCCTTGAACCATTTCAAGAATTTGTTGCAATGCACGAGGATGTACTTCATTCGCACGTCCTTTTACCGCATATCCGAAGTTCGTTACAAACTCGAAGAATCGCTCTAACTTATCTTCTTTCGGATCTTCATGGACACGGTACATGAATGGTACGTTCATCCAGTGGAAGTGTTCTGCTACGGTTTCGTTCGCAACAAGCATAAATTCTTCAATTAACTTTTCTGATACAGAACGATCACGCATTACAACATCAGTCGGTTTTCCTTCTTCATCTACTAATACTTTTGCTTCTTTAAAGTCAAAGTCGATTGCACCACGGCGCATACGCTTTTCACGTAAAATTTGTGCCAATTGGCCCATCTCTTTAAACATTGGTACTAACGGTTCATAGCGCTTGATTAACTCTTCGTCCTCATCTTCTAAAATGCTTCTTACGTCAGCATATGTCATACGCTCTGTCGTTTTAATCACACTTTGGAAAATCTCGTGTTTGACAACATCACCTAAGTTGTTGATTTCCATTTCACAAGACAGTGTCAGACGGTCTACTTTCGGATTTAATGAACAAATACCGTTAGATAGACGATGTGGAATCATTGGAATTACACGATCAACAAGATATACACTCGTCGCTCTTTCCGCTGCTTCAACATCAATTGGAGAACCTTCTTCAACGTAATGACTTACATCCGCAATATGAACACCAAGCTTGTAATTACCGTTCTCAAGCTTCGTTACTGTAACAGCATCATCTAAGTCCTTCGCGTCTGCACCATCAATCGTTACAATCATTTGGTCACGTAAATCACGGCGATCTTTCAAGTCTTCTTCTGAAATCGTTTCTGGTACACTGTTTGCATGCTCCATCACTTCCTCAGGAAATGCTAAAGGTAAATGATGTTTATGGATGACCGATAAAATATCTACTCCTGGATCATTTTTATGACCTAAAATTTGAATAACTTCACCTTCCGCACTTAAACGATTCTCTGGATAGCTCGTAATTTTAACAACTACTTTATGGCCTTCTACAGCACCCATGGATGCGCTTTTCAAGATGAAAATATCACTTGTCCAACGCTTATTGTCAGGTATAACAAACCCAAAGTTTTTCGATTCTGTATATGTACCAACTAGTTCTTTCGTTCCACGTTCTAAAATGCGTACAATTGAACCTTCTTGACGTGAACCACTTGATTGTGAACTTAGGCGTGCTAATACTGTATCACCGTGAAGTGCACCGTTTAATTCTGTAGGAGGAATGAAAAGATCATCATCTCCCGTTTTCTTCTCTTCTGGCACAACGAAAGCAAAGCCACGCGCATGTCCAATTAACTTACCACGCACTAAATTCATCTTTTCAGGAAGACCATAACGATTGCTACGTGTACGAATAACAAGTCCCTTCTCTTCCATCATTACAAGTGCCTTTACAAAATCTTTAAAGCCCTCAGAACCTTCAATTCCAAATGCCTCTTCTAACTCTTGTATCGTTAACGGTTTATACGCTTCTTCTCTCATAAATAATAACAACTTATCAATATTTTCTTGTATGATTTCTTCCAAGCAAAAATACCTCCTTTAAACCCTTATATTATTTAGTGTATCCGAAAGATGGGGGATGTATAAAGCGAAAATTCAATACTCCCCTAATGATTTTTTTACAGTTTCCATAAAAATTTCCTTATGAAAAAAAGAGGCAACTAGATCTTACCAATCTAGTTGCTCCAAGAAGTTATATACATCCTCATGTAGCTCGTCACGTTGCTTATCAAGTGTAATGACATGCGTAGAGTCTTCATACCATTTAATGTCCTTTAACGTTGATTCTACACCGTTATAAATAATGTTAGCACTATCCGTATTAATCATTTCATCATGACGCGCTTGTACAACAAACGTCGGTGCATAAATCATATCAACATTATTACGTACATCAGCAATTAGCTCTTGTAATGCTTTTAATGTATTCATCGGTGTCTGTTGGAATTCCAACATTTCTTGTTCAATTTGCTCTGGTGATTTTTGCTCACGCTTTTTATATTCGCGAGCATATGCCAATATACCTTGGTACATTGTTTCTTCACTCTTAATATACATCGGTGCACACATTGGTACCACACCTAAAACAGGGATTGTATATGCTAATTTCAGAGAAAATACTCCGCCTAGTGACAAACCAACGACAGCAATTTTCTCAAAGCCTTTATCTTTTAAAAGCTGATATGCCTCCGTTACATCTTGCCACCAATCTGTAGGACCTGTATGAACAAGTTCTTCTGGTGGTACGCCGTGTCCTTTATAAATTGGCGCATGACAAGTATAGCCTTTCTTTTCTAAGAAACGCCCTAACATACGTACATCAGCTGAGTTTCCTGTGAATCCATGTAGTAATAAAACAGCGCGGTCTCCACCCTCAAATGTAAATGGTTTCGGAGATGCTAATTTCATCATGTACTTCTCCTCTTTCTCTTCTGTAATCTAGTCGTATTCTTTCTATATCTTAGTGTACCATATTTATATTTCTATAATCTAATTAGAAACTTTTTTCAAATAACAAAATAAAAAAAGAAGAACCATTAGTACAAACTACTAACGCTTCTTCTTTCAATTCTATAAGTTTAAGTACGTAACAGCAATTGTTAATACAAAGAACAATACAGCTAAAACAATTGTAATACGGTTTAATACCGCTTCAATTCCACGTGCTTTTTGCTTACCAAATAATTGCTCTGCACCGCCGGAAATTGCACCTGAAAGGCCTGAGCTATTACTAGACTGCATAAGTACCATAACAATCATTAAAATCGATACAATAATAAGTAAAACGGATAATAACGTATGCACTTGGCGTACCTCCTACAAAGATTCAGTTATTTTAACTGTAGCATAAATCCTATAGAAAAGCGAGAGCTATAGAGTCGCTCTCGCTTTTCTTCTATTACATAAACATCATTGCAAATAACGGTCCGAGCAAACATGTCAAAATTGCTGTTAATGTCATTGTTACCGATCCAATAACACCTTCATGTTCGTTATTTTTCATTGCTCTCATAACACCCATAATATGAGAAGCACATCCAAATCCGATACCTTTACCAACCGAGTTTGTAACGCGGCTCCATTTTAATAAAATTGGACCTGTAATCGTTCCAGTAATACCTGCGATAACTACGAATGCCGCTGTTAAGGATGGAACACCACCAACTTGTTCAGAAACGCTCATCGCAACCGGCATTGTCACTGATTTTGGTAATGAAGATAAAATTAAACTTTTATCTGTTCCCATAAGTGAGGCAATAGCAAAATCACTCGCAATCGCAACTGTTGTACCTACTAATACTCCGCCCGCAATCGGTACAACATATTTTTGCAGCACATGACGTTGTTTGTAAAGCGGGATTGCAAATGCTACAACACCTGGTCCAAGTAACTTCGCAATCCAGCCACCACCGCTTTCCATATAATGTTGATATGGTATATCAAGCACAATAAATAAGAAAGCCATTAATCCTGTCGCTACAAGCATTGGAATAGTAAATGGTGTTGGAAATAATTGATAGATTTTTTTAGATAATTGATATAATAGCACCGTAAAAAGAACCCAACCGATTCCGGTTAATATTTGACTCATCACGACTCTCTTTCCTTTCTATTCGCAAGATATTGCCCTGTATGTCCTGCGACAATGATAATTAAAAACGTACTCGCTACAACTGTAATGAAAAGAGAAATTCCTTTACTCATAAAAAAAGCACCGTAATTCATTAAGCCAAGCGTTGGCGGAATTAATAAAAACGGCATAATAGCGACGAGTGTTTCCGCTCCTAAATCAAACCATTTCACTGGAAGTACTTTTAGGCTAAGTAAAACAAGTAAAAGAAACATCCCAATCAAGCTTCCTGGAATTGGAATATTCAACATTTCTTGCACCCAAGTTCCAACCATATAAAACACATAAAGAGCAGCAATTTGGACAAGGATCTTTGTAAATTTCATGTTCATCATCCCTCATGTTTATACGATCTTCTGTTAATATCTTTATCATAGTATAAATTGTAAAAAGCTGCAATTTATCAACTTGACAGCAAAAACAGCCTATGTTATACGCTTACAACCTTGATATGACTGCATTTCCAAACAAAAATTACGTCAAAAACATTGACCTAATATAAAAAGTTTTTATTTTCTGAATTTCCGATACTATTATTTCAATAAAATAATCTTTTTATCCTTAAACTTACATATATATAAAGTGAAACTTTAATCAATGAGGGTGTCCTCATCCCTATTGATTATTAGCCCTCACCAAGCAAGTTTGTACGGGATAAACAAGATAGGTGGTGAACATATGCCCAAAAAAGTTCTTATTTTTTGTGATCCTGGAATCGATGATACGATGGCTCTCCTCTTAGCATTCTTTATCGATGAAATAGAAATAGTCGGTATCGTTGCTGATTACGGCAATGTTCCAAAAAAAATGGCCGTAGAAAATGCTCATTTTCTTACAAACGAAGTAGAGGGTAGAAATATCAAAATCTTTGGTGGATCAGAACGGCCAATTACTGGTGCCCCTCCTGCTTTTTTTACAGATGTACACGGGAAACAGGGACTCGGCCCAATTATTCCAAAGGAGAATGTGACTAACGAAGAAATGGAGAATTTTTTTGAAGTTATTCCTCTTATTGAACAGTATAAAGATGAATTAATCATCGTAAGTTTAGGAAGACTTACCTCCCTAGCAATTTTATTTATCGTATGTAAACAATTAATGGAGCAAATTAAATCTTTCTACGTAATGGGCGGTGCTTTTCTCCATCCTGGTAATGTTACCCCTATTTCCGAAGCAAACTTTTATGGCGATCCTACTGCCGCTAATATAGTCCTTCAATCCGCAACTAACATGTACATATACCCATTAAACGTCACCCAATACTCCATCATTACACCAGAAATGGCCGAATACATCGAGGCAAAAGGAAAAGCTCCACTTGTCAAACCGTTATTCGATCACTATTACTACGGATATTATAAAGACGCCCTACCACATTTAAAGGGCAGCCCCTTCCATGACACAATACCAATACTCGCTTTACTTGATAACGCTATGTTTACATATCACAAATCACCTATCGTTGTCATGACAGAATCTTATGCACAGGGGGCAAGTATTGGAGAATTTCGCTCTTTAGGAGAATCTAAACCATTTATTGATTGGCCGAGTCATCAAATAGCAATTGATTTTGATTATAATCGCTTCTTCAAACATTTCATGTCATTTATGACGGGCGAACAATTTTAGCATAAAAAAACAGACCGTGATTTCTCACGGTCTGTCGTTTATTTTCTACAATTATCGTTTGATGTTATAGAAAGATTTGATACCATCGTAAACAGCGATTTCGCCTAATTCGTCTTCGATGCGTAATAATTGGTTGTACTTAGCAATACGGTCAGTACGGCTCATAGAACCAGTTTTGATTTGGCCAGCGTTAGTTGCAACTGCGATGTCAGCGATTGTAGCATCTTCAGTTTCACCAGAACGGTGAGATACAACTGCTGTGTAACCAGCACGTTTAGCCATTTCGATAGCTTCGAAAGTCTCAGTTAAAGTACCGATTTGGTTAACTTTAATTAAGATTGAGTTAGAGATACCTTTTTCGATACCTTCAGCAAGTTTTTGAGTGTTAGTTACGAATAAATCGTCACCAACTAATTGTACTTTATCACCGATACGCTCAGTTAATAATTTGTGACCATCCCAGTCGTTTTCGTCTAAACCATCTTCGATAGAGATGATTGGGAAGTCTTTGCAAAGCTCTTCGTAGAAATCAACCATTTCTGCAGAAGTTAAGCCAGTACGGCCTTCGCCTGCAAGGTCATATTTACCAGTTTCTTTGTTGTAGAACTCAGAAGAAGCAACGTCCATTCCTAAGAATACGTTCTCGCCAGCTTTGTAACCAGCTTTTTCGATAGCTTCGATGATTACTTCTAGAGCTTCACGGTTAGAACCAAGGTTTGGAGCGAATCCACCTTCGTCACCTACTGCCGTATTAAGACCTTTGTCATGTAATACAGCTTTAAGTGCATGGAATACTTCAGCACCCATACGGATTGATTCTTTGAATGTTGGAGCACCAACTGGTAAGATCATGAACTCTTGGAAGTCTACGTTGTTATCAGCGTGAGAACCACCGTTGATGATGTTCATCATTGGAGTTGGTAATTGTTTTGCATTGAATCCACCAAGGTAACGGTATAATGGAAGACCTACGAAGTCAGCTGCTGCATGAGCTACTGCCATAGATACACCAAGGATAGCGTTAGCGCCTAGTTTACCTTTGTTTGGAGTGCCATCTAATTCGATCATAGCACGGTCGATACCAGCTTGGTCAGTTACATCGAAACCAGCGATTTCTGGAGCGATAATTTCGTTAACGTTGTTTACTGCGTTAATAACACCTTTACCAAGGTAACGAGATTTGTCACCGTCACGTAATTCTACTGCTTCGTGCTCACCAGTAGATGCACCACTTGGTACGATAGCGCGTCCGAAAGCGCCGCTTTCTGTGTAAACTTCTACTTCTACAGTTGGGTTACCACGAGAGTCAAGGACTTCGCGAGCATAAACATCAATAATTGTTGACATAATAAATTCTCTCCTTTTTATATAAGCAAATTATTTAATAATTGTTTTACCTGTCATTTCTTTCGGTTGTTCCACATTTAAAAGTGTAAGCATTGTTGGGGCGATATCTCCTAAAATACCACCTTCACGAAGCTCTACATCATTTTTTGTAACGATGAAAGGAACCGGGTTAGTTGTATGAGCTGTCATAGGCCCGCCATCAGCAGTTAACTCCTGATCAGCATTACCATGGTCAGCAGTAATAAGTGCTACACCATCTTTTGCAAGAATCGCTTCTACAACTTTTCCTAAACATTCGTCAGTTGCTTCTACTGCTTTAATTGTTGGTTCCATCATCCCAGAATGGCCAACCATATCACAGTTCGCAAAGTTAAGAATGATAACATCATGTTTATCATTTTCGATTTCATTTACTAAAGCGTCCGTTACTTCGTAAATGCTCATTTCAGGTTTCAAATCATACGTTGCAACCTTTGGTGAGTTAATTAAGATACGCTCTTCTCCTGGGAATTCAGCCTCACGACCACCGCTAAAGAAGAATGTAACGTGCGGATACTTTTCAGTTTCCGCGATGCGAAGTTGCTTTAATCCCGCTTGCGCAACAACTTCACCTAAAGTGTTATCAAGGTTCATTGGCTTAAATGCCACGTAACCATCTACAGTTTCACTGAAGTGTGTCATACAAACGAATTCAGGAATGTGAGGTACTTTTTCACCACGATCGAACTCACGGAAGTCTTCGTTTGTAAATACACGAGCAATTTGAATTGCACGGTCTGGACGGAAGTTATAGAAAATAACTGCATCATCATCATTGATTGTTGCAACTGGCGTGTTATCTTCGTTAACAATTACAGACGGCAATACGAATTCATCATAGATACCGTTCGCATAAGAGTCTTCTACACACTCTTCTGCTGATTTATAAGTAGGGCCTTCACCATTCACCATAGCACTGTAACATTTTTCTACGCGATCCCAACGCTTGTCACGGTCCATGGAGTAATAACGACCAGAGATAGTCGCGAATTGTCCTACACCTGTTTCTTTAATTACTTCATTTGTTGCATCGATATAACCTTTTGCTGTTTGTGGTCCAACATCGCGGCCATCTAAGAACGCATGGATATAAACTTTCTCCACGCCTTCTTTTGCTGCTAAGCGAAGAAGAGCAAACATATGGTTCATGTGACTGTGCACACCACCGTCAGAAAGTAAACCGAATAAATGAAGAGCAGTACCTTTTTCTTTCACGCTTTTAATTGCATTTTGGAATGTTTCGTTCTGATCGAACTCACCTTCACGAATTGCAACGTTTACGCGTGTTAAGCTTTGGTATACGATGCGGCCAGCACCGATATTTAAGTGACCAACCTCAGAGTTACCCATTTGACCTTCTGGAAGACCTACTTCCTCACCACAAGCTGTAAGCGTTGTATGAGGGAATTTGTTCCAGTAACCATCAAAATTAGGTTTCTTAGCTTGTGCTACAGCATTCCCATGAGTTTCTTCACGAAGTCCGAAACCGTCAAGAATGATTAAAGCTGTTGGCTTTCTCATTTTACCGCCCCCAGAAGACCTAAGAACGAAGCAGGCTCTAAGCTAGCACCGCCAACTAAAGCGCCGTCGATGTCAGATTGTGCCATATACTCTTTAATGTTTTCTGGTTTTACGCTACCGCCGTATTGAATACGAACAGCTTCTGCAGCTTCTGGAGAAACAGCTTCTGCAACAACTTTACGGATGTGCGCACATACTTCGTTTGCATCTGCAGAAGAAGATGATTTACCTGTACCGATAGCCCATATTGGCTCATAAGCGATAACAGTTGCTTTAACTTGCTCTTCTGTTAAACCTGCAAGTGCTTTTGTCACTTGACCTGCTACTAGATCAAATGTTTTTCCGCTTTCGCGCTCTTCTAAAGTCTCACCACAACATACGATTGGTGTTAAACCATGTTCAAATGCTGCAAGAGTCTTTTTGTTTACTGATTCGTCTGTTTCAGCAAACATTTCACGACGCTCAGAGTGGCCAAGTACTACGTAGCCTACTTTTAAGTCGCTAAGTGCTACTGGGCTAATTTCGCCAGTGAATGCACCATTTTTTTCGAAGTGCATGTTTTGTGCACCTACTTGTAAGTCAGTTCCTTCAGTTGCTGCTACTAAGCGCTCTAAGAATAGAGCTGGAGAGCAAACTACTGCATCAACAGCTGAAGCTGCTGGGATTTGACCTTTAACTTCCTCTACGAAGCTAACTGCTTCAGATAGAGTTTTATTCATTTTCCAGTTACCTGCGATAATTGGTTTACGCATGCTTTGCACCGTCCTTTTTCTTTGGCTGCTACTTATTTGTCGTTAAGACAAACTACACCTGGAAGCTCTTTACCTTCCATGAATTCTAATGACGCACCGCCGCCAGTAGAAATGTGGCTCATTTTATCAGCCATACCGAATTTTTCAACAGCTGCTGCAGAGTCACCACCGCCGATAACAGAGTATGTATCTTCTGCATCTGCTAATGCTTGTCCTACTGCTTTTGTACCTTCTGCGAATGGAGTCATTTCGAATACACCCATTGGTCCATTCCATACAACAAGCTTAGAGTTTTTAATTACATCTGCATAAATTTCACGTGTTTTAGGACCGATGTCCACACCTTCCCATGTAGAAGGAATAGAGTCGATACCAACGATTTGAGTTGTTGCAGTTTCAGAGAATTCCTCTGTGATTACAACATCAACTGGCATGTAGAAGTTTACGCCTTTTTCTTTTGCAAGTTGCATAAATTCTTTAGCTAGTTCGATCTTGTCGTCTTCACATAGAGATAGACCAATTTCATGACCTAAAGCTTTAACGAATGTGTAAGCAAGTCCGCCACCGATGATTAAGTTATCTACTTTGTCTAATAGATGACGAATTACACCGATTTTATCTTTTACTTTCGCACCACCAATGATAGCTGTGAATGGACGTTCTGGGTTAGAAAGTGCTTTACCAAGTACATCTAACTCTTTTTCCATTAATAAACCAGATACTGCTGGTAGGTAGTCTGCGATTCCTGCTGTAGAAGCGTGAGCACGGTGAGCTGCACCGAATGCATCGTTTACGAAGATGTCAGCAAGAGCTGCAAATTCTTTCGCAAGTTCTGCATCGTTCTTTTCTTCGCCGGCATAGAAACGTACGTTTTCAAGAACTAATACGTCGCCTTCGTTCATTGCTGCAACCATTTCTTGTGCAACTGGTCCGAATGCTTCGTCTGCTTTTTTAACATCTTTACCAAGAAGCTCGCCTAAACGTGCTGCTACTGGAGTAAGACGTAATTCTTCTACTGCTTGACCTTTTGGACGGCCTAAGTGGCTTGCTAAAATAACTTTCGCACCTTGCTCTACTAAATATTGAATTGTAGGAAGAGCTGCACGGATACGAGTTTCATCTGTAATTTTGCCTTCTTTCATAGGTACGTTGAAATCAACGCGGCAAAATACACGCTTACCTTTTAAATCTACGTCACGAATTGATTTTTTGTTCATTGGATTTCCCTCCGACTACTAGTTAGGATTGACAAAACCCATTCAAAAGCTTAACACATTTGCTTCTAAAACGAAAGAAGAGAGAGAGGGAACAAACCCTCTCCCTCGTTTTGTCATTGATTGCTTATATACTTAAGAATTAAAGACCTTTAGAAGTCATGTATGCAGCTAGGTCTACTACGCGGTTAGAGTAACCAGTTTCGTTATCGTACCAAGAAAGTACTTTAACCATGTTACCTTCCATTACCATTGTAGATAATGCATCGATTGTAGAAGAAGCTGTACATCCGTTATAGTCGATAGATACTAATGGCTCTTCGCTGTATCCAAGGATACCTTTTAATTCGCCTTCAGCTGCTGCTTTGAATGCTGCGTTTACATCTTCAACTGTTACTTCTTTGTCAAGTTCAACAACTAAGTCAACAAGAGAAACGTTAGCAGTTGGAACACGTACAGCGCCACCGTTTAATTTACCTTTAAGTTCTGGTAATACTAATGCTACAGCTTTAGCAGCACCAGTAGATGTTGGGATCATGTTTTCAGCTGCTGCACGAGCACGACGTAAATCTTTGTGTGGTAAGTCTAAGATTTGTTGGTCGTTAGTGTAAGAGTGAATTGTTGTCATCATTCCGCGTTTTACGCCGAATTTTTCGTTTAATACTTTAGCGAATGGAGCTAGACAGTTTGTAGTACAAGAAGCGTTAGATACTACATTGTGGTTAGCTGCATCGTATTGTTCGTGGTTAACACCCATAACTACAGTGATATCTTCGTCAGAAGCTGGAGCTGAGATGATAACTTTCTTAACTGATCCACCTAAGTGTTTCTCAGCGTCTGATTTTTTAGTGAAACGGCCAGTAGATTCTACTACTACTTCTACTCCGTAGTCGCTCCATGGTAATTGAGCTGGGTCACGCTCAGCGATAACTTTAATTTCTTTACCGTTAACAACGATGCTGTTTTCGTTAGCAGATACTTCTGCATTTAAAGTTCCGTGAACTGTGTCATATTTTAAAAGGTGAGCTAATGTTTTAGCATCTGTTAAGTCGTTGATTGCTACTACTTCTACCTCAGAGTTGTTAAGAGCTGCGCGGAATACGTTACGTCCGATACGTCCAAATCCATTAATACCAATTTTAGTCATTTGAATTTCCTCCTTGGGGGATTATATTAAAGGGTAATACCCTTTGTTAATTGTTTTGCTGCACCTTCATCTGTAATTAGAATTGAAGTGTGCCCTTGCTTTATTACAGCCTGTATTGCCTTTGCCTTTGAAGAACCTCCAGCGACTGCAACAACGTGAGATACATTTTGTAAATCTTCAAGTTGCATACCAACTGTTCTTACTTTATGAACAACATTTCCTTGTTCATTAAAGTAGTAACCGAAAGCTTCGCCAACTGCTTCGTTTGCTTGAATCTTTAACCAATCTGCTTCCGAAGTACTTCTGCGACGTGCCATTGTTAACGCATCACCGATTCCATGAATGACGATATTGGAAGATCGAATCAACTCAAGAACTTCTTTCACGGAGGGCTCTGTCACAATAGACGCATATGCTTCGCTACTAACATGGTCTGGAACATACAATAAGCGATAATTACTCATCGTATTTTGCGCCATCTTGGCACAAATGGTATTGGCTTCTAATTCAACACCTTCTCCAATTCCACCACGTGCTGGGACAAATAGCATATGTAAATCTTTGCAATCAAGTTGCATCATGTCCGCAGCAGCAGCTAGCGTAGTTCCTCCAGCCACAGCAACGATATTATTCGCTGTCAGACGGTCTTTTATACAAGTCACACAAGCACGGCCCATCTCCAGTTTGACCCACGGCGATTCATCACTATCACCAGGGACAACGAAAACTTCATCCAAGTCTAATGTTTCCTTAAGTTGCTTTTCTAAAACCTTTAACCCGGAAATTTCTTTCATAAAGTCTTCCAAAGCAAGAACTAAAGCTGTTCCTTCTTCTGTCAAAGTCATTCCAGAAGAAGCGACGTGAACTAAGTTTTGTTCTTTCAAAACTTGAACTTCACTTCGCAATACTCGTTCTGTCATACCGAGACTTGCTGATAAGTTTCTTCTTCCAATCGGCTGCATGAGCCTAATGTATTGAAGAATTTGCATTCTCGTTTGCATAACAGGTAGCAGATCAGGTAATAATTTTTTTGTGTTCTGAATCCATGAGCGCATATCTTTTCTCCTCACTACATTGGTTCATTTTTCCCTCGTGGTCACTTTACGTCCCGTAGTGACATTTTGTGTCCCACATAGGTTAAAAAAATAATCCCTGCTACGTGTATTATTGTAACAGGAGATAGAAACTTATTCAACTCTTAACTGCATTCTTTATATAGTTTATTATGACACCTTTGTGAATGTTACCATATTCTACTTGTTTTCCGCCTATTTCTACAACCGGAATCATTAAATGATATTTTTCTAAAAGGTCATTATCTTCATATATATCTATTTCCTCGATTTGAAAAGAATATTCACATTGTACTTCTTGTAAAACTTGTTTCGCCTGCACGCAAAGACCACAATCTACTTTTGTATATAGTACAACTTTCATCTTCTTCACCTATCCGATCGTTTTTCGTAATGATGAAGCTGGGATATGCATTTGTTCTCTATACTTCGCCACTGTTCTTCGAGAAATAACAATTTCATGCTCTTCTTCTAATAATTTTGAAATCTTTTGATCTGAGAGTGGCTTTTTCTTGTTCTCTGCTTCAACAAGCGTTTGAATAAACTGTTTCACTCGCTTCGTTGAAACTGCCTCATCCTCTGTCGTCGAAACTGCATTACTAAAGAACGATTTCATCTCAAATAAACCGTGTGGTGTTTGCACATACTTATTTCTTGTTGCACGACTAATCGTAGACTCATGCACACTTAGCTCTTCCGCCACCTCTTTTAAAGCGAGTGGCTTCAAATACGCTGGACCTTCCAAAAAGAAATCACGTTGTTTTTCCATAATAATCGTCATCACTTGCAGAAGTGTTTGTTTTCTCTGTTTCAAACTGCGCATAATCCATTGCACATGCTGATACTTTTCTGAAACGTAAGATGCTACTTCACTTTCACTATTATTAAGAAGTGCACTGTACTCAGAATGAATTTCAATTCTCGGCATATTTCTCTCATTCATCTGTAAAACGAGGCGATCGCCTTCTTTTTTCACTGCCATGTCAGGCACAATATACAGTGGTTTATCCGAAGAATACGCAAGGCCTGGTTTCGGCTGCAATGATGTAATACAGTTCACCGCCGATTGTAATTCTTCATTACTACACTTCAGCACATGAACGAGCTTTCGCCAATCCTTCTTCACGAAATAAGCAAAGTGCTCCTCTACAATATCTTCCGCTAATCCATCCCTTCTTTGTAAGCGCTTCAATTGTAAAATTAGACATTCCTGAATATTACGTGCTCCTACCCCTGCCGGCTCAAGTGATTGGACAATCTCTACAGAGCGATCGACTACATGAAGCGGTGCAGAAAGGAGATCTGCTAACTCTTCATTCGTTTCTTGTAAATACCCATTTCCATCCATGTTCATAATAATGAAAGAAGCTACTTTTCGCTCTTCTTCTTCTATTTTATAATACTGTATTTGATTTAATAAATGTTGCTGAATCGTCATGGAATCCACACTGTAGATTTCCATCTGATTCTCGACTTGTTTGCTGGTACTTTTACTTTTGTTAGAGCTCTTCTTCTCCCTCTCAAAACCACCTAACTCAATAAGGGGATTCTCTAACGATTGCTCATACAAAAACTCCGATAATTCTTGTACATTATACTGAAGCATTGTAATCGCTTGCCTTAACTCTTGTGTCATTGCCAAACGTAAGCTTTGTTCTTGTAAAAGACTTGCCTTCAAACTAATCTCCCCCTTGTTTCTATTGTACAATAAGTTTGGTAAAAGGAGAATCCTATCGCAGACACCCATTCCAAAATATTATTAATTTATATGTATTAATGAGATTTACAACTTACAACCGAAATTTGAATAATATTGAAAGAAAATAATAGTGCGCAAAAATTAGAACCACATACTAATAGTAAATCTTATCACTAGATATAACAATAGAGAAATAAAAAAGAAGATAGAATAAAACTCTATCTTCTCGTGTATAAAACAATAAAATTTCATAGAAAACAACAAACCTTTAACTATAAATATTGAAAGAACTAAATTTATAACGTAAAATTTTCCATTATATACAACAATTAGAACGGGAGATGAATCATGCAAAAAAACACTTCGAAGTATACCTTCATTAGGAGTTAACCTGGCATCATGTATCATTCTGCTAATCATGTGTTGGAGTATCTTTCAACAACAAGATTTGGCATTTAGTCCTTTTATCATCTTTGGGATATGTACTTTCATCATTTTCATATATGCCCTCGTTTTCTTAACAAGAAATATAAGCACAAAAAAATACGTCTATACGATAAGCATCGTTTATCTACTGATATCTATCATAATTATTAAATTAGTCCCTTCGTCTCCAATTTCTGATTTTCAGTACATGTTGGATGGAGCTAAAGAATTAGCCGCTGGCAACATGAAAGCCATTAAGGATAATCAGTACTTCTTTTGGAATACTACTCAGTTGGGCTTTACAATTTACGAGGCACTTGTTCTTACATTAACCTCACATAGTTACTTTGCCTTACAGTTCTTGAATATTGTGTATACATTGCTAACAGGTTTAGCTATTTTTTACATAGCTAAACACCGATTAAACAATGAAACCTTCGGGCGATTTGGTTTCATTTTATACGTAACATCTATTAACTTATTTTTACTAGTCCCTGTGCTCACAAATCAGCATCTTTCTATGATGTTGTTTTCTTGGGGAACGTATCACCTATTAGCACGCGATGAAAATAAAAATTACATAAATATGGTTTTTGGTGGTCTGCTATTCGCTTTAGGAAATATTATTTATCCTATTGGGATCCTATTTTTAATAGCTGCCGGGCTTTTCCTTTTATTCTTTCACAGCAATATTTTAAAAAGGAATTTCATTTCTTCTATAACATTTATTTCTACATACTTAGTTATCTTATATACTTTAGCCTATATTCCTGTAATGCTTAATATTTCACATAACCCAATAACCAATGCGGATTCTGGCTGGAAATTTGTTATAGGCTTGAATAAAGAATCTAACGGCCAATATTCCTTAGAGGACTTCGCTAAATTAAGACAAAGTATTGTCGATTTTGATATAGAGGAACATAATCGAATTCAAAAACAATTAATTAAAGAAAGAACCGAAAATCTAACCGACCTTATCCCTCTTATGAACAAAAAAAATATTATTATGTGGGGTAGTCCAACAGATTCTTATGCATATATCCCTATAAATGATATCGCCAGAAATACTATCAACGATGTTTCATTTATAAAACTAGACTTTATACACTATGTATCGATTATGTTGCTGAGCATGGGTTCTGTCTTTATTTTTCTTTTCAGTTCTCCATTTAAAAATTTAAACATGAAGTATTTTCAAATTCTGATTATCGGTGCTTTTCTCATTTACTTAGTGACTGAAGTTCAAATTCGTTATCGCTATTTCTTCTTCCCGATCTTCATTATACTTGCAGCCTTTACTTTGCAATATATAATGAATTTATCATTATTTAAAATGAATAAAGCGCAAGCTGGTTCAACGGCATACACTGATTCATAACCCTTACCAATCTGGTATTTACGGGACAAACAATACAATTATGAATAAAAAAACCCCTAACTCACAACGATGTAAGTTAGGGATTTTTAACGCGCCCAGAGGGATTCGAACCCCCGGCAGACGTGGTACCGGAAACCACCGCTCTATCCGACTGAGCTATGGGCGCATGATTATAAAATATACTTCATTTTCTCTTCATAATAATAGCAATAAAAACCATTTAAATCAATAAAAACTCTTTGATAGCACATTGTACGTACGCTTTTTCCTGCATAAAAACGCCCCCTAATTTCTACATTTAGGAGGCAGTTCTTAACCATCTTATTTATCTAATTTCTTTTTAATCCCTTTTGGAATTTCATTTGGCTGTACTTCTTGGTATGTTTCAATATATTTACCTTTTGTTTTAACCTTTACATATGCCCCTTCTCTAAGTCCACGCGGCGCATAAAACTTAACATCTCTTTCTTCACCCGAAGCGGATTAACCAGTAAATTTATAGTCTCCAGCTACCTCTCCAACTGTGGATAATCGGCCGGATTCTTTCGCTTTTACATATACAAAGTCTTCTTTCACAAGCGGATTATATGTATCAGTCACCTCATTATGAGAAAAGCTTGCCACACCAATAACTAATATAAAAACTCCAATTAAACCCATTTCACTCTCCTTAACATATCCTTTTAACTTGCTTTACGCTCTTTATTCTAGGAGAAAAAGTTTTTTCCACTATCGCTTACCCTTACATATTCATTATAAAATTGTAATCCACACGTGTAATACACCTAAATTTTCCAATCATAAATTCACCTCAACTCACAAATTATAATCTTTGAATTGATATTCCAAAGGGGGCTTCATTCAATGACTGTAATTACAAAACTAAAGCAAACTGTTTCTGGATTAAAAAGTGCACAAGCTAGCTTAGAGGGATTCGCTCTTGATACGGATAACCAACAAGCAAAGCAACTTTTCCAAACAGCTGCAGAGCAAACGCAAACTATTATTGATTCTTTAAACCCACGCGTTGAAGAAGTCCAACAAGAAGAACCACAATATTCACAGCAATAACCGAAAGTACCATTTTATCTAATGGTACACAATGTGAGAAAAAGGGTGATATGCAATCATCCTTTTTCTCACATTACATAATGCAGATAGAAATGGAATGATTATAATGCGAAAACTCGGAATCATAACCGCGTTATTTATGCTGCTATTCGGTTCACTTACCGGATGTGATAATAGCCCGTTAGATAAAAAGGTAAAGAAAGAAGAAGCGAAGCGAGCAGATGAGAAAAAAGGTCCTAAATTAACAAAAATGAGTACAGAATCCTTTAATCAATCTATATCGCAAGACGCTAAGAAAAGAGCTCTTGCTATGGAGGGAATTATAGAAGCTACCGCAGTTAATACAAATTTAGATCTTTACATAGCCATCAAACCTGAACATCACGAAAGATTTGGTTTAAAACCTTTACGAAGTAAATTAAAAAAGAAACTAAGTGATGAAAATCCTACTTTTGATATTCATGTAAGTACAGACAAAAAGATCTTTATGCTCATAGAAGAACTTGAAAACAAAATTAAGAAAAAGAAAGTAAGTAACGACGGCATCAAAAAACAATTAAAGCTCATTCAATCAGAAATGGGATCTAATATTTAAGCTTTCTAATAGAGAAGGAAGGATTCAAATGTCTAGTAAAGATAAAAACTTAACACCTGTACAACAAGAATATAAAAAATTCGAACAACAGCGCGAACCGAAGCGCCCCGTTTTAAAAAATTGTATAAAAGCTTTTTTCGTCGGCGGATTCATTTGTCTAATAGGCCAACTGATTTCTACCTTTTATATTACGTATTTTGATTTCACTGAGCGCTCTGCCGGGAACCCTACCGTTGCAACTCTTATTTTTATCTCCATGCTACTTACGGGATTTGGCGTCTACGATCGCCTTGGACAATTTGCTGGTGCTGGTACCGCAGTTCCCGTCACTGGATTTGGTAATTCTGTTATTGCCGCATGTATTGAACACCGTACAGAAGGATTCGTTCTCGGCGTTGGTGGTAACATGTTTAAACTAGCAGGATCAGTCATCTTATTTGGCGTATTTTCCGCTTTCGTCATCGCACTTATTAAAACGATTCTCGTTCAATGGGGAGGGTTATAAATGTTACAAGGACACCGAACATGGGTATTCGAAAACAAACCAGTTATTATTTCAACAGGTGTAATCGGTGGCCCCTTTGAGGCAAAGGGAAAAATCCCTGAAGACTTCGATACCCTCCATGGAGATTTATGGCTCGGACAAGATTCCTACGAAAAAGCACATAAAATTTTGTTTGAAGAAGCTTGTAGCCGTGCTACAGAAAAAGCGAGACTTAGGAAAGATGATATTCAATTCGTTCTCGCTGGAGATTTAATTAACCAAATTACGCCTACTAGCTTTGCATGCCGCACACTTGGCACACCTTATCTCGGATTATTTGGCGCTTGCTCTACTTCTATGGAAGGTTTAGCGCTCGGTGCAAGTATCGTAAATGCAAAAGGCGCAAAATATTTATTAACTGGAGCTTCAAGCCATAACGCTGCCGTGGAAAAACAATTTCGTTATCCAACTGAATATGGTGGTCAAAAACCTCCTACGGCCCAGTGGACAGTAACTGGTGCGGGCGCAGCTATTTTAAGCGATACAGGACATGGCCCAAGAGTAACTTCCGCCACAATTGGGCGCATTGTTGATATGGGATTAACTGATCCATTTAATATGGGAGGTGCAATGGCCCCTGCTGCTGTCGATACAATTGAAGCTCATTTAAGAGAAAGAAATCTTGATGCATCTCACTATGATTTAATCGTAACAGGCGACCTCGGACATGTTGGACGCGAAATTGCTTATGACTTACTACATAAACATGGGACAAAAGTAACGAGTGAACAATTTCAAGACTGCGGACTACTCATTTATAGAGAAGGTCAACCTGTAATAGCCGGCGGAAGTGGTCCAGGCTGTTCAGCGACAGTCGTATACGGTCACTTATTAAACCGAATGAAAAGAGGAGAATTCAAAAAAATACTTGTCGTTGCGACAGGCGCTTTACTATCTCCACTTACATTCCAACAAGAAGAAACGATTCCGTGTATCGCCCACGCCGTTTCGATTGAATTTGGAGGTGCAACGCAATGATTTTCTTCTGGGCTTTTGTAATCGGTGGACTTATATGTGTAATTGGACAACTTATGTTTGATGTCGGCAAACTAACACCAGCTCATACAATGGCAACACTCGTTGTTGCTGGAGCTATATTAGACGGATTCAATTTGTATGAACCACTAATCGATTTCGCCGGAGCTGGGGCAACTGTACCTATTACAAGTTTCGGAAACGCCCTCGTTCACGGCGCGATGGAAGAAGCTGCAAAACATGGAATCGTCGGCGTAATTACTGGTATGTTTAAAGTAACGAGCGCAGGTGTATCCGCAGCGATTATTTTCGGCTTCATTGGAGCATTACTATTTAAACCGAAAGGATAAGAGGTGTTTGCATGACTGTTATCGCTAGCGTAAAAACTTGTCTTGCTAGTTTAAGGGGTGCTCAAGCAAGTTTAAGTTCCCTTTCATTAAATTCACAGGATGAAGAATCAAAACGCGTATTTCATGAATGTATGTTAGAAATGGACAGCGTCATCGCTGATGTTAAGGATAGAGTTTCAGTATTAGAACGTGAAGAACCTCAATATAAAGGGTTTTAAGCAGACTGGAGGAAATCGCTATGTCTCACCTACCTGAATGGACACTTGTCATTCTCCGTTCTGTTTTTATATTAATCATGTTATTCGCTATTACAAAATGGTTAGGGAAAAGACAAATCTCCCAACTTTCCTTTTTTGAATACATAGCTGGAATGACGATTGGTGACATCGCTGCCCAAGTATCTACAGGGCTCGATCAAAAGTTTTTCCATGGCGTCTTTGCGATACTCATTTTTGCTGCGGTACCCTTTTTCACAGGAATCCTCTCTTTAAAGAACAAAACAGCTCGAGATTTTTTTGAAGGGAAGTCTACCGTATTAATAAAAGATGGAAAAATACTTGAAGATAACTTAAAGAAAGAAAAATATACAAGTGACGAATTACTTGAACTACTCCGAGGAAAAAATGCATTCAGCGTAGCGGATGTTGAATTTGCTGTACTAGAACCGAGCGGTGAATTAAATGTATTATTAAAGAAAGATCGCCAACCACTTACAGCAAAAGACGTAGGTTTAAAAGTACCAAACGAGAAGGAACCACAAACTGTTATTATGGATGGAAATGTACTAGATGAACCTCTGTCATCAAGCGGGCATAACCGCGCTTGGCTACATTCAGAATTAGAAAAGCTCGGCGTTGTCATTGAAAATGTTTTTCTCGGTCAAGTTGACTCGTACGGGCAACTTACTATCGACATTTATAATGACAAACTCCAAATGCCTTCTCCTCAAAACAAACCTTTATTATTGGCATCTTTAAAAAAATGTCATGCTGATCTTGAGCTATTTTCTTTAGAAACAAAATCGAAATCAGCAAGCGAAATGTATAGTAAAAACGCGAAACAAATCGAAAAGATTTTAAATAGAGTAACCTATCTTTTAAAAGAATAAATATCGAAAGAACGCTTCAATCAAAAGGCGTTCTTTTCTTTTTTTCTACAGTTTTCATGACGTTTAAATTTATGTAATTCGGTTATGATGTTGAAGATACATAAGCAGGGAATTTCAAAAACATAGCGAATATTTCATGGTACAACTACATATTTTTTTGATTTAAAGTGGTTTCGTTTGACCTTTATTGACCATAATTGTATTATAAGACTAAGAAAGCTTTAGAAGGAGGAAATAACAGATGAATTTAATTCCTACAGTAATTGAACAAACAAATCGTGGAGAACGCGCTTACGATATTTACTCTCGACTATTAAAAGACCGCATCATTATGCTTGGTAGTGCAATTGATGACAACGTAGCTAACTCAATTGTTTCCCAGCTTTTATTCTTGGAATCTCAAGATCCAGAAAAAGATATTCACATCTACATCAATAGCCCTGGTGGTTCTATCACAGCAGGTATGGCAATTTACGATACAATGCAGTTTATTAAACCACAAGTATCAACAATCTGTATCGGTATGGCTGCATCTATGGGTGCATTCTTACTTGCAGCAGGTGAAAAAGGAAAACGTTTCGCTCTTCCTAACAGTGAAGTAATGATTCACCAACCACTTGGCGGAGCACAAGGTCAAGCGACTGAAATCGAAATCGCTGCAAAACGTATCCTATTCTTACGTGAAAAATTAAACCAAATTCTTGCTGACCGCACAGGTCAACCACTTGAAGTACTACAACGCGACACAGACCGCGACAACTTCATGACAGCAGAAAGAGCTTTAGAATACGGCTTAATTGATAAGATCTTTACAAATCGTTAATAGATTTAAAGCGGAAGCGGCTCGTTTAGCTCTGACTGGCTAAGGTTCTTTCGCGTAAAAGGCGCTTTTTGCCTTCTTATGCGGAAGGTTCTTAGACACGAAGAGCTAGCCGCCGGAGCTGGATACACTTAAAAGCAGAAGCGCCCTATTACAGGGCGCTTTTTTATTATCATGCCCTCCGTCTGTATACCCATCCTGGTATTCCCCTAAATATATCAACGATTTTTCAATTATATCGAACAAAACTCAAATTATATCAACGATTTTTTTAATATATCAACGGTTCGACACAACATATCGATTTACCGACAATCTACGACAAGGACAAACCAGCTACATACCCCCTATCCCGCAAAATCCCCTTAAGTAAACAGCAAAAACAAAAAAGCTATCGCACATGCGCGATAGCCATTTTATTGTACATATGCAGCTAATGCTTCTAAAGCCTCTTCTGCATCTGAACCTTCTGTTGTAATTGTTATCATGCTACCAGTTCCGATTGCTAAGCTCATAATCCCCATTATGCTCTTTGCATTTACTGTCTTTCCATCTTTCTCGATAAAGATATCTGCATGAAAGCGATTTGCCTCTTGTACAAACAACGCAGCCGGACGTGCTTGCAAGCCGTTTTTTAATGAAACTTTAACCTGTTTTTGAACCACAGCTCCATTTCTCCTTTAACCTCTTATTTTTTTGCTATCGTTTCCCCCGCGCGTAATTTCTCTGCAATATCATCGATTTTACGCAAACGATGATTAATACCCGATTTACTAATTTTCCCCCCGGATACCATCTCACCTAACTCTTTCAATGTTACATCTTGATAATCTCTTCGTAGTTGCGCAATTTCTCTTAGTTTATCTGGCAAAATATCTAGACCAACTGACTCATCAATATAGCGGATATTTTCAATCTGCCTTAGCGCTGCACCAATTGTTTTATTTAAATTAGCTGTTTCGCAGTTCACTAGTCGATTCACTGAATTACGCATATCACGAACAATTCGAATATCTTCAAATCTTAAAAGTGCGTTATGAGCACCTATAATATTTAAAAATTCCGTAATTTTTTCTGCTTCTTTCAAATACGTAATGTACCCTTTTCTTCTTTCCAACGTCTTACTATTTAAATCAAATCCGTTCATTAGTTCACATATAGCATCATTATGTTCCTTATATAACGAAAAGATTTCTAAATGATAAGATGATGTTTCTGGGTTATTTACTGAACCACCTGCTAAAAATGCACCTCGTAAATACGATCGTTTACAACATTTCTTCTCAATTAATTCTTGTGATATATTTCGAATAAATGAAAAGTCGTCCCGGACAATATGGAGATCTGCTAATATTTCACGAGACTTCTCAACAAGCCGCACAATATATACATTATTTTTCTTCAATCGCATTTTTTTACGAACAAGTAATTCTACCGTTACGTCATATCCTTTTTTCAAAAGCGTATAAATCCTTCTTGCAATTGCCGCATTTTCCGTTTGAATATCGATAGATAGACGACGATTTGAAAAAGAAAGCGACCCGTTCATTCGAAGTAATGCTGATAATTCTACTTTCTCACAGCATTCCTTCACCTCAAGATTCGTCAACTCTTTCTTTGTTTCCGATGCAAATGACACAGTCAACACCTCCTTATACGATTATTATGGAACAAAAATCTTGTCCTATATGAATGAGGAGCGTTACCTCAAAACGAGGTAACGCACATTTATAACAGTGAATATAAAATAGAAGCTAACTTTAACGTATCATGCCTTACAACACGCTCATCATACTTCGCTAATCTATCTTGAATGACATCAATATTATTTTCAGTAAAACGCTCTTCATCCACTACAACTGGTGTCGACATTTCTTCCTCATATAACTTGCGTAATTCACAAGGAATATCACGATTATTTACAATTGCAGTATCGATAAATGGTTGCCCTAAATGATCATGTAACGCCTGCACATGATCAAACGCAGTATACCCCATCGTTTCACCCGCTTGTGTCATAACATTACATACATATACCTTCTTTGCTTTTGCAGCAAGAACAGCGTCCCCAATTTTATTAACAACTAAATTCGGCAATATACTCGTATACAAACTTCCTGGACCGAAAACAAGTAAATCAGCTCGTTTAATCTCAGCTAACGTTTCATGTAACGGCTCTACATCTTCTGGAGTTAAAAAGACACGGTTAATCTTCTTTCCGAAATACGGAATCTTTGATTCACCTGTTACAATTTCTCCATCCTCTAGTTCTGCATGCAGTACTGCACTTTGATTCGCTGCTGGTAATACACGTCCTCTGACATTTAATACTTTACTCGTTTCTGTAATTGCATGGAAAAAGTCTCCTGTAATCGAGGTCATACCTGCCAATAACAGATTTCCTAACGCATGACCTTTCAGTCCGTCTCCCGTTGTGAAACGATGCTGAAATAAAGCTTCCACCAGGGGCTCTACATCCGACAGTGCAACAAGTACGTTACGAATGTCACCTGGGGGTGGAATTTCTAGCTCATCACGTAATCTACCTGAACTGCCACCATCATCAGCGATTGTAACAACTGCTGTAATATCAACAGGATATTGCTTTAATCCTCTTAATAAAACAGAGAGTCCAGTTCCTCCTCCCATGATGACAATTTTAGGTTTTCTCTCTTTTTTCATCCCCTAATGGCCCTTTCTCTTCTCCACATCACGATGAGATACATGAACGCTATACTCTGGTTTCAAATGTTTCCCAAGGTACTCTGTAAGCGTAACAGAACGATGCTGTCCACCTGTACATCCAATTGCAATTACAAGTTGACTTTTGCCTTCTCTTTTATAATGAGGCAGCATGAAAGTAATGAGATCTATCAGTTTCTCTAAAAACTTATGTGTCTCATTAAATTTCAGTACATACGACGAAACTTCTTCATCTAGTCCTGTTAATGGCTTCATATGTGGAATGTAATATGGATTTGGTAAAAAACGAACATCAAATACTAAATCTGCATCAATTGGAATACCGTACTTAAATCCAAAGGACATAACATTTACACGAAATGCTTGCTCAGTTTCAGTAGAAAACAAATGAACAATTTTTTCACGTAATTCTTTCGGTTTTAAATCCGATGTATCAAGCACAATATTCGCTCGTGCCTTCATATCTGTTAATAAACTACGCTCCGCTTCGATTCCCTTTAACGGCAAACCAGTCGGCGCAAGCGGATGCGAACGTCTCGTTTCTTTATAACGAGTTACAAGCGTACTATCTTTCGCATCTAAAAATAAAATATGAGGAATAATCCATGTACGTTCTGATAAATCATCAAGCGCTCCCCATAAATGTTCGAAAAACTCTCGGCCACGTAAATCAACGCCAAGCGCTACTTTATTCATTTTCCCTTTTGAATCCGACATAAGCTCAATAAACTTCGGCAATAACATCGGCGGTAAATTATCTACACAAAAATATCCTAAATCTTCAAAACTTTGTAAAGCTACTGTTTTTCCGGCTCCAGACATTCCTGTAATAATCACCATTTTTATATCATTATTCTCTGTCATCGTATCCTCTCCTTGGCAATTTAACTCGGATCTAATCGATATGAAAGCAGCTCAAAATCTGGGGTATATACAAATGTACCGTAGATTATACCATTCCCTTTAATTAAATAATCAATAATGTGATAATCTCCTGGCGCCATTGCTAAATCATCAATCTTATCAAATGTATGCCAACCAATGATGCCTTCTTCGCTCTCTAGTTTGTTTTCTCCTGCAAAATCTGTCGCTAAAAAGGAGAACATCATCCATTCAGAAACAACTTTATCACCTTCTTGGATGACAAAGGTGAAGACCCCTTTTAACGCTGGGTTCTTTAAATAAATACCTGTTTCTTCACGATACTCGCGAACAACGGAATCTCTTACTGTCTCACCACGCTCCATCTTCCCGCCTGGTGCAACCCACCAATTTCGGCGAGGTTTTTGGAGTAAGAGTACTTCATTATCTCTAATTAACACACAGTTTGTCACTCTTTGCATGTTTCTTCACCTCAGCTACTTGCAGCAAAATTTATCACTGCATACTCATTTCATTATACTATCAAAAACAGTTTGCTACAACGAAGGAGCCAGTCCTCTTTCGCTAAACACATAGTCCTCAACAATTGTAAAAAAGCTTTCTATAACAAGCAATCTAAATGCTTGCAATTACAATGAATCACACATAAAAATCCCCTTAACGATTTTTATCGCTAAGGGGATTACATTCTTTATTTCTTACCGAAATAAGTAACAATCGTAAATCCTAAAATGAAGGTAATGATCGAACTTACAATTGAAAATCCGCCAGTTGGAATACCAGGGAAAACAATTACAATCGAACCGATAACAAGTCCAATAATTACTGCAAATGTCATATTTTTATAACGATCTAATAAAAAGCTAATTCCTTTACTACTTACAACAAATCCGACCATAACACCAGCACCAATAACCATAATTAATGGTAAATTAAGTGTAGTTAAAGCGTTAATTGCCGTTGGATAAACACCAATAATTAATAAAATAAACGATCCGCTAATTCCAGGAAGGAGCATAGCCATACTAGCCATCCATCCTGCGAAAAATAAACCGATTGCATTTAAAATTGTTAACGTCGTAATTGGATCTGCTGCCTTATCTGGCTTAAAGAACGCTGTTATCGCAACAAGAATAGCTGCAATTATTAATAAAGCGATGTGCTTACCTTTAAACGTCGCCTTTGCATCAGCTTCTCTCATTAACATCGGTAATATACTAATAATTAAACCGAGGAAGAAAAATTGAGTCGGTTCATAATGATTTGCAAGTAAATATTTAATAACGTGACTTAACGTTAAAAACGCTGCCGCCACACCAGCTGCAAGGGGAATTAAAAATCCTAAATGTTTTTTCCATTCACGACTAAAGAACCCGCTAATTGCCGCAAGCAATTGTTCATAAATCCCTAACACTACAGCGATTGTACCGCCGCTCACACCAGGAATTAAATCACTAACTCCCATACAAAATCCACGATATATATTACGCCATTCCATACTGAATAAATTCCTCATTTCTTATAGTGATTTTTTCCGTAAAGTCCAGTATATCAATAAGAAAGCTTATAATCCTAATTGTTTTTGACAAAACTTTGACATTTTTACATAAAAAAAGAAAGCTCCTATCGGTAGCTTTCTTCTCAAAAGGAGTATTACCCCTTATTTTTCTGTTACAGTTTTTAATTCCTCTAATAATTCTTCTACGTAATGTTGTGCACTTTGTGCAGCAATACTACCGTCACCTGTTGCCGTTACAATTTGACGAAGCATTTTTTCACGAACATCACCTGCTGCGAAAATACCAGGAACTTTCGTTTCCATACGCTCGTTCGTTTCAAGGTAACCATTTTCATTTGTAATACCTAGTTCAACAAATGGTTTTGATAAAGGTAACATACCGATGTATACGAAAACGCCATCAGTTTTTACTTCTTTCTCTTCTCCACTATTTACGTCTACAAGTGTTACACTTCCTACTTTACCATTTGCATCATTAATTTCTTTTATAGTGTGATTCCAAATGAAATCCACTTTCTCGTTTTGGAATGCACGATCTTGTAAAATTTTCTGTGCACGAAGAGTATCACGACGGTGAACGATTGTTACTTTTGATGCGAAGCGCGTTAAGAACACACCCTCTTCAACAGCTGAATCTCCGCCTCCAATAACAACGAGTTCTTTTCCTTTAAAGAATGCCCCATCACATACTGCACAATATGATACACCGCGGCCGCCAAGCTCTGTTTCACCTGGCACACCAATTTTTTTATATTCTGCACCGCTTGCAACGATAATTGCACGTGCTTTATATTCTTTTTTACCAGCAATAATTGTTTTATATTCTTTACCATCGATGACTGCTTTCACATCACCATATGCATATTCAGCACCAAATTTCTTCGCATGCTCGAACATTTTATTTGATAAGTCCGGTCCTAAAATAGACTCATAACCTGGATAATTTTCTACATCTTCTGTGTTTGCCATTTGGCCACCTGGAATACCACGCTCAAGCATTAATGTGCTTAAATTCGCACGAGATGTATATACTGCAGCTGTCATACCAGCTGGTCCTGCACCAATAATAATGACATCATAAATTTTTTCTTCTGACACACCATTCACTCCTATCCATTCCTACACAATTAAGTTACCCTCATTATACTGTTAGCATCATTTTTTTCCCAATGATTTGCTTATACTATGTGTGCGTACGCTTAACAGCTTGCACATACTTTCGAACAGTCGCTACAGATACATTATATACATCTCCAAGCTCCGACTGTGTCATCTTATTTCCTTGTTCGCCGCGCACAATATATTCAATTGCCGCCGACCAACCGTACACGTTTGTAAAAACAGACCCGGATGTATATAAACGTATGAACGTACAAAACCAAAAGTGTAAACACTCTTCGATTAGTTCATCGTCCTTTTTCGTATAATTATATAATGCGTCCGCGATTCGCGCGCATTGTTCAAATTGCTGTAAATCAGCAGGAATACCTTTATGACTATTAAGTAAAAAGAAATACTTTGCAAGTTGCGATACAATTGGAACACCATTTTTCACTTGCGTTACATCAAAAAAGAATCCGACCTTCTCTGGTGTTGACAATTCATTCATTAAATATAAAGCTAGCATTTGCTCCTCTAGCGTCGCACTTTGCTGAAATGACTTTTGTAATTCTTCAAACAACACGTTTTGCCCTTCATCCGCTAAATTTAGTGCGTTCCACGGCTCTTTTCCTTTTTTATCAGGGTGCAATTCTACTACATGTTGCCACATTTTTTCAGCTACTTGCTGATTTTTCACCATATACGCAGAATACGCAAACCAATAATAAAAACTTACGTCTCCCTCATATCCTTGACGCTTTAATACTTTGAACCACTTATATGCATGCTCGAAATAACCAATTGTTGCAAGGGTCGTTCCAAGTTTCAAACGATGTTCAAATGAAATCGGATATACTGAAACTAGCTGTCCCGCTAATGCTTCTACTTGTTTATGTTCCCCAATTGAATATAGAAAAATAAGCGTATTACAAAGCGCATGTATATTACCAGGATTTTTCTCTAAAATCATTTCCGTTAATTTCAACGCTTTGTCTACATTACCAGATTGAAAATGTGCGATGGCTAAATTATTATGACCCGACCAAAATTCCGGATAATCTTTCGTAACAATTTCTAATGTAGCAATTGCTTCTTCTAATTGTCCATTACGAATATAACGATTTGCCTCTTCTTGCATAACAATTAAATCATCTTCATCCTCAATCTCTTCCGCACCCATTGCTTCTTCTTCCATAATCTCAAGCAATTCTAATGTATCTTCTACAAATTCCTTCTCTTTCGCAACTTCTAAATATCGATCCGCATACTTCTTCGCTTGTTGAAATAAACCCATATATGCATAATTATTTGCAATAAAATAATAGCATTGTTCAAGTTCAGGGTTGGATCTAGCAAGCTTTAGAAATATCTGATTCGACTCTTGGTATTCACCAGCCTCAGATAATGCTATTGCTAATTGGCATAAAATAAACGGCTCCTTCTCGCTTTGTGCCGCTCTTCGAAAATATTTAATTGCATCTTGCAATTTTTGCCCTTTGTAAGCCCTCATCCCTTTTTTATAAAAGAAGTCCGCTAATTGGTTAAAAGAGATAACTTGTCCGTTCTCCTTATATATCCTTTGATTTTTCCCCATATATCCTCCAGTTTTTTGTTTTCTTCGCTCACACATTCTTCTATCTATAAGTATAAACGATTCCGTAAAAAACAAAACAGTATATTATACTCAATTATTTCCTTTTTATTCATAAAAAAAGAAAAGAAATGTTACATTTATAGCATCAACCTTCTCGAGCCGCCATTTCCTCTTTCGTATAAATAATACGCATTGGATTTCCACCTACGAAAGCGCCGCTCGGTACATCTTTATGGACAAGTGTTCCAGCCGAAACAATGGCGCTATCTCCAATCCTTACCCCCGGTAAGATTGTCGTGTTCGCTCCAATCATCACTTCATTTCCTATGACAATCTCTCCAAGTCGATATTCACGAATCAAATATTCATGCGCTAAAAGCGTTGTATTGTATCCGATAATTGAATTGTCACCCACAGTGATTTTTTCGGGAAACATAATATCGGGCATAACCATAAGTGCAAATGATGTTTTTTCTCCTACTTTCATTCCTAAAAACGTACGATATAACCAATTCTTCACAGATAAAAATGGTGTGTAACGTGCAATTTGAATAATAATAAAGTTTTTCATTACCTTCCAAAAAGACACGGTTTTATACACATTCCATAATGAATTCTCTCCTGAAACAGGATAGCGCGTTGTCCGTCGCACTTAATCCTCTCCTCTACTTATGATCGGTTAATACCGGACAAAATCGGCAGTAAATCACTCATTTTATCTAGCATAAAGTCTGGTTTGTAAGATTCTAGATACGCTCTACCTTTCAACGTCCATGAAACCGCAGCTGTTTTCGTACCCGCATTTTGTCCGCCGACAATATCATGGTGATTATCCCCAACCATCACTGTTTCTCCTGGTTTCGCATTTAATAACTCGAGCGCTTTTTGAAGTGGTTCTGGATGTGGCTTCACATGTTCCACATCATCAATTGTCACGACAACATCAAAAAACTCATCAAGCTTTGACAACTTTAATCCCATCTCAACGGTTTGTCTCGCTTTCGTTGTAACAATACCAACTTTATAACCTTGTTTTTTCAACTCTTGAACTGTTTCGTATACAGTTTCATATTCTTCTACTAATTCATCATGATGCTCATGGTTAAATTGACGATAACATGTAATCATCTCTTCAACTTTATTTTCATCAATCTTGCTGAAAGTATCATGCAAAGATGGACCGATAAATGGCAGCACATCTTCACGCTTATATTGATCTGGATAATATGTATTTAAAGTGTGTAAAAAAGAAGAAATAATAAGTTCGTTTGTATTAATTAAAGTTCCATCTAAATCAAATAACACTGTATTTATTTGCATCGCCCTAGTCCTTTCGCTTTCCTGAATATGAAAGAAGCAGCATCTTATAATAAGATGCTACTTGTCTCTAATTTTCTGAATATCTTTTATCAGCTTGCCCCATTTTTCGTCTCACAATAATGAAAATAATAGAAATAACAACAAGTCCAATTGACATTACTTGTGCAATACGAAGTGGTCCTAGCATTAAACTATCTGTACGTAAGCCTTCTACGAAGAAGCGCCCTACTGAATACCAAATTAAATATGTAAAGAATAATTCCCCGCGTCGTAAATTCACTTTTCGTAGTGCGAGTAATAAAATGACACCTGCAAAATTCCATAATGATTCATATAAAAACGTCGGGTGATAATACACACCCTCGATATACATTTGATTAATAATGAAATCTGGTAAATGAAGACCTTCTAAAAACTGTCTCGTTACTTCATCACCATGCGCCTCTTGGTTCATAAAGTTTCCCCATCGGCCAATTGCTTGTCCTAATAAAATACTCGGCGCAGCAATATCCGCCAACTTCCAGAATGAAAGCCCGCGTCGTTTTGCAAAAAGAATACCTGTAATAACAGCCCCGATTAAACCACCATGAATCGCCAAGCCACCTTGACGAATATTAATAATTTGACTCGGATTTTGCGCGTAATATTCCCATTCAAAAATAACATAGTACATTCTCGCAAATAGAATAGCGATCGGTACTGCAATTAATACAAGGTCAACAAATGTATCTTTTGGAATACCTAGCCTTTCTCCCTCACGAGTTGCTAGCCAAAGACCTAATAGCACACCTGTACCGATAATAATCCCATACCAATAAACAGGAAACGGCCCAAGTTGGATGGCTACGCGGTCAAGCTGTGGTACAGAACCTAACAGCATATGTATGACCTCCCTCTCCAATGTTTACTCCTGATTCCCTAACTCAATCGCACTCATTAATCGTTCAGAAAACTGTTGTGCCGCATTCACTCCCATACGTTTTAAACGGAAGTTCATTGCTGCTACTTCAATAATAACAGCCAAGTTTCGACCAGGGCGAACTGGAAGTGTAATCTTCGTAAGTTCTGTATCAATAATCTTCATCTTCTCTTCATCAAGACCTAAGCGATCATAATTTTTCTTTTGATCCCAAATTTCAAGATTAATAACAAGTGTAATACGCTTATAATTTCGCACTGCCCCTGCACCGAATAACGTCATAACGTTAATAATGCCTAGACCACGAATTTCTAATAAATGCTCAATTAAATCTGGTGAGCTTCCTACTAATGTGTCTTCATCTTCTTGGCGAATTTCTACACTATCATCCGCAACAAGGCGATGGCCACGCTTCACAAGTTCAAGAGCTGTCTCACTTTTACCAACACCACTTTGACCTGTAATTAAAACACCAACACCGTAAATATCTACTAATACACCATGAACAGCAGTTGTTGGTGCTAACTTACCTTCTAAATAATTTGTTAAACGACTTGATAATCTCGTTGTCGTTTGAGAAGAACGTAATAAAGGCATGCCTGATTCACGTGATGCTTGTAATAACTCATCTGGTACATCTTGATTACGAGTTATAATAATACATGGTGTCTCCTCGGTACAAAGCGCTTTCATTCTCTCTTGTTTTTGCTCTGTCGTTAACGTATCAAAGAACGTAAGCTCCGTTTTTCCAAGAAGCTGCACGCGATCAGCTGGATAATATGTAAAGAATCCTGCCATTTCAATTCCAGGTCGTGATAAATCACTTGTATCAATCGGACGATGAATTCCTTCTTCACCACTTATTAACTCCAATTGAAATTGTTCAATTAAATCTTTTGTCCTTACTTTTGGCATATGTATAAACCTCCACTCCGCTGCGGGTTCAGTCTCGTTTGATGTAAAATTCCATTCTACCGGATATTGTACCATTTTTTTCTGGAAACAAGAAATACGGTTTCTCATAAATAGAAAAAAACATTTCATACGAATGATGAAATGTTTTTCTTTTTGTCATTTTCTCTTTTTTTCATATAACGGTTCAACAATTGCCTTTTCAATTATCATATTAAAAATAGAAATACAAATTGCCGCAATAATTGCTACGCCAAACCCTGTTATATTAAAAGCATCTCCTAATAATGAATCTGTTATTTTTAACGTAATCGCATTAATAACAATTAAGAAGAACCCGAACGTTACAACAGTAATTGGTAGCGTAATTAAAATTAAAAATGGTTTTACAAACACATTTAAAACCGCCAATATAATACTCGCAATAATTGCAGTTTGTATATTTGCTACGTAAAACGCGTCTGGTGCAATCCCTTTTAAAAGTCCCGATACAGCGATTAACACAACGCTATTTACAAGAAGTGATACAATCCATCTCATTTTCTTACACATCCTTTTGACATATATATTTCATCATACGCTAATAGACAATAAACGCAAGTATCATACAAACACGTATATCAACTTATTCTCCCCTTCATGCTTGTATACCTACTAACATCTCCTAGTAAAATAAGGACCACACCATCTATGTTCATGAGTTTTTACAAAAGTCCAAGTGAAATCTTTATCTACAATATATATATCACCTTTATACATATCATCTGTTTCACGTAATATATCATCCATACTTAATAAACTCGCATCTTTTATTAGTAGTACATCATTACAGTGTTGATAGAAGATACAGCACTCCTTTTTCACTTCATTATGAAACGCGTTCTCCGCTTCTTTCCCCTCTAAACACTTCTTCTTCTCATAACTAAATATGTGCCAAGATACCCACAGCCATACTTATCTCCATAAAGGAAAATGTCTTCTTTTTCTTCATCACTTAAATGGTTTGCAAAATGCTCCTCCCAGCGCTTGCGAAAATAAACACCCCAATTTTGAAACTCTCTTACCTTCATATTTTTCTTTCTTAAAATATCTATAAACTCCATTTTCTCCCCCTATGAACGAAAAACCGAGTGTCATTTCCACTCGGTTTTTCGTAATAAACTTATTGCGATAGCTCTACTTCTTTTATTTTCTCTTTCATTCTTGCTTTATCACGATTTAATATCTCTTTTAAATACTTACCTGTATACGAGCGTTCTTCTTTTACTACTTGCTCTGGCGTTCCAGAAGCGACGATTTGTCCACCTTTGTCCCCGCCCTCTGGTCCAAGGTCAACGATATAATCAGCTGTTTTAATCACATCTAAATTATGTTCAATTACAAGTACCGTCTCACCACTCTCTACAAGACGTTGCAACACTTCTAGAAGACGTGCAATATCATGTGCATGTAAACCCGTCGTTGGTTCGTCTAAAATGTATAACGTACGCCCTGTAGAACGACGGTGTAATTCAGAGGCTAATTTCACGCGCTGTGCTTCACCACCTGATAACGTCGTTGCCGGCTGTCCTAATTTCATATAACCTAGCCCAACGTCTACAAGCGTTTGAAGTTTACGCTTAATTTTTGGGATATTAGCGAAGAACTCTACCCCATCTTCAATTGTCATTCCTAATACTTCAGAAATGTTCTTATCTTTATATTTCACTTCTAACGTTTCACGGTTGTAACGTTTACCATGACAAACTTCACACGGCACGTATACATCTGGTAAGAAGTGCATTTCGATTTTAATAATTCCATCACCACGGCACGCTTCACAACGTCCGCCTTTCACATTAAAGCTAAAACGTCCTTTTTGATATCCGCGCACTTTCGCTTCATTCGTTTGAGCAAACACATCACGAATATCATCGAATACACCTGTATACGTCGCTGGGTTAGAACGTGGTGTACGACCGATTGGCGATTGATCAATATCAATTACTTTATCTAAATGCTCAAGACCTTTAATCTCTTTATGAGTACCTGGCTTCGCTTTCGCTTTATATAACTTTTGCGCTAACGATTTATATAGTACTTCATTAATCATCGTACTTTTACCTGATCCAGATACACCCGTTACCGCTACAAACGTACCAAGTGGGAATGACATCTTCGCATTCTTTAAGTTATTCTCTTTTGCACCGACAATCTCCACTTTACGTCCGTCACCTTTACGTCTTTCAAGTGGAACTGGAATAAACTCTTTACCGCTTAAATATTTTCCTGTTAACGAATTCTCATCTTGCATAACTTCAGCTGGTGTACCTGCTGATACAACTTGACCACCATGAATACCTGCACCAGGTCCGATATCAAGTAAATAATCAGCAGCCATCATCGTATCTTCATCATGCTCAACAACAATTAACGTATTTCCTAAGTCACGCATTTCCTGCAATGTACGAATAAGACGATCATTATCGCGCTGATGTAAACCGATAGAAGGCTCATCAAGGATGTAAAGTACGCCAGTGAGTCGAGAACCAATTTGTGTTGCTAGGCGAATACGTTGTGCCTCACCACCTGATAAAGTACCAGCCGCACGACTTAACGTTAAATAATCTAAGCCAACGTTTACTAAGAAACCTACACGTTCTTGAATTTCTCTTAAAATTAAATGAGCAATTTTTTGTTGTTTCTCCGTTAACTCAACATTTGAGAAGAATTCCTGTACTTCTTGAACAGAATATTTCGTTACGTCAGCAATCGTTTTATCACCAACGAAAACAGCTAAACTCTCAGGCTTTAAGCGTCCGCCTTTACACTTCGGACAAGCTTGCTCCGCCATATATTTCTCCATTTGTTCACGAACATAATCAGAACTCGTCTCACGATAACGACGCTCTATATTCGGAATAACACCTTCAAATAAAATCTCATTTTCCTTTACTTGACCAAATTCATTTACATAGCGGAAATAAACTTTCTCTTCACCGCTCCCGTACAACACTTTATCAAATAAATCTTTCGGTATATCTTTCACAGACATATCCATGTCAACGCCGTAATGATTACACACAGATTGTAAAAGTTGTGGGTAATATTGTGAACTTGTCGGTTCCCAAGGAGCAATCGCATGTTCATTTAATGTTAAATCCCAGTTCGGAATGACAAGCTCTAAATCTACCTCTAACTTTGAGCCAAGTCCATCACAAGAAGGACATGCACCGAACGGACTGTTGAATGAGAACATACGTGGCTCTAATTCACCAATTGAAAAACCACAATGCGGACATGCATGATGTTCACTAAATAGAAGTTCCTCTTCTCCCATAACATCGATTAACACTCGTCCCCCGCCAAGCTTTAATGCACTTTCAAGAGAATCCGCAAGACGACTCGCAATTCCTTCCTTTACAACAATACGGTCAATTACAACTTCAATAGAATGCTTTTTATTTTTATCTAACGTAATCTCTTCTGACACATCTAGCATTTCACCATCAACACGTACACGAACATACCCTTGCTTCTTAATATCTTCAAGTACTTTCACATGTGCACCTTTACGTCCAGACACGATAGGAGCTAACACTTGTAATTTCGTACGTTCAGGATATTCAAGAACACGGTCTACCATCTGTTCCACTGTTTGTGATGTAATTTCAATTCCGTGATTTGGACAAATCGGCGTACCAATTCGTGCGAATAATAAACGTAAATAATCATAAATCTCCGTCACTGTCCCGACAGTTGAACGTGGATTACGACTCGTTGTTTTTTGATCAATCGAAATCGCTGGTGACAACCCTTCAATCGTATCGACATCCGGTTTATCCATTTGTCCTAAAAATTGGCGTGCATACGCAGATAACGATTCTACATATCTGCGCTGCCCTTCTGCATAAATTGTATCAAACGCTAATGATGATTTCCCTGAACCAGACAATCCCGTTACAACAACAAGCTGATTTCTCGGAATGGTTACATCAATATTTTTTAAGTTATGTGCTCTAGCACCTTTTACAACGATAAAATCCTTGCTCATGCTCACTCTTTTCACCCTTCCGCTTTTAATTCTAATAGTAAATCTCTTAATTCAGCTGCACGCTCGAAGTCTAACGCTTTTGCTGCTTCTTTCATCTCTGCTTCGATCTTAGCGATTGTTTTCTCACGTTCTTTCTTCGTCATCTTCTTAGCAGGAGTTGCTTCATATGTTTCCGGTTCTTCGGCCGCTGTCGTTGCACGGATTACATCACGAACGCCTTTTTGAATCGTTTTCGGCGTGATACCATGCTCTTCATTGTAAGCTTCTTGTATAGTACGACGACGCTGCGTTTCTTCAATTGCAATTCCCATCGATCTCGTTATGCGATCTGCGTACATAATAACGCGGCCGTTTTCATTACGCGCCGCACGACCAATCGTTTGAATTAACGAACGTTCTGAACGCAAGAATCCTTCCTTATCTGCATCTAAAATAGCTACAAGTGATACTTCTGGAATATCTAATCCTTCTCGTAATAAGTTAATACCGACAAGTACATCAAACTTACCAAGGCGAAGGTCACGGATAATTTCAATACGTTCTAACGTTTTAATTTCAGAGTGAAGATAGTTCACTTTAATTCCTACATCTTTTAAGTAATCCGTTAAATCCTCTGACATTTTTTTCGTTAAAGTCGTAATTAATACACGTTCATTTTTTGCAATGCGATCTTGAATTTCTCCTAATAAATCGTCAATTTGACCTTCAATTGGTCGTATATCAATTGGTGGATCTAAAAGCCCTGTTGGACGAATAATTTGTTCTATTACCTCCGGTGACTGCTCTAATTCGTATGGTCCTGGCGTTGCCGAAACGTAAATAACTTGATTCGTTTTCTCTTCAAACTCATCGAACGTGAGCGGTCTATTATCTAAAGCTGATGGCAGACGGAATCCATGATCCACAAGTACTTGCTTACGTGCTTGGTCCCCGTTATACATTGCTCTTACTTGCGGCACTGATACGTGCGACTCATCCATAACAATTAAGAAATCCTTCGGAAAATAGTCTAATAACGTATACGGCGTTGCACCCGCTGGACGAAGTGTTAAATGACGGGAATAGTTTTCAATCCCTGAACAAAAGCCCATCTCGCGCATCATTTCTAAATCATAACGTGTACGTTGCTCTATACGCTGCGCTTCTAACAACTTACCATTATCATTTAATTCTTTTAAACGCTCTTCTAATTCTTTTTCTATATTTTCAATAGCAACCTTCATTTTTTCTTCACGTGTAACGAAGTGAGATGCTGGGAAGATTGCTACATGATCACGTTCTGCTAATACTTCACCTGTTAACGCATTTACTTCACGAATACGATCGATTTCATCACCGAAAAATTCAATTCGAATACAATGCTCGTCAAGTGATGCCGGGAAGATTTCAACTACATCTCCGCGCACACGGAATGTCCCACGCTTGAAATCAATATCATTACGTCCGTACTGTACATCAACAAGTTCACGAAGCAATTGATTGCGATCCTTTTCCATACCAACTCGAAGTGAAACAACTAACTCGCGGTATTCTTCCGGAGAACCTAAACCATATATACACGAAACACTCGCAACGATAATTACATCGTCCCGTTCAAATAATGCAGACGTTGCTGAGTGACGCAATTTATCGATTTCATCATTAATTTGCGCATCCTTTTCTATAAAAGTATCCGTTTGCGGTACATACGCTTCTGGCTGATAATAATCGTAATAACTAACAAAATATTCAACTGCATTATTCGGAAAAAAATCTTTCAGCTCACTATATAATTGTCCTGCTAACGTTTTATTATGAGCCATCACAAGTGTTGGCTTCTGTACTTCTTTAATGACATTTGAAATCGTAAATGTCTTACCCGTCCCTGTCGCTCCAAGCAACACTTGCTTTTTCTTTCCACTATTAAGTCCCTCTACAAGCTTCTCTATAGCTACCGGCTGATCACCTTGCGGGGAATACGCTGAGATAATTTCAAATTGATGTTCCAAGTAAAATCCGACCTCCTCATAAAAATCTGTATTATTATTTTACCACGAATGCCCATAAAAAACCTAAAAAAACGAACAGATATTCGGTAAAATTTTCGACAATATATATGGAAAAAGGAAGGATTTACACTAACTCCCTCATTAAAACCTCATTTTAAAGAGACATATAAAACTAGCTCTTTTCCTACTGTCATCCTCTCCTATACAAACTATTGGTATACCAGAAAAAGCTACCTTCCTCTATGAAAGTAGCTTTTCTTTCCCTTCCTCCTTCTTCGGAAAAATAACATATGAAAATGAAATTGCTGTATCAACTAAAAATATAATTGCCCACACTTGGCTCACTCGACTCGCAGTTTTATTTAAAACGATTCCTGACTCTAACCAATTGCCCCATTGTTCAAATGGAATAAGCCCATACGCGAAGAAAAAGAAAGTATGCACAACAACGAATAAAACAAGATGTAATACCCAATTTTTTATTTCCTGCTTTGCATAGGCCATACCTGTTAATTCTATATGTTCTTCAATAACAGGCGCTGGTTCATTCCGCCATTTCGCAGCTAACTTTTGCACAAATATATCAAGCTTCTTCAAATCCTTTTTCCCGTAGAAGACCGCATACAATAAAATGATCACGGTAATAATCTGAAAGTTAGAAAACTTTCCTGTTTGATAATAGTCCACTACCCCTAAGGTTAAAATGAACACTTCATTTACGAGTAGTACAATCCCCATAATAAAGCTTGCCTTCTTCAAACGGAATCCGTAACGAAGTAAAAAGAAACCGATAGCCGATAACCAAAATACAATCTCTGCCCCAATTAAAAAGTACCAACGATATTCTGCGAGTATACTCATTTATCCTTCTCCTTTTCATCATATATACGAAAAGCTTCATCCATATATAATAAAAATTCTTCTTCGATTGGATACATGCTCATTTTCTGTGAATCTTCCTTCGATTTTCTAACTTCCCATAACTTATCTAAAAACGCTTCATCACCATTGGCCATTTCTAAACACTTCTGCATTAATCTCTTCATTGCCCCTTGCACCTCATCACTTGCAGTTTCTTTACCGTCTTTCATAAAAGTGCGTAATTGCTTTAATAAATCTACCCACTCTAACACATTGGGATCTTCCTCACTCATATTTGGCAAATTATGAAGCAACTTTTGTTCTTCCTTTGAAAATACTTCATTTTGAAATATTTCACGTATACGAGAAGACTGTTTCGAAAGCTGGATCAGTTCAAACATAACTTTCCAATCGAGCTCTCCCTCCACATCCACCGAATAAACAACTGCTTGTAAAACGCGCTCCATTCGATTGAATTTCTTTTGTTCTTCCTGTACAAACCGAAGTTGTTTTTCAAGCGAATCCTTTAAGTTAAGCTCACCTTTTACTAACATATTCGCAGACTCTTTTAGTGAAAATCCCATTTCTTTTAAAAATAAAATTTGTTGGAGACGTATTACGTCAGCTTCACTATATAAACGATGCCCGCCTTCTGTTTTCCCGCTCGGCTTTAATAAATCTATTTGATCATAATAACGTAATGTACGTACTGTTACCCCTGTCTCTCTCGTCAATTCTTGTATTGAAATCACTGCCATCACCTCTTCCCCTTCATTATAAAAGATGACGTTACGTAACTTTCAAGACTTTTGTAAAAAAATACAAAAAGCTGTTTATACTCATTGTATAAACAGCTTTTACGGAAATAATCCTTTTTGTACAGCGCGCCCACAAAATAAAATAAGCGCTCCAACAACAACAACACTTGTTGCTGTTTTATGGTAATGAGTTGAAACTAATAAATAATACGATAAACCAACAGTACCAATCATAATACAAATACTTGGCACTGGATTACGAGAGAAATTTTGCATTCCCCAAAGAAGTGCAAAAATAGCTGTAGCGACACATAACACCGGTAATCCCATTCCGCTTCCCCTTTATATATCTATTTGCTAGTCTTTGTTAATACGCTCATTGATAACATACTAATTAATACCCCAAAACCAGTCCTTATATATTTAAACGTTTAATCTAATTGAAATCTCTCAAACTTATCATGTATTTCCTCTCCCCTTACTCCAGCGTAAAGATTTCCTCCACCTTCACCCCAAAATATTTGGCGATTTTTAGGGATAACTCTAGACTCGGATTGTAATGGTGATTTTCAATCGCTATAATCGTCTGACGCGTTACCTGCATCACCTTTGCCATTTCAACTTGTGTTATATGATTTTGCTTTCTTAATTCTTTAATTTTATTTTTCACACCCATAGGATCCACCTTCAAAAGTAAAGATATCTTTACTTGAATTATAAATATTTTCCAATTACAAGTAAAGATTATTTTACAAATTTTAGAAAAACATTCCACTGAACACCTTCTCTAACAAAGTACGATAGTAGTTAAGTTTATATCGGCGATTCTCCCAATATATCGACTTACTAACAAATACTGAAATCCATAGCGCTATAATCATAAGAAAAAGCTGTCCCAAAATATCTTTTGGAACAGCTTTCTCCTCTACTACATAAATCCTAATACCCATACAAGAACATATCCAAGAATAGAAAGACAAACCGAGCCAATCAGCCCCGCCACGAATGCTTTGCTTCCTAACTTACGGAACGTTTTAAACTCTACATTTAAACCGAGACCTGCCATCGCCATTGCGATAAGCATGTACGCAATTATTACAATATAGCCGGCAACAACTTCGGGGATAATCCCGAGTGAATGCACCGCACTCATCGCTAAAAATCCGAATATAAACCAAGGAATCGGAAGCTCCTTCCACGATTTCTTTTCTTCGCTTCCCTCGCTCTTACCAAACCATAACCCAATTAAAATCGCTACTGGTACAAGCATCGCAACGCGCGTTAATTTCACGATAACTGCGATGTCGACAGCCGTGCTACCGCCTGGTGCCGCAGCCGCAATTACGTGAGCAATTTCATGCAGCGTCGCTCCCGAGAATACACCGTAACCGTACGGAGATAAGCCAAGCACTGGATATAATAATGTATAAATAAGCGTAAATATCGTGCCTAAAATAGCAATAATTGCGGCACCAACCGCCGTTTCATCGTCCTTTGCTTTCACTTGTGGTGCAATTGCCACGACCGCTGCCGCACCACAAATCGCCGTTCCACACGCCGTTAAAATCCCAAGTTTCTTTTCTACTTTAAATACTTTTGTCAATCCATATACAACGAAAATGGTGAATGTAATAACTACCGCTGCGATGACCAATACTTTCGGCCCAGCCTTCGCAATATCAACCAGATTTAATCGCATTCCAAGTAAGATAATCCCAAAGCGAAGCAACTTCTTACTCGCAAAGTTCGTTCCCGCTATCGCTTCTGGAGGGACTCCAATCGCTGCGCGCCAAATCATCCCAATTAGAATAGCAATTACTAATTGTCCCATAATATTTAAAAATGGAAGCTCCGCTAAATATTTCGCAGCAATGGCGATTAATAATGTAATCCCAATACCTTGCGAAAATCCAAAGCCCTTTTTCTTTTGTATAACAAGTGTTTGTTCCACCTTGTACCACCCCAATAATCGTATTGGAACATGCATGTTCTTTCTACTTACATTATAAGAGAGTTTTTATAATAAGTTTAATATCAATATTTAATCCCTATCATCAGAAATACTTATGATAAAATAAAAACAAAAATAAAGGGGCCTAACAAATGAACGTCGACATTTTGAAAATCTTTGTGACTGTCGTTGAACAGAAACATTTTTCTCGTGCAGCAGAACTTTTAAACCTTTCACAACCCGGTGTAAGCATGCACATTCGCAACCTGGAAAATGAATTTGGAACTACACTCATTCAGCGCTCCCCAAAGCATGTACAAGTTACGGAAGCTGGAAACATATTATACATACATGCAAAGCAAATGCTCTCTCTTTATGATGATGCAAAACAGGAAATTAACGAATTACATAACGTTGTAACAGGAACACTTCGCATCGGTGCTAGTTTTACAATTGGCGAATACTTACTTCCCAAAATACTTGCTAACTATGCCAATGAAAATCCGCACGTCGAAGTTCATACCCTTATCTCTAATACAGAAGAAGTTTTGCAAAGCCTTCGCTCTAATCAAATTGATATCGGCTTAGTAGAGGGGCAAGTCGTATATGCTGACGTAGACGTTGAAGCGTTTATGCAAGATGAAATGAAGCTCGTCGTCCCTCCAAATCACCCATTACTTCACATCAAGGATATAAACGAAGCTACTCTCCAAGACCAAGTATGGGTATTAAGAGAAAGTGGCTCTGGGACACGTGCCTATAGCGATCGTTTTATTCATCAACATCATTTAAAAATGAAACGATTCTTTACATTTAGTAGCATTCAAAGTGTAAAGGAAGCCGTCGCTGCCGGGCTTGGCATCGCTATACTTTCTGATTGGACCGTGCGGAAAGAACTACTAGCCCAAGAACTATTCCACGTCGAAGTTCCAACTGAAAAACTAATTCGTCCATTCTCCATCGTGCGTGGCAAATATTTCATTCCATCTAAAGCCATTCAAGTGTTTTTAAATCATGTAGATTCTTTTGCGAAAAAACAGAGTTGACCTTCACATTAGTGTGAAGGTTTACAATACATGTAAAAGGAGTGAAATGCAGTGCGAATTGGAGAGTTATCAAAAGAAACTGGCGTTAGCGAAAGATCGCTAAGACATTATGAAGAAAAGGGATTGCTCCCTTCAAATCGCCTCACAAACGGCTATCGTGATTTCGATAAAAGTGCCATTGAAAAAGTAGAGCTTATCCAAATGTACTTACAGCTCGGCTTAAATTTAGAAGAAACTGCAAGAATGCTGCGCTGCCTCGAAATCGAACCACATCTATACGAAAATCCATGCAGCAGTATCCTTGCACTTTACGAAGATAAGCTCAATGAAGTAACAAGGCAAATCTCATTACTTTCTAACATTCAAACGAATTTACAAAAACACGTTTCACTCCTAAAACAAGAAAAAGAAAAGGGATGATTGCATGTTTGTTATACACGGCAGTTCAAGACAAAATGGGAATACGGAAGCCTTAACATATATGATGATTGATGGAATGAAAGCAGAACAAATTTATTTACGTGACCATACCATTTATCCTATTACAGACCAACGCCATGATGCTGAAGGATTTCAACCTGTAAATGATGACTACGAGCAATTAACCAAACGCATGCTAGAGCACGACACGATTATCTTTGCTACACCACTATACTGGTACGGAATGAGCGGCCATATGAAAAACTTCGTTGATCGCTGGTCACAAAGCTTACGTGATACCTCTCTTCATTTCAAAGAGAAAATGAAAGGTAAAAAAATGTACGTCGTCATCGTTGGCGGAGACAATCCGAAACGGAAAGCATTGCCACTTATTGCTCAATTCCAGTATATCTTTGATTTTGTTGGTTCATCATTTGAAGGGTATATTATCGGGGATGCGAATGGATTGGATGAAATCAAAAATGATGCTGAAGCACTTACAAAGGCACAACTGTATAATAGCAAATTTAAAAATAGCTAACAGAAATAAGTTTGACAAACCCGTTTGTATGCGCATACAATAAAAATAATATTATGAAAGGAAGGTAATTTGACCAATGAAGTTCTAATTCTCTTATTTATTTCATCCATCACAAATAGTGAACAAAAATGATGAAAACTAGCAGAGGATTAGTCTGTCCATTTGTCGATACTTTCTTTCGAGACGATCATGTGAAAAATCGTTTATTTATGTACGATTTTTACATTGAAGGGCGACGTTTATCCTCTCTAGTGAAACTAGGGAGGTTTTTTTATGACTATTTTATTCGCACGTAATATTGAAAAGAGTTTTGGTGACCGTACCATATTTACGTTACCATCACTAGAAATTCACGCACACGATCGCATAGGAATCGTTGGAGTCAACGGAGCTGGAAAATCTACGTTGTTGCAAATATTAAGTAAAGAAATAGAAGCTGACAAAGGGACAGTAACTCATCATAGTTCTATCGCCATCATTCCACAGCTTAGCGATACAATACTGGAAACCGCTTCTTCTCTTGCAAAAGGAAAATGGAGTATTTCAAACGTCGCAAATTCAATGAGCGGCGGCGAACGAATGCGCCTAAAGATTGCCCATGCTCTCGAACAAGATGCAGGCATTTTATTCGCTGATGAACCAACGAGCCACTTAGATATGGCCGGTACAGAGCAATTAGAAAAAGCACTTTTATCTTATAAAGGGGCACTTGTTTTAATATCGCACGATCGTGATTTTTTAGATAATATATGCACAAAAATCATTGAAATTGAAGACGGCATGATTCAAGAGTATAAAGGAAACTATTCCAACTATCGAAAGCAAAAAGAACGTGAACGAATACAAAAGCAAGCAGAGTATGAGCAATATATACAAGAAAAAAATCGTTTAGAGCAATCAATTTCACAAAAAAAACAACGTGCTTCTAGCATGACAAAAATCCCAACTCGGTTCAGTTCATCTGAATCTAAACTTTATAAGTTAAGCGGGGCTCATGGGCAAGAACAGGTTAGCAAAGCAGCCAAAGCATTAGAAACACGTCTCGAAAAACTAGAAAAGAAAGAAAAGCCAAAAGATCTTTCTCAGGCTCAGTTTGACGTGCAATACCATACACCCATTCATAGTAAAGTGGCAGTACAGTTCAATAAAGCAACAAAGAAAATAGGCGACCGCACACTATTTAAAAATATGAATGGAACTATTGTCCCTGGTGCAAAATTAGCTATTTTAGGAGCAAACGGAAGTGGCAAAACAACTTTGTTCAATATGCTTCTCACAAACGAGCGTGGCATTCAGCTTTCAAAAAGTTGTAAAATTGGATACTTTGAACAAGCACTATCCATTTTAAAAACAGATAAAACCATTTTAGAGAACGTTCTAGAAGAAACCAACTATACAGAAGCATTCGTTCGCACAATACTTGCCCGGCTTCTATTCCGTCGTGAAGATGTTCATAAACCTGTGCACGTTCTAAGCGGGGGTGAACGAATGAAGGTTGCACTCGCAAAAATATTTTTAGGAAACTATAATATGCTCCTGCTCGATGAACCGACGAACTATTTAGATTTAACAACACAGGAAGAATTAGAAAACATGTTACAAGAGTATCCTGGCACTATACTCTTCATTAGCCATGACCGTGCCTTTATTCGTTCTGTTGCAGACCATATTCTACAAGTAGATGAGAGCGAACCAAGAATATTCTATGGCAATTACGAGCAATACATTAAAAGAACCACTCAAGCTTCCGTAAACGTTACTGAACAAGAATTATTGCGATTACAAACGAAATTAACAGAAGTCATCAGCCGGATTTCTATACCCAATCATCAGGATGACATCACATTTCTTGAACAAGAATATGAAAAATTATTAGTTCAAATTCAGCGGTGTAAAGAGGCGCTCTAATGTCTTCCCTATATATCGACGGGGCCTTCCACATTTCCCAAGAAATATCGCGGCTTCGACATAAAGATAATATTAGACATCACAATAACAAAAAGCCGTGCACCAGCACGGCTTTTCACTTTATCTTGCTACTTGTGGGCATTAAATGCCCAGTTTGTGATGGCTAATAACTAGCCGGGATGCCCCCACTGATTAAAGTTTCACTTTATATACGGACAGCAGTCCCACTCACCGCAACCATTAGCATTCCTTCGCGAACTACTTCGTAATCCACGTCAATACCAACGATGGCATTCGCATTTTTTTGCCTTGCGAATGTTTTCATCTCTTCCATTGCGATGTCGCGCGCTTCTTTTAGTTTGCTTTCATAAGCGCCTGCACGGCCGCCGACAACGTCACGGACAGATGCGAAAAGGTCACGAACAATATTCGCACCCATAATCGCTTCTCCATTCACGATATCAATATACTCAATAATTTCTTTCCCTTGAATTGTAGATGTTGTTGTTACAATCATGCTTTATAGCCTCCCATATAAGATTTCCACTTACTTATGGTGCACGACTTCAGCAGAAATTATATTTACGAACTAAACTGTGCTTCGTATAATCGGCTATACCCTCCGCCTCGCTCAATTAATTCCTCATGCGAACCTTGTTCTGCAATACCATCTTTATTTACAACGACGATACGATCCGCATTTTTAATAGTTGCAAGCCTGTGAGCAATAACTAATGTTGTACGACCGACAGCTAGTTCTGCAAGTGATTTTTGAATAGCAAGTTCCGTCTCTGTATCTAATGCAGAAGTCGCTTCATCTAATATTAAAATTGGCGGGTTTTTCAAGAACATACGAGCAATTGCTAGACGCTGCTTCTGTCCCCCGGAAAGTTTCACACCACGCTCACCGATAACTGTATCTAAACCGTCTGGTTGCGAGTAAATTAAATCCTCCAACTGGGCACGTTTTACCGCCTGCCAAATTGCAGCCTCTGAAGCCTGTAAATTTCCATAAGCGATATTTTCGCGAATCGTTCCTGAGAATAAGAATACATCTTGCTGTACAATTCCAATTTGTTTACGAAGTGACGATAAAGTCATCTCTTTCGTATCAATGCCATCAATTTGGATTGACCCAGATTCCTGCTCATAAAAGCGTGGTAATAAACTACATAACGTTGTTTTCCCTGCCCCTGATGGCCCAACGAACGCAACTGTTTCACCTGCGTGTATTTTCAAGCTAATATCATTTAAAATCGGTTCTTTATTTTCATATCCGAACGTAATGTTGTTATAGTGAATATCACCGTGTACATGCTTTACTTCTATCGCATCTTTAGAATCCACAATATCAGGCTCTGTTTCAAGAAGTTCTACATACCTTTTAAAACCTGCGATTCCTTTCGGATAACTTTCAATAACTGCATTAATTTTCTCAATTGGTCGGAAGAAAATATTCGTTAATAAGACGAATCCGATAAATCCACCATACGTTAACTCACCTTGCAGAACAAACCATGTGCCACATATTAATACGAAGAGCGTTACGAGACGCATGAGCATATAACTAATGGATGAGTTTAGCGCCATAATTTTATACGCCATTAATTTCGTTGTACGGAAACGAGCGTTGTTCACAGCGAATTGGTCTTTCTCAAACTTTTCATTTCCGAATGCTTGTACAACGCGAATACCACCGACGTTATTTTCGATACATGCATTAAAATCAGCAACATCTGAGAATAAACGTCTAAACGTACCCGTCATTTTTTTATTGAAGTAAAGCGCCAACCATAATAGGAATGGAATTACAAAGAATGTTAGAAGTGCTAACTTCCAGTTAATCATCATCATAAATGAAAATGCCCCAACTAAAGTCATTACGGCGATGAATAAATCTTCTGGCCCGTGGTGAGCAATTTCTCCAATTTCCATTAAATCGTTCGTAAGACGTGAAATTAGATGACCTGTTTTATTATTATCAAAAAATCTGAATGATAGCTTTTGAATATGATCAAATAATTTCTGCCTCATATCTGTTTCAATGTTAACTCCTAGCATATGCCCCCAGTAGGTAACAACATATTGTAAACCTGCATTTAACATATAAACTGCAAGTAAACCAAAACAAGCCCATAAAATAAGCGTCCAGTTTTGTCCTGGTAATAACTTATCAATAAATTGATTTACGATAAGCGGGAAACCAAGTTCCAGTAATCCTGCGATAACCGCGCAAGAAAAATCGAGTATAAATAAACCTTTATACGGTTTATAGTAAGAAAAAAATTTACGTAGCATATATTTCCTCCCTTTTCCAAATTAAAAGACTCCCTAAATGATAACCATTATCAAATAATTATTCAAGTTATTCGACTACGAAACTGCAAATAAGGTTTGCGATATTTGTTGTTTTTTTCCAGAAAGTCGATATATTTTAATAATCGCCGATATAAATTTCATGTACTGCTGCTCCCAATCAAACAAAAAGGGTGTCACCTAGTGGTAACACCCTCATTTTTATTACATCGCTTCCGAATCCCACTCGTGCTCTTGCTGAACAAATACAACGCCTAACTCATGATGTCCTCCAGCATATAATGCTGTTTGAGCAAGACGAAGCTCACCATTTGTATCTACCACTTCTAATTTACAAAAAGCTCCTGTTGTTTTGGTTTGAAGTGCATCATAAAATTCTTCGGCACTCCTTGGAACGACTCCATTTACTTTCGTAATTATTTCTCCAGGCAGTAAATTCAGCTCGGCCCCAATTGTATTTGGAATTGTATCTAACACAACAAGTCCATCATTGCGTGCAGCGAAATATGCTGGTCTTGTCTCATCTACAATTTTTTCTTGCATCGAAATCGTAAAACGTCCAAGCATTGCGACTCCCATTGCAATAATAGCAAGTACGTGCCACCAATAACTCGCGACCCCTAAAACAAGTACAAGACCAGCTAATCCATAAACACGTCTTCCTGTAAAGAGTAAAGCTTCCGTCGGCTCATAACTTCTAATCTTTCGCATAAATCCAATTAAAAATGGAACGAGGAATAAAGAATATGTATTTGCCCCTATTGAAACGACAGGCCACCATGAAATAAACTGGGTTACCGCATCACCTGGTACAAGAATAAAAATCGGCACGATCCATAAACGCTTCGATTCGTGTAAACCAATCTTGAGCCCACGTTTCCCCTTCCTAATCCTCGGTGTAGAATATCTTACCGCGTTTTTAGAAATCAATAAGCCCTCCACAACAAGCATGATGCCTAGTAAAATAGCAAGAGATACAATCGTACCCTCTTCACCTTCTCCAAGCTGTAAGAAGGAAACTGGCAGCTTAGAAGATAATAAAACACATACAATTGCGATACTGAACGTATAAGCTGCCGATAAATATCGATACATAGCAGTTAATCCAAATAATAATGTCCAAAATAAAATGGCCCATAAGCTCGCCTTGGAAACAACAAGTCCAAGCCCAATCGTAACAATAGATACGATTAATCCATATCCAAGCCCTGCAAATAGAGATGTTCGCAATTCAAACCAAATATCATAAACTTTAAAAGAAAAATCTTTTCGTTCTCGTAATATACGTAAATATCCAACGAAGATACTACTTATTAAAAATACATAGACAGCAGGGTGCAAGAAAAAACGTCCAACTGCCCGCATTATTTCAAAAATCCATGCCTCCACGAACTCATTCACCACCATTTATATCATTCTTTCTTTTTATATTATCATAACTGGACAAACGTTTGTTTAACACAAAAAAATACAGGCAATAAAATGCCTGTATTTCTTCTTATTTCGCTATTAATTTTAATGCTGCCTGTAATTGTAGATCATTTTCTCCAGAACGGATTTTTTCAATGATTTTAGTTTGAATTGCCTCGGCTGTCTTTTTATCAAGCTGTCCTGTCGCTTCCATCTCATTCGCATTTTGGAATGCTTTCAGTGCTGATTCTGTCTCTTTACTAAAGTAGCCATCTTCACGCCCCGGTACATAACCTAAGCTTTTCAGCATCTCTTGCGCATGCTTCACTTGCACATCATTTGAATTGTATGAAAGTGTTTTTTCAATTTGAATTGGCGTCGCATGGTAGTAATCTGGTTGTTTCACTTCTACAGTTGGCTTGATTCCCTTTTTATGAATCCAGTTTCCATCTGGAGTTAACCATTTGAACATCGTTAATTTAATGTTACTGCCATCTTTAAACGGAACGGCTTGCTGAACAGTTCCTTTACCAAATGTTGTTTCACCAATTAGATCGTAACCTTCTCCTTCTTTCAATGCGCCAGCTAAAATTTCCGAAGCAGAAGCACTTCCTTTATCAATCAATACTGAAATTGGATATGGCTTCCTCTCTTTCAGCTCTGTAGAGATTTGCTTTTTCTCACCATTTCGCTGCTCTACTTGTAGCATCGGCTTTTTGTTCGTCATAATTTCTCCTAGTATATCTTCTACACTATTTAAATAGCCACCAGGATTACCACGAACGTCAATAACTAAACCTTTTATGTTTTTCTTCTCTAACTCTTTTAACTGATCCTTAAATTCTTTCGCTGTATTTTCAGCAAAAGAAGTAATTTGCATATAACCGATATCTTTTCCATTCTCTTGTTTCACAGTACTAACTACCGTGAAGATTGGGATTTTTTCACGCTTAATTTTGAATACAATCGGATCAGTTACTCCTGCACGTTTAATTTCAATCGCGACAGTCGTTCCCTTTTTACCACGAATTTTTAATACAGCTTCTTCACGCGATAAGTCTTTTACACTGTTTCCATCTACAGATAAAATTTGGTCATTCGGCTTAATTCCAATCTTTTCTGCTGGTGAACCTTTAATTGGCGATACGATAATAAGCTTACCGTCTGTTTTGTTCACCTCAGCCCCAATCCCCTCTAACTCAGGATCAAGTGATTCACTAAACTGTTTGGCTGTTTCTTTATCCATATACGTGGAATAAGGGTCCTTCAGCGTAGACAACATGCCTTGTATTGCACCTTCAACTAACTTGTCATCTTTCACGTCTTCCACATAACGTGAATCAATTAGTCCATATGCCTCATTAATTTTTGCCAAATTCCCTTGCGTCGTGCTAGCGTTCCCACTCGAAATTGTTTGCGTTACTTCTGCTGGGTTAACCCCAAATACAGACATTCCTGCAAACATTCCGCCAGCACCAATTAAAAATGCAACAACCATTCCAATAATTGCAACTCTACGTTTCAATGCGGAATTCCCCTTTCCAAAACACACAGGTGGTGTAGCAAAAGGCATCACACAGCGTGTGATGCCTTTACCTATTTCTACTATATGATAAGCTTGTACGAATTATGTTTGCAACTTTTTATACTTTTAAGAAGCGACGAATTGACATTACACTTCCCCACATACCGATTAACGCACCGATTAACACTAATAAACCAGCTAATTGGAATACGAATGGGCTGTATGGTAAAAGCTCGAAAATTGTTCCGCCAAGTTTTTCATTAAACACACTTTGCAGTGAATTATACGTAACTAGAATTAGACCAATTGGAATAATTGATCCTAATACTCCTAGGAATAATCCTTCTAGCAAGAACGGCCAACGAATAAACCAGTTTGTTGCACCTACAAGTTTCATAATTTCAATCTCAGTACTACGAGCATAAATTGTAATTTTAATTGTATTAGAGATTAAGAACATCGCTGTGAATAAAAGACCTGCAATTAATGCAATCCCGATATTACGTCCTGTTTTTACAGTATCAAATAATTTTTCAACTTGACCTTTACCGTATTGAACGTTACTTACAAACTGCATTTTTTCAATCTTTTTCGCAATTTGTGCTGTATCAGTTGGCTCTTTCGCTTTTACAATAAATACGTTTTTCAGTGGGTTATCTTGCTCAAATAACTCGAACGTTTTTCCACTATCGCCTAAACTTTTAATTAAACGTTTCAATTCTTCTTCTTTAGAAGAGTATTTAATAGAATCTACTTTCGCGACCTTACTCATATCTTCTTCTAATTTCTTTTGATCAGCTTCTTTTGCTGCTGGATCAATGTGTACACGAATTTCTACATCTTGCTCTACTTTTGTAGCAAAATGGTTCATATTCATAATCGCTGTTAAAAAGACACCTACAAGTAATAATGTAACTGTTACTGCACTTACAGAAGCAAATGTCATCCATCCGTTACGGGATAGATTTTTTACACCTTCTCGCAAATGTCGACTAAGGGTTTTAGCCTTCATATCCGTATCCTCCCTCAATCTCGTCTCGAACAATTTTTCCGCCTTCAATCGCGATTACACGATGACGGATTGTATTTACGATATCTGCATTATGCGTCGCCATAACAATCGTTGTACCACGCTCATTAATGCGTGTAAAGATCTTCATAATATCAAGAGCTGTTTCAATATCTAAATTACCAGTTGGCTCATCGGCAATTACAACCTTTGGTCTATTAACAATCGCTCTTGCAATAGCCACACGTTGCTGCTCTCCACCTGAAAGTTCACTTGGAAGTGCGTCTGCACGATCGTCTAGACCTACTAGTCCTAACACTTCAGTAACACGCTCACGAATCGCATCTGGTTCTTCTTCAATTACTTCTAAAGCAAACGCAACATTCTCATATACCGTTAATTTAGGTAATAATTTAAAATCTTGGAAAATCACGCCTAATTGACGACGGAAATATGGAACATCTCTTTCTGCCAATGATTCGATAGTAAGTCCATTTACATTAATAGATCCTGTAGTTGGCTTTTCTTCACGATACATCATTTTAATAAATGTAGATTTTCCGGCTCCACTCGGTCCAACTACGTATACGAATTCACCTTGTTTAATGTTAACTGTGAGACCAGCAACGGCTTTCATACCATTCGGGTACTCCTTATAAACATTCGTCATTTTTATCATTATTTATCACCCAATGCTTAATGATTTTTTTTCGAAATACTTTTCTGTACATGTGAAAATAAAAAGGAATCCTTTATTTTCATTTAACCATTCTTGTTGAAGGCAGCTTACTTACATGCTTTTTATTCGCACCGCTACTCTATGTAATATATTTCAGCAAAATTCTACAAACCTCATTGTAACATCAAACGGTTTCCAGTTCGGATACATTTTTGTTACAGTTATGTTACATCCCAGAAAAAGGAGACGAGTTGTTATAACTCTTATCCAAAGTCATTTTTAGATAAGATTATATAATCAACTCGCCCATTTTTCTCTTTTTATTTATGTTCAGCTAACCACTCAGCTACTTTTTTCGCATCTTCACCTTGAATAATTCCCGGTGACATTGAACCGCGACCTTTTTCAATAATCTTTTCAATCTCTGCTGCATCATATTTCTGCCCTACTTTTCGTAAATCCGGTCCAGTTGCTCCTGATAAATCTTTCGCATGGCAGCCTATACAACTTTTTTGATAAATTTGCTCTGGGCTATCTGTGCTTGCAGATTGTTTCGAAGGCTTACTCTCTTCTTTATTTCCACATGCTCCTAAAGCAAAAACGACTGATGTACCTAGTGCAATAGCCAACAATTTCTTTTTCAATTCTATCGCTCCCCATTGTTGATATTCTTTTCATTCCTAACACACTCATTTTTATTATAAGCATTATCTTTATATAGAAAAACTAAGGTATATTTCATATTCTTGAAAAATACAGTGAGAACCCTGATAAAATAAAGCTTCCATAATTTGTTTCAATTCTGTGAACAACGTAAAAACTTCTATAAAGAATCTTTTTAAAAGGCAAATCAAAAAAGTTCTTTATAAAATCTTACTCTATCGCCACTCTGTTTTACTATTCTCTACTTTTTACAAAACAATATACAACATTGTATTCTGCATATAACCCCATCAAAAAGAGAAGTTGTCGTTTCCAACTTCTCTTCCCCTGTACTTCATCCATATAAATAAAACGTTGTATATCCTCTATTTTCTCAGCATGGGCCAACAATTTTGTTGGCTTTTTCTCTTATCCCACTATTTACTGGGTAGTAAGACCCCTACCTCAAAATTCAACAAAAGCAAAGAAGTTAGGTGAGGGTCGGGCTGCCCGTAAAAGTCAGATTTGTTAAAGCTAATAATCAGTGGGGATTCCCCCACTGGTTATTAGATGCGAGAACGTAAGTAAGCATCAATAAATGGATCAATTTCTCCATCCATAACTGCTTGTACGTTACCAACTTCTGTATTTGTACGATGGTCTTTTACAAGAGAATACGGGTGGAATACGTAAGAACGAATTTGGCTGCCCCATCCAATTTCTTTTTGTTCCCCGCGGATTTCATCTAATTGTGCTTGTTGCTCTTCTAATTTCTTTTGATATAATTTTGCTTTTAACATTTTCATCGCATGCTCACGGTTTTTAATTTGAGAACGCTCTGACTGACACGTTACAACCGTATTTGTCGGTGTATGCGTAATACGAACTGCTGAATCTGTCGTATTAATGTGCTGTCCACCAGCTCCACTTGCACGGTACGTATCAATTTTTAAGTCTTCTGTACGCACTTCAATTTCAACTTCATCATTGAACTCAGGTACAACTTCACAAGATACGAATGATGTATGACGACGGCCTGAAGAATCGAACGGTGAAATACGTACAAGACGATGTACACCTTTCTCTGCTTTTAAATAACCGTAAGCGTTATGACCTTTAATTAATAAAGTAACACTCTTAATACCGGCTTCATCACCTGGTAAGTAGTCAACTGTTTCTACTTTAAATCCACGTTTTTCAGCCCAGCGTGTATACATACGTAATAACATAGAACCCCAGTCTTGTGACTCTGTTCCACCTGCACCTGGGTGTAATTCTAAAATCGCATTATTTTTATCATAAGGATCACTTAATAGTAATTGAAGCTCATACTCATTCATTTCTTGAATTAAGCCTTTTACTTCCGATTCTAATTCCTCATGTAAATCTTCATCATATTCTTCTTTTAAGAGTTCATGCGTTACTTCTAAGTTTTCGAACGTCTCGTCTAACTGACGGAACTTTCCAACCATATCTTTTAACGCATTTGCTTCGTTAATTACAGTTTGAGCGCCTTGTTGGTCATCCCAAAATCCTGCGCCCATCATTTTTTCTTCTAATTCTGCAATTTGTTTCTCCTTAGTAGGGAGGTCAAAGAGACCCCCTAAAAGCCGCTAATCTCTTAGCCATTTTCTCTAATTCCTGTCTAATTTCTACTAATTCCATTTCCTTCACCTCTATGTAATTGCTATTACTTTCGTATGGAAACAAGGGAAACTCTCTCCATTTATTAGGGAGAGAGTTTAATCCTTTTTATTATAATTTGCAAAACAAGCTGAATTCAACAGCCGCAGTTTTTATTAGCTTACAATGCCACAGCAGTTTTTATATTTCTTGCCACTACCACATTTGCATAAATCGTTACGGCCCACTTGATCACCTTTTACAACAGGCTTTTTCTTCGCTTCTTCGCCATCGCTAGATGGATGAACAGCTTCACCTTGAACAACTTCTTGACGCTCTAAGTTTTGTTCAATTTCAGCTTTCATAATGTAACGAGAGATTTCCTCTTCAATAGAAGCAATCATTGACTCGAACATTGCGAATCCTTCCATTTGATACTCACGAAGTGGATCGATTTGACCGTAAGCACGTAAATGAATACCTTCACGAAGGTGGTCCATCGCATCAATATGCTCTGTCCATTTCGTATCTACTACACGGAATACAACAACTTTTTCGAACTCACGCATTTGCTCTTCTGGCATAAGCTTTTCTTTGTCGTTGTAACGCTCTATTAATTTCGCGATAATCGGCTCGCTCATTTCTTCTGGAGCAAGACGACGTAATTCTTCTTCTTTTATATCGCCTTCTTGCAGAAGGTTTGTATTTAAGTAGTCAACAAGACCTTTAATATTCCAATCTTCTTCAATTTCCTCTTGTGTATGAAGCGCAACAGCACGTTCTACTGTAGATTTCATCATACCTTCAATAATACTACGTAAGTTCTCAGAATCCATTACTTCTTGACGCTGTTTGTAAATAACTTCACGTTGCTGACGAAGCACATCATCGTATTGTAATAACTGCTTACGTGCATCATAGTTATTTCCTTCTACACGTTTTTGCGCAGATTCTACTGCACGAGAAACCATTTTACTTTCAATCGGCTGTGAATCATCCATACCAAGACGATCCATCATCGCTTTCATATTGTCAGAGCCGAAGCGGCGCATTAGTTCATCTTCCATTGATAAATAGAACTGCGTTACACCAGGGTCCCCTTGACGACCAGCACGACCACGTAACTGATTATCAATACGACGGCTTTCGTGACGCTCTGTACCGATAACCGCTAGACCGATATTTTTAATATCATCGCCTAATTTAATATCCGTACCACGACCAGCCATATTCGTCGCAATTGTTACAGCACCTTTAATACCAGCTTCTGCAATGATATCTGCTTCACGCGCATGGTTTTTCGCGTTTAAAATATTATGGCGTACACCTTTACGTGTTAACATTTTTGAAATAAGCTCTGACGTTTCAATTGCAACTGTACCAACAAGTACAGGTTGTCCTTGTTTATGACGATTTACAATATCCTCAACAACTGCATTGAATTTACCTTCCATTGATTTGAAGATTAAATCAGCACGGTCATCACGAATAATATCTTTGTTCGTTGGAATTACGATAACATTCATATTATAAATATTACGGAATTCTTCTTCTTCCGTTTTCGCTGTACCAGTCATACCAGATAACTTTTCGTACATACGGAAGTAGTTCTGGAACGTAATTGTCGCAAGCGTCATGCTTTCATTTTGAATTTCTACGCCTTCTTTTGCTTCAATCGCTTGGTGTAAACCTTCGCTATAACGACGCCCTTTCATAAGACGACCAGTGAATTGGTCTACAATTACGATTTCACCTTCTTGTACAACATAGTCTGTATCACGGTGCATAACAACATGCGCACGAAGTGCCTGATTAATATGATGAAGAAGTGCAACATGCTTTAAATCAAATAAGTTTTCAATATGGAAAGCTTTCTCTGCTTTCGTAATACCATCTTCAGTTAACATTACATTTTTCGTTTTCACATCGAATGAATACTCTTTTTCATTTTCTAATGTACGAACGAATGCATTTGCAAACATGTATAGCTCTGTTGATTTTTGAGCTTGTCCCGAAATAATAAGCGGCGTACGTGCTTCATCGACTAAAATAGAATCGACTTCATCGATAATAGCAAAATGAAGTGGACGCTGAACGCACTGCTCTCTATATAAAACCATATTGTCACGTAAGTAATCGAATCCAAGCTCATTATTTGTGCTATACGTAATATCAGCAGCATAAGCCTCTTGCTTCTCTTCGCGTGACATACTATTTAAGTTAATTCCTACTGTTAAGCCAAGGAACTCATGAAGTTGTCCCATTTCGCTCGCATCACGTTGTGCTAAGTATTCATTGACTGTAACAACGTGAACACCTTTTCCTGTTAAAGCATTTAAATATACAGGTAATGTAGATGTTAACGTTTTACCTTCACCCGTTTTCATCTCAGAGATATTCCCTTCATGTAAAGCAATACCACCCATTAACTGCACGCCATACGGACGCATTCCAAGAACACGAGTCGCAGCTTCGCGAACAACCGCAAAAGCTTCAGGAAGTAGATCATCTACTGTCTCACCTTTTGTTAGACGTTCTTTAAACTCAAGCGTCTTTCCTTTTAATTGTTCATCTGTTAGTGGCTTAATAGATGATTCTAATGCATCAATTTGCTCAACTGTCTTCTGCATACGTTTAATTTGGCGTTGATTTACATCAAATACCTTTTTTAAAATACCGATCATAGGAAATACGCTCCTCTTTTTTATTAAAATAAAACTTCCGATTGTTTTTTCTTTTTCTATTACAATCAGTCGTTATAAAAATCAAATGTATGTTATGCCAATTTTTCTCCTAATTAAAAAAACTAAAATGTATATACCTAATGATAATTGTAACACTTGTCTTATAACTATGACAACAATCGGCCGAATGTCTCGTTCTAAATTAGGAAAAGTTTTTTAAAAATCTATTTTCAGCAAAAAAAGCGCAGCCTCTTTCGGCTGCGCTTTCGAATTATTATTTAGTTTCGATTAAACCATATTTTCCGTCTTTACGGCCATATACAACATTAGTTTCATTTGTATCAGCATTTGTGAAGACGAAGAAATTATGCCCTAGCATATCCATTTGCAAGATCGCTTCTTCAACGTCCATCGGTTTTAAATCGAATCGTTTTGTACGTACAAGTTCTAATTCATCCTCTTCTACCTCATCCAGAACAGCTACTGCTTCTGGAAGAATAAAGTTAGTTTTCACAGAACCTTTCTCACGTAACTTACGATTTACTTTTGTTTTATGTTTACGAATTTGTCGCTCAATTTTATCAACTACTAAATCGATAGCAGCGTACATATCGCTATTAGTTTCTTCTGCACGAAGTAATAAATCAGTAAACGGAATTGTTACCTCGACACGTTGCTTGTCAGAGTATACTTTTAAATTAACTTTAATCTCTGGGAATGTATCAAAATAACGTTCTAACTTACTTAGTTTTTTCTCTACATATTCCTTTAATGCTGGAGTTACTTCAATATTTTCACCACGAATGTTGAATTTCATAGATGAATTCCTCCTTTCAAGCCTATGTACTATAATTTCGACATCGGCTTAAAAACTCCTTCTAACTTTTTTAAAAAAATTAGTGGAATTGCGATTTTTTTATCGTTTTTTGTTGAAATGAAAAGATGCATCGTTTCTACCTTTATTTTATCCTATTAACATCGTGAGTAACGAATATAACTGTGGACAATTCGTTACAGAAAAGAAACAACTTTTTGACAATTCGCCCCATAACAAAAACCTCTTGCGAAAAACAAGAGGTTCTACTATATATAACGTTGCCACAAACGCAGCTTTCTCTTCCCAAAAACAATATCCCTACAGTTTCACAACATTAGCTGCTTGTGGTCCACGTGCTCCATCTACAATATCAAACTCCACTTGTTGCCCTTCTTCTAATGACTTATACCCATCTTGTTGAATAGCAGAAAAATGAACAAACACATCCTCACCATCTTCACGCTCAATAAACCCAAATCCCTTTTCTGCATTGAACCATTTCACTTTTCCTTGCATGTTCATTCCATTCCCTTCACTCTAAAAATCAGGGCATTCGCCCCATATTCTGACTATAACGAATGACAACTTACGAAGTCAAAGAAGACTTATCGTCTTTTTATTATCTCTTTCGACAGTTACAGATTAACTTCTACAGAGCGTCAAACTAGAAACTTCATTTGCCCCTCTATCATATAAAAGACTGCCAATTTGTCTAACTGTAATACCTGTCGTATACACATCATCAACGAGTAAAATATGTTGCCCATGAAACATCTCTTCACCCTGAAAATAAAAAGGATTGCTTCCCAACATCCTTTCTTTGCGCGTCTTCTTACTTTGTTTTTCTGTTTCCCTTCTTCTTAATGACGGATAAGAAGGACCTACAGGCAAACAAGCTGCTAATAGCTCAGCTTGATTAAAGCCACGTTCATATTCCCTTTCCTTACTAAGCGGAACAGCGATAACGGTTGAAACGTTAGCAAAATACTGTTGAAATAAATTTCGAAAAGGAAGATGAAAAATACGAACTAACTCAGCATCACCACGAAACTTAAACTGCGCTAGTATTCCTTTCATCTCATTATCGTACATGTATAATGAACGATTTTTTAAAGGTCGATAACTCTCCACATTCATCCAACGTACACAATCCTTGCAAATGTCACCTTCTTTATATTCAGCTGGCAATGAATCTAAAGACCGTCCGCACTCTCTACAAATCTCTCCTATAATATAGGAAATCTTTTGCTCACATCTCTCACATATATACTTTTTGTGAGCCTTAACAAAAAAATTGTACCAACTAATCGCGTATGAAATATCCTCATCACAAAGTAAGCAATGCATTAATCGATCAACCCTTGTTCTTTCGCATTTTTGTTCATACTTCGAATGTGTTTTTTCGCGCGCACCATCGCCTCTGTCTTACCATAATGAAAATAAATGACCTCTCCATACGGCTCTTCAAAACTACGACCTACCCGGCCTGCAATTTGTACGAGTGCACTTTCTGAAAATATTTCTTCTTCCGTCCCTAAAACTGCAACTTGCAAATTTTTCACCGTTACTCCTCTCTCCAAAATCGTCGTTGTAACTAATAAAGGAATTTCTCCCTTTCTGAAAGCTGCAACTTTCTCTTTTCTCATTGGATCTTCTGCATGCACACCGGCAACTCTATCGTCTAACAGCTTCAATAACCGACTCATTTTTTCTATATATCGCACATGGGGAACAAATAAAAAAATGGGGTGCTTTTTATTTAAGTATACTTTTAACCATTGTAGTAAAACTTGAGGAATTCTTTTATTGATGAGGCTTTTCTTCCAGTTTCCGCACCAGCAAAATTTGGGGACTGGCAACGGATGACGGTGATACCGTCCAGAAACAACGATACCTTTTCGTTTCCCCTTTCTAAGGTTACGCTTCCACTCTTCATCTGGAGTTGCAGTTAAATAAATACATGCCGCCTTCTCTTTCATCGCTTGTTTTACCGCATACTGCAACATTTGATCTGCATGGTATGGAAAGGCATCTATTTCATCTACAATCATGACATGAAACGCTCTATAATAACGCAATAGCTGATGGGTGGTCGCAACGACTAACGCTGCATCTTTTTCCCGATCTAAACTCCCACCGTATAAAGCAGCTACATTTATATTCGGAAATACTTCTTTCAATCTCGGTGCTAATTCAAGTACAACATCCGTTCTCGGCGTTGCGATACAAACTCTTTCTCCTTTTTGAAGTGCCTCTGCAATACCATAAAACAACATTTCTGTTTTTCCAGCGCCGCACACAGCCCAAATAAAAAACGATTCTTTCTGTTTAACAGCCTCCATAACACCTTGCGCAGCCAACTTCTGGCCAGTAGATAAATTTCCTTTCCACTGTAGCGGATTTACATCCATTTCTCCCTCTTTTTCGGCAATTCCGCGAACAAGTACAGCACATTCACTAACTCTCCCCATCGTTATGCACTTCCGGCAATATGTGCAGACTTTACTACACCTTTTACACAAAAATGACGAAAAGAGTCTTTGTGCTATATTTCCGCAACGCTGACACATATATGTAGAAGCCTTATTTTTTACACCTTGTACACATACGACCTCTCCCTTCTTCTTCAAATCATCTAAATTATCCCGTACGTCTGTAGAGAGTTCTTCTAATAATAACTGTTTCCCAGATAACATGGACCATCACCTCTAGCACACTATAAACCTTTCCCGTAATTTCGTAAAAACACAAAAAAGCCGATAACCTACTTATAAAATAGTAAGCTATCGACTTTATACACGTGTTTTATTCGTTTATAAATCCTAGAATCGACCGTATCCTAAGAAATGTTTTTTGTTGTATGAACTGTTAATATCACCGTACGCAATTCCTTTATCACTAGCATGAATCATTTGGCCATTACCAACGTAAATACCGATGTGAGATGGACCTGCTTTATAAGTACCTTGGAAGAATACTAAATCTCCAGGTTGTGGGCTACTTACTTTAGAAACTGAGTTCCAGTAACCGTTAACGTCTTGACGACCTACACCAAAGATGTAAGAAATGAATCCACTACAATCAAAACCACCTTTTGATGGAGATGCACTTCCCCAAACATATGGCATACCTAAGTATTGTTGTGCTTTACCAATTACGCCACCCGCATTTGAAGCTGGAGCTGGCTCTGGTTGTTTCTTCTCTTGTTTAGGTGTTTCTTGTTTAGGTGCTTCTTGTTTAGGCTCTTCTTTTTGAGCTTGTCCACCGTTGTTCGCTGGTGCAACTTGTTGAGCAGGCGCTTGCACTTCTTTAGCAGCTTGTTCTGCTTGTTTTTGAGCAGCGGCTTCTTGTGCAGCTTTTGCTTGTGCTTCCTGTTCAGCCATACGTTGTAATTGTAATGCTTGTTTTTCAAGCTCTTTCAATTGATCTTCCGTACTTGTCATCGTCGTTACAACTGTATCCATTTTACCACTTAAATCGTTTACTGCTGTTTCTTTTTTCGCTTTTTCAGCGTCAAGTTCTTTCTTAGCAGTTTCAATTTGAGCTTGTGCTTCTTTTAATTCTTTTTGTTTTTCTTTTACTGTTGCAACATCCTTTTTCACGTTCGCTTGATCTTCTTGTTGTGTTTTCATGATATCTTCGTCAGACTCAAGAATTTTAGAAACAGAAGTTAAACGATCAACTAAATCTGCAACGTTTTTAGAGTTTACAAGAACTTCTGTTACAACGTTCGTATTCGGCTGTTCTTGAAGCGCAACTAAACGTTTTCTTAATAACTCTTCACGTTTTGCAATTTTCGTTTGTAGTTCTGCAATGTCTTTATTTTTCTTTTCGATTAATTGCTCAGTATCAGCAACTTTTTTCGTTGTTTCATCAAGCTTTGAAGAATTTTCTTGAACAGACTTATCTAAACCTTGAATTGTTTTATTTAATTCGTTCATTTGTTTTTGTAATTCATCACGTTCTTGTTGTTGTTTATGTAAAGTGTCATTTTGTGTATTAATTTGTGATTTTACGTCAGAAATATTATCTTCTGCAAATGCATTTGGTGTTAATCCTGAAAACATTAACCCTGCAACTAATGCGCAAGACGCCATTTTTAGCTTTTTCATTTTATCTTTTACACCGCTTTCTTTTTCTTTTTTTCCGTATATAACCTATAAAATTTATACCATAATTCGGGTTTTTTTTTACCAATGTTACGCTTTTGTAAAACAAATGTAATATTATATGTGTATCTAGCGCAAAATACGTATATTTTTGTATGTATGTGTAGAATTTTTTAATTTTTCCTCAATGTTATAAACAAAGAAAAAACGCAAGGTGTCCCTTACGTTTTATTAAATATGCAAATGCAAATATAAATGAAATTGAAACGCTATTTCATCCATTTCTCAGCCCAATTTTGGACTTCATCCATAACACTTTCTAACGCTTTTCCTTTGTCAGTTAAGCCATATTCGATTCGAACTGGTACTTCTGGATAAACATTACGAACTACAATGCCTTCGCTTTCCAATTCCTTTAAACGCTCTGACAACATACGATCGCTCATATTCGGTATAATATCTGCGATTTCTCTAAAACGTTTTGGCTCTTCTAGCAAAGATTTAATGATTAAGCCAGTCCATTTTTTACTAAGCAAAGTAAAAGCTGACTCAAACTTTGGACATAAACAAGAATTATGCTCCATATGTTTCACCTCTCTTCTATTATAATATAGTTTCTTGTAAAAAGTAAGTTATAAAACTTTCCTCATATTTTATTTTACGTACATTTTATCATTTCCAAATATTAACTTGTCAACTATACGTAACATTTCCGTAAAAAAACCCTCTTCAAAAAGAGAGCCTTTTCTATCTTATTACTTCGTATACCATCCAAGACCAAGTGCACCTTCACCTAAATGCGTACCAATTACAGCACCAAAATAACCCGTGCGAATTGCGACATGAGGATATTTTGCTTCTAATTCTTGCTTCCATTCATTCGCTTCCTCTTCACGTTGCGCATGAATGATAACTGCTTCCATAGGTACACCTTTACTTGCTTGTTCATCAAAAATTTCAACGATACGTTTTAGCGCTTTTTTACGTGTACGAATCTTTTCAAATGGAATAATGACTTTCTCTCTAAAATATAAAACTGGCTTCACTTGTAGCAAGCTACCGATGAAAGCTTGCGCACTATTTAATCTTCCACCACGTTGTAAATGATGTAAATCATCCACTACAAAATATGCGTCCATCGTTTGCTTCATTTCATCAAAACGAGCGATAATTTCTTCTGGTGCTTTTCCTTCACTTGCTAATTTCGCGCCTTCACGTACATAAAATCCTTGTACTTCACAACTAATTTCAGAGTCATACGTATATACTTCAATACCCTCTACCATCTGTCCAGCTGTCGTTGCTGTTTGGTATGTACCACTAATTCCACTTGAAAGATGAATACTAATAACTGCATCATATTCTTTAGATAATTCTTCGTATAACTCTAAAAACTTTCCAATCGCTGGCTGCGAAGTTTTCGGAAGTTCTTCCTGCTCACGTACTTTTACATAAAAATCATCTACTGAAATTTCAGCTTCTTCTTGATAAGATTCTGTTCCAAATACAACGTTTAATGGAATCATATATATATTTAGTTCGTCACGAATATGCTTCGGTATATATGCTGTACTATCAGTAACAATAGCTGTTTTCATTCTCGTACCTGCCTTATAAAAAATTTTTATCCCCTAATTTTACACGAAAACTAAAAAAGGTGCATCCATACATAAAAATACCGGTTGAAAATTATACTCAGCATCTCGACAAATTACAACAAAAAGATAAAATACTCATCAAAAATTTCAGCTTATTTATAAAAAATGTTTGAATATAAAAACGCCCGCTTTTAAAATGTAAAGTACTAGTCATTTTGACAGATAGGGGCGTATACCATTGTTATTACAATATTTAACAATAAAAGACTATGGCGAACACGAAATTGTCATTCAAAAATCAAGATTTATTTGTTATGTAAATAGAGCTACAACTGAAGAAGAAGCGCAAGCGTTTATACAAAAAATAAAAAAACAGCATTGGAATGCAACACATAACTGTTCAGCGTATTTAATTGGCGAACAAGATCAAATTCAAAAAGCGAACGATGACGGTGAACCGAGCGGCACAGCTGGTGTACCTATGTTAGAGGTATTAAAAAAACGCGGTTTAAAAGATACTGTTGTTGTCGCTACACGCTATTTTGGTGGCATTAAACTCGGTGCAGGTGGATTAATTCGCGCATACGGAAAATGTACAAGCGAAGGTATTAATCACGTCGGCATTGTCGAACGAAAACTAGTGCGGGTTATACAAACCGAGATTGATTACACTTTACTTGGCAAGTTAGAAAATGAATTACGCCATTCAAAATATGTCATTAAAGATATACATTATTTAGAAAATGTCACATTCGATACGTTTGTAGAAGAAGATGGGAAACAAGCATTCACAGATTGGATGATTGAATTAACAAATGGGAAATGTACAATTACAGAAGGAGATATGTTGTACTTAGAGCAAGATCTTATCTAAGAATAATGAAATTATCACCTTTAAAGATTAATGTAGTGAAGAACTTCTCTACAATGAACTAAGGAGATTATATATGGAAGAACGTTATCATCATCTCCAAAATCGCAGAATAAAAAAGAAGCGAAGAAGAAAACTTTTCTACTTCTTTATTTTCGCATTTTTATTTGGCAGTGTAGGAGTCTATATATTAAATTCCTACACTTCTCTTATGGGGATGTATAGTGGATTTAGTCGTGAAAAATCAGATTTAAGAACTAAAGATGTAGAAATTACAAAGGAACCTTTTACAATCCTCATTATGGGTATAGAAGATTATGCAACAGATGGTCAAAATGGGCGTACAGACTCATTAATGTTTGCGACAGTCAATCCGAAAACTCAAAGGATTTCACTTATGAGTATTCCTCGAGATAGTCGCGTTCCAATTGTTGGAAAGGACAAAGAAGATAAGATTAACGCTGCGCATGCTTATGGTGGAGAACAAATGGCAATCAAAACTGTCGAAGGTTTTCTAAAAGTTCCTGTAGACCATTATATTAAAATTGATTTCCAAGGCTTTAAAGGTATCGTTGATGCTGTTGGCGGTGTTACCGTTGATGTCCCTTTCGATTTTTGGGAGCGCTCTGACGTGGATTACTACAAAAAAATCCAATTTAAGCAAGGGCAACAAAACTTAAACGGTGAAGAGGCACTCGCTTACGTCCGTATGCGAAAGCAGGATCCAAACGGCGATTATGGCCGAGCCGCTAGACAAAGACAATTGCTAGCCGCTGTTGCTCAAAAACTGAATTCTGCCTCTACTGTATTTAAAATTAAAGATTTAACGACTGTCGTTGGAAAATATATAAAAACCGACATTCCTATTTCAGACGGACTTGCTCTTTACAATAAACTTTCTGGTTTTGATCCTTCTACAATACAAACGTTAAAACTTGAAGGAGAAGACAAAAAAATAGGCGGTATTTATTACTTCCTTCCGGATCCAATCGGTGTAGAGACGGTACGTAATGAAATAGAAAAAGAACTAGGGGAAAAAGCAAAAACTCCAACAAATCCAAATACAAAAACCGATTCATCAAATCCTGACTCAAACTCTAACGAAAAAGCAAAGAAAGAAACAAACCCGAACAAAACATCAACTGAGCCGCCCCCTTCCACAAATGCTCATGCAGAGTGGATTATGAGAAATCAGGAATAACAAAAAGAGCCAAATCTTATACGATTTGGCTCTTTTTTATTTACTTATTAAAGTGTTGTAAAATTGATTCAACAATACGCTCTGATGCACGACCATCACCGTAAGGGTTAGATGCTTGCGCCATCTTATCATGAGCTTCTTTATCAGATAGTAACTCATCAGCAAGATTAAAGATTGTCTCTTCATCTGTTCCTGCTAATTTTAACGTACCTGCTTCAATACCTTCTGGGCGCTCTGTTGTATCACGTAGAACAAGAACTGGCACGCCAAGTGATGGTGCTTCTTCTTGAACACCGCCAGAATCAGTTAACATTAAGTATGAACGAGCTGCAACATTATGGAAATCAATTACATCTAGCGGCTCGATTAAATGAATACGGCTATGTTCTCCTAAAATATCATTTGCTGTTTCACGAACAACAGGGTTCATGTGAACAGGGTACACGACTTGCACATCTTCATGTTTATCAACAAGGCGCTTAATTGCACGGAACATATTACGCATTGGTTCACCTAAGTTTTCACGGCGATGCGCTGTCATCAGTACAAGGCGATCATTTCCAAGTTTCTCTAGTACCGGATGACTGTATGTTTCTTTTACAGTCGTTTTCAGTGCGTCAATCGCTGTATTTCCTGTTATGAAAATGCGTGACTCATCTTTATTTTCTCTCTGTAAGTTCGTTGCTGATTTCGCTGTCGGTGAGAAATGAAGGTCTGCCATTACACCTGTTAATTGACGATTCATCTCTTCTGGATATGGAGAATACTTATCCCATGTACGAAGTCCAGCTTCAACATGACCTACTGGAATTTGATTATAAAAAGCAGCTAAGCTAGCAATAAATGTTGTTGTTGTATCACCATGTACAAGGACGATATCAGGCTTTGCTTCTTTCATTACTTTGTCTAAACCTTCTAAACCGCGCGTTGTAATATCAATTAAAGTTTGACGATCTTTCATAATATTCAAATCGAAATCTGGCGTAATTCCAAAGATGCTTAATACTTGATCTAACATTTGACGATGTTGTGCTGTTACAGTCACAATTGATTCGATTTTTTCTGGATGCTTTTGCAACTCTAATACAAGAGGTGCCATTTTAATTGCTTCTGGACGTGTCCCGAAAATTGTCATTACTTTTAAACGTTCAGTCATTTTATTGCCTCTTTTCTCTCACTAGTTACAGTTTCTATTATGACGTATAAGAATAAACAAGGAACTTGCTCTTTTTATCGAATAGTAGCAACATGATTATTACAAACATTCTTTCGTCCCACTGAGTAGTAATCTATCCCTTGCTTTCTAGCATCCTCATTAGTATAACAATTTCTCCCATCAAATAGAATAGCCTCCCCCATAAGTTGTACATACTTTTCTAATGGATATGTTCGAATAGATTCCCATTCCGTTACGATAAAAACTGCACTCGCGCCTCTAATCGATTCATCTATACATTCAGCATATTGTATCGTCTTTCCAAATGTTTGTTGTACATGCTGAATTGCTTTCGGATCGTATACAACTACATCCGCACCTATATTAATCAATTCTTGTATGATAATAAGAGATGGTGCTTCTCTAATATCGTCTGTATTCGGTTTAAATGCTGCTCCAAGAACTGCAACCCGTTTCTTATTCATATTTATTACTTTTTTCGCTTTTTCAACTAATAACAACTGCTGCTTATTATTCACTTCAATGACCGCTTTTAACAAACGAAAATCATGAGAAACATTTCCTGCCATTTGTACAAGTGCTTTCGTATCTTTCGGAAAACACGATCCCCCATATCCAATGCCCGCCTGTAAAAAATGGGTACCAATTCTCTTATCCATCCCCATTCCTTTTGCTACATCTAATACATTTGCTCCTACCTTCTCACATATATTTGAAATTTCATTAATAAAGCTAATTTTTGTAGCCAAGAATGCATTAGACGCGTATTTAATCATCTCTGCACTCTTAATATCTGTAATATACGTTTGCAAGCATAATGCGCTGTACAAATCCTCTACTTTCCGTGCAACTTTCTCATCATCCGCTCCAATTACAATACGATCACCATGGAAGAAATCATAAATACCGGAACCTTCTCGTAAAAACTCTGGATTCGATACGACATGTAATTTGTGCCTCCCTTGTAACTTCGCCTCAATCCATCCCTGCATCGCTTCATTTGTACCTACAGGAACTGTACTTTTCGTAACAACAATAATATCGTTATGCACGTATGTCCCAATATCCTCACACGCACGCTTAATATACGTTAAATCAGCTCTCCCATTTGCTAATGATGGTGTTCCAACCGCAATAAATATAAATTCAGCATTTTTAAAAGCTTTTAATTTACTTGTTGTAAAAGTTAACTTTGCACACTTATACGCATCATGTATTAATTCATGTAAGCCACATTCATAAATAGGTAAATCCCCTTGTTTTATCCGTTCAATTTTTTCATAATCTATATCAAAACATGTGACCGAATGTCCCAGTTTTGCCAAACCTACTCCTGTAATTAATCCAACATATCCAGTTCCAATTATCGTAATTTTCATTTCCCCTTCGCACAGGAATATACAATAGAAAATATACGAATACATAGAATTCCCCTGTGCTTCCTCCTCTCATATTAAAAATGAGAAAACATTTTACTTCTCTATTATATGAATTACCTTTTCCATACTTTTTTAAGTTTTTGTAAAATTACATAAGAGAATATAAATTACCATATTTTAACACGAGACTTACTCATTTCTACGTGTAACACTTATAATACTGAAATAAAAATACTCACTATAGGAGAGGCGCGAAAATGGTCTATTATAAATACCAACAAACGCAACCTTCTTAAATGAGCTAACATTCCATATACAATTGTCATATCTTCTATTCACTTCCACTTACTACAAAAAGAAAAAAAGATTGAATTCTAATCTTTTTGTGATACCATATGTTATGAGCCTGCAAATAAACATCATAATTTTCAGATAAATAAACTAAAAAATTATGTTAGACTATAAAAAGGTGGGGTATTAATGGACTCACAAGTGATTTATGCCATTTTGGCATCTTTCATCACTGTACTCGTCGTTACTCCTTTAGTTATTAAATTAGCTTTTAAAATAGGAGCAACAGATAAGCCAAATGCGCGTAAAGTACACCAAAAGATTATGCCTCGTCTTGGCGGATTAGCAATATTTATCGGTGTAGCTGTAGGATTTGTTGTTGGCGGGTTATATGAACAAAGAATGTTATCGATAACATTAGGTGCGATTATCATTGTAATCATCGGGATTTTAGATGATATGTACGAACTATCTGCGAAGGTAAAATTCGGTGGACAACTATTAGTTGCAGCTATGATTGTAAAAAGTGGATTATTAGTGCAAGTATTATATATTCCAATCCTCGGGGATACTGAACTTGGATGGCTTGCTTATCCAATTACAGTGTTTTGGATTGTAGGTATTACAAATGCAATCAACTTAATTGACGGATTAGATGGATTGTCCGCTGGAATTTCATCTATCGTACTTGCAACGCTGGCATATATGGCCTTCACTAGCCCATGGGGTACTGGAACAGCTATCATTTTGCCTCTAGCACTAATTGCACTTGCAAGTACACTTGGATTTTTATTCTATAACTTCCATCCAGCAAAAATTTTCATGGGAGATACAGGAGCACTATTTTTAGGATACTGTATTTCTGTCATATCGTTACTTGGATTATACAAAAGTGTAACGTTATTCAGCTTCATCGTTCCAGTTATCATTTTAGGTGTACCTGTATTTGATACGGCATTCGCAATTATCCGCCGTATCGTAAATAAAAAACCTATTTCAGCACCAGATAAATCGCATTTACATCACCGTTTGCTTGCAATGGGATTCTCTCATCGTAAAACGGTACTAATTATATACGCATTCGGTATCTTCTTTAGTGTAAATGCCATTATTTTCACTAGTGCAACATTATGGTTATCCATTATTCTTCTTTTCATTTTAATCTTCTTCACAGAAATCATTGCTGAAATAATCGGCCTTGTACACGAACGTTACAAACCAATTATTTCCTTCTATAAAAAAATGAAAAAACGCGAAGACTAATTGTAGTATAGCCTTTACAATTATGAAATATTCAAATAGCATCCTCTTTCTTTGAAGAGGATGCTATTTTTTATTTTTTTACTCCTTATTTGACATTTCCAAAATATAGATTGTTTGAGAGTCCCTTTATTGGAGAAAGATATACATAATAAAAAAAGTATCAAATTTTATTTTTTACATCTTGATTGTCAAACTGAGGGTGAATGTTATGATCAAGCGAGTATTTCAATGTATCATTTTATTTTTCACAATTACTATATACACGTCATCTAATCCTGAAGCAACTACAATTATTCCTGCTGAACATCATCCAAATGCTGAAACGACCTCTCCTACACAAAAGATTGCGTATTTAACATTTGATGACGGACCAAACAAATATACGATGCAAATTTTAAACATTTTAAAAGAAAAGAATGGAAAAGCAACCTTCTTTGTTATTGGCGGAAAAGTACCGCATTACCAAAAGACGATGCAGCGATTAATTAAAGACGGACATTATATTGGACTTCATAGTATGTCACACGATGTAAAACGCCTTTATACTGGCGATCCTTCCACTTTAATTACAGAAATGGAACAAACTCAAAACATTGTCCAGCAAGTTACAAAATTAAATACACACCTCGTCCGCGTTCCATACGGTAGCATGCCTTACTTAAAAAAAAATTATCGTGATGCTCTTGTATCAGCTCGATATAAAATGTGGGATTGGACAATTGATACATATGATTGGAAAAGCTATGACAATCCTTCTGCCATACTAGAAAGAGTACGTAATCAAAGTGATGAACAAGTCGAAGTTATTTTAATGCATGATTCAAGTGTCACTGTACAAATACTGCCAAAAGTAATCGATTATTTACAGTCACAAGGATACAAACTTCTTCCTTATAATCCCTCTTCCCATCTCGAAGTTAATTTTTGGAAAGACACAAGATTGTAACAGCTTTAGTGCCTATATGCTAAAGCTGTTTTATTTTTCTCTTCCCACCCTTCTCATTTTTGTGTAAAATTTTAAATAGTGATGAAGTTTCGAGGTGAATAGAAATGAAACGAATAGATCTCATTTTTAACGCAATACAAGAAGGAAATTATACAGAAGGTATAACCGCATTAGAACTCGCTACCCTGTTGCAACTAGATCGTGCCAATGTAAGTAGCGATTTAAACAAACTTGTAAAAGATAAACGTTTATTAAAAACAAATACGCGCCCTGTTCGTTTTTATATAGAAACGAACACTTCGTTGGAAACGCATTCAAAAGACGTGACTTCACTAGATACATTTGCAATTGAAAATACGAGCCTTAAAATCGCAATTGAAAAGGCGAAAGCTTCTATTCTCTATCCTCCAAACGGTATGCATACTTTACTGCTAGGAGAAACAGGAGTCGGAAAATCTATGTTTGCTTCTTTAATGCACGAATATGCAATTGAAGTTGAGCAGCTTCCAAAAAAGGCACCATTTATCGTCTTTAACTGTGCTGATTATGCAAACAATCCACAGCTACTACTTGGACAGTTATTTGGGATCAAAAAAGGAGCTTACACAGGTGCGAATGATCAAAAAGGGTTAATTGAAAAAGCACATGAAGGAATTCTTTTCTTAGATGAAGTACACCGCCTTCCTCCAGAAGGACAGGAAATGCTCTTCACTTTTATTGACCGCGGAGTATATCGCCGCCTAGGAGAAACAGAAAACGAGCGTAAAGCACAAGTATTAATCATTACTGCAACAACAGAAGAACCAAATTCATTTTTATTAAAAACATTTACAAGACGTATACCGATGACTGTCACGCTTCCACCACTTCGTGAGCGTACACATAAAGAACGCTTTGCTTTACTACAACTATTTTTCACAAATGAAGCAATTCGGCTAAGGAAAGAAATTCACGTTAGCCCGAACGCAATGCGTGCTTTCGTCTTTTACAATTGTCCCAATAACATCGGTCAATTAAAAACAGATGTACAAATCGCCTGTGCGAAAGCTTATTCTGATTTTGTAACAAAGAAACGTGATTCTGTCTATGTTTCAAGTACAGATTTACCTTGGTATATGAAAGAAGGGCTATTTATTGAAAGAAAGAGCCGTCATCTATACCAAATACCAAATGAAACATTTGTATTTACGGGAGATGAAGGTTGGAGTAAACATAAAGCAGAAGATGAAAAACGGTCTTCTATTTACGACTATATTGATTATAAATATGAAGAACTTCAAGCACGCGGTATTGAAGAGGAAGAATTAGAATTACTAATAGAAAATGATATTCAAAGCTTTTTCGTACAATATTTTAACCAAATGTCCAAAAAGACAAGTCATGAAAATGTTTTTAAAATTGTTGATCGTAACATCGTTTCCGTATGTGAAAAAATTGCGGAGCTCGCTGAAAAACATTTATCTAAGACGTTTGATGAAAAAGTCTTTCTCGCATTAAGTTTACATGTACAGACAACTCTACAACGTTTACAAAGCGGGAAGCAAATTCATCACCCACAATTGAATCAAATTCGTACGAAATATAAAGAAGCTTTTTCCGTAGCTATGCAATGCATTCAACTACTGGAAGAAGAATTACAAATAACCATGCCCATGGATGAAGCTGGCTTCTTAACAATGTTCTTCGTTGTTGATCCAATTCCTGCTTCCCAAACAGAAGTAAAAGTATTAATATTAGCGCACGGTAATGGCATCGCAACAGAAATGGCAAACGTTGCAAATGAACTCCTCGGTATTGATGAATTGACCGGTATTGATATGCCGCTACATGAATCACCGAAAGATTTTTTAGAACGGGTTAAAGTGTATATGAAAACACTTCAAAATGTAAACGGGCTTCTCTTACTTGTTGATATGGGGTCTCTTGCCTATATCGGTGATATATTAGAAACTGAATTCAAAATTCCTGTACGTGTCCTTTCCATGACAAGTACTCCACACGCACTAGAAGCAGCTCGAAAAGCTCAGCTCGGCTATTCATTAGATGCACTATATGAAACAGTAAAGAACTTAACGCCGTTCTATTTAAACGTACAAGAAGAAAAGAAAAAGCCACTATCACCAATGAAGTCTGTTATTTTAACAGCTTGTTTAACTGGTGAAGGAAGTGCCTTAGCTATTCAAAAAATGTTAGAGAACTATTTACGATTTGATAAAGACTTAATTGAGATTATTCCAATTAGTATCGTCCATGAAAAAGATTTAACGAAAATGATTGAGAACATAAAAAAAGAGCGTAATATCATTTGTATCGTTACAAATTTCGATGTGCAAGTTCCATGTTTAACATATCATTTCCAAGATATTGTGAACTACACAGCGATTCAGCCAATTCAAGAATTAATTACGTATGAAGAAACATATGCGAAAATGGCCGATATTCTTGAACAACAAATGCAGCGTAACGACGGGGCATTACTAATTAAAACAATTCGTTACGCACTAAATACAATTCAAGAATTAATTTCCTTGCAGCTAACTCCTGATAGCTTAATGGGTGTTATTTTGCATATGAGCTGTATGGTTGATCGTCTTCAAAAAGGAGAAAAACTTCTTCCTCATCCTGATAAAGAAAAAAGAAGACAAGATGAGTACTGGATGTATATGAAAGTGAAAAAAGCATTACAACCAATTGAAAATACATTTGAAATACAAATACCAGATGATGAAGTATTTTATATCATGGACTTCTTTATTAAAAATCAGCCTGTTAAAAGTTAAACAAGTAACCTTTAGCGACACTCCTTCGAATAAAGTGAAGGCTTTTACGGGCAGTTAATGCAGGATAAATTTATATCGACGATTTTCAAAATATATGAATGTATCGTCAATACACATCATCCTATCTAATTCGAAAAGGCTGTTCCAATTTTTTGGAGCAGCCTTTTCATTTACTTCTTTACCTTTCTAATCCGCCCTCTTATTTCTCCTTTTTTATGTGATTTCGTATGAATATTTACATATACATTAGCTTGAATAATTTCTTGGAGAAAATGAACAAGGGATTTTCCTTGTAAAGGCCCTTCGAATTCCTCCACATTTACGGCACCAGTAATGCTTCCCTCATTCAAACTAATCCCTTGCTCTAGCGGACCGTATAAATAGAAAACAACGGGACCAATTTGACTGGACTTCCCTAAATGAATTTGACACGATGTGACCTTTTCTATATTTTTTAATATTACCCTGTAATGCAACTTCGTTAAATCATCACTAAAAATAAACTCTGCTACCCCAAAAGCTTCTGTATTTACAGGAGGCAATTCCCTCTTCCCTGTTAACCTAGCAAAAAAGTGTGTTGTCATAGGGCATTCTCCTTATATCAATTTCCCAGCACTTCTTTTACTACTTTATGGTTTACACATAATCATTTATGACTTTTTCAACTTTTAATTACGAAGAAAAGATTCACAAAATCTTTACATAAGAATCATTTCTTTTGCTTTACCGCCTCTTGTATAATGCACATAGAAAAAACTTTCTAGGAGGTTACTTTGAAAAATAACAACTATTCTTTTCGATTATTAGTCGAGATTTTTCTCGTCTCATTTAAATTAGGACTTACTTCATTCGGCGGTCCTGTCGCTCATCTTGGTTATTTTCATCATGAATACGTGCAAAAAAGAAAATGGATGGATGAAAAAAGTTACGGAGACTTAGTAGCACTGTGTCAATTCCTTCCTGGTCCCGCTAGTAGTCAAGTCGGTATGGGCGTTGGATTATTAAGGGGCGGGCTATTAGGAGCAATTATCTCTTGGATTGGTTTCACCCTTCCCTCTGTTCTCGTTTTAGTCTTTTTTGCTTCATTCCTTAATCAATTCGAAATTGGAAGTACAGGATGGATTCATGGACTCAAACTTGTAGCAGTCGCAATTGTCGCTCATGCAATATGGGGAATGGCTCAAAAGCTAACTCCGGACCGAAACCGTGCAACAATCGCCATTGTAACTGCCGCGATTGCCTTGTTATGGCCAAGTAGCTGGACACAAATCATTCTCATTTTACTTTCAGGGCTGATCGGCTGGCTTTTATATAAAACTCCTCAAAACGCCCAAGTCTATAAAATACAAATTTCTATTTCAAAAACGATGGCTAGTTCTTGTCTCATTTTATTTTTCGGACTATTACTATTGCTACCAATACTGCGACCGCTCTCTCCTCATATCGCATTATTTGATAGCTTTTACCGTTCTGGTTCTCTCGTATTTGGCGGAGGGCACGTCGTACTCCCTCTTCTTGAAAGTGAGTTTGTACAGAACGGGCTGATGACAAAAGAACAATTTTTAGCTGGATACGGATTAACACAAGCGGTGCCAGGACCTCTCTTTACATTTGCTTCTTATATAGGGGCAGTGCTAAACGGAACCACTGGAGCAGTAATCGCAACAATCGCTATCTTCCTTCCTGCCTTTTTGCTCGTTATTGGTGTTTTACCATTTTGGGACAGTGTAAGAAAGGTACCCGCTATACAAGGCGCATTACTCGGTGTTAACGCCGCAGTTGTCGGTATTTTAATTGCCGCTTTTTACGATCCAATTTGGACGAGTACAATTATGAATGCTTCAGATTTTGTCTTTGCATCTCTTCTTTTTGGCTTACTAACTTTTTGGAAAACACCGCCTTGGATTATCGTTATACTTGGGGCTTTTGGTGGATATGTTATATCTATTTTATAAATATAAAAAACGACGGCCACTTAGCCGTCGTTTTCCTATTAAAACTTCACAAGCTCTATTCCTTCAGGTAACTCACTCTCCGTTAAAATACGCAATTCTTTCACACGATCCATTACGTAAGAAGAACGTTTCACAAGCTCTGGATCAATATACGCTGGATGTACCATAATTTCTATCGTTTGTTTATCCTTCACTCTCCCTTTTAACTTGGAAAAGTAATCTTCCGTCACACCATCCGCGTAAAAACCGCTATAAAACACATCAGAAAATGGGCGCACTGCTCTATCTTCCTCACAACGACGAATCGGAACGTTATATTTACTTGCTAACATCTCAAGAACATCGTGTAAAACCTTTAATCCATGCACATGATGATGACTATCTAAATGAGTTGGTGTTAATCCGTAAGATAAAAATTTCTCAATTTGAGCAGTCCATTCTCTCTCAACTTCTTCAGGATTTATATTCCCTTCCCTTACAACACGTTGTTTATGGAACTCCCCATCTTTCCCTACAAGGGATGGTACATCCTTTAAAAGTGGTTCCCCTGCCGTTAATACGAGATGCACTCCTACTCCTAACGTTTTATAATCTTTCGCTAAGCGTACGGCATGCTCTGTTCCCGGCATATTCATCATCATTGTCGTTGAGTTTACAAGTCCATTTATATGTCCATCAATAATACCGTAATTTGTACCTTCTGTAAGACCGAAATCATCTGCATTTACAATCAACTTAATCATCATAATACCTCCTAATAGAATAAAAAAAGCGGGCTAAATAGCGCCGCTTTTTACTTCTCTACCTTTTTAAAGAACTGTGGAAGATATTCTTTATGTGCTTCCAACATTTCATCTAAAATTTGCTTTGCAACTTTATCTGACGGTACAAGTGGATTAATTGTCATAGCAAGCAGCGCCTTATGATAATCCCCTGTAACAGCAGCTTCAATTGTTGTGCGCTCAAATGATTTAATTTGCTGTACTAAACCGCGAACTGGTACTGGAAGATCTCCGACCGCAATTGGTTTTGGACCTTCTTTCGTAATAATACAGTTCACTTCAACAGCAGAATCATGTGGTAAACTTGCAATTGTTCCGTTGTTTCTTGTATTAACAGGCTGGATATCACCTTTATTATTGTAAATAGACGTAATTAAGCTACATGCTGCATCACTGTAATAAGCTCCGCCACGTTTTTCTAATTGTGGTGGCTTAATATCTAAATTCGGGTCTTTATATAACTCGAATAAATCATCTTCTAATTGTTTTACTACTTCTGCACGTGTACCTTTTTCAATTGAAGCTTCTTTCTCTTCTTCTAACATTTCACGTGTTTTGTAGTAATAACGATGATATGGACATGGAATTGCGCGAAGACCGCGAATAAAGTCTGGCTCCCAATTAAGAGCAGCGATATTTTCCATCGTAATTTGCTTTTCTGGATCTGTTACAAGCTCTAACACTCGATCCATTACACTTACGCCATCTAAGTATACGTCTAATCCGTATACCATATGGTTTAAACCTGCGAAATCAACATGTACACGACTTGCATCTACTTCAAGTAATCTCGCAAGACCCATGCGAATTCCGATTGGAACGTTACATAGACCAACTACTCTTTGAACATTTGTATAGCGAAGGACAGCTTCTGTTACCATACCAGCTGGGTTAGCAAAGTTAATTAACCATGCATTTGGACAAAGTTCCTCCATATCTTTACAAATATCTAAAATAACAGGAATCGTTCTCAGCGCTTTAAATAAACCACCAGGACCATTCGTTTCCTGACCGATTACATCATATTTTAACGGAATTGCTTCATCTTTTGCACGTGCTTCTAATAAACCGACGCGAAGCTGTGTTGTTACGAAGTCAGCACCTTTTAATGCCTCGCGGCGATCAAGTGTTAAATGCACTTCGATTGGTAAACCTGATTTTTTCACCATACGTTTCGCTAAGTTACCAACGATTTCTAACTTTTCTTTTCCTGCCTCAATATCTACTAACCAAATTTCACGAACAGGAAGCTCATCATAACGTTTAATAAATCCCTCAATTAACTCTGGTGTATAACTAGATCCACCGCCGATTGTAGCAATTTTAATTCCAGTCATGCTTTATTCCCCTTTCGCTTCTAACTTTTTATAAAGGTCAATAAATTCTGCTGCTAATTCTTTTACTGTAATTGCATTCATTAAATGATCTTGTGCGTGAATTAAAAGAACACTAATCTCTGTTTTTTCTCCTCTTGCTTCTGATTGTATGAGCTCTGTTTGGAAATGATGCGCTTCATTAATCGCTTCTTTCGCCTTTACCATCGCTTCATCAGCCTCTGCCATTTTCCCCTGTTTGGCAAATTGAAGTGCTTCCATTGCAAAGCTTCGTGCATTACCACTATTTAAAATTAATTGGAATGGAATTTGTTCTGCTGTAGTCATCATAATTACCGCCCTCTCTATTATGGTTCAACCGATTTAAATACCCCTTCAGTTTGAACATTTCTATTAAATTATTATTTTATTAATGATAGTTTGGTGTTCTTGTAGATGGGTCTCATCTTTCTGAACATGATATAAAGGTAATTGTTCTGACGAGCTATACAAACTCGTCAGAACAACACTTTTTAAAGTGATACTGAATTGTCGTTTCCTTTTGTTTCAGCTTTCGCAGCTTGTACATACGTACGGTCACACATTAATACGAATGGATAGTAAATAACTACCGCGATTGCAAAGTTTACAAGCTGTAGTACAGCACCAGCAATACTTCCGCCCGCTACAAGATAACCACTAAAGATTGGTGGCATTGTCCATGGAACTAAAGCAACTGTTTTTGGTACCCATCCTAAAGAAATTGCTGTATAAGAAGTAATTACTAATACAACTGGTGTAAGTACGAATGGAATGATTAACGCTGGGTTTAGTACAATTGGTGTACCGAAAATAACTGGTTCGTTAATATTGAAGAAACCAGGACCGATAGATACACGGCCTACACCACGAAGTTGCGCACTTTTTGCAACAAGCATTACCGCTACTAAGAATGCTAATGTTGCACCTGATCCACCGATGTATACGTATACATCAAAGAATGGCTTTGTGAAAATGTGCGGTACATCATATGCAGACATACCATCGTTAAATAATTTAATGTTCTTTTCTAGTGCTGGCAAATAGATTGGGTCGATAATACCACCGATAATATTAGGACCATGTAATCCGAAGAACCATAATACGTGAATAAGTAATGCGATAATAATTGCACTTGGTAACGTACCTGCTAAACCTTGTAATGGTAATTGAATTGTTTCAAATACGATTTTATGAATACTTGTTCCCGCTAATTTCACAGCTAATTGAATACTTGCTGTTGCGATTAAAATAACGAATGCTGGAACTAATGCTGCGAATGATTTCATTACTGCTGGTGGAACACCATCTGGCATCTTAATTGTAATATCCCTTTGAACAAAGAACCTGAATACCTCCGTTACAAGAAGAGCTACAATGATAGAAACGAATAAACCTTGTGATCCTGTCCAAGCTAAATCAATACCGCCTTCTTTTGGCGTTGTCGGAGATATAATAATTAATGCACCGAATGTAATAATTGCTGCTGACAACGCATCTACACCGTAAGATTTCGCTAAATTATAACTTATCCCAACTGCGGCTATGAGAGCTAATATTGCAAAGGACCCTGTCCACATACCACCGCCGATATCTTTCCAAACATCCCCAAATGCACCCTTCATAAGTTTTTGGAATGCATCAACTGGTAGATTATTTATAAGTACTGCAAACGATCCAACTAAAATAAGAGGCATAACTGCGATAAAACCATCACGGATTGCAACTAAATGACGCTGCGATCCGATTCTTCCTGCGACTGGAACTAAATATTTCTCCATAAATGCAATAAATTTTTGCATTTCGCTTCCCCCCTAATTATTTTTTAAGTGTTAGTGCGTGATCTAAAACTGCTTCTCCATTCATCATGCCGTAGTGCATTGGATTAATAACATCAATTCCAACGTTCTTCTCATCAGCAAGCGTTTTCATTGAAGAGAGCATGTAACGAACTTGTGGTCCTAATAATAGTACATCTGCTTGATCGATATTGTTTTTTACTGCATCCCCAGATACAGCCCAAATCTTTCCTTCTAAACCGCGAGCTTTTGCAGCCGCTTCCATTTTTGTAACTAGTAAACTTGTAGACATCCCTGCTGAGCAACATAATAAAATATTCATTTGAAAATCCCCCTTGTGTAGTGTAAAAAGTTTATGTTATTTATTTTTCTTTACGATATTTATTAATGCAATTATCGTGCCAACTTTTTAAAACCACTAAAATCAGCGCTTTTTCGAGCATTTTCTTTGTGTGTTAACGCTTTCAATTAGTGTGTCCCCCAAAAAAACACACAGTGTGTTATAAAACAACACACTTTTAACACATAACTGTATGAAAATAGATTAGTGTTTAGTTGTCTAGTTGTATTTAAAATAAAAAAACACTAAAAAAATTTTTCAGCTTGAAAATCCAGTAAAAAAATAAACCTCTCTTGAACACACTCTTCTATCTATTGTCCAAGCAAACTCTACTAAATTACATAGAATAAAATAAAATAACACAATTCGAAAGGGGATTCCTATGCCAAAACATAGAAAACAAAGCAAAATAAAGATTTATAGAATAACAAGCTATAAAAAAGACGAGCGCTCTGAATTAGACTCTGACAAATTTGAACTAGAACAGCAGGAAATAGAAAATAAGCAGGACAAGCACGACAAACAGGACAAACAAGACAAACAGGACAAACAAGACAAACAGGACAAACAGGACAAACAGGACAAACAAGACAAACAGGACAAACAGGACAAACAGGACAAACAAGACAAACAGGACAAACAAGACAAACAAGACAAACAAGACAAACAGGACAAACAGGACAAACAGGACAAACAAGATAAACCAGGTAAACCAGGTAAACCAGGTAAACCAGATAAGCACGACAAACAGGACAAACAGGACAAACAGGACAAACAGGACAAACAGGACAAACAGGACAAACAGGACAAACAGGACAAACAGGACAAACAAGACAAACAGGACAAACAGGACAAACAGGACAAACAGGACAAACAAGACAAACAGGACAAACAGGACAAACAGGACAAACAGGACAAACAGGACAAACAGGACAAACAGGACAAACAGGACAAACAGGACAAACAGGACAAACAGGACAAACAGGACAAACAGGACAAACAGGACAAACAGGACAAACAGGACAAACAGGACAAACAGGACAAACAGGACAAACAGGACAAACAGGACAAACAGGACAAACAGGACAAACAGGACAAACAGGACAAACAGGACAAACAGGACAAACAGGACAAACAGGACAAACAGGACAAACAGGACAAACAGGACAAACAGGACAAACAGGACAAACAGGACAAACAGGACAAACAGGACAAACAGGACAAACAGGACAAACAGGACAAACAGGACAAACAGGACAAACAGGACAAACAGGACAAACAGGACAAACAGGACAAACAGGACAAACAGGACAAACAGGACAAACAGGACAAACAGGACAAACAGGACAAACAGGACAAACAGGACAAACAGGACAAACAGGACAAACAGGACAAACAGGACAAACAAGTACAATCGGAAAATGTAGTCATAGTACCCACAGATTCACACAGCTTAGATATATGGGATGAAATTTCTCTAAAAGAAATACAAGCTGGGGAACACACAAATTTATTTGAAGAAAAAAGTAATTATCAAAATATTAATTTAGTACAAGTCAGCGATGTTCGCCTCTATTTGGACAAACAACTACAATTTAGTTCCGTTGATGAACAAATTTATCATGAAGCACTTGTGCATCCGATTATGTCAAAGGTAATTGATCCAAAACGTGTTCTCATATTAGGCGGTGGCGATGGTCTTGCCTTACGAGAGGTATTGAAATATGAAACAGTGCTACATGTAGACCTTGTTGATCTAGACGAGGCAATGATTAATATGGCGCGTAACGTTCCTGAATTAGTTTCTTTGAACAAAAGCGCATTTTTTGATAATCGTGTGAATGCACACGTATGCGATGCAAAAGAGTTTTTGAATTCTCCTTCCTCTTTATACGATGTAATCATCATTGATTTCCCTGATCCAGCGACAGAGTTATTAAGTACTTTATATACAAGCGAACTTTTTGCTCGTATAGCTACATTCTTAACAGAAGATGGTGCTTTCGTCTGCCAATCTAATTCACCTGCTGATGCACCTCTTGTATATTGGAGTATCGGTAATACAATTGAAAATGCCGGCTTAATTGTAAAAAGCTATCATATAATTGTTCCTTCTTTCGGAACTGACTGGGGATTTCATATTGCAGCTAATTCTGCCTATGTACTCGATCAAATTGAGCAATTATACGTAGTACCAACTCCTCGAACATTACCTTCTCTTCTTTTTCCTTTATTTCAATTTAAAGAAGAACATTTAGATCACCGTAATCTCGTTCTTCTAAACTCAGAATCCAATCTTATCCTACATCAATGTTACAAAAAGGAAATGGAGTTTTGACGATATTATAGTAAGGAGTGCTAACCTATGGAATATTCTACTTTCGGTAAACATATAATAGTAGATTTGTGGGGAGTGGATTTTTCCCTCTTAGATGATATTCACTTTTTAGAACGCCATTTAGTTGTCGCTGCCGACCATTCTGGCGCACATGTTTTAAATGTAAGTACAAAAGAATTCCATCCTTATGGCGTTACAGTATTAGTGTTACTATCAGAGAGCCATCTTTCTATTCACACTTATCCAGAAAAAAACTTTGCAGCAATTGATTGCTATACATGCGGTACAACTGTTGAACCACAAATGGCGATTGATTATATCGTAAATATATTAAAACCGGAGCAGATACAAATAAAAAAATTGATTCGTGGTATAGGAGAAATTGTTACTATCGATTAACTATTTCTCTTACTCATCCGTAAAAAGGAGGATTGCAACTACCATCAGTGGGATGAACACCCACTGATGGTGCGGGCAAATACATAAAAAAAACCTTGCATACGCAAGGTTCATTCATTCACTGACATCTTCCTATATAACTCTACAAATTCACTCGCTAATTCCTTTACTGTAATCGCATTCATTAAATGATCTTGCGCGTGCACCATCAGTAAGGTAACCTCTGTCTTTTCGCCACCAGCCTCTTTTTGTATAAGCTCCGTTTGTACACGATGCGCCTCTTTTAATTCTTCTAGTGCTTCTTGTAATTTGGCTTCCGCTTCTGTAAACGCCCCACGCTTCGCGCAATCAATTGCTTCCATTGAACAACTTCTTGCATTTCCCCCATGCAAGATTAGATGAAAAGCTTTCGTCTCTATCGTATCCATTTTAGTTCTTTACTCCCCCTTTTCTTCTGCTAATTTTTGTTTATCCCATATTTTTAAGAATGGTAAGTAAATAAAGAATGCTAGTGCAAAGTTAACAAGTTGCAAAATAACCCCTGAAATTTTCCCACCCGATCCTAAATATCCACTAAAAAGAATAGGTGTCGTCCAAGGTACAGCCGCTCCGCTCGGACGAGCAACTAATCCCCATTCCATCGCAAAGTAAGAAACAAGCGTTAACACAACTGGAACTAATATAAATGGAATAAGTAAAAGTGGATTCATTACAATCGGCATGCCGAACGTCACCATTTCATTAATATTAAAAATACCAGGTGCAATGGACAATCGACCAATACTTTTTAATTGCTGACTTCGTGCAAACAATAACATTCCTACAACTAAAGCAAGTGTTGCACCGGAACCGCCCATATAAATCCATAAATCAAAAAACTGTGCGGTAATCGTATTTGGTACATCTTGCCCTGCTTGAAAAGCAACTCGGTTTTGATCCATTAACGATAACCAAATCGGGCTCATTACACCACCAACAATTGCAGCACCATGAATTCCGCACGCCCAAAGAACATGGACAATAATAACTGCAATTACAGCGCCCCAAAGACTAGCACCAAGTACACTAAGTGGCTCTTGTAGCAGCTTCCCTACAACATTATGAATACTTCCGAAAGTTGTGTGTTCAAAAATCAATCTAATGATCCAAACAACTGTCACAACAATAAATCCTGGAATAAGAGCAGCAAATGAACGTGTTACTGCAGGTGGAACTGTCTCAGGCATCTTTATAATCATTTTTTTCTGTACAATAAATCGGTATATTTCAGTAGATATAATTGCAATAATCATCGCTACAAATAAACCTTGGCTTCCCATTAACGCCGCTGGGATTGCTCCATCTACAATCACACTTTCCTTCGTGCTTGGTATAATATATGCAACTTGAAATGGAGTCGCAAGTAAAAATGTCACAAGCGACAATGCCCCGGATGCTAAAGCATCCACTTTATAATACTCCCCAAGTCTGTAAGCGATTCCAAAAACAGCTATTAAAGCCATTATATTAAAAGTTGCACTAACTGGATACCCCAAAGCTTTCTGCCAACTCTCACCAAACAACCCTGCCATAAAATCATTATAACCTGGTATTGGTAATGCACTAATAATAAGAAAAAATGATCCAATAATTAAGAAAGGCATCGTTAAAATAATTCCATCACGTATAGCTTGCAAATGCCTCTGCTCTGCTACCTTTCCTGCTATTGGCATTACATATTTTTCTAAAAACCGTATCATCTATCCCACTCTCCTCATGGTTTCATTGACAAAGCTGCTTGCAAGATAGCCTCCCCATTACAAAGTCCGTAATGGACGGATTGAATGACATCAACAGGTATCCCTTTCCCCTTACATAGTTCTTTCATTTTCGGTAATAAATAACGTACTTGCGGTCCAAGTAAAAGTACATCTGCTTCATCGATGTGACTATTCACTTCAGAACCTGATACAGCCCAAATCTTTACCTCTATCCCTTTTGCCTGTGCTGCTTTCTCCATTTTTGTAACAATCAAACTGGAAGACATTCCCGCTGCACAGCAAAGCAAAATATTCATCCCGCATCCCTCCCCTTTTTTCTAAACCTAAGTTATGGTACATCCCTTGCTACCACTAGGTTACAAATATATATGTCTAGATTTCTAACTGTATGCCGAGCTTAAAAACAAAAATTTCTCGGTTTTCACGCTATTCCATCTATCGGTATTTTCCTAGTAAAGGGGACTCTAACTCGCTATAATAATTCAGTATGATTTTTTTAATTGATAGGAGGATATATTTATGAAGGCATATCGCTTTCCACTTATTTTATTATCTTCTATCCTAATTGGTGGTTTCATTGGTTATTTCATGGGTGCCGATGCAGTTGCTTTAAAGCCGCTTGGTGACATTTTCTTAAACTTAATGTTTACGATTGTTGTACCGTTAGTGTTCTTTAGCATCGCGTCATCTATTGCTAATATGGATGGATTAAAACGTTTCGGTAAAATTATGTCTAGTATGGCTGGGACTTTCTTATTTACGAGTATTTTAGCTGCTATTTTTATGATTATTGTCGTGAAAGTATTCCCGCCAGCACAAGGTGTTGTATTAGAATTAACACAACCTGACAAAGCTGAAAAAGCAGTTAGTGTTGCAGATCAAATCGTTGGTATTCTAACAGTATCTGACTTCTCGAAGTTACTATCTCGCGAAAATATGTTAGCTCTTATTTTCTTCTCTATTTTAATGGGGATTGCAACTTCAGCAGTTGGTGAAAAAGGAAAACCATTCGCTACATTCTTACAAGCTGGTGCAGAAATTTCAATGAAAGTCGTATCTTTCATTATGTACTACGCTCCAATCGGACTTGCTGCTTACTTCGCAGCATTAGTTGGCGAATTCGGACCACAACTTCTTGGAACTTACTTCCGAGCAGCAATGGTATACTATCCAGCATCTCTAATTTATTTCTTTGTATTCTTCACTTTCTATGCATACCTTGCAGGTCGCAAACAAGGTGTTCAAATATTTTGGAAGAACATGGTCTCTCCTACAGTTACATCTCTTGCAACTTGTAGTAGTGCCGCAAGTATTCCAGCGAACTTAGAAGCAACGAAGAAAATGGGTATTTCTTCAGACGTTCGTGAAACAGTTGTCCTTCTCGGATCTACACTTCATAAAGACGGCTCTGTTTTAGGCGGGGTATTAAAGATTGCTTTCTTATTCGGTATTTTCAACATGGAATTTGAGGGACCAAAAACATTAGCAATCGCACTTGTCGTTTCTCTATTAGTAGGAACAGTAATGGGTGCTATTCCAGGCGGAGGTATGATTGGGGAAATGTTAATCGTTTCTCTATATGGATTCCCGCCAGAAGCACTGCCAATTATCGCAGCAATTAGTACAATTATTGATCCTCCTGCAACGATGTTAAACGTAACAGCAGATAATGCTTGTGCCGTAATGACAGCTCGCCTTGTAGAAGGTAAGAACTGGATTAAAAATAAATTTGCTTAATAAATAGAAAGAGGGTGCTCGTTTAGAGCATCCTCTTTTTGTCGTTATTTGTTGATAAGTCGATATCCCTTGTCGAAACGTCGATATATTGAAAAAATCGTTGATATATTTGAAGTTATGATAGATATATTCGAAGAATCGTTGATATATTTGAGGTTATAATAGATATATTCGAAAAATCGTTGATATCTCCTCTTGCCACAAATTTGTTAAAATCTTCACAAATATTCCACACCTCTCATCCTTACTCCGTACTATAATCATGTATGGAAAAGGAGATGGAAACAATGACACAAAGCGCACCGGAATTTAAAGTTTTGCAAAGCATTGCATTTCTTGCTGTCGTTTTGCAAAGTTCCTTATTATATACAATGAATCAAGGAAATGTCTTACTTGAACAATCCCTCATTATGGGTATGCTATTTAATCTCGCAAAGTTTTCAGCACCTGCATTCATATTTATCGTTGGGTTTCACCTAATTCGTCACTATACAAAGCAATTAGTATACAAAGAATATATTTCTGAAAAAGCCACACACCTACTCATTCCTTATTTCTTTTGGTCTATTCTTTACTTATTAACAACAAACGATATTATGACATTACAAGGCGGGATAAAAAGTTTACTACTCGGAACAGCCGCACCGCATCTTTGGTACGTTATTATGATGTTCCAAATTCATTTATTATTCCCTTTACTATGCACACTATTTTATTGGTTTCAAAAACGAACAGAAAATAAAAAAGACATATATAAATATATGACCATCTTTGCTTGTCTATATTTCCTTTTAATGTGGTACTCCTCTCACTACATTTTTAATGGAGAGAAATTGACTAGTTCAACCATTTTACATTATACAGATCGTTCCTTCTTCTTCTACTCGTTCTATTTCGTTATGGGCGGAATCGCTGCTGTATCATTAAAAACTTGGCGTATATTTGTCATGAAACATATCCCGCTTATCACAATATTATTTTTCATCTTATTTTTATTCATCAATTATGAGTTATTTAGTTTTTACGGAGCAAACTCTATTCATTTAACCGTTTCTACTTATTTAAAACCGTCTATGTTTTTATATATCGTTTGTGAAATTATGATACTGTACGTGCTATCTATTACAATCGTACAGCGACGCGGTTTCTTATATAAAGCTTTACGATTTATCGGAAATTACACGTATGGTGCTTATTTAGCTCACTTTTTCTTCTTGCAACTATGTACAAAATTCCTTTCTTTATTCACACTGCAAGAAAACACAATATTATATAGCCTATTATTATTTACAATAACGGCTACAATCTCGATTTCAGCAATGGCCATTTGCAGTACACTACCACTTCATACGTGGATTACAGGACCTTCTCCTACAACAAATATAAAGTGGGCGAAGATCATACTTCGGAAAAATCACGAAAAAGTATGCAAACCATATCTTTGATATAATAGAATTCCATACAAGAAAAGAAAGTAGGATACACCTATGATTAATCAAATTGGACAAATTATGTTATATGTAAATAATCAAGATGAAGCCGTACAATTTTGGACTGAGACAGTAGGATTCCAAATTATTGCGGAAGAAAATAACGGAAAAGGATTCCGCTGGATTGAAATTGCACCGGCGAAAGAAGCAGGAACAAGCATCGTCCTTCACGATAAAGCGTTAATCGCGAAGATGCAACCTGAACTAAATCTTAATACACCTTCACTTATGTTCTTCTCAAATAACTTAGACCGTCTATATAAAGACCTTTCTGAGAAAAATGTCACAGTTGGACAAGTTGTAAATTTACCTACTGGTAAAGCATTTAATTTTGCTGATAATGAAAATAATTACTTTGCGGTAATGGAACGAAAATAAAAAAGAAGCTATCCGAAAAAATCGGATAGCTTCTTTCATTTTAAGAAACTTGTTCTGTATTCGTTTCTCTATGCTGTATATGACTCGTAATCCAAGCAATTCCACCAGCAACAACGAGGTAACATAACAATATTAAAATTTGCATTCGTAATTGCGACCAATCCCCTAAAGAAATAACATCTTGTAATCCTCTAAGAGAATGTGACATTGGAAGAAACTGTCCGATTTTGCTAAGAACAGCTACGTTTAATTCTCCTGGGAAAGTCCCCCCACTCGTCGCTAATTGCAAGACGAGAAGTGTTACTGCCGCGAATTTCCCAACAAGACCAAATACCGTTACTAACATAAGAATAAACGTCATGAACGTAAAGGAAATAACAATACTTGATAAAACAAAGAGCGGTACACTTGCAACTTCTAATTTCATGGCTCCTAGCACAACAACATCTACAAGTAGCGCTTGAATGAGCCCAATTAAATATACTAATCCTAGTTTATTAATAAAGTGTACCGTTCCACTTACCTTCATATTTTGTCTACGGCCAAGCGGTAAAATATTTGATGCCATAATTCCGCCGACATAAAATGCAAGTGATAAGAAATATGGTGCAATACCTGAACCGTAGTTAGGTACGTCAGAAACTGTTGACTTCACTAATTGAACTGGCTCCGAGAACATCGTATTGCGTGCATCATCATTGCGAACATCCGCTATCTTCTCTGCGCCCTCTCCTAATTTCATAGCAAGTTCTTTCGCACCGTCGTCAAGTTTAACAAGGCCATTCACTAACTTGCCAGCGCCATTATTCAGCTCTGTTCCACCACTCGCAAGCTGATTTACACCTTCTTGTAATGATGTAAATCCATTGCCCCACTTCGTAAATCCATCAGCTAGATTTGCCGCACCATCTGCTATCTTTTTCGTTCCAGCAGTAGCTTCATTTAACTTAACTCCGAATGTATTCATGCCTTCTTCAACTTTAAGCTGACCGTCAGCAAGCCTCTTCGCGCCTTGTGTCAATTGTTGTTGGCCATTATTTAAAGTATTTGTTGCTTTAGCTAACCCATTAGAAGTAGCAACGATTTTTTGAAAAGCAGGATCTTGCTGTGCTTCTGGATGACTTTTCATGTACTCCTCTAATTGCTTCTTCACACTACTTGCCGCATCATCCGCTTTCACTTGTCCCTCAGCAAGTTTCTCGCTTCCGTTCACCCATTCATTTGTACCAACACTTAATTCACTAACTCCTGATTGTAAAGTTCCTTCACCTTGCGCTAGTAATTCCAAACCACTATGAAGTGATGTCGCTCCTTGACTTAGCTCATTTGCTCCCCCGGTTAAAGCAGATTGACTGGATGCAAGCTTGTCACTTCCCTCTTTCAATTTCGATGTCCCGTCACTTAAACGATCAATACCATCCGCAAGCCGATTTGCTCCATTTTTTGCATCGGTCGTTCCTTCATGTAACTTCTCAGCCCCATTACTTGCATCACTCAATCCTTGTGCCAAATCTTGAAACTTTGAAAAGACACCTTCTGTATAAGATTTCGTAATACTGTTTGAGATTTTTGTTTTCATATTTTCCACAGCTGTCGTTCCAATTTGAGCTGCTACAAAGTTTTTACCTGGATTTACTTTGTAATGCAATTGTGCCGGTTCTGGTTTCTCATCCATAAGTGTACTTACTTTTTTAGAGAAATCTTCCGGAATCGTAACAACCATATAATACTTATCTTCTTTTAACCCTTCATCAGCATTTTTTTCTGATACGAAATGAAAAGCCAGTTCCTTATTCTCTTTTAAATTTTTAACAAAGTCGTCTCCTGCATGAATTGTTTTTTCATCCATTGCAGCACCTTTATCTAAATTCACAACTGCAACAGGTAATTTATCTAATCGTCCGTATGGATCCCAATATCCAACTAAAAAGAATCCCGAATAAATTAAAGGAACGATTAACAAAAAAATTAAAGCGATACGTCCATGTTTATGGTGCCACATCGCTTTCCAATCTTTAAATACAAGTTGAATTCCCTTCATGAAACATACTCCTTCTCCGAATTTAACACCATTAGAATGGTTTAACAGATTTACTATACACGTCCATTTTCATACTGTATAATACATCTTTAATTATCAATCCATTCCTTTTGGTCTATAGAAAGGAGAGTCAAAATGGAACTTCTTCAACTAAAATACTTTCAAACAGTTGCACGATTAGAACATATGACAAAAGCCGCTGAAGAATTGCATATCGCACAGCCTTCGCTCAGCAAAACAATTGCTAGACTAGAAAAAGACTTAGGCGTTCCGTTATTTGATCGCCAAGGTCGACAAATTACATTAAACTCTTTCGGGAAAGTATTCTTAAAACGAGTAGAGCGCATTTTTCATGAATTAAGTGAAGGCGAACGAGAAATTAAAGATTTAGCTAACTTACAACAAAGCTCTATTACGCTGGCCGTTTCTATTCCAAGAATATTACCAGAACTACTCGGTTCTTTTTTACTAGAACATCCTAATGTTAGATTCCAGCAGTTTCTCGCATCTACTCCTTCTATGAAACGACAACTAGATAATATAGAAATTGACTTTTGCATTTCTTCTGTGCCAATTGAAGGCGAGGAGATTATTTGGGAACCACTTATTACAGAAGAAATTTTCTTAGTCGTCCCTTCAGGCCACCGTTTATCAGGACGTGAGAGTATCTATCTTCATGAAGTAAAGGACGAACCGTTTATTAGTATGAACACTGGTTATGGATTTCGACACTTAACAGATGAATTTTGTAAAGAAGCTGGCTTCACTCCACATATCGCTTTTGAAGTAGATGAACCAACCGTGATTAGCGACCTTATTAAGCAAGGTCTCGGCATCGCTTTTGTCCCAAGTTTAACTTTATTAAAAAACTCTACTTTAGCATTAAATAAATTACGTATTATTGAACCGAATTGCGAGCGAACCATCGGCTTAAGTTGGTCGAAGAAACGCTATCTATCAAAAACTGCCCAGCAATTCCGTGAATTCGTGATTGACTACTTCTCCAATATTAGGTCATAAAATTATATCGATCATAACTTCAAATATATCGACGTTTCGCCAAGAAATATTGATTTATCAACAAATAACGACACAAATAGAAGGTGCCACCCCCATAGGGTGGCACCTTCTATTTCTTACTCTTCTCTAATTCCATTTCAGCTAAAAGTGGTAGTACATTATCAAAAATATGCGTATTATTATTTTCGCCTGTTACGTACCCACCGTAATATCTACTAAATACATTATCATTTCGAAATGTGGCCATATGTTCATACAATTCCGTCGCAAACTTTGTATCACCTGTTTGTAGTACGTACAAAATCGTTAATCCGTAGGCAGCTGGTGATTCATAATCCACAGTTTGTTTTCCCGTTTCTAAATTATAACGGCCGTATAACTTTCCGTCCTTCTGGAACTTCTTCTTTATGAATTCCAAATAAGCATCTGATGAAAGCCCCCCTAAACTACGATGATATGCAACGTATGATTGGTCAATAAGATTCACTTCTTTATCGTACGTAAATGTACCATCTTCCTTATACTCTTTCGGGAATACCCAGCCATGCCTTGGATAATTCGCTAGAAATTGAACCACTTCTTGATACTGCTCAGCAGAAACTTTTCCATACTTTTTCATGTACGAGAATGCATGCGGATTTATGTATGATGTTGTTGCAAAACCACTTTGCTTCCCTGCATCCGCGTCATAATAATCAACGTAATAATTATCTTTCTTATTGTAACGAAGTACAGCATCACTCAATTGATCTGCAAGGTTTTTATAACGATCTTCCTTATACATTTCATAAGCACGATATAATTGTTCTATAATACGAAGATCATCTATAAGTGCATTTGTAGCTGACTGCATTTCTCCCTTTTCAGAGACTTTCCATAAAACGATACGATCCTTATGTACAAAGTTATTTTGAACGACCTTTACTTGTTCATCAAATAACGCTTGATCATCTTTATCCAATGTATATTGTAGCCATAGCCCTGCCGATTCTGATAAAGCTTCACGGCCTTTCGCTTCCCCAGTACCTGCCTTTGTATCTTCTAAACGGTAGGTGGCAAGTGTCCCATTTTCATTCACCATATGTCTTAAAATAAAATGTTCCGTACGGTTTCCTTGTAAGGCTGACCAAAATACAATTCCACCTAAGGCGATTAAGAGAATAACTCCAATCCCTATATATAAACGTTTCCGCAATCTTTTCACCTCCCTAATAAGGCTAACCTTAATTTTACCAGAACATACGTAAATTAAAAAAGACAATCTATTAGATTGTCTCCCGCATTTCTACCCCTCACAAACCTCTTTAGAAGGTCTATATAGTGATTCCACAAGTCGGTCATATTCACGACGTGTAATTTCTTTATTATACAACTTCAATAATAAATCTCTATGCTCTTTTGAAAACGCCATCTTTTTAATGACCTCAGGATACATAAAACACCCTCTCCATTTCACATAAACTTCTCCAACCACAAAATGGAACTTATGTTCGCATAAAAGATTATAAAATATTCCTAGATAAAAAACAAACAAAATATTATTAAACGTTAATTTCTTTCTATTTATAATATTCAAACATCATATTACCATATTCACTTTTTAAATACATATATATTTTTGGCAGTTTATTGAATAAATCTTCCAATTCAATCAGAAAATAATGGCAAAAAAGAAGAGGAGTATATATATGGATACCGTAACATTAGCAAGAGCGTTTTTTGGTTCTTCATTAGCATTCCACATTATCTTTGCAACACTTGGAGTCGGGCTATCTTTGATGATTTTTATAAGTGAGATACTCTATCACTGGAAGAAAGATTCCGACTATGCCATTATGGCAAAAAGATGGACAAAGGCTTTTGCTATTCTTCTCGGTGTAGCAATTCCAACTGGAACAATTGTTGGTGTACAAATCTCACTTCTTTGGCCTGGTTTCGCCAAAATTGTTGGGCAAGTTATTTCTGTTCCCTTTCAAATTGAAATTTTCGCCTTCTTTTTAGAAGCTTTATTCATGTCTATTTATGTATATGCGGCTGATAAATTACCTCCATTCATGAGATTAATCTCACTCTTTTTCGTCATGATTGGTGCCACGGCATCCGCCGTGCTTATTACATCAGCAAATACATGGATGAATACACCCGCAGGCTTTTCCATGGGGCCAGATGGATCGGTTTTTAACGTTGATCCGTGGAAAGCCTTCTTTAATCCGAGCTTTGGCACAAGCGCATTCCACGTCGTTATTACAGCCTATGCGACTGGAGCAGCCGTCATTGCCTCTATCGCTGGATTTAAATTATTAAAGAAGAATGTAAGTGAGCGTGAAGTGGCTTATCATAAAAAGGGACTACTGTTAGGACTCGTCGTGACATTTATTACAGGTGCTACGATGTGGCTTTCGGGGCACGAATCAGCAATCGCCTTACATAAGCATTCACCTGAAAAACTTGCATCTGCTGAAGCTTTATTTGAAACGACATCACATGCTCCCTTATCAATTGGCGGGGTTGTGGATCCTAACACACTTGAACTAAACTATGCGCTGGAAATTCCGAACATGCTTAGCCTTTTAGTGGGACTAGACCCTAGCACCGTCGTAAAAGGTTTAAAGGAATTCCCACAAGAAACATGGCCACCATTTTACACACATACGCTGTTCAACTTAATGGTCGGCACCGCTGCCTTTACCTTTGCAGTTGCAGCAATCGCTCTCTTATATTGGTACTTCGTTTACCGAAAAAAAGGAACCGAGTTACCGAAGTGGCTTCTTTTGGGAGCTGCCGCATGTGGACCAGTTATGATGCTCGGTATTGAATTCGGATGGATTTTCAGCTGTAGCGGTCGTCAGCCGTGGACAATTTATGGTATGCAGCGTACAGTCGATGCTTCTACACGCGCTGATTTCGTCGGTCCTTTATTTATTCTATTCATTATTTTATATATCGGACTCGGTATTTTAACAGTCTTTGTACTACGGACATTCTTTAAGAGACATCCGCTAAAGAATGATTTACATCACCAAGGAGGCGATTCTCGTGCATGAGGAAAGCATTGCAATCATCATCTTATGGGCTCTTATTTTCGTATACAGTATATTAGGGTCCATTGATTTTGGAGCGGGTTTTTGGGGCATGGTATATGCGAAACATCCAACACTTGCTGCCAAGCTTGCCAATCGATACTTATCACCAACTTGGGAAGTAACAAATACGTTTCTTGTCTTTGTCGTTGTCGCTTTCCTTGGTTTCTTTCCGAAAGCAGCCTTTACCCTTGCAACCGTTATGTTCGTACCAGTCATGCTAATTCTAGTACTCGTTGCAATTCGTAGTACATTTATGGTATTTGCTTACTCTCTGCCGAAGTACCAACATCTTCTTCGGATTATTTCAGGTATTACAGGGCTCTTAATTCCAGCCCTATTAATTACCGTTTTACCTGTTACAGAGGGTGCCTACATTACAATGGCTGAAGGAAAAGAAGTACTCCTTTACGGAAAACTTCTTTCTAGTCCTGTTATTTATTGTTATATGCTATTCGGACTAACTTCGGAACTGTTTCTATCTTCTCTCTTTCTCGCGGATTTTGCGAGAGAGCAAGGTTCAGAAGATGCATATAGAATTTATAGAAGAAATGCCATCATACTTGGTCCTGCAACGCTCGTTACGGCAATTATAGCTCTCGTTGTAATGGACCCACAAACACACTGGCTAATGCAAGGATTAATAAAGCAATTCCCATGGTTTACAGTCTCTATCATTTTATTTGTTATCGGCTATTCCTCCCTTTGGTGGACAAATAAGAAATATAGCACACTAGGGTTTCCTCGCATTGCAGTTTTAGCTGTCGTCGCTCAATATGCATTTGCAAGCTACGCTTACGGCGTCGCTCATTTACCGTATATCATTTACCCGGACGTAACTGTATTTACAAGCTTTACAACGGTCGAAACATTCTATGCGCTTCTTATCCTCTACGCAATCGGGATTGCAATTTTACTACCCGGATTCATTTTCTTCTGGAATTTATTCTTGAAGGATCGAACTTTTTTGAAGGAAAAATAACAAAGTGAAACTTTAATCAGTAAGGGTTTTGTTCATCCCCACTGATTATTAACCTTCACCAATCAGGCGTTTACGGGTAGCAGGACTTCCACCTAACTTCTTTGCTCCCGCCGAATTTTGAGGTAGGAGTCTTACTGCCCACAAATAGCGGAATAAATGAGGGGCATTCGTACATAGAATGCCCCTCATTTATTAGACTCCTCTCCTAATAGTTATTTCACTAGTATGTATACTTGTCCTATAGCTTGAAAAACACATATTCACTTTCTTCTATTATACGTCTAGTTCCTCTTATTCTTTTTCGAATATACTACCAATACAGACCTTGAGACAAGCTACATTGATTCAAGGAAAAATAGAAAGGTAGGTAAAATATGAGCATTGAGATATGGATTACTATTATTGTATTCTTCTTAACGATGATTGTTATCTTTTGGCGACCTCGTGGCTTAAATGAGGCATGGCCAGCAGCAATTGGCGCTGGTATTATCCTCATTACTGGACTTGTCTCAAGGCCAGATGTCATAGACATTATAAGTAAAATCGGAGGCGCTTCCATAACGATATTGGCGACCATCGTTATGGCAGTTATATTAGAAAGCTTCGGCTTCTTCCATTGGGCTGCAGCAAAACTCGCAAATTTAGCGAAAGGTTCTGGACGCCGCCTATACTGGTATATTCAATTACTATGCTTTCTTATGACTCTTTTATTTAATAATGACGGTAGTATTTTGATTACAACCCCAATTCTAATCCTTCTTCTGAAAAATCTTCAATTAAAGCCTCATCAACAAATTCCTTATTTATTAAGCGGTGCTTTAATCGCCACTGCTTCTAGTGCACCAATCGGCGTAAGTAATATCGTAAACTTAATCGCATTAAATATCGTTAATATGACTCTTTATATGCATACTGCTATGATGTTTGTACCTGCAACATTAGGATTATTGTTTATGTCATGGCTCATGTACACTGTTTTAAAGAAAAAATTACCAGAGAAATTACCGGTTTCTTCATATGATATTGAAGAAATTTTCTTCACGAAAAACTTCCATCCGTTAAAAGGGAACAATTCTGTTGATACGAAACAAAAACGTACAAAATTCATGTTAAAAGTATTAGGTTTTGTCTTCCTTATGCGCTGTCTTCTGTTCGTTGCATCCTTCTTATCTATCCCAATCGAAATCGTTGCAGTGCTAGGTTCCCTCGTTCTTCTTATCTGGAGATGGTACTACTTACGAACAAACCCTGTCGATATTTTAAAAAAGACACCGTGGCACATTTTAATCTTCGCCTTCTCTATGTACGTCATTATTTACGGGCTTCACAACGCAGGATTAACAGCCGCACTTGTGCAATGGCTCGAGCCACTTGTAAGTCAGCATTTACTCTATGCTAGCTTTGCAATGGGCGGACTTGTATCCATCCTCTCTAACGTCTTCAATAACCACCCTGCCCTTATGATTGGTACAATCACATTAACAGAAATGGGGCTAGATCCAGTCACATTAAAAACAATCTACCTCGCAAACATTATTGGTAGTGACATCGGTTCACTATTATTACCAATCGGTACACTAGCTTCCCTCATCTGGATGTATATTCTGAAACAAAACAAAATTAAAGTAAAATGGAAAGATTATTTAAGCGTATCTCTCATCGTTATTCCTCTCACAACAGTCGTCACATTATTCCTCTTATACTACTGGGTACACCTCTTCTTTGCCTTATAAAGAAAACAGAAGCCCCCTTTGCTACCGTCTTAGCAAAGGGGGCTTTTTCTATAATTAAGTTAGGTACTACAGTGTGATCAATCAAGTAAAGAGGTGTAACGTGTTATTGGTATAAATGACTACCAGTATCTTTAAATTCTTTCGCCTTCTCTTTCATTCCTTTTTCAATTGCTTCTGTCGTTTCTAAGTCATTTTCTTTCGCATATTCACGAATATCATGTGAAATTCTCATACTACAAAACTTCGGTCCACACATTGAACAAAAATGAGCTGTTTTCGCTCCTTCTGCTGGTAACGTTTCATCGTGATACTCCATCGCACGTTCAGGATCTAAAGACAAATTAAATTGATCGCGCCAACGAAATTCGAAACGTGCTTTTGAAAGTGCGTCATCACGCTGATGAGCCGTTTTATGCCCTTTCGCAAGATCAGCCGCATGTGCTGCAATTTTATACGTAATAACCCCTTCTCGAACATCATCTTTATTTGGTAAACCTAAATGTTCTTTCGGCGTTACATAACAAAGCATCGCCGTTCCAAACCAGCCGATCATTGCTGCTCCAATTGCGGATGTAATATGGTCATATCCTGGTGCAATATCTGTCGTTAGCGGCCCAAGTGTATAAAATGGCGCGCCCTGACAAATATCAAGTTCTTTCTCCATATTTTCTTTAATTAAGTGCATCGGTACATGTCCAGGTCCTTCAATCATAACTTGCACATCATGTTTCCAAGCGATTTTCGTCAATTCACCAAGCGTTTCAAGCTCCGAGAACTGCGCTTCGTCATTTGCATCTGCAATCGAACCTGGACGTAATCCATCTCCAAGCGAGAATGAAACATCGTACTGCTTCATAATTTCACAAATCTCTTCAAAATGAGTATATAGGAAGTTTTCTTTATGATGGAATAAACACCACTGTGCCATAATCGAACCACCGCGTGAAACGATACCTGTCGTACGTTTTGCAGTAATTGGAATGTAACGAAGTAATACACCAGCGTGAATCGTAAAGTAATCAACGCCTTGCTCCGCTTGCTCAATTAACGTATCACGGTACACTTCCCACGTTAAATCTTCTGCAATTCCGTTTACTTTCTCAAGTGCTTGATAAATGGGCACAGTTCCAACCGGTACAGGAGCATTACGAATAATCCATTCGCGCGTCGTATGAATATTTTTACCTGTAGATAAATCCATAATCGTATCTGCACCCCAGCGCGTTGCCCATGTCATCTTCTCTACTTCTTCTGCAATAGAAGAAGATACAGCAGAGTTTCCGATATTTGCATTTACCTTCACATGAAAGTTACGTCCGATAATCATCGGTTCTGCTTCCGGATGGTTAATATTCGCTGGTAAAATCGCACGACCTTCTGCAATTTCCTTACGAACAAACTCAGGCTCCACTCCTTCACGAATCGCAACATACTCCATCTCAGACGTAATAATGCCATTACGCGCATAGTGCATTTGCGTAACATTTGCACCTTCCTTCGCTCTAAGCGGCTTACGATCCATTTGCGGGAAAACAGGTGTATGTTTCGAAGCCACTTTCACACCGTCATCCTCTGGTTTTACTTCACGCCCTTCGTATGCCTCTACATCACCACGCCCTAGGATCCAAGAGTGACGCGGCGCCTGCAACCCCTTTTCCAGTTCCACTTTATACTCAGGATCTGTATAAGGTCCACTCGTATCATACACACGGATGGGCGGATTTTGGACACCATTCGTATCGCTTTGTGCAATCTCACGCATCGGTACTTTCATACCTTCCCGTGGTCCATCTACATACACTTTCTTACTTCCTGGTAAACTCGATTTCAATTCAATTTGCTCAGCTGAAACAGATTGTTTCATAACCTTTGTTGCCCCCCTGTACGTGACAAGGACGAGATATGGCCAGCGTATGCCAAAACAAAAAGAGCCAGGTCCATAAAAAAATAAGGACCTGGCTCATAAAAGACATCATTATGTAAAGCCATTAACTTCCCTACGCTGGTACGAGCCAGATCAGGTCCAAAGGGTTAAGAAGTTCACACGCTTCTCTCTCAGCCTACGCATACGTTAGGCACCCCTAGTTTATCACTGATTTAATTTTCAATACTTCCCCATCATACACGATAATCTGAAAAATGCAAAGGTTATTTATTTTCCGCTTACGGAATCATCCAAGTTAAATAATAAGCCTGAACATACGTCATAATCCCAACAATAATAACGAAGAACAAACTATGCTTAACTGTAAAACGGAACAAATCCGACTCTTTTCCGGCAAGTCCAACTGCCGCACAAGCAATTGCAATCGATTGCGGAGAAATCATCTTACCTGTTACACCACCTGTTGTATTTGCCGCAACGAGAAGTACTTCAGATACGCCAACTTGCTGCGCCGTAATTGCTTGTAAATTCGAGAACAGTGCGTTCGCAGACGTATCGGATCCTGTTAAGAATACACCAATCCAACCTAGGAATGGTGAGAAGAAAGGGAATAGTCCGCCAGTTCCTGCTAGCGCTAGCGCTAATGTAGAAGATAGACCAGAATAGTTTGCGATAAATGCGAATCCTAATACGAATCCGATAGATAGAATTGGCATCTTAAGTTCGTTTAACGTTTCTTTAAATGTCGCTACTGCATCTTTTGCACTCATTTTCAAAATAAAGATAGAAATAATACAAGCAATTAAAATTGCCGTTCCAGTCGCTGATAAAACATCTAATTTCAAAATTGCTTCATAAGGCGTTGGTTTATTTACTATCGGCTCTGCTTTCATTACTAAATTGTGTAAGCCTGGAACTTCAAACTTAAATACAAGACTTTCTAAAGCGCCTCCTGGAGCAAATAAAGATTTAAAGAAGCTTTGGCTCCAAACAACTACCATAACCGTTAAAATAATGAACGGAGACCATGCTTTCACTACTTTTCCTATTGTGAGTTTTGGCATAGATGTCGTCGTTGTTGCCGCTACTTCACTATTTGCTTGTTTAGATTGATAGATTTCTTTCGGCTGCCAAACTTTTAAGAACAGCGCTAAACTCACTAAACTTACAAGTGCTGACGTAATATCCGGAAGCTCCGGCCCTAGAAACGTTGCTGTAATAAACTGTGTAATTGCAAATGAACTACCTGCTACAAGTAACGCAGGCCACGTTTGTTTTACCCCTTTAAACCCATCCATTAAAAATACGATGAAGAACGGAACAAATAATGATAGAAACGGTAACTGATGTCCAGCCATTTGTCCGATTTTATGTGGATCAATACCCGTTACTTGTCCAGCAACTGTAATCGGAATTCCCATCGCTCCAAATGCTACCGGTGCAGTATTTGCGATTAAACAAAGACCAGCCGCATATAAAGGATTTAATCCGAGACCTGCTAGAAGCGCTGCCGTGATTGCTACTGGTGCACCGAATCCCGCAGCCCCTTCTAAAAATGCTCCGAATGAAAAACCAATTAAAATAACGAGTAAACGGTGATCATTTGTAATAGATAATACAGATGCACGAATGACATCGAATTGACCTGTTTTTACGGAAATTTTATACAAAAATACCGACATAATGATAATCCAAGCAATTGGCCATAGTCCGTATAAAAAACCGTATCCGGTTGCTGCCATCGCCATCGTAAACGGCATTTTATAAGCGAATAACGCTACTAAAATTGTAAGTACAACTGTAATAAACCCTGCCACATACCCCTTCATGCGGAAAACTGCTAAAGCTAAGAAAAAAAAGATGATTGGAATAAGTGCGACTGCTGCCGAAATCCAAATGTTACCGAACGGATCATAAACTTGTGTCCATGTGTTCATTGTTCTCTCCCCCTAAAGAATCCCCTTTTAAATAGAATAACCTCATCAATAGACTATCAGGTCATCATACCTTTAAGTCTAAAAATAAAAAACGTTCAAGAAAACGTTTTCATCTCCATTTATACTTTATCACAGCGTTTTCCATAAAAAAAGATTTTTTTGAAAATTTTATTATTTAAAGAAAAAATCTTACAAAATCGTCACGTTCTTGTAATGTTCATCGATAGTAAGCTTGTAAAAATTACTGCATAATAATAGTATAACAACGGAAATTATTTATGAGGTGATATATATGAATGGAAACAAAATACTAGCTGCTTTATCATACTTTAGTGTACTATTTGCCCCTATCTTATTCCCAATCATCGTTTGGATTGTGGGGGATGCTGAAACAAAGCCACATGCAAAACGTGCTCTATGGACACATATCATTCCAAGTATCGCTACATTTATCGGCGTAGCCATTTTAGGAATTATGGGTATCGGATCGGACCAACCAGATGTAACACTTGGAATTGGAGCAATGATTGTCTTAGCTATTTGCGGAATCATCAGCTTATACTACTTCATCTGGAACATTGTAAAAGGAATTAAAGTGCTGAAAGCTTAATTTTAAACAAACGTTTGTTTAAAAAAAGGACACTTGCAATTTGCAAGTGTCCTTTTCCCGATTAGTGTGAGCTAATAATTAGCGGGGGGTGCCCCTACCGATTACAGTTTCACTTTATCTTCTTCGTTTCTTCTTTTTTCTCATCATTTTCTTTCGGCGCGTATTCGTTTTATCCGCTATAATGTGAAGCGTGCTCGCCACAACAATTCCCATTAGGAACGTTTTAATTTCCACCTCATGTTTTTTCGCAATTTCTATTAAGTTCCCGTCCAGTGCTATTACATTTAATAGAAATAAAAACGGAGAAAATACGATTAACATGTACGCAATACGAATTACATCACCAAGTATAATCGTATGTGTAAGAAAGGAACGATGTGGCATTACTTTCTTATACGGATACCAAAATATACGCAGGAATCCCCATTTATTATACGCATTACTGTACGTATCTAAATCAGGTGTTAAAAATGAAGTACCTACTAAAAAGCCAATTGCAAAAGTTAATAAAAAATCAAAATTTGTTAATCCATACGAAAAGAGCAGAAACAAAACAACCGGAAGGGATATTAAGTTTATTTTCGTATGCGTTTTTCCTGATGGCATAATGCACTTCCTCGCTTACGTTCGCCCTGTCACTCTATGACAGTTCTCACCTATTGATCTAATTTCTGATCGATAAATGATGTGTCTATATCCGAACCAAACCATTCTGCCAACTTCACTCGTGCCTTATCTTTCACATCTTCATTGACATATAATGACGCCTGTATTAGTGCGGCCGTTAATGCCCCTAAATCGTCCGTATAACCAACTCCAGCAATGAAATCTGGGATGGCATCAATCGGTGCAATAAAATAAGCAAGTGCTCCAATTACAATAATTTTCACCCGCTTTGGAACATCAGGTCTTTGCAAAACGTAAAACAGTAATAAACTGGCATAAATGACCGACTGTCCGGCTTGCTTTGCAACATGTTTTACTTTTTTCCAAAACGCTTCAACTGAAAATTTTTGTTTCATGTAAAAGCCCCCCTATTTTTCAAAAGAAATAAGCTACAATATATTACCAGTAAAAGTTCATCAAAATTACACATAATCTATCAATGAATTTTTATTTTAACAAACAAACCTAAAAAGAACAAGTGTTCGTTAATTTTCATACCCTTTCCTTCATATAATAGTTTTCTAGACAAACCATTACATATTTCCATTTCTTATTTCTCAACCATGAAAATTTTCACTTTCACTTAACATTCTTCTCTATCTTTGTTATATTTTCTAGTTGACGGACATATAAACGAATGATAAAGTTTTCTCTGGTAGTGACAAAACACATACAAAAAATGTAAAATGTTATAGTGTTTCTCAGAAATGAATTTTGTTGTATAATACAGAAATGACGTTATACTTATGAGCAGCAAAAGAAACCAAAAAAGGGTATGCATAGTTAAAGTCGTATATGGGTGAATATAGAAGCTCTAATTATGGCAAAAGAAACTATGTATTTTTTATTTTAGCATTTTTCGCTCCAAAATCGACCAAGCCTGATAGAGAAAGGGTGGAAATGAATGAAAGAAACCTTGAAATCACAATTTCAAAATGTGCGTTTCACTTTATTCGTAGCTTTAGCCGTATGGCTGAAAACCTACATTATTACACGCACAAGCTTTGATTTAAAACTTGAATCTTTCATGCAAGAATTCATTTTATTCATTAGTCCATTAGCAGCATCATTACTGTTTGTGGGACTTGCATTATTTGCAAAAGGAAAAAAACGTAACTATATAGCACTTGGAATTAATTTTGTTTTAACGTTCATTCTCGTTGGTAACGTAATGTTCTACGGATTCTACAATGACTTCGTTACTTTACCAGTACTAGGGCAAACTTCTAACTTTGGAAGCTTAGGTTCTAGTGTGAAAGAATTATTTAACTACAAAATTATCCTTGCATTTGCGGATATTATCGTATTCTTCATCTTATTGAAGAAGAAGAAAAACTTTGCACCGACAGAGCGTGTAGCACGTCCGATGCGTTCTCTATACTTCGTGTCAACAGTTGCTATTTTCTTCGTAAACCTAGGGTTTGCAGAAGCTGAACGTCCAGAACTATTAACACGTTCATTCGACCGCGTTATGCTTGTTAAAAACTTAGGATTATATGTACACCAAGCATACGATCTTGGCTTACAAGCGAAGTCAAGTTCACAAAAGGCATTTGCAGACGGTAGTAAATTACAAGAAACAGAAAACTATGTGAAAACAACACAAAGTAAACCAGATCCAAATATGTTCGGTACTGCAAAAGGAAAAAACGTAATTGTTGTTTCTCTTGAGTCATTACAAACATTCTTAATTGGCGCAACAGTTAACGGACAAGAAGTTACACCATTCTTAAACCAATTTACGAAAGAAAGTTATTACTTTGATAACTTCTTCCATCAAACTGGGCAAGGTAAAACATCTGATGCTGAATTCTTAGTAGATACTTCTTTATATCCACTAGACCGTGGTGCTGTATTCTTCACACACGGTAACAACGAATACACAGCAACTCCAGAAATTTTACGTCAGCAAGGGTACCACACATCGGTATTCCACGCAAACAACGCAACATTCTGGAACCGTAACATTATGTACCCGGCACTTGGTTATGATCGTTACTACAACGAGCTTGACTACAAGATTACGCCAGAAACAAAATTAAATTGGGGATTAAAAGATATCGAATACTTCGATCAATCTATCGATATGTTAAAAGAAGTGAAGCAACCATTCTATACTCGCTTCCTTACTTTAACGAACCATTACCCATTCACTTATGATGACAACACGAAATTAATTGATGAATATAATTCTGGTGATGGCGTGTTTGACCGTTACATGGTAACTGCTCGCTATTTAGACGAAGCAATGAAACATTTTATTGAGCGTCTAAAAGCAGAAGGCATTTACGACAACTCTGTGATCGTATTCTACGGTGATCACTATGGTATTTCTGAAAACCATAACCGTGCAATGGCACAGTTCTTAGGAAAAGAAGAAATTACTGCATTTGACCATATGAACTTACAAAAAACACCGATGTTTATTCACGTTCCAGGTCAAAAAGAAGGTAAAACAATTTCAAAACCAACTGGTGAAATTGATATTAAACCAACTATTCTAAACTTACTTGGTGTAGATTCTACGAATCAAATTCAATTTGGCCATGACGTATTCTCACCTGATAATAAAGGATTCGTTGTTCTTCGTGACGGTAGCTTCATTACAGATAAGTACATGTACACGAACAGTACATTCTACGACCGTGCTACTGGCGAAGTTGTACAATTACCGAAAGAAGAATCTCAACCACTCATTGATCGTGCCCAAAATGAATTGAACATGTCAGACAAACTCATTGAAGGTGACTTACTTCGCTTCTCTGAAAGTAACAAGATTAAAACTGGTGAAGTAAAAACAGCTATTAAAGAAGAAAAGAAGAGCGCTGAGTAATCTCAGCCTCTTTTTTATTTTCCGCTATCCTTCTTCTCCTATTCATTAACTTTAAAATTACATAACCTTTACCAAATATTCACACCATATTAACGAAACATCTCTATAATAAAATATGTAAACGAGGTTCTACATATTTCTTATCTCTCATCTTCAATAAGATCCCTTAAAGAAATATGCGAACCGTTTGTTTTCTACTTTCTTTTAAAGTGTTTTGTTCTCATGTACAAAACCTTCAATAAGATGATATCCCTATGAAAGATAGCTACCCTCCTTTTGCAGCATTCCATATGAATGTTGCTTTTTTTTATTTATAGGCAGGATTCTTATTTCTTATTTTCGAATTTGTATATACAAAATGCTATAAATCTCTATTACTTCCCTATTATTTACAAATACATATACGTCATATGTAGAGTATTGCTTACATAAAAATTACTATAGCGATTTTATGCCGCGTTAACTAGCAATAGGAATCCCACTTCAAAATTTGGCCGGATTCAAAAATCATATGGGTGGTCTAACCGTATAAGCTCGATTAATCAAAGTTTCACCTTACTTCAGTACTTACGAAAGGATGGGATGGAAATTGGCATATGAAAGATTTGTACTTTGGAATGATGCAGTTATTGATACAACAAAACAAAAAACATACATAGAACTAGAAGAAAGAGGCTTGCAATTTGGAGATGGTGTCTACGAGGTAATGCGGCTCTACAACGGAAACTTTCACTTATTAGATCCGCACATAACAAGACTATATCGCTCCCTAGAAGAAATAGAATTATCGCTCCCTTTCTCAAAAGCAGAGCTCATCACCTTACTGTACAAACTCATTGAAAGTAATAATTTCTACGAAGATGGAACCATTTATTTGCAAGTATCTCGCGGTGTACAAGCTCGTACTCATGCATTCTCATATGACATTCCCCCGACAATCTATGCCTATATCACAAAAAAGGAAAGACCGGCTTTATGGATTGAATATGGTGTACGTGCTATATCAGAACCAGATACTCGCTGGCTTCGCTGTGATATTAAATCATTAAATTTACTACCAAATGTATTAGCTGCTACGAAAGCTGAACGCAAAGGTTGTAAAGAAGCCCTTCTCGTACGAAATGGTATTGTAACTGAAGGTAGCCGTTCCAACTTCTTTTTAATTAAAAATGGAACACTCTACACACATCCAGCCAATCATCTTATTTTAAATGGAATTATTCGTCAGTATGTCCTTTCTTTAGCTAATACTCTTCACATTCCTGTACAAGAAGAACTTTTTAGCATTCGTGACGTTTACCAAGCTGATGAATGTTTCTTTACAGGAACAACAATTGAAATCTTACCGATGACTCACCTTGATGGAGCTGCGATTCGAGATGGTCAAGTTGGCCCCATTACAAAAACAATACAAAAATCCTTTTCTCAAAGCCTTTTAAAATCAAACACACCATCTTCTTAAATACGAATAATTACCATTTCCTATAATGTTAATATATGTATTTAAATCAAAATCAAGGTAGAAATTCATACCTTGATTTTTTCTTGTAATCTTTTTGTCACATTCAGTTTCCCGCATAAGTCTTGACAGTAATCGACATGCCTTTTAGAATTTTTAATAGTTGGTAAATTTTTCTTCACTACATTACAGACAGAAAGGAATCGACAAACTATGAAAAAATACCTTGCCGGTCTTGCCGCAGTGTCTGTAGCAGGAGGAGCAGCACCTACACTTGATAGTGTGCAAGCTGCCCCGGAACAAAATACACAAAAAGCTGCTACACAAACTGTACAAGCTTCTGCACCTAACACTTCATCTTACACGGTAAATGCTGATGTATTACATGTTCGTGCAGGATCAAGCACTTCTCAAGATATCATCTCTCGTGTTTATAACGGTCAATCATTAAACGTGATTGGCGAAGAAAATGGTTGGTTCAAAATTAACCATAATGGAAAAACTGGCTTTGTCAGTGGCGAATTTGTATCAAAAAAGGGAGCAACTAATTCCAATGTAAGTACAACAGGTGGAAAGAATAAAGTTACTGCCGATGTATTACGTGTACGTACAGCTCCTAACACTTCCAGTTCCGTTTCAGGACGTGTGTATGAAGGACAAACATTAAACGTAATTGGTCAAGAAAATGGTTGGGTGAAAATCAATCACAATGGACAAACTGGTTATGTTAGTGGTCAGTTCGTATCAGGCGTTTCTGCAAATACAGGAGCTACAAACGATACGAATCAACAAACTGTACAACCAGCAAGCGGAAACTATACAGTAAATGTATCTTCCCTTCGTGTTCGTACAGGCCCTAGCACTTCTCATACAACTGTAGCTTCTATTACAAAAGGACAAGTAGTACAAGTCGTTGGCGAAGTTCAAGATTGGTTCAAAATCAATTATGCAGGACAAGCTGCCTACATAAGTAAAGACTACGTAACAAAGGGCGGTTCTAACGAAAACGGTTCACAAGGCAACAATCAAAATAATAATCAAAACAATAACGTAACTGTTCAAACTGGTGGTACTTACGTTGTTAACGCAACGTCTCTACGTGTTCGTACAGGCCCTGCTGCTTACCATAGTGTAATTGGCGGCGTGTTAAATGGTACAACATTAAACGTAGTTGGATCTGAAGGTAGCTGGTTTAAAGTTAATTACCAAGGAAAAACTGGTTTTGTGAGTGGCGAGTTTGTAAAATTCGTTAAAGGTGGCACTGCTACTCCTGAACAACCGAAACAACCTGAAAAGCCTAACCAAGGTGCAATTGGTGACTACTACATTAATGCTTCTGCACTAAATGTACGTAGTGGCGAAGGTACAAATTATAGAATCATAGGGGCACTTTCGCAAGGACAGAAGGTGCAAGTAATCTCTGAAAACTCTGGATGGAGTAAAATTAACTACAATGGCCAAAATGGTTATATCGGAACACGTTTCCTATCTAAAACACCAGTTGGTGGTGCAGTAGATAAGCCTAACAACAATAATAATCAAAATAACAACAATCAAAACAACAATACAGGCAACAACAGCGGTGACACTTCTTCTCTACTTGCATACGCGAAATCTATGCAAGGTGTACCATACGTTTGGGGCGGTACTTCTGCTAACGGTGTTGACTGCAGTGGTTACATCTACCACGTATTTAAGAAATTTGGTCATAACATTAGCCGTCAAAGTGTTGCGGGATATTGGAGCAGCTTACCGAAAACTTCAAGTCCACAACCAGGCGACTTAATTTATTTCCAAAACACTTATAAAGCAGGTCCTTCTCATATGGGAATTTACCTTGGGGGCGGATCATTTATCCAATCTGGAGATAAAGGGGTAGCAATCGCTTCATTAAGTAACTCTTATTGGAAGAGCCACTTCTTAGGTTATACGAAAGCACCTTAAGTTATAGTTTCAGAGCCTTCTAGATTACTAGAAGGCTCTTTTTTAAAGAACTCAATATAGTAATCCCCTTTCGTTCTCTCTCCACACAAAAATTATGCGTTCATTTTCCTATTTCGTACACTATATTCTATAAAAATCACTCAAAACGTTATCACAATGAATATATTCCCACAAAAAACATAACCTATTTCATGTCTATTCATTTCATATGTGTTTTTTTGAAGAATTTTCTTTTTATTTAAACTTTTCGTTAGACGTTTGACCTCCGATGTCCATTATGATAAGTTACTTAAGATGTTATATTCGCAAAAGTATAGACAACTGGTTTATACACTTTTTTACTATGAGGAAGGAGCATACACTGCATGAATCTTTTATGGGGAATTGGCGGCGTGATTGGAGTATTAGCAATTGCTTTTTTACTATCTTCCAACCGCAAAGCTATTAATTGGCGCACAATTTTAATCGCGCTAGCATTACAAATGTCATTTTCATTTATCGTATTACGCTGGGATGCTGGTAAAGCAGGTTTAAAACACGCTGCTGATGGTGTTCAAGGATTAATTAATTTTTCTTACGAGGGAATTAAGTTCGTTGCTGGGGATTTAGTCAACGCAAAAGGCCCTTGGGGATTTGTCTTCTTTATTCAAGCACTACTTCCAATTGTATTTATTAGTTCATTAGTAGCAATCTTATATCATTTCGGTATTATGCAGAAATTTGTTAGTGTCGTTGGTGGTGCATTAAGTAAACTTCTTGGAACTTCTAAAGCAGAAAGTTTAAACTCAGTAACAACTGTATTTTTAGGACAAACTGAGGCACCAATCTTAATCAAACCTTACTTAGCACGCTTAACAAATAGTGAGTTCTTCACTATTATGGTAAGTGGTATGACGGCTGTTGCCGGGTCAGTTCTTGTCGGCTATGCAGCGATGGGAATTCCGTTAGAACACTTATTAGCAGCAGCAATTATGGCAGCTCCATCAAGTTTATTAATTGCAAAACTAATTATGCCAGAAACAGAAGAAGTAGATAATAACGTTGAGCTTTCTACAGAACGTGAAGACGCAAACGTTATTGATGCAGCTGCACGTGGTGCATCTGAAGGTATGCAACTTGTTATTAACGTAGCAGCAATGTTAATGGCTTTCATCGCATTAATCGCTTTATTAAATGGATTATTAGGATGGGTTGGTTCTTGGTTCGATATTAAACTTAGCCTAGATTTAATCTTCGGTTACTTATTATCACCATTTGCAATCTTAATTGGGGTTTCTCCAGGTGAAGCTATACAAGCAGCAAGCTTTATCGGTCAAAAACTTGCAATCAACGAATTCGTTGCATATGCAAACTTAGGACCACATATGGCAGATTTCTCTGCAAAAACAAATCTGATTTTAACATTCGCAATCTGTGGATTCGCAAACTTCTCTTCTATTGCAATTCAATTAGGTGTAACTGGAACGTTAGCTCCTACTCGCCGTAAACAAATTGCACAATTAGGGATTAAAGCAGTTATCGCTGGTACACTAGCGAACTTCTTAAACGCAGCAGTTGCAGGTATGATGTTCCTATAAATTTATATCAACCCTCCTCTTTCCATAGAGGAGGGTTTTTTGTATGTATAAATGTATTTTTTATATATACGAAATACTTTATGCTTAAATATTAAAACATTATGATACAATAATTAGTAAGTCTGTTTATTTTTTTTGTGCAAGGGAGATACTACTTCATTTTGTTCTATTAAAAAAGAATTGCAGTTACATGGTCTAATTCTTATTAATTGCGTATACTACAAGTATCCTTGCCTGAATTACCTTTAAGGAGGAAAGTTTTGTGAAAAATAATTTCTATAAAGTCTTCTCTATGTGGATTTTACAAATTTTATTTTATTTTACAACTGTACATGTGACGCATTATGAGCATGCTCTCATTTTTACAATTATATATGTAATCGTTAATGTACTATTTCTATTTTTGCCTGATAAAACCGCATTTGTTTTCTTCATATTGGGAACCATTATTTCGGTATTCTATTTATTCTATCAAGCGTGGCTTTACTTATGGAGTACATCAGATCAATGGGAGTACATTATTACTCACTTCCTGATGGTAGCAAACTTCTTCATTGTTTATATCTCAACACATCTATTAAAGAAAGTTATTCATGAGAATAAAGAATTAACTGAGCGTGTGAGAACGCTAGAACAATACATTGGAGAATCAAAATTATTAACGAGACAAGAATTCGAAAGAAGACAAGCATTATTAATAACTGCAATGAATCGTCGCAATGAATCAGGTATTATCATTTACTTCGATTTCGCTTCCTTTAGTAAATACACGAAAAAAAGCGTCATGGACCGTGTAGCTTCATTATTAGTTGAAACGATAAGAAATGACTTTGACCTTGCTGCTGAATACGATAGCAATACACTGGTTATTTTACTACAAAACACAAATGAAGCCGGTGCTAACATTGTAATGAACCGCCTACAGCCAAAAATGGGGCAATGGCTTGCTGCTGAAGCAATTCAAGATATAAAAATTTCGCGAGAGCAAATCGGAAGTAAAGGACCGACATTATTATGATGACGCTTGTTATACTCCTTTTATTTCTTTTATTCTGTGTACTCGTTTTTTGGATTAGCATCGCATTTTCAATTAAATACGTACTTATTTTTACAGCCTTTCTATTCTCTGGCTTACTCGTTTATTATTCTTTCTTAACACTCGCAGGCTTAATTCACCGAAATAGTAAACGAAAAGATCGTACGCTAGAACATTATCCGAGCGTTGATATTTTAATACCCGCCCATAATGAAGGGGTCGTTATTAAAGATACATTAGAGGCGATGGCAAAGATTGAATATCCAGGCAAACTAACTGTTTATTTATTAAACGATAATTCTCAGGATGAAACACCTGAAATTGGTGATGACTTTGACAAAGCTTATGCTCATATCCGTCACATTCGTGTCCCGCCTGGTGAACCAAAAGGAAAATCACGTGTATTAAACTATGGGCTTAGTATTTCGAATGGTGAATATTTCTGCGTTTACGATGCAGACAATCAACCTGAACCACATGCTCTGCGAATGCTTGTCGAACATGCTGAAACAACCAAAGATGCCGTTGGGGCTGTTGGACACGTTCGTACAGTCAATGAAAACAGAAACTGGCTGACACGAATGATTTCACTAGAGTTTCAAATCTTCCAGCTCCTTATGCAATCTGGACGCTGGTTACTATTCCAAACAGGTTCACTAACAGGAACGAACATGCTTCTTCGTCGCTCTGCCTTAGAAGAGCTTGGTGGCTATGATCCTTATGCAATTGCAGAAGACGCTGAATTAACATTACGAATTACACAAAAAGGCTATCTCTTACCAATCGTTCCAGAATCGATTACATGGGAACAAGAACCTGAGCATTTAAAAATTCTTATTAAACAACGTACACGTTGGCTCCAAGGAAATCTCTATATTTTAGAAAAGATGTTTTCTTCATTAAGTTTCTTTAAAGGGAAACTTCTTGTCCATTCCTTACAGCAAGTGTTAGTGTATGTCGTATTTTGGCTATTTTTAATCATTTCAAACGTTTGGTTTGTCATTGGACTACTCGGGATATTCCAGATTCAATATAGTATTCCGTTACTATTTATGTGGTATGTTGCATATATTACATATGTTTCGCAATTATTTAGTGCCCAGAGCGTCGAACGAACCTTTACACCGACGAATATTTTTATTAGCGTCATCATGTACTTTACGTACGCACAGCTCTTCACGTATTTATTTATTCGCAGTCTAATCTTATACTTACGTGCAAAGAGCAAGAAACAAGTCATCGGCTGGGATAAAACCGTTCGATTCAAAAAAGATAAATAATAAAAATAAGCACAGAGCGCCGTATGCTCTGTGCTTATTTATTGCCGTATAAATTATATATCAGACAATACCCCTTAGCTGAAAGTAATTTCACGTCCATCCCCCAACGAACGATCGACCTTCATTTATATACGAAAAAGTGATTGCTATTTTTGTAGAACCAATTGCTTCTCTTGCTGATCTTTGCGCGTTTCAGTCTTAGGTTCCGTGCTTTCTTGCACATTTCGATGTGCCACACGTTTCAAACAAATATGCTTCCACTTTCTTTCGTAACGTTTCATTATTCTAGATGTCCCCCTTGAATGCGCTTTAAAACTATTTGAAATCGCTTACAGGAAATAATATAGCACATATACATAAAAGTGACAACACATTTCCGACATATTTTTGACAAAAATATGAATAGAATTCATAAAATATCGAATGTTGTCGAAAGTTATCATTTTTTCTTCGTATAAAAGGCATACTACTTATATAGTACAGTATTTTATTTCCCTGATTTGTATTTAAAATCTCTTCTATATAAAATGAAACTTTAATCAGTGGGGCTTTATTCATCCCCCACTTAACTTCTTTGCTTTTGCTGAATTTTGAGGTGGGTGTCTTACTGCCACAAATAGAGGGATAAAAAAGGGCTGATATGAAATCAGCCCTTTTCCTTCTATTATTTATGTTGCTTCATACGTCCTTCTTTTTGCAATTCTTTAAATAATGCTGCCATCATAAAGAAAATAACAAAGACGAATGGGAATGCCGCAATAATAGCTGCCGTTTGCAATGCTTCTAATCCACCAACATATAATAAGGTAGAAGCTATCGCGGCTAGAACGATACCCCAAACCATTTTAATGCGGTTCGGTGGATTTAAACTACCATGCGTCGTTAACATTCCTAAAACAAACGTCGCAGAATCTGCTGATGTAATAAAGAATGTTGCAATAAGTAGAATACCTAAAACTGATAAAGCTGATCCAAAGCTACCCATCTGATCGAACATAGCGAATAATCCTACTTCTGTTCCCATCTCTTTCACTTTGTCGAAGATATGCGCATCACCAAACAGCTCCATATGAATACCAGTCCCGCCGAAAACAGAGAACCAAAGTGCACCAATTACGGTCGGAACAAGTAACACACCAATAACAAACTCACGAATCGTACGCCCTCGTGACACACGAGCAATAAATGTACCTACGAATGGTGACCATGCAATCCACCATGCCCAATAGAAAATTGTCCAAGACTGGATCCATTGATTTCCACCTTCATCCAATGGACTTAAACGGAAACTCATGCCTGGCAATTCCTGAATGTAAGAACCAATCGTTGAAGTGAAGTAATTCATAATAAAGTTTGTTGGACCTGCAAATAATACAATTATCATAAGTGCAAATGCCAAAATAATGTTCGTATTACTTAAATATTTAATTCCTTTATCAAGACCGGTTTGCGCAGATAACATGAAAAGAACTGTTACGATTGCGATAATAACTAACTGTGTCGTTAATGAATTAGGGATAGATGTTAAATAGCTAACACCACCTGCAATTTGTTTTGCCCCAAGACCTAATGATGTCGCAACACCAAACACAGTCGCGAACACAGCTAACACATCAAATGAATGAGCAATACGCCCATGTTCCCCGCCCTTAAATAACGGACCTACTGTCGCACTAATTGTACTTGCTTTTCCTTTTCTAAAAGTGAAGTACGCAATACATAACGCTACAAACGCATATAGTCCCCAAGGATGTAATCCCCAATGGAAAAATGAAAAACGCAGTGCAAGACGCGCACTTTCCTCAGTTGCACCATCTCCAAACGGAGGTGCGTATAAATGGTTTAATGGTTCCGCAACACCCCAGAAAACTAAACCGATACCCATACCAGCACTAAATAACATAGCAAACCATGTCATATAACTATAATCAGGTTCGTCATCATCTTTACCTAAACGAATAGAACCGTATTTCGAGACAATTAAAAAGATGGACACACCTAAAACGATAGAAACAGAAATAATATAAAACCATCCAAACTTACTAACTAGTGCAGTTTGAATTGCAGTTGTTACATTTCCTAGGCTACCTTGTCCAATAATAGATTCGGGAATAATCCCCCAAATTGTAAATGCAATACATAATGTTAATGAAACGATGAATGTCTTTGTCAGTTTCCTCATCAAATCCCCCTTCGTAGGTTTCACTTTTGTAAATAACATAAATTCCGATATGTTAAATCGGATAGAAAACTATAATTTTTGCGGTGATTTTCTTTCAAATCTCTTACTTTCACCTTCACCAATTAGAATTCTTATAGACAGCCTTACCTTCCGTATAACCTTTTCACTCTGCAAGAGCTACAAGGTAGAAATACTGCTGCCAAATTGTGCGAGAAAAATGCGGATGGGAATGTATTTTCCCAAAAAAGGATGTGTTACACATGTAAAAAAGGGCAAATTCCTTCCTTGCAACCTTTTCTTCTTGTAACAATTATGCGGTTTTTTTACTAGTATATAGCACATGTTTATAGCTTCACAAACGAAATGTTTATGTTTATATAACTATATTACCCATAAAACGGTAAAATACTCAAGGAATGTAACTGTATAGTAAACGTTTTGTAATACTGTCGTAACACTTTTATTTACGACGAAAAAAATATGTTGTATTAAATATTTTGAATATAACTAGAAACCTACTAATCATATAGAATGAAAAACGCTTTCCTATATTTTTTGTTATATTACAGGATGTTAACGACTGATTACGAATGGTTTGTAATTGTGTGTTTTCCCCAAATCCGAAAAAATCTGTTGCTATAATGAGGACACGAAAACAAACGCAATGGAGGCTATCATGAAAAAATTAATTGGTATAGCAACAGCAGCAGTTTTTGGTCTTGGGATTTTCACATCATCTGCCAATGCAGAAACTGTTGTAACAACAGACGTACTAAACGTACGCGAAAACCCTACTACTGAATCAAAAGTTGTCGGTAAATTACTAAACGGTAATAAAATAGATGTTCTAAATACAGAGAACGGATGGTCAAAAATCACTTTAGATGGTAAAGACGCATTCGTAAGTGCAGAGTTCACAAAAAGCATCTACTACGTAACAGCTAACGTATTAAACGTACGTGCTGAAGCGAACACAAACTCAGAAATTCTTGGAACGTTGAAGAAGGACGATATGATTGAAACAACGAACCAAGTACAAAATGAGTGGTTACAATTTGAATATAACGGGAAAACAGCTTATGTTCATGTTCCTTTCTTAACAGGTACAGCACCTGTTATTGAGAAACAAGAAACACCAGCTCCTGCTAAAGCTGCAGCACCAGCTAAAGCTCAAGCTCAAGCACCTGTAGCACAAGCAAAACCAGCTGCTAAGCCTGCTGTGAAAGCTGCTGAAACTAGCGAACCTTCTGGTGGTCGTGAGTTAACAGTTGTAGCTACAGCATATACAGCTCACCCGAGCGAAAACGGTGGCACATATGGCGGCCGTGTATTAACTGCAATGGGTCATGATTTAACTGCGAATCCAAACATGAAAATGATCGCTGTTGACCCGAAAGTAATCCCATTAGGATCTAAAGTATGGGTTGAAGGTTATGGAGAAGCTATCGCTGGAGATACTGGCGGTGCAATTAAAGGTAACCGTATCGACATTCTACTTGGATCAGATAGCGCTGCCCAAAAATGGGGACGCAAAACTGTTAAAGTGAAAATTTTAAAATAACCAATGACTGCTAAATTACAGCCGGTTCTCTTTGTTGAGAGCTGGCTTTTATTTATTTATAATAGCTATGAGGAGGCTATTATCATGAATGTACAAGCAAAAGTAGACTGGGTTGGTACACCAAAACCTTATATATATAAAGACGAAGTAACATATGATGCTACTTCCATTGATTTTTCACTCGCCGGCGATGACAATCGCTATAAATTAATTGTGCTCGGCCATGAAGGAAATATACATTACAAAATTGTACAATACGGGATAAAACCAGGCTCACAAAAGCCATTTCCTATCGATATTCCATTCGAACAAGCAATGCTACCGCTAGTCGAACAAATAGTAAATAATCCGTATGTACAAGCGACATTAAAGCAGACACGCTTCTGACCGCAAAAAGACTATCTCAATTACAAGAGATAGTCTTTCTTACGTTAACGAGTCGGACCAGATACTTCCCCCTGGTTTCAACGTATTATTTGTACCAAGAGAATGATACAGCATCTTCCCATTCACAGTTACGATATGATAATCTAAATTTCATTTTTTCTGTTTTGAGCATTTTTTGTTTATAATGGTAAAGGAAAGAAATATGTGTACGGAGGAATATTATGCTGCAACACTCAATTACGAAAGATGAAATTATGATGATTGCGAATGAGTTCGTTCAAGGACTAGATCCACAGCAAACAGCTGATCAGGAACATGTCGCTACAGCTCGGCACCTATATCGTAGTGGTGTTGTCTACAACGTTGACTTTGATGGTTACACGCTATCAGGAACTGTAGATGCTGAAGGCAGCGTATATAGCGTTCATATCCCGATTCGTAACGTCGCTGAAAGCTATTGCGATTGCTTCGCACCAACGCAATGTGAGCATATGCTCGCTGTGTTACTATCTGCAGCGTCTAGTTTCGGGCAAGTAGGAGATGTATTAACTTTATTTAAAAATAATACGAAACCTTCTCTTCCTCCTATTCGAACTGCAAGACAAGTATTGCAATCATCAGCTTTTGAAGAAACAGATTATAAAAGTTGGCAATCATATTTTGACAACGAATATGAATCATTTAAAAAAGAACAAGCTCGGCTTACTTATAAACAAATGTATTTTCTTATGAGTATTTTTACAGACTTCTATACGAAACTCGAGCGGAAAGCTCCGCGTATCATTGCAATACATGAATTGTTCAGACTACACGCGGCACTTTATTGCTTTCAAAAATTATTAGAAGAAATTCAGGCATTCGAAGTAAATAAAACGTATTCTTATCACCAACCTGTTAACGTCGTTCGCCTATTTGTAGATAAAGTGGAATCCATCGTTCGGGACTTACAATCAGAAGCGATTCCTTCAGAGTCTGAAATCATTTTGCAAGAAACAGCTCGTCTCGTTCATGAAGTATTCTTCTCTACCGACTCTTATACGCAAGAGCGATTTTTCATTTATCGTCACATATGGAGTGAACTGTTAAACAATAAAAATCAACTGCAAGAAGAAGAAAAACGAATTGACACGAAAATAAATCCACTTTCTAAAGCATTAGCATCTTCTCATCTATTCTTTTTAAATGACGAAGACCTACTAGCAATGGACTTACTAAAAAAACAGCCTGCTTCTGTTGTAAGTCTTTATTTCTATTGGTTAGAAGAGCTATTAAGCGCCATGCAGTGGGATCGCGGAAAAAACTGGCTTTCGTTTACGTATAAACAAGTAAAGAAAACCATACATGAGCACGAGGATACAATCTTCATAAAAGATATCGTTCGGTTATTTGTAATCATGTACGAAACATATGCAACGCATACAAATGAACAAGCTGGATTCGAAATGATTTTACAAGAACTATTACCGTATAGTTTCACAAACTACGAACAATACGTACTCGCGAAGAAGCAGTATCGTACATGGTCCGAACTTCATCTCTTATATGGATTTGAAGCAATTGAACTATTGAAAGAGCCATTGAAAGATATTGAAAAAGAAGCGCCAGAAGCGGCACTTCCTCTTTATCATCTTGCTGCTGTAGAGGCCATTGAAGAACGAAACCGTAAATCATATAGACGTGCAGTTCGCTACTTAAAGAAATTACGTACATTATATAAACGTTTAAAACGCACCGATGAATGGGATGCTTTCATTATTCATATCGCCAATCTACATTCACGCCTTCGTGCACTACAAGAGGAATTACGGAAAGGAAAATTAATCGATGATCAATCAAACTGAAGTAACAATTAGGCTCCAGCATGTTAGTCAAGGTTGGTTCCTTTGGGGCGAAGATGACAGCGGTACTCCATTATCCGTAACTAGTTGGAAACGAAATGCATTTACATGGCACGCCACTTCCTTCTATGGCACGTTTCTAAAAGAAGCAACCTTTGAAAGGAAACAAGGTGTTATGCTAACAAACGCACAAGCATTTGAATACATCGCAAACAAACCGATGAACTCCTTTGCACATATTCAAATGAACGATCCTATTACAGCACTTACGAAAGATGCAAATGAATTATGGGATGCCTTCGTAAGCGGTAGCTTCGTACCCGATATGGAACGTTGGTCCAAACAACCATCTTGGAAAGTTCAAAATACACCAATCGAAGATGACACATTAGCAACGCTTTTCTCAACCTCGGTAAATGAAAGTATATTGCAAGATAACCGATCAAATGACGGATGGGAAGATGCAAAGAGACTATACGAACATTACGACTTTACGAAAAGACAGCTGGAAACAGCGCTACATGAAGAAGATTGGCTTCGAAAAATCGGTTACATTGAAGATGACCTTCCCTTTACAATTGGACTAAGACTGCAAGAACCACAAGAGGAATTTGAAATGTGGAAGCTTGAAACGATTGTGGCACCAAAGCGCGGGGCACATCGCATATATGTATATGAAAACATCGATTCCTTACCGAAAAGATGGCACGATTACGAAGAGCGTATTACGGAAACGCAAGAAGGCTTTAGTAAGCTCGTACCGTGGCTAAAAGAAGAGGATACGTTCAGAAAAGAACTGTTTGAAACGGAAGCATGGAATTTCTTAACAGAAGCAAGTGACGAGTTACTTGCAGCTGGTATTACAATTTTATTACCATCATGGTGGCAAAATTTAAAAGCAGCAAAACCGAAGCTGCGTGTACAGCTGAAGCAAAGTACAGCACAAACACAATCTTTCTTCGGCATGAATACGCTCGTTAACTTTGATTGGCGCATTTCAACGAACGGAATTGATTTATCGGAAAGCGAATTTTTCGAACTCATTGAACAAAACAAACGATTATTCAATATAAATGGTCAATGGATGCGACTGGATCCAGCCTTTATTGAAGAAGTAAGAAAACTAATGAACCGTGCCGATAAATACGGACTAGAAATGAAAGATGTCCTCCAGCAACATTTATCAAACACTGCTGAAACAGAAATTGTAGAAGAAGATAGTCCGTTTACTGATATTGAAATCGAACTAGACGGATATTATGAAGAGCTATTTCAAAAGCTGCTCCATATTGGAGATATTCCAAAAGTAGATGTCCCTACTTCACTAAACGCAACACTTCGTCCGTATCAGCAACACGGCATTGAATGGTTATTATATTTACGACAACTTGGATTTGGGGCATTATTAGCGGACGATATGGGACTTGGGAAAAGTATTCAAACGATCTCTTACTTACTATATGTAAAAGAAAACAAGCTCAAAACAGGTCCCGCATTAATCGTGGCGCCGACATCCGTTCTTGGAAATTGGCAAAAAGAATTTGAGCGTTTCGCACCAAATTTACGTGTTCAATTACATTATGGAAGTAACCGCGATAAGGGAGATTCATTTAAAGATTTTCTTCAATCAGCAGATGTTGTATTAACGTCTTATGCGTTAGCTCAACTTGACGAGGAAGAACTTACTTCGTTATGCTGGGACGCTGTTATTTTGGATGAAGCACAAAATATTAAGAACCCACATACGAAACAGTCGAAAGCAGTACGCAACTTGCAGGCAAATCATAAAATTGCTTTAACTGGTACACCGATGGAAAACCGACTTGCCGAGCTTTGGTCCATTTTCGACTTTATTAATCATGGATATCTTGGCAGTTTAGGACAATTCCAGCGCCGCTTCGTCACACCGATTGAAAAAGACCGTGATGAAAGAAAAATCCAACAAGTCCAACGCTTTATCTCACCATTTTTACTGCGTCGAACGAAGAAAGATCAAACAGTCGCATTAAACTTACCAGATAAACAGGAACAGAAAGCTTACTGCCCACTAACTGGTGAACAGGCTTCCTTATACGAGCAACTTGTTCAAGATACATTACAAAATGTTGAAGGGCTAAGCGGGATTGAACGTCGCGGGTTCATATTACTAATGTTGAATAAACTAAAACAAATTTGCAATCACCCTGCTCTTTATTTAAAAGAAACAGAACCGAAAGATATCGTTGAACGTTCTATGAAAACAAAAACGGTAATGGAACTAATCGAAAATATTAAAGATCAGAATGAGAGCTGTTTAATCTTTACCCAATACATCAGCATGGGAAACATGCTAAAGAGCATATTAGAGGAAACATTTGGTCAGCGCGTCCTCTTCTTAAACGGCAGTGTGCCGAAGAAAGAGCGTGATAAGATGATCGAACAGTTCCAAAACGGAACGTATGACATTTTCATCTTATCCTTAAAAGCTGGCGGAACAGGCTTAAACTTAACTGCCGCTAATCATGTCATTCACTACGATCGTTGGTGGAATCCAGCTGTAGAAAATCAAGCAACGGACCGTGCATATCGTATTGGTCAAAAACGATTCGTTCATGTTCACAAACTTATTACAACAGGAACATTAGAAGAGAAAATTGATGAAATGTTAGAACGAAAACAATCTCTAAACAATGCGGTCATTACAAGTGATAGTTGGATGACTGAACTATCAACAGACGAATTAAAAGAATTACTTGGTGTATAAACAAAAGGAGCAAATCTCGAAATGAGATTAGCTCCTTTTTCTATTCCAAAACCAATTACTTATTATAATTCCTGTCAATCCGCCGCACGTATCAAGTAATGTATCTTGCCACATCGGTGTACGATCTCCCGTAAACCATTGATGGATTTCATCCAATGTTGCATACCCTGCAACGAAAAGAAGGGCATATATAAAGCATCTTTTTCTCGAACAACCCGATCGATGAAAAGCATAATACGTCAAAGAACCGAGCATGAAGAACACCATAAAATGAGCACCTTTACGAAGGAAAAATTCAACAAATCCGCCCACACCTTTATTTGCAATACTAACAGGTGTACCTCCACCATAATCGATAGATACCCATGAAAAATGCTCTTTCACAAACTCAACATTTACATATTGTTCAATATCCGAGCGCATATCCTGTTTTTTATATGGTTGTGCTGAGGAATAGAAGATAAGCCCCATCCATAGTAATACAGGAATCCAAAATAACCATTTACGATTCATTCTTCCGAAACCCCTCTCTTAGTCTTTTAAGAGTACCAAAAAAAAGAAAAAATTTCACGCCAAAACATGACATTTGCCCCCTATTTATAAAGTGAAAGGGGGTGATAAACATGGCAGTTGAAACAATCGTAATGGATTTAACTCTACGTCTTGTATTAAACAATGGATTAGATAAGAATGGAAAAACAACTTTGAAGAACAAACAATTTAAACGCGTTAAAACAAATGCAAACTTAGAGCAAGTACACAACGTAGCCCGTGCCCTTGCTTCCTTACAAGAATCATCACTTCACGCTGTACAACTTGTAAGTACTTCAGATCTTGCTAACGTATAAATAATAAGGAGGGAATAAAGCATGCAAGTACTCGAATTGATTTTCACGAAAGAAGATGGAAAAACAGTTGTTTTTTCTATCGATAAGCCCATCACACCCGTCGATGCACAAGTCGTAAATCAAGTAATGGATACCATTCTTGCGTCATCTGTATTTTCATCAATTGATGAAAATACCCGAAAAAAAGGAGCCCGTCTCGTAGAAAAAAATGTATCCGAAGTTCCAATTACTCTATAAAGTGAAACTTTAATCAGCGGGATTTTGTTCGTCCCCACTGATTATAAACCTTCACCCATTAGGCATTTACGGGCAGTAAACCTTCTTTTCCCCAACCGAATTTTGAGGTAGAAGTCTGACTGCCCACAAACAGCGGGATAAACGAAAAAGACGAATCTGCATTATTTTGCAGATTCGTCTTTTTTCTTCGGCATTTCAATCGGAATAAAAATCTTTGAAAAACCGACGCATACATATTTATAATTTTCTCCACCTAAATCGAAATCAGTCGTATATGTTGAGAAGAAAATATAATCATTTCGCTTTGTATAATGGTCAATTAATAATCCAACTTGTGGCTCAACATACTTTTTCGCCAACTTCTTACCTGCCGATGCTAAATCGCCAAGAAGACCCTCTTCATTTTCTTTTTGAACCTCATCTAGCTTCTTACTCACATCATTACGTTTCATAAACTGCTTCGCTGCCCAATCCGTATATTCTCCTTTACTCGGATTACTATTTGCTAAATAAACTAGGAGAACAACAGCTAGAACTATAATAATATACTTTTTCTTCATGCTATATCACCGCCTATTCTTTTCTATTTTCATATATATGTACAAGCGATGCAAATTAGAAAGACTATCACCTGTTGATTGTAAACGAATAACTAAAATTTACAATATAAAACAGAATATTAATAGTGACTTTACACAATTTATATATAATTATATTCAGAATAAAGATTACAAGGGAGGCATTATACTAATGAACAATGAAAATGATATTTTTATTTCTAGTTCTACAATGATGTTAGAGCCATGTAAGCACCCCTCTTACCGTACAAAAATTATCGACAGTAGCGGGAAGCACCTTTACTCCCGCCAAACCGCTCTCCAGCTCATACAGAAATCTTGTCTAACAGATGTTTATTCTACTTATCAGGGCAGACGTAATGCAGTCCAAGCAAACTTTAAATTCAAACAAAACGTTCCGATTCCAATTAATCATAAGGAATATATTTGCGCTTTTCCAACAGAATCTCCTGCTTCTCCAAACTGTATTTGGTTGTTCTACAAGCATATCCATACAATAGAGTTTTTCAAAAAAACTAAAAAAGCTAAAATTTTTTTCTCAAACGGATTTACCGTAACGATACAAATTAGTTCCCATAAGTTAAGTCAGCAATTATGGAAAGCTGGATATGTTTTATCCCAAATGAACATGCAAGATTCACTACACTCATAAAACCTCATGCCACATTTACTATCTTAAAACAAATAGAATGGAAGGTGATCTTTCTCTTATCTTCCATTCTATTTATTCTCTTTATCCCTTTACACTATCTCGCATTTTCTCAAGTGCCTGCCGGTATATCCACCTCACTTGATAATATGTCATTCCCATTTCACAGGCTATCTCACCCATCTTTTTCCCTACAAAAAATCGTTCCGAAATAATGTGTCTCTCCCTCTTATTTAACACACTCATAAAATCCTGTGCTCTCATTCCCGTTTCTTCAGACTCAAATTGTTCATCGTACTCTCCGACGCACACATACCTCTCCTGCATTACACATTCTTTCTTTAGTCTTTCCAATATATAACCACGTACCGTTATCACCGCATAAGCAGGAAAACTTCCTTTCCCCTCCTCATATCTTTCATACGCATACCAAAGACCAATTAAACCACATTGATAATACTCTTCATGATCTTGATAAATACTTAACTTCTTTATTTGATTTACAATCATTCCTTCATACAAAACAACCGTCTCTGTAAAAGTCGCTGGCTTCACATAGTACCTATTTCTAAAAGGTATACCTCTTTGTTATTCCGCGGTACCTTTACAATATAAAAATAAAGAAGAGACTTCACTTTGAGTAATTTCAAATACTACCGAAGGAATTTGAAATTACACTAGGCAGTATTTGAAATTTTGTTGGTGGTATTTGAGGTAAGGGTAAAAATAAAAAAGGTGACTCTAAAGAGCCACCTTTTTTATTTTATTATTATTGGAACATGCCTTTTACTGCGCCAAATCCAATAGTTAAGATAAAGAAGACAACCATAAGAATTGTTGCTTTCTTTTTACTTAAACCAGCCGTAATTTGAAGACCTAACCATGTAATAACAAATCCCCAAATTGTGAACACTTCAATGTTATTTGCAATACCTTTTGCAACACCACCACTTGAAGCGAAAATCGGTCCTAAGCCAGTATACATTTCTTGTCCTGATCCGCCTAAAACAAGTGCTAAAACTGTATTAATTAATAAACCAAGTAATGAAATAATGCTTGAATACACACTAATTGTTAATAATTTCTTATAAGAAGTATCATTGCTCATTAACATCATTAATACTTTATACACTGCTGCGCTAATAAAGAAACCTATCGCCATACCAATAGCACCGAATACTGCACCCGTACCAAACGACATTACAGGCGTAACAGTAATACCTAAATCCTTATTAACCTTAATCGCTTCCGGAGTTAAAGAGTAAACATAAGAAGCAAGTCCTCCTACGATCCCCGCTAATAAAACCAGTAACCAAAAAGCACCCCAAACCGCATTACTAGTCTTCATTCTCTCAAACTGCACACCAGGAGAAGTAATCATTCCAAATAATGATGGCTTCTCTCCGCCAACCTTTTGCGTATTCAAATTCGCTTCCATTATAACGCCTCCTTCTATTTATATAACCCGTTCTAACGGGCGGTTCACTTCCTCATTGTAAGAGGCTACGAACCGCCCACTAGAACGGTAATGTGTAGTTCTACTACACTATTAATTACTCATAACGTAATGCTTCAATTGGATCTAATTTCGCAGCTTTGTTTGCTGGAATTAATCCAAAAACAATACCAAGTGTCATAGAGAATAGCACTCCTCCAACGACAACTTCCCATGAAACGAGCGGTGGCCACTTCGCAAATGTGGAAACGATATATGCCCCGCCATACCCAAGACCAATCCCGATTAAACCACCTAGAAGCGTTAACATAACTGCTTCAATTAAAAACTGTAATAAAATTTTACTACGCGTCGCTCCAAGTGCTTTACGTACTCCAATTTCGCGCGTACGTTCTGTTACAGATACGAGCATAATGTTCATAACACCAATACCACCAACGACTAGTGAAATACCAGCGATACCGCCGATAATCATTGTCATAATGCCGGTCATCTTTGAAATACCTTCTTGAAGTTCTTTTAAATTCATAACTTCGTATTTACCAGTTGCATCACTCGGTTTACGACTGTTTAAGACATCTGCAGCTTTTTTACCTGCTTTTTCTAAGTTATCTACATTTTTTGCTTGAACAGAAATATTTTGAATTTCATCTTTTCCATACAGTGTCGGCCATAATGAAATTGGAATTAATGCTTCTGATGGTCCCATTCCCATAAACTCGTTATCTGATTTGTAGACACCGATAATTTGCATCGGTTGACCCTTCATTTCAATAATTTTACCGACTGGATTGGCATCCTTAAATACCTTTTCTTCCATTTGTTTACTAATCATGACAACGTTATTACCTTGATCCACATCTGATTCTTGTAAAGAACGTCCCTTTAACAACTTTACTTTATTTACTGAAAAATACTCACTGTCTAATCCAGTAATACTCACCATCTCTACTTTATCTTCAATATCAAGTGGTTCCATACTTGAATTTGTTGTTACAACATGTGAGATTTCTGGGATTTTTTTAATTTCAAAAATATCTTCTTCAGTTATTTTCGGTGCTTCTACCATCCCCATACCAAAAGGATCATTCATATCAGCACTATAATGAATCGGAACCGTTTGATTACCTGATCCAACAAATTGAGATTTCAATGCAGCTTCCCCACCTTGCCCAATCGCAACGACGGTAATAATAGAGCCTACACCGATAATAATCCCAAGCATCGTCAAAGCCGAGCGTAGTTTATGAGCTAAAATAGACGATAAGGCAATTTTCATACTATCTAGTAAACTCATACTGCACACCTTCTATCTTCTGTAACTTTCCCGTCTCGCAGTACAATGCGGCGAGACGAATAAGCCGCTACTTCCTCTTCATGCGTAACCATAACAATTGTCGTACCTTCTGCATTAAGCTTCGTAAAAATATCCATAACTTGCTCACCAGACTTCGTATCTAGCGCACCAGTCGGCTCATCGGCCATAATGAACGTTGGGTTATTCGCAATTGCCCTTGCAATCGCTACACGTTGCTTCTGTCCACCTGATAATTCATTCGGTAAATGATGTACGCGGTCCGCTAATCCAACTTTACCTAACGCCTCTAAGGCACGCTTACGACGTTCTGCTTTCTTCACGCCACCGTATACGAGCGGAAGTTCAACATTTTCCACCGCAGAGAGACGCGGCAGTAAATTAAAATGCTGGAATACAAAGCCGATATATTCATTACGAATTAAAGCGAGCTTTGACTCGTCTGCTGTTAAGATATTCACATCATTCAGCATATATTCGCCTTCTGTTGGACGATCTAAACAACCAATAATGTTCATAAGCGTTGACTTACCGGAACCAGAAGGCCCCATAATCGAAACAAACTCACCACTCTGAATCGTTAAACTAATACCATGCAAAATCGGTACCGCAAGCTTCCCTTGATAATACGTCTTAGCAATATTATTTAGCGTAATCATTTCTCTTTCACTTCCATTCCGTCATACACGTTGTCGGAAGGATTTTTAACCACCTTTTGCCCCACTGTTACGCCTTCAGTAATCTCTGTCCAATCTCCATCAGTAGCACCTTTTTTCACATTTTGTTTACGAAGCTTTCCTTTTTCTTCGATATAAACAAATGCATCATCGTCTTTTTCTACAATGCTCTTACTTGGAACAGCAATCATCGTCTTATTCTCTAAGTTTACTTGTAATGAAACATGGTAACCTGGAGATAGACCGTCTTGACTATCAAGACTTGCTTTATATGTATATTGGGACATATTTTGAGTTGCTTCACCTACACCACCAGCTTGACCCATCTCTGCACTCGTTGGGAATTCACTTACCTCTGTAATCTTACCTGTCCACTTCTTCTTATTATTTGCTTTCGCAGTTACAGTGAATGTTTGATCCTTTTGGATTTGTGACTTCTGAAGCTCTGTTAAAGTCCCTTGAACTTGGAACGGGTCTTTAGAAGCAACTTGTAAAAATGCCTTCCCTTGTCCACCTAACGCTTGAGATGAACTTTGCGCCGCATCTTTATCTAACTTTTGAACAACACCAGCAAAATTACTATAAATCGTAAGCTCTTTCTGCTTTTTATTTAACTCTTCTTTCTGTAACTTCCCTTTCTCTTTCTCAAGGTCAGTTGTTTTTTGCGCTATTTCTAACTCACTTACTTGCTCTTCCATCGGATCTGTTACTTCTTTCCCAGCTCCGCTATCTTTCACCTTCTTAATTTCTTTCTTGAGCGAATCAATCTTCTTTTTCCCTTGATCATAACGCATATCTGCCATCTTCTGATCAAGCTCAGCTTGCTTCATTTGAAGATTAATCTCTTCATTATCATAAGAGAATAACTTCGTACCTTTCTCTACCTCTTGTCCCTCTTTTACCTCAATATCTTTCACTTTTCCTTTAGCCGGATCCGCATAGAAACTTTCAATATTCCCAGGCTTCACCTGACCAGAAACTAACTTCGTATTATTCAGCTTACGCTCTGTCACTTTCTCAAAACTTACAGCATCAGCCGTTGTTGATGCGCCCTTCTTCTTACCTTGCATAATAAAAATATTAACTGCTGCCACAATAACAATTAGTGCAATAACTCCGATAATAATCCATTTTTTCTTCTTATTTGGAGTACGAACCGTATTTGGTAACATATTCTCTCTCCCTTTATAAATTAATAGTTTAATAAACACCACAATTGTATAAAACTTTCTGAAAAATATTCATATATTATTACAATCATTTTACAAAGTTTTACACATTCATTTATATTGTAACAAAAATTCCAATGATTAGAAATATGACATCGTATCTTTTAAGATAGTTTTAAGGAAATATTATATTATATAGAAAAAGCCATCCAAAATTATAATTGGATAGCTTTCCTAATAAACGATTATGCTACTTTAGAACTTTTTCTCTCATGTCCCATTTGAACAATCAGTAAGAAAATTGTTGATAAAATACCGCCTGCCAACAGTAACATGAAACAACCATCCCAGCCCGAACGATCAACAATAATACCAATTGCTGCGTTTGCTACGAAGCTTCCTCCAACATACCCGAACAGACCACACATACCAACTGTCGTACCTACTGCAAATTTCGGTACTAATTCCATTGCACTTAAACCAATTAAAAACTGTGGTACATAAATTAAACAACCGATAACAGAAACTGCAATACTCACAACAAGTATGCTAGTCGCTTGCCAATATACAACCGTACCAACAACAACCCCGGCCATACTCATAACACATAATGGCATACGTTTCCCTTTAAATAATTTATCGCTTAAAAATCCAACAATTAAAGAACTTGGAATCGCTGCTGCCTCAAATATTGAATACGCCGCATGCGCTTCTGTTTTTGTAAAACCTTTAACTGTTGTTAAGTAAATTGGTACCCAGTTAATAACACCAAAGCGAATTAAGTAAACAAATGCATTGGCAATACATAAGAACCAAACAAATTTATTTTTCACTACATATTTCATTAAAATTTCTTTTGATGACATCTTATTAGCATTATCTGCTTTTTCAAGATTTTCATAGTCATTACGATACTCATCAATTGGAGGAAGACCTTCAGATTCTGGTGTATCCTTCGCATTAATCCATACTAGAACTGAAATTACCATAGCGATAATCGCTGGGAAAATAAATACGCCACCTTGCCAATGACTTTCACCAAAAATGCCTACACCAATTCCAATGAATGGCGGAACAAGTAATCCACCAACGTTATGTGAAATATTCCAAAGACCTGTTTTCGTACCACGTTCTTTCTTTGAGAACCATTTCGTCATAACAATACTACAAGGTGGTGCTCCCATACCTTGCACAATACCGTTTAGAACAAGTAAAGTTAAAATCATCCCAAAGGAAGATGCATAGCCGAAACAAATATTAACAAGCCCAGATAAAAATAAACCTACTGCAATAAATCGTTGAGCAAATGCCTTATCCGATAAATTCCCCATGAAGAATTTACTAAGTCCATAAACAACAGCCATTACTGCCCCTAATAAACCGATTTGTGTCGTGCTAAATCCGAACTCGTCTACTAAATACGTAGTAGATAAATTAAAGTTACTACGAACTAAATAATAAGCAGCATATCCAACTGAAATCCCGATCAACACACGAATACGTAGTAATTTATATACACGGTCGATCATATCCGCTGGTAATCTCTCAATTGCAGGTGCTGGCTTAAGCCATTTAAACATATACTCTCGTCTCCTTTTCTCACTTTTGAGAGAGACGCTGTCTATTCCATATCTCGATTATTCCACTATTTGATATATTTTGGTTCGTCCTTCTAACCGGCTGTCCTTCTATTTCTTTCTCATTCTTCGCAAACATCGTTGGTACGCCAAACGAAACTTTTTCTAAAATGTGACCCGCTTCTTCTGATAAACAATAATCAATAAATAAATCCGCAATAATACCACTCGGTGCACGTTTTAGTTTCGAAATCGCATTGACAGACAAACCTGTTTGCTCAGGTTCGTTACTTAAAATAGGAAAGCCTCGTTTTTGAAGCATTCTCTGATCTCCCATAAAATTGATGCCTATCATATATTCACCACTTGCCACAAGTTCTGCTGGTATGTAACCATTCACCGTTACTTCTCCAACCTGTCCTGCAAGATGCTTCACATAAGCCTTCGCTTCCTCTTCACCTAAAGTATCAATAAGTGATTGAAAAAACGTATATGCAGTACCCGAAACATTTGGATCTGGCATAACAATCTTTCCTGTGTACGCAGAGTTTAATAAATCTTGCCACCTGGATGGATACGGTAGGCCAAGCGGTGCTATTTCTTCGTTCCACCGCTCTTTATTAATTGCGATTGCCAATTTCTCTACTTCGTAACCGTACCAATAACCATCTTTATCTTTAACAGTTTTTGAAATACGATTCGCATGCTGGCTCGTCACAGGAATAGACAGATCTTTTTGCTTCATCATTTGATGTGCATCTACTGTACCGCCAATAATAATATCCGCTTTCGGATTTCCAGATTCTTCTTCCACTCTTCGAAGAAGTTCTTCTGTCGAAAGACGAATAAATTCATACGTACATCCGCGCGGTTTACAAAATGATGAAAGCAATGCCTCACCAACTTCCTCACGGGCCGCTACATATGCAACAAGATGACGATCATCCAAAATAGGGAGACCACTTTTATTATATTTAATAGAGGTTGTATCTCGAGAGCAACTAGACATCGCTCCTCCAATTACTAGCAAAAAGAAGAAAAAGGCTATCTTTCTCATGACGCATTCTCCTTTACGAATAACTCTGCTAGAGAGCCTTTCATATACATGACATTCCCGTTATTATCACCGAGGTATTGCACAACAAAGTACGATGGATACACAGAAATTGTAAGAATATCTTCACGCTCATTCTTTACATGCTTACCTGATTTATAAGCTGTAATATAAGCAATCGGTTCATTCTGTGATTGTAATAATTTCTGAATTTCTCCGTAATCTGTAATTTGTTTTGCGTACCGAATAGAATCAAGCATGTGCGTAAGATTGATAGTACGTACTACATTCCCTTGACGTACTATGACATCCTTTGCTGAAGCGAAGAAATCACTAATACGCTCGGGCGTGTAATACAGGCTTAACAAATACGTTTGAAATGCCGAGATCATCGGATCAGTGCCCTTCTTTCCGTATACGTTCGCCTCATACTGGAACAAGTCACCTACTGCAAAAGTACGCTTATGTCCATTCAAGTACGTTACTTCTCCAGTAAATACTTGTTCTTGGCTCTCTGCCTCTCTCGGTTCTATTCGAATTCGGTCAAAGAATGAAACAATTGTATGTAAACGAACTTCATCCGTTACAACAATTTCTCCCCACTTTTCATGTCTTACTTTCACTTCAATTGGAAGAGATTCGTTCACTCTTTGTAAAACGGCTTGTTTGTCATTCACAATTGTGATTCGATTATATGTTTGTTTCTCCACAACATAAAACAAAACAAGAGAAACAATGATACAAAAGACAAACATAAGAATTTGAAATGATAGCCTTTTCATTTCTGCCTACCTCCAAGATAAAAAAACGTTGTTTCGAAAATACCGCATAATTGTTTCATAAATGTATCATTTAACCGCTTTCAAGTTTTTTATGTCTTCCATTCGTCTTGGAAGCAAAAATGTAATAAATATCGTAGTACCAATCTCTTCACTGCTCTCAATTCGCATACTTCCGCCTTGCTTATTCATAATCTCCTGACAAATATACAAACCATATCCGTTCCCATAACTAGAAGGAAGCATTTTCCCTCCTGGAGACCCATTCCACTCGGCAAGTACATCCTCATCTATACCGATACCATCATCATGAACAAAAACCTTCGCCTCATGCTCACTTACAATTACATTCATGCGAATTTGCGTAGCATCACTATATTTAATTGCATTATCAAGTACATTTAAAAAGATTTGCTTCGTCTTATCAAAATCCGCAACGACATGTACATCCGTTAACTCATTTATCACTTCAATCTCAAATTGCTGCAGACGAGGTTTCACAATTGAAACTGCTTCTTCTGCTAATTCTTTTATATTCACAACTGTAGGTGACACTTCAAACGTACTCGTCCCGTACTTTGAAGACTTAAGTAATTCCTCTACAAGTGATAATAGACGCTCACTTTCTACAGCTACATACCGGAGACTCTCTTGCACATCTTCCTTCGAGTGTAACTTCGGAATTAAATCAACATAACCGATAATTGCCGTAAGTGGTGTCTTCAACTCATGCGTAATACGGTCCAAGAAATCTTTCTGTTTCTCTTTTTCTTCCTTCAATTGCTTAATATGCAGTTCAATTCCATCAGCCATCGCATTAAAGGATGCTGAAAGCTGTGCAATTTCCACATACTCATTTAGCTCAATCTTACTTTCATAATCGCCATTCGCAAGCCGCTTTGCCATTTGTCTCAACTGATCAATTGGCCTATGAAGAGACCTAGCTAAACGAACCGCAAAGAAAATACCTGCAGCCACTAAACAAAGAGATGTCATTAGAAAAGTCCAGCTCACATTTGTTAAAACTTCCTTCTCACCCGTTAACTCATCTATAAAACGAATACTCCCAATGACATCGTTTCCATAATAAACCGGGCTTGAAAACAAAAGAATGGGTGCTGGCTCTCCTTCCGCAAAAACATAAGCTTTCTTACCCTTCAAAGAACTCTCAATATCAATATTTCGATGAAGTAACGCTCCTTTTTGTGTATCTGCAACAACATCTCCATTCTTTCCTATCATCTGTACACGAACATCCATCCGCTTTGCTAAGTACGAAGCAATTAAAAGCGAATTCGGACCTAACGTCTCGATTTCTGCTTCTTTCTCTAAATAATTCATCGTATAAATTTGTGCCTCTACACTTAACTTCTCAAGAGAATCTGCTGCATTATGATACATATTCTTCTCTAGTGAAATATAAACAACCGTATACAAAAGAAAAAGAATTGGAATCAACAATCCAACTATTCCAAATACCATATTCCGTTTTAACGACATATTATCACCACTTAACAATCCAGCTTATAGCCAACGCCATAAATTGTTTTAATATATTCTCCGCTCGTACCAAGCTTCTTACGTAATCTTTGCACCATAATATCAACCGCTCTCGTATTTCCGATATACTCAAAGCCCCACACTTTCTCGAGTAACTCATCTCTCATAAATACCCGCTGTGGATTTGAAACAAACAGCTGACATAAATTAAATTCTCGGTACGTTAACTGAATCTCTTGTCCACTAACATGTAATTTTCTTTCCTTAGGACAAATTATTAACTCTCCAGCTCGAATTACTTCGTGGCTTGCCGTAACCTCTTCCTTCTTCACACGCCGACTCATATTCTTCACACGAAGAATGAGCTCCGCATAATTGAAAGGCTTCGTTACATAATCATCCGCACCGAGTTGCAAGCCGAGCAATTTATCATTCATCTGACTCTTTGCAGTTAACATGAGTACTGGAATATCTCTATCCTTCTCACGGAACAAGCGAAGTAACTCATAACCATCTGTATCTGGAAGCATAACATCCAAAATCAATACATCCGGTCCTTCATTCCACTTCTCTAGCGCTTCTCTACCATCAGCCGCTACTAATACTTCATATCCTTCCATCTCTAACTGCATTCGAATCAAATTACGAATACTCGATTCATCATCAACTACAAGTATTTTCATCCTTATCCTCCTTCCATCTTGTATTATAGTACAGTTTAGTATAGCAAAAATCATACAAAAAAAGAGAGGATATTGTCGAACATATGTTGAACGACAATACCCTCTCTTTCACTTATTATATTTACTTAGCATATCCATTCGGTTGTTTTTGATGCCAATTCCAAGCATGCTCAATAATTGTTTTCACATTTACATACTTAGGATCCCATCCTAACTTCTCTTTCGCCTTCTGAGAAGAAGCAACTAAACGTGCTGGATCTCCCGCACGACGCGGTGCTACCTCAGCAGGAATTTCATGATTTGTAACTTCACGAACTGCATCAACGATTTCTTTTACACTGAAACCATTACCGTTTCCTAAGTTATAGAAATCACTTTCTCCGCCGTTTTGTAGGTCTTTAAGCCCTAAAAAATGAGCTGCTACTAAATCTTCAACATGAATATAATCACGAATACAAGTACCATCTGGTGTATTATAATCTTCACCAAACATCATAATCTTCTCACGTTGACCTAACGCTACTTGCAATACAAGAGGAATTAAATGTGTCTCTGGACGATGATCTTCCCCAATAATACCATTTGGAGTTGCACCAGCCACGTTAAAGTATCTGAAGACCTTATATTTTAAGTTAGACGCTTGGCTATACCAATGAAGCATTTTTTCAATTGCTAATTTTGTCTCGCCATACGTATTCGTTGGATTTGTTACAGTTTCCTCAGTAATAAGATCCACATCTACTTCGCCGTAAGTTGCCGCAGTAGAAGAGAAAATGAACTTATCTACTTTAAACTCGTCCATTACTTCTAATAAGCAAAGTGCGCCATACACGTTGTTGTTATAATATTGAAGAGGTTTCTCCATACTAACACCAACTAAAGAATCAGCCGCGAAATGCATAACCGCTTCAATATTTTCTTGTGTAAAGACGTCTCTTAAGAAACTTTTATCACGAAGGTCTCCTTTATAAAACTTTGCGCCTTCTGTAATTGCATCTTCATGACCTGTTTGTAAATTATCAACTACTACTACAGATAAACCTTCATCTACTAATTTTTTCACAGCGTGTGAACCGATGTAACCAGCTCCGCCACAAACCAAAATTGAACTCATGTTATTCCTCCTACTATACTCAATACAACAAATATATAGTTTCTCTCATACACTTTATGCTTACCTATATTTTACCATAAACACTCATTTAAAATAATATAATGTGAACCGTAACGACAACTAACTTCTTAAAGTGGCAAGCTTCTCTTCAACCTTCTCTAAATCCTCGACAGAATCTATTTCAAAGCTGGCATTGCTATCAATTTCATATAAATGAACATTCAGATGACCAATATTATCTTTCACAATATTATCCCAATACAGCTCACTAAAGTCTTCTTGCTCCACTGCTTTTTCTAACTCTTTTACGATATAATCCGCATCGTCCTTACACCAATAGGAAAGGCCACATAAAATGTAATCATCATGACCGTCACCAATTTCAATATCGTACACTTTCTTGCTCTCATCATGCTTAATAATCCATTCATTGCGGAAATCTTCTTTCCTTGCACTAAAGTATAAAGATGACTCTGGTTTTTCAATAAATATATTACGATGTAAATACACATCAGCATCTACCACATACGCATCTGCCAAATATTCACGCACTACATACATCGTATAAATATTGTTATACACATTATATTTATCGTTATATACAAGACGTATATTTTCATATTTATCAACAAGATAATTAAATTTTTCCGATAAATATCCAGTAACAACAATAATTTCATCTATACCAATCTCTTGTAAATATTCAATTTGTCGTTCTAGCATCGGTTTCCCGTTTACCTCTACTAATGACTTTGGTTTCGTTAATGTTAATGGGCGCAAGCGTGTCCCCATACCAGCTGCTAATAAAATCGCTCTCATGCTACCTCTCCTCTATATTTCTTTCTCTTAATAAATTCATTTGCATCCGCGACTGTTAAAACAGCCCCTACAATAATGAATAAACAACAAATAATTAATTTCCAAGAAAATGGTGTTCCCATTACTAATATAGAAATCCAAATCGCCCAAGCTGAATATGTAATATTCAGCCCCATGGCTTTCGTTGGGCCCAGTTCATGGATTGCTTTATAGTAAAAAATGTACGAAGCCGTCCCAATTAACGCCACAAAGATAATTAAGATAAATTCACTACTTACCATAACTTCTTTCGTTAAAAAATGCCCGCCTAATGTCGGTAAAATGATCAGTCCATATGTTACAGACGAAACAAGTTGGCGAATTTGCAACGCCTCTTCTGGCGAGACTTCCCCATCCTTCATACCGTAGGCACAAATAACACATTCTAATCCCCAACCTATAATACAAATCAAAACAAAAATAAAACCTAACATGTAGTTTTGTGTTGCAAATCCATCACCGGTAAAGCCAAGAATAATAATACTACTAATGCTTATTACAAGCCCTAACCAATTCCAAGAGCGTAAACGTTCTTTTAAAAACATAAATGCAAAAAATGCTCCAACGGCTGGATATATGGCTGAAATTGCTGCCGTATACGAAGCCCCTATATACTTTACAGCTAATACATAAAACGTCATCCCTAAAGGTCCGCCCATTAAAGCACCTAACATTACGAAACGACCACTTCTTGTTCTTAATTTAGAAAGCGCTGTTCGTAATTGACCTTTAAGTCCCATATAGACCATCATCCACAATGTCGACATAAAATCATGTAAAAATGTGCTAACAAGCGGCGCAAGGAATATAACTTGCTCCGTTTCCAACATAACTGTCGAGGATAATATAATCCCAATTAAAACCGTATCTATAGCCCAAGCAAATCCGGAGAACACACCATAAAAAATCCCTCTACTTTGCTTTCGATTCATACTGGTATCCTCCATAGTACTCTAAAAATAACTGTAAATTTTCTTTTGCCCGCGTATAACGATCCATTCCATATGTTCCGAAATCACTACCCGCTGCTTCTTTAATCTTTGTCCAAATACTCCATAAAAAGTCTTGGAAAATTTTATTTAATAAGATTCTTTGTCGATGCAATTCTTCTACTTTTCCATTAAAATAGTAATCTAAAAATAACTCTTCATCTTCAGCTGAGAATTCACACTCTAAACTATGCGCTGCAATATCCCACATCGGATCATTCAAGCCGCCATACTCCCAGTCGATTAAATACATCTTGTTTTCTCCATTTTTCACAAAGTTTTCAGCAACAGTATCATTATGGCAAGGTGTTAACTGAACATCCATTTTCTCATACATCGCTTTTAATCGCATAACTTGCTTCTTTACCTTTTTATAATCAGCAAAATTTGAACCATTTGATTTACTTAATAAACCTTCATAATGCTCAATTTTCTCAAATACATTAAACGTATTACTCATCGCTGCACTTGATTCATGTAATTCCTTCAAAATAGCTGCCGTTAACTGCATATTATCGCTACGTCGCGCCGTTTTCGGATTCAATGTTTCTGCATTTGAAATAAGCTCTGCTAACTTCACACCTGTTTCTTCATTAAAATATAGAAGCTCAGCGTCAATTCCTAGCTCACTTGCCAAATTAGAATTCACCATTTCATCATGACGACTAATCATTTCTTCCGTACCGCTTCCTGGAATACGAAGTACATATTCTGAATCCCCGACACTTACCTTGAAATTCGTATTTGTCATACCACCAAATGGTTGAATATTTGTAATAGCATCTTCTGGAATATTTAAAGCCTCCATAACGTGACCTTTAATTTGTTTTTCTTTAAACTCTGCTTCTTTTCTCAATAAACGAGGGTAAATTTTATTCCTCACAACTTCATATTGCTGTTTTGTATCAATTTCTGCCCACACAATATTTTGTAATTTGATATGCCCAATATCATATGTTCTTGCAACATCAAGAAGTAAATATTCATAATTCACATACGGATTTTGATTATGATTAAACAGCTCCAACATATTAAGGAAAACATCATAAGAAAGTTTTGAAATTCCAATCATCTCGCCATCAATACGATTTAATTGATGAACATCTTTCGAAATTTTATACAAATTCCCGTTTTGAATCTCTACAAATGCCTCATCACCAGAACCACTTTCATTCGTAATCAATACACAGTCCCGTTCCGGATATTGTAGCAATTGAGAAATCGCATCTTCTTCTATTAAAATATCATCTTCAATTAATAGAAAATCATCTGTAATTAAACTTTGAACACTTGAAAGTGAAGCCATAGAGCCTGTCCATTTATATTTCGGATTTTCTACAAAGTATACTCCTTGCTCTTTATTCCAAGAAGCAAATTTTTCTTTTTTATATCCAGAAACAATAACAACTTTTTCAATTCCGTTATTGTGTAATATCTCTAAATTTCGATTTAAAAGTATTTTATCACCAATGGATAATAACCCAGATGGTTTACCTAATTCCTTACGATTTCCTGCCGCAAGAATAACTGCTTGCTTAACTTTTTTATACTCTCGCTGATGAATACGAATCTTTTTTTGCTGCAGTGTAGCTAACTCGCTCTGCAAAAATTTAAGACCCTGTTCTTTCACATAATAGCTTATATGTTTTCCATTTTTTTCACTAACAACATAATTTTTTTTCGTCAAATCATTTATAATATAATTCACTTTTCCGGTAGATATCCCACTACGTTCTGCAATTTTCTTCTGACTTAAATGTGGTTCTTTATTAATAATTTCTAATATATCAAGCATATGTTGCATGTGTGGTCCCCCATAACATCGATAATACATTCAAAATTTGAACGCAACATTAATATTATCACTAATAAGGTGTAATGTAAATTTGTTGTAAAATTTCAGTAAATACAGTTTTACATTTCTCCTATCACCTAAAATAAAAAGAAGTGCCCCTGCTTATTTTGCACAGGGGCACTTCTTTTTATTTATAAATAGCCTCAACGTTATTGGCTGACACAACTTTAATATTACTAGCAGAATTTGCAAAATCCCAATTCTCATCCTTAATCATATAATTAGGACCATAGTTCTCAATAAGATACTCTTCAACATTTGAAGGAACAGGGAATTCTTCGCCCTTGAATGGCATTAATTTCGTTCCTAACAATGTAGAACTTGCTGTTTTCGTTTTCCACCCTGTAAGGATCTTTTCAGTTCCTCTTTCCTGCGTCGACATCTCATCCGTTCCTTCAAAGAAGTAACACCATACTTTATTAGGATCTTCCGAAAAATAATAGAAAAGATCGATATGAGTTCCTTTATAAGTGAAAGTTTGCTCTACAACATGACCATCAACTGTGAACTCCCTAAACGTCTTAACACCTTTATCATTTAACGTTTTCTCTAGTGCTCTTTTCTTCTCTTCACTTATATTAAAAGTACCAATATCCATATCTAAATCATGGCTTATGAAATCTTTTTCTCGCACAGCGCCAAGTAACGTGCCATAATCTAACCAAAATTCTTGATCATGCTCTTTAAAAGCTTCTTGCACTAATAGTAAACACTCTACTCCATATTGTTTAATATTGTTTCGTACTAATTGCAATTGCTTATTCGCACGATATTCTAAAGGCTTTTTTAACAATGTACGAACTAGCTTATTTCCTTCAATAAATTTTCTAATTTCTTGTTTAAATCCCATATGAAAATCCTCGCAATAACATCTATTTAAAGTAATATAACGGAATAAAATCACTCACATATCTCCGTTATTTTCTCCGTTTCCTACACCATCATACTATTTGACACCAAATTTTTCAAAGGGAAAGTCAGATTTTTGGAGTGATCGTGTTGTATAAATGAAAGCAAATTACTTATGCTATAACAAATAACCACCAAACTTGAACAGTAACTTACCACATATTATAAATAAAAGGCATACGATTTCTCGTATACCTTTTGTGTATCTTTCATTACTTAGCCACGAAATAATCCGTTACATATTGTGCCCAAACTTCATGTCCTTTAGCACTTGGGAAACCAAACTCTTCTTGTAGGTACGGTAAAATTGCCTTTGTTGCTGCATCAGGCCATGCTCCCCAATGATCAACATATGTATAACCATTTTGCGTCGCAAATTGCTTTAATGCCTCAATTGCTTTCGGATAATTCTTCGCACCATACACTGGGTTTGATGGTTGAATCATAATTGTAGCGCCTTTTGCACTAGTAGAAAGTGCTTGAACAAACTTCTGTGTACTCGCAACAGAGTTCCCATTACCAGTTTTACCGTTATCAGTAATAAATGGTGGCTCAAATAAAATCACATCTGGCTTGTCTTTCGCAATCTCTTTATCACGCTTATTCGCGATTAACTCTTCTGTGCTTTCACCCTTATATTCCTTTACTGTCACATTCCATAAACCTTTACCGTAAGCAGTTTCTAAATTAGCTGTTAACTTAGCTGCCCAAGCATCTTTTTCAGATGAAGAAGCCTCATCACCAACAATAACAAGATTCACTGCCTTTTTCTCTTTAGCAGCTTTCTTCAACTTTTCTTTCACTTCATCTGGCAAATTCTTCGCATATGCTTCATTAAAAGATGACTTCGCATCTTGCTTTTTCTCTGCTTTTTTCTCTTCTTTCTTCGCTCCGCTATCTTTCACTTCAGCCTTTGTCTTCGTTACTTCACTCGTCTGTCCCGTTGCATTTGCAACTTTCTTATTCCAGTACAATTTACCGCTCACAATCGAAGCAATAAACAATACAAAAACAACAAGAACAAGTACTGCTTTCTTATTCATCGATTCACCTCATCTATTAATCTCACAACATATAATATTAATATAAATCCATGCAAAAATAAACCCAACTCCTTCCAAAGGAGTTGGGTTATTACATATTACTTAGTCACTTCAAGATGCGCTCTTAACTTATTCGTTATATCTTGTTTCGCTGCATCTGGAACATAGTAATACCAAATGCCATCAGCGGCTTTGTGACCGTCGCCTGAGATTTGGATATCTTCACTGTTTTGCAGACAATTTTTATAATTCTTTTGCATATCAAACATTTGATCTTGCGTTAAGTTTGTCTTCACATTCTTTTGAATTGCTGTAAGTACATCACCATAACTTGTTAGAGAAGAGAAGCTTGCACCTTTCTTAATAACAGCTTGCATTACTTGGCGCTGACGCATTTGACGACCGAAGTCACCGCGTGGATCTTCTTTACGCATACGTGTGAATGCTAGAGCTTGGTCACCTGTTAAATGAACATTTCCTTTAGCAAAATGATGACCATTCGCAGTAAATTCTAAATCATTATTTACATCTACGCCACCGACTGCATCAACGATATCTTTGAAACCTTCCATATTCACTTCAATATAATAGTTAATAGGAACATTTAAGAACTTTTCTACAGTTGCGACAGACATGTCTACGCCACCAAATGCATACGCATGATTAATTTTATCACTTTTCCCTTTTCCAACAATCTCTGTATACGTATCACGAGGAATACTTAACGTTTTCATTGAATTATTTTTAGGATTTAAAGTAATAACCATTAAAGAATCTGAACGACCTTTATCTTCACCACGTTCATCAGCTCCTAGTAGGAGAATGGATACAGGTTCAGATTTACTAATTTTTTCAGTTTCTACACCATTAGAGTCTTTATCACGCTTTAAAGGTTTATGTACTTCATCCAATGTTTTTGAGACTTTAGAATATACATTATAGGCATATATTCCACCACCTATAACCAATACCCCAATAATTCCCAAAATCAAAAATAGAATTTTCTTTTTCATCTCTTAATCCTTCCTTTTACCTATGTACTAACTCATTAAACTAAGATTTAGCAAAATAAAATTTTGTTTTATCCTACTTTGTGATAGGCCTTACTTACTTGTAATATGACTAAAGATAATTTAGATGAAAATCAATCTACCATTAATACTATTAGATTTATATATATATAAGTAGTACCTTTTCACTAAGTATTAATCTATAAATCATTCCCAAATTAATAATAGTGTACTAACCAACATATTAAAATCTATTCTTAATTATATACCAAATTCTTTTTCAACTGTCACTAATGCTGAACCAATGATTTGATGCATATCATAATATTTATAGGTAGCTAATCGCCCACCAAATATCACATTGTCTTCTTTATCAGCTAGTTCTTTATATTTTTTATATAAATCTGTATTCTTTTTGTTATTAATCGGATAGTATGGCTCATCACCTGGTTTCCATTCAGAAGGATATTCTTTCGTAATTACAGTTTTGTCTTGAGAGCCAAATTCGAAATGTTTATGCTCAATAATTCTAGTATATGGCGTTTCTCTATCTGTGTAGTTAACGACCGCATTTCCTTGGTAATTGTCAATATCAGATATTATTTCATTTTCAAACTGTAAACTTCTATACTCCAACACACCATATTTATAATCAAAAAATTGATCGACCATTCCAGTAAATACTATTTTTTGGGCCATTCCTTCTAACTCTTGTCTGTTTTTAAAGAAATCTACCCCTAATCTAACTTCACTATTTTCAAGCATTTTTTCTATAATTACATTATATCCGCCAATAGGAATACCTTGATACTTGTCATTAAAATAATTATTATCATAAGTAAAACGAACCGGTAATCGATTAATAATAAATGAAGGTAGTTCCGTTGCCGAGCGTCCCCACTGTTTTTCAGTATAACCTTTAATCAATTTTTCATAAATATCAGTTCCCACTAGAGAAATAGCCTGTTCTTCTAAATTTTTAGGCTCTGTAATTTTAGCATCTTTTTTTTGTTCTTCAATTTTTTCTTTAGCTTCTTGAGGTGTTATTACTCCCCATAGCTTATTAAACGTGTTCATATTAAAAGGTAGGTTGTAAATCTCTCCTTTAAAATTAGCAACTGGAGAATTTGTATATCTATTAAATTCAACAAAATCATTTACATAATCCCATATTTTTTTATTATTAGTATGGAAAATATGAGCTCCATACTTATGAACATTTATACCTTCAATATTTTCAGTATATAAATTCCCACCAATGTGGTTTCTTTTATCAATAACAAGACATTTCTTTCCTTTTTTTGATGCTTCATGAGCGAATACCGCTCCAAACAAACCCGCTCCTACGATTAAATAATCATACATACTAATTCATCCCTTTCTTCTCAATACCTTATTTAATACACCTAATAAAAACTTATCTTTAAATAAAATGAGTACTACAAAATAAAAAGAAAACCCTATACTTACTTGAGCTACCGTAACCCATAATACCGAACTTTCAAGAATCGTTCCTATTAAATAGATGATTAATCCCATCAATAGCGAGACAATTCCATAGTTCATAAAAGATTTAACAAGCTTTGTATAATTAATAAACTCCTTCACAAAAAATAATTGTACCAATACTACTGTAAACTCTGCTATAAGAGTAGCAATTGCTGTACCTACACTAGCCATATATCTAATTAATATGAGATTAATTATTATACTTATAATAGCACCTGCAGTTACTGATAATGTTAGTTTATTTTGCCTTTGTATTGGTATAAGAATTTGCATTCCAAAAATGTTCGAGAGTCCAATTAAAACTATAATCGGACTCATAATTATTACAAGTACTCCTACTTTCTCATATCCATTACCAAAAAACCATGGTGTGAACGTTGGAGCAATTGCCGCCAGTCCAATAGCCAATGGTAGAGTTATACATAGAACAAATCTTACTATGATATTGCTATATGTTTTTATTTTCTCCAAATTCCCTTGTGCAAATTCTGAGGCTATCCTTGGTAACATTACTGTACTCACTGAAGTAACTACACTTAGTGTTATTTTAACAAGCTTCAAAGCTTGTTCATAAAAACCTACTTCAATTGCACTAACAAAAACTCCAAGGAGGATCCTATCTACAATTACATATAATTGAATTATAACTTGTGGTAAAAATATTAACATTACCGGTTTAATATGTCCTAATAAATTTATATCCTTAATTCTCAGAGGATCAATATACTTAAATGCTTGTGTCCACATTAACGCTTGACCAAATACGTTTGTTAAAACATTAATTAACACGTATAACGCTAAGTCTTCTTTACTATTTACAACAGTAAAAATTAAAACCAATGATACTAAACGCACAATTGTATTTCTTACAACGACTTTTTTTAATTCTTCCAATCCAATGAATAACCATGAAATATCTAGCATTGAAGCAATTAGCATTAACAATTGAATATAAAATATTAATTTATTATTCTCAACATAGAAAAAAACAAAAACAAAATACAGTACTACAAACAGAAACGAACTTATTAATTGAATTAAATACACATCCCAAAAATTTCGGGACATTACTTTTTTCCCTTGTTGCTTAACCGATGCCACTTGTCTATTTCCATATAAAGGAATACCTAAAACTGCAAATAACATAAAAACTTGCACTATTGATAAAGAGTAGGCATTTATACCTACTCCTTCAGGCCCTAGTACCCTAGATACATAGGGAATAGTTATTATCGGTATTATCAAGATAAGCACTTGATACAAAGTATTGTAAATATAATTTGATATTAATTTATTCATAGTTATACCTCAAAATATTCAGCAAAATTCTACAAGCAAATATATAACAAAAATCAGTTTAAATTCCCTGGCATCATTTTTTATCCAAAATAAATTGATAAGGGATATATGCCCTATTGAAAGACGTCATCTTCAATACTTCATCATCTAAATTAATTGCCTTATTCAGACTATATAACCCATACAAAATTATTAAAAATGCTAAGATTGATTTCTTTATTATCCCTTTATAGTGCTTTAAAACTATTCCCCACAAGAAAATTTCTGATAAAGCAAAATAAATTGAGCCCCTATCACTCAAAATCCAAAATGGTTTAAATGCATAATAAATCACAGCCCCGAAAAAATACATATTCAAGAAAATTTTATAAGTCTTATTATCTTCATAGTATTTTTTTATTGTATAAGTAAAAATTAATAAAAATATTAACCTTTTAAACATATTAACACTTATCTCGAAAGAAGCCTCATTATTTATATACACAGAATATCTAGGTATTAACAAAGAGATATATTCAAAAATTTGGTTAAACATTGACGAAAATGCCATGAAAAATGAACCTAAAATTACTATTACAATGAATTTTACTGTATAATCCTTTCTTAAAATCCAATAAAAAGGCATAAAAATTATTGCAGAAATATGAAACAGCGATGCTATTAAAACCGAGATGATAAATTTAACCGGTTTCTCCTTAATTACATAATTATAACTATACATTATAATTGCCGTTGCAATTCCCTGTGTAACTAAGCCCATATCATATCTTATAAAGAATAAACAATAATATAAAAATAATGTGAGAAAAATGTATATACTATTATTTTTGATTACTTTAAATTTAATTGTTAATGTTACTAATGCAATAAAAAATAACATTACATTAAAATCATTAAAAATTTTATTTAATATAAAGTATCCTTTTTCTTGGTTTGTATTAGAGAATTTTTCCAGCAATCCACTTTGTATACTTTCATAAATCCTTTCATGACTAACATAATCTATCCCTATATTGTATCTCAATCCAGCAAAAAATATCAAAAATATACAAGTAACAACAAAATGAAAATACCAAAGTAGTTTAAACTTTTTTTTGCTTATTAAATCAAATAAAAATAAAGCACCCAGTAATATAAATATTACATAATATATCATTATCTTACTCCTAGATTAAAGTAACATTTTTAAATAAATCTATTGGCATCTCGACCACTAGACTTAAAGTTTATTAATTTGGCCTAAAATATTAATATATCTTTCGGCAAATTTCTCTAATGTGAAATTCTCATTAAAGCATTTTATATTTTCTTGTGCCATTTTCAGTAGCACATCTCGATTTTTTTTGAAATTTAAAATACTAGCTACTAATGTCTCAACGTCCTCATTTTCAAATAACTTAACACCCTTCGTCAGATGCGCTACAGTTTTATTACCACCAGTATTAGAAGCTAGAACTGGCGTACCTAAGGATAATACTTCGAGTAAAACTAAATCAAAGTACGTATTTCTATTTGGTAGTACAAATAAATCAGAGGCATTTACAATACTTCCTGGGTCATCCGTCCAACCTATTTGAATAAAATTATTGCTTTCAGCTTTAATATCCCCAGTCCCACCACTAACAAAGACGATACTCGGGTCTATTTCATGTATCGCTTTAGCAGCTTCCTTTAAAATATCAAAACCTTTGATTGAATTATGTCTTCCTATATATGATATTACAAAAGCATCTTGAGCAATATCGTACTTTTCTCTAAATTCCTCCTTGTTCATTTTATGACTTAAGGGCTTAGAACCTGTCATGTTAAAATAAACTTTTTTATCTTTTATAATTTCCTCAAAGCCATCAACAAAAGTAGAATAAATTTCCATCGATTCTTTTGAAGGAAAAATAAAGTATTCACATTCTTTAAATGCCCTATCTTCAACTTCCTTGATTTTCTTTTTGTACCTTTTCAACTTTAAATTTTGATTTTTAAAAGTATTTCTTACAACATCAACAAATTCGTCCGCAACACTTTCTGGAGTATGAGGAGTTAGTACTAATTTTGAACTAAAATTATACTCTTTAACCTTATTGTAATCCATAACATTATGTAAATGAATTACATCGCCATGACTAAAATCCGCACTTTGTAATTTAGATCTTATTGTAATATCTCTTAAGTCTATCGATTTCTTTTCCATAACTTTTTCAGTAATAAAGTTACTTTTCCCTAATAAAGATTTTAACTTACTAATTTTATTTTTAGATTCTGCAGCTGTTAAAACAGATTCATTAACTATTAAACTTACTTCTTGATTTCCACCTATTTTTTTTAGACCTTCATTAAGATTTGCTATATAACCTGATGGTCCACCTCTTCTAATGTCCAACTCACCCGGAAAAACAATATAATTCATATACTCACCTTTTCTATTATCAATTATACAAACAAGATTTAAAGAATTCCTCCCTAGTCTTATCTAAGGAACCTTTTGAGAATTCATCGGCTTTGTTGTAATTATACAAACAAGCACTTTTATAAAGTTCGTGATTATTTATTAATTCATCTATCTTTTGAGCTAATAGTTGATGGTCTCTTTTCTGAATTATAAAATCTTCTCTTACAATTTCCGGAAAACCACCTACATCTGTAGTAATGACTGGGCAGGCCCTACTCATTGCTTCAATAGTCGCTCGATTCATCCCCTCTTGCAAGCTAGGTTGAATATAAATATCCATTTCATCCAACCATTCCCAAACGCCTGCACCACTCTTCCTAATACCATCAAATACAATATTATTTCCTAATTTTTCTTGATCAATCATTTGTACTAGTCTTTCTGAATCACCATGCCCTAACAAATGAAGCTTTATATTACTATATTTTTCATTTAATAAAGATATTGCTTTTAATGCTGTATCATGTCCTTTAAATCTATTATTGGCATTCCCTATTAAGCCAATTTTTATTACTTTAGAAGATTCAAGGTTATTTTTTAACTTGTTACTTAAAATACTTTTCGTAACATTTGCAATTTCAACATCTGAGCAACCTATATTGTTCTTATTATTTGGATATCTCTTTTGAAGAAATTGATTAGTTACATAAATAACATTTTGTGCACTCTTAATGTTTTTTCTAGTTTTTAAGAACATTATTGGTGCTGCAATTCTAGTCTTTAAACTACCATAATTCCATAATGCATCCCATGGGCATGCAACCATTTCCACAATAACTTTTTTATTTCTATTTCTTGCTTCTTTATAAGCTATATTTCCTATTACACTAGGCAATCTTACAATTACACATTCAACACCATCAATTATATCTGTTATCTCTTGTCTTATAGTTAAATGTTTAGTTAAATAACTTTTATGAGAGTTATAACTATAAATTGGCTGAAATGTTACATTTTCACCACTAGATGTCTGTAGATTTTTTTTGAATTTTTCTTCTTGAATTTCAAATTTTCTTGCCCTACTTCCCACAGTTATGTGCGAAAATATTTCTAAATACCTTTGCCAAAGACTGTACGGGAAACCAATAGAATAAAAATTCTTCTTTTTATCTTCGTACGCAGGGAAATCATGGAAAAACGCTGCTTTCATATATATTCCTCTCTTGAATCAAATTTTAAAATAAATATGTCCTGCTTTCACTTAACACTCATATAAATCCCCAAAATAAGGGGTTTCTTAAATTAAAATAGCACTTATGAAATAACTAACATGTCCCCGATAATTTTCTCATATTCAATCGGTTGAATTTTTTCATTACAGTTTCCTGGGTGAAATGTCATTTCACCAAAATAAATTTTCCCATCTAAATTATATAAATCTACCCTAACAAATGGAAAGCCTTTAGATAATTTTGCTGCAATTTTTACCATTAAATCATAATTTTCTGGTTTTTTTATTGGTTTATCAATGTTTTCATAAGTTATTTTTAAGTCTAAGTTTTTATCATTAAAATCAATATCAAACATACTTCTCTGATGTTCTCCAAAACGATCTGTATCTATTTGAATAAATTTAGGCTCTCCATTAAAACACCAAAATTTATAATCATAAGTATTTCCTTTAGAATCCTCAATATATTCCTCAATTACGAAACGTGATGATAAATCTTTATACTGCCACTCTCTAGTCCTCATATACGGGTCTAACTTTAACCATTTCGTCAATTTATTGGTAGATTCTTCCCAATCTAATTTAGTTTTATCTTGGCAAATAATATTATATTGGGATCCAGAAGTTAACTTCAAAGCGAACTTACTAGGTAATTTTGAGAAGTCTACCTCTTTAGGATCTGAATACACCCCTATTAAAGGAACAAGATATTCTTCCCCTAAATTTTCTTCTATGTAAGATCGTACTTCATACTTATCGACTACTTTTTTCATAATTGGATTGCGATGATTCAACTTTAAAGAGAGTAGTTTGTCATTAAAATAGATAGGATTTTTTAAATTTGGCAATCTCCCGTTTTTCAATAAAAAAGTTAGTGTACAATATTGACGATCAGGAAAAAGTGACAGTGCCTTGGACAATTTATATTTAATTTTTTCGTTCAAAATAATCATTCCCTATATTTTAAATATATTTTTCTATTACCTTATTTTGTTGATTAATTTTTAAACCAATCAACAAATTTATTTATTCCTTCTTGAATTGGAGTATCTGGCTTAAATCCTACATCATTAATCAAATCTGAAACATCTGCATATGTTTGATAAACATCTCCCGGTTGCATCGGATAATACTCTTTAACCGCTTCTTTACCTACTGCAGATTCAATAGCCTGAATAAAATCTAATAATTTTACAGGTTTATTATTTCCGATATTATAAACTTTATATGGTAATTCCTTATTATTAAGGACAGGTGAGTTCTCTAACAACTTAATAATACCGTCTACAATATCATCAATATACGTAAAATCTCGATACATATCGCCATTATTAAATACTTTTATAGGTTTTCCGTCCATAATCGCTTTTGTGAAAGAAAAATATGCCATATCTGGTCTTCCATAAGGTCCATAAACAGTGAAGAAACGTAAACCAGTTGTTGGAACATTATACAAGTGGCTATATGTATGAGCCATTAATTCATTTGATTTTTTCGTTGCTGCATATAAGCTAACTGGATTATCAACTTGGTCTTCTGTTGAAAACGGTATTTTTTTGTTTGCACCATATACCGAACTTGATGATGCATAAAGTAAGTGTTCTACTTTATGATGTCTACACATTTCAAGGATATTCAAAAACCCAACAACATTTGATTGAATATAAGCATCTGGATTTTCAATACTGTATCTTACACCAGCCTGTGCAGCAAGATTAATAACGATATTAATCTCATTTTCAACAAATAATTGCTCCAAATACTCTTTATCAGTTAAATCTGCTTTATGGAAAATAAATTTCTCATACTGATTTAATATATTTAAACGACGTTCTTTAAGGCTAATCTCATAATAGTCATTAAGATTATCATACCCAATAACCTTACAACCCATCTCTAATAATTGCTTAGAAAGGTGCATACCTATAAAGCCGGCTGCACCTGTTATTAAATATGTTTTTTTAGAATCTACATGTTTTAAATTCATTTTCAGACTCCTACACCATAGTATTTAAAGCCTTTTTCGATCATTGCTTTTTTATTATAAATATTTCTCAAATCAAAGAAATACTCACTTCCATCTATTTCACGAAGTTTATCAAAATCAAGGTTTCTAAATTCATTCCACTCAGTTAAAATCACTGTAGCATTTGTACTTGCAATTGCTTCATATGCTGTTTCACACCATGTAATACTTCCCTTAATCTCTTCAAGACGCCATGTTCCCTCTTTTAGTCCCTCAGGGTCATATATGTTAAATTTCGCTCCACGTTTAGCAAGCTCAGGTAAAATTACAAGTGCTGGCGCATCTCTCATGTCATCTGTATTAGGTTTAAATGTAATCCCTAAAATGGCAAATGTTTTCCCGTCAACATCACCCATGGCATTAACAATTTTATCTACCATTTTTAACTTCTGTCTTTCATTCGCTTCTACTGTTGCCTCAATTAGAGAAATAGTTTCACCATGTTCATGAGCTATTCTTGCAAGAGCCTTCGTATCTTTTGGGAAACAGCTCCCTCCATATCCAGGACCTGCATGTAAAAACTTCGGTGAAATTCGACCATCCTGCCCCATCGCTTTCGCTACTTTCTGAACATCTGCACCAACTTTTTCACATACATTCGCAACTTCATTAATAAATGTTATTTTCATTGCAAGGAAAGCATTTGCAGCGTACTTAATCATTTCTGCTGTTTCAATATTAGTTTCTACAAATGGCGTTTCGTTTAGATAAAGAACCCTATAAACGTCCTTCATTAACTCCAATGCTCTTTCACTTTCAGCCCCGATAACAACTCTATCAGGATGAGTAAAATCTCTAACAGCAGAACCTTCTCTTAAAAATTCTGGATTTGAAACTACATCAAAATCATACTGGATTCCTCTTTTATCCAGCGCTTCTTTTACTGTAGATTTAACAATTTGCCCTGTTCCTACTGGCACAGTGGATTTATCTACAATTACTTTATATCCATTCATATATTTTGCAATACTCTCTGCAACTGCAAGTACATATTGAAGGTCGGCACTTCCATCATCTGCTGGCGGTGTACCTACCGCTATAAAAATAACATCATTATTTTCTACAGCCTCTTTAATATCCGTTGTAAAATTAAGACGCTTATAATAATGGTTTTTTTGTACGACCGTCTCTAATCCTGGTTCATATATAGGAATTACACCATTTTTTAGGCTCTCGATTTTATTTTGATCGACATCAACACACGTCACTGTATGTCCAAAATCTGATAGAATAGCTCCTGATACTAAACCTACATAACCTGTTCCGACTACTGCTATTTTGGTCATATTCTACACTCCACATCAATTTATTTATTACAAATTTGATCAATTTTATTCATGTATGCCTTTATTACTATATTTCTATCAAACTCTTTTTCGATTTTATCCCTGGAATTTATACCCATTTGTTTTCTCTCAACATCTGTTAAGCAAATGAATTTTTCAATCTGTTCAACTAAACTACTTGTGTTTTTAGCTTCAAATGTATATCCATTCTGATTTTCTGAAATTGTTTCCCTGCAACCTGGTATATTAGAGGCAATCAATGCTCTCCCAGTAGCAGCTGCTTCTAATAAAACATTAGATAAGCCTTCTCCACCATGAGAAGCTTGAATAAGACAATGAGCTTCTTTAACAAATGGTTTAACATCTGATTGATACCCTAAGTATGTAATAAGACCTTCATTTTGCAGCTGATTAATCATGTCGTTATAATGCGGCTGTGTTTTCTCAACAAAACCTATTACATTAAATTGTGTATCTGGATATTTTGTCTTTATAATTTTTGCAGCTTCCAAGTATTGATCAATACCTTTATCCTTCATAATTCTTCCAATAAAAATGAATTTCAGCACATCTTCTTTTGGAAAATCTTTAAATCTATATTCTTCCAAATTCACTCCTGAACCTGGAATAAGTTCATACTGTCCTTTAATTATATTCCTATCTACTAACATTCTCATATCTTCAGTATTTTGAAAGAAAACACAATAAGACTTTTTCAGACTTACCTTATATAAAGTAGATAAAAACGTTTTTAAAAGTGAACTCTTACTAAATCCACTTCCTAGACCTGTAATATTATTTATACATGGAATATTTAAAAGCCTACAAGCTAATCCTCCGTATAAATTTGGTTTTATCGTATATGTCAATACAACATCTGGTTTTATTTCCTTCAATATTTTAATATAATGCGCAACTAGTTTAAAATCAGTTACTGGGTTTGTGCCCCTTCGATCAACATTTGTTTCTACGAATTTACATCCCCATTCAACCATCTTATCTACTTTTTCGTCTTTGGGTAACGATATATATACTTCATACCCTTTCCTCAACAATTCTTGAATTAGTTCTTTACGAAAATTGTATATTACAAATCCATGGTTACCTAATAATAGTACTTTTTTACTCATAATTTTATGTTCACCTAATTACATACTTATTTTTATAGAAGTCTCAAAATCAACAACGCAATAGTCAAACTCAGGATTTAATTTTTTATCATACGCTTTATTTCCCAATACCTTATTAACGACATTTATCTTTTTTGACATTATCTTTATGACTGGATTAAATGTTTTAATAAAGTGAACTTTCTTGTTCATGTTGATAGCCATAAGATTTATAATATCTTTCGTACTAACATATTCTTTATTTTGCGGGAAAAACACCCCATCCAACTCTTTGTCAATAACAACCTTTAAAAATTCACACAGGTTATCAATGAATATCATACTTCTTTCATTACTTATCTTGGGGAAAACTGGTGATTTTTGCGCCAGCGTTTTTAGCCTAGGAAAATTACCTCTACAGTTTGGTCCATATACCATTGGCGTTCGCACCATAACCGTTTTAAATTTATTACTATTCATTTTTTGAATAGCTAAATCAGCCTCGAGCTTACTTCGCCCATAAAAATCAATGGGACTTGGCTCAGTTTCTGCAGTAATAATTTTAGGTTCACCTAATTTTCCATCTGCACCGTAGATAATCATACTACTCATAAAAATGAATTGTTTAACATTTTCTTTCTCGGCTTTTTCTGCGATATTAATTGCTAAATCCCTGTTAATCTTATAATACATTTCTTCCATTTTTGGATCGGCTGAAACATGGGCTATTCCAGCTACGTGTAAAACAACATCATATTGGGAAAAATCCTTTTGTTTCCATCCATCATTTCTAACAGATATTTTGTCAACAGCATATTGACTTGACCAATTATTAACCCATTTCTCAAAATTTGTTCCTATGTAACTTTCTTTCCCAGTTATTAAGATTCGTTTCTTATTCATTTATGAACTAGCCTCTTTTCTCGTTTCAGAGTTTCGTTCACTACTATTACTTTTCCCTTCCTTAACACCTTCAGATTTCAAAACACTTTTTATAGTCATAAAAAATACTTTTAAATCAAATAATGGTGATAATTTATCTACATATTCACCATCTAGCTTTGCCTTTACATCAATAGGAAGTTCATCTCTTCCATTTATTTGTGCCCATCCAGTTAATCCCGGTGTAACATCATTTGCACCATACTTATCACGTTCTTTAATTAAATCATATTGATTCCAAAGTGCAGGTCTAGGACCAATTATACTCATTTCACCCTTAATAATATTTATAATTTGTGGAAGTTCATCCAAACTTGTTTTTCTTAAAAATTTACCCACCTTTGTTATATACATATCAGGATCTTCCAAAAGATGAGTAGGCATATCTTTTGGAGTATCAATTCTCATTGTTCTAAACTTCAAAATATAAAATTCTTTTTTCCCTTTACCAATACGGCGTTGCTTAAATAAAACAGGGCCTTTTGAATCCAGCTTTATACAAATTATTAATAATAAGAATACAGGTGATGATACTACTAAACCTACAATCGCAACAATAACATCTATAATTTGTTTCAAACTCTTTTTATATATCACTTTTATTACCACCTCAATTTTCTTAACATATAGATTGATGACCTAGAAACTAGCTAGCTTTTAATTGCAACTTTACTATTAGCAATCTCTAATAATCTTTCTCTTATATCTTCTTTACTCATTTTTTCAAAATCATTCATAAACTGCCTTAAAATACTCTGTTCCATCAATACAGCTTTTCCTATATGGATTTTAGGGAATATTTGCTCAGGATGAATTTCTCCTTCGTTTAAGAGCTCTTCATACATCTTCTCCCCTGGTCTAAGTCCAGTAAACTCAATTCCAATTTCTTCAATAGCATACCCAGAAAGAGTAATGAGGTTTTTTGCTAAATCAACAATTTTAACTGGATCCCCCATATCAAGAACAAATAGCTCTCCACCCTTTGCTAACGTTCCAGCTTGAATAACTAACCTTGAAGCTTCTGGTATTGTCATAAAGTAACGAATCATATCAGGATGAGTAACCGTTACAGGCCCACCTTTTTGGATTTGTTTCTTAAATAATGGGATTACACTTCCCCTACTTCCGAGCACATTACCAAATCGAACGGCAACGAATTGAGTACTAGTACTCACTGCTGCTAAATGTTGTACAAGCATTTCTGCAAATCGCTTTGTAGCTCCCATTACATTCGTCGGATTTACAGCCTTATCTGTCGAAACCATAACAAACGTATTTACCTTAAATGTATCAGCAGCTTCTGCAACATTTTTCGTACCAAATATATTGTTTTTAACAGCCTCTTCAGGGTTACGCTCCATTAAAGGCACATGTTTATGTGCAGCAGCGTGGTATACGATATATGGTTGATGCTTTTCTATTATTTCAAAAATCTTATTCCGATCTTGTACATCAGCAATTTCTGTCGTGATTTCAATCGTATCTTTATAAGTAACTCGCATTTCCATTTCTATGTTATAAATACTGTTTTCACCATGTCCTAAAAGAACAATTTTTGCTGGTTTGTATTTCATCACTTGACGGCAAATTTCTGAACCAATCGATCCACCAGCACCCGTTACTAATATTGTTTTACCCGTAATCTTTTCTCCGATACCCGCATCATCTAACTGAACCGGTTCTCTTCCTAATAAATCCTCTACCTGCACATCACGCACTTCATTGACAGATACTTTACCATCTAGAAGATCCTCAAGCATCGGTACAATTTGAGTTTTCGCTTTTGTTTTTGTACATTTTTCAAAAATTTCATTTATTTGCTTTCTATTTAGGGAAGGAATCGCAATGATAATATGTTCAATATTATTATCTTCTACAATTTCTTTAATATTATTTGTCATCCCAACGACTGGTACGTTATAAATCTCTAGTTTTTGTTTGTTTTTGTCATCATCAACAAATGCAATTGGATATAAATCTGCATCTTTATTATGCTGTAATTGTCTTACCACCATCGTTCCTGCTGAACCCGCACCAACGATTAACGCTCTCTTTTTATTCGTATCCTTTGTAATATATGTATCGCGGAACATACGCCATACGAAACGGGATCCACCAATTAATAATAGATGTAACATCCACGCAATTGCTAAAATCCGCACATAAATATCATGATTTATAATTTGTTGTACAATTGCTGTTACGATAATAGAAAGGGTAATCGCTTTGAATATTTGTTTCAATTCACCAACACTTGCATATTCCCATGCTTTATTGTATAGCTTATAAATACTAGCAAAAAAATGATGGCTACATAATAATGTAATAGAGCTAATAATCACTGTCGTGGGAATTTTACTTAATACATTGGGATGTACAAACCAATAACTTAAATACACAGCAGTTAATACAATAAATGAATCTAAAAAAATTAATAATGAGAGCCGTTTTGGATAACTCAATATATCTATCTCCTTCTTTAATTGTATTTATAACAATACCCTCTTCAATTTGAAGAGGGTATTGTTATAAATGACATATTTATTATTTCAAAAGTTTCCAATTATACATAAAGCATCTCTTTTTTCAATAACTCATCCATATATTTTATCAGATCTTCTCTTAATTCTTCATACTGAAGCGCCATTTCAATCGTCGTCTTAATAAATCCAAACTTCTCTCCAACATCATAACGAGTTCCTTCAAAGTCATAAGCAAACACTCGTTGAATTTCATTTAATCGTTGAATCGCATCTGTCAACTGAATTTCTCCACCAGCACCTGTCTGTTGGTTCTCTAAGAACATAAAAATTTCTGGTGTTAATACGTAACGACCCATAATCGCTAAGTTTGATGGTGCTGTTCCTTGAGCTGGTTTCTCTACAAATTGACGCACCTGATAACGACGATCGTTTTGTTCGGCTGGATCGATAATACCGTAACGATGCGTTTCATTTTCAGGCACTGTTTGTACACCAATAACTGAAGACTGTGTACCTTCATATTGATCCATTAGTTGACGTAAACATGGTGTTTCTGCTTGTACGATATCATCACCAAGTAATACTGCAAATGGTTCATTTCCAATAAACTTACGCGCGCACCATACTGCATGTCCTAAACCTTTCGGTTCTTTCTGTCTTATGTAATGAATATTAATTCTTGAAGAAGCTTGTACCTTTTCAAGCATTTCATACTTTCCTTTTTCTAAAAGGTTTTGTTCTAGTTCGAAGGAATGATCAAAATGATCTTCAATTGCACGCTTTCCTTTTCCGGTAACAATAATAATATCTTCAATTCCTGATTCTATCGCTTCTTCTATTATGTATTGAATTGTCGGCTTATCAACGATTGGCAACATTTCTTTCGGCATCGCTTTCGTCGCTGGTAAAAATCTTGTTCCAAGACCAGCAGCTGGAATAATTGCTTTTTTTACTTTTTTCAATTTTAGTCCCCCATATTCATTTATCTATATGTAACAATAACAAAAACCCTACCTATAGAGTCATATTTATAACTCCATAGGTAGAGTTTCTATTAGAAATAAATTATGGGCATCTAACCCAACCTCACGCCATACTCCCGACGACAAGCGTCTAAGGTAGGTTCGAAAATAAATTTTCTACCCACAGCACAACCGAGTGCCTCCATTGATAACGGTTAGGAGACATCACCTGTTCTTTATTAAAAAATGCCGAACAATTTTTTGCGGCGAATTTGTTCTGGATCTTCTTTATAAATTGCTTTCCCGCTAATTAATAAATAAGGATTTTCTTTTAAATCGCTCATAACACTCATTCCAAATTCCTTTTCAATTAATTCGTAACTCTCCGCTAAATGAAATCCTCTTGACGTTATGTTATGCGCATCTGAAGCAACCATATGTGTTAAATTATGTTCCACAAGTTGCAATGAAAACTTTTTAATTTTTTTACCGAACTTACCTAGTAAGCTACCTGCCGTCACTTGCGTTAATGCCCCTTTACTTACAAGGTTATATAACTTATCTGGCCGCTCGATTAACTCGGCATTACGTTCTGGATGAACGATGATTGGAATCATTCCTTTTACACGTAATTCATATAATAGTTGTTCGGCATAACGCGGTACGTGATTAGATGGAAATTCAATGAATATGTATTTATTTGTTTCGTTTAAGGTTACAATTTTACCAGCTTCATAGTCTTCTAATAAATCACCATATAACCTGACCTCTTGCCCCGGTAAAATTTTCAGTGGAATTTCATTTTGTTGTAGTTCATCATTTAGTTGTTTTACTTGATGAATAATTGAGGTACGTTCATTTATATATTTCCCATTTTGATGGTGCGGCGTTGCGACAATTGTATGTATTCCTTCTGCTACTGCTTGTTGCGCCATCGCTAAACTATCTGTTACTGTTTGTGCACCATCATCGATGCCATGTAAAATGTGACAATGTAAATCAATCATTAGATTTATCCTCCCTCTTTCCTAGTGATCTTTTTTCCCTTGAATATGAGACATCTCATATTCAAGGGAAAAAAGGAGATATGTTTCAACCATATCTCACTCTTTTAACTAGTTTGCACCGTAATAATAATATAGGCCTTGTTCACGTTCACGATCGTTCAGAACGACGCCTAACAGTTTGCCTTTAGCCGATTCTAACAATCCTTTTGCCTTTACCGCTGTTTCTTTCTCCGTTGCTTCACTACGCACAACAAGAATAGAAGCATCACATACATTTGCCATAATTTGCGCATCAGTTACAGCTAAAATAGGTGGCATATCAAAAATCACTAAATCGTACATGCTGTATGCTTGTCCAAGAAGTTCTTTCATTGACTTCGAACCTAACAATTCTGCAGGATTTGGCGGGATTGGACCACAAGCTAAAAAGTGTAGATTATCGACTAATGTTGTTTGCACACATTTTTCTAATCGTTCACTATATGTTAATACGTTCGTTAGTCCAAAAATATTATCAACTTGGAACATTTGATGCATTGCTGGTTTACGCATATCCGCATCAATTAATAATACTTTCTTTCCTTGTTGAGCAAACACAACTGCCATATTCGCTGTCGTTGTCGTTTTCCCTTCACTTGGATTTGCAGATGTTACCATTAACGAATGTAAATTTGTATCAATAGCTGCAAATTCGATATTCGTTCGAATATTACGATATTGCTCTGAAATTGGTGATTTCGGTTGTTGATGAGCAATTAATTGACGACGTTGACGATGATTCTTTTTCTTTTTAAATAAATTAAGAGCCAATTGTTTGTCCCCTCACTTTTCTTGATGATGGAGCATGTGATTTCATGTTCAATGTTTCTTCATCCATACGAGCAACAATACCTAACACTGGTAAGCCAAGTAAGCTTTCTACATCTTCTTCTTTTTTCACTGTGTTATCTAAGTATTCTAGTAAGAATGCAAGACCAACTGAAGCCATTAAACCAACAACGAAAGCAATTACTACATTTAACATTGGACGCGGTTTAATTGGAGATAGATTCTCCGCAACTTCTGCCTTCGATAGTACCGTTACGTTATCGACATTCATAATCTTTGCAACTTCACCTTTAAATACATCTGCTGTTGCATTTGCAATATCACGAGCCACTTTCGGATTTTTGTCCTCAGCTGTTACAGAAATGACTTGTGAATCTTTTTCATTCGCAACATTAATCTTCTTTGTTAAAGATTGTGCTGTCATATTTAAATTTAATTTTTCATTTACTTGATCTAAGATTACTGGACTTTTAATGATAACCTTATATGTATTTGTTAATTGAATATTCGTTTGAACTTCACCAGCCTGAAACATTGCACCTTCTTGCTTCTTCTGATTAACAAGAATTTGCGTCGAAGATTGATAGATTGGTGTCATAAAGAAGAAGCTAATGATAGCACTTACAATAGCTGCACCAAATGCGATTACGAGGATCATTGCTAAACGTTTTTTTAAGATATGAAATAACTCTTTTAGACTAATTGTTTCTTCCATAGGTTCCTCCAACTTTCTAAAATTTACACATAGGAAAAATTATAACATATAAATCTTACATTTTTTATTTTTAATCATTCAGTTCTATATTTGTTCACAAGAAACAAGTTTAATCTTACAAAATAATCTTAAATATGACAACACATTCCAATCATTTCCCAAAAATTTTATCATATCATGTTTTTTATAGTGTATAACTTGATAAACAATTTTCAGAAAACAATAAAAAGCCAACAAAAAATTTTGTTGGCTTTTTATATTTTAGTAATAACCATATTGCTCTTTTTCTTCTCTTTTATCGTTCAAAACAACACCTAGTAGTTTTCCTGATGCTTTATCTAATATTTGTTTCGCTTTTACGATTTTATCTTTTTCTGTCTTTTCACTGCGTACAACGAGTACGATTCCATCGCATTTATTCGCTAGTATTTGCGCATCCGTAACCGCAAGGACAGGTGGTGTGTCGATTAATATGATATCAAACATGTTATATGCTTCTAGTAGCGCTTCGTCCATTGCCCGGCTCCCTAATAGTTCAGCTGGGTTTGGCGGGATTGGACCTGCTGCCATTAAATATACGTTCTCTATATCTGTTTTTTGAATGCATTGCATAAGATTTGCTTGTCCTGATAATAAATTCGTTAACCCATTTGAACTATGAATGGCAAATAAGTTTTGTATCGTCGGCTTACGCAAGTCAGCTCCAATTAATAAAACTTTCTTTCCTTGTTGACCGAAAACAACTGCTAAGTTTGCGATTGTCGTTGTTTTCCCATCAGCTGGATCTGCCGAGGTAACGATAATAGAACGAACATGACTATCCACAGATGTAAATTCAATGTTTGTACGAATGTTACGATATTGTTCTGTAATACGCGATTTAGGCTCTTTATGTGCAATTAATTGTCGTAATGGTTTTCTTTTCTTTCTCCCGAACATATTCATAATCTCCTTTTGTGAAATGCGACATTTCCCTTTTCTCTCTCTTATGCTCGATTTCATACGTCTAATTAATATTTTGTATTGCTGATTTCCCCACATCTCATCATAATCAATAACATTCTACTTTGTCTTATTTAAGTACCTTAACAATATGACAATGCCCTTACTTCTTCATTACCTTTATCACTTATCCTGTTTTCTAAATAAATGATAAAGTAAATTATATGGTAATTACCATCTATTGACAAGTAATTTTCTGATTAGTTTGTATATTATTGTTTTATCGTTATATAACATAAACAAAAAAATCTCCTTGTACGTTCACAAGGAGATTTTTTTATTTGTTCTCTATTCTTTTTTATCACCAATTGCAAATGTGATTTCAGCTTCACATGCAACTTCACCATCTACTGTCGCAATTGCTTTTCCTTTTCCGATCGGGCCACGTACACGTGTCATTTCTACTTCTAGGCGAAGTTGATCACCCGGGCGTACCTGTTTTTTGAAACGACAATTGTCGATACCTGCGAAGAAAGCAAGTCTTCCGCGGTTTTCTTCTTTCTTTAATACAGCAACCGCTCCGACTTGTGCTAACGCTTCTACAATAAGTACGCCAGGCATAACTGCATAGTCAGGGAAGTGTCCATTAAAGAATTCTTCGTTTGCAGATACATTTTTAATTCCAACCGCTCTTTTGCCTTCATCTACTTCTAATATTTTATCAACAAGTAAAAATGGATAGCGGTGAGGAATGATTTCTTTAATTTGTTCTATATTTAGCATGTAATGATCGCCCCTTTTGTAATATTGGTCTTACCACTTGGACATATTGTTATTATCCCATTTTGTTTATCGTTTGTCATTACAAAGTGAATTTTTATATTTAGTATACTTACTTCTCCATATAAAAAAATGCACACACTCTATTCCCTTAAAATAGTTGCACATTCCTGCAACTGACACGGAGGTAGAAAAGAGTGTATGCCCAGATTAGGGAAAGGCAATATGTATTGAAACATTATTTGCCTTAATGTCGTATTCGACTCATTATATTATAAACGTTTTCAAATAAGGAAATATTAAATTTAACCATATATATGAATATTTTACCTGTTTCCTCCGTTTTTCTTTATTTTTCTCTCATTTTCGCAAAAAAACGAAATAAAAAAATAGAAAAATAAAAAAGAACTAAGGTTTACACCTTAGTTCCTTCTACTTTATCCAGCTATTTTTGAAACTTTCATCAGTTGGGTGCCCCACTGATTAAAGTTTCACTTTATTTCAAAGCACGACGTGGTAATTTGTCAATATTCTCTAACATAATACCTGTACCAACCGCAACACATTGCATTGGGTTTTCAGCGATTAATACTGGTACCTTTAATTCTTCTGCTAGAAGCATGTCGATACCGTGTAGTAAAGCTCCACCGCCTGTTAAAATAACACCGCGGTCGATAATGTCCGCAGATAGTTCTGGTGGTGTGCGCTCTAGTACGCCTTTTGCAGCTTGTACAATGATAGCCGCGTCTTCTTTTAGTGCTTCTGTAATTTCTTCAGAGCATACTGTAATTGTACGTGGTAAACCTGTTACCATGTCACGTCCACGAATTTCAAGCTCTTCACTACGTGCACCTGGGAATACTGTACCGACTTTAATTTTAATATTTTCTGAAGTACGTTCTCCAATTAATAGCTTATACTTACGTTTAACGTAGTTTAAGATCTCCATATCAAACTTATCGCCAGCCATTTTGATAGAAGAAGAGGTAACAATATCACCCATAGATAGTACAGCGATATCTGTTGTACCTCCACCAATATCAACAACCATGTTACCGCTTGGTTGGAAGATTTCCATACCAGCACCAACTGCGGCTACTTTTGGTTCTTCTTCTAAAAATACTGTTTTACCACCTGAACGTTCAGCAGCTTCACGAATTGCTTTTTGTTCTACCGATGTGATATTTGTTGGACAACAAATTAAAATGCGAGGTTTTGAAAAGAAGCTCTTTACGTCCAACTTGTTAATGAAATACTTTAACATCGCTTCTGTAATTTCGAAATCTGCGATTACACCATCTTTAAGTGGACGAATTGCTACAATATTACCAGGCGTACGTCCCACCATACTTCTTGCTTCTTCACCTACTGCTAATACTTTACCTGTATTACGATCAATTGCCACAACAGATGGCTCATTTAATACAATACCCTTACCTTTAACATGAATTAATACATTAGCCGTACCTAGGTCAATTCCGATATCTCGCGCAAACATTCCCGTCTTTTCCTCCTCGATATTCAAAATCAGGTTACACCCGAATTCTTTTACACCTAATTTCTGATTTTATCATAAATTTAACAGAAACGTAATATTCGCAAAAAGAATTCTTCTGAAAAATATTACCGAATGCACGCGGAATGTTTGCTAACGTATATTTATCTTATATTAACGGAAGGTAAGACTCTCATCTCAAAATCAATCCGACGAGTTTAGAAGAGTTGAGCGAAAGACAAAAAGCCTGCAAACGCCCGATTACTGAAGACTAATAATCAGTGAGGCATGCCCCACTGATTAAAGTTTCACTTTATTGACGTACAGGCTTTTCTACATCTTCTTTTCTATATTTTTGCTTTGTTGCTTCTCCGCCTCTTAAATGACGAATAGACTTATGATAATCAAGAATTTCTTTCACTTCATTTGCGAGGTCTGGGTTAATTTCTGGTAGACGTTCTGTTAAATCTTTATGGACTGTACTCTTTGATACCCCAAATTCCTTTGCAATTACACGCACTGTCTTTCTTGTCTCCACGATATACTTACCAATCTTGATAGTTCTCTCTTTGATGTAATCGTGCACACCACTCGCCTCCCTAAATTGGATGTGAGAAGTGTGAAATGAGCTTCGCTGCATACGACTAAGAAGTAAGTGTGAGTGCTGTTTGTAAGCGTTAAACATTCTTGGATTTATAATGAAATGATTCACGATTTCTCACCTCAAACACTCTCTTTGCTTTGGTTTATACCATTGTATTGCCCGCACTACTGATATATGCTACATGTTCACTATTTTTGCGGACTAAGTTAAGAAAAATTACGTTTTTTTGTGAGAAATGCGTTAACAATGACTATTTTGGCAAAAAAATGACACCTCGTTTAAAAGGTGTCATTCTTCTCGATCATATTCTTCTTCTAACAATTGATGGTGGGGAACTTCCTTCTTACCGGCAATATAATAATACAAAGTAAATAAAACAAACAATAATATAATAGCAATCGACAGAACAAACAAAAACGACACAGTATCCCCTCCCTTTTGTAATATATATTCGAGAATCTCGTCATTTTTCCTTGTTATTGCAACTTTTTTCTCGAAATTGATTATTTTTATATAAAGTTCAACTAATAACCGGGCTTTTACGGGCAGTTAATCCTCCCTAACTTCTTTGCTTTCGCTGAATTTTGAGATCGGGGTCTTACCGCCCGCAAATAGTGGGATAAAAATAAAAAAATCAGTTCTCCTAATGAGAACTGATTTTTTCACTTTCTTATTCTTGTGAAGAAGAACCGTTAGATGATTCTGTAGAACCATTTGTTGATTTTTCTTCTTTCTTCGTTTCTTCTTGCTTACCGCTTGTCTCTTTATCACTAGTCGAACCGCTTGTTGATTTCTCTTCTTTTTGAGACTTATCTTCTGTTTTACTTTCTGGTTTCGTGCTCGTTGACTTCTCTTCTTTTTGAGATTTGTCATCAGCCTTTTTACCAGAAGCATTCGTTGCCTTTGTAGCACCTGCATCAGCTTTAATTTCTGCTACTGATTTATTTAAGTAGCGCTCAGGGTTCACAGCCACATTGTCTTTACGTACTTCAAAGTGAACGTGAGAACCTGCTTCTTTATTCATTGCACTTAGACCGGATTTTCCTAATACTTCACCTTGTGCAACTCTTGCACCTTTTTCTACTTTCACACTGCCTAAGCTTTGATAAGAAACTGCTACACCATTTCCACTATCAACTGTTACAACATAACCAAGAAGTGAATCTTTTTCAGCTTTTGTTACTGTGCCACTTAAAGCAGCAGCAACATTGAACTCTTTTCCATTTTTCGCAGCAATGTCAATTCCTTTATTCGGGGAATATGTGTTGTTATAAAAAACAAGTGCTTTTTCTTGTTCCGCCTCAGTTGCTGCATCTTCATAGAATTTCTTCTGTACGACTACTTCCGCATTTGCGGCTGCCGGCATTTTTACTATTTCTGAAGATTTCGTTACTGGTACTGCTGGATCTTCCGATTGTGTATACGGTGTTGCTTGATCTTGGTTCGGAGTCTTCTTCGGATTAGCTCCTTGGAACCATAGCGCAACCACTAGGATTACCGCTGCACAAGCAATGTATAGTGCCGGAAACACCCATCTTTTTTGAAATAAATGTACTACCTTTTGCGACTTTTTATTATTTCTTCCTCGCATTCCATCATCACCTCAGCAATCATTTTGAACAATATTCATGTATCCTATACAACGTATAACTAATTACTTTTCGACAAATTATATAAAAATATGTATATAAATTGTAAAATTTCCGAGGAAATGATGAAAAAAGAAAAAACTGAGCATTTTCAGCTCAGTTTTTAGTCCATTTGTTTCTTTTTGTATACGATTAAACATGCAACAACCGAAAGAATAAGCCACACTCCAACATTCAAGACATGTCCGCTAATGCTACTAAATCCCGCTCCCTCTACTAAGCTGTTAATCGCTTTGGCAATATGAGATGTTGGAAGATACTCGATCATCGTCTTAATTACTTTATTTTCAACCATTGGCTCAAATTGTACAGCTAAATACATCGTCATTAATATCGGCATTCCAATGAGTGATGTTTGCGGTACAGACTCAGCTAACAATCCAATCATTGTTCCAATCACAATAAATAGAATTGTTCCACATAAGAAAATAAATCCTAGTAATAAAAGATTTCCACCGAATTGATCCAAAATGAATAAGTTCACAATACAAATGCCCAACGTCAAACATGCTGTTAATATACTTTTCCCAAGAAGAACTTCAACAGAAGAAGCTGGTGATAGCATTAGCACACGTAACGTATGTTTTTCTTTTTCTTCTGCTATTACCATTGATTGAACAAACCCTGCAACAAATAGAAAGGCCATTAAAGTAATAATGCCAACCCCCATGCGCCCTTCTCCAAATCTGCTAAATATAAATGCAAATATAATTGGTAAAGATGCCATTAATAACACTTGTGAATTTGTCTTAAAATCTTGTACTTCTTTTCTAAAAATAGCTGATACACGTCTCATTGAAAATGTCATTATAATCCCCTCCCAGTAACTTCAATAAAGATATCGCCTAATGTTGGCTCGTGTGAATGAATAGATAGTAATTCACCTTTTTTCATCCATTCTGAAATACGTTTTGCACCTAATTCATCTTTTTGCACGACTTCTTTTTGCTTATCTTTTAATACGACTTGTATTTGATCTTTCGCGTATTGTAAGCGAAGGTTTTCTGGTGTATCAAGCGCTACAATTTCTCCGCCGCATAGAAAGGCGATACGGTTACAAAGCGTTTCTGCTTCTTCCATATTGTGCGTCGTTAAGAAAATCGTCGTTCCTTCTTTATTTAAGTCTTTTAAGATTTTATGAATGTTTTGTACGTTAACTGGATCGAGTGCGGATGTTGGTTCGTCTAAAAAGAGGATATCTGGTTTATGAAGGATCGCTCTCGCTAGTGTGACGCGCTGCTTCATTCCCTTTGATAGTTTCTTTACTAATGTTTTTTTATCATCTAATAGATTCACTTGTGCTAGCACTTCATCGATTCGTTCTTTTTTGCAATCGTATAAGTCGCAAAATAATAGTAAGTTATCATAAATGCTAAGTCTTTCATATAAGCCGCTGTTGTCTGTTAAAATACCAATTCGTTTATAATCGATGCTACTTGGTCCTGTAATGTCTTTCCCTAATACTCTTACTGTTCCAACACTATGAAGTAATTGAGAAGTTAATATTTTTACTGTTGTTGTTTTACCAGATCCACTCGGTCCGAGGAATCCGAAAATTTCTCCTTGCTTCACCTCAATATTTACATTTCGAAGTGCCGTTTTTTCGTTGAAACTTTTCATTACATCTTTCATTTCAATTGCCAATGTCATTTCGTCATCCCCTTTGTTTTTCTTTATAGATGAAATTTGCTTTCGCAAGTTTCGATTTGTATGTTTCGCTTTTCTTGACTCAATCATATGAAAAATAAAGGGTAGGCGCAGTAAAATACCGGTAAAAGGAGTATTTTTACCGGTGAATGAATCATATTTCGATCCTATTGGAGCACTTTTTATAGCCCAATTACACCTTTTAATTCATCCATTCGTCCTTTTGAAAGCGGAATTGAACTTTTTCTTTCGTCATCCAAAATTAAACTAAAACTGTTCCGTGTCCAAGTAATAACTTCTCGTACTCGTTGTAAATTAACGAGGTACGAACGATGACATCTAAAGAAACCGAATCCTGTTAATCTCGTTTCTAGTTCACTTAATGTTAATGCACATACGAAATCACCTTCACGCACATGAATATGTGTCACTCCATTTTGTGTTTCAATGAAATGAATTTCCATCGGATCAAGTAAAATGATTTTATCGTTCACCTTCGCTGGTATTCTTTCTAATTTCATCTGCGGAATCATTTGAACGACTTTTTCTTCATCAACTTCTTCCGCCTCTTCTTGCTCGATTTCGACCTTTTTCACACCATCGTTGTTTAATATGTATACATCTTCTGTTAACGAAAGAGCGTCTGATAGGAAAGAGGACGTAATAAAGATCGCCTTTCCTTTCTCTTTCATTTTCATAATTGCTTTTCGAATAATAATCGTACTTTCTGTATCTACATTTTGCTCCGGCTCTTCCAAAATAACTAAATCCGGATTATGAATCATAACTCGCCCAATATGAAGGCGACGTTTCTCTGAAAATGATAATTTTTCTATTTTCACGTTTAACTTATCTAAGAGACCGACATATTGTACTACTTCTTCTATACTTATCTTTAATTCATAAAGCCCTAACAAAAATTTAAAGTATTCCTTCACCTTCAAACGATCATATGCTTCATCTTTCAAAAAACAAAAACCGATGCGGGAATAATTTTTCTTTCCAATCGCTTCGCCTCCAAATAGCACATTGCCAGTTGAAGCTTCTTCCTCACCAATAATGATGCGATGCAAAACTTTAGCTGTATGGTTATTACATTGCAAAACAACACATTGTCCTTTCTCAACCTCTAGCTCAATTGCCGGTAACTGGTTCGTCTTCCCTAATTGTTTCAACTCCAGTAGCGCCATTTCGTCTCCCCCAAATGCTTTTTATCCTATTATACCAAACAATTAATGGAAAATTTTGATATTTTTATGAAACAAATAAAAATAAGGCTATCCAAATGAACGGATAGCCTTATTCTCTATTTTTGTTCTACCATATAAGTTTTGAGTAAATCACGAAGTGCTCTTTTTAAAAACTTACCTACAAATAATGAAAAAAGGAGCTAATCTTAATTAGCTCCTTTCACGTTCTACTTCTTCACCATCAGTTTTCCCTCATAATCATTCATCGTTTTTATTTCAACGCCTTTATAATAATGAGCGACGATATCTGTATATTTCTTACCTTCCGCTGCCATACCATTCGCACCGTATTGACTCATGCCAACACCATGACCGAAGCCTTTCGTCGTGACAATGATTTTATTGCCCTCTTGTTTCCATGTAAAATCAGAAGAGCGCAAATCTAACTTTTCACGAACTTGTTTTCCTGTTAATGTTTTCCCTTGGAACGCTACATCCTTTACTCTTTTACCCTCCGTAAGATCTTTAATATTTCCAACCTTTCCATCCGCTAGCACTTTCACACCGAGACGTTTTTGAAAATCAGCTACTGTGAACGTTTGCTCGCTTGTAAACTTTGGAGAGGCTTGATCCCACGGGCTATCTACACTTTTCAAATACGGATAATCATTTCCCCAATAATCAGCTGCATTCTCTGTTCGGCCGTTACTCGTTGAGAAGAAAGACGCTGAAATCGGTTTTCCCTCATACGTTAAAACTTGTCCTGCGGTTTTAGAAACGGCTTCCTCGATTTTCTTTAAATTGTTTTCGTAGTTATTGCCCCATTGTTTTTTCAATTCCTCTTTGCTTTTGTACACTTGATCTTTCACCGTATCTACCACATCTGCATTGTTTTTCTTTTCTCCACTTAGCATACGCTGCACCACGAATGTTCTTGCTGCTAATGCCTGTGCCTTTAGCGCCTCTATTTCAAAACTGGCATTCATCTCAGAAGCTACTACACCGGTCACATATTCCTCCACAGGTAATGTTTCTACCTTCTTCTGTTGGTCGCGATATACAGCAACTTGAACTGCTGTATCCACTTTCCCTGGAGCTGGTATACTTTCTATCGCTGGAGGAGTTTTAGAAGCTGCTTCTTCTCCTATTTTGGCTTTCGCAAACGGAATTACAAGAGCAGCGGGTACAATGATAACGAGCGCTATTAAAAGCACTACTATAATGAAAAATGGCTTTGAAAATTTCATCCTATTCCCCCAATATAAAGTTGGCTTCCTTTCATTCTTATGGAACTACGGAATTTTTTAGAACATACTTGGGGGTATCGGTATAGACTGAAGTTTTAATGCGTTGGAGTCTTACTGCCCGCTAATGCGAGATAAAACGAAAATTTTCTAAATATTTTTACTGGTACGTGCATAAGTATAGAGTTTATTGACTATAACAGTAATAACCCAAAAAAAATAGTCTCTATATCAAAAGACATAGAGACTACTTCAATTAAGCGTGAAGATCAGAAACTTCTTGTTCTTTCACTTCTTCTACTTTTTCGTTTACACGTTCAATAGTTGCACCTAATGCAGCTAATTTCTTATGGAAGTCTACATAACCACGGTCAAGATGCTTTAATTCAGTTACACGAGTGTAACCTTCTGATACTAAACCAGCTAAGATTAATGCTGCAGCTGCACGTAAATCAGTTGCACCTACTTCAGCACCTTGTAAGCTGTTTGGACCGTTCATAATAACAGAACGACCTTCGATTTTAATATCAGCATTCATACGACGGAATTCTTCAACGTGCATAAAGCGGTTTTCGAATACCGTTTCTGTAATCATACTTGTTCCATCAGCTTGTAGTAATAATGCCATCATTTGTGATTGCATGTCTGTTGGGAAACCTGGGTGAGGCATAGTTTTAATATCAACCGCTTTTAACTTATCTGGGCCGATAACACGTACACCTTCATTTTCCTCAATAATTTTAACACCCATTTCTTCCATCTTCGCTGTAATTGAGCGTAAATGTTCAGGAACAGCATTTTCAATTAAGATGTCTCCACCAGTAATTGCTGCTGCAACCATGAATGTTCCCGCTTCAATACGGTCAGGAATAATAGAGTGGTTTCCACCATATAATTTCTCAACGCCTTCGATACGAATCGTTCCAGTTCCAGCTCCGCGTACTTTCGCTCCCATCGCATTTAAGAAGTTAGCTAAGTCAACGATTTCTGGTTCTTTCGCTGCATTTTCAAGGATTGTTGTCCCTTTTGCTAATGTAGCTGCAGACATAATGTTTTCTGTCGCGCCCACGCTTGGGAAGTCTAAATAAATTTTAGCTCCTTTTAGTTCTCCCTCAACGTATGCCTCAACAAAACCGTTACCAACCTGTACTTTTGCTCCCATTGCTTCGAAGCCTTTTAAATGTTGGTCAATTGGACGTGAACCAATTGCACATCCACCTGGAAGTGCAATACGAGCACGACCGTTACGTGCTAATAATGGTCCCATTACTTGAACAGATGCACGCATTTTACGTACATATTCAAATGGTGCTTCAATGTTTAGTTCTTTAGAAGCATCGATTGTTACTTGGTTATTTTCAAATACGACTTCAGCATTTAAATGACGTAATACCTCATTAATTGTGTATACATCAGACAAAACTGGTACTTCAGATAGTACATTCTTTCCATCACTCGCTAATAGGGCTGCAGCGATTATAGGTAATACAGCATTTTTTGCGCCCTCAACACGCACTGTGCCGTTTAACCGCTTTCCGCCACGGACGATGATCTTTTCCAAATTATTCCCCTCCGTGTCCTTTTTTCAGTATCTATTCACTCAATACTCAGAAGTTATGATCGGTGTGCCAACCACAATTGTATCTTTGTTGTTTGTAGAACGTATTGCTATTTGCACATTTATTTTCTCTCTATTTGTTGAAAGAGCGTCATCCCACTTTTTATTGTATGCGGAGACTGACACAAATGCTCTTTCTTCTACTTGTTCGATCGCTCTTGCTGAAAGATCTTTCAAAACCTGATTGGTTTTATTTTGCAAAACACCTTCAATCTTATCATTCAGTACACCTTGAACACAAGTGTAAATTATAGGTTTTTCATTAAAAATTTTATTCATTTTCTGAACATGCTTCGGGTCCCATTTCGCCCCACTTACTTCAAAAATAATGAAAGTGTTTTCTTTAGTATTTTCCTTACTCCAAGTTACTACTACTCGTTCTTCATATGAAGCAAACTTTTTATAGGATGTAGCTTTATATCCATCTGGAGATTGCTCTAAGTCCCATTTTTGAATATTTGCCTTCCCCTTCACATCGTTTAACAATTTTTGAAACGTATGTATGTTAGAAATTGTTTTTGTTTCTCGCGCTAACCATGACCATTTCTCCATTTTAGCATCATTTTTCTCTAAAGCCTTAATCATGTTCTCCATTTTCTGTTCATCGCTTATCGGTTTCATCTCTCTATATCCAACCAAAAAGAAAACAACACTCAAGGCAACAATAAGAATGGCTTTAAGCTTCAATTTCATCCCCTCCTATCCCCATTGTTAACGGAGATATGAGGTTCTATACACTTACTTTACTAAATACGTTAAACTCTTCGAATAGCCTAAATAATCAAGGAAAAAGTTACTTACAGATGTCCCAATTGCAATTGTAATTAGGATGAGTAATACCCTCGTCTGCAACACTTTTCCAGCTTTCATTAAACGCTCGATGTGAATACCTTGTAAGGCCCACCACGTAATGGTAATAAACAATAAATGCGAAACAATGGCAATCAGTGCTTGTTGCCCTAAAAGTTGTGCCAAAAAATCGACCCCTTTTTACTCGGCTACTACTTACGAAAGAATATAAAAACGATACCATAATAAGTAGGAGCCACACTTTTTCAAATGCAAATAAGCATCTTACATTTTACATCGTAAACTTCTCTCAAAAAAACGTATACCTATATGCATTTTCATTTGCGGCTAACACAAAATAAAAAGCGCAGAGTACCGACTCCACACCTTTTATTTTCACTATTGTACCACGTTCCCCAAGAAGAAGAAATCTTTCATTAATGGAAAATATTCATAAAAGAAATTGTATCCAATCATCGGCATAATCCCTAGTATTACAATCGAAATTGCACAAAGACTCATAACAACCTTTATATTTAATGGCAAACGAATTTTCTCTTCTACTTCTCCCGTCCGGAAAAACATTTGCTGTAAAATACGGAAATAATATACGAATGAAATGACTGTCGTACCCATCATAATAGAAGCTAGTACGTAATGAGCTGGCTCTACATGAAGTGCACCTAAAAAGATGTTAATCTTTCCGATGAAACCAGCTGTTCCTGGTATCCCGGCCAACGATAAAATAAAAATCGTCATTACTATCGCTGTAAATGGCGACCTGTTATATAATCCGGTGAAAATAGTGATATTTTCTTTGTCGCTTTGTAAGATTAAACCGTGGATAATTGCAAACGCGCCTATATTCATAAGCATATAGGCGAGCATGTAAAACCACATGCTATCCATCGTAAATGGTGATAATGCCACAAGTGGAACGAGTAAATACCCCGCATGCGCGATTCCTGAATAAGCAAATAGGCGTTTTACGTTATATTGCTTTAGTGCGACTACATTTCCGATAATCATCGTAATACTTGCTAGAACCGCAATATATATACTCATACGCCCGTATAAAGATTGCATGTCTCCTTGCACCGATACACTTGCAAAAATCATAAGGAACAGACGAATAATGAGTAGGAACCCAGCAATTTTAGAAATCGTTCCAAGGAAAGCAGTAACAGGTGTAGCCGCCCCTTCATACACATCGGGTGCCCACATATGAAACGGTACTGTTGCAATTTTAAACGAGAGCCCAACGAGCAATAGTAGAAATGCGAGAGCTAACAATAACTGAATACCACTAGTTAGCTCCCCGGTGAATACTTTTTGCATATCCACAATATTGGTTGAGCCTGTAATACCGTATAAATAACTCATTCCAAAGAGCGTAATCGCCGTTCCAATTCCTCCATTAATGACATATTTCATTGCCGCTTCATTTGATGCACGGTTCCTTTTTCGTATTCCTACTAAAACATAGGAAGAAAGTGATAGTAGCTCTAAACCGACGAAAAGTGTAATAAAATCAACACTAGAAGCCATGAACATCGCCCCAAGAAGGGCCATTAAAAATAAGTAATAATATTCTCCCTTATCTTCAATTGGATTTTTCTTGTCATCGCTCATTGCGGTGCATAAGATGAGGGCCGCTCCGCCTAATAACAACGTTTTAAACCCTTTTGAAAATCCATCTAACACAAACGATCCATTTAAAATATCTCCTGCTGGTTCGCCGTATAGCGTAATTAATGACACAATTGCTAATATGACAGCAGCGATTGCACTAAGCGCCACATACCTATGGTTCAGCTTAAAAAACAAATCACCTATGGAAAGAAGGATGGCAAACCCGAGAATAATGAATTCTGGCAACATGAGATGCCATGATAAGCTCAGTAACGTATCCATATCCATCCTACTTCACCCCCAATGTTTTCAATGTATTTTGAAGCGGATCCCCTAGTATTTCTGGCATTACTCCAATGGCAATAATACAGAAGATAAGCAATAGGACCGGGACGTACTCCCATCCGTGTATATCAGTTTTCGCTTCCCACTCTTTCTTACCAAATGTTACTTGGAGTGTCGCTCTTAATACGTACACAGCGGTTAAAATAATCCCAAGTACACCGACTGCAGCAATGACTGGCTCTCCTTGGAATAAGCCGAGAAAGGCAAGAAACTCACTCACAAATCCAGACATCCCCGGTAGTCCAAGCGATGCCATTCCTCCTGCTAGGAAGAAGCCGCTAAGTATTGGGACACTTTTTGCGAGTCCACCAAGCGCTGTAATATCCGACGTGCCAAAGCGCTGTTCTATAACACCAAGCAAGAAGAAGAGCAAGGCTGCAATTAAACCGTGCGAAACAACTTGGAATAGCGCCCCTTGTGTACCTGGTGCATTAAGTGCCGCAAGCCCCATTAAAACAATTCCCATATGCGAAATACTAGAGTAGGCAAGCACCTTCCTAAAATCCGTTTGGATGAGCGCTAAAAAGGCACCGTACAATAAGTTGATTACTCCTAAAATCGCAATTAGCGTGGCAAACTCGCGAAAGTATTCTGGGAATAGCCCCTTCCCGAAGCGAATCATCCCGTACGCTCCAATCTTTAGCAAAACGCCCGCATGAAGCATAACTACAGCAGGGTGCGCTTCAATATGCACATTGACCATCCAGCGATGCAACGGGAAAATAGGTAGTTTAATTGCAAAGGCAATCATTATAGCAATAAATACACCAAGCTGTATGCTACTCGGGACGATCTGTCCTCCCCCAGCACTTACACCTGTTAATATCTCTTTCAATTCCGCAATATTTGTCGTACCTGTTTTCGCGAACAAAATCGAGAAAACGATGAGCAAAATAGCTGATCCAATGCCGTTATATATTAAATAACTATATGCAGCCTTTTCACTCGACAATTTCCCCCACTTGCCAATTAATAAAAACATTGGTGGCAGTGTAATTTCAAAGAAAATAAAGAACAACATTAAATTTTTAGCAGCGAAGACACCGAGCATCCCTATTTCTAGCATGAGCAATAGCATATAAAATGCTTTTAAATTTCTTTTAATGGAAAACGCTGCAATTGCTGCAAGCATCGCTAGAAGGGCTGTCAGCACCATCATTACAAGTGACAAACCATCAATTCCAAGCTCGTAATAAATAGAAAACCATCTTTTATCCACCGCTGCAAAATCACCAAATTTAATCCATTTCACTTTTTCATCAAATAGCGATAGACTCTTTCCAGAAGCATATGTACAAGCGAGGACGGTAGCTATCCCAAATGGAAGCGCCGTCCCAAATAAACCGAGCGCTCGTACTGTACGCGATTCTTTTTTCGGTGTTAATACAAGTAATAGAATCCCTAAAAGTGGGGAGAAAATGAAGAACGTCAACAACAAATCATTCATCGTAAATCCCCTCCCGTATATAGCAAAATAATGATGAGGACCGCGAGCGAAACTGCTGTTACAGTGCCGTACACTTGTACATTCCCGTTTTGAAGCCTCGACAATGTGCCACTTACCCCTTTAACCAAACTTGCGATTAAAACAGCAATCCCTTCCACGACATATACTTCAAATAAGCGAAGCACATGAGCGATTCCCTTCGTAATAGGAATCACTGTCATATTGTATAGTTCATCCACATAATATTTTTCTTTCAAGAGCTTATGAAGAAATGACCTTTCTCCTCCTGCCCAATTTTTTGAGATAGTTTTCTTTCCATATATGAAATACGCAAGGGCAATCCCCCCAAATGAAACGAGCGTCGCAACAATCATAATCCAAACTGGTCCATGTGCTTCTTCCACTTTAAATTGTATATCCTTCGTCAGCCAATCTCCGAGAAACGTTCCAAACCACGGTGTATTTATATATCCTGCTACTACCGCGAGAACGCCGAGAACAATCATCGGATACGTCATAATACGCGGCGAGTCATGCACTTCTTCCTTCGTCTTCGCTTCCCCAGTAAAGACAAGAAAGTATAGGCGGAACATGTAGAATGCTGTTAGGAATGCCGCAAAGACTGCTAGAACAAATAGAAAGTAATTGCCACTCATCCAAGTTGCTGCCAAAATTTCATCTTTACTAAAAAAACCCGAAAGAAGCGGAACTCCACTAATTGCAAGTGTACCTATTAAAAATAACGTACCCGTTACTTTCATCTTCTTCTGTAAACCGCCCATTTTATTAATGTTTTGCGTATGCACAGCATGAATTACACTTCCTGCTGCCAAGAATAGTAACGCTTTAAAAAAGGCATGTGTCGTTAGATGGAATATACCCGCTACATAACCAGCAGAACCTAAGGCGAGCATCATATACCCGAGCTGGCTAACTGTAGAATAAGCAAGTACCCTCTTTATATCCGTCTGTACAAGACCGATAGAGGCTGCAAATATTGCGGTGAAAGCCCCAACAATTGCCACCGTCTGCATTGCCACCGCACTTGCCGAAAATAGCGGGAACATCGTTGCTACTAAATATACACCGGCTGCGACCATCGTCGCCGCATGAATAAGTGCCGAAACAGGCGTTGGCCCCTCCATCGCATCAGGCAACCACGTATGAAGCGGAAATTGACCTGATTTCCCCATCGCCCCGATAAAAATTAATATCGCCGTTATCGTTATCATAGTCGGGGACAGATCGCCTGTATGAATCGCTCTAAAAATTGCTTCATACTCAAAACTACCTGCATGCCAAAAGATTAAAATCATCCCAATAAATAAACCAACATCCCCAATACGAGTCATAATAAAAGCCTTTTTCGCAGCAGCCTTCGCTTCCTCCTTAAAGAAATAAAAACCGATGAGTAAAAATGAACCGAGGCCTACTAACTCCCAAAATATATAAAGCTGTAACAAATTCGTCGATATAACAAGCCCAAGCATCGCAAATGTAAAGAGTCCTAAATATGCATAAAAAGTTGGTAATCTTGCGTCACCTTTCATATAACCTTTTGAATACACATGTACAAGTAAGCTCACAAGTGTAACGATAAATAACATCAAAGCCCCTAATGCAGTCACTTCAAAGCCAAATGATATATCAATATCTCCAGTTCTAAGCCATACCCATTTATGCTTCACTGTGACCTTCGAAAATCTTTCTATTAATACAAGTACCGCGAGTATAAAGGAGAGAGAGACGAAGAAAATACTAAGTACGCTGCTTCCTTCTCTAATTTTCTTCCCGAACATAATAAGTAAAAAAAACGAAACAAGCGGGAAAAGCGGTATGAGCCATGCATAATCGATCATTGTTTCCTTCCCCCTTTTCGGTCACAATGCTATCCTTTAAGCGTATCCATTTCATCTACATGAACTGTCGTGCGATTACGATACAAAGCAATTAAAATGGCGAGCCCTACCGCCGCCTCCGCTGCCGCTACAGCCATCGTAAACAGCGAGAAGATTTGCCCTGTTAAATTCGGGAACAAACCTAATTTACTAAACGCCACTAAATTTAAATTGGCAGCATTTAGCATTAATTCGATACAAACTAATACGATTACTGTGTTTCGCTTCGTTAAAGCTCCAAATAAACCGATGCAAAACAAAATAATCGCAAGTGTTAAATACGCAGAAGCTGGAACGCTACTCATTGGAATCCTCCTCTTTCTCATCCTTCTTCGCAAGTATAATCGCGCCAACAAGTGCTACAAGTAAAATAACCGAGGTTAACTCAAATGGAATAATGTATTTCGAATAGAGAAGTGTACCGATTTGAAGTGTGTTTTTTTCATGGAGAGGTAAACTTCCTTGTGTGCTTTCATTTGAAAAATCGATACTATTAACAGCGAAATACATAACTGCCCCAAATGCTACAACTGCAAAGAAGATAATCCATTTTCGAAGAGTAAGACGTGATTCATTTTCCGCATTATGTTTCGTTAACATAATGCCAAAAATCATAATAATTGTGATTGCACCAGAGTAAAGTAAAATTTGTGCAACTCCGATAAACTCGGCCGATAAAAGAAAGTACAAACCTGCAATGCTGAGAAATGTCAGAACGAGAGCTAGCATCATATGCATTACTTTCGTTAAGTTCAACATGAGAACACCACCGATAATTGCAGATAAGGATAGTATAAAGAATGCTACAAACTCGCCATTCATGCTTTATTCTCCTTCCTGACGTTTTCATCGTTTTCGTCGAGCCACTGCAAATTTTTAAATAAATCATCACGTGAATATGCTGCGAGTTCAAAGTTATTTGTCATAACAATTGCCTCTGTCGGGCAAACTTCTGTACATAAATCGCAAAGTATACAAATTTCAAAATTAATATCATACGTATCAATAATTTTCCCTTTTTTCGTAGGGTCAGGATGTTTCTTTCCCGTCAATTGAATGCAATCTGTCGGACAAATGTTAGAACACTGATTACAAACAATACATTTCTCAGGATAAAACTTTTGAATCCCTCTAAAGCGATCTGGCAATGGCAACGGCTGATTTGGATAATCATACGTCACCTTTTTCTTACTCAAATTACTCAGCGTATATTTTAAACCTTTAAATAACCCTTTCATCTCTTACTGGCACCCCCTTCATAGATTAGAAGAATAGCTCCTTAATCAATGCCGTTAAGAAAATATTTGCAAGTGCGATTGGTAATAATACTTTCCAGCCAAACTCCATTAACTGGTCACCCCTTATACGCGGGAACGTAACGCGGAACCAAATTAATAGAAAGACTACACTGCTAAATTTCAAAGCAAACCATACAGCACCTGGAATAAATCCAAGAAACATAACTGGGTTCCAGCCGCCTAAAAAAAGTACTGTAATTAAAGAGGCCATTCCGAAGAAATATACATACTCTGAAAGCATGAAAAACGCCCAGCGAAAACCTGAGTATTCCGTATGATATCCAGAAACAAGTTCTGACTCCGCTTCTGGTAAATCAAACGGCGTCCTATTTAACTCTGCTACTGCTGCGATTAAGAAAACGACGAATCCAATTGGCTGTACGAAAATGTACCAAACTTTCTCCTGCGCCGCTACAATTTCATTTAGATTCAAGCTACCAGCTAACAAAACGATACCAATTACGCTCATTACGAGCGGAATTTCATAAGAAATCATTTGCGCCGCCGCGCGCATCCCTCCTAAAAGGGAATATTTATTATTTGATGCCCATCCCCCAGTTACGACACCAATTGTCGTAATCCCAGAAACAGCAATGTAATACAGCAATCCGACACCAATATCCGCGAACTGAAATTTATCGGTAAACGGGATAACCGCAAGTACCATAAATGCTGGCGCAAATGCAATGACAGGTGCTAATATGAACAACGGTTTATCTGCAGCTTTCGGAATACTATCTTCTTTCAATAATAGTTTCAAAACATCAGCTACCGTTTGCAGTAAACCGAACCGCCCTCCAACTTGGTTTGGCCCAATCCGGCCTTGCATAAATCCCATCACTTTCCGTTCTGCCAAAATACCATATGTAACGAAGCCAAGGACTGCAAATAGTAGAAGCACTGCTAATCCGAAAAAAATGAAGAAATTCGTCCAGCTTGAAGGTGATTGTAAGAGCGTCTCAATCATTAGCCATCGACCTCCCCAAGTACAATATCGACTCCACCTAAAATCGTAATTAAATTGGCGATGTTTTCACCCTTCAATAACTTCGGTAAAATTTGCAAGTTATAAAAAGAAGGTCTGCGGAATTTCAGACGATATGGCTCTTTCTTTCCGTCACTAGCGATATAGCAACCAATCTCTCCGCGTGGTGATTCTATACGGACAAACGCTTCCCCCTTAGGCGCCTTAATAATTTTCGGCACTTTCGCCAGTACGGCTCCGTCCTTTGGAAACTGCTGGACTGCTTGCTCTACAATTTTTAACGACTCTTCAATTTCCTCCATTCGGCAAACGTAGCGATCCCAAGCATCTCCCACGCTTCCAACAGGAATATCAAAATTAAAACGATCATAAATCGAATACGGCTCATCTTTGCGAAGATCCCAGTTTACTCCGGTGCACCGCAAATTCGCTCCGCTTAAAGAATACGAAATTGCTTTTTCCGCGCTATATATGCCAACGCCCTTCACGCGATTCAAGAAAATCTCATTACCACTAACAAGGTCGTGATAACCTGCCAATTGCTCTCTCATGTATGGAACAAACTCTTCCACTTTTTCAATCCAACCATCCGGCGCGTCCCACTTCACACCGCCGACTCTCATATAGTTAAAAGTAAGCCGTGCCCCGCATAATTCATTTAATAAATTTATAATCATCTCTCGTTCACGAAACGCGTACAAAAACGGGCTGACCGCTCCTATATCAAGAAGATTTGTCCCCCACCAAACGAGATGGCTCGCAATTCTTCCCAGCTCCATCGCAAGTACTCGCAAGTATTCGGCACGCTCCGGAATTTCAAGTCCCATCATCGTCTCTACAGCATGGCAAATGACGTAATTATTCGTCATTGCTGATAAATAGTCCATTCGATCTGTATAAGGGATAATTTGCGTATACTGTAAGCTCTCAGCGATCTTTTCAGTCCCGCGATGCAAATACCCAATAACCGGTGTAGCTTCTTTAATAATTTCACCGTCAATCTTAATAACAAGCCTGAAAACACCGTGTGTACTCGGATGCTGAGGTCCTACATTCAAAAGCATTTCTTCCGTACGAATCATAAGTTACACCTCCACATCATACGGTTCATAATCTTTCCTAAGCGGATACCCTACCCAATCATCAGGCATTAAAATACGCGATAAATTCGGATGTCCCTTAAATGCAATGCCTAGCAGATCATACGCTTCTCGCTCCGGCCAGTCAGCCCCTTTCCACAGCGCTGTTACCGATTCAACTTGCGGCACTTCTCTATCCAGCTTTACCTTCACCGCTACAGACTGTTTCTTTCCATATGAAAATAAATGAACATACACTTCCATATGAGTCACAAAATCTGTCGCATGTAGCTCTGACATATAATCAAAAGCAAGTCCCTCATGGAATCGTAGTAACTCCATCACCTCATAATATTTTGAAGGATCCACCACAAGAGTTGGTACATCTTTTGAAAGTTTATTAATATAGGAATCTACTAATGTGCTACCTCCTAATTTACCCCTAATAACCTCAACATACTGATTGAGATACGGCTGATTAACGGACGGTTCTTCTTGCTTCGGTACATCTTCCTTTTCACTTTCAGCACCCTTCGTCTTCGCCCTTGCCGCCGCAGCCGCTTTCGCCTTCGCTGCTGCAATTGCCTTCGCCTTTTCATCTCCCAAATTTCCATCACCTAGCGAAGCTTTCTGTTTCGCTAGCGCCGCTGCTTTTGCTTTCGCAGCTGCCACGGCCTTCGCCTTCGCTTTAGCCTTTTCTTCTTCCGTTACCTCTTCTGTTCCTTCTCTTTTTTGCTTCGCTAGCGCCGCCGCTTTTGCTTTCGCAGCTGCGGCTGCCTTCGCCTTCGCTTTGGCCTTTTCTTCTTCCGTTACCTCTTCTGTTCCTTCTCTTTTTTGCTTCGCTAGCGCCGCCGCTTTTGCTTTCGCAGCTGCGGCTGCCTTCGCCTTCGCTTTGACCTTTTCTTCTTCCGTTACTTCTTCTGTTCCTTCTCTTTTTTGCTTCGCTAATGCTGCCGCTTTTGCTTTCGCAGCTGCGGCTGCCTTCGCCTTCGCTTTGGCCTTTTCTTCTTCCGTTACCTCTTCTGTTCCTTCTCTTTTTTGCTTCGCTAGCGCCGCCGCTTTTGCTTTCGCAGCTGCGGCTGCCTTCGCCTTCGCTTTGGCCTTTTCTTCTTCCGTTACTTCTTCTGTTCCTTCTCTTTTTTGCTTCGCTAACGCTGCCGCTTTTGCTTTCGCAGCAGCTGCTGCACGTTGTTTTGCTTCTTCTACAGTCATTCCATCAATTTTTGGTAGCGCTTTCTCTTTTTCTTGATTTTCTCCCTCAAGCTTACTTATTTCCGCATCATGTTTCGCAACAAGACGTTTTCTCGCTTCCTCTTTCGCGCGCCTAGCAGCTTCTCTTTTCAGATCCTCTAAATCTTTATTTGGATTACTCATTTATTCGTCACCTGCTTCCCCGTCTTTGCCTCGTAACGAATTTTCTCTTTCAACTTATTAATTCCATAAATTAAAGCTGCAGGGTTTGGTGGGCATCCAGGAATATACACATCAACTGGTACAATTTGATCTACACCTTTCACAACAGCGTACGAATTCACATACGGACCACCAGCAGTCGCACAAGATCCCATCGCAATAACCCATTTCGGTTCAGGCATTTGATCATATAAACGCCTAACAATAGGAGCCATCTTCTTCGTTACCGTTCCCGACACAATCATGACATCTGATTGCCTTGGTGAAGTCCGAAAAAATGACCCAAATCGATCTAAATCGTAATGTGATGAACCTACTCCCATCATTTCAATCGCACAGCATGCCAGTCCGAATGTCATCGGCCATAAAGAATTACTCCTCGCCCACCCTTTTAACTGCTCCAATGTAGAAAAAAAGATATTTCTCTCTAATTCCGCTCGCTCATTTGGATGTAGTGCCTCAAAATTTATAACCATTGTAACACCTTCTTTTTCCAAGCATAAGCTAATCCAACTAGCAACATTACAACAAAGATGAGCATTTCAATTAATGCAAATAAACCTAGCTTGTCATATGCAACAGCCCATGGATATAGAAATAAAGTTTCTACATCAAAGATGACAAACAATAAAGCGAAAATATAGTAACGAGCATGAAACCGAATATTTGCATCATGAAAAGGCTCAATTCCACTCTCATACGTCGTCGCTTTTGCTGCACTTGGTTTGTTTGGGTGCAGCATCCTTCCTAATGTAAGAGCCACTACCGGCAGTAATATGCCTACTAGCAAGAAAATCAAAACGATCATATAACTATTTTCATATACACTTGCCATTGTGAAACCCTCCCCCCTAAATTAAGAACAAGTTCACTTAGTAAACAATATGTCCCAGTTGCGACAAATATTATTTTTAAATTTTTCTAAATAATTAAACTATTTTATTTATTATAGCAAACTTCAAATTCCTATGTCGATATGTTGAGGACAGAAACAAGAATTATTAAAATCTATTTTTATAACTCGCTATACCTGTGCAAAATAAGTATAGAATTTATATATATTTTTTAGGCAATCGCAAAAAATAAAAAGGAAGTTTATATGTATATACCGTAGGTGATATAAATGAAAAAACAAACACATGTAAGTATTCTTATAAGCGTTTTATTGTTTTCTATCGCGATTCATTACGTAGCAATGCCCTTTCTATATGAATACTCATTTCCCTTTCAAATATTAATCGGAATGAGCACCCTATTAATTGATATTATCGCTTGTAGTTATATATTTTATTTTACAAATACGAAACAAGGGTTACCCCGTTTATTTTGGATCATATTATCTGTTGGGGCTCTCTCTTATTTCATTGGTGATATAGTTGTTTCCTATCAACGTTTAATTTTAAAGGACTACTATACGTTTGTTGATCCGTCTGACTTTTTTTACCTACTTTTTTTAATTAGCTTTGCACTTGCCTTTCTATATGAGATCATTTATAACCGGGACTTATTAGAAAAGCTTTTTATGATATGTGATATTTGTATTATCGTTACAGCCCAATTTACTTTAAGTTACTACTTACTTATTGAGCAAACCATTCACGTTTTCACAACATCCTATATCGATATATTTGTTCAACTTACCTATCCAATGGCTGATTTACTCTTTCTTTTAATTGGAATCAACCTTTTATTCAGACCATTATCCTTATTACCAAAACAAGTTGGTGCACTTCTTGGTAGTGCTTTAATTTTGTATGCTACTACAGATGCTATTTATGCTTATATAAAATATTTCACACCAGCGTATTCTATGTTTACAGTTACTCCGTTCTATCAAGTTGTTTTAGTGCTAGCAGCAATCGCCTGTATTCTTCATACGAAAGAGCCTGAAAAACAAGAGCAGGTACTATTAACGCCTAAATTTGGGGAATCAATCCGATTATTATTACCTTATATTTCTGTAGTAATGCTTATTATTTTTATATTGGCCGAATATGTTTTTGCCCCCATTGTAGTAATCGGGCTTATAATAACTTTCACTTTCGTTCTCATACGCCATAGTTTAGTTCGAAAACAAAATAAAATATTATTACTAGCCCAAATGCAATTCAACTTGGAACTCGAGAAACAAATTGAACTACGTACAGAAGATTTAGTAGAACAAAAAAATGAGCTCTATCATAACCAACAAATGTTTAAATCTTTATACGAGCACCATCCAGATCCAATCTTCACATTAGATTTGTACGGCAATTTTCTTAAAGTTAATAACGCTGGTACTACTTTACTAGGGTATCAAACGAATGAATTATTAAATCAACCTTACTACTCACTCATATACGAAGAAGATTTAGAAGAAATTATTAACGCCTTTCATCGCGTAAAAAAGGGGAATTCTATCTCTTTAGAAATACGAGCGTATCACAAAAACAGAGATATTTACTACTTGCATGTTACAGCTGTTCCCATCTTTTTAAAGGATCATATTTCAGGGGTCTACTTAATGATTAAAGATATTACGGAAAGCAAACAACAACAAGAACAAATTAATTTCCTAGCATATCATGATACTTTAACTGAACTTGCAAATCGCCGTGCATTTCATCAATATTTAGAAAAGGCGATTGCACGAGCAAAAATATCGAAAAGCTCCTTTGCTGTTATGTTTCTCGATTTAGACCGCTTTAAGGTTATTAATGATACTCTCGGGCATCGGGTGGGAGACCTCCTATTAATTGCAGTAGCCAAAAGGCTTGAACGATTATCAACACAGCATATGAAACTTGCTCGACTAGCTGGAGATGAGTTCACAATCCTCATCGAAAATTATAAAAAAAGGACAGATGTAAAAAAAATAGCTGATATGATTGTAGCGGCCATGAACAAACCATTCGAAATCGAAAATCAGCATTTACGAATCTCACCGAGTATCGGGATTGCAATATACCCTGAAGCGGGCGAAGACCCACTTTCTATTTTACAACATGCCGATATGGCCATGTACGAAGCAAAAAATAAAGGAAAAAATCGTAGCTCTCTTTATACGAAAGAACTATATAAGAAAATAGAACGAAAAGCTCGAATCGAAAAGGATTTGCCACTCGCTTTAGTAAACAAGGAATTTTATCTCGTCTATCAGCCACAAATTGATACGACAACAAATAAAATTATCGGCGCTGAAGCATTAATACGTTGGAAACATCCACTATTAGGTGACATTTCACCATGTGAGTTCATTCCAATTGTAGAAGAAACGCCACAAGTCGTTCCACTTGGACATTGGGTATTAAAAGAAGCCTGTCTCCAATTAAAAATATGGCATACCTTTGGCTATCAAAATTTAAAAATAAGCGTTAATTTATCAGCAAAAGAGTTCCAACAAAATCAATTAATCGAAAACATTTCACAAATATTAAACGACGTGCAGGTCGATCCAAAACATGTCACACTTGAGTTAACAGAACGAATTGCGATGATTAATGAAAAAGAAACACTATCGAGACTGAAGCAATTAAAAGAATATGGCATTCAAACGGCCATTGATGACTTCGGTACTGGCTATTCTTCTCTCGCTTATTTATCAATTTTCCCTATCGATACATTAAAGGTACCAAGAGAATTTACACAACTAGCCGATCATCGCCCTGAAGAAAGAGCCATCTTTTCCACTATCCTTTCTCTTGCAAATACTTTAAATCTCTCTGTCATTGCTGAAGGAATTGAAACGGAAAAACAACTTAAGTTTCTACAAAAAAACAACTGTAAATATATGCAAGGTTACTATTTCAGTAAACCTTTAACAAGTAAACAGTTTATAAAATTTCTACAAAAAACACCCAGTATGAACAATTAATTCACACTGGGTGTTTTTATCCTGCTATTTGCGAGAGTGAAAGTTCGTTATCATTTTGGGATGAATAAAGCCCCAATGACAACAGTTTCACTTTATATTGTTGGGGTTTTTTTCTCGTAATATTCTTCTGCAACCTCTTCGTAAAAAGCTGAAGCTGTCGTATAGAAATATGGAATTAACCAGAGGAATCCAATCCCTAATGTAATACAACTTAATATAAACCAACCAATAAAACTTAAACATAAAATGAAATACTCCATTTTATGCCCATCCATCATACGACGGCTTTCTGTAATGGCTTGATTCAATGAATACTCGGGATGATCGTTTATAATAAAATACGTCATCGCATAAGAAAATGATTTAATAATGCCTGGAATAATGAAAAGTAAAGTCCATAAAAGAAGATAAAGATTCACTAATAAATATACTAAAAATGATTTTAAAAATCTTTTCCCCTCTGTAAACCAAACAAATACATTGCCGATACTAGCTTGTTTTTCACGAATGATATTTAAAGCCAGATAATACCCCCCTAAAGTTAACGGTCCGGTAACAAAAAGTGTAAGAATATCTATCGAAAATGAACCAGTTGTATCTTGCCAACCGAAAGTTGAAGAAAATCCCCACTTAACACTAAAACTAAACATCGTGATAAGAATTGAAATTAATAATGTTGCCCCAACAGCTAAGCCCCATTTTCCTTCTAGAGAGTCTAACGCTTCTCCTTTTAAATCACTAATCATAATTAGCCTCCTATACGTAACAATTCTATTAGTATAGCATGTTCTTACCGCAATTCATCTTTTGAAATATAACGATAAAAATGAGATGTCGTTGTACCCATATACGGACTAAGCCAAAGAAAACCTATTCCAAATGTCAAAATCGCTAAAATAACCCACCCTATAAAACTAAGCCATAAAAGAAACAAATCTAACTTATGTCCCTTCATAAGACTCTTACTTTCTTTCATTGCTTGTGACACACTATATTCTGGATTTCCAATCATTACATAGTACGTCATTGCATAAGAAAAATACATCACAATCATGCCAACGATTGAAATAGCTAATAGTACGAAGAAAGCAATTGCAAATGACGTATTCCCTTCTTCACCTAACAATGCAAATAAGCCTATTAACAACATCGGAATCCATGTACCTGTATATAACAAAATCGCAAGCATTGCCCACATTGTTTTCATCATTCTTTTAAAACCACGAAATCCTTCGAATAAGTAATCTACTTTAGCACCTTCTCGTTTACTAATCTGTAGACATACATTCGTATAACCGTATGATGTAATACCATACGATGCGTTACTCAAAATTATCATGATACAATAAAATACCCCAAATGTAATAGCTGCTCCAATTGATATTGTTTCCCCTTCAATTGAACCAGCGAAGCTAACAATTAAAAAAAATAGAATAAGTCCTGGAATTAAAAGTATAAGCATTGCAGCCATTGAAACAACATAACTTAAAATAAAATATAAAATCGTTGATCCAACACCTAGTCCCCAATTCCCCTTTAAAGAGTGCAACGCTTCTCGTTTCATTTCACCGATCATTGATTCATCCCCTTTATGAAATATAAATTGTTGTACATTCTCTACTTATACAACCATCAATGCAATTATACCATTTTTGTAAAATTATCCATAAAATACAATAAAAAAATCCGTAAAGGTTTTACCTTTACGGATTTTTTTATTTCATATCGGAAACGTTTAAACGGTTCACAGCACGTTGTAATGCCATTTCTGCACGTTTAAAGTCAACATGTGCTTGTTTGTCTTGCATACGTTGCTCAGCGCGACGCTTCGCTTCATTTGCACGATGGATATCGATATGGTTTGCTTCTTCAGCAGATGATGATAATACAGTTACTTTATCTGGACGAACTTCGATAAAGCCACCGCTAACTGCTACATAATCAGTGTGTCCACCATTTTTCAGACGAACTGCACTAATTTTTAATGGTGCAACAGTTGGAATGTGACCTGGTAAGATCCCCATTTCCCCACTCTCTGCTTTTACACTTACCATCTCTACTTCTTTTTCGTAAACCGGTCCATCAGGAGTTACAATACTGACTGGAAATGTCTTCATACTTCGTCCCTCCTAAGGCCTTACGCCATCATTTTCTTCGCGTTTTCAATAACTTCTTCAATGCCACCAACAAGGCGGAATGCATCTTCTGGAAGGTCATCATATTTTCCTTCTAGAATTTCTTTGAAACCACTAACTGTATTTTTTACAGGTACATAAGAACCTTTTTGACCTGTAAACTGCTCAGCTACGTGGAAGTTTTGAGATAAGAAGAATTGAATACGACGAGCACGATGTACAACTAACTTATCTTCTTCAGATAACTCATCCATACCTAAGATAGCGATGATGTCTTGAAGCTCTTTATAACGTTGTAAAGTTTGCTGTACTTGACGAGCTACTTCATAATGCTCTTCTCCTACGATTTCTGGAGAAAGTGCACGAGATGTAGATGCTAATGGATCTACGGCTGGGTAAATACCCATTTGCGTTAAACGACGCTCTAAGTTTGTTGTTGCATCTAAGTGAGCGAACGTTGTAGCTGGTGCTGGGTCAGTATAGTCATCGGCTGGTACATATACCGCTTGGATAGACGTGATAGACCCTTTATTTGTAGATGTAATACGCTCTTGTAATTGACCCATTTCTGTTGCAAGTGTTGGTTGGTAACCTACCGCAGATGGCATACGACCAAGAAGGGCAGATACTTCAGAACCCGCTTGCGTGAAACGGAAGATGTTATCGATGAACAATAGTACGTCTTGTCCTTGTTCATCACGGAAATGCTCAGCCATTGTTAAACCTGTTAATGCAACACGTTGACGTGCTCCAGGTGGCTCGTTCATTTGTCCGAATACCATCGCAGTTTTCTTGATTACGCCAGAATCACTCATTTCGTGGTATAAGTCATTACCCTCACGAGTACGCTCACCTACACCAGCGAATACAGAGATACCACCGTGCTCTTGTGCGATGTTGTTAATTAATTCCTGAATTAATACTGTTTTACCTACGCCGGCACCACCGAATAGACCGATTTTACCACCCTTAATGTAAGGAGCAAGTAAGTCTACTACTTTAATACCAGTTTCAAGAATTTCTACTTTAGTAGATAACTCTTCGAATGCAGGTGCTTGACGGTGAATTGGATCACGGTGTACATCCGCAGGAAGTTCACCATCTAAGTCAATTGCATCACCTAATACGTTAAATACACGACCAAGTGTTGCATCACCAACTGGTACAGAGATTGCTTTACCAGTATCTTCTACTTCTGTGCCACGAACAAGTCCATCTGTGGAAGACATTGCAACTGTACGAACTGTGTCATCACCTAAATGAAGTGCAACTTCAAATGTTAAGTTAATGTTTGCTCCGTTTTCGTTGCTTTGTTTTACCGTAAGGGCGTTGTAGATTTCTGGTAGCTTTCCGCCATCAAACTTAACGTCTACAACCGGACCCATGATTTGCGTAACGCGCCCTTTATTCATCGGGTTCCCTCCTAGCTTTCTTTTAATTAGCCAGCTTTCTAAGAGAAGTCGGCTTTTAATTTTTTATTAGTTTATAGCTTATGCGACTCTTTTGACAGAGCCGCTTCCACTTTTTATTGAATCTAGTTCCAGCGGCTAGAACAGTCGGTCATTTCGCGCCTTCCTGCGAGGCAAATTACGCCTCTTCGTCAGGAGCTCCAATGCCCTCCTGTTCTGGACGAGCCGCTTCCACTTTTTATTACTATTCTAACGCTGCTGCTCCACCAACGATTTCCGTAATTTCTTGCGTAATCGCTGCTTGACGTGCACGGTTGAATGAAAGTGTAAGTGAATCGATAACTTCCATTGCGTTGTCTGTAGCACTCTTCATTGCTGTCATACGCGCCGCGTGCTCACTTGCTTTACCGTCTAGTAATGCACCGTACACTAAGCTTTCTGCGTATTGTGGCAATAATACTTTTAATATTTCTTCTTCAGAAGGTTCGAATTCATAAGCTGTCGTCGGTTTGTCAGACGCCACATCAGTAAGCGGTAAAATTTTATTTTCCGTTACTTCTTGTGAAATTTTACTTACGTAATGGTTGTAGTAAATATACAGCTCATCATAAGCACCATCTGCGAACATCGCAATTGCTCGAGAAGCAAGATCTTTAATATCAGTAAATGATGGGTGGTCAGATAATCCAACTACTTCATCAATGATGTTAAATCCGCGACGTTTTAAATAATCACGTCCTAGTCGGCCAAGCACAATAATTGAATATTGGTTTGAATCCATATTATGACGTTCACGAATCACGTTACTAACTGTACGTAATACGTTACTGTTATAACCACCTGCTAGTCCGCGATCAGATGTAATAACGATGTATCCTGTACGCTTTACAGGACGCGCATTTAGCATTGGATGATTAATTCCTTTACTTCCTTGCGCAATGCTCGCTACTACTTCTTGAATCTTTTCCATATACGGAACGAAAGATTTAGCATTTTGCTCTGCACGGTTTAACTTAGATGCAGATACCATCTCCATCGCTTTCGTAATTTGACTCGTTTTCTTTGTCGAGGTAATCTTCGCTTTTATATCGCGTAAAGATGCCACAGGTTTTCACCACCTTTTTTCCGGAAGTTGGCACGATTAGTAAGAATCCTCTTCCTAATCTACGTTGCAAGATATTCTTGCTCATGATTGAAGGAAAAGAATAGGTGCACCTACTCTTTTCCTCTACATAACCGTCAGCAATCTCAGAACCTGAGATGCCTTTTATATATACTATCTAGCTCCAGCGGCTTGAATGCTCGGTGGCTTCACTTCACATTCAAATCGAGCCGCTTCCGCTTTTATTAATTACTCAGAAGCTACGAATACTTTTTTAAATCCGTTAATTGCTGCTGCAAATTTGTCGTCATCCGCAAGTTTCTTAGTTGTGCGGATTTCGCTTAATAAGTCAGCTGCATTTGAATCTAACCAAGCATGGAATTCTTCTTCGAAACGAGTGATATCGACTACTGGGATATCATCTAGGAATCCACGTGTTAAAGCGTAAAGAATGATAACTTGTTTCTCTACACGTAACGGTTTGTGTAATCCTTGTTTTAATACCTCAACTGTACGAGCACCACGGTTTAGTTTCGCTTGCGTTGCTTTATCAAGGTCAGAACCGAACTGAGCGAACGCTTCTAACTCACGGTAAGATGCAAGGTCAAGACGAAGTGTACCTGATACTTTACTCATTGCTTTAATCTGAGCAGATCCACCTACACGTGATACAGAAGTACCCGCATCGATCGCTGGACGTACGCCAGAGAAGAATAGGTCAGATTGTAAGAAGATTTGTCCATCCGTAATCGAGATTACGTTTGTTGGGATGTAAGCTGATACGTCCCCTGCTTGTGTTTCGATGAAAGGTAGTGCAGTTAAAGAACCGCCGCCTCTTGCATCACTTAATTTTGCTGCACGCTCTAATAAGCGAGAATGTAAGTAGAATACATCCCCTGGATATGCTTCACGACCTGGAGGACGACGTAATAGTAATGAAAGCTCACGGTAAGCCGCTGCTTGTTTTGATAAGTCATCATATACTACTAATACGTGTTTACCATTGTACATGAACTCTTCACCCATTGTTACACCAGCGTAAGGAGCTAAGTATAATAATGGAGCTGGTTGAGAAGCTGATGCAGTTACAACGATTGTGTAATCTAATGCGCCGTGCTTACGTAGTGTTTCTACTACGTTACGTACAGTTGATTCTTTTTGTCCGATAGCTACATAGATACAAATCATATCTTCATCTTTTTGATTAATGATTGTATCAAGTGCAACTGCTGTTTTACCTGTTTGACGGTCACCGATGATTAACTCACGTTGACCACGGCCAATTGGTACAAGAGCATCGATCGCTTTAATACCTGTTTGAAGTGGCTCATGAACAGATTTACGATCCATTACACCTGGTGCTGGACTTTCGATTGGACGAGTGTTTGTTGTATTGATTGGGCCTAAACCATCAACTGGTTGACCTAATGGGTTTACAACACGACCGATTAGTTCTTTCCCTACTGGTACTTGCATGATGCGACCAGTACGACGAACTTCGTCACCTTCACGGATTTCTGTGTAAGGTCCTAAAATAATGATACCTACATTGTTTTCTTCTAAGTTTTGTGCTAGCCCCATAACGCCGTTAGAGAACTCTACAAGTTCACCAGCCATAACGTTATCAAGACCATGAGCACGCGCGATACCGTCACCAACTTGGATAACTGTACCAACATCACTAACTTCGATTTCAGACTGATAGTTCTCGATTTGTTGCTTTATCAGTGCGCTAATTTCTTCAGCTCTGATGCTCATGTGCTTCACCCCTATCTATTCTTCATTAATTCACGTTGAATACGTGCTAATTTTCCTTGTAAACTTCCATCATAAATGCGATTTCCAATACGTACTTTAATGCCGCCTAGTAAATCTTCATCTACAACATTTTTTACGCGAATTGCATCTTTTCCCGTTCTCTTTGCAAATGCTTCTGCAACGTTAAGCTTCTCTTCTTCAGATAGAAGACGAGTAGAATACACAGTTGCATCCGCTACGTTACGTTCTTCATTAGCAAGAACAACATATTCATCTGCAATTTCAGGTAAGATTTCAATGCGCTTGTTATCAATTAAAATATATAACGTATTTAAAATAGATTCAGAAACAGATCCGAATACGTTTGCAAGAAACGTTTTCTTCTGCTCTTTTGAAATGTTCGGTTGCGTTAAAAAGCTATGTAGTTCTCCGTTCTTTACATAAACGTTTTGTACAAGGCGTAATTCCTCTTCAAACATTTCTAATACGTGTTTTTCTTTTGCAATTTTAAAAAGAGCGACAGCATAACGTTTTGCTACAATCCCATTGCTCATCGCGCTTCTCCTACTTCTTTAATATAATCGCGAATTAACTTCACTTGATCTTCTTCTTTTAACTCTTTTTCAATTACTTTAGAAGCAATTTGAACAGATAAAGAAGCGACTTGTTCTTGTAAAGCAGCAATCGCTTGCTCTTTTTCGCGTTGAATTTCTTGTACAGCAGATGCTTTAATTGATTCTGCTTCTTCTTTCGCAGCAGCAACAATCACATCTTTTTGATCTACAGCTTGTTTTTTCGCTCTTTCGATTAACTCTTGTGCTTCAACACGCGATTGTTTTAACATTTCACGTTGTTCTTCTACTAATTTCTTCGCTTCAGCGTTACTTCTTTCTGCAGCGTCGATTTCACTAGTAACATGCTCTTCACGTTCTTTCATAATTCCCATTAAAGGACCCCACGCAAATTTGCGTAGCATTACTAATAGAAGTAAGAAAATGAACAATGTATAAGCAATCGTTCCAAATGGAATGGCAGCCCCTAATAATAAAGTTGGCACAAGGATTCACTCCCTTCAAAATATCTAAATTGATCATATGAAAAAAAAAGACATACGTTTCGTTCATAAAGCAATGGCGAAGAAAGTTCAAAAAACACTCTTCGCCATCTATGTAAGGGGAGTCTCCCTTATTTGTTCATTACGATGAAAGCAATAACTACACCGATGATTGGAAGTGCCTCAACTAAAGCAACCCCGATGAACATAATTGTTTGAAGTGCGCCTTTTAATTCTGGTTGACGAGCAACACCTTCGATTGTACGTGATACGATAAGACCGTTACCAATACCTGCACCTAATGCTGATAAACCAATTGCAATTGCAGCTGCGATTACACCTAAACTCATTTAATTTGTCCTCCTTTGTATTATAAAAAAATAAATTTTTTCTTACTTAAATTATATTAATGGTCATGGCTTACTTTATGAGCCATATAAACCATCGTTAACATAACGAAAATAAATGACTGGATTGATCCAACGAATACACTGAATCCCATCCATGCTAACATCGGTACAAGCGCACCTAATGCTCCAAGAACTGATGCTCCGCCTAACTTAGCAAGTAATCCTAACAGGATTTCACCTGCATAAATGTTACCGAACAAACGAAGACCTAACGTTAATGTGTTAGCAAACTCCTCAATAACCTTTAATGGGAATAAGAATTTCATAGGTTGGAAATAACCTTTAACGTATTCTTTCGTACCCTTCATCTTAATTCCATAATAATGGGTGAGGGTAACTACCATCACGGCTAATGTTAATGTAACTGCTGGATCAGACGTTGGTGATCTCCACCATGCAATATGTTCGCCAGCCTCAACTGTTGAATACATGAATGGTAAACCAAGGAAGTTCGATACGATGATAAACATGATAAGCGTAACGCCAAGCGTTAAGAAACGTCCACCTGTTTTCCAGTCCATCGTACTATTGATAATCCCTTTCACGAAGTCAAACACCCATTCCATGAAATTTTGCATTCCTGTTGGGCGAAGAGCTAAGCTGCGAGTTCCTATAACTGCGATTAAGAAAACAATAACTGCTGCTACAGTAACCATCATAACTGATGACAAATCGAACGTTAAACCTAGAAATTCAACTAATTTACCGTGTTCCACTAGTAATTCACCTCTCTTCCCTGCTCTTATACTCTAAATAAAGAAAATCTATGATCATGACAAGATATCCTGTCAGCAATCCTACACCTAAGCCCCACATCGCAATTAACTCTTGATATTTGGCTGCAAATAAAATTAATAACCCAATTGTCGCGAATCTCGAATATGTACTTACCGCTGTTGCCTTAAACTTCACGTTTTCTCCATTCGTTACGCGATCTAACAGCTTGTCTGTTCTACGTGCAATGATGCGCAAACTAAGAAAACTGAAAATCGTTCCGATAATCAGCCCAAGAAATACATCCTTGTAAGAGGTGAATCCCCATCCTAGCACTAGAAGCGCAAGCAAGTAGTACATATATTTCTTTTGTCTTTGGACAAGTCCATGTACGTCTATCATCATTGCTCTCCCGAATAGTAATGTCGAATGAGTCGAATCATTGCGTATACCCCTGTTCCTAATCCTAGTAATAAACCTATAATAAGAAACAATGGAAACGTTCCAACCTTATTATCAATCCACTGCCCACCAAAGATTCCAATAAGAATAGAACCGACTAATTGAGCAAGAATTCCTGACATTAAAGCATAAGCTTTTATATGGCTGCGGTCGTTTTTTTGCAAGGATTCATCCCTCCAATATGTAACCCTCATTCACGATGTGTTAATAATAACTCATTTTTTTGCATAAATCCTATACAAAATAAAAAGTTTACATTTTCGTCACGGAATAGATGTATTTTTGTCACTGAAAGCCCTACCATCTATCCCCGTTGTTAGCATACAATAGGGTATTAACAGTGTCAACGAGAAATCGTAAAAAATCAAAAAATTTGAGTATTAGGCATTTCCTCCCAAAAATGAAAACGTTCCCCTTCTAAATACTGGTTAGAGATATGCAATTTCTAACAGTTTTCTCTTTATAATAGAAGGAAATGTTCACAAGTTTGTCACTATTATATTTTTAAGATATAACGCTTTCCTTCCATAATATAGTGCTCCTTAGACGTAAGACTTCTATATTATATGTGTTGTGTATGCAACTTATGTTGTATACACGTTGCATATTTATCCCCCTCCCCTGCCTGCATACCCGGGACAAAAAAAGACGAGTAGGGAATTCCCTCTCGTCAGTTGTCTTACTTCGTTCCGAATAAACGGTCACCAGCATCACCAAGACCTGGCACTACATAACCGTGGTCATTTAACTTTTCATCTAATGCTGCTACATAAATATCAACATCAGGATGCTCTTCTTGTACTACTTTTACTCCTTCTGGAGCAGCTACGATACACATTAATTTAATTTGTTTCGCACCGCGTTTTTTCAGAGAGTTAATTGCTTCAGCTGCAGAACCACCTGTTGCTAGCATCGGATCTAGTACGATAAAGTCACGCTCTTCTACATCCGTTGGAAGTTTCACATAGTATTCTACCGGTTGCAATGTTTCAGGGTCACGGTATAAACCAACGTGTCCTACTTTTGCTGCTGGAATTAATTTCAGAATTCCATCAACCATTCCTAAACCTGCACGTAAAATCGGAATTAAACCAAGTTTTTTACCAGCGATCACTTTTGTTGTCGCTTTACTTACAGGCGTTTCAATTTCAATGTCTTTAAGTGGAAGGTCGCGAGTAATTTCGAAAGCCATTAAGCTTGCTACTTCGTCCACTAATTCACGAAAATCTTTCGTACCTGTATTCTTATCGCGAATATATGTAATCTTATGTTGAATTAACGGGTGATCAAATACATACAGTTTTCCCATGTGAATCTCTCCTTTAGATGATATTCATGCGTTTGCACGCTTTTTTACACTATTTACGATTGTAAAGAAAACGCTACTAATATTCAAGGGCAAATTTGGCAAAATCATGATTTTACGATGAATCTATCTAGTATCTTTACCAATAATGGGAGCTGTATCCTTCATTATATCGCCAAAATTTATTCATCATTTGTATACATACTTTAAAAACAATATATGTCCTCAAAAAAAACTGCTAAAACAAGTACGTTTCAGCAGTCTTTTTCAATCTATTATAGATCTGTATACATTGGGAATTTGCTCGTTAACGCTTCTACACGCTTACGTGCTTCTTCTAATGCAGCTTCATTTTCATGATTTTTTAATGTATAAGCAATAAGTGCAGCAATTTCATCCATGTCTTCTAAACCGAAACCACGAGATGTTACAGCTGCCGTACCGATACGTACGCCACTTGTTACAAATGGGCTTGCTGTTTCAAATGGGATTGTATTTTTGTTCACTGTAATACCAACTTCATCTAATACGTGCTCCGCTACTTTACCTGTGATTTCTAAATTACGAACATCAATCAAGATTAAGTGATTGTCTGTTCCACCAGAAACAAGTGTAAGTCCTTCTTTTTGAAGGCCTTCAGCTAAGCGGTTCGCATTATTAATGATATTTTGTGCATATGTTTTAAAGTCATCTTGAAGCACCTCACCAAATGCAACAGCTTTTGCAGCGATTACATGCATAAGTGGGCCACCTTGAATACCAGGGAAGATTGATTTATCAATTTGTTTTGCAAATTGCTCTTCACATAAAATCATACCACCTCGTGGACCACGTAATGTTTTATGTGTTGTTGTTGTAACGAAATGTGCATGTGGTACTGGGTTTGGATGTAAACCAGCAGCTACTAAACCAGCGATATGTGCCATATCAACCATTAAGTATGCGCCCACTTCATCTGCAATCTCACGGAATCGTTTGAAATCGATAACACGAGGGTATGCACTTGCACCTGCTACGATTAATTTTGGTTTATGTTCTTTCGCTTTTGCTAATACATCATCGTAATTAATACGGTGAGAGTCAGCATCCACGCCATATTCTACGAAATTATATTGTACTCCACTGAAGTTAACAGGGCTTCCGTGTGTTAAGTGACCACCATGAGATAAATTCATACCAAGTACTGTATCGCCTTGCTCTAGAATTGTGAAATATACTGCCATGTTCGCTTGTGCACCAGAATGTGGTTGAACATTTACGTGCTCTGCACCGAAAATTTCTTTTACGCGATCACGTGCGATATCTTCTACTACGTCTACGTGTTCACAACCACCGTAGTAACGTTTTCCAGGATATCCTTCAGCATACTTATTCGTTAAAACAGAACCTTGCGCCTCCATTACTGCTTCACTTACGAAGTTCTCCGAAGCGATTAACTCAATCTTTGAACGCTGTCTTCCTAGTTCTGCCTCAATTGCAGCAAATACCTTTTCATCTTGACGTTTTAAATGATCCACCAAAATCCCCCTTTTCTGAACGAATTACATCAATTCCCAACAGTTTTTTCTTATTTATTCAGAAAAAACGAAAATTCAGGTTGTAATTCTTTCGAACCTTCATGTTTTCAACTACATTCTAACATGACTTTCTATATCATAAAAGAAAAAAAAGACCGAAAATCGGTCTTTTCTTTCTTCTATTATAAAGTCAGACAACATACCTTTTATCCTATGATGAAAAGCTGCTATATGACTTCTTCATTTTTCGCATTTAACGGCAAGTAATCGTTTCTTCCTCCGCTGCATAAACAGCACGTGCTCCACCTATTAGTTTTCCACGTGTTTTCACCATCGTTACATGTGCATTTCCAATTTCCTTCACACTTGTACGAACTGGAACAGCTACATGCTTTAAATGCATACCAATAAATGTATCACCAATATCCATTCCAGCATCCGCTTTAATAAATTCAACTACTACCGGATCTTTCAAATTGTGATACGCATATGTCCCCAATGCACCACCTGCTGATCTAACAGGCGTAACTGTTACAATTTCAAATTGATATTTCATCGCTACTTCTCTCTCAACTACTAAAGCACGGTTTAAATGCTCGCAACATTGGAACGCTAACGCAATACCTGTTTGCTCTTGAAATTGTTTTAACTCAGAAAAAATCGCCTCTGCTACTTCCATCGTTCCTGATGTTCCAATTCTTTCTCCTAGCACTTCGCTCGTGCTACACCCCACTACAAAAATTTGACCACTTTGCAATGAAGCTTGTTCTTGGAAATCAGAAAGCGATATTTGTAGCTGTTCTCTTACCTTTACGATTTCTGTCATTACGCCTCTTCCTTTCACAGGTTGGTTCACCAAATTATATTTCACACTACTGATAGTTAGAATCTATTACTTTGTTTCGTATGTTTTAATTTTTCCCACGCGGTTTTCGTGACGGCCACCTTCATAGTCAGTTGTTAACCAAATTTTTGCGATATCACGCGCTAGACCAGCACCAATTACACGCTCGCCCATTGCTAGCATGTTAGTGTCATTATGCTCTCTCGTTGCTTTCGCACTGAAAGTATCATGAACTAACGCACAACGAATACCGTTTACTTTGTTTGCCGCGATTGACATACCGATGCCTGTCCCACAAACTAAAATACCACGATCAACTTCACCATTTGCTACCATTTCCGCTGCTGGAAATGCAAAATCAGGGTAATCAACTGAACCAGCTTCACATTCACAACCTAAATCAATATATTCAATATTTAATTCTTCTAATAAACTTACAAGTTCTTTACGGATATTCATACCGCCGTGATCAGATGCTATTACTACTTTCATTTTTACCCCTCCAAAGTTTCAATCAATTATCTTCATTTCACATTCGCTACCTCAATAGGACGAAGTGATCTCCAATATCGTATTATACACGAAACATCAACCCTCTGAATGTTTTTTCAGTAAAGTTTGTACAAGTTTTTCCATCTCATCTAACGTTTCTTTATAAATAGAAAGCGATCCTCCAAAAGGATCTGAAATGTCTTTACCTATACCTTCAGTTAGTCCATATAATGTATTCAACTTCTTTTCAACACTCGGATAGTGACCAAGTACAATTTGCTTATGATTTTCCGTCATCGTTACGACAATATCAGCCCAATCAAGCAAAGCTTCATTTACCTGCTGCGCGGCATGATCGATTGAAATTCCTTTTTCAGCTAAAGCTTCCTTCGCATATATCGATGCATCGCTTCCAGGATAGGCGAAAACACCAGCAGATTGCACTTCAAACTTATCTCCTCCATGATGACGAAGTAACGCCTCAGCCATCGGACTACGACATGTATTGCCAGTGCAAACAAATAACACTCGTTTCATCCAAACCCACCCCTTATATTGTATCTTTTCCCTTTAATAATAGCTTACATTAGGATGGAACAAAAGAAATGTGAATATACAAAAGGCGCATTTTTCTAAGAAAAATGCGCCTATCCACATATATGTGAAACCCTATTTCCAAGTGCCTAGAGTATTTTAACATACCTACTAAACATACAACAAAAAATAAGGAATCCATTTCATATGAAACGGATTCCTTTTATACAACAATTATTTCATTGTAACTTTCATTACTTCTGTTGAACCTTTTGTAGCTGTTACACCTACAGTTGTCTTAATAGACTCAGCTGCATCTGTGTTTGTAATAACGATTGGAGTAATCGTGCTTTTCGCTTTTTCACGGATTAATTCTAAGTCGAATGAGATTAATTTATCTCCAGCTTTTACAGCTTGTCCTTCAGAAACGTGAGCTTCGAAACCTTCACCTTCCATTTTTACAGTTTCTAATCCAACGTGGATTAAAATTTCTGTACCGTTTTTCGCTTTAATTCCGATAGCATGTTTCGTGTGGAATAATTGTACGATTTCACCATCAACTGGAGATACAACTACACCTTCAGTAGGATCGATTGCAACACCGTCACCCATCATACGACCAGCGAATACTGGATCTGGTACTTCTTCAATATTTTTCACTGCTCCAGTTAATGGAGCTACAATTGTTTCTTCATTTGTTTTTGAACCAAGACCGAATAATTTTTTAAACATAGGATAGTCCTCCTTATAATTTACCTAAAAGTTTATAGGGCAATCCCTAGTAAAGCTCGGGATACATGTAAGACTTCATACTTCGAATATTATACTGTAAAAACGCTTTCGAAATAAATTACGTCATTACTAATAGACTCTTATTGTAGCGCTTCACAAAATTCCAGTCAATTCTGATTGTCTGAATAACAATAAGAAGTTAACTTCTACTTATATTTTCTCTTTTTTCGCCCAACTTGTCTAGAGGTCTTTACTACATTTTATTTTTTGTCGTTAATTTGTAAAATTTAATTCAAACTTTTTTCGAAATTCACTTGACTAAAGTAAGTAACTATTTTATTATTACTTACATAAGGTAAGTTAATAAACTTTCAGGAGGTTTTCAAAAATGATGGATTTCGGTCTTCTTATTATTCGTCTTATTATAGGAATTACATTCATGGGTCATGGTGCTCAAAAATTATTCGGTTGGTTCGGTGGTTATGGCTTAAAAGGAACAGGCGGTTGGATGGAATCAATCGGTTTACGCCCTGGTGTATTTATGGCATTTATGGCTGGTGCAACTGAATTACTAGGTGGTTTCTTATTCGCATCAGGTATTTTCACTGTAATTGGTTCATTATTTATCGTTGGAACAATGTTAATGGCAATCTTCACTGTTCACGGAAAAAATGGTTACTGGGTAACACAAGACGGATTTGAATATAATTTAATGTTAATCGCTGTCGCTGTTGGTGTCGCTTTAATCGGGCCTGGCGCATACGTTTTACTTTAATATTTATCTCAATTTCAAGATGTTTACTTAAAAAGAGATTACTTCAGTATAATTGAGGTAATCTCTTTTTTACATCATTAAAAAAATATTATTTCCAGCAGGAGTTTCCCACTAACATCTTGTAAACAAACAATAAGTCGTCATATTCAGAAGGGAGATTTTAAACATGTTATCAATTAATCCAAATGAACAAACGGAAAAAGAGAATTACAAATTATTAACGGGCAGCATTATTCCACGTCCCGTCGCATTCGTTACTTCTATAACAAAAGACGGTGTATTAAATGGAGCGCCTTATAGTTATTTCAATATTGTTGCTGCTAATCCACCACTTATTTCAGTTTCTGTACAACGAAAAGCAGGAACACCGAAAGATACTTCCCGAAACGCAATGGAACAAGGAGAGTTTGTTGTACATATTTCTGACGAATCTTACATAGAAGCGATTAATGAAACAGCAGCTAACCTTCCGCCAAACGAGAGTGAAATCGAACTAGCAAAACTAACACCAATTAAAAGTGACGTCATCTCTGTTCCAGGTGTGAAAGAAGCGAACATTCGAATGGAATGCGTACTAGAACGCGCAATCCCTCTTGGCGGAACGGAAGACTCACCAGCTTGCGATCTACTAATCGGACGCATCGTTCGTTTCCACGTCGCAGAACACCTATACGAAAAAGGCCGCATTCACGCAGAAGGACTAAAACCAGTAAGCCGTCTAGCAGGACACAACTATGCAAAATTAGGAGAACAATTTGAATTGGTGAGGCCAGTTTAAAAGCGGAAGCGGCTCGCTCAGAATGGGAGGGGGATGGAGCTTCTGACGTAGAGGCGCTTTTTGCCTCGTAGGAAGATGCGAAGCCACCGACCATTCTAGCCGCTGGAGCTGGATATATCTAAAAGCGAAGGTAACTTAATTACCTCCATCACTCAAACATAAAATCCCCTGCTAAATAGCAGGGGATTTTATCATTGTAATTCTTCCTTCTTTTCCTCTAAAGCAGGCAATTTCTCTTTTTTCGGTTTCCCAAGCTTAATTACTAAGAAATATAGGGAAAGCAATGTAATAAGAAAAACAATTAAAAAAGGGTATGGAGAATAAAAAGTACGCGCTGCCTCAGTCTTTCCGGCAACAAACTTCAATGACTCAATATCTAAAAACTCAGCAAACATTTGTACACCGAGCATACTAAACCAAAAAACAAAAAAACTAATAATAATACCAAAAACTTGCTTCAATCTCGTCATTCATCTCATCCTTTCTATATCTGTAATTTTTAGTGCAATAAATATAGTACAAACAAAATATGCACAGAAAGGAACCATCTCACCATTCACGAATTAACTTAATCCAACCTAACATCGAAATTTGCAAAATAATACCCCAAATTATAAGTCTTCTTAGCCACCGAGGAAAGAAGGTTAAAAACTTAACATACCATTCCAATAGCGTGTTCATAATTCCCTCCTACATAAAATTATATAGGAAAAAGGATATATAATCCAAATCCAACCAGAATGATACCACCTACTATCTCACCATATGTACCGAGTATACCTTTCGCATGTCTACCAATTAATAAACCAAACCACGCTAATAACATGCTAATAAATCCAAAAAGTAATATTGTAATAATCGTCTGTGCTCCGTAAATACCAAGACTAAGGCCTACCGAAAAGCTATCTATACTGACGCCAAATGCAAATACAAATAAACTAATTCCAATAGGAGCTGTTCTAGTCTCTTCGTTTTCTAAAATAGACGAATATACGATATAAAACCCTAGACCAATTAATAAAATAGCACCTGCAAAATGTGCAATGTCCCCATACTTCTCTGATAAAAAACGACCTAATACCATTCCTATAAATGGCATGATTATATGAAAAATCCCTATCGTCATACCGATATACAGGATTTGTCTTAACTTTAAGGTCATCATCCCCATACCAAGACTCACCGAGAACGCATCCATCCCTAAGGCGAATGCCATAATTATTAAAGGTATTAGCTGTTCAAACGTCATTCATGTCCCTCCTCGGACGTGCTACTTCAAAATATGCTTATCCGAGGAGAAATATTCTGTTTGCTAATCGTACATTATCATTCAGTAATAATATGATGTCCTGCTGCTTTTGTTAAGCGATTCATTATTGCATTCCCTATTCCGTCATTCGGGAACGACTCACTAAAAATAACATCCACTTCACTTGCATCGAACGTTCTAAGTACATCATATAATTTGGTCGCAACACTAGCTAAATCACTTCGCATACCACAAGATAATACGACATCTGCACTATATACATGCTGATATTCTTCTGTCGTTAATACACCTACTTTAAATCCTTCATCCTTCTTCTTATCCACAAGACGCTGAATAAACTCACGTGATCCTTCAACAATACTAAGTGGCGCTTTCGGTGCATAATGTGTATATTTCATTCCAGGTGATTTCGGTTTTTCCTTCTCGTCCTTTAAAGCTGGATCTAAAGAAACAGTACCTATTACTGCTTCCAATTGTTCTTTCGTAATCCCGCCTGGACGTAAAATTGTTGGAATCTCACTTGTACAATCGATTACAGTTGATTCAACGCCTACTCCCGTTGCCCCACCATCAACAATACCTGCAATCTTTCCATTTAAATCTTCATATACGTGAGAAGCTAACGTTGGGCTTGGACGCCCTGAACGATTCGCACTCGGTGCTGCAACCGGTACATTCGCCTCCTCAATAAGAGCGAGCGCTACTGGATGATCCGGCATTCTTACTCCAACCGTATTAAGACCTGCCGTCACCTTCTCAGAAATACCTTCTTTTCTTGGCAAAATAATCGTTAATGGTCCTGGCCAAAAGTGTTCCATTAACTTCTCCGCAACCGGCGGAATTTCATTTACAATCCCATCTAACTGAGATTTTGTACCTATGTGAACAATAAGTGGATTATCACTTGGTCTCCCTTTTGCTTCAAAAATTTTCGCAATTGCTTCATCATTCATCGCGTTTGCACCTAGCCCATATACCGTTTCCGTAGGGAAGGCAACCGCTTCGTTTTCTCTTAATAGTCTTGCTGCTTCTTGTAACTGTGGATAATATTTTTTTCTTTCCACAACATTATCCACAACCCACATATTTGTGTGCATTTTTTTCCACGTCCTTTTCTACCCTGAAATACTTGTCTATTTTTAGTTTACTATGAGATTTATCCAAAAGACAAACAAGGTTTATCCACAAAATGTGGATAAACCTAATTAATCCGTGGATAACTTTGTGAATAGCTGACAATTTAGTATTATTGCATTCGGCTCTTTTATATTTTTACAAAAGTGTTCTAGCTGTCGAATTCCCTCTGACACTTTCTCTCTCTCTATAGTGACAAAGTCAAAAAACTGAAAGATTGTTATAGATTGTGGATGATTTGTTAGTAAGTACAATTGTCGAATATTTTTTTCTTTCATATACTGCAAAAACATTTCGAAAAAATATAAGAAAGTCTGTTTATCCACATGAGGTGTGAATAAACAAGAACGAATAAGTGCATTTTCTTCACTTTGTTCATATCCAATTACAGCTCGTATTTCTTCCGCCTCTTCCAAAATCATAAATTGTGCGTATAACTCATTTATTTTATCATCTTTTTTATTAGCTTGTCCGAAAAAAGAATGTAATCTTTCTACATCCTCTTTCGTAGCAAAATACACTTTCTTCATAATAAATCCCTCCTCATCTTTATATATGAGAAGAGACTTGTTAATAGTACTATTTAGAAAATAAAGATGTAAAAGCTTCTACAATAAATAATTTAACTTCTGGCTTTTTTTCTTCCTCTTCTACTTGTACATACTCATTTTGTTTTTCTTGCTTTTTCTCCACAGGATTCTCTACTTTTTCCACTGTTTTTGTTTCTTCTTTACTTACAGGCTGTTCTTCTACTTTTATTTCATTTTTTACTACTTTCTTTTCAGAAGCTGTTACCTTTTTTGCTACTTCCTGTTTTACAACTTTCTTTTCCTTCACCTTATCCTCTTCTATCTTTGGTGAATCGACTATATCCCCTTCAGCTTGTTCCACTTGATCTTCTTCAGGAGATTCAGCCTTCACAACATGCTCTTCTTTTCTTACAGCTGTACCACTTGAAAAATCTAAGAAACACATTGGAGGAAATAACACACACCACCAATTCGCCCCTTCACCTTTTCCAATTGTAATGAGTACCGCTTCATATTCTCCTGCTGGATAAATAAAATTCCCATATACCTTTGTAGGAAACTTTACATTCTTACCAAATTTCACTTGGAATGACTCTGTACTGCCTTCCTTTTTTAGCGTGTTTTTCACTGTTTTTTCGATTTCTGGAATATGACTTTGAATTACCTTTCGCGCCTCTTCAAATGACGTTAAATCTGCTACCCATCCATCAATTTGCGCTTTTACTTCATCGCGTACTTTACGCTTTAACGCCTGATCTTTATCTGAATCACTATTTGCTAAAATTCTTAATCGAACGGCCTCTTTCGGAATAACAGAAGGCCCTTTCGCATCAGCTTTCATATATCCAAACTGCACAAGTAACTGTGCACCAATTAATAATAGAAGAAGATAAGCAATAACTTGTTTTTTCATTTCCTCCACCGTCCCCTCTACAAACAGTGTGGACAGACTTTCATCTTTCTAAACTATTAAATTCAAAATCTATATGAATTTTCCCCACAAAAAAAATAGAGTAAGGTGTGAACCTTACTCCATCTCTGCAAATACCATACGATCTTTTCCGTTAATATCAAAAACAACTTCAACATGAGCATGCGGAAAGGCTTGTTGTAACAATTCCTTTACATCCTCACCTTGCCCTACTCCAATTTCAAATGCCACAATTGCTTTCTTCTGCAACACGTTCGGCAATTCTTCCATAAAACGGCGATAGAAATCTAATCCATCTTCACCGCCAACAAGTGCTCTCTTTGGTTCATGCTCTTTCACAACAGGAGAAAGACCACGCCAATCCTCTTCTGGTATATATGGAGGGTTTGAAACGACAACATCTAACTTTTGATCTATTTTATAAAATGGTGACAATAAATCACCGTGATAGAACGTTACTTCTGCACCCAAAGATTTTGCATTTTCTTTTGCAACTTCAATCGATTCTCTTGCAATATCTACCGTATACACATGAAGATTTTTATTTTCTAAAGCGAGTGTAATAGAAATTGCTCCACTACCTGTACCAATATCCGCTACATGAAGTTTCTCATTACCAAAGTGACGCTCAATTCGCTCTAGCACTCCTACTATAAGCTCTTCCGTTTCAGGCCTTGGTATTAATACCTCTTCATTCACAAAAAACGAGCGTCCATAAAACATTTCATAACCGAGCATATATTGGATTGGAATACCTTTCACGTGCTTGTGGATAAATTCTACAAAACTTTTCTCTTGTTCCGCGGTTATCTCTTCACGCATATTCATGAGCATTCCTGTTCTGTTCGTCTTTAATACATGACAAAGGACAAGTTCTCCCGCATTTTCATCTCGTCCATTTTCCTGTAAAAAAGAAGAAGCCCATTTCAGGGCTTCATAGACACGCATTACTCAGCTGCCTCCATCTTTTGCGCCTGATCTTCCATCACTAAGGCATTGATGAAATCATCTAACTTACCTTGTAGGATTTGATCTAGCTTTTGAATCGTTAAGCCGATTCGATGGTCAGTTACACGGTTTTGCGGGAAGTTATACGTACGAATACGCTCTGAACGGTCTCCCGTACCAACAGCTTGTTTACGATTTTGATCGTACTCAGCTTGCGCTTCTTGTCTGAATTTATCATAAACACGTGCACGTAATACTTTCATTGCTTTTTCTTTATTCTTAATCTGTGATTTCTCATCCTGACAAGATACAACTACACCAGTCGGTAAATGCGTTAAACGTACCGCTGACATCGTTGTATTAACGCTCTGTCCACCAGGACCACTAGAAGCAAATGTATCAACACGAACATCTTTTTCATGAATAGTAATTTCTACTTCTTCTGCCTCTGGTAATACAGCTACAGTTGCTGTAGATGTATGAATACGTCCACCAGATTCCGTTTCAGGAACACGTTGTACACGGTGAGCACCATTCTCGAATTTCAGCTTCGCGAAAGCACCTTTACCGTTAATCATAAAGATAATCTCTTTATATCCACCTAACTCTGTATAGCTCGCTTCGATAATTTCAGTTTTCCAACCTTGCACCTCAGCATAACGGCTATACATACGATATAAATCACCCGCAAATAAAGCTGCCTCATCACCACCAGCAGCACCACGAACCTCCACGATAACGTTTTTATCATCATTAGGGTCTTTTGGAACAAGTAAAATTTTCAGACGTTCTGATAATGTTTTCTCTTGTCCTTCTAATTCAGAGACTTCTTCCTTAACCATTTCACGCATATCAGCGTCTAACTTATCTTCTAACATTGCTTTTGCATCTCGTAATTGCTCACGAACATCTTTATACTCACGGTACACCTCTACCGTTTCTTGCATATCAGATTGTTCTTTTGAATACTCACGAAGCTTATTTGTATCGCTAATAACCTCTGGGTCACTTAACAATTCATTTAACTTCTCATAACGATCTTCTACAGCTTGCAAACGATCTAACACATCATTCACCTCTACATCCTAGTATCTAATACAAATAGTATATGGTACTTACTCAAAAAAACGCAAATTATATTTAAAAGCGCAAGCGGCTTGCACCACTCATTCTCTCTATTTTGAAAAAAACCCGCCCTACAAAGCGAGTTTTACTTATTTTTGTTTGCAGGAACTGCATGACAATGACGACAACGTGGTTCGTACGATTCTGAAGCTCCAACTAAAATAATCGGATCATTAAATGCCGCCGGCTCTCCATCAATTAATCGTTGTGTACGACTTGCCGGAGATCCACATGTAGAACATACTGCTTGCAGTTTTGTTACGTGTTCAGCAATCGCCATCAGCTGAGGAACTTGTCCAAATGGTAGACCACGGAAATCTTGGTCTAAACCAGCTACAATGACACGATAGCCACGATTTGCCAATACTTGCACCACTTCCACAATGTCCCCATCAAAAAATTGCACCTCATCGATTGCAATAACATCCAACTCTTCTGTAATATGTTCAAATATATCCTTTGAAGCTGAAACAGGAACTGCTTTTACCTTTAATCCGTTATGTGATACAACATCTTCTTCACTATAACGATTATCAATACATGGTTTAAATACAATTGCATGTTGTTTCGCAAATTGCGTGCGGCGCACACGGCGGATTAGCTCTTCTGATTTACCAGAAAACATACTACCGCAAATCACTTCAATCCAGCCATTTTGATTTATTAAGTACATGAAGCTCTCCTTTCATCTACTTTTTAGTTAAAAGTAGGGTAAAGGTATAATATTTTCGCAAAAAAAACAGACAAGCGAATACATACACTTGCCTGTTTTATGTTTTTATTACTTGATACCGTATTTCTTATTGAAGCGATCAACGCGTCCGTCTGCAGTAGCAAACTTCTGACGTCCAGTGTAGAATGGGTGAGAATCAGAACTGATCTCAACTTTTAGTAATGGATAAGTGTTACCATCTTCCCACTCAACAGTTTCGCTAGAGCCTTTAGTAGACCCGCTTAAGAATTTGAAGCCTGTGTTTGTGTCCATGAATACAACTTTCTTGTAATCTGGGTGAATTCCTGCTTTCATTCTTTTCATCTCCTTCCGCCCTGAATCATTTTCGAAACAGAGTTTTTCATCTTCAGCTGCATACACAACTATATTGATGAAACACATATGATGAAATTATAACAAGGCTAACTTCATTTTGCAACTACCTGTTTTTGTCTTTTTAAATTAAAAGTGGAGACGGCTCGTTCAGCTCTGACTGGCTAAGGTTCTCTCGCACAAAAGGTGCTCTTTACCTTTAGTGCGGGAGGTTCTTAGACACGAAGAGCTAGCCGTCGGAACTAGATACAATTTAAAAGCATAAGCGGCTCGTTCAGAATCCAGGACACTTCAAACTCTCGACCTTGAAGCGCCTTTTGCTTCGAGAGAGTGAAATGACCGGAGATTCTAGCCGCTGGAGCTGGATATTATCTTAAAGTGGAGGTGGCTTGCTTAGCTCTGGCTAAGGTTCTTTCGCCCTAAAGGTGCTTTTTACCTTTCGGGCGGAAGGTTCTTAGATGCGAAGAGCTAGCCGCCCGAACTGGATACAATTTAAAAGCGCAAGCGGCTCGTTCAGCTCTGACTGGCTAAGGTTCTCCCACTTACTTCTCCCTTTAACATCACCTAAAAAACATAAAAAAACTCGCTTACTACGAAATAAGCGAGTCCCAATCTTTTCCCTTTACTTAGTTGTTACATACCTTTTCGAGTCTGCAACAATGTTTTGTAAAAATTCTTCATTTGTCTTTGTTTGACGAAGTTTACGTAAGAAACCTTCAACGAAGTCTGGTGTATCACGCATTGTTTTACGAATACCCCACAACTTGTCTAAATGCTCTTTCGGAATTAATAGATCTTCTTTACGCGTACCAGAGCGACGAATATCAATCGCTGGGAAGATACGACGCTCAGCTAATGAGCGATCTAAGTGAAGTTCCATATTTCCAGTTCCTTTAAATTCCTCGTAAATTACATCGTCCATACGAGACCCTGTATCAACGAGCGCTGTTGCTAAAATCGTTAAGCTACCGCCCTCTTCAATATTACGCGCAGCCCCAAAGAAACGCTTCGGTCTATGGAAAGCCGCTGGGTCGATACCACCCGATAATGTTCTACCACTTGGCGGAATAACGAGGTTGTAAGCTCGCGCTAAACGGGTAATACTATCCATTAAAATGATAACGTCTTTTTTGTGCTCTACAAGACGCATTGCACGTTCTAACACAAGTTCAGCTACTTTAATATGATTTTCTGGTACTTCATCAAAAGTAGAACTTACAACATCGCCCTTAACAGAACGTTCAATGTCTGTTACTTCCTCTGGACGCTCATCAATTAGAAGCACAATTAATTCTGCTTCTGGATGATTTGTTGTAACACTGTGTGCAATTTCTTTTAATAGACTTGTTTTACCCGCCTTTGGAGGCGCAACAATTAAACCACGTTGTCCAAATCCAACTGGTGCGATTAAATCCATGATGCGTGTCGGTAACTTTTTCGGTTCCGTTTCCAATTTCATTTGGCGATCTGGGTATAATGGTGTTAATGCAGGGAAATGCACACGCTCTTTGGCTGACTCTGGATCATCTCCGTTTACAGCTTCAACTTGTAATAATCCAAAATAGCGTTCATTTTCTTTCGGAGGTCGTACTTTACCAGAAACCTTATCTCCATTACGTAAATCGAAACGACGAATTTGCGAAGCTGAGATATAAATATCTTCTGAGCTTGGAGAATAGTTGATAGGACGTAGGAATCCAAATCCTTCTGATTGAATAATTTCTAATACGCCTTCCATGAAAAAGAAACCTTCTTTTTCTGCTCGAGCTTTTAAAATGGCGAAGATTAATTCTTTTTTCGTTAATTTGCTATAATACGAAATCTTAAATTCTTTCGCAAGCTCGTATAACTCTTTTAATTTCATGTTTTCTAATGCTGCAATTGACAAATTCATTCAGACACCACACTTTAACGTTATTCTCTTTTCACATGGGTAAAGGGAAAAAATACGGAAGGCAAATAATTAATAATGAAAGGCAATAAGTTCAAGTAGGGTAATATTCACTATTGTAACCCTTTTATCTAGTTTTAATCAATACGTTGGGACACAAATACAATAAGCGAAGACAAGAAAATTTGTCTTCGCTTATTATTTAATCTAGTTTTAACAACTAGAATGGTCGGTAGCTTTGCTTCTTCCATTCTGAACGAGCCGCTTGCACTTTTTATTTAATAACCAAGTTCGGTTTTTTATTTAAACTATGGCGTCCGTCTACGAAACGTACTGTACCTGATTTTGCACGCATAACAAGAGATTGTGTTGTTCCAACGCTACCTTTAAATTGAACGCCTCGTAGCAATTCTCCGTCTGTTACACCTGTTGCTGCAAAGATTGCATCGTCACCCTTTACTAAGTCTTCCATACGAAGGATACGATTTATATCTTCAATACCCATTTTTTTACAACGAGCTAATTCAGCTTCATTTTGAGGAAGAAGCTTTCCGTGGATTTCTCCACCTAAACATTTTAATGCGACAGCTGCTAATACTCCTTCAGGAGCCCCACCAGAACCGAATAAAATATCTACACCTGTACGGTCAAATGCTGTATTGATTGCTCCAGCTACATCTCCATCGTTAATCAATTTAATACGAGCACCAGCTTTACGAATTTCTTCGATAATTGCTTGATGACGTGGACGGTTTAAAACTGTTGCTACAACATCTTCAATATCCTTGTTTTTTGCTTTCGCAACTGCACGTAAGTTATCAATAATAGGTGCATCAATATCAACGGCTCCAACTGCTTCTGGACCAACCGCGATTTTATCCATGTACATGTCAGGAGCATGTAACAAATTACCATGATCTGCAATTGCAATAACGGCAAGTGCATTCCATCCGCCAGCTGCTACAATGTTTGTCCCTTCTAAAGGATCAACTGCAACGTCTACGCGCGGGCCATACCCTGTACCTAATTTCTCTCCGATATACAGCATTGGCGCTTCATCCATCTCACCTTCACCAATTACAACTGTACCTTTCATCGGAATTGTATCAAATACATCACGCATAGCAGACGTTGCTGCACCGTCTGCTTCATCCTTTTTCCCGCGTCCCATCCAACGCGCTGATGATAATGCTGCAGCCTCTGTTACACGTACTAACTCCATAGATAAACTTCTTTCCACGATAATCCCTCTCCTTTAAGCCTTTATACTTCTGCCGTATTTTGTGAACTTTATTTTTCTATAAAGTGTACTTCCGCAAATAGTGATACTTCGCTCCCCACTTGCGGAAGTATCACTTATGCGTTCTTCATCTCTTCAATTTCTTGCTCTGTCATTTGTTCTCGCCAAATGTTTGCACCAAGCCCTTTAAGCTTGTCTACTATATTTTCATAACCTCGATCAATATGCTCAAGTCCGGTTACTTCTGTAATTCCATCCGCCATTAATCCTGCAATAACAAGCGAAGCCCCAGCTCGTAAGTCACTCGCCTTTACTTTTGCACCTTGTAATAAAACAGGACCAGTTACAATTGCCGAACGACCTTCTACTTTAATTTGTGCATTCATACGACGTAATTCATCAATATGTTTGAAACGAGCACCGTAAATTGTATCCGTTACAACTCCCGTCCCGTGCGCCTTTGTTAAAAGCGTCGTAAACGGCTGTTGTAAATCTGTTGCGAAACCTGGATATACAAGCGTTTTTATATCAACTACTTTTAACCTTCTATTACCGTTCACTGTAATTTGATCATCGTTCGTTTCAACTTGAACACCAGCTTCTCTTAGCTTTGCAGTAACTGACTCTAAATGCTGAGGAATAACATTATCAACTGTTACTTCTCCTCCTGATGCCGCTCCTAAAATCATATACGTACCAGCCTCAATACGATCTGGAATGATAGTATGGTGACAACCATGCAGTGAGTCCACACCATCAATTCGGATTACATCTGTACCAGCACCTTTAATGCGTGCTCCCATGCTTGTTAACAATGTAGCTACATCAATAATCTCGGGTTCTTTCGCTGCATTTTCAATAACAGTTCTACCTTTTGCTCGGACAGCTGCTAGCATAATATTAATCGTAGCCCCTACACTAACAACGTCTAAATAAATACGCGCCCCGCGCAATTCATCTGCTCTTAAATAGATAGCACCTTGTTCATTCGTAACATGTGCACCTAACGCTTCAAACCCTTTAATATGCTGATCAATCGGCCTCGGTCCTAAATGACATCCACCTGGAAGCCCAATAACAGCTTTTTTAAAACGACCAAGCATCGCACCCATTAAATAATAAGAAGCACGCAACTTTTTCACTTTTCCATTTGGTAAAGGCATCGCAACCATGTTAGAAGGATCGACTACCATCTCTTCCTCCTGCCCATATGTTACTTTCCCTCCAATTTCCTCTAGTAAGTCTCCTAACATTTTCACGTCCGAAATATTAGGAACTCCACCAATGGTTACTGGAGTATCTGCTAAAATTGTCGCTGGAATTAGTGCAACAGCGCTGTTTTTCGCACCACTCACTCGAATTGTTCCATTTAAAGCTCTTCCGCCTTCAATTAGCAATTTTTCCATATTGAGCTCCCTTCTTGTGAATGTATTTACCTTCTAAATTCTTTATAAAAAGAATTAGAAGATTCCCCTTAAGAATCTCAATCACTCTTTCCATCCCAAAACTCAATAAATAGGAAACCATTATCTCCATTTCTCCTATATTCCGAATAGATAAAGATTAACTATTCATCGAGCAAAATTTATCAATTTAGATACGTTATCACATTTATTAATAGGACTATGCACATTATTTTCTATTTCAAAAACGAAATGATAAAAATCTTTAGACTTGTTCACGCTTTCATTATACAACGAAAGGAAACCGTCTAAAAGACTAGACGGTTTCCAAAACGGAATTTTATTCTTACGCTTTACCGTTAGAACCGAATTCGCGAATTTTACCAGCAACAGTTGCTTTGATAGCTTCGCGGCCAGGTCCAATATATTTACGAGGATCGTAAACTTCTTGATCTTTGTTTAATGCTTCACGAACAGCTTTTGTAAACTCAATTTGGTTCTCAGTGTTTACGTTAATTTTTGAAGTACCTAAAGAAATAGCTTTTACGATATCAGCAGTTGGGATACCAGTACCACCGTGTAATACTAAAGGTACGCCAGTGAAGTCGCGAACTTGCTCCATTTCTGCGAATCCTAAGTTAGGCTCACCTTTGTAAGGACCGTGTACAGAACCTAAAGCTGGAGCTAGGCAGTCGATGCCAGTTGCTTCAACAAGGTGCTTACACTCTGCAGGATCAGCGTAAATTACGCCTTCAGCGATGATATCATCTTCTTGTCCGCCAACTGTTCCAAGCTCAGCTTCAACAGATACGTTACGAGCGTGTGCGTATTCTACCACTTTTTTAGTAGTTTCAACGTTTTCTTCGAATGGGTGGTGAGAAGCGTCAATCATTACAGATGTGAAACCTGCATCGATTGCTTCTTTACATTTTTCGAAGCTTGAACCATGGTCAAGGTGAATCGCTACAGGAACAGTAATGTTCATTTCTTCGATTAAAGCTTTAACCATAGCTACAACTGTTTTGAAACCAGTCATATGACGAGCTGCACCCTCAGATACACCTAGGATTACAGGAGATTTTTCTTCTTCCGCAGCAGCTAAGATAGCTTGAGTCCACTCTAAGTTGTTCATGTTGAATTGACCAACTGCGTATTTTCCTTCTAGTGCTTTGTTTAGCATTTCTTTCATAGAAACTAAAGGCATGGTGAATCCTCCTAAAAAACGTTTTTTGTATCCGATAAATTCTTATCGCTGGTAGTATGACCAGAATAAGGTAAAATATGTATATTTACATACCGGACTTTTTTCTACACTCAATAGGATAACAACTTGTACTCAAAAACTCAACTGTATTCACCTGCTCAATAGTCCATGTAAACGCTTTTTTCCATATTTTTTATAAAAAATTCATTTTTTACGCCTCTACAGCAAGCTCATTTCTCACCGCTTGACGAATTTCATCAATATCAAATGGTTTAGCAAAGTGCATTAAAGCTCCTAAATCTTTTGCCTCTTGGATCATATCAAGCTCTCCATAAGCAGTCATTAAAATTACTTTAATACTCTCATCAATTTCTTTTACATGCTTTAAAATCTCTATACCATCCATACCTGGAATTTTCATATCTAACACAACTAAATCTGGATTATCTTTTTTCACGATATCTAAAGCTTGAAATCCATTCGCTGCTTGGAACGTCTGATAACCTTCTTTTTGGAACACTTCATGTAATAACACACGAATGCCATATTGATCATCAACGATTAAAATTTTCCCTTCCATAACTCCCAACCTTTCTGTATAAATACAAGATTTAAAGCTTCTTATATCTTAACGATTTATTTTCGCTATTCTTTGGCAAATTCCTTCCTATTCTTTCTTATTTTACCGTTTCCTTTTTTGTTATGCTACCCTACGATTTCACCTTTCTAAAAAAATACACTATAATGAAAGCCGGCGAACACGTACGAAGGGAGTAACATTATGTTAAAAATTTTTTCGACTCAATTAAGTGGTTATTTCTCCAGAGTTTCTCAAAAAGAGGAAATGAATATAGAAGATAGCGCTCGTCTACTTGCTCAAGCATTAGTTGGCGATGGCTTCATTTATTTACATGGTACAAATGAAATGGATGGTGTCGTTGCTGAAGCACTATTCGGTGCTGAACCAATGCAGCAAGCGAAACGTTTATTTGAAAATGATAAAGAAGCAGAAGTAACTTCTGCAGACCGTGTACTTCTTATTAGCCGTTTTTCAACAGATGAAGAAGCGGTAAGTATTGCAAAAAAACTTCAAGAAGAAGGCCACTCTATCGTTGGAATCTCTGCTATTCAAGAAGGTATTGAATCACTGGAACAATATACAGATGTACATATTGATACAAAGCTGTTAAAAGGTCTTATTCCAGACGATGAAGGTAATCGCTACGGATTCCCAAGTTTAATGATAGCCTTATTTGCTTATCACGGATTGAAATTTACAATTGATGAAATGTTAAACGAATATTAAAAAAAGCGCCCTATTTCAGGCGCTTTTTTATTACTTGCTCTCTTTATTCGTAATAGAAGCACTTACGAAATCATGGAACAATGGTTGTGGACGGTTTGGACGAGATACAAGTTCTGGGTGGAACTGTGCTGCCACGAACCAAGGATGATCTTTTAATTCAATGATTTCAACTAGGCGACCGTCTGGGCTTGTACCAGAGAATACAAATCCTGCTTTTTCCATATCCGGACGGAATTGATTGTTGAACTCATAACGATGACGATGACGCTCATATACAACCGGCTCACTGTAAGCTCTATAAGCATTCGTTTCTTCAGAAAGCTTACATGGGTATAGACCAAGACGAAGTGTACCACCTAAGTCTTCTACATCTTTTTGCTCTGGTAATAAGTCGATGATTGCATAAGGTGTGTCAGGATTAATTTCAGAAGAGTTAGCTCCTTCTAATCCTAATACGTTACGTGCAAATTCGATTGATGCAAGTTGCATACCTAAGCAAATTCCTAAGAATGGAACTTTGTTTTCACGAGCATATTGAATTGCAACGATTTTACCTTCTACACCACGATCTCCAAAACCACCTGGCACAAGAATACCATCTGTGTCACCAACTAATTCTTTTACGTTCTCTGCTGTTACGTGCTCAGCGTTTACCCATTTCACTTCTACATCTGTGTCGAATGAATAACCCGCATGACGAAGTGCTTCTACAACAGAAATATATGCATCTTGAAGCTCTACGTATTTACCAACAAGAGCGATTTTTGTTTTCTTAGAAAGGTTACGTACTTTATCAACTAGCGCAGTCCACTCTGTCATATCTGCAGCTGGATTGTCTAATTTTAAGTGATCGCAAACGATTTGGTCCATGTTTTGCTCTTGAAGAGATAATGGAACCGCGTATAAAGTATCTGCATCGCGTGCTTCGATAACTGCTTTTGTATCGATGTCACAGAATAATGCAAGCTTGTCTTTCATATCTTGAGAAACAGGCAGTTCTGTACGAACAACGATAATATTTGGTTGAATACCTAAGCTACGAAGCTCTTTAACGCTATGTTGCGTTGGTTTTGTTTTCATTTCACCCGCTGCTTTTAAGTACGGGATTAACGTACAATGAATGTACATTACATTGTCACGACCGATGTCGCTCTTAATTTGACGGATTGCTTCTAAGAATGGTAGAGACTCGATATCACCAACAGTTCCACCGATTTCTGTAATAACAACGTCCGCATTTGTTTCGCGACCAGAACGATATACACGTTCTTTAATTTCGTTAGTAATGTGAGGAATAACTTGAACTGTTCCTCCTAGATATTCACCACGACGCTCTTTTTGAAGAACTGAAGAGTAAATTTTACCTGTTGTTACGTTGCTGTATTTGTTTAAGTTGATGTCGATAAAACGTTCATAGTGACCAAGGTCTAAGTCCGTTTCTGCACCATCATCTGTTACGAATACCTCACCGTGTTGGTATGGGCTCATAGTCCCTGGGTCTACGTTAATGTACGGATCAAACTTTTGAATCGTTACGTTTAAACCACGATTTTTTAAAAGTCTTCCAAGAGATGCTGCTGTAATACCTTTACCTAAAGACGATACTACACCGCCTGTTACAAAAATATACTTAGTCATGAAAAAGCTCCCTTCTACCTTGTTGTTATATAATCACCGTTGCAAAGCGCAACGTATGTAGATAACACTGTATCTATCTTATTGTTAGACTCTTTTTGTATTCTAAACAAAAAACAAAAAAGAAAATTGCTCCCCTCATCACAAAAAGTAACAAGTAGGGAGCAATTTTCTTTTATATTTACACTTTAAAAGTATTATCGTCCTTTTTTAAAGAGCCCAAAAATGATTCTACATGGACGATAATGAAAAGTCAAGAACTACAGTTCTTCCTCTTCTTCTTCAGTTTCATCATACTCAAGTTCTTCTTCAGCGAAGTCATCTTCATCATCTTCATCTAAATCATCAAGATCATCGTCATCTCCGTCTTCTTCTTCAAGAACCTTGTCCAAATCTTCTACTTCTTCTTCTTCCTCTACATTTCCGTCTGCATCGTCGAAGTCATCTTCGTCTTCCATGTAGTCGTCAAAACCGTCCTCTTCAACTTTACGTTTCTTCTTCGGTTTTGGCTGAGGCAGAATTTCTTCATCGATTTGCTCATATGGGTACCAGCTACGTAGTCCCCAACGATTTTCTCCTAAATTAATGAAGCGTCCATCGATGTTTAAATCTGTATAAAATTGTGCGAGTTTCGCATTAACTTGCTCTTGAGATAGTCCCAGCACTTGAGCGATTTCTTTAACCAACTCGTTGAATGTCGTTGCTTGTCTTTTATCCCCTAAAACGCTATGTACAACTTCAATCATTGAACATTCTTTTAGCTCTTCTGGTGAATATTGCTTAAAATTCACTTATGCGGCACTTCCTTTCATCAAATATAACCTTATATATAACGGTCTGCTTAAAAAAATCCATACTATTCATTATAAACAAAAGTCGCACAAATATGCTACAAAAAAAACGGGAAACTTTTATCCCGCTATTTGCGAGCAGTAAAACTCCCGCCTCAACATTCGGCTGGAGCAAAGAAGTTAGGCGGAAGCCCCGCTACCTGTAAACGCCTGATTTGTGAAGGCTACTAATCGGCTTTGGATGAACATCCTCACTTTATATGGTAATAAAATTATAATTTGTCCATTCCTTACTTCGGAAGCATATGCGCCCCTTGCAACACATACCTAATTTGCATTTCTGTATATTCTTCGAGCGTATACAGTTTTTGCAGCGCCCAACGTCTAAATCCCCACATCTGTCCTTGTATGAAAATGTTATGCGCAAGAAGCTGTATTTCTTTTTTATTTAATATAAATGTTCCATTTTCTGTACATTGTTCTAAAATATTCTCAAACATTCCTACCATTTGAAACTCTTTCTCTAGTACGTATGGGAGTGATTCTTTCGGTAAAAACCGTACTTCTTGATACATGATTAATACTTCTTCTTGCAATTCGTCCATCACTTTAAAGTAATTTGTTATCGCTATTTTTAAACTGTCTATACTTCCCTTCTCCGTGCATACTACTTCCTCTAATCGTTCTTTTACATGTTCATAAATACTATCACAAACTAAATATAACACGTCATCTTTCGTACGAATGTATTCATATAGTGTTCCGATACTAAATCCAGCCGCTTTTGCAATCTCTCTCGTTGTTGTACGCGGGAATCCTTTTTGCTTAAACAGTTGCACCGCACCTTTAATCATTTGTTCACGCCTTAACGCAACTAATTTTTCATCTTTTACTGACGCATGCACATTATGTTTAACCATCCCCTTCACCTCTCTCTATTATTTTTTGGAAGGAAAAAGCGTAGGAAAATACCTACGCCTTTGCCCCTACTTCGTTAACATACGAGAAATTACGAGCCTTTGAATTTCTTGTGTTCCTTCATAAATCTGTGTAATCTTTGCATCTCGCATATAACGCTCTACTGGATAATCTTTCGTATAACCGTAACCACCAAATACTTGCACAGCTTCAGTCGTCACCTTCATCGCTGTATCACCTGCAAATACTTTTGACATCGCTGATTCTTTCCCATACGGAAGCCCTTCCGATTCAAGCCACGCAGCTTGATATGTTAAAAGGCGCGCAGCCTCTACATCCGTTGCCATATCCGCAAGTTTAAAGCCAATCCCTTGCTGCGCCGCAATCGGCTTTCCAAATTGATGGCGCTCTCTTGCATATTCTACAGAAGCATCTAAAGCCCCTTGTGCAATACCAACTGCTTGTGCAGCAATACCGTTACGACCGCCATCTAACGTTTGCATTGCAATCTTAAATCCTTGCCCTTCTTCTCCTAGTAGATTTTCTACAGGAATACGGCAATCTTCAAACATAATTTCAGTCGTTGGCGAAGAGCGAATCCCTAGTTTACTTTCCTTCTTCCCAACCGAAAATCCTAGCGTGTCGCTTTCCACAATAAATGCGCTCGTGCCGCGCTGCTTCGATTCAGGATCTGTTAACGCAAAAACAACATAAATGTCAGCAATACCGCCATTTGTAATGAAAATTTTCGATCCATTTAATATGTAATGGTCTCCATCTCTTTTGGCGATTGTCTTCATTCCACCAGCATCTGATCCAGAACTCGGTTCCGTTAAACCGTATGCACCAATTTTCTTCCCTTCAGCCATCGGTCGCAAAAACTTTTGCTTTTGCTCCTCCGTTCCGAATTTAAAAATCGGCCACCCAGCAAGTGAAGTATGCGCGGACAGCGTTACACCTGTAGAAGCACAAACGCGTGATAATTCTTCAATCGCAATTACGTACGCTAAGTAATCGCTTCCAATTCCACCATACTCTTCAGGCCATGGAATACCTGTCAAACCAAGCTCCGCCATATGATCAAATAGCTCGCGGTCAAATCTCTCTTCCTCATCACGCTCAGCTGCCGTTGGTCCTACTTCGTTCTTAGCAAAATCCCGAACCATTTTTCTTATCATTTCATGTTCTTCTGATAATTTAAAATGCATTTCCGTCTCCCCCTCTTCCCTTTATAAAGCACGGCTAATAACAAGTTTTTGTATCTCACTCGTTCCTTCATAAATTTGCGTAATCTTCGCATCACGGAAAAATCTCTCTACCGGATAATCTTTCGTATAACCGTAACCGCCAAATACTTGTACCGCTTCAATTGCAACTTCAACTGCTGTCTTAGAAGCAAATAACTTCGCAATAGACGCTTCTTTACCGCATGGTAATCCTTGTGCTCTAAGCGATGCAGCCCTATATACAAGTAATCGTGCCGCCTCCACACTTGTCGCCATATCTGCAAGTTTGAAGCCAATCCCTTGCTGCGCCGCAATCGGCTTCCCGAATTGCTCTCGTTCCTTTGCATAATCTATCGCACATGCGAGCGCTGCTTCCGCGATCCCTAACGCCTGCGCCCCGATTCCAATTCGTCCAACATCTAAATTCGCCATCGCTACCTTGAATCCTTGTCCCTCTTCACCGAGTAAATTCTCAGCCGGCACTATCATATCTTCGAACGTAAGTTGAACTGTACGAGAACCGAGAAGTCCCATCTTATGTTCATCTTTTCCGATAATTAAGCCTGGCGTATCTTTCTCTACAATAAATGCAGAAATACCACTTTTTCCTGCATCTGGATTTGTAGAAGCGAAAACGATGTATGTACTTGCTTCGCCGCCATTTGTAATAAATACTTTCGATCCATTAATGATGTAATTATCACCTTTCTTGACAGCTCGTGATTTCAAACTCCCTGCATCTGATCCAGCATTTGGCTCAGTTAAGGCGAATGCACCTAAATATTCACCAGCCGCAAGCTTAGAAACATATTTCTGCTTCTGCTCTTCTGTTCCAAAGTATAAAATCGGGTTCATTCCAACTGACGTATGTACAGCTAAAATTACACCAACCGTTGCGCTTACTTTTGAGATTTCCTCAATTGCTAAAATGTAAGAAATAAAATCCATTTCTGCGCCGCCGTATTTTGCAGGCGCTGGAATACCCATTAATCCAAGCTCACCCATCTTTTGCAAAATCTCTGTCGGGAACACCCCTTGTTCCATGCTAGGAACAAAGGGTGCTATTTCCTTCTGTGCAAAATCCCTAACCATTTTCCTCATCATCTGTTGCTCTTCATTAAAACGAAAGTTCATATACTCCGCCTCCATTTGCTATATATCTTTTAACAATTTGGTAAGACCACTACTCTATACAAGGAGGGATTTACTCATAAACGTAGAAACCACGGCCCGTTTTACGCCCTAACCATCCTGCATTTACGTACTTACGTAGTAATGGACATGGGCGATATTTACTATCTCCTAATCCTTCATGCAACACTTCCATAATGTATAAACACGTATCTAAACCGATAAAATCAGCTAGTGTCAGAGGCCCCATTGGATGATTCATCCCAAGTTTCATTACTTCATCAATCGCTTCTTTCGTCGCTACACCTTCATATAACGTATAGATTGCTTCGTTAATCATCGGTAATAAAATACGGTTCGATACAAACCCTGGGAAATCATTTACTTCAACTGGTACTTTCCCAATTTTCTTCGTAATATCTTCAATCGTTTCATATACCGCATCATCTGTAGCCAATCCACGAATAATTTCAACAAGCTTCATAACGGGAACTGGATTCATAAAGTGCATACCGATTACTTTTTCTGGGCGTTTCGTTACCGCTGCAATTTCAGTAATTGGAAGAGATGACGTATTCGTTGCTAAAATTGTATGATCTGGAGCAATTTCATCTAAATTCGCAAATATTTTCTTTTTAATATCCATTTTCTCAACAGCTGCTTCAATAACAAGATCAGCTTCTTTCACACAATCTAAATCAAGAGTTACTGTAAGACGATTTAACGTTTCCTCTTTCTCTTCTTCCTTCATGCGTCCTTTTTCTACTTGACGCACTAAGTTTTTCGTAATGATAGCTAACCCTCTATCTAATTGCTCTTGTTTTAAATCTTGAATCTTCACATCATATCCTGCCATTGCACACACTTGCGCAATTCCCGATCCCATTTGTCCCGCACCAATTACAACTATTTTTTGTACACCCATTCTTTCTTCCCCCTTAATATAAGTCTGTAATAAATGAATCGTTTTCTCGCCGTAAATTAATGAACCTCAATCATAACTGCATCACCTTGACCGCCACCGCTACAAATCGAAGCAATTCCAATTCCGCCGCCGCGCTGCTTCAGTGCATGGATAAGTGTAACGATAATACGCGCTCCGCTTGCTCCAATTGGGTGTCCCATTGCAACCGCGCCGCCATTTACATTCAATTTTTCTGGGTCAATACCTGCAATCTCTGTACTCGCAATTGCTACTGCCGCAAACGCTTCATTAATCTCGAATAAATCGATGTCTTCAATTGTCTTGCCGGTCTTTTTCAATAATTCGTTAATTGCATAACCTGGCGTTCTTGGGAAATCTTTTGATTCTACCGCGATTGCCGTATGTGCTAAAATCGTCGCCAAAGGCTTTCTTCCTTCTTGCTTCGCTCTGTCCTCGCTCATTAATACAATTGCAGCACCGCCATCATTCAGTCCTGGAGCGTTACCAGCTGTTACTGACGATGTCTTATCAAATACAGGTTTTAATTTCGCTAACTTTTCAATTGTTGTATCTTCACGCGGCGCCTCATCTTTAGCAACGACGATAGGATCGCCTTTTCTTTGCGGAATTGTTACTGGTACAATTTCCTCTTCAAAACGCCCTTCTTTATGCGCTGAAACCGCACGCTGATGACTACGATATGCCCATTCATCTTGGGCTTCGCGAGAGATTCCGTCTTCCTTCGCAACTTCGCCGCCATAAACGCCCATGTGTATGCCTGAAAATGCGCATGTTAAACCATCTGCCACGTTTAAATCGATAACTTCGTTGTTACCCATTCTGTATCCCCATCTTGCACCTCGTAAAATGTAAGGACTGTTACTCATTGATTCCATTCCACCAGCTACAATAAGTGATTGATCACCAGTACGAATAATTTGATCTGCTAACGTAACCGCACGAAGTCCCGATGCACAAACTTTATTTACTGTTTCCGTCTGCACTTCCCAAGGGATTCCAGCAGCTCTCGCAGCTTGACGAGATGGAATTTGCCCCTGTCCACCTTGAATAACCGTTCCAAATATAACTTCTTCAACATCACTAGCAGAAACATCTGCTCTTTCAAGCGCTGCTTTAATTACAATTCCTCCAAGTTCTGTTGCCTTCACATCTTTTAAAGATCCTCCAAATTTTCCAACCGGTGTTCTTGCAGCACTTAAAATAACTGTTTTATTCATGTTTCTTTCCCCCGTTTCTTTTTTAGTACCGAGCGCTCGCTCGGTATCCTTGCGTTGAGAAGAGGTGCAATAATTGCACCTCTTTCTAAAGTTGTATACATGCTTACAAACTACATTGCTTCTTTCTTCTGTCCGATAACAGATCGTTCTAAAATCTCTGTTACATCAAGTGTTTGAACTTTCTCTTCTACTTCCTTCGCTTTCGTCCCATCACTAATCATCGTTAAGCAATACGGACAACCTGTACCGATAATGGATGGTTGCACAGCTAGTGCTTGTTCTGTACGAGCAACGTTAATACGAGAACCCGTTGTCTCCTCCATCCACATTAAGCCACCACCTGCGCCACAGCACATTCCTGTTTCACGGTTACGTGCCATTTCTACAAGATTCACACCAGGAATTGCTTTCAAAATATCGCGCGGTGCTTCGTACACTTCGTTGTATCGTCCTAAATAACAGGAATCATGGTACGTAACTGTCTCCTCAATAGCGTGAACAGGTTTTAAGAGTCCTTCTTTCACCCACTGAGCTAACAATTCTGTATGATGATAGACTTCTGCTTGTAAGCCAAAGTCTGGATACTCATTTTTGAATGTATTATAAGCGTGAGGATCAATCGTAACGATTTTCTTCACTCCTGCTTTTTCAAATTCTTCGATATTCTTTGTTGCCATCTCTTGGAATACGAACTCATTTCCAAGGCGACGCGGTGTATCTCCAGAGTTCTTTTCTTTATTACCAAGAATCGCGAATGAGACGCCTGCTTCGTTCATTAACTTCGCAAACGATATCGCAATCTTCTGACTACGATTGTCGTATGATCCCATCGAACCAACCCAGAATAAATATTCGAACTCCTCGCCAGCTTTTGATTTTTCTTTTACAGTCGGAACTGTTACTTCATCATCACCTTGGCGCCATGTTTCACGCTCTTTACGGTTCAGACCCCATGGATTCCCTTGACGCTCGATATTCGTCATCGCACGCTGCGCTTCCGCATCCATCTTTCCTTCTGTTAAAACAAGATAGCGGCGTAAATCAATAATTTTGTCAACATGCTCATTCATAACCGGACACTGATCTTCACAGTTACGGCACGTTGTACAAGCCCAAATCTCTTCTTCTGTAATAACATCTCCGATTAAACTCGGATCGTAAGCTAGCGCTGTAGCTGCTGATTCTTGCTGCCCTTTTCCAGCTGCCATCATCGCTAATTGATTTCCTTGTGTATTATTAAAAGCAACTACTGGAACCCAAGGTGCTTTCGATGTTACCGCCGCTCCTTTATCAGTTAAATGATCCCGAAGTTTTAAAATTAAATCCATCGGTGATAACATTTTTCCTGTTCCTGTTGCCGGACACATATTTGTACAGCGCCCACACTCTACGCAAGCGTATAAATCAATAAGCTGATTTTGTCTAAAGTCTTCAATTTTACCAACACCAAATGTTTCTTGCGTTTCATCTTCAAAGTCAATCTTTTCAAGCTTCCCTGGATTTGAGAGACGACCGAAGAAAACGTTAGCTGGTCCAGCAATTAAATGTGCATGTTTTGATTGTGGAACATAGACTAAAAATGTTAACAAAATTAGTAGATGCACCCACCAAGAAAAATAGAACACTGAAATGGCTACGGTTTCATTTATTCCCGAGAAAACGTAAGCGATTGCAGAAGCGATCGGTTCACTCCATGAAAGTTCCTCGCCGTGCCATATAATTCCCATCCCATTACCAAGTAGTACAGAAATCATTAAACCACCGATAAAGATAAGAACAAGACCTGATTTAAAATTACGTTTCAAACGAACTAGCTTCTCAACATAACGTCTATGAAAAGCCCAAAAGACTGCGATCAATATAACGAGTGTGACAATTTCCTGGAAGAATGTAAATGCAGGGTATAGTGGTCCAAGTGGAAGATGCGATCCTGGTGCGAGTCCTTTCCAAACGAAGTCAATTGCTCCAAATTGGACAAGAATAAATCCGTAAAAAAACATAACGTGAATAATGCCGCTCTTTTTATCTTTCAGCAGCTTTTTCTGACCGAAAACATTGACCTTAAGAAGATCCCAACGTTCTTTGAAGCGACGGTCAAATTCAATCTTTTTTCCTAATTGTATGTAGGCCATTCTCGTTCGTATAAGATATACAAACAAATATCCCGCATAAGCAATAACAGCAATGGCAGCCAGCCAATTAATGATCAGTAAGCTATTCATTTTTATGCTACCCCTCTCTTTGTAAGCCTTCTTTCTTTTTTAGAATCTTCAAAAACATATAATTTTCTGAATTTTATCCCCTACCTTCATTATATAATGAGTGAGCATTCAGTCAACAGTTTTTTGTTATACAACAACATATTTTTTAATAAACCTGTTTATTTGGGTGAAACTATAAAGTGAAACTTTAGTCAGTGGGGACTGTCCATCCCCCACTAATTATTAGTTAAATCAATCGGGCTTTTACGGGCAGTTGATTTCAACCGAGCTTCCTCGTATTCAGCGGATTTTAAGGCGATTGTCTTACTGCCCGTTGAAGCGGGATAAAGTGAAACCTTAATGAACAAACCGGGCTATCTTCTAGTTAAATTTTTGGTAGCATTCTTACTCCCCATATCATTTGTAACACACTGAAGGTGAAAAGAATGCAAAGGAGGGACTTCACTCATGTTCTATTTCTCTCTCTTATTCATATGCGTTACTCTTTGGATCACAATTGACCTTTCATATGGGAGACTTCTTCATTTAAAACGTGTGCGTTCCCGTACTTTCCCTTTACGTCAAAGTGATTTTCACCTTTATACATATGGGAAAGATTTATACGATGCTTTATTTACTGATATAAAACAAGCCCAGCACCACATTCACGTTTTATTCTTCATTGTAAAAAACGATAAGATCAGTCGTGAATTTTTAAAGTTACTTATTGATAAGGCAAAAGAAGGCATTGAAGTAAGACTGTTACTTGATCGATTTGGTAGCCATTATTTATCAAATGAAGCAATTCGTTCCCTACAAAAACATGGTGTCTCTTTTTCTTTTTGTCATAAAGTCAGATTCCCTTTCCCTTTCTTTTCTGCCAATCAACGCAATCATAGAAAAATTACAGTGATTGACGGGAAAATTAGTTATATTGGGGGATTTAATATCGGCGAGGAATATTTGGGACATAATGAGCAATTAGGATTATGGCGAGACTATCATTTACGTCTTACAGGAGAAGGCGTTCAAGATTTACAAAAACAATTTTTACATGACTGGTTGGATGATACGAACCAAAATTTATTGGATGCTCCTCTTTATTTTCCGAAACAGGAACCTGGTACCATCCTACATCAATTCATTCCAACCGATGGTGCCTATTTACAACATACCTTTTTACATTTAATTAAAAGTGCGAAAAAGGAACTTTTTATCGGTACACCATATTTCATTCCTGGCAAAAAAATTATGAACGCTCTATTAAAAGCACGAGAAAGAGGGGTCCAAATAACAATTCTCGTTCCAGAAAAGGCTGATCATGCCCTCGTTCGAGAAGCGAAATTCCCGTACTGCCGAAAGTTAATACGGGCTGGTTGCAATATTTACGCATTTCAACAAGGTTTTTTTCACGCTAAAGTTATTATAGTGGACGATGATATTTGCGATGTTGGAACTGCAAACTTTGATATGAGAAGTTTATATAGTAACCATGAAATCAACTGCCTCTTATACGATAGGCACTTCATACAGGTGGTAAAAAATAAATTCCATGAAGATTTAAAAAATGCGTCATTACTTTCCTATGACGATGTTAGCCCGCTTTCCCTTATAGATAGAGGAAAGGAATGGATAGGAACGATACTTGCTTTCTTCTTATAAGAAAGGTGATGAATAAAAGAGGTGTATTCCTTATGATTATGCGGTTTGGATACGTCTCACATGCAATGGCATTGTGGGACTGTTCTCCTGCTAAAACGATGACATTTACAACTTTTAAAAAACTCAATAAACAAGAGCGAGAGGATAAACTGTACGATGTTACAAGGCAAAATTTAGAACATACAATACGTATCCTTCATTACAATATCGCACATGAAATCCCATTATATCGTCTTTCTTCTTCCATCGTTCCACTTGCAACACACCCTGAAGTTGAATTTGATTATATTGGAGCATTCATGCCGCTTTGGCGTAAAATAGGGTCGTTAATTCAAGAGCACAATTTACGAGTAAGTTTTCACCCAAATCAATTTACATTATTCACAAGCGATAAGCCGCATATTACAACTAATGCAGTTACGGATATGACCTATCATTATAAAGTATTACATGCGATAGGAATTGCAGATTCTTCTTACATTAACATTCATGTAGGTGGTGCCTACGGAAATAAAGAAGCAGCAGTTGGACGCTTCCATGAAAACATAAAAAAACTTCCTGTACATATAAAAAAACAAATGACTCTAGAAAATGATGATAAAACATATACAACTGCTGAAACTTTATCAATTTGCCAAAAAGAAAAGATCCCTTTCGTATTTGATTATCATCATCACATGGCTAATCTTTGCGAAGAATCACTAGAAGAATTACTTCCTGCAATTTTTGAAACTTGGTCACATACAAATATCCCACCTAAAGTTCATATTTCCTCTCCTAAATCAGAAAAAGAATTTAGGGCTCATGCAGATTATATTAATTTAGAATTTATTAAGCCCTTTTTACACATTGCAAAAAAAATTAATTATAATTTTGATATTATGATTGAAAGTAAACAGAAAGATTTAGCAATGTTACAATTAATAAGTGAGCTTTCTTCTATAAAAGGAATCAAAAGAATAAATGGCGCAACATTACAATGGTAAATTGTCATGTTGCGTTGTTTTTTTCAAAAAGTAATTCTTATAGTAAAAAAGTTCCTATTTTATATGATATTATTTAAATTAGCATTTTCATCCTGCGATTCAACTTTATTGAAACGGAGTCATCATATGATTAATCAAAAAAAATATGTACAATTTGTCATGATGTATATAATTGTATTTTCTCTTTGGATATTCCTTATTCCAAATGAGTGGAACATAAAAGAAATTGGAATCCTTTTCTTATTTTGTTTTGCCGCAATCTTTTCTTGTTATTGTTCCTATAAAGCAATTAAAAAAATGAAGCGTGGTGATAAATTATTTTGGGTGTTATTATTATGTACTTGCCTATGTGGATTGGCTATGGAGATAACTTTATTCCTTCATTCACTTTCTATATGCGATCAAGTCCTATTCTCTTATGAGGCACTACCTTTTTTCATCATACAATATATTTTACTCTTTTCTGGATTTGCTATAAAGTTCATAAAACATTACTCTATTAGAGGCCTTGCTCAATTTTCATTCGATAGTATCTTTATCGTTATTATGAATATTTATTTTACCTTAACCTTTATTTTAGATCTTTCAAGCTTTCATACGTTAACAAAGGATACGTGGGTTTTAATTGGATATTTTATTGCACAATCATTAGTCATTTACGCCGTTATTAGCCTATATAGAAGAGAACAATATTCTTCTAGTAGAATTTCATTAATTATTGGCTTTACTATCATTCTTGTATACGGATATATACAGCTATTCCAGTTAAACACAGGAATAAAAACTTCTGCTGAATTCTCTTATTTAATACATACTGCTTCGATTTTATTAATTGGTTTATCGTCCATACTATACATTTTAGATAAGCCAATGCAACATGAAACAAAAACGAAATATTATCGATTTGATTATGTACGCTTTATATTGCCTTATTTTAGTATAATCATTACTTTTTCCTTTATTATCATTCAGCCTTGGGATGATAAATTCATGTTAATTGGTCTTGTATTATCACTTATTTTATTATTCTTGCGACAACTTTACATGTGGAAAGATAATAAAGTCTTAATTGATACATATGAACAGCTGACTACACAACTAGAAGATGAAGTTGAAGAAGGTGCTTCTGCGTTATCAAAAAGTGAACAACGTTATAAATCTTTATTTGAAGATCATCCTGATGCCGTTTTCTCTTTAAATATGCATGGTGTTTTTCAGCAATCTAACACAGCTTGTGAAAGCTTATTTACTGCTTACTATTGTGAAGTAGCAAGCTATTCCCTTCTGCACTTTATTGATCCAAAAGATCATGACTTACTAAAAAGAGCATTACAAATAACAAAAGAAGGTAGACCACAAACTTTAGAGGTTCGTACGAAAGAACAAGAAGGCTATTACTATTACCTTCACATTACACTCATACCTACTTTTATAAATAAAGAAGTTGTTGGGATGTTTGGGATAGCGCGTGATATTACGACTTTATATGAAAAACAAAAACAAGTAGAACATTTGGCATTTCATGATGCACTTACTGGATTACCAAATCGCCGCAAATTCGAAAAAGATTTAAAAACTATTTTAAATACAGCTCAAACTAGCGCAAATGATGTTGCCGTCATGTTTCTTGATTTAGATCGATTTAAAAAAATTAACGATCGACTCGGTCATGATGTCGGAGACTTATTACTAATTGAAGTAGCAAAAAGGTTACGCGGATGTTTGCGTTCAAAAGATATCGTTGCCCGCCAAGGCGGAGATGAGTTTACAATTCTATTACCAGATATGTACTCAGAAAAAAGTGCGGCTTTTATAGCTGAACAGATTTTAACTATTTTAAACAAACCATTCTTCATTAAAGATGAAGAACTATCTGTTACACCGAGTATCGGCATTGCAATGTATCCTGATTACGGAACCGATGTAACTGAATTAATGAAAAATGCCGATTTAGCTATGTATCGTGCGAAAGCAAATGGAAAAAACAGATTTGTTTTCTTCTCGAAAGAAATGAGTATTGCACAAAATGAGATTGAGTTCTTAGAAGGTGAACTTTCAAAAGCATTACAACAAAATGAATTTTTCCTTGAATACCAACCACAAGTAAGCACAAAAACAAAACAAATTATCGGTTTTGAAGCGTTAATTCGTTGGAAACATCCAAAACTCGGTATCGTATCTCCTGCCCAATTTATTCCTCTAGCAGAGGAAACAGGATTTATTATTGAACTTGGAAATTGGATTTTACGTACTGCCTGCTCAGAAGCAAAAAGATGGCATAATCAAGGTTTTTCTCACTTAAAAGTTGGTGTGAATTTATCTGTTGTTCAATTTAACCATACAGATTTAATCCCAACTATTTCAAAGGTGTTGAAAGAAACAGAACTAAAACCGGAAGCACTAGATATTGAAATTACAGAAAGTATCGCTATTAACCAAAATCAATCTGTAGTTGCAAAGCTAGAGCAGCTTCAAAATCTCGGTATTCAAATTTCAATAGATGACTTTGGAACTGGTTATAGTTCTTTAGCTTATTTAACAAAATATCCAATCAACACATTAAAAATTGCTCGAGAATTTATTTGTGGAATTACAACAAGTCCTTTAGAGGAAGCAATTATCTCTTCCATTATTACACTATCAAAAGAATTAAATTTAGAAGTTATTGCAGAAGGTGTAGAAACAGAAGAACAATGGAAATTTCTTTATGAACAAAACTGTGACCACATTCAAGGATTCTTTATTAGCAAACCTGTTTCTAGTAAAGACGTTTGGATGTTACTCCATAAAAAAACAACCGCCTAAGTAAGACGGTTGTTTTTTAGTACTCATAAGGTACCTCTTGAGCTAATTGTACCTCTTGATCATTATGAGAAATTATTTGGCTTTTCTCTAATGCTATATCTCCTAATGAAATACCCCATGCCATCGCTAACGTTAATAGACTACCAATAAGCAGTTTCTTCATATTCCATCACCTGCATTTTTTCTTTAAATATACCATGAAAATTTATCCACATTTTATGCAATTATGCATATTTGTTTTTTAGGTCTTTTTTATTTTTTCATTTTTTTCATAAGTGATTCTTTTAATGCGTGGTTTCCTAACATATCAAAAAAGAAGCATGCTTTTTCGTAAGCATCTTCAATTTCTGCTCTATCAGACCCTAGCTTTGCTAGGCATTCACCTTTTCGAAAGTATAGCTGTCCAATCAATGTCATACTATTAATTTGACACGATAGTTCAATAGCTTTATTTGCGTGGCAAAGCGCTTCTTCGTATTGATTATCTGAGTATAATGCTTTTGCATGATTATGTCTCACCTTTACATCAAATTCTTTATTATCATGCAATGTCTCTAACTGTTTTAATATATTTTCAAATAACTCAATAGCCTTCTTCAAATAGCCATTTTCAGCATAAATGTTTGCAATTGCGTTTTCAATATAAAGATTCTGATATACATCTATTCCTGCCAATTGTTGATTGAGCAATTTCTTTAATTCTAAAATACAATATTCGTAATCAATTTTTTTCAATACGTAAGCTGCTACATGATATTGCCATTGAAGAAATTGCTGAAGCTCGGGATGATATTCTTCCTTTTTCAGTTCATTCCATACCCTATTATAAATTTCTTTATATTTTTTTTGCTTACAAAGCATAATAATTCGATCTTTTAACTGCTTATTCCTCTCAATATCAGAATAAATGAGTACCTCATAAAAATGAATAATGGGAACTTGTAATTTTGCTGCTATACCTTGCAATATATCCATACTTGGGTATACCGCACCCGATTCAATTCTACTCACTTCTGATTGATGACATATGTTCTCGGATAACTGTTTTTGTGTTAATCCTCTCATCACCCTAATTTTCTTAATTTCAATTCCTAATTTTTCTGCGTGCATACTTACTCACCATCCCATTATAACAATCTAATTTTTTGAGTTGTCATACCACTACAATAATGTGAATTCGACAATTTTTGATATGAAATAATGCATAATATATATAAAATCTGGCAAATGTTTCATACAATTCATCTCACATACAATAGATTAGGAGTGTTATAGATGAATTATAGAAAACTTGCTAGTGCATTCGTTACATTCGGTCTCCTTTGTCCTTTATCCACAGAAGCTATTCATGCCCAAGAATTAAACAAAAATGAAGTGAAAGTTGAAATTGCTCAGCCTGGTTTAACAATCGGAAAATTAACAGAACCTCAAAATGATACGAAAGAGAATATTGCTAAAAAATATTTAAAAGGTGAGGTAAACGGGGCTAAAGCTCAACAAGAGCAAGTTACAACTGAAAAAAATGTTGATTTTCAACCTACAAATAAAGAAACAAAAGAAAATCAAACCGAAGTTCGCCTTGCACAAACTTACAAAAACTATAAAGTATATGGTCAAGATCTTATTGTAAACGTAGATAAAAATGGAGTAATTACAACTGTTAGTGGTAAAGTTGTCCAAAATTTAGACCAACAACCTAATCTTACTATAACAAATTTTTTGTCGAAAAATGAAGTAAAATCTAAATTACGCGATATACTTCAAATTCCAAGCGATGCGACTGAGACAGAATTCACCAACGAAACCGTTGTTTATAAGAAAAAAGATGGATATTACACATTTGCAACTGTTATTACCTTTACTTACGAAAACAATGAACAAATTATAAACGGTAATGCAATCCTTGATTTAAAAACTGGCGAGGTACTTTTCCAAGAAAAATTCATTAAAAATAAAGAGAATAAAACTATAAATCAAGTAACATCACCTAGACTATCCCTCGCAAGTGAGCAAGGAACTGGGAAAAATGCACTTCAAGAAAACATCTCTTTCAATATCGCCAAAGGGACTGACGGAAAATTTTATTTAGCTGATTTATCACGCGGAACTGGCATATATATTTATAATGCAAACTATGCGGACTCTCTCGGCGGATATAGTCAAGCTGGTTATCCAGGGACACTAGTTTCAAGTAGCACTCCTAACTTTGCAGATAAAGAAGCAGCGGGTGCTATGAAGAATATGAGTGATATTTATGACTACTTCAAAAAAGAACATAATCTAAAAAGTTACGATAATAAAGATTCAAAAGTTGTTGCTAGTGTACACGGTTTTGATTCTACTGAAGTTAGTGATGGTGTAAAAGAAGATTATGTAAATGCATTTTGGCACCCTGCTTGGAATCAAATGGTATTTGGTGATGGTTTAAACGGAAAGCTCACTTCAGCCCTTGATGTAACAGCCCATGAATTTGGACATGCTGTATTCAGCGGTACGACAAAGAATAAAATTGTGAGATATCCAAGCGCTGAAACATCTGCGTTAAACGAGGGACTAGCAGATTTCTGGGGCACACAAATCGAATATTATGTAAAGAAAGATAAGGGAAACTGGATTATGGGCGATACACTAGGTGGCCTAACAATCCGTGACATCCCGGGAGAAATTGGTGACGGTGGTCATAAATTATATACAAACTTACAAGATTTTTATAACGATGGAAATAATCAAGAGTCTCACGTAAATTCTGGTATCATCAGCCACGTATTATATCAATTAGCTGAAGGTAAAACATATAACAATGTTGCTGTTCAAAAACAAGGCAACGAAAAAGTAAGTAAAGTTGTTATGCGCACATTGCAAAATTACGCAACTTCAGCTGAAGATTTTGAATCACTCCAATCCCACATCGTACAAGCTGCAAAAGATTTATACGGAAATGCCGTATCAAATGAATTTGCAAAAGCATTTGAAGCACATGGTTATAAACCATTACAAAAAATAAATAGAGTAATAGAAGTATAATAATAAAAAAGAAGTTTACCGTTCGTAGGTAAACTTCTTTTCATATCCATCCCTTGTCTTCCGCAATTGTAATTGCCTCAATTCTATTTTTCGCATCGAGCTTCGTTAACACTTCAGAAATATAATTACGTACTGTGCCCGGTGAAAGATAAAGTGTTTTCGCAATTTCATTTGCAGTCTTTCCTTCTTTAGCAAGTAACAATACTTCTTTTTCACGATCTGACAACGGATTTTGCTCCTGCCATAAACCAAACATTAAATCTTGAGAAACCTCTCGTTTTCCCTTCATTACATTACGAATCGCTGCGGCTAAATCTTCACTTGGGCTATCTTTTAACAAATATCCGTGCACACCAGCTTTCATTGCTCGTTCAAAATAACCAGGTCTTGCAAATGTTGTTAAAATCATTACTTTGCATGATGATTTTTCTTTCTTTAAAGTCTCAGCGACATCCAATCCACTTTGAATCGGCATTTCAATATCCATAATACTTACATCTGGCTTTAACGATTCAATTAATTTTAACGCCTCTTCTCCGTTCGCAGCTTGCCCAATCACTTCCATATCATCTTCTAAATCAAGTAGGGCTCCTAATGCACCACGAAGCATCCGTTGATCTTCCGCAATAATAATTCGAATCATACCCTCACCTCATCTTTTCCTGTTCTAATGACCACTGGTACTTTTACTGTTAATAGCGTCCCTGAATGTATCGTATTTAGTTCAACAAATCCATCAATAAGAGCAATTCGTTCTTTCATGCCGCGAATACCATTTCCATCATTGTTTTGATCCTCTAAACCAATTCCGTTATCTTCTACTTTCAAAATCAGTTCACCTTGTGATTCTAATACAGAAACTGTACACTGCGTCGCCTTACTATGTTTTACAACATTCGTCACAGCCTCACGTAAACACATGCCTAAAATATTTTGTTCAATCGGTGATAACGAACTTGCACTCGCTTCTTGTTCTATTTCTAACTCAATGTTAGCAGCTTGTAAGATCACTTTTATTTGCTCAAGCTCTTCTTCTACTGTAATCATGCGCATATCAGAAATTAATTCCCTCAGCTGTTTTAAAGCGGTACGAGATGTTTGTGTAATTTCCTTTGCTTCCACACTTGCACGCTCTGGATTTTTTACGATTAACTTCTCAACAAGCTGGCTTTTTAACGTAATAAGAGATAACGTATGACCTAACGTGTCATGAAGATCCCGTGCAATTCGCTGCCGTTCTTCACGTTTTACTAAATCTTTAATTTGCTCATTCGCTTCGTTTAATTGGTTCTTTAACATCTTTTTCTGATTAAAATTACGCATACCAAATGGCGTAAGAAGCATTAAAATAAACATCGGAACGATATTTACTAAATTTGCCGGTGTTAGTTGATTCATATTTACAAATACAAATGCTCCGAGCATTACAACTAACAGACATAGTAGCACTCGAAATACTTTCTTACTTGGCGCAAAGCCCATCGCACTTGCCGTGAAAAAGCCAAAGAATATCATGAAAGGATTATAAAATATGGCAAATAAAAAGGTTAATATCATTTGAATAAACGCCCACAAAACGAACGTCTTCTGAACAAAATAAAGTTGACGGTATGTGATAATGAAGACTATCAACATACCGATCCCCATTACAAGTTTCCATCCTGATACTTGTGTTAAATTATAAATTGGAAATAACAAATATACGAGCCACATATACGGAAAAAAACCCATATGTTTCGGAAAAATTTCCATCCTCTTCTCTATCATTTATACCGCTTCCTGTCTTTTTCTTATATATATTGATACTACAACAAATATAAGGAAATAACCTCCTAATACCGCGATATTTTCCCATCCAATTGATTTTCCAGCTACAATATCCCACGCACCGCTTCCAAAATGATATGTCGGTGTCCATTCACCAATCGTTCTTAATATTTTCGGGAATACTTCAATCGGCATCCATAACCCGCCAATTACAGCTAAACTCATATTTAAAATATTTGCTAGGCCAGCAGCTGCATCCGCCTTCTTAATGGAACCTATTACTGTTCCGAGTGCTAAAAATGGTGTCACACCTAACAATAACCATAATCCAGCACCAATCCATTGTCCTACCGTTAACTCAACATGATTAATTAATATCCCTGCCATAAAAATAACTAAGATTGAAAAAGCATTTACTACTGTTTGAGCGATAATTTTTGCTGTTAAATACGCCCCTTCAGGAAGCGGTGTAATTTTTAGAAGATGTGTCCAACCTTGCCCTCTTTCCTGAGAAAGTCTCACACCAAAACTAAAAAGTGCAGTCCCTACAATACTAAAAGTCGCCATAGAAATTAAATAATGTGCTTTCCACGCATCTCCGTTTTGTGGCACTTGCACAACATTTGTGAAAATGTAGTAAAACATAACTGGCATTAATAATGAGAAAAAGATAAATAATTTATTACGGAACGTACGTAAAATTTCTATTTTGCATTGCATCCATAAAGCTTTCATGCAATTTCCCCCTTTTGATTTGCGACAAACTGTTCAAATGCTTCATCGAGACTTCCACGTTCAACTGAAACATTTGTTACAGGTAGATTCTTCTGATAAATTGCTTGTAGAGTGGCATCTGTATCTTCCGTCGTTAAAGTGAAGCGCCCTTCATTTGACTGTACTTCTGTTACATGCGGTAATTCCTTTAGTAAACTCTTAGGGATTTTTTCTTTCGAATAAAACGAGATCGTTTTTCGAGAAATCGTCGCTTTCATTTCATCTGGTGTGCCATCTGCGATAATATTTCCGTTCGCAAACAATAAAATACGATTCGCCAACGCATCTGCTTCCTCTAAATAATGTGTTGTTAAAATAATCGTTTTCCCTTCACTTGCTAACGTTTTAATCGTTTCCCAAAACGTTCTTCGAGACGTAATATCCATTCCAACTGTCGGCTCATCTAAAAATAACAAATCTGGATTTCCAGCAAGTGCGAGTGCAAAATTTAATCTTCTTTTTTGCCCACCTGATAACTTTTCACATCTTTGCTTTCGCTCTGATTCCAAATTTGATAACTGTAGTAATGTTTCTTTCGCTACCGGGTTTGTATAATAACTGCGGAATAGCTCAATTGCCTCTTCCACTGTAATGCTATCAATCACACTTACTTCTTGTAACATTGCCCCAAGGCTATTACGAACGCCTCTATGCTTTGGACTCTTTCCAAATATAGAAACTGTCCCTTCTGTAGGATCTTTTAATCCAAGCATCATCGAAATCATCGTCGTCTTCCCCGCACCATTTGGTCCAAGTAATGCTACTATTTCCCCTTTATCCACGTGAAATGAAACGTTACTTACTGCGTTTTTATGTTTAAATGTTTTAGTAACACCATTTATCTCAATAACCTTTTCCATCTCTCCACCCCCGCTGTTTCTTATATTTACATTGTATTCCTTGGAAAAGTTAGGAAACAGTATGATGCGTCATGACATCGATATGACAATTGTCATGTATTCTTTGTGTGAGTAATCAACCCGCATACCGCAAGCGAGTAGCAGGACGAAAATAAACATGATACAATCGGGTAAGATATATATTCGAGGAAGGACAGTGGTTTTCATGATTATTCGTAATGAACAGGATTTAGAAAGCTTACGAAAAATCGGCCGCATCGTTGCGCTTGCACGTGAAGAAATGAAAAAAGAAGCGAAGCCAGGTATGACAACGAAAGAGCTTGATTTGATCGGTAAAAAAGTATTAGATGAGCATGGTGCTATTTCTGCACCTGAAAAAGAATATGATTTCCCTGGTGTAACTTGCATTAGTGTAAATGAAGAAGTTGCTCACGGCATTCCAGGAGATCGTGTATTAAAAGAAGGCGACTTAGTAAACGTCGACGTATCTGCCGCACTTGATGGTTATTATGCAGATACGGGTATCTCATTTGTACTTGGGAAAGACGAAGAAAAAGAAAAACTTTGCCAAGCAGCTGTTGACGCATTTTGGGCAGCAATGAAAAAAGTTAAAGCTGGTTCAAAACAAAATCAAATTGGTCGTGCGGTTTCAAACTTCGCACATAAAAGTGGATACAATGTTATTCAAAACTTAACTGGTCATGGTATCGGTCTTAGTTTACATGAAGCACCAAACCACATTTTAAGCTATTATGATCCAATAGATAGTGCACTTCTAAAAGACGGTCTTGTTATCGCTGTAGAGCCATTTATCTCTATGAAAGCTGATCATATTATCGAGCGCGGTGATGACGGTTGGACATTCGTTACTCCTGACAAAAGCCTTGTTGCACAATGTGAGCATACAGTTGTCGTAACACGTGGTGAGCCGATAATTTTAACAGAAATATAAAAAATAGCCGTTTGGTAGCAGAAACCTACCAAACGGCTATTTTTTATTACTTTTAGGTATGCAAAAATTTATATAAATAAAAGGTGATGCATCAAAGCATCACCTTTTTAACGGGGTGAGGCTGCCCAAAAGTACGGAAAACCTTTGAACAGCCTCGTATTTTCATATGGATGCCTTACATATATCACTGATGATAATTATGAAATGCGGAAACATATTTATCATCACATGATTCAAACATGAGAAAAGAAACCCTACAGTGGATTCTTTTCTCTACATAATCTAAAGTTTGGGTACACTAGATTCATGCAATTTAGGAGCTTTCCAAGCAGAAAGCGAACCTTCATTTAAAATGATAGCATACATATCTCCATCAAAAATATGCAAATATGCATATAGTATTTTTTATTTATCAATGTCAGAATATTGAAAAATAAAAAATATAAAGGTAAAATAAAGTCGTTATCCGTCTTCTTTTGTCAGTCAGAGAGAATAGAAGAATAGGAGAGGAAAAAATGAAAAAATCTTTAAAACAAAAAATAGTAAGCTCTTTACTTGCTGTATCACTCGCTGTTAGCTTGGCTCCAATTGGACAAGTCAAAGCTGATTCCACGTCAGAAATCACACAGACTTCACCTATCACAAAACAAGTTGATGCAAGTCGCGCCATCGAACACATCCGTTTCTTATCCGAAACAATTGGTCCTCGCCCTGGTGGAACAAAATCAGAAGAATGGGGTTCTCGCTACGTTGGTATGCAACTTAAATCAATGGGTTATGAAGTAGAATATCAGCCATTTCAAGTGCCGGATCAATACGTTGGCTTTATTGAATCCCCATTATCCACAAAGCGTAATTGGCAAGCTGGCGCTGCTCCTAACGCACTAATTTCTACAGAAACTGTTACAGCTCCTCTTATCTTTGTTCAAGGTGGGACAAAATTAGAGGATATTCCAAATGAAGTAAATGGAAAGATTGTTCTATTTGAAAGAGGAACAACAGTTGCAGACTACAATAAACAAGTTGAAAACGCTGTTAGTAAAGGAGCAAAAGGTGTTCTTTTATACAGTTTAATTGGCGGTCGTGGAAACTACGGACAAACTTTCAATCCTCGCCTAACGAAAAAGCAGTCTGTCCCTGTCTTCGGTCTTGCTTATGCGCAAGGAAATGCATTTAAAGAAGAAATCGCTAAAAAAGGGTCAACAATTCTTTCCCTAAAAGCGAGACATGAATCTAATTTAAAATCCTTAAACGTCATCGCTAAAAAGAAACCAAAAAACAGTACAGGTAATGAAAAAGCTGTCGTTGTAAGTTCGCACTATGATAGTGTCATTGGAGCACCTGGAGCAAACGATAATGCTTCTGGTACAGGATTAGTATTAGAGTTAGCTCGTGCTTTTCAAAATGTAGAAACTGATAAAGAAATTCGTTTTATTGCTTTTGGTTCTGAAGAGACTGGCTTACTCGGCTCCGATTATTACGTTAATAGTCTATCCCAAAAAGAACGTGATCGAATTTTAGGTGTCTTTAACGCAGACATGGTTGCAACAAATTACGATAAGGCAAAAAATTTATATGCTATGACGCCTAACGGTTCTCCAAACCTTGTAACAGACGCAGCCTTGCAAGCAGGTAAACAGTTAAATAATGATCTCGTACAACAAGGGAAATTTGGCTCTAGTGATCATGTACCGTTTGCTGAAGTCGGTATTCCTTCTGCACTATTTATTTGGATGGGCGTCGATAGTTGGAATCCATTAATCTATCATATTGAAAGGGTATATCACACACCCCAAGATAACGTATTAGAAAATATTTCGCTAGAACGTATGAAAATGGCATTAGAGGTCATTGGTACAGGCGTCTATAACAGCCTTCAATCTACCTTGAAAACAGAACAAAAAGCCGCTTAATACTATTTCAAGCCACCGATTAATCGGTGGCTATTTATTGAAAAAGAAAAAAAAACAAATATGCATAAAAGCATATTTATTACATGGTATTATCGTGTATAATTAAAATCGTAATATATAAATAAAAACACATTTATTGTATAGTATTGACCTTACATTACATGCGATACCACGCTCTAAGCTTATGGCCCAATGGATAATAGGCTTTTTAAAGACGGTTTTGTTATTACTTTAGGGCCGCTGATTGAGTCCACCTTGAAATTGCTCTCTTTTTTCTATAAAAAAACCCTTCAGGCTGTATTCTTCCCTTCACTTTATCGTGAAGTGTTTTTGAATACTTACCCAAAGGGAGCAATATCAATAGTAATTTTTTAATTTGTCAGCTACTCAGATTACAGTGTAATCAATAATCTAAAGCTTTTTTATTATTTTATTCGCTGACGAGCGAGTAGGATTCCACCTAAAAGGAACAATACCATACCTCCAAGAATTGAACTCATTTCTGCTGATGTTCCTCCTGTGTTGGGAAGTAATGTTGGCTTATCATTTTCTGTAGTAGGTGGAACTTTTGAATCGCTATTTTCGTCTGCATTTGTGTTTGGATCTTTCGGATCTGTGCTTGGATCTTTTGGATTTGTGCTTGGATCTTTCGGATCTGTGCTTGGATCTTTCGGATCTGTGCTTGGATCTTTCGGATCTGTGCTTGGATCTTTCGGATCTGTGCTTGGATCTTTTGGATCTACATTTGGTTCGTCCTTGATTTTTGTATTTGTGATGTCATAACCATGTACGTCAGATTGGTATCCGGCTACTGGCTGTTCTTTCACTTCATACTTGTACGCTACTCCGTTTGCATCGTATGCTGCTAAATCTTTAAATTCGTATTTCCAGCCTGTTGCTTCGCTTACTTCTTGCGTGGCAATCACTGTACCATTTTGTAGAAGGTCTACTTTAATCATTTTCGGACGATCTTTCGCGTTATCGTCTTTCCATGTTTTCGTTCCTTCTACTTTTGTTTCGCCTACTTTTGTATTCGTGATGTCATAACCATTGACTTTGGATTCGTATCCATCTACCGGTTGTTCCTTCACTTCATACTTGTACGCTACTCCGTTTGCATCGTATGCTGCTAAATCTTTGAATTCGTATTTCCAGCCTGTTGCTTCGCTTACTTCTTGCGTCGCAATCACTGTACCATTTTGTAGAAGGTCTACTTTAATCATTTTCGGACGATCTTTCGCGTTATCGTCTTTCCATGTTTTCGTTCCTTCTACTTTTGTTTCACCTACTTTTGTATTTGTGATGTCATAACCATGTACGTCAGATTGGTATCCAGCTACTGGTTGTTCTTTCACTCCATACTTGTACGCTACTCCGTTTGCATCGTATGCTGCTAAATCTTTGAATTCGTATTTCCAGCCTGTTGCTTCGCTTACTTCTTGCGTCGCAATCACTGTACCATTTTGTAGAAGGTCTACTTTAATCATTTTCGGACGATCTTTCGCGTTATCGTCTTTCCATGTTTTCGTTCCTTCTACTTTTGTTTCGCCTACTTTTGTATTCGTGATGTCATAACCATTGACTTTGGATTCGTATCCGGCTACTGGCTGTTCTTTCACTTCATACTTGTACGCTACTCCGTTTGCATCGTATGCTGCTAAATCTTTGAATTCGTATTTCCAGCCTGTTGCTTCGCTTACTTCTTGCGTCGCAATCACTGTACCATTTTGTAGAAGGTCTACTTTAATCATTTTCGGACGATCTTTCGCGTTATCGTCTTTCCATGTTTTCGTTCCTTCTACTTTTGTTTCGCCTACTTTTGTATTCGTGATGTCATAACCATTGACTTTGGATTCGTATCCGGCTACTGGCTGTTCTTTCACTTCATACTTGTACGCTACTCCGTTTGCATCGTATGCTGCTAAATCTTTGAATTCGTATTTCCAGCCTGTTGCTTCGCTTACTTCTTGCGTCGCAATCACTGTACCATTTTGTAGAAGGTCTACTTTAATCATTTTCGGACGATCTTTCGCGTTATCGTCTTTCCATGTTTTCGTTCCTTCTACTTTTGTTTCACCTACTTTTGTATTTGTGATGTCATAACCATGTACGTCAGATTGGTATCCAGCTACTGGTTGTTCTTTCACTTCATACTTGTACGCTACTCCGTTTGCATCGTATGCTTGCAGTTTTTCAAACGTGTACTTCCAATTTGTTGCCGCTGTTACTTCCTTTGTATCTACTACTTTACCGTTTTGTAAAAGATCTACTTTGATCATTTCCGGACGATCTTTCGCGTTATCGTCTTTCCATGTTTTCGTTCCTTCTACTTTTGTTTCGCCTACTTTTGTATTCGTGATGTCATAACCATTGACTTTGGATTCGTATCCATCTACCGGTTGTTCCTTCACTTCATACTTGTACGCTACTCCGTTTGCATCGTATGCTTGCAGTTTTTCAAACGTGTACTTCCATTCACTTGCTACTGTTACTTCTTTTGTATCTACTACTTTACCGTTTTGTAAAAGATCTACTTTGATCATTTCCGGACGATCTTTCGCGTTATCGTCTTTCCATGTTTTCGTTCCTTCTACTTTTGTTTCGCCTACTTTTGTATTCGTGATGTCATAACCATTGACTTTGGATTCGTATCCATCTACCGGTTGTTCCTTCACTTCATACTTGTACGCTACTCCGTTTGCATCGTATGCTTGCAGTTTTTCAAACGTGTACTTCCATTCACTTGCTACTGTTACTTCTTTTGTATCTACTACTTTACCGTTTTGTAGTAAGTTTATTTTGATTGTGCTTGGACGATCTGTTGCGTTGTTATCGTTCCACGTCTTTGTTCCTTCTACTTTCGTTTCGCCCACTTTTGTATTCGTGATGTCATAACCGTGTACGTCAGATTGATATCCGGCTACTGGCTGTTCCTTCACTTCATACTTGTACGCTACTCCATTTGCGTCATATGCTTCTACATCTGCAAATGCATATTTCCAGTTTGTTTCCGCTGTTACTTCTTTTGTATCTACTACTTTACCGTTTTGTAGTAAGTCTACTTTGATTGTGCTTGGACGATCTGTTGCGTTGTTATCGTTCCATGTTTTTGTTCCTTCTACTGTCAATTTCGCTACTTTTGTATTTGTGATGTCAGTACCACTTACTTGGGATTCATATCCGGCTACTGGCTGTTCCTTCACTTCATACTTGTACGCTACTCCGTTTGCATCGTATGCCTGTAGTTTTTCAAACGTGTACTTCCAATTTGTTGCCGCTGTTACTTCCTTTGTATCTACTACTTTACCGTTTTGTAAAAGATCCACCTTGATCATTTCCGGACGATCTTTCGCGTTATCGTCTTTCCATGTTTTCGTTCCTTCTACTTTTGTTTCGCCTACTTTTGTATTTGTGATGTCAGTACCACTTACTTTGGATTCATATCCGGCTACCGGTTGTTCTTTCACTTCATACTTGTACGCTACTCCATTTGCATCATACGCTGCTAAATCTTTGAATTCGTATTTCCAGCCTGTTGCTTTGCTTACTTCTTGCGTCGCAATCACTGTACCATTTTGTAAAAGGTCTACTTTGATCATTTCCGGACGATCTTTCGCGTTATCGTCTTTCCATGTTTTCGTTCCTTCTACTTTTGTTTTGCCTACTTTTGTATTTGTGATATCAGTACCATTTACTTTGGATTCATATCCGGCTACTGCTTGTTCTTTCACTTCATACTTGTACGCTACTCCGTTTGCATCGTATGCTTGCAGTTTTTCAAACGTGTACTTCCAATTTGTTGCCGCTGTTACTTCCTTTGTATCTACTACTTTACCGTTTTGTAAAAGATCCACCTTGATCATTTCCGGACGATCTTTCGCGTTATCGTCTTTCCATGTTTTCGTTCCTTCTACTTTTGTTTCGCCTACTTTTGTATTTGTGATGTCATAACCGTTGACTTTGGATTCATATCCAGCTATCGGTTGTTCCTTCACTTTATACTTGTACGCTACTCCATTTGCATCATACGCTACTAAATCTTTGAATTCATATTTCCAATCTGTTACTTTGCTTACTTCTTGCGTCGCAATCACTGTACCATTTTGTAAGAGGTCTACTTGAATCATTTCTGGACGATCTGTTGCGTTATCGTCGTTCCATGTCTTCGTTCCTTCTACTTTTGTTTGACCTACTTTTGTATTTGTGATATCAGTACCACTTACTTTGGATTCATATCCTGGTACTGGCTGTTCTTTCACTGTATACTCGTAAGCTTTTCCTTCCGCATCGTATGCTTCTAGATCTGAGAATATATATTTCCAACCCAATACTGCTAGTACGTCGTGTGTTTGAATCACATTCCCGTTTTGTAGTAAGTCTACTTTGATCATTGTCGGACGGTCTGTTGCATTTCCGTCGTTCCATGTCTTCGTTCCTTCTACTTTTGTTTTGCCTACTTTTGTATTTGTGATATCAGTACCACTTACTTTGGATTCATATCCTGGTACTGCTTGTTCTTTCACTTCATACTTGTACGCTGCTCCATTTGCATCGTATGCCTGAAGTTTTTCAAATGTGTACTTCCAATTTGTTGCCGCTGTTACTTCTTTTGTATCTACTACTTTACCGTTTTGTAAAAGATCTACTTTGATCATTTCCGGACGATCTTTCGCGTTATCGTCTTTCCATGTTTTCGTTCCTTCTACTTTTGTTTCGCCTACTTTTGTATTTGTGATGTCATAACCTTTTAATTCAGACTTGTATCCGGCTACCTGTTGTTCTTTCACTTCATACTTGTACGCTACTCCGTTTGCATCGTATGCTTGCAGTTTTTCAAACGTATACTTCCAGTTTGTTTCCGCTGTTACTTCTTTTGTGTCTACTACTTTACCGTTTTGTAGTAAGTCTACCTTAATCGAGCTTGGACGATCTGTTGCATTGTTATCGTTCCATGTTTTCGTTCCTTCTACTTTTGTTTCGCCTACTTTTGTATTTGTGATGTCATAACCGTGTACGTCAGATTGGTATCCGGCTACTGGCCGTTCTTTCACTTCATACTTGTATGCTTTTCCATTTGCATCGAATGCTACTAAATCTTTAAATTCATACTTCCAACCTGTTTCTTTGCTTACTTCTTGTGTCGCAATCACTGTATCATTTTGTAGTAAGTCTACTTTGATGGCTTTATGCTCTTCCTCTGTGCCACCTTTCCACGTCTTCGTTCCTGCAACTGATGTCTTGCCTACTTTTGTATTCGTGATGTCATAACCATTGACTTTGGATTCGTATCCGGCTACTGCTTGTTCTTTCACTTCATACTTATATGCTTTTCCGTCTGCATCGTTTATCGCCAAATCTTTAAATTCATATTTCCAGCCTGTTGCTTCGCTTACTTCTTGCGTCGCAATCACTGTACCGCTTTGTAGTAAGTCTACTTTAATCATCGTTGGACGACCTTCCGCATTTCCGTCCTTCCATGTTTTCGTTCCTTCTACTTTGGTTTTTTGTACCACTTTTGTATTTGTAATATCATAACCGTTTATTTCTGTTGTGTATCCATCTATCGGTTGTTCTTTTACTTCATACTTGTACGCTACTCCATTTGCATCATACGTTGCTAGGTTGTCAAATTTGTATTTCCAACCATCTGCCGCTGTTACTTCTTTCGTGTTTACTACTTCCTCATTTTGTAGTAAGTCTACTTTGATTGAACTTGGACGATCTTTCTCGTTATCGCCTTTCCACGTCTTCGTCCCTGCAATAGATGTAGTTTTCAACTTATTCGGAATTGGCAACTTAACTCCATTTACAGCATCTGATTTAACTTCAAAAATTACTTTTGCTTGAGGATCGAAATCAACATAGTCTGGAGCTGAAACTTCTTTCACATAATATTTACCTGGTTGTAAATTAGGGATTTCAATTATCCCTTTTTCATCTGTTTTATATACATCTCCAACTTGTTCATCAGACTCTTTATACAACTTAAACGAAACATTTGGGATTACTTTTTCTTCATCCCCTTCAATATGCTTCACAATTTTTAGTGTTCCTTTTGGAGTCACATTACCTTCAGCACCACCGCCAGCTATCATATTTTCGACTGGATGAGTACCCGATTCGGTAACTGGTTCCTTGTTTAGAACTTGGTAATCAATCGTATAATCATTCTTAAAAAACTCTTGCTTCTTCCCAGCTTCCGTTATAGTAGATGTATAACCAATCGAAAAGGAGGCAAGACGCGCTTTACCCTTATTAAGCACAACTTTAAATGATTTGTCTCCAGTAAAGGTAATCGTTCCGTAACCTTGCTTTTCAAGCTCTTGTAGCGTTAAAGATCGACGACCTATATAATCATCTACAATTATATAGAAACTATCCTTATTAAGTGTTTGACCTTCCTGTAAATTATCAGTCACAACAATATCACGACTTAACTCTTCTTTAGCCAAGTTTATATTCAAGAACCAACGTACTTCATCGCTCTTACCTGAGTTCATATCACCAGTTTTATAAAAAAATGGTGGCTTTCCAGGATCTGTACCCCCACCACTGCTTGGGCCGGTAATTGTTACAGATTGCTTATCTACATTTGTACCGAAATTGGTTTCAATCTCTTTCTTTTCATCCGTTCCTACATTAGCAGCTTCCACAAAAAAGTTTAAATACCCTTTAATATTTTGATGTGTACTCACTTTATCATTAAATGTACATACCACAGTACCTGCAGTGACTTTACAAGTACCATAATCATCTAATAGAAACTCTGTATTTAATCCTTTTAATTCTGGAGGCAGTGTTAATGTTAGTGTGTCTCCAGGCTTCATCTTAAGACTATCTTTTTCACTGAAGTTTATAGTTACTTTAGTCCGTTGTCCGATAGAAAGATCTGTTTTATCAATTTTAAAACTATCCACAAGTCCTAATGTATTTAATTCTTGTGCGTTTGCTACTATAGGTAAAAGACTCTGACCTATAGTAAACATGAAAATCATTATAATCGAAAAAATTGAAGTTATCCTTTTTAAATACATGCTTTCTGTTATCCTCCCTATAAAATGTTTCTAGATTCTAGAACAAATATACTATGACAAAGATTCCACTATATCAATGTCATTAAGCCACTCTACTAAAATATGTTTGATAGCTATTATCATCACCAACGCAAACGCTTGCTTTATAAATACAAAAATTTATTGCCGACAAGTATGGAAGAGCTATTTCACAGTAAATATGCATTTGGACAACTTCCTTACTTATCCTCCTAAAGAATACCAAGAAGTACAATCTATAATCGAATTTAGCATATCCGCCGAAGAAAGTTAAGACTGTGAAACATGCTAGGATACTCGTATTCTAAAAGATGTCATTGAAGGTGCGTTTTCTGTCATTATGAGTTGAGGTGAAATTGGGCATATGTTAAAACGTTTTGTGTTTAGTTACACAACCAACCTACACACCGAAACAAATAGAACAAGAAGCATTATATAATTAAAAACGTTCTGGATGAAGTATTGGTTGCCTATGCAAGATGAAAGTCATATTCTCCAAATTTGAATACAGTGGAACGAATTTGGGGGTAACTAAAAAAGGGTATGATTGTCAACTGATTTCATATAAATCATATAGAAATACGAAATTCAGCCTTTTCATTTTTGGAGTATATAAATGAGTGTCGAGAAAAAACACTTTGCCTAATGGGTTCCATGGCTATGTCGAAGAATTAAAATGAGCTTATATGTGATGATACTATCAAAACCGAGAGATTTATATCCTTTCATTATTTTTTATCAAATCATGAAAACTTTAATTGTACTATATGTACTATTTTAAACATACCACCCCTAGTTTCTTGACTAAGTTGGAAGTTTTCAAGATTGATTACTAATTGTTTAGATACTTGGTTAGATGCATTGTTATTTTAGTATTTGGCATAGCTGTAACAATATCTTTCAAAACAATCACACCATTTCCTAGTAACATTCCAACAACTAATAATACATATATGGATTTTGATAATCTTACCCCCAACAGTCTATTATTCTAGAATCGTTCCTAAAAATCAATAGTTAATTGGTATTTTTCTATTTTCACTTCATCACTATCACATATATTTAGATTAGAAAATTGGGCACAGAAAAAGAGATAGCTTTGCCATCTCTTTTTCTGTTTCAACTTCCCCTTATCAAGCCATACAGCTTTTCATTGGTCTTCTTTGACATCTAATCAGTCTATACATTGAATAGATGTTTTTATGTCAACTCGTATATCACTTCTAAACAAAAATAAGCATCTTTTCTTTTGTCTATTACATTTTTTCTGGTGCAGATACTCCTACGATTGCTAGTGCATTTTGAAGTGTAGTTCGTACTGCTTTCATTAATTCGTAACGAGCTTTACTTAACTCTAAGTTATCTTGGTTTAATACTTTCTCTGCATTGTAGAAGCTGTGTAGTGCTGCAGCTAATTCAAATGCATAGTTTGTAATGCGGTGTGGCAGACGTTTTTGCGCTGCATCCGCAACTACAGCTGGGAATTCACCAAGTTTTTTCAGTAATTCTACTTCTTTCTCAGAAGTAACAAGTTTATAGTTCACGTCTCCGCCTGTAGCTAATCCTAACTCTTCACCTTGACGAAGGATACTGCATACACGAGCATGTGCATATTGCGCATAGTATACTGGATTTTCATTAGATTTTGATACAGCTAAGTCCATATCGAAGTCTAAATGAGAATCACCGCTACGCATTGCAAAGAAGTAACGCATTGCGTCTACGCCTACTTCTTCCATAAGCTCACGAAGTGTAACTGCTTTACCCGTACGCTTACTCATCTTCATTTTTTCACCGTTTTGGTATAGTTGTACCATTTGGATGATTTCTACTTCTAATGTGTCTTTATCGTAACCAAGTGCTTGAATCGCAGCTTTCATACGAGGAATGTAACCGTGGTGGTCAGCACCCCAAATGTTGATTAATTTATCGAAACCACGCTCTAATTTGTCGCGATGGTAAGCGATATCTGGCGTTAAGTATGTGTAAGAACCGTCGTTTTTAATTAATACACGGTTTTTGTCGTCACCGTAAGTCATTGAACGGAACCAAGTTGCGCCGCCTTCTTCAAAGATTTCGTCACGCTCTTTTAATACAGCAAGAGCCTGATCAATCTTTCCGTTTTTGTATAATGATGTTTCTGAGAACCATACATCGAATTTAACACGGAAGCTCTCTAAGTCTTTTTGAAGTTTTGCTAACTCATATTTCAAACCGTATGAACGATAGAACTCATAGCTTTCTTCTGCATCAGCTTTCGCATAACGATCGCCAAACTCTTCAGCTAAACGTTTACCGATACCGATAATATCTGCACCGTGGTAACCGTCTTCTGGCATTTCTTTATCTAAACCTAACGCTTGCATGTAACGAGCTTCAACAGAAAGAGCTAAATTATGAATTTGGTTACCCGCGTCATTAATGTAGTACTCACGAGATACATCGTATCCTGCTTTTGCTAATACGTTACATAAAGTGTCACCTACCGCAGCACCGCGTGCATGTCCTAAGTGAAGGTCACCTGTTGGATTTGCAGATACGAACTCAATTTGTACTTTTTCACCTTTACCAGTGTTCGTTTCACCGTAAGCTTCACCAGCATTAACAATTGTTGGGATTAAGTCTGTTAAGTAACTATTATCCATATAGAAGTTAATAAAACCAGGACCAGCGATTTCAATTTTTTCAATAGAAGCTTTTGCTTTATCGAAGTTTGCAACTAATTCTTCTGCAATCATACGAGGTGCTTTTTTCGCAACACGTGCAAGTTGCATTGCCATATTTGTAGAGAAATCACCATTTGTTTTATCTTTTGGAGATTCTAATACAACGTTTGGAATTTGTTCTTCTGTTGCTAATTCTGCCTTTAATACAGCAGCTTGAATTTCTTCTTTAATCAATCCTTTTACCTGTTCTAAAGAATTCATTATTTTGCCTCCTTCAAGTTAATTGTAATTGTATATCTGCCAGCTTCTTGTTCACTTAGAAGCAATGCGTACGTTAAGAAGAGCTGTCCTTTTTTCTTTTCATCCGACCATTTAAAAAGAACGTTATCAGTTTTCGTTTGCAGTGCAAACGTACCAAGTTCACTCGTGTACGTACCAGTTGTCCATTCACCTTTCACATGCGTCTGACGCATAGAAATAGCACCTGAACGCATAATGAGAACTTGTTCATCTTGAATTTTTATAATTGTCTTCACTTCGCCTTGTTCGTTCGGCTCTTGGAATGTTACGTATGTACCTTGACCTTTTACATAGTATTGACCATTTGCTTCAAAAGCAACGGTTTCCTTCCTCGCCCCTTCACGGATTTCTGTTACGAAATGAACGTGTACCGGCAAGCCTGCAAGTTGTTTCTTCACGTCTTGCACACCTTTCAAATGTTATAGATATTAAATACTACTTATAATAAATCACTTTTCCTATCATATCAAAAAAAGATGCTGTCTGTCTGCTGAAAAATCAGGAAAACTCCTTTTCAAAAAATAATTCACCCTCACTTTATTTCATATGATAAAATATTTTTTAAATCTAAATATTCTTTTAATTAAAGGGGGGAATTTTGTGATACCAACAAAATTAAAAAAAGGGGATGAAATAAGAGTTATTTCACCATCTTGTAGTTTAAGTATTGTCTCAAATGAAAACAGAAACCTTGCTATAAAAAGATTAACCGACATGGGCTTTCAAGTTACATTCTCAAAATATGCTGATGAGATAGATCGATTCGCTTCCTCTTCTATTTCTTCACGTGTTCAAGACCTCCACGAAGCATTTAGAGACCCTAATGTAAAAGCAATTTTGACGACACTTGGCGGATATAACTCTAACGGCTTATTGAAACATCTCGATTACGATTTAATTCGCGAAAATCCAAAGTTTTTCTGCGGCTATTCTGACATTACTGCTTTACATAACGCACTTTATACAAAAACAGGTCTTGTTACATATTCAGGTCCTCACTTCTCTTCATTTGGAATGGAGAAAGGTCTCGCGTATACAACCGATTACTTTTTTAAATGCTTAACTTCTAATGATTCTATTGAAATCCTACCATCCGAAACGTGGAGTGATGATTCTTGGTATATAGATCAGGAAAATCGAGAATTTATTAAAAATGAAGGATATATTTCGATTCAAGAAGGAGAAGCTACAGGGGATATTATTGGCGGAAATATGAGCACTTTACATTTACTACAAGGTACTCCGTATATGCCAAGTTTACGAGATAAAATTTTATTTCTTGAAGAAGATAGTTTAACGGGAAAAGCTACACTTAAAACTTTCGATCGATACTTACATTCTCTTATGCAGCAAACTGATTTTGAATACGTAAAAGGTATCGTTATAGGGAGAATGCAAAAAGGAGCAGAATGTATGATAGAGGACATTCAAGAAATGATTACTTCAAAGCCTGAACTTGTACATATCCCTATTATTGCGAATGCAAGTTTCGGACATACAACTCCGATCTTTACTTTCCCAATTGGCGGACGTGCAAAAATCATTTCTAATAAAGAAAGTTCAGCTATCACCATTTTAACGCACTAAAAAAGGAGCGAACGATTCGCTCCTTTTATGGTTTTTCTATTTTTTGCAACGCTTTTTGTGGGATTGATTCTTTCGGGATTTCAGCCCATCCTTTTCCCTGCATACCTTTTGCATAAATTTTTATAAAAGCACCCGTATGCAATTCACGGTTCACCATTCTTTTAATAACTTGTAAATTTCCATCTTCTGTATATCCTTTAAATGTATACAAATATTCATCGTCTTTTTTCTCGCTTTTATCTATAACAGCATAATAATCTTGTATTTCTTTATTTGAAAAGAAGTTGTCTACAAAAGCATGCACACCTTCTGTTTTCGTGTTTAAATAATATGCTGTTCCTCCTAAAATAATGGCGAACACAGCTAAAACTTTAATTACCAATTTCATAAATGCGCCTCCTGTTTGCACTACTTTCTCACTAACCGTATGTCTATACCTGTATTATACGAAAAAAAGCATACTATACTCTATCGAAATGCCTTACACTTTCCTTACATTATTGTAAGGATTTTTCACCTTACAGCAATTTCCCAATAAAAAATTTTTCCGTTTCACAAACTTTTATATTATTATTGAATGATACAAATTTTTATTACAAAAATCAAAGGAGACAGTTTTCAAATGGCTATCTTGCAAGGTTTAGCACTATTACTTGTTGTACTTTGTCTATTTACACTTTTCAGTTACCGTGCGCCTTACGGAATGAAGGCGATGGGTGCTTTAGCTAATGCAGCAATCGCAAGTTTTCTTATTGAAGCATTTCACCGTTATATAGGTGGAGAAATGTTTCATAATGACTTTTTACAATCAGTAGGAGAAGCTTCTGGTAGTATGAGCGGTGTTGCAGCAGCAATTTTAGTAGCATTAGCAATCGGCGTTTCACCCGTATACGCTGTTTTAATCGGTATCGCTACTAGTGGATTCGGTATTTTACCAGGATTTTTTGCTGGATACGTTTGTGCCTTCGTCGTGAAATTTCTCGAAAAGAAATTACCAGCTGGTGTAGAGTTTTTAGCAATCCTATTTATTGCTGCACCAATCTCACGTGGAATGGCCATGCTTATGGATCCACTCGTTAACGCAACACTTGGTAAAATCGGTTCTATGATTTCAGTTGCAACTACAGAAAGTCCTATCATTATGGGTATTATGCTTGGTGGATTAATAACAGTTATTTCTACCTCTCCATTAAGTTCTATGGCATTAACTGCAATGCTTGGATTAACAGGTTTACCAATGGCAATTGGCAGTCTTGCCGTTGCGGCCTCAGCCCCGATGAACTTTATTTTCTTTAAACGACTAAAAATTTGTTCAAAGAAAGATACAATTGCTGTAGCAATCGAGCCTTTAACACAAGCCGATGTTGTCTCAGCAAATCCAATTCCTATCTATATGACAAACTTCGTTGGCGGCGCGCTTGCCGGTATTATTACATCGCTATTCCAGCTCGTTAATAATGCGCCAGGAACAGCATCACCAATTCCAGGGCTTCTCGTCTTGTTTGGATTTAATGACGTTATAAAAGTAACGATCGCTGCTGTACTATGTGGAATCGTTACCACTATTGTCGGATACATCGGATCTATTGTGTTCCGCAAATATCCGATCCGCTCTGCTGATGAAATTCGCGGCATTGCTTCAGAAGAAAAGGTTGCATAAGAAAAAGAGTTATTCTCACCTTTTGAGAATAACTCTTTTTTTCATGTCTTGCTATGGTAAATGGGATTATATCGACGATTTTTTTAATATATCGACTTACCGACACATAACGGATAAAATAAAAGCGCCTATTCATAGGGGACTCTTACTTTATCCAGCTACAGCGGCTAGAATGGTCGGTGACTTCGCTTCTTCCTTCGAGGCAAAAAGCGCCTCTACGTCTGAAGCTCCATCCTCCTCACATTCTGAGCGAGCCGCTTCCGCTTTTATTTCTATCCAGTTACGCCTCCTAGCCCCTTGCGTCTAAGAACCTTCCCTGCCAAAAGATAAAAAGCACCTTTTGCAGGAAAGAACCTTAGTCACCGGGTCTAAACAGTCGGCTTCACTTTTACTTTACCCAACCGAGCAGCATTTCCCGCACGAATTTGCTTGCTGCGACTGGTGTTTGATCACTATGGTCGTAGACAGGAGCTACTTCTACTAAGTCTGCTCCAACTACATTTATATTTGAATTTGCAATTGCCATGATGGAATCTAATAGTTCTTTAGATGTGATACCTCCAGCCTCTAACGTTCCTGTTCCAGGAGCATGAGCTGGGTCTAATACATCAATGTCGATTGTGACATAGACTGGACGTCCTGCAAGTTTCGGTAATACTTCTTTTAACGGCTCTAATACGTCAAATTTGTATAAGTTCATACCTACTTCTTTCGCCCATTCAAATTCTTCCTTCATTCCAGAACGAATTCCGAAAGAATATACGTTTTCCGGACCAATTAAATCACACACTTTACGAATTGGTGTAGAGTGGGATAAAGGCTCCCCTTCATACGATTCACGTAAATCAGTATGAGCATCCATGTGGATGATTGCTAAATCCGGATATTTTTTTGCCATTGCCTTAAAAATTGGCCAAGACACTAAGTGCTCACCGCCGAGACCTAGTGGAAACTTACCGGCATCTAAAAGTTTTGATACATACTCTTCAATCATGTCTAAGCTGCGTTGTGCATTTCCGAATGGTAATGGGATATCACCCGCATCAAAATATTTTACCTCTTCTAGTTCACGATCTAAATACGGACTATATTCTTCAAGACCGATTGATACTTCACGAATACGTGCAGGGCCAAAGCGAGATCCTGGACGGAAACTTACTGTCCAATCCATAGGCATCCCATAAATAACCGCCTTTGACTCTTCAAAACTTGGATGACTTTTAATAAATACTTTACCTGAATAAGCTTCATCAAAACGCATATTCTTTTCCTCCTTATGTGGAACTTAAGGTATCCCAACCTTTCATTATTTCTCAAATTTGGAGCGTACTGCTCCTCTTTCTCGATTTACCTGGGCCTTCTTGTTATCACAAGAAGACTACTTCATTTGTAGCAGTGTAAGTAACTAGCATGTTCAAGCCTTCTAGACAAACACCTTAAATGAGTTACTTACACTTTATTTATTTCAATTTAACGCTCTTACTTAATTAAATCGCCAACAAATTTCGGTAATGCGAATGCTGCATTGTGTAATTCTTTTGTGTAGTATTTCGTTTCGATTTCGTGGAAACGCTCTTCACTTACTTCTAGTGGATCATGTTTTTTAGATCCGATTGTGAATGTCCAAAGTCCACTTGGATACGTTGGAATGTTTGCTGTGTATAAACGAGTAATTGGGAAGATCTCTTTTACGTCTTTGAACACAGTTGTAATTAGTTCTGGTGTGAACCAAGGGTTGTCCGTTTGTGCAACGAAAATACCATCTTCTTTTAACGCTTTAGAGATTCCAGCGTAGAAACCTTTCGTAAATAAGTTTACTGCTGGTCCTACCGGCTCAGTAGAATCTACCATAATTACGTCATATTCATTTTCGCTTTCTGCGATGTGTAGGAAACCGTCTCCTACTTTCACCTCTACACGCTCATCATCTAATGCGCCTGCAATTGATGGTAAGTACTGTTTAGAGTACTCAATTACTTTTCCATCAATTTCAACAAGAGTTGCTTTTTTTACGCTTGGGTGTTTTAACACTTCACGAATAACACCGCCATCACCACCACCGACAACTAATACGTTTTCAGGGTTTGGATGTGTAAATAAAGGTACGTGCGCTACCATTTCATGATAAACGAACTCATCTTTTTCTGTTGTCATGACCATGCCATCTAAAATAAGCATGTTTCCGAACTCTTCCGTTTCAACCATATCAAGTTTTTGGAATTCTGTTTGCTCCGTATGTAATGTGCGGTTAATACGTGCCGTAATCCCAAAATGTTTTGTTTGTTTTTCAGTGAACCATAGTTCCATCGTACAATCACGCCTTTCAATGCAAATTTATAATAGGGACATCATTAATGTCCCCTAACAAAAATAAAACAAAACATCCAAAATGTATAGTTAAAAGTACAAAAATACCGAAAATATATTTTAGTCAGAGGGTTCTAACATATATGTGGAAAGGGTTTGCCTTGTAATAGGAAAGAAAACCCTTTCTTAAGAAAGGGCTTTTGTCTCTATTTCTACCGGTTTACGAATCGGAATTAAGATCATAACGCAACCAACTAATACAACAACTCCACCGACTAAAAATGGACTTTGTGGTGAAACAGTGTGTCCGATAACTCCTGATAAAATGGGAGCAATCGCTCCTCCTAACCAACGAACGAAGTTATAAACACCTGAAGTAACAGATCTTTCATAAGGTGAAATATCCATTACATAGCTTGTATATAATGCATTATTTAAACCAGATGCTAATCCTGATAGGACAATTAATACGATTTGTAACCACATAATTTTCACAAAGAATAATGCAATTAAGAAAATCGCAAATACGAGTAAACTACCTTTTAACAATGTTTTCGGTTCATATTTTCCTTCTAGCCTATGTGCTAAAATTGCGGAACCGTAAGCTAACGCTAATCCCCATCCACAAAATACAAAACCTAATTGAATAGCTGATAAATGCATAATAAGTGGTGAATATGCTAGCACGACGAAAAATCCGTAGTAGTATAACATCCCTGAAATCGCACCTTGCATAAACGGTTTATATTTCACCAAGTTAAGTAATTCACCTACGCCCGCTGCTTTACGCTTCACTTTTCGCTCCGGTTCTTTTACAAAAAAGAATACTAAAATAAATGCTAAGAAAATTAAAATACTCGTTGCGAAAAATGGGTAACGCCAAGAATGTCCACCTAATATACCACCTAACAATGGGCCACCTGCCATTCCTAAACCGATAGCTGCTTCATATAATCCTACTGCTTCATGAACCTCCTTACTTAATGCTATTAAAAGTGTCATTGCTGTAGCAAAAAACATCGCATTTCCTAATCCCCATCCAGCACGGAAAAGAGATAATTGAGCAATCGTTTGCGATATACCGCATATAAACGCAAATACAGTTACAATTGCAAGACCGATTGTCATCATGCGCTTATCACCAAATCTTGATGCGAATATACCAGCTGGTAACATCATAATTGCCATCGTTAAAATATATGCGGTAAATAACATTTCAACTTGCCAATGCGTTGCACCAATTTTCTCAGCAATAATTGGCAAGATTGGATCGACTACCCCTATACCAGAAAAGGCAAGGAAAGTAGCCACCACTGTAATCAATCTCCCTAGTTTTTGTTTGCTCTCCATTTCAATCATTCTCCTTTTATGCTCTCTAAAAATGTCACTGCACGATGTAAACTATCTTCAAGTTCTGCCTTTACACGCTGCATTTGCTCCATTTTTTCATCCAACGTTTGCACTTGTTTCTCAAGCATATCTTTAATTTCTTGAATCACTTCGCGGTCGCGAGGATTCTCGCTATTTCTTCTTTGTTCCATTCTTTCTTTTAACGATAAGAAATGTTGCATTTCTTGAAGCGTGATTCCTAATACTTCTTTCGCTTCCACGATCCTTTTAATTCTTGCAATATCCTCATCCGTATAAAGCCGAATGTTCCCCTCACTACGCTCCGGGGGATGAATTAAACCAATTTCCTCATAATAACGAAGTGTACGCTTTGTTAAACCAACTTGCTTTGTTACTTCATCAATTTTATACATGTTTATTCCTCCCTTCACTCAATTATTACATTTTACGTTAACGTTAACTTTTGTGCAACTGTTAGACTTTTGTAAATTTTTTCATATAAATTGTATTTTTCTCATAGCGGTTTCATAATGAAGGAAAAGAGATGATAAGGAGATTTTCACATGAATAAACCACTTATTTTCGCTCACCGCGGGGTAAAAGGAACACATCCAGAAAATACGATGATCGCCTTCCAAGAAGCTGAACGCATTGGCGCTCATGGGATTGAACTTGATGTTCATCTATCAAAAGATGGCGAACTTGTCGTAATCCACGATGAAACAGTGGATCGCACAACAAATGGCGCAGGGATTGTTTCTGAAAAAACGGTAGAGGAACTACAATCATTGGACGCTGGTAGCCATAAAGATCCTTCTTTCCATGAAGCAAAAATCCCAACGTTACGCGAAGTTTTCATCTGGCTTTCCACAACGAACTTACAACTAAATATCGAATTAAAAACAGATGTGATTCACTACCCAAATATTGAAGAGAAAGTTGTTGCACTTGTTCGTGAATATCATCTTTCTAATCAAATTGTATTCTCATCATTTAACCATGACTCTGTTTCATTATTAGCAGAAATAGCTCCTGAAATCCCAAGGGCAATTTTATATGATACGCCACTTGCTGATCCTATTGCTGAAGCAAAAATTAGAGAAGCAACTGGTTTACATCCAAACTTTCAGCTACTAACTAAAGAATTCGTACAGTTAGCACAAAAACAAGGGTACGTTTTCCGCCCTTATACAATTAACGAATACAAAGATTTACAAACGATAATTGATTATGGTGTAGATGTCATCATCACCGATTGGCCAGCACGTGCCTTTGAGCTCCTTTCTTAATTGAAGGGGCTTTTTTGTTTTCAAAATTTCATTGTTTAAAATAAATGAAAATCCTCAATACTAATACAATAATGTTTGTATTAATGAGGGGCTGAAAAAGATGAATCAAACTATGAATCCAAAACTTAAAAAATATAAACGTCTTTTCTTCACCGTAATGTTTTCTTGTGTTCTTTTTTTCGTTTTTTCCTTTTTTGTTATTATTATAGTTGCGAAAATTATGGGACCACCTCCTGTCGCAGTCCCGCAAACAAGCGTCTTTTACGCGAATGATGATACAGTTATTGGACAAAGTAACGAAATACAAAAGCGTTACAATGTCTCTCTTAATGAAATTTCCCCCTATGTAAAAGAAGCGACACTTTCTATTGAAGACCAAAGATTTTATAAGCATCATGGCTTCGATATGAAACGTATTGCAGGTGCAATTGTTGCTGATTTAAAAGCGATGGCAAAAGTGCAAGGTGCTAGTACGATTACACAACAATACGCACGTAATCTATATTTAGATCATGATAAAACGTGGAAACGGAAACTATTAGAGGCAATGTATACTGTCCGCCTTGAAGTGAATTATAATAAAAATCATATTTTAGAAGGTTATTTAAATACAATTTATTACGGACATGGTGCTTATGGCATCGAAGCTGCGTCTCGTCTATATTTCGATAAAACAGCAAAAGAATTAACATTAGCAGAAGCCAGTATGCTTGCAGGAATCCCGAAAGGACCTAGTGTCTACTCTCCCTTTTTAAAAGAAGAACGTGCTAAAGGACGTCAATCTCTCATATTAGATGAAATGGTAGAACAAGGTTATATTACGAAGCAGCAAGCAGCTTCTGCAAAAAAGGAACCGCTAACTTTTGCCTCACTTGATACGAAAAAAGTAGCAGAGGTTGCGCCTTATTTCCAAGATGCTGTACAAGCTTCTCTTCTTCGAGATATCGGACTGGATGAGCAAGCCTTACAACGAGGTGGCTTACGTATTTATACAACGTTAGATCCTAAGTTACAATCTGTAGCAGAACAAGCTGTCAAAGATCATATACCTGAAACAGCAAACATACAAACTGCCCTCGTCTCTATGAATCCAAAAACAGGTGAAGTGGCTGCTCTTGTTGGAGGAACTGATTATAATACGAGTCAATTTAACAGGGCTACACAAGCCGTCCGTCAGCCTGGATCTACATTTAAACCCTTTCTATATTACGCAGCTTTGGAACGAGGATTCACCCCTGCTACGCGCTTAAAAAGCGAATACACTGTATTCACTTTAGGTGACGGTGTTTCAAAGTATAAACCGAAAAACTATAAAGATTATTACGCAGATGATTTCGTAACGATGGCACAAGCTCTCGCAGTCTCTGATAACATATACGCTGTGAAAACAAATTTATTTTTAGGTGATGACACGCTCGCAAAAACAGCGAAGCAATTCGGAATTAAGAGTGCATTAAAAGATGTGCCTTCCCTAGCTCTCGGTACGTCTCCTGTAAAACCAATTGAAATGGTGAATGCTTATAGTATGTTCGCAAACGGTGGAAAAGAAGTAAAACCTATCTTTATTCGCCGTATTATGGATCATGAAGGGAACATGTTATACGATGCTCATTTGGAGAGCAAACAAGTTCTCGATAAGAGCAAAGCGTTTGTGATGGAAGAAATGATGACTGGTATGTTTAATAAAAAACTAAGCAGTTATGCCGCTGTAACTGGTCAATCTATGTTATCAAAACTATCAAGAACATATGCCGGAAAGTCTGGTTCTACTGAAACCGATAGTTGGATGATTGGATTCACTCCGCAAATTGTAACTGGTGTATGGGTTGGATACGATCAACCTAAATCTATTTCAAACGTAGCAGAACAAGGATATGCGAAAAAAATATGGACCGATACGATGGAGAAAGGCTTAGATGGACAGCCTAAAAAGGATTTTAAACAACCGAGTGATGTCGTAGCCGTTAATATTAACCCAGAAAACGGCAAGATCGCTACAAAGAACTGTCCAATTTCAGTTAAAATGTATTTCGCCAAAGGCACCGAGCCTACTGAATATTGTATGGATCATGTCGATGATAAAGAGGAATTTGAAAAAACAAGTGAAGAAAAGAAAAAAACAAGTTGGTGGAAAAAATATCTTCCTTGGTAAAAAAAATAGCTGACGGACATCCGTCAGCTATTTTTTTATTCACTTAATAATGCATGACGCAATTCTTCACTAGACTCGTTCCAAATCGCTTCATTATGTTCTTTCAAGAACGTACCAAGTACTTTTTTAGAAGATTCATCCATATGTTCAACCATAATGTGACGCTTCAATGATTTATCCATTTTGTTTACATGCTCTGGAAGTGATTTATATCCGCGGCGAATTTCACGGTCTACTGTCATTTCACAAGCTGTTACCCCTGCGTAATAAGCACCGTTCGGTGTTCTTTCAATTGTTACCCAAACAAGCCAAAATGGTTTTCCGTTTGGAACGTCATCTTTATTTGTTAAAAACTTAATTCCTTTTTCTACTGTACTACGCGCATGCATCGCACCGATATCAACGAATGCAGTTTTCTCTAGTACATCAACAAATACAGGTGAAATGTTTTCTAAGCTTAATGCCCCAACACCAAATCCACCATGTCCATCTGTTGAATCATTTTTCACGATATTAAAACCGATTTTCTTCTTTTTCTCTGTCATATGTAACTTCCTCCTCACTTAAAAATTATAAAAGCCCAAAAATAGGCGCAATGATACTTTGTAAAAATACAAATACATACGGAATGACAACATTGAAAATAGGTTGAATTGTGTAATTGCTAAGCGGTGTAATAACAAGAATTAATAACGCAATTGCTCCATATTTTTCATACTGTGTCATTTTCGCACGAATATTTGCTGGTGCTAAATCTTCCACAACGCGATATCCATCAAGTGGCGGAATCGGTAATAAGTTAAATACAAGTAAAACGATATTAAGCATAATAAAAATTTGGAAGAATCGACCTAATGTATCTGCTACTGCAAATGGAATTGAGTCTAGTACGCCAAATGTTAATAAGCTATACCAAATAATTAAACCAATCGCACTTAAAATTAAGTTACTAATCGGTCCTGCAATAGAAACTAATATCCCTGCAAGACGTGGTCTTTTAAAGTTATACGGGTTAACAGGCACCGGTCTTGCCCAACCGAATCCAAGAATTAATACTGCAATCATCCCGATAGGATCTAAATGGGCCATCGGTGATAACGTTAAACGCCCTTGTTTTTTCGCTGTATCGTCCCCAAATTTATATGCCACATATGCATGTGCAAATTCATGAACGGATAGTGCAATAATAATCGCCATTGCTACTAACGGAATTTCGTGCAATGGATATCTAAATAACTGATCCATACTTCATCTCCTCTTCAATATGTCAAAAAAGAAATTATTTTTTTCCGATTGTTCTTCCCCATAATCCGCTATAATAAGAGTGTAACTTACATAAAAGGAGCGATTGTACATGCCATACGTAACAGTGAAAATGCTAGAAGGACGCACAGAGGAACAAAAGAAAGCTCTTGCTGAGAAAGTAACAGCAGCAGTAAGCGAAACAACTGGTGCTCCTGAAGAAAACATCGTTGTTTTCATCGAAGAAATGTCTAAAAACCATTATGCAGTTGGCGGAAAACGCTTAAGCGACAAATAATTTCAAGTTCTTTCATAAGAAGCAGCCATTAGCTGCTTCTTATTTCTTGCCTTCTAACAACTCGATAATTCTCTCTTTATATTTTCCTTTTCTTCCATCTTCATAGATTAAATCATGCGGATAGAATAACTTTTGGTCCGTTCTCTTCTTCCCCGTAATCGCCTCAACAATATCCGATTCACGTGAAAGCTCTCTAAGTTCCCCGTTCGGCATAAGGAGTAAGATTGGCAGACGCTCTTCCTCTTCTCCTGCGCGATAAAAGTCATATGGTAAATCCGATGTTGAATCAACTACTAAATAATACTCTGGATCTAGTCCAATCTTTTTAAATAAGCTGCTTAGCTCCATCCAATTATCTAAACCGTGCTTATCTGTAAACTCTACATATTTAAATAGATTTCGATTCATAAAACGACGGCATAAGTCACTTAAAATTGGATCTTCTTCGTCTTGCCATACTTGGAAGTAATAATACATTACGTTCTCGTCTAGCTTTAAATAATCCTCTACTGTCACTTCTTCTTCAAACAAAGAATAGAAATGAACAGGATGATTTTTAAACGCATAATACTTCTCATGCAATGATTTAGCACGGTGTAAAATCTTCGTTAAAATTACTTCTGCACTGCGCGTTACCGGATGGAAATATACTTGCCAATACATTTGATAACGGCTCATAATATAATGCTCAACAGCATGCATACCACTATTTTTAATAACTACTTGATTCCCATACGGACGCATGACACGCAATATACGTTCCATATCGAAGTTTCCGTACTTTACGCCTGTAAAATAAGCATCTCTTAATAAATAATCCATACGATCCGCATCAATTTGGCTCGAAATCATACTAATTGCTAATTTATTAGTAGACGTTTTTGCAATGACATCTGCTACCTTTTGTGGAAACTCCTTATCAACACGACTTAATATATCATTAATCTCCGTATCGCCAACGATAATCTTTTGCGTAAATTTCTCATGATCTAATGAAAATACTTTTTCAAACGAGTGAGAAAATGGGCCGTGGCCGACATCATGAAGTAGTGCCGCACATAAACATAACAATCTATCTTCAGCATTCCAATTTGGTCTGCCATCAAACACATCATCAATCATACGACGAATAATTTCGTATACACCTAACGAATGAGTAAAGCGACTATGCTCTGCACCGTGAAATGTAAAAAATGTCGTTCCAAGCTGCTTAATACGGCGCAAGCGTTGAAATTCTTTCGTTCCGATTAAATCCCAAATAACACGATCACGCACGTGCACATATTTATGTACTGGGTCTTTAAACACTTTTGTTTCGCTGAGTTTGTCGTTTAAATATACCACTTTTCGACATCCCCCTTTCTTTACTGCATTCTTACTATATATTATAAACGAAATAGGAAACAGAAAGAAATGAAAGACTGTATTAATTGCCCTTATATAAAGAAAAAATCACCTTTACCGAAGTAAAAGTGATTTCTTTTTATGCATTATTTTCCTAAAACGAACTCAGCAACTTCATCTAAGATCATTTCTTTTCCTAGTGGGAAGTAACCTTTGTTTAGATCTTCATTTTTAATTGTAAATACGTGGTTATTTTTAACAGCATTCATGTTTTTCCAAATTGATTCTTCTTGGAATTCTTTTAGACGCTGAGAACCGTCACCCGTTGTAAATACAAATAAGTAATCTGGGTTGTAATCGATTAAAGCTTCTTTTTGTACTTGTACTAATGGTTTATCAGTTGGTGTACCTTTAACTGCTGGTAATTTTAAATCATTAAAGATTACGCTACCGTAACCGTAGTCACCATATACACGGAATGCATTTGGATATGCAGCCATTTTCATGAATGTTGCATCACCAGTTTTAGCGATAATTTTATCATGTAATTTGCTTGCTTTTTCATCATACTTTTTAAACCATTCTTTTGTTTCTTTCTCTTTACCAAGAATTTGGCCTACTTCTTCAAATTTTGGACGCCATTGATCTAATGGAGTGTTTAACATAACTGTTGGTGCAATTTTAGATAATTGATCGTAAATCTTTTCTTGACGATTATTTACAAGAATTAAGTCTGGTTTTGCAGCAGCTACTGCTTCGATGTTAATTTTATCGCCCCAAGCAGAACCAACTGGTTTAACGTCTTTTAATTTATTTGCAATATGTGCATCAATTTTTTCTTGAGATGTATTAGCTGTAATAATTGGTTTCATACCAAAGATTAATAATTCTTCTGTTGAACCACTAAGGTCAGCAATTTTCTTTGGATTTGCAGGGATTTTAATTTCCCCTTTTGCATGTTTTACAGTGCGCTCTTCAGTCTTCGCATCTGCTTTCTTTTCTTCTTCTTTGTTAGAACAAGCTGCAAATAGTACAGAAGTAACCACTAGTACCATTGCTAATAGTGCCATTTTAAAATTCTTCATGTTCCCACTCCTTCTGGCTGTATTTATCTTATAATTTAGGATGAACTATAAGAAACAAAAATAACAATTAATCAATATATATTTATTAACCGTTGTTAATGACCCATTCTAACGGGCGTTCAACTTCCCATTTATAAGTAAGAAGCTCAACGTCCATTAGAAGTCCCCCTCTTTACGAGGGGGTTCTACTTTATGCTTTTTTACGCAATTGATTACTAATCATCGCTAAATCATATGTTAAACAAATCGGTTTACAGTTTACTGGACATGGAACGATTTGCGCTTCAATCTCAAACACGTTACGAAGTGTTTCACTTGTCATAACCTCATCTGGCGTTCCTTGTTTCATTAACTTACCTGCTTTTAATGCAATCATATGATCAGAGAAACGAGAAGCATGATTTAAATCGTGAATAACCATCACAATTGTCCTACCTTCTTCTTGGTTCAATTTCTTCAGTAAGTTTAATACTTCAAGTTGATGTGCCATATCTAAATATGTCGTTGGTTCATCTAATACAAGTAAATCTGTTCCTTGTGCAAGAGCCATCGCAATCCATACCCTTTGACGTTGACCACCTGATAAAGCTTCTGCTGAACGATTTGCGAACTCTGTCATTCCCGTCACTTCAAGTGCCCAATGAATGTAGCGATAGTCTTCTTCTTTCAATGTTCCAAATCCTTTTTGATGAGGAAAACGTCCATATGAAACAAGTTCAAACACAGTAAGGCCTGTTGGCACTTCTGCAGTTTGTGGTAAGATCGCCATTTTCTTTGCGATTTCTTTCGTTGGCTGCTTCTCAATTGCTTTTCCATCAAGATAAACAGTACCTTTTTTCGCCTTCAAAATACGAGAAGCCGTTTTTAATAATGTGGATTTCCCACAACCATTTGGTCCAATAATCGTTGTAATTTTTCCTTCCGGAATTTCAACTGTTAATCCATCAATAATTAATCCTTCATTATAGCCAACAGATACCGAATCAACTGCTAAAGTTGCCATACAAAAAGCCTCCCTTTATTTTGTCCTCATAAGTAAATATATGAAATATGGTGCACCAATTACAGAAATAACAAGACCGACCGGTATTTCTGAAGTTGGCAACACACTTCTTGAAATTACATCTGCAAATAAAAGCAAGAACGTTCCTATTAATGCTGCAGTTGGTAACATGATTTGATGTTTACCACCAACAAGGCGTCTCGCTAAATGAGGAGCCATTAAACCGATAAAACCTATTCCGCCCGCCACCGCAACAGATGCACCAGCTAAACAAACTGCAATAAATAATAATTTACGTCTTTCTTTTTCTACGTTTACACCAAGGCCAACAGCTGTAGAGTCGCCTAAATTCATTACATTTAATATGTGTGCTTTACTAATAGCAAGCGGTAAGAAAATAATCATCCATGGAAGTACACTTAATACGAATTTCCAATCTGTACCCCAGAGACTTCCTGCTAACCAAATCGTAGCAAAACGAAAATCGTTAGATGTCATCTTCATAGAGAAAATTAAACTAACGGCACCAAATCCAGCCGCAACGGCAATACCAACAAGTATTAATCGAGTCGATGAAACGCCGTCTTTCCATGCTAATAAGTAAATAATAACTGCCGCTAATATCGCACCAACTAGGGCGAAAAATGGAAGGATAAATACAGATAAAAATGTACCTGTCCCAACTTTTCCAAAGAAAAAGTAGACGAATATAACAACCGTTAATCCCGCTCCAGCGTTAATACCTATAATACCTGGATCAGCAAGTGGATTTCTTGATAGTCCTTGCAGAATTGCACCTGACATGGCTAACGCAGATCCTACTAATATAGCGATAACCATACGCGGCATACGAAATTCAAATAAAATAACTGACTGATCTTCAGCCCCGAGTCCAACCAATGACTTTAATACATCCATTGGTGGTATTTTAAAAGTTCCTGTATTTAAACTAATAAGAAATATAGAAATGATTAATCCTACTAAAATTGTTAAAACAGAAACGTTCTTTTTTGTTAAAATGCTCGTCCTCACATTTTTCCTCTCCCTTCGTTACGTGCTAAGTAGAGGAAGAATGGAACCCCAATTAGCGCTGTAATTGCTCCAATTGGCGTTTCAAATGGTGGATTAATAACGCGAGATAACATATCTGCACACTCAATTAACAATCCACCTAAGACTGCAGAACATGGAATAACCCATCTATAGTCTGAGCCTACTAGGAAACGAGTCATATGTGGAATTACAAGACCAACAAACCCAACTGACCCTGCCATAGAAACTGCAGAACCTGTTAACACAAGAACAAGTACTGTTCCGATAAATTTAATTAATGTCGTATTTTGACCAAGTCCAATCGCAATTTCTTCACCGAAGCTCAAGATTGTAATATACCTCGACATCATAATTGCAATAAAGAGACAAACTAGACCAATTGGCACTAACATATTAATACTTTGCCATTTCACTCCAGCAACTCCGCCTGCATTCCACATACTCACCTCTTGGGCAAGATTGAAATACAGCGCAATTCCAGATGAAATTGCCCCTAATAAAGCACTAATTGCTGCACCTGCTAAAGCTAATTTCACAGGTGTTAATCCACCTGGTGAAGAAGACCCAATTCCATATACAATACTTGCGCCAAACGCAGCTCCAATAAAAGATGCGATAACAAACATTAAATAAGGTGAATTAGGGAAGAATGCATACATAATTGCAATCCCGAATACAGCGCCATCTGTAATCCCCATTAACGATGGTGATGCAAGTGGATTTCGCGTCATACCTTGCATAATTGCTCCTGATACTGCTAAAAAGGCACCTGCAACTACGCCCCCTATTGCTCTAGGCATGCGAAGTTCTTGAATTACGTTATGATGCGTAATAGATCCGTCAAACTGAAACACAGCTTGCCATACAGTCTTTAAACTAATATCTGCCGCGCCAAACGAAATAGAAACTGCCATGCTTAAAGCTAACAAAATTGTACCCGCTACTAAAATAATAGAAGCGATGAGCGGCCTGCTCTTAATCTCTTTAACACTCTCATCTTGTTGTTCTACACTCCTTGCGCTCGCTTCCATCCCTCAACCATCCTAACCAACAACATATATTTAATAAAATGAAATTTATTCTCAAATAGTAATAAAAAAATAGGTGAATTGGCTTATTCTTGATAATGATTATCAGAATCAGACACTTTCTATTCTACCCACCGCTTCAAAAGGCTGTCAACCATTATTTCGAAATACAAATTCATATAAATTGACAATGTAATGAACAGTTGATGTCCATCTGTCACTGACTATCAGTAATAACCAATTAAGCTTCCATAGAATAACTCATTCTTCTTATGGGTATAAAAAAAGAAGAGTAGTCTGTTCACTCTTCTTTTTCTTACTTATTTAACTTTGCTTCAATTTTTACAATTAATTCATCTTCTGTTGGAGCTGCAACTGGACGATTATTTACAAATGCGAATGATTTTTTACGACCAGGACCACAGTAAGACTGGCATGCAACTTCAATCGTTGCACATGAATCTACTTTTTTTAACTTCGGAATTAACGTTTTAACGTTCGTTGCCTGACAATCATCGCACACACGAAATTCGTTTCCCATTATATAACACTTCCTCTATTTTAAACTTTTCTCAAGTACATTTAAAAATAAACACTAAATGGTATTTTACCGCTCTTTTAAGCTCGTTGCAAGTTTCCTTGCGACGCTCTTTCCTTCATATAAAGCTACATATTTTTATGCTCTCCTACAGAAGCTTCCATCATTCTTGGCAAAATTTATCCCGCTGTTTGCGGGCAGTAAGACTTCCGCCTTAAAATTCGGCGAATGAGAGAGAGTTAGGTAGAAAATCCACTGCCCGTAAAAACCCCTAATAATCAGCGGGAGACGGAAAAAACTTTCACTGATTAAAGTTTCACTTTATTCCTTTCATCGAAATCTACCATATTTTTAAAAGCTTTGTATAAAAGCACATTTTTTTGCCCATTATAAAAATAGGAAGTTCATAAAAAGAAAGGGAGTTGAATCTATGAAAGTAAGACAAGATGCTTGGACAGACGAGGATGATTTATTACTTGCTGAAACGGTACTTCGCCATGTTAGAGAAGGAAGTACGCAATTAAATGCATTTGAGGAGGTAGGAGATCAGTTAAATCGCACATCCGCTGCTTGTGGTTTCCGCTGGAATGCCGTTGTTCGCTATAGTTATGAGCAGGCTCTTCAACTAGCAAAAAAACATCGTAAAGATAAAATGCGTGCTGCGAGCGGTGAACAAGCGAAAAAACGTTTACTTTATACACCACCAGCTTCAGGAGCGATAACTGATTATGAAGAACTAGTACAAGAGGAAACAACTGTACAATATAAAGAAGCTAGTCTATATCAAGAGCCTACTATCCCTGCTGTAAAAAGCTCTATCACAATGCAAGATGTTATTTACTTTTTACAAACTGTTGGATCTTCAAATATAAAAGTAACCGGTCTTGAAAACGAGAATACGAGATTGAAACAAGAAATTAAATCACAAATCTTGCGAAATGAAGAACTAGAAAAGAAACTAGAAAAATTAGAACAACAATCTCATACTGTACAAGAGGATTACGAAACACTTATGAATATTATGAACCGCGCTCGTAAATTAGCAGTAATGGATGATGAGGAACGTTCGCAAACTTCTTTCCGAATGGATCGAAACGGTAATTTAGAAAAAATTGCAGAATAAAAAGGATGCATGCAATGCATCCTTTTTATTATTTCACTTCAAGCACACACGCTTCTTTTACTTTAAAATCTCTCTTTATATATGGGAAAACTCCTTTCATCATTTTTTGCTATAATAGAGATTGTCATTTTAAAGATAAGGGGTTAGTTATATGAGCAATTCCCGTTCAATTTTATCTCAGCCAGAGTGGCGTATTGTAGATCAGTCTAGTTTAGGACCGACATTCCATGCCTTGCAATCATTCGCAATGGATGACACATTATGCACAAGTATTGGGAATGGCGCATCCGCTGCAACAATGCGTTCTTGGGTTCATCACAATACAATCGTTCTCGGCATTCAAGATTCACGCCTACCACACTTAGAAGAAGGTATTTCCTTTTTAAAAGAAAACAACTTCAATGTTATCGTTCGTAATTCCGGTGGACTTGCGGTCGTACTTGATGAAGGTGTGTTAAACGTATCACTTTTATTCCAAGAAACAGAAAAAGGTATCGATATTGATCTGGGATACGATACAATGTGGCATTTAATTAAGGAAATGTTAAAAGATTACGACGTTATAATCGAGGCAAAAGAAATTGTTGGTTCTTATTGTCCTGGTAGCTATGATTTAAGTATTCGCGACCAAAAATTCGCAGGTATTTCTCAGCGCCGTATTCGCGGTGGGGTTGCTGTACAAATTTACTTATGTGCTACAGGAAGCGGATCGGAACGCGCTGCGCTTGTTCGCGACTTTTACAATGTAGCAATTCAAGGAGAAGAAACACGCTTCACGTATCCCGAAATTGTACCGAGTACAATGGCCTCACTCTCAGAATTACTTGGTGAAACAATTACAGTACAAGATTTAATGATGCGTCTTTTAAAAACATTACAGCAATTCGCTCCAAAGTTAACACCATCTCAATTAACAGTAGATGAAGTTCCTTTATATGAGACGAATTTACAGCGTATTATTGATCGTAATAATAAAGCACTTGGCTTAGAAAAATAAAAATGACCACCCTAAGGGTGGTCATTTTTCATAGCAATTCATTATAGAATTAAAGTGCTTGAGCTGCTGTAATTAAAGCTAACTTGTATACTTCTTCTTCGTTACATCCACGAGATAGATCATTTACAGGCATGTTTAAACCTTGTAAGATCGGTCCTACTGCTTCGAAGTTACCTAAGCGTTGAGCGATTTTGTAGCCAATATTACCAGCTTCTAAGCTTGGGAATACGAATACGTTAGCATCACCTTTAATTGTAGAACCTGGAGCTTTTTTCTCAGCTACAGATGGTACGAATGCAGCATCGAATTGGAATTCTCCATCTAAAGTTAATTCTGGAGCCATTTCTTTTGCAATGCGAGTTGCTTCTACAACTTTTTCTGTTTCTGGAGATTTCGCAGAACCTTTTGTAGAGAAGCTTAACATAGCAACGCGTGGGTCAATGCCAAATAGTTCAGCAGTTTTCGCACTTTCAATACCAATTTCAGCTAAATCTTGACTGTTTGGTGCAATGTTAATTGCGCAATCAGCGAATACATATTTCTCTTCTTCGCGTACCATGATGAATACGCCAGAAGTTTTTGTAACGCCTGGTTTTGTTTTAATAATTTGAAGTGCTGGACGAACTGTATCAGCTGTAGAGTGAGCTGCACCACTTACTAAACCATGTGCTTTGCCCATGTATACAAGCATTGTACCGAAGTAGTTTTCGTCTTTAAGGATTTTACGAGCGTCTTCTTCAGTTGCTTTACCTTTACGGCGTTCAACGAAAGATGCTACCATTGCATCCATTTCTTCGTATGTAGCTGGGTCATAAATATCAACGCCTGCTAATGTTAAATTCATGCTAGCAGCTTTTGCGCTAATTTCTTCTTTATTACCAACTAAAATTGGTTTTACTAACTCTTCTTTTGCTAAACGCTCTGCAGCGCCTAAAATTCTTTCATCAGTTCCTTCAGGAAGTACGATAGAAATGCCTTTTCCTTGAACTTTTTCTTTTACTGTTGTAAATAAGTTGCTCACGAATAAACCCTCCTACATATGTTAAAAAACTCTATCTTTAAGAATACTGCTTTTCCTCTATATTTTAAACTTATAGCTCCCAAAAAATAGATAAAATGAAAATGATTATATTTTCATAAAATTCAGCCGAAAAATATGTCCTACTTAAGCCTTATTTTCTCCCGATTTCTAATAAATATAAATGTGACAATTTTATGTGCCAGAACTTTATATAGATGATTTTAAAACTATATATGCTATAGTTAACGTGTAAAACTATCATTAACTGAGGTGAATAGAATGAGTGAAGCAACAACAACGTTAGATGGCTGGTATTGTCTACATGATTTACGTTCTATTGATTGGGCTGCATGGAAAACATTATCTAGCGACGAACGCGGACAAGCTGTGTCTGAATTTTTAAATGTCGTTGAAAAATGGAACGAAGTAGCTACTGCAAAAAAAGGTAGTCACGCAATGTATACAGTTGTTGGTCAAAAAGCTGATATTATGCTTATGATTTTACGTCCAACAATGGAAGAATTAAATGAAATTGAAACAGAATTAAATAAAACAACATTAGCTGAATATATGGTTCCTGCATATTCTTACGTATCTGTTGTTGAACTAAGCAACTATCTTCCAGCTGATGAAGATCCATACCAAAACCCACAAATTTTAGCTCGCTTATATCCTGAATTACCAAAAGCAAATCATATTTGCTTCTATCCAATGGACAAGCGTCGCCAAGGTGATGACAACTGGTACATGCTTCCTATGGAAGAACGTAAAAAAATGATGTACAGTCATAGTAAAATTGGTCGACAGTACGCAGGTAAAGTACGCCAAGTTATTTCAGGATCAGTCGGATTCGACGATTTCGAGTGGGGCGTAACATTATTCGCTGATGATGTTCTTCAATTTAAGAAACTTATATATGAAATGCGCTTCGATGAAGTAAGTGCTCGTTATGGTGAATTCGGAACATTTTTCGTTGGAAACATTTTACCGAACGAAAAAGTAGAAAAATTTTTACACATATAAATAGTGAAAAAGGAACGAATTTCGTTCCTTTTTTTATTATCCTCTATATTTCTCCTCAAAAAACTTCTTTTCTCCGCAAATTTGAACAAAAATCGACAAATTCTTTTCAAATTTCTTGTAAAATTGTAACCTTTTTATATATAAAATTATGCTAAAATGATACGAGCTATATGCTAAATACCGATGCGAAGGTGATAATCTATATGAAGAAAATCTTGTCTATTTTACTATTGCTTTTATTGTCAATTTCTTCCTTAGTAGTAACAACATCCCATGCGGAAGAAAAAATACATATTGAGGCAGCCGCTGCACTTCTATTTGATGCAGATACAGGAAAAATACTGCATGAGCAAAATCCAGATGAATTACTAGCTATCGCTAGTATGTCAAAATTAATTGTTGTTTATGCTGTTTTAGAGGCAATTAAAGAAGGGAAAATTACTTGGGATACAAAAGTAAATATTTCTGATTATGCTTATGAAGTCTCTCGTAATAACGAATTCTCTAACGTACCGTTTGAAAAAGGACGTCAATATACTGTAAAAGAATTATATCATTCTATCGTTATCTTCTCTGCGAATGGATCTAGTATTGCTTTAGCAGAACTTCTTGCAGGAAGCGAAAAAAACTTCTTAAATCTTGCAAATGACCATGCAAAAAAACTAGGGTTAAAGAAATATAAATTTGTAAACGCTACTGGGTTAAATAACGCTGATTTAAAAGGGAAACATCCTGAAGGAACTGATCCGAATGGAGAAAACTCCATGTCAGCTCGCGATATGGGTATTCTTTCAAAAACAATTATTACAAAGTATCCAGAAATGCTAGAGGATACAAAACAAAGATTTAGAAACTTCCCGGATAATCATCCGAAGCCAATTCGTATGGAAAACTGGAACTGGATGTTACCAGGTGCTGCTTTCGCTTATGAAGGGTCAGATGGTTTGAAAACAGGAAGTTCTGATACGGCTGGATATGGATTCACTATTACAGCAAAACGTGGTGATTTACGTCTTATTTCCGTTATTATTAAGACAAAATCAATGGACGAACGTTTCACAGAATCTCGTGCATTAATTGAATATGGATTTAATAGCTTCGAAAAACAAAAGCTGAAAATTGATAAAAATAATACAATCTCTGTAGTAAAAGGGAAAGCAGATCAAGTAACTGTTGCACCTGAAAAAGAAATAACAGTAATTGCGAAAAAGGGTGACAAGTCACCTTACAAAATTTCTACTGAAGCAGATAAGTCACTCGCTGAAGATGGACATTTAATTGCTCCTATTAAGAAAGATACAAAGGTGGGTTCCATCGTTTTAGAATCAACTGATAAATATGGTTTCTTAGATGGAAATAAGAGCATGAAGGTTGCTGCAAAAACGACAGAAGAAGTAGAAAAAGCAAATTGGTTCGTATTAACAATGCGTTCCGTTGGTGATTTCTTCTCAAACTTATGGTCCAAAATATTTTAATGATAAAAAGCTAGCACACGCTAGCTTTTTTATTTTCCTCTCTCAATGTAAAACTTCGTTTGGTTGTCATATCTGAGTCCTTTTCCTCATACGTATGAACTAGTAATTGTTCCACACTTCATCTAGAGATAAAGTGAAACTTTAATCAGTGGGGGTTTTGTTCATCCCCCACTGATTATTAGCCTTCACCAATCGAGCGTTTAGGGGCAGTTTGATCTCCCACCCACCTTCTTTGCTCCAGCCAAATTTCAAGGTGGGAGTCTTACTGCCCATTAATGCGGGATAAACCTCTTTCCAAAAGGTATTCCACAAAGAGAGGTGACACATAATGGGTGTTATTGCTTATAACGAAGAAGATGTAAAGTTATTAGCTAGACTGATGCGTGCTGAAGCCGAAGGAGAAGGGCAACAAGGAATGCTAATGGTCGGAAACGTTGGGGTAAATCGTGTCCGTGGAAATTGTTTAGATTTTAAAAGGATACGTAATTTACGTCAAATGGTTTATCAAAATCCTGGTGGTTTTGAGGCAACTCAAAAAGGATATTTTTATCAGCGAGCGAGGGAGCAAGATATCGCATTAGCAAGACGGACCATTCAAGGACAACGTTTTTGGCCCGCTAACTTTGCCTTATGGTTTTTTAGGCCTGAAGGTCCTTGTCCGCCAACTTGGTATGACCAACAAAATTCTGGTCGCTTTAAAAAGCACTGCTTCTTCCAGCCATCTGCCGGAGACTGTCCAAGCGTATATTAGGGAATGAAAATGAGGAGGGATTTTTGAATGGCACAGCAACAAAACCCGTACTATGGAACAGGTTTTTATCAACCATCAGGCACTTACGTACAACCGCAACAAATGACCGCGCAGCAACAGCAACAACAGCAAGCAATGCAACAACAAGCTGCTCAGGCTCAACTTGCAGTTTCTCAAGGGATGTTACCGCTCGAGCAATCATACATTGAAAACATTCTTCGCTTAAATAAAGGAAAGCAAGCTACAGTTGTAATGACTTATGAGCGTGGTAGCTCGCTCGGTACACAATCTTATACAGGGATTATCGAAGCGGCCGGACGTGATCATATCGTTATTAGTGAACCACAATCAGGGAAACGTTTTTTACTATTAATGATCTACTTAGATTATGTAGAATTCCCAGAAGAGATTACGTATTTACCTAGTCAACAAGCAACTTATGCTCCGAGACCATAAAAAAAAGCTGGCAAATGCCAGCTTTTGTTTTTTTATAACCCTTTTACTACTGCAGTTCCTACTAAAATCCACGCCACAATAAACGCTACACCACCAAGAGGTGTAATTGGACCAAAGAACTTAATACCTGTCGTACTTAGTGCGTAAAGACTACCTGAGAACATAATAATCCCAGCTACCATAAGCCAACCAGCAGTAGTTAAAAGTGATGATTGAATCTTATCCATCAATAGAGCAACTACGAATAGTCCACCTGCATGAAACATTTGATATGTAACGCCTGTTTTCCAAACTTCTAACATTTTCGCAGAAATTTTATTTTCTAAACCATGTGCCCCAAAGGCTCCTAACGCAACAGATAGCCCCGCTGCAATACAACCTAGTAAAAAGAAAATTTTCATCTTAATTCCCCTTTTTTACTTTTATCATAAGCAATTTTTTCATATAAGCCAAACGATTTAATCCTTAAAAATCAAATAAAGAATTACCATTTGCCCCTTCTTCTTTTATATACACAGGTTCTCCAGAAACCGGTATAACTGGTTGAACTGGTTGAACTGTTGTTATAGGCTGCGATCTAATTACTTGCGATTGAATTTGCGGCTCTCTATACGTAGAAGATTCAACCTGTTCATCTAATAGTAAATCGCATAAAGCACGCACAACTAATAAATGATCTTTTGATTTTTGTCCTTCACTACTTTTTGCCTTTGCAATTTCATTCGCCATTTTATTTAAAATCTTATCGCTCGATATTTGCATTCCTTATCACCTCGTACTTTGTAGTTCTTTCTCAAATTGCCCCAGCTTCTCTACTGAACCAAATACTATTATCATATCATGTTCTTGCAATTTTTCCTGCCCCGTCGGATTATGTATAATATCCCCACTTCTCAAAATCGCTAAAATTGTTACATCAAATTGATTTCTCACATCACTCTCTAGTAACGATTTATTGACTAAGATAGAATCGTTTCCGACTGAAATTTCTTCAATTACAAATGATTGCTCTATTCCATACAGTACTGTATCAATATAATGAACTGTTAGCGGATTCGCAATACCTTTTGCAATATGAATTCCTGCCATACTAGATGGATTAATAACCTTATTTGCACCAGCACGCCTTAATTTTTCTTCGGTTTCTTGCTTTTCCGCTCTTGCTACAATTTTAATTGCATCGTTTAATCCTCTTGCCGTTAATGTAATAAATACATTTTCAGCATCATTTGCAACAATAGCAACTAAACCAGCCGCTTTTGAAATTCCAGCATGATGTAAAACTTGATCCTCCGTCGCATCTCCATGTATATACAAAAGCTTTTCCTTCTCTAATATGCTTTCATCTTTATCGACAACAACAAATGGAATTTTCTTTTCTTGCAATTCATGTACAACTTGAAGCCCCACTCTACCGCAACCACATACTATAATGTGATTTTGTAACTGTGCTATTTGTTTATCCATCTTCTTCCTCCGCACTGCATGAAATAAATTCCCTTCAATAATTATAGCTGCCACTACTCCAATTGCATATGTAACAATACCAACACCAACAGGAATAATAAGGAGCGCAAATACTTTCCCTGCTTGCGTTACAGGAACGGCATCTCCGTATCCAACAGTCAATACAGTAATCATCGTCATCCAAAATGCTTGAAACAAACTAATCTCTTCAATTGTCATAAATCCTAGTGTTCCTAAAATTACAACAAAGGTCATACATACAACAGCTATCCATAATTGCTTACGTGCATTCATATCGTGTTTCAACTCTTTTCTCTATCTACAATCTTTGCCAGTGGAAATAAAATACGTATATACTAGATACGGAATCTATGAAAGAGGTTGATATAATGAAGACATTTCTTTCCGCCTTACAATGGGCACTATTTATTTTAGCAGGAAGCCTTATTGTACCAATTAGTGTCGCAACTAGTTATGGTCTTGATGGCGCTGAAGCTATCGCATTCATACAAAGAACATTATTTGTTCTAGGCTTTGCTGGTCTCTTGCAAGCTATATTTGGGCATAAACTTCCTATTCAAGAAGGTCCTGCTGGCCTTTGGTGGGGAATTTTCTCCCTTTACGCAAGTTTAGGCGTCATATTATTTGGATCAAGCAATGAGACACTTAAAGTTCTTCAATATGCTTTCTTATTAAGCGGTATTATTTGCATTATTCTTAGCGTTTTTGGACTCATTGATAAACTAGTTCGCTACTTTACACCGACAGTTATTGGAACATATTTATTTCTTCTTGTCACGCAACTCAGTGGCTCCTTCTTAAAAGGAATGTTTGGTCTTGATGGACAACATACAGAAGTACAACCAAAAGTATTTATTCTTTCACTCATTGTTATTTTACTATCCTTTTTCGTTATGAAGCTACCTATTATTGGACAATATTCCGTTCTCTTCAGTATTGTCTGCGGCTGGATTTTATTTGCATGCTTCGGATTATCTAATCCTGTAACACCTGTAACAGACATAATCCGGCTTCCATCTCTATTCGTTTTCGGAATGCCTCGCGTTGAATGGAACATGGCAATTACAGTCATTTTCGTTACACTATTACTTCTAACAAATATGTTAGCAAGTATTCGTGTTGTACAAAAGGTTGTTTCTAAATACGAAACAGATGCAGCTCCAGATCGCTTTAAACAAGCTGGCATTATAACGGGAATAAATCAATTGCTAGGCGGTCTATTTTCAGCTATTGGACCTGTTGCTATTTCTGGATCAGCAGGATTTATTGCAACGACTAATATTTATAAACGCCTTCCATTTATATTAGGATCAAGCTTTATTATTGCCGTTAGTATATTCCCAAAGATCACTTCATTCTTTGCAGCAATCCCAGTTGCAGTTGGTTATGCCGCTATTTATCCTGTATTCGCAAGCATGATTGGCCTCGCCTTTCGAGAATACGAAACTGTCCAGGATAAAGAACGATTATTTAAAGTAGCCGGTCTTTCCATCTTTACAGGAGTCGGGGTTATGTTTGTTCCAGCAGGAGCATATTCCACACTTCCACCATTTCTAGCATCTTTTTTAAGTAACGGTCTCGTTCTTGGATCTGTAATGGCAATCTTGCTAGAAATACTATTTTCTCGTTCCACAGCAAAACAACTATCGTAAATTGGAAAACTTACATTATTGCACTCTACCTTTAGAGTTGTTACGATAAAATCAAACTTTAATCATTGGGGTTTTATTCATCCCCAATGATTATTAACCAATATTATGAGCAACACACTCATAATAATTTATCTACTTCTTTTCAAAGAGGTTTGATGTCTTACTATTATTCCTCAACATCTTCATGAACATGTATTTTGATTTCAATTAAAGAAAGGAATTTTCTATATGACTTATAAAATGATTGTTTTAGATTTAGATGATACTTTATTACGTGATGACCATACTATTTCACCTCGTACGAAAGAAGCTTTAATGACTGCACAAGAGCAAGGGGTAAAGGTTGTACTTGCTTCTGGACGTCCAACGTTTGGTATGCGCAATGTAGCCAAAGAACTTCGTTTAGAAGAATACGGCAGTTTCATTCTATCTTTTAATGGTGCAAAAATTATTAACTGTAAAACAAACGAAGAAATCTTTAGTAGTACGCTATCTCCTGAAATCGTTCACAACCTATTTGAAATTAGTAAAACTGAAGATGTATGGATTCATACTTATATGGGCGATGATATCGTAACGGAAGAAAATAACCCTTATACTGAAATTGAGGGCGATATTACTGGTATGCCAATTGTTGTAGTAGATGACTTTAAAGCCGCAGTTAAAGAGCCGGTAGTAAAAGTATTAATGAATAAAGAGGCTGAACGTCTTGTTGAAGTTGAAAAGAAACTACAAAAACAACTAGAAGGCCAATTAAGCGTGATGCGTTCAAAACCATTCTTCTTAGAATTTACTGAATATGGTGTTACAAAAGGAACAAGCCTAAACCAACTCATCCAAAAACTTGGTATTAAACGCGAAGAAGTTATCGCAATGGGCGACAGCTATAACGACCAAGCGATGATTGAATTCGCAGGTCTTGGCGTTGCAATGGGTAATGCGCCAGATGATATTAAAGAAATTGCAAACTATGTAACAGATACAAATATGAACGATGGCGTTGCAAAAGTTGTAGAGAAATTCGTTTTAAAAACAGAAGTACTTATTTAATATTTTCATTCATAAAACCTATTTGAAGTCAAACACTTCAAATAGGTTTTTATTTAAATTCTCGTGCTTTTGTGACTATATTTTGAACTTTGCACTATTCTCGTAGTGTAAACTTTCTTTTTGTATATAATGAAACAAAATAGACTATTTTATTTTGAAAAAGAATACAAATTTACTATAAACAAGCATACGTTAAAGGAGGCTACTGTACATGTTATCTACACCAATCGGACGATTAAGAGCAATTGGACTAGTTGAAGGGATTTCTTTCCTATTACTATTATTTGTAGCAATGCCATTGAAATACTTCGCAGGATTTGCAACAGCTGTTAAAATTACAGGCATGGCTCATGGTGTTCTATTTATTCTATTCATCTTTGCAGTCATTCAAGTAACAATCGTACACCGTAAATCAATTTTATGGGCACTTGGGGCATTCGTTTCATCAGTTATCCCATTTGGTACTTTTGTACTAGATGCAAAATTAAAGAACGAGCAACAATGATAATAAAAAGGTAGTTAACGACTGTTAACTACCTTTTCTATTTACCCCGATTGGTGAGGGCTGATAATCAGTAGGGGGTGAACAAAACCCCACTGATTAAAGTTTCACTTTACAAATTTGGAATTTCCCAATCAATTTCTCTCTCATCCATATTAGCTAAAATCGTATTTACTTTAGAGTACGGCTTACTTCCAAAGAAACCACGTCTTGCTGACAATGGGCTTGGATGTACAGATTCGATAATATGATGATTTGGATTCGTAATTAACTTCTTCTTCGCCTGTGCATGGCGTCCCCACAATATGAAAATAACTGGTTTTTCACGTTCATTTAATAGCTCAATTACACGATCAGTGAAATACTCCCATCCTTTTCCTTTATGAGAATTTGCTTCACCTTGCCGAACTGTTAATACAGTATTTAATAATAAAACTCCTTGCTCTGCCCACTTTACTAAATAACCGTTATTTGGAATGTCATACCCATATTCATCTCGAAGTTCTTTATACATATTTAACAACGACGGTGGCGTTTTAATACCGGGTTGCACAGAAAAGCTTAAACCATGCGCTTGATCCGGTCCATGGTATGGATCTTGTCCTAAAATAACGACCTTTGTATTTTCATAACTTGTATACTCTAGAGCGTTAAAAATATCTTCTATCTTTGGATAAACAACATGTGTACTGTATTCTTCTTTCAAAAAATTAGCCAATTCGCGATAATATTCTTTCTCAAATTCTGGTGCCAATAACGGCCCCCAATCATTTTTTAAAACATTTTCCATACTGTCACTTCCTGTCTAATTAATTCAACATATCCTGTTTTGTAAATACTATGAACGAAATAATAAGGGAAACAACTGCCCAAACAGTTAAATTCATCAAAGAAAATCCCATCGATAAACCTTGTAATGCAGGTAATTTTCCTGATAAATAATCCGTTAATGATAGGTTCACACTAAAAATATATTTTGCGCCTTCCCAAGACGTTGCAAATGAACTTAAAATACCACCTGCAATTAATGCAGCTAACATAACACCCATACCAGCTGGTGTATTGCGAATTAAAACAGAAACCATAAACGATATAGTTCCGACAACGATAGCAACAAACCAAGCTAATCCGTACGCCATTAAAATATATTGCCACTGCGGAATAAGATGTACAAAATTCGTATTTAACGTTTCCTTATCAATGACAAATCCAGTTAAAACAGGTAAATTCCATCCCGAGTACCCAAATACAAGCCCTGATAATATGTAAGCAAACAAACCTACAAGAAACAGTATGAGCGAAATGAAAAATAACATCGTCACGTATTTACTAAGTAGTATTTTCCAGCGCCGAATCGGCCGCGTAAGTAACATCTTCATCGTCCCATCACTTCGTTCTCCCGAAACGATATCAATAGCGACAATCATCACGAGAAGCGGAATAAACAATGTAATTCCTTGTTCAATAAATGCTCTGACAAAAGTCGGTGCACCCGGTGCCATCGGGTTAATATCATGATCTAAATAATATTGTTGTTGCTCAACTCTTACTTTTAACCAATCACGCCATTCTTCTGGCAACCTAGAATTGTTCAACCGGTTCTGGGAATCAACAATTTGCTGTTGTAATGAAACTTTCCAATCCTTTGTACCGAGTCTTTTTTGTGTCGTTTCTATTTCACGATACTGCGCATACACAAAAAGCGGGATCAAGATTGCTAAAATAAGCATGACAACAAAAATACGTTTCTTACGGTAAATCTTTTCTGATTCATTTAAAACTAGATTCGCAAATTCACGCATGCTGCTCACCCCTTGTGAGTTCAATAAATAAATCTTCTAGCGTAAATACAAGCTCCTTAACGCTATGCACATCTATCTCATTTTCTACAAAGTGTTTATTCCAACTACTTATAGATGCAATATCCATGCGGCATAGTAATCGCTCGCCTTCTACACTCACTTCTCTTACTTCCTCGGCCGCTTCTAGCATATCTTTCGCCTTAGAAATTGGTGTAACAATCCATTCTACACGATCACTTGCTGTTTTAATTAACTCTTCAACCTTGGCAACTGTTATCATTTTTCCTTTATGAATAATTGCAACACGATCACATATCATTTGTACTTCACTTAGCAAGTGACTTGAAATAAACACGCTCATATTTTCTTCTTTCACAAGCGTATGTATAAATTCTCTAAGTTCTCTAATCCCGGCTGGATCTAAACCATTCGTTGGCTCATCTAATATGAGCAACTTCGGATTCCCAAGGAGCGCCTGCGCAATTCCAAGGCGCTGTTTCATACCGAGTGAGTACGTTTTTACCTTGTCATGAATTCTTTCATCCAAATGAACCATTTGAGCAATTTCAATAATACGTTCATCTGATATATCACCTAACATACGAGCAAATTGCTTTAAATTTTCCCATCCTGTTAAATATGTATACAGTTCTGGGTTTTCAACGATACTCCCAATTTGACGCATCGCTTCTCTGAAATTTTCCTTAATTGAATAACCACCGATAGAAATCGTACCTTCTGTCGCCTTAATCAATCCGACTAACATTCGAATGGTAGTCGTCTTTCCAGCACCATTCGGTCCTAGGAACCCGAACACTTCTCCTTGCTTTACATCAAAGGAAATATTCTCTACAAGAGTCTTCTTTCCAATTACCTTCTTCAAGTCTCGCACGGAAAGTATCGTCGTCATTTTACCCCTCCTTGTTCTAGTTTTAACTTACTCACAACATTTTGAACTAATCGTTCTGCCATATATGTGTACCCTACTTCATTCGGGTGAAAATGATCAGAGTATAATAAATCTTTTCCACGGTTTTGGAATAAATCAAATGTCGGTGTAATATATACATTTTTATCATTTAACGCTAACTTCTCTAAAGAAGCGTTCCAATCCACAACAATGTTTGAAGACCCTTTTAAATCTTCTACATCTTCAAAAGGATTATATAAACCTAGCCAAAAAATAGGGCTATCTGTATTTAACTTACGAATTTGTTCTATAATTTTCTTAGCTTCATTTTGGAACGTTTCCGTATCAGGACGGTATGTTTCTAAATCTATCTTTCCAAGCGATTCCCAGCCTGGAAATAAATCATTTCCGCCAATTGTTAAAACGATCACATCTGCTTGCTTAATTGAATATTGAGCACCGCTGCTTTCAATTTGTTTTAATAAATCAGGCATTTTCGCACCACTCACTGCCAAGTTAGTTAGTGCAACCTTTTGCTTATAATCTTTTTTTAAATCTTCTTTCATTCGTCCAATATAGCCAATGCCTTCTTTATCACCGACGCCGCGCGTTAACGAATCACCTAAACTAACGACTTGCAATGTTCCCGTTTTCTTTTTCTCTTTTGCTACTACATCCGTTTTCTTAATTAAACTTGAAGCTTTCGGATTTAATACATCATTTACACCTGAAACAAAGCCATATGCAAATAAACAAAAAGATGCAATTGTAATGAGTAGGATTACTTTTACTACTTTTGATCTCATGTCAAAACCCCTTTTAGCCCTCTTAGATTGTCCATAATTATACCAAACGAAATTTTGAAAAGCGATTTTCACACCTTCCCTATCACGTTGTTTCTCTATTTACTAACTTTGGTAATAACTCTATATGTTTCACATCTAATTTCTCTGCATTAATCTTTTCATATAATAATTCAAACGCTTTTATCCCGACATTTTTACTAGGATGGGAAATTGTTGTTATACCTAATATATCTGCTACCTCTTGATCGTCACATCCGATAATCGTCATATCTTCTGGAATTCGAATTCCTTGTTTTTTTGCTTCTGTTACCATTCCCGCTGCAATATGATTACAAGATACAAGAAACGCCGTCGGTTTTACAGACATACGAGCCCATTCTCTAATTACGTTACGTCCATCTTCCACCGTAAAACACTCTTCAAATTTCCAAGTCTCTAACGGTGTTACGGTACTCTGTTGAAGCGAATCTGCATACGCCTTTTTTCGTCTTTGGCTATTAATGCTATTACTTCTTCCAATGCAATATCCAATACGTGTATGACCGACATCTATTAAGCTTTTCATCCCATGCGAAAATACTTTGTAGTAATCAATATGCACACTTGAAATGCATTTCGAATCTATTTCTTCACACATAACAATCGGGCCGAATTTCGTATATTCTTCAAGTTTCTCCTTACTATTGGCACGGGAACATATAATAACCCCATCAAGCTTTTTCATTTTTAACATATGTAAAATTTCTAGTTCTCTTTCTTCGCTGTAATTTGTCTGGCAAAGCATCATATTATAATTATTCTTTGCCGTTTCTTTTGATATCCCCTCAATAATAGCACTATAATATTGATCATTTACGTGTGGCAATAAAACGCCAATTACATTCGTTTTTCCTTTCACTAAATGAATCGCGTTCACATTTTGCGTATAATTCAATTCCTCTATAATCGCTAAAATTTCTTTTCGTTTCTGTTCATTCACGTATGGATGATTATTTAGTACACGCGAAACGGTTGAAACCGATACCCCGGCAAGTTCAGCAATCTTTCTTATATTCGTCATCTCATTTTCCCCTTCCCCTCAAAAATTTTCACTTGACCTGGTAAGCTTTCCACAATATATCCTTTCCTAGCAAATACATTTAGAAAGGATATGCAACTATGCTTCGATTCAAATTAGAATATATATTTTTCATTGGCGGTTTACTCATTCTTGCCATCGGTATTAATATGATGACGACAATTACTTCCTTTGGACTTAGCCCTTACGATTCCTTCTTTATTGCACTATATCAAAATTTCGGGATAAGTATTGGTTTTTGGATTTTCATGATTAACTTTGCTTTTACACTTATCGTACTCTTTTGGAATAAAAAACAAATTACAATCGGCACAATTGTAACGATGATTCTTATTTCTCTTTTTGTTGACTGGATTGGTTCCATTACAATTATTATGGACGCTATCCGCTCTCTTCCAAAATATATAACACTTATTTGTGGAAATCTATTTGTCGGAGCTGGCATTGGCCTTTATGTCTCAACAAACCTTTGCGCAGCACCTCAAGAAGCTTTCGTTTTAACAGTTGCTGAGAAGAGAAAATGGACGTTTAGAAAAACAGAGATTTCATTGGCTTTTCTATTTTTAACATTAAGCTTCTTATTAGATGGACCCATCTATTTTGGAACAATTATCTTATCCTTTACAACAGGTTGGATCATTCAAGCATTTATTCAAATTGGTACGCAGATTTTAAATAAAAAAGAGCCTATTAAGCAAGCTGCTTAATAGGCTCTTTTTTATTTTATCCCGTTATTTGTGGGCAGTAAAACTTCCACCTCAAAGTCCAGCAAAGGCAAAGAAGTTAGGCGGGAGATAACTTCCCCTAAATGCCCGATTGGTGAAGACTAATGATCAACTTAGGATGGACACCCCGTTTCACTTTATGATAAGAGATACTACTTAGCATCCCCTTCAATTCGATAATTTGCTTTCACGCAATCAATTTCTTCATACCCTTGCAATGTATGTAGAATGTACTCGTAATCCGCAAGAGAAGCACGATGCGTTACAATTACAATTTCTGCTTTCCCTTTCTCTTCAAGCGGCATTTGAATAATTTTCTCAAAGCTAACTCCGCGCTCAGAGAACAATGAAGTAATTTTTGCAAATACACCAATTTCATCTTTTACATGCAGTCTTAAAAACTTTTTCACGACAATTTCGTCTGGCTCTTTTAATACTTTTTGATATTGCGGGACTACAGCACTATTTCCTGTTACCCCTAGTCTAATATTTTGCATCACAGCAACCAAATCCGAAACAACCGCTGTTGCTGTCGGTAAGCTTCCTGCTCCCGGCCCATAAAACATCGTTTCTCCTACCGCTTCACCGTACACATACACAGCATTATATTCATTTTGCACTGCCGCAAGAGGATGTGTATTGGGAAGTAAAGTCGGTTCAACTGTAACCTCTAATTTTTCGCCATCTCTCTTTGCAAGACCAATTAATTTAATTGTATAACCTAAGCTCTTACTATATTCAATATCTTCTTCTGTAATAGAAGTAATTCCTTTTACTTTCACATCTCCAAGCTCTACGTTTGTAGAGAAACCGAGAGTAGCTAAAATCGTCATTTTTCTTGCCGCGTCTAAACCTTCTACATCTGATGTTGGATCTGCTTCTGCAAATCCAAGTTGTTGGGCTTCTTTTAACACGTCGTTATATGCTCTCCCTTCATCTGACATTTTCGTCAAAATAAAATTTGTCGTTCCATTTACAATTCCCATTACTTTCGTAATAAGATCTGAAGAAAGTCCTTCTACGATGCTTCGCAAAATCGGGATTCCTCCAGCTACACTTGCTTCATAAAACAAATCAGCCTTATTATCCTTTGCTACTGCTAATAGTTCCGCTCCGTGTAACGCCATTAAATCTTTATTTGCAGTCACAACGTGCTTCCCACTTTGTAAAGCTTGTAAAATATATGCCTTTGCATCATCAATGCCACCCATCACTTCGATGACAACATCAATATTTGGATTATCTAAAATTTCATTTGCATTTTGTGTTAATAGAGTAGAAGGTACCTCTACCTCTCTCTCTTTCTCAATGTTTTGCACCAATACTTTCGTTACCTTCACTGGACAACCTACTTGGTGTATAAGTCGCTCTTGATGATCTGTAATAATACGAACTACACCGCTACCAACTGTCCCAAGACCTAATAGACCAACCTGAATTTCTTTCATAATACTGTCCACCCCTCAAAAATTGTGTTTAGATGAAATTATATGAGTAAAAAATCTGAAAAACAATGTATTTTGAACATTCGGAAAAATAAAGAGTAATCCTTACAAAGAAAACGTTGCCACGTGTTACACAATCTTTTTTTACAATACATAAGGGGTTTCTTGATACACGTAATAATTCAACCAATTAGAGAATAATAAATTCCCATGACTCCTCCACCTAACAAGCGGCTTTTCATCTGGATTATTATGTTTAAAATAATTTTTTGGCACGTCAATATTTAACCCTTTGTCACGATCTCGTTCATATTCTTGTTTTAACGTCTCACAACTATATTCACTATGTCCGAGGGCGAAAACTTGCCTTCCTTCTTGCCCAATAACAAGGTGAACACCAGCTTCTTCAGAGTTTGCTAACAACGTTAATTCTTTCACCCCTCTAATATCACTCTCTCGTACTTCTGTATGACGGGAATGCGGGGCAAAAAACAACTCATCAAACCCCTGTAACAGTTTCACATGTTGCTCACAGACTTCATGTTCAAATACGCCGAACATTTTTTCCTTAAGGGGATACTTCGGAACGCCGTAATGATGATACAAACCAGCCTGTGCCCCCCAGCAAATATGAAGCGTGGATGTTACATTCGTTTTTGAATACTCCATAATACGTTTAAGCTCTTCCCAATAATCTACTTCTTCAAAAGAAAGAGTTTCAACTGGTGCTCCTGTAATAATGAGCCCATCAAATTTTTCATTTTCAATATCACGAAACGTTTTATAAAAGCTTGTTAAATGGTCCTGCGCTACATTACGAGACAGATGTGATTCCATATGAAGCAAATGAACATCTAATTGCAACGGTGTATTTCCAATTAATCGAAGTAATTGTGCCTCTGTGTCTTGCTTCGTTGGCATTAAATTTAATATAGCAATTTTCAATGCCCGAATATCTTGTGTTTCTGCTCGTTCCTTCGTCATTACAAAAATATTTTCTTTTTGCAATACTTTACGAGCTGGTAAGTCTTTATCAATTATGATCGGCATGTTGTTTGCCTCCGACTAATGCCGCTTCTAAATCTGCAATAATATCAGAAACATCTTCTATACCAACCGATAAACGAATTAAATCAGATGTAACACCAGCTAAACGCTGATCTTCAGCACTTAATTGTCTATGCGTCGTACTAGCAGGATGTATAACACAAGTTCTTGCATCAGCTACATGCGTTACGAGAGTCGCTAGTTTTACATTTGCGATAAATTCTTTTGCTGCTTCTAATCCACCTTTAATACCGAAAATTAAAACTCCACTAGCACCTTTTTTCAAATACTTTTGTGCTAACGAGTAATTTTCATTACTATCTAACCCCGGATAATTCACCCATTCAATACGTTCATGGTTAGCAAGCCACTTGGCAACTGCGAGAGCATTTTCGCTATGACGCTCCATTCGTAAATGCAGTGTTTCTAAGCCTATATTGCTAATATACGCATTGAATGGGCTCATACAATTTCCATAGTCTCTTAACAGCTGAACACGTGCTTTCACAATATAAGCTGCTGCCCCGAAGTTTTGAACATAGCTTACGCCGTGATAACTTGGATCTGGTTCAACAAGCTCAGGATATTTCCCTTTTGTCCAATCAAAATTTCCTCCGTCAATTACAATGCCACCTAAAGAGCTTGCATGCCCATCAATATATTTCGTCGTAGAATGAACAATAATATTTGCTCCATGTTCGAACGCTTGGCATAAATAAGGAGTCGCTAATGTGTTATCAACGATAAAAGGTACTTCCAGCTCCTTGGCTGCATCTGAAAATTCTTTGAAATTTAAAACGTTCATTGCTGGATTTCCTAACGATTCTGCATAGATGAGTTTCGTCTTATCATTAGCAAGTGCCACAATTTCATCTGCTGCTAAATTTGGATTAAAGAACGTAACATCAATGCCAAGCTTACGTAAACTTACTCCAAATAAATTAAACGTCCCCCCGTAAACTGTTGAAGAACAAAGAAGATGATCTCCACTACTACAAATATTTAAAACTGCTAGCATAATGGCTGCCTGCCCAGAAGCTGTTGCAACCGCTCCTACACCGCCTTCTAAATCTGATAACTTCTGCTCGAATGCAGCTAGAGTAGGATTGCCAATACGCGTATATATATATCCTTCTGCCTCTAAATTAAATAGTGCTGCTAAATCATCCGACGTATCGTATTTATACGTTGTACTTTGATAAAGCGGCAAAACACGTGGTTCACCATTCTTTGGTGTATAGCCACCTTGCACACAAATCGTTCCTTTTCCCCATGATTCTCCCATCTCTCATTCTCCTTTCTTTTATACAAAATAAAAAACTGCCCCTTTCCTGAAAATAAGAAAGGAGCAGTTTGAAAACACGCTCTAAAGGCTCTTTCTTATCTCTCAGGATTATTACCTGCAGGATTTGGCACAATTCCGTTATACGGCTGTTGCCAAGGTTTCATCGGGCCTGTCCCTCCACCTTTTCTTGATAAGACTATGCAATTACCGTTGATTTTATAGCAATAATTTCCTAATGTCAATCGATTTTTCCGAATGTTCTAAAATAAACGTTAACAGTTTTTATAGAAAGCAACAAAAGAAATATATTCCATTCTATTTCAAAAAAGACCTTTAAAAAACTCAAATCAATCTATAAAATTAAATAAGTAACTTAAACTATAAATTCAAAAAATCGCCCTACATGTTGAATAAGCAATCCTCTCAAAAAGATACTATACATATTCAATCCATTTCACACTAACATCTGCAACCTTTTCCTACTAAAACTTGCATAACGGAGGTATAACATGACAAATACAAAAGACATGCATTATATAATCGTCTTATATGGCATTCTTCTAGGATCCATAGTAGGCGCTACAGTCTGGCTATTTTTAGTTACGATAAATATCGGGATCCATTTTATTTGGGGTTATTTACCTAGCGTTTTCTCTTCCCCCCCTTATTACACCCTTTGCGTAACCACAATCGGCGGGATTCTTGTTGGTTTATCACAAAAATACTTTGGTACATATCCACGTCTTATGCCAGAGGTTATGGATGAATATAAAAAAACAGGTAGGATTGAATACCGTTTTGTCCATCAAGCTACTTTAACTGCGATTATTGTCTTAATATTTGGGGCTAGTCTCGGTCCAGAAGCCGCACTTGTTGGAATTATTGGCGGACTTTGCACATGGGTTGGTGATCGCTTTAAATTTGCTTTAAAGGGAATGAATGAACTAACAGAGGTTGGAATTGGTGCTACTTTAAGTGTCATTTTTAATGCACCATTATTCGGTTACTTGGCCCCAAATGAAAATGAGAGTGAGCAAATTAACGAATTTTCTAAAGGAAAAAAAGCAATAGTATACTTAACTACTACTTTTGCAGGTTTTTCTGTTTATTTACTACTGAGTAAACTCGATAATCGAGGATCCTTTATTGTTGATTTTGGAGAAGGTTCACTTTCTTTCAATGAATGGATCGCATTTCTCCCGCTTGCTAGTATTGGTGCTATAATTGGTTTCTTTTACTTCAAATTAGAATTCATATTAGAGAAGTTAATTCATCCTTTTACAAAGTACAAAATTACACTTGGAATTATCGGTGGTATTTTATTAGGAATTGTAGGCACTTTTCTTCCGTACACATTATTTTCAGGGGAACATCAATTAAAAGAATTAGTTGTTGAATGGGGGCATTTATCCTTTTGGATACTACTTCTTTCAGGAGTTTTAAAGCTATGCATTACTGCCGTTTGTTTAAATACGGGGTGGCGTGGTGGACATATTTTCCCAATTATATTTTCAGGGTCAAGTATTGGATACGCTATAGCTTCTATTCTTCCTATAGATCCAGTAGCATCTGTGGCCATCGTAACGACAGCGATTTCGAGCTATGCGTTACGAAAGCCAATAGCTATAACTTTGCTATTACTTATGTTTTTCCCGCTTAATTTACTATTACCAATGCTCGGGGCAGCAGCGATTGGTAATGCATTTCCGCTTCCTAAACGGAACGAAACTACAAATTAATAAAAGTAGGCAGTAGGGACAAAAATTCCACTGCCTATTTTTGTTACACATGCCGCTTCAATAGAGCGTATAAATCTTCAAAACTATGCACTTCATATGTTGGCACAATCTCGCTATCATTTAATTTCTTTTCTGGATTAAACCAACAAGTATCAATTCCCGCTACATATCCACCTTTAATATCGGCGCTTAATGAATCCCCAATAATAAGCCCTTCCTCAGAAGCAAAGTTAGGAATCCGTTCAAAAACATAATCAAAATACTCTTTCATCGGCTTTTGAAAACCTGTATCTTCAGAAACAAAAATACCTTTAAACAATGAATGTAACCCTGCATTGCGTAAACGTTTATCTTGCGTCTTAGAAACGCCGTTTGTCACTATATATAAATCATACTCATTTTGAATTTGATTTATAAATTCAAATGCACCTTGTATGAGTTGATTTCCTTCTTCTAAGTAGCTACGGTAATTATTTTCGAATAATATCCCATCTACTTCTTCCCCGTACTCTTTGAATAAAATGGAAAACCGTGTATTTACAACTTCATCGCGGTTGATTTCGCCTTTTTCAAAAACATCCCAAAGACCTTTATTAACTTTTTTATAACGCGCTTCAACCTCACTAGTTAGAGGAATCCCTTTCTCCTCAAAAAGCATACGTAATGCCACTTTCTCCGTCTTCTGGAAATCTAACAGTGTATCATCTACATCAAACAACAATGTTTTATATTTTTTCATAAACCCCTCACACTCTCTTTTCTACAAAAACAAATTTAAGTAAATCGTATCATTCTTTCTTGTAAAAATAATAGGCGATATCTCATACTAAATATGAGGTGAAAATATGAAAGTCAGCAAAAACAACGAAGAAATTTCTCATTACATGCAAACTTACAATCTCCACACTCTTTTTTCTTTTGATGTCTTACCGTATGCTGAGCTACATTCCTTTCAAAAGAAAGAAAAGATATGTACTGAAGGGGTTGATTTCCCTTATCTTTATTATTTAATTTCTGGGAAAGCAAAAATATATATGAGTCACAAAAACGGAAAGGTTTCATTAATTAACTTTATTCAAGCACCTTCGTTCATTGGAGAATTAGGATTAATTGGTGTAGAATCCTTTACTAAAGCAGTTGAGGTAATCGATGATTGTATTTGCTTAGCACTTCCTCTTAAAGATTGTCAGCATCTTTTATTGCAAGATGCTACCTTTTTACAGAAACTATGCAAATTCATTGGCGAAAAAACAATTGCCCGAACAGAAAGTTATGCAAAAAACAATAGTTATCCGTTCGAAAATCGATTAGCGGCGTTTATTCTATTAACAGAACAAAATAATTGCTATACCGAAAAACATACCGAAGCCTCAGAATACTTAAACGTCAGTTATCGTCACCTTTTATACGTATTAAACCAGTTTTGCCAGCAAAATTATTTAAAAAAAGAAGGCCGAACATATTATATACAAGATCGAAGTCAATTAGAAAAACTTGCTGATGAGTTAAAAATATAAAGAAACAGCATTAACGTTTATGTTAATGCTGTTTCTTTGAGTGGCGATTATAATTTCAATTAAAATTTGCTTGCTACTTTAGCTGCTTCTTCAAGACCCGCAGTAATGATTTCTTCTGCTTTATCTGGGAATTGGTTATGTCCTTCAATAACCACTGTTTCCATGTTTGTTGCACCGAAGAAGCCCATCATACTTGCTACATATTTAACAGCCATTTCTACTTCAGTCGCTGGACCTTCAGAATATACGCCACCGCGTGCGTTTAATAATGCGATTTTTTTATCTCCAATAAGTCCAACTGGACCTTCTGGTGTATATTTAAACGTTTTACCAGCACGGTTTAAATAATCAATATACGTGTGCAATACTGCTGGAATCGTTAAGTTCCATAATGGGAAACCGAAAACAACTTTATCAGCTTCTAAAAATTGATTTAAGTACTTATCAGCAACTGCTACTGCCTTTGCTTCCTCTTCCGTTAAATCAAATCCTTTACCTGCTTTGAATGTACCATTAATCATGTCTACGCCTACATATGGTAATTCTTCTTTATATAAATCAAGTTCTACTACTGTATCATTTGGATGTGCTTCTTTATAGTTTGCTAAAAATGCCTCATATAATTTCACACTAACTGCTTGTTCCGCTGGACGATTGTTTGCTTTTACGAATAAAACTGTTGCCATTATTTCTTCCTCCTAATACTCACTCTTACGTTGTTATATGTTTTTAAAAAAGGTATCCCTTGTAATTGTTGTTTTGTTGCTTACAAACATATTTTATCTTTATATCAAGACAATTTCGTCCTCACATAGACGTATTTTTCCATAAAAAAAGTCCACCTCCTAAAGGCGAACTAGGTCTTACGACTTTCGTCTTATACAATCCCATTTTTCACTGCATATAATGCTGCCTGCGTGCGATCAGATAAGTTTAATTTACTCAAAATACTACTTACATGTGCTTTAACCGTTTTTTCTGTAATAACTAAAACAGAGGCAATTTCTTTATTGCTCATCCCTTTTGCTAATAGTTGTAACACTTCGTTTTCTCTTGCTGTCAATACATCTACATGAACGAAATGTTCCTCTGCTCTCTCTTCTTGAGGCAATGTTTGAGAGATAAGGGCGCTCGCAATATCGGGATGTAATTGAATATTACCTTTATATGCGCTTCTAATAGCTTCAACAAGTTGATCCGGTTCTACATCTTTTAAAATATAACCACTTGCTCCTGCTTTTAATGCCGGTAAAACATGTGCCTGATCAGAAAAGCTAGTTAATACGATTACTTTCACATCTGGATATTCATTTTTTATACAAGCTGTCGCCTCAACGCCATCCATTTCAGGCATATATAAATCCATTAGTACAACATCAGGATTTGTTTCTCCTACTTTCACTAATGCTTCTTTCCCATTATTTGCTTCTCCAACTAACTCTAAATCTTCCTGTGTACTCAAGAAAAATGCTAACCCTTTTAAAACGACTGTATGATCATCAACTAACAATACTTTTATTTTCACAAACTTCCCTCATTTTCACATCATAATGGTACATTTACTTTTACGCTCGTTCGTTTCTTGCTACTTACAACTTTAATTGTTCCACTAACTAATTCTACTCTTTCACGCATCGTAGTCATACCGAGTGATTTTTTCTCTTTTATATCTTTTTCTACAAAGCCATTTCCTTGATCAACTATTTCTAATGATACATTTTTCTCAGTCACTGTAAAATAAACCGTCGCTTCTTTTACACCTGCATGCTTACTTACATTGTTTAACGCTTCTTGTCCAATGCGCCATAATGCCTCTTCTACCACACGAGGTAAGTCACGAACACCGGTAACTTGCTCCCTAATTTTCAATCCTAAGTTTTCACCGTACTGCTTTAGAGCAGGTAATAATCCTTTTTCTAATCCTGCCGGACGAAGCTGCCAAATTAATGTCCTCATTTCTTTTAATGCCCCTTGCGCTAGTTCACGCATGTCATGCAAAGATCGATCCACTTTTTCGTTTTGACCTTTTAAAACTGCCTCAGCACCTTTTGTCATAAAGGTTAATGAAAATAATTTCTGTGAAACAGAATCATGTAAATCTCTTGCTAATCGATTTCTTTCTTCCATTCGTACAAGTTCACGACGCTGCTCGTTTAATCTTAAATTCTCTATTATTAACGAAATATGATTCGATAGCGCTTGGATTACATCTATTGTATTCACATCAAATTCTCCATTATTTAAACTTACACATAAAACACCAAATACATGGCTTTGAATATGTATTGGCGTAGCAATAACAGCTCCATTTAGATGTACATTATGACCAATTTGACGTTTTAAAAGAACCGATTCACCTTTTACTAGCGCCTTCTTTGCCGCTTCTTTTACATCTTCTTGTAACTCTTCCTGACTAAAAGACGCTCGCAAAGATAATTCTTTTTCTTCTCTAATAAAAAACGCCACTTGATTCCATTGAAATACTTCACCTACGTGATTTACAACTTTTTCAGGTAATACATTAAACCTATGAATTGTTTTTAAATCTTGAATAAAACGTTCCAATTTCACATAATAATGTGCTCTTCGTTTTTCATTTTCATATAATTTCGTTCGTTTTAAAGCCGTCCCAATTTGGAAAGCAACGGATTGGAGCAATACTAATTCTTCTTCTGAAAAATGTGTTTTACCTGGACTCGCTACATTTAATAAGCCAAACTTTTCTCCTCCTGCTTTTAAAGGAACTGTAGCATGATGAAGAATTCCTTCTGTATCTCCCCAATTGTATTCAATTGCATTATTAATTCTTTTACATTCAATAATGTTAACAGCTCGTTCTAATTTCCCATCTACAAATCCACGTAAACACCAACATTCACCTTCACACATCGGGCGTTTGTTTTCATATGTCAGTGCCTCTGGTAACTGGTAATCGATCAACTTCGTATACTTCCCATTTTCATCCGCAAGAAAGATCCATCCTGTCGTCAAACCTGTTACACTTAGCAATTTTTCTAGCACCGCTTGCAATACATGATATGTATCATTTGATGTATTTAGTGTTTCTGCAATTTCTTTTAATATAACTAATTCATTTGTACGATTATCTCGAAACATGCTCAATCTCCTACATACAAGATTTTAAATCGCCTCTAAAGTAAATCATCTACTTTTCACTTTGTACTTATTCGTAACATTGATATAATGGTGAAAACATAGTTTTCATTATATCACTTGAGGGGGATTTCATAATGACATTAAATAAAGCACTTACTATCGCTGGTTCTGATACAAGTGGCGGTGCTGGTATACAAGCAGATTTAAAAACATTCCAAGAACTTGGCGTATATGGAATGACATCTCTTACGACGATCGTAACGATGGATCCACATAACGGTTGGGCACATAACGTATTCCCAATCCCAGCTTCTACATTAAAACCACAATTAGAAACAACAATTGAAGGTGTTGGCGTAGATGCTTTAAAAACGGGTATGCTTGGATCAGTAGAAATTATTGAAATGGTTGCAGAAACAATTGAAAAGCATAATTTCAAAAACGTAGTAGTTGATCCTGTTATGGTATGTAAAGGCGCAGATGAAGCATTACATCCTGAAACGAATGATTGCTTACGTGACGTTTTAGTTCCAAAAGCATTAGTTGTAACACCAAACTTATTTGAGGCTTACCAATTAAGCGGCGTGAAAATTAATTCCCTTGAGGACATGAAAGAAGCAGCGAAGAAAATCCACGCTTTAGGTGCTAAATACGTCCTAATTAAAGGCGGTAGTAAACTAGGTACAGAAACTGCAATCGACGTCCTATATGACGGAGAAACATTCGATCTTCTAGAATCAGAAAAAATTGATACTACAAACACACACGGCGCTGGTTGTACATATTCTGCTGCAATTACAGCAGAACTTGCAAAAGGAAAATCTGTGAAAGAAGCAGTAAAAACTGCTAAAGAATTTATCACAGCTGCTATTCGTTACTCATTCAAGATTAACGAATACGTAGGACCAACTCATCATGGTGCATATCGTAAATTCGTTGCACCGAAAGAGCTTGTCTAGCGTATAAATAAAAACACCCGCAGAGCTAATACGTTCCCTCTGTGGGTGTTTTTTTAATAAACTTTACATCTTCTGGTCATCTTACCTTTAAGATGCAGAATTGACCTGATTTCTACCATTTCTTTTTGAGTAATATAACGCGTCATCAGCCGCTTGAATAAGCTGTTCCTGTGATCCTTTATACTCTGAAATCCCTACCGACACTGTGATTTTTATTTTCGTTCCATCTAACAATTGAAATGAATGTTTTTCAACAGCTATACGGATTTGTTCCCCAAGATGAATACCATAAGATAGTCCCCTCTGCGGTATCAAAAGTGCAAATTCCTCTCCACCCTTTCGAAAAACCAAATCCGGAAATGTTGAAATCCCTCTTAAAATACACCCTATTTGTTTTAACACTTCGTCTCCTGCAGGATGCCCATACGTATCATTTACATACTTAAAGTGATCAGTATCTATAAGTAGTAAACAAAGTGAATCATTTTCCATGTGTTTATTACCAATATGATGATTCATCTCTAGATCAAACTGCCTTACGTTTCCTAAACCTGTCAATGCGTCTATCGTTGCGTATTGCTTCATCGTTTGAAATAGCTCATTGGATTGTAAAACATAGTTTGCACTTACGAATGTTATGTAGCCTGTAGTAATACTTGAAATTAAATACAGTACAACTACAGATATATCGTTAAATAATATATACATCGGTACTACTAAAATAGAAAGGCAGTATACGTGTAACCATATCAACTTTAACATAATGGAAATTTGCATTCTTGCAATAAAGATAACACCAATTCCACTTAATACAATTGTATAGCAAGCCAATTCAGAGGCTAAAGAGTACTCAGTAAAAACTATCCTTGTAATTAAAATCATAATAACTGTTATACTACTAGCTATCGGGCCTCCAACTATAATTGCTAAAATAACAGCTAGATAGCGTAGATCCAACATAATATCTTCAATATGTACACCAAAATGCATTAGTAATATACCTAATATTCCAGTAAAAATACCTACTACACATTTCTGCCAGAAAGAGAATCCTTCTTTTAATGGACTATCTCTTAAAAGCTGACCTCCAATAAAGATAAAGGAAAGAATGATTGTTGTGTTTACAAATAAATCCCTTAACATAAAATAATCTCCCTACTTTTTCGTCTATCCCTTTCCTTACTTTATTGTATACGAACTCCCTATAATTCCCAAAGCTTTTTATTTATTTTTGCTGTTCCACGTGAAACAGCAAAAAATAAAAAAGGACGAAGATTCGTCCCTTTTTTATTAACAACAACGTGATATCTTGCCGCCTTTCGCATTAAATCTAGCTTCTTGCGCCTCAGCGAAAAATTGCTTCTGACATACAATCTCTTCTTCTGGATGATGCTTTTTCATATGCTCCACATATGCTTCATAACTTGGTACCCCTACAAGTAAACTAATAAACTGTTTCCTTTTACCCCATACTTGCCGTAGTTTTTTAAGCATAATTCCTCGACTCACTTTCATCCCTAGGAATATATGGTGCCTCTTTTAACGGCATCGGCTTATTTCTTAATACTTGAATCCAAATTCGAATTGCAGAAATTAATACGGCGATTACAACTATCATAAAAATTCCACAAAGTGCAGCATCGATATAATCATTGAAAATAATTTGTTTCATTTGAGCGACATTTTTAGCTGGAGCTAACACTTTCCCCTCATCTAATGCTCCCTGAAACACCTTTGCATGAGATAGAAATCCTATTTTTGGATTTTCATGAAATAGCTTTTGATAACCAGCTGTCATTGTTACAATTAACAATCCGACAGTCGGGATAAGTGTCACCCAAACATACACCTTTTTCCCCATTTTGAATAAAATTGTCGTCCCAAGTAATAATGCAATACCCGCTAACATTTGGTTTGCAATACCGAACAATGGCCATAATGTATTAATTCCACCAAGTGGATCTATTACTCCTTGGTATAAGAAATATCCCCAACCTAATACACATAACGTTGTAGCTATTACATTCGCTAATGTAGAATCTGTTTTCGCAAACGGCTTATATACATGTCCTAAAATATCTTGAATCATAAAGCGACCGACACGCGTTCCTGCATCAATCGTTGTTAAAATAAATAGTGCTTCAAAAAGAATGGCAAAATGATACCAAAATGCCATCATTGCGGTCCCACCTATTACTTGTGAGAAAATATATGCCATACCTATCGCTAACGTTGGTGCGCCACCTGTACGTGATAAAATCGTTTGTTCTCCAACGTTTACAGCAAGATCTTTTAATTCATTTGGTGTAATAGCAAATCCCCATGAAGAAATAACTTGGGCCGCCTGAGATACATCCGTACCGATAAGTGCTGCCGGACTGTTAATTGCAAAATAAGTTCCTGGTGTTAATACACAAGCCGCAATCATAGCCATCGCTGCTACAAACGACTCCATCAACATTGCTCCATAACCGATTGGCTGTGCATGCCCCTCTTGCTCAATCATTTTTGGCGTCGTACCAGATGAAACAAGCGCATGGAATCCAGACACCGCCCCACAGGCAATCGTAATAAATAAGAACGGGAATAAGTTACCTGAGAAAACAGGGCCTGTTCCATCGATAAATTTTGAAACTGCTGGCATTTGTAAATCTGGTGCTACAATTAAAATACCGATTGCCAATCCAACAATTGTCCCTACTTTTAAAAATGTACTTAAATAATCACGCGGTGCCAAAAGCATCCAAACTGGTAATGCCGATGCAATAAATCCATATACGATAAGCATAATAGCAATTGTTTCACCACTAAACGTAAACATACTTGCAAGCGTTGGGTTTTCAGCTACATACTGACCTCCAATAAGAGATAGAATAAGTAGAATAATACCAATTACCGATCCTTCACCAACCCGGCCAGGTCTAATGTAGCGCATGTATACTCCCATTAAAATAGCGATAGGAATCGTTGCCGCTATCGTAAACATTCCCCAAGGGCTTCCGATAAGTGCCTTTACTACAACTAATGCTAATACTGCTAATAAAATAATCATAATGCCTAAAATACCTATCATGGCAATGAGCCCAGTCACAGGGCCTATCTCATCTTTAATCATTTCACCTAACGATTTACCATTACGTCTCATCGAAGCAAATAAAATTACAAAATCTTGTACAGCTCCAGCGACCACTACCCCGACAATAATCCAAATTGTCCCTGGTAAATATCCCATCTGTGCTGCCAAAATAGGTCCTACTAAAGGCCCTGCCCCAGCAATTGCTGCAAAGTGATGCCCGAATAATACCCACTTATTTGTCGGCACATAATCTTTTCCATCATTCAATGTATGGGCTGGCGTTTGCCGATTATTATCTAAATCAAAAACCTTTCTCGCTATAAATCTACTATAAAATCGATAAGCAACTGCATACACACATACTGCAGCTACTAAGAGCCACACAGCATTAATAGTTTCACCTTGTGATAAAGCTATTACACCAAAAGCACCTGCTCCTACTGCCGTAATAACCCCCCAAAGTAAAATCGACTTCAACGTCTTCACATACAATCCCCCCAATACTACTTCTTAGTGGAGATTGTACTAAATTTTCTGAATATTTAAGTTGAATCCTCCTTATCATGAAGGATTTTTAGTTTATCATGTTAAAATACTCTCATTACCTACTATAATTCAATTTTATTTCGAAGGCGCTTTACATAATTACGGCTGACTGGAATCGGTTGCTCATCATACCTGTCTAAATATAAATTATACGTGCCGTTATAATATGGTTTCAGTTCTTGTACATATGACATATTAATTAAATAGCTTTTATGCACACGTAAAAAATCATATACATTTAGTTTATTTTCCAATTCCTGAAGTGTATATGTTGAAATATACTGATTATTTGTTGTATAAATTGAAACCGTCTTATTCTCCTTATTTTTACTCACATATACAATATCTTCTGGGAAAACATATCTAATTCCCTCTTGACCTTCTATCGGTAGTTTTCGCAAATAACTCTTTGCTCTCTCTCCTTGCTCTTTACCCATTCTATATAAAAGAAATTGTAAATCTTCTTCACGAAATGGTCGTAATAAATAATAAAATGCTTGAAAACGAAATGCTGTAATGGATTCTTCTATATCCTCACCCATAAAAATAAATTTCGTATAGCAATTTACTTCTCGTAATAAACTCGCATATTCAAAACCAGTACCATCTATTAATTGCGAACTTAAAAAAACAAAATCTGGTGTATGTTTTTTCATTATTAACAAAGATTCTGTTCCTGTATTCGCTTCAAAACATTCTATATTTCGAATATTCTCAGTAAAGTTCTCAACTAATTTCCTTCGCTCTTCTGCCTCTTCCATGATAAGTAAAATTTTCATTTATCCAACCACCTAATTCCTTTGTCCGTATGTCCTGTTGTATACATTCTCTTTAATAAGAAACAATCCCTTTTTCTTACTATACCATTATTTATCTAAAAAAACAGAAAAAAGGAAACCACCTCGGTCCCCCCTTTCCTTTTACGCTAATTCTCGTTGCTTCGTTTCTTGCCCAAGTATAACTACAGCAAATGCTCCAATTAAAATTGATCCACAGAAGATCGTAAATATTAGCGAAAGTGAAGCTTGTGCAGCAACTAAATAGCCTACTAATAACGGGCCAATAATACCACCAATACGGCCAAATGCGGCCGCCATTCCTGCACCTGTACCACGAATAGCTGTCGGATACTGTTCAGGTGTATAAGCGTATAATGCCCCCCAGGCACCTAAATTAAAGAAGGATAGTAACATGCCTGCCACGATTAAAACTGTTAATGAATCTGCAACTCCAAACAAGTAGGCACTGCACGCTGTACCGATTAAATACGTAACTAAAACAAACTTTCGCCCAAGACGTTCAATAAACCAAGCGGCTGTGAAATACCCTGGAAGTTGAGCTAATGTCATAATAAGTACGTACTGGAAACTTTTTATTAAACTAAATCCTTTTAATACCATTACACTAGGTAACCAAAGGAACATTCCATAATAGGAAAAGACAACACAAAACCATAAAATCCATAACATAATTGTAGCTTTACGATATTCTCCAGACCAAACTGACTTTATATTTTCGATAACAGACGGTCTTTTCTCGACCCTTTCAAATCTCGGAGAATCTGGTAAATTCCATCTTAAATATAAAGCATATAGTGCCGGAACCGCACTCAACACCATCGCAACTTCCCAACCATATTTCGGAATAACGAAATATGAGATAAGAGCTGCAATTAGCCAGCCACCTGCCCAAAAACTTTCTAATAGCACAACTATTTTACCTCGTTCATGTGCTTCAACACTCTCTGATACTAGTGTAGAGGCAACCGGAAGCTCACCGCCAAGCCCCATACCAATTAAAAATCTTAAAACGAGGAACATCGCGAGTGTCGTCGTTAAAGCAGTTAAACCACTACCGATAGAAAATAGTAATAATGTAATAATAAAGACTGATTTTCGGCCTATTTTATCCGATAGTATCCCAAAAAGGAGCGCTCCTACTGCCATACCAATTGAATTAATACTACCTATCCATCCCATTTCTTGCGTACTTAATCCCCAATCTTTTTGGAGTGCCACCATTACAAATGAAAGCATTCCAACATCCATTGCATCAAATAGCCATCCAAGCCCCGCTATGCCAAGTAGCTTTCGCTTCGAAATTTCTTTTACCTTGCCCACAAGAAGTCCTCCTCACACAGGTGTCTTTACACATCATTTTACATGTGTGAATTACATAAGTAAAATACTTTCGTGTAAAAAATTCTCCTTCATCATTCCCAAAATTTAAAATATTTATCAAAAATCAACAAAAAAAAGTAGCGAGATTTCGCTACTTTTTTGAACGCATTACTTCTTTTAAAAATTCCGCTAATACTAACTGACGACGCCAGCGTGTTGGATTACTACATAACCTGTAAAACCACTCTAAATGAATCGCTTGAATCCACTTTGGTGCGCGTTTTACCTCTCCCGCCCATACGTCTAAACTTCCACCTACTCCAACAGCCATTTTCGTTTCTAAACGATGCTTATTGTTTTGGATAAAGTTCTCTTGTCTTGGGAAACCAAGTGCAACAAGTAGTAGATCTGGTTTTGCTTCTTGAATACGAGAAACGATATTCTCTTCTTCTTCTTGCTTAAAATACCCATCTTGCGTACCAACAATAGATACAGCTGAATATGTCTTCTTTAAATGATCCGCTGCAGCTTGTACAACATGTGGTTTTGCTCCTAATAAGAAAACGGATACTGGTTTATTCTCTTCTGATAACTTCGCAAACAAATTACACATTAAATCAAAACCTGCTACACGCTCTTTTACAGGTGTACCAAGCATACCACTTGCTTTTACAACCCCAATACCATCAGGTGTAATTAAATCTGTATGTAATAATGTTTTATGGAACTTTTCATCCTTTTTTGCACACATAACAATTTCAGGATTCGCTGTTACTACCTGAAAGGTATCATTTTGCTCCGATTCTAGTTGTTCCTTTAAATATTGGACTGTTTCATCCATTGTCATTGTAGAGAAAGGAACGCCTAGAATATCAACTGTTTGTACTGCCATAATTAAATATCCTCTCTATTTCAATAAAAGTTTTTTATATGCACTACGAGTATCTTCATACAAATTCTTTAGCGAGAAATGAGTAGATGCGTAATCATATAAACGATTTCCCATCTCTTCTAATTCCCCATTCAACCACTTTTCATAAGCATTTTCTAATGATTTTGCTAACGAATCTGCATCACCAATCGGTACAATCCATCCATATGTATCATCAACTATTAGCTTTCTCATATCCCCCACATTTGTTGCAATAGATGTTAAGCGTTGATTAGCTGCTTCTAATAAAACAAGAGGGAAACTTTCACTATAAGAAGTTAACAAATTAATGTGTGCAGATGCATATAATTCTTTTGAATCTGTACGAAAACCTAGAAAAACCACCTTATCCTCTAAATTTTTTTGTTTCACCATCGCTTTTAATTCTGCTTCTATAGGTCCATCACCAAGCAAAAGTATCTTTATATTTTGGATTTTAATTTTTTGTAACGCTTCAAATAAAATACTATGTCCTTTAACAGGATGAAGACGAGCTACTTGGATCGCTGTAAATACTCCTTCATCGATACCAAATTCACTCTTATCATAAGCCTTTGCTGGAATATTATCATACTCAATTCCATTATAAATTGTACAAATTTTCTCTTCTGATACCCCAAGCTTTATTATATTTTCCTTAAAGTTTTCCGTAATTGCAAAAAACAAATCTACCTTCTTGAAAGAACGTAAATTTAATTTCGTAAATACCCATCCTTTTAATCCCCCCTTCATAAAATCTAAGGTTGGATCACTATGAACGGTCATTATCCATTTCGCTTTTATACCTTTTTTCAAGAGGGAGAGGTAGAAATTCGCTCGTGCGCCATGTGTATGCACAATGTCAAATTGATTTTCATTAATAAATGATTTTATTTTTGAAAGAATTGATAGGTCGTACCGAGATGACTGAGTAAAAACATGTACTTGAATACCAAGGTTCCTCGCTTCTCTAGCAATCGCCCCTTCTTCAAATACCATTAATTCCACTTCTTTCTGTGGAAACTGAGATAAGAGTGAAATAATATGTGTTTTCCCCCCACCTTCTTCTGCACCAGCATTAATATGCAACACTTTCATTTCTTACATCCTCCATTTTTATTTTTATTTACTATAACAAAAATAAAAGCTAACATATGCTAGCTTTTATTTTTCTATCATTCAATTTCCAAGTCAACTATTAAATATGCCATGAGTAATACTAAGTAAAAACTTACTCCAGGTGCCATTAAAATATGTCCAGCGATAAATGAGATACCTAACCCTAACAGGATTGCTGCAATTACCATTGCGTACCTCACTGTAAATATTTGTTTAAACTTAGTAAATACACATGCGATGAATTTAATACCAAAGTATACGAACGGAACTACCAGTAAAATAAATCCTATAATTCCGAATGAATAGAACCAATCATGAAAATCACGTTCAATTAATTTCGGATCTGCTTTATAGTTACCAGCATACCCCATACCTAATAATTTTTGAGACATTGGGGCTTCCTTATAAAAATCTTTATACATTTGCTCGAATATTTGACGCCCACTAAAAATAATAGCTTGAGTTTCTTCCTTTTTCTCAGCTACTTTTTCTTTCTCTTTTTCTTTCTCTCTTTCTTTTTCTTGTTCCTTTTCTTTCTCTGTCACTGGAGGTTTATGCTCTTTCGCTTCCTCTTTCTTTCTCTCTTCATTTTTCGCACTCTGTTGCTGTTCAATAAATTGGAAATGGAATCCCATATTTTTCATGAATGGCGAAAAAGGTGTATATGCCATTATGCCTACAAAAACAGTCATTGCAATAAAACCATTTAATAAATAGACATTTTTCTTTCCATCTTTACGCTGTGTAAATGCCTGGATAAAGCACATAACAACTGCAATAGCCATTGCCACAAAGATGGCTCCTACACCAACTTTCGTTCCAATTGCAAATAGTGAATAGACAACTAAAACTGAAGGAATCCAATAATATACTTTACCTATACTTTTTGTTTTTTCAATTGAATACAAAATAACAATTGGGCACATGATGGCTAAAATAGATCCTAGCTCGTTACCTGCATAAAACCAACCACGAGACCCTAATTTCAACCACGTATAACTATTGTAATCTGTTCCCGTTGCAATCGAAACTACCATTACTATTCCTATGATTAACGATGCATACGTAATATATTCAAGCATTTTTGAATGTCTTTTTTCTTTTAAAGATTTAAAAACAAACACATAACAAGTAAGCATAACAAACGGATATAAAGCTTTTGCTATAAACTTAACTTCTTCTGTAAACACCATAGGGTTCTTTGTAAATTTATTATTTATTAACCCAATAGTGAAAACAATTCCAACTAGAATTATATACGATATATATTTTATACTCTCTCTCTTCTTTGTTTGAATTAAAATATATATTCCACCTAGAAGCATAACGAATAAACGTGTAATAACTCCAATAGTCGTATCAATTTTTAAAACCATTATACAAAATGCTGTAAGCAAATCTAAAATGGGTTGCAACAAAATAAAGATTAATAGAAAATTTTCAAATTTATTACTTGTACTATTTTCCCTTAACATCTAGAACCTCCATAACTTATACCTAAATTCACTCTATACAATTATTATTATTTTTCTCATCTCAAATATGTATTATAACATATATTTTTTAATTAAACGTCTCACATTTCTATCCAACCTTACCTCATAAAAAAAGTAAATTTGCATTTTCAAACGCTTTCCTTCCTTATTTTTTCTTTTTTTCTACATGTAACGAAAATGCATTGTTATTTACATAACTTTAGTGTATATTTTTTCTCTGGAACATCTTTAGGAGGAAGGGATTACAGCCATGTTATTAATCGACATATTTACGTTTCTTGGCATTATCGCCGCTGCTATTTCTGGTACATTAGTTGGTTTAAAAAAAGATTTAGATTTATTCGGTGTCCTTTGTTTAGCTGTAGCTACTGCGCTCGGCGGCGGTATTATTCGTGATATTATGATCGGTAACCTGCCTCCTGTCGCATTTGTAAAACCTATTTACTTTTTCGTAAGCGTATTATCAGCACTATTTACTTGTATGTTTTTTGAGCGTATCAATAAACTTCAAGTCGTTATTATGCTTTCTGATGCTGTTGGCTTAGGTGTTTTTACAGCCATTGGTGCAAATGCGGCAATGTCACATCATGTTGATGCCTCATTTTTAGTTGTTTCAATGGGAGTCATTACGGGGATTGGAGGCGGTATTTTGCGTGATATATGCGCCCAAGATATCCCTTACGTATTCCGAAAAGAAATTTACGCAATCGCTTCTATATTAGGAGCAATTAGCTTCTTAATCACACATGCAATGGGGGCGCACGTATTAGCTTTCTATGTTTGTTTATTAGTAACATTCATTATTCGTGTCGTCACTGTAATATATAATGTACATTTCCCTGTTTTCTTTAAAACACATGCTAAAATTAATAAAGGTCATTAAGAGAATTCTACATAGAATTCTCTTAATTTATATACTATTCTATACACAGATATAGAGTAATTGAATATAAAAATATATAATTATATTAGAAACAAAAATGAAAACGCTTCACAAACAGGGGGAAGAACGATGCTTGGGGTTTTTAAAAAACATACTCATAAAACAAACACCAGTATAATTGAATTAAGTAAGGAACAACAAATAACCTTTAACGTACCTGCTAATTCCGAATTAAGGATTCAAATGGATATGCTACATATTTCAAAGGAAGATTTACAAATTGTAAAAGTACTACAGCCCTTTATTTATGAGGAAATAGATTGGATTACAGAAAAATTCTATGCCAATATTACAAAACAACCTAATTTAATTACTATTATTGAACGTTACAGCTCTATTCCAAAACTAAAACAAACTTTAAAAACACATATTAAAGAATTATTCAGTGGAGATATGCACGAAGATTTTATTGAACAACGTGTCAGAATTGCCAAAAGACATGTTCAAATTGGCTTACATAGAAAATGGTATACGGCTGCCTATCAAGAATTATTCCGTTCCATCATAAAGATTTTACAAACAAAGATTACAATAATCGATGATTTTTCATATTCTATAAATGTAATAAACAAATTATTCACACTTGAACAAGAGCTTGTTCTTGCAGCTTATGAATCTGAGTATGAACAAATTCAAAAAGAACATGAAAAAGAAAAAGAAATAACGGCTATGACAATTACACATATTGCAAATGAACTAGCAGCTGTATCTGAAAAAACAAGCTCTTCTATTCAAAAGTTAACTGCTAAATCCGAAACTATTGTAGAGATTGCCAAAACCGGTACATCATTAGCAACAACATCAGAAGAAAAAGCTAATAAAGGTAAAGAACAATTAAATCAGCAAAACAAACGAATGGGATACATTCAAACAAATATGGAAACTATCATTACAGATACTCATGAACTTCTCAATATTTCCAACAAAATTAACGAAATCATAGATATCGTTAAATCAATTGCAGAGCAAACAAATTTACTAGCACTAAACGCTGCTATTGAATCTGCACGTGCTGGAGAGTTTGGCAAAGGTTTTTCTGTTGTAGCTGGAGAAATCCGAAAATTATCAGAGCAAACGAAAGAATCTATCTCCAACGTTACAAAACTCGTTGAAAAAACAAATGAACAGATTATTCATGTTTCTTCTTCTGTAAAACAAATTAGTTCTCTCGTATCTGAAGGAACTGATAGTATGTACGCGACAGATCAATACTTCCATGAAATCGTAAAAGATATGTCTAATTCGAAAGAACAGAATAAAAAAATTGAAAATGAATTAGAAGCTATTTCGCAAGTAATGAAGGGCATTCAAGACGATTCTTCAAAAATGGCTCTAACAGCTGATAGTCTACAACTAGAACTAAACCGATAAGGCGAAACTTATATTAATAACGATTTTTCATCATCTAACAATAAAAAGAATCCATTTTGGATTCTTTTTATTTTCTAAAAAATATTTTTTGACAATATATATAACTCATATAGACACCAAAGCTTTGTAAAATAAACAATGCTGGCATAATAATATTATAGTATGCCATATCTACTTGAAAGATTTTTAGCAATACATATCCGCTAATCAACAATAAGAACAACATGTATCCTTCATTCTTTTGTTTCTTAATAAGAAAATGTAATAAAGCTATAGCCATGAATAATGTTATTGCTATATATATCAGCTTTTCACATTTGAATAGGATAGAATTTATCCCCTCATCTGTAAACTGATTCATTACTGGTTTTAGCAGTTTAAATCTTTCACTCTCAATCTCTTTTAACTTTTGATCAATATGTTCTATTACAGTTTGATTTCCCGGTATTTTTTCCTCTTTTTGATTTTTACCGATTAAAACCGATTGAACATACGTCTCATTCGAAATCGTATATTGTGACATTCCCATCGTCTTAATTCCGTAACTCACGCCAAAATGAACACTATAAAATAGAATAAGCATCCCTATCATCTTTAATAGTATTTTTTGTTTCGTTGCGGATTGAAACAATTCAATTAACAACACATATACCGCAATAAAAATAGGAAGAAATAACCCCATTGGGAACAGCATATTGCTAAATGCAAATAAAACCGCTGAAAGCACCCACATATAAGGATGATCTAATCCTTTATATAAAAGTATGTAACAAGCAAAATAAAATAAGCATATTGCGAGCGATTCAGGCGCTAATAAGGAACTCATAAATATATTTGGAATATATACAGCGTAAAATACGGACGCAACGCGACCACATTCTTCCCCAAAAACCATAGCGGCAATACGATAAATTAAAAACGCAGTTCCTGTACAGAACAAAATATTAAATAACTGTAAAACAAATGCCGTATCACCAAATATACGAATAACTATCGATTCATAAATGATAAAGGGTAACTGTGTTATATTCTCTATATTATTGCCAATTGCAATCTGCTTTGCAGACTCATACATCGCTTTCATATCACCGATAATCGGAACATCTACAATTAAAACCATACTAACTCTCACAACTATAGATACGCTCATAAGAAAAATAAAAAATTGTTTATCTGTAAAACGATATTGTAAAATTGATGCCACTAACAATATGAGGATGACGAAAATTGCCAATACGATTGTTACACTCGTTGTACTTCCTCCAAAAAATTGCTTACTTATTTCAAACGCTGACCAACAACTATAAACAAAAAATGCGAGCATCGCACCAATCATTATTTTACTGAAAAAAGACGAAAAATTTGTTTGTATATGATTCATATGTCCATTGCACCTCTATCTCCATTCATAACAAAACGATTCTATCATGAATAGGTACACGGCTGATAGGGAATTTCTATGACAAATATATAGTCATTACTTTTTCACTTGCAATGTAAGCGAATCCTCTTTTACACTACACTTTAGACAAAATAAATTTTCTTTCAGTTACATGAATATACTTTCAAAAGTATTATTACTCCTCTACTCATACATTTTACTTGTTTAAATACCCGGTAAAATCAAATAGGAACTAACCTTCCTTTTATGTCATAAAGAACATGTCACTCTGATTGAAAATGTACACTAGGGGCTGAATATATGGAAAAGAAATTTATGAGAGAATCAAAAGCAATTAAAACAACACGTGTTTTTCCAAATGATTTAAACAACCATCAAACATTATTTGGTGGCAAATTATTGGCTGAAATTGATAGTATTGCTTCTATTGCAGCAGCAAGGCATAGTCGCAAGCATTGTGTGACAGCATCCATTGATTCTGTTGATTTTTTAACACCTATTCATCAAGCTGACTCTGTTTGTTATGAGGCATTTGTTTGCTATACTGGTAAATCATCTATGGAAGTCTTCGTAAAAATAATTGCAGAAAATTTATTAGAGGGCGAACGCCGTATCGCCGCTACTTGCTTTATTACATTCGTAGCATTACAAGATGGCAAACCTTCTTCTGTACCTCAAGTATTACCAGAAACTGAGGAAGAACATTGGTTGCATAAAACTGGTTCCGAACGTGCTGAGACCCGAAAAAAAGGACGTTTAAAAAGCAAAGAAATGGCTGAGGTATTAACTTTAAATAAGCCTTGGAGTGTATAAAATTTCAATATCGAAAATACCTTCTGAGCGGATAACTAACTTGTATTCGCTCATTTCTTTATAAACAGTTCAAGTCTCTCATACAATCTCTACGTCTTTTCACAAATACTATGTAATATTTTTATACATATCTTGGCTAGGCTATTTCAATATTAACTTTTTCTAGTGTATAAAGTTCTATTTATAACTCGCTTCTAATCGAGGAATAGTTGCTTTACAAAGTTTATGTAAGGTACACTTATACGGGCGGTCAGCAAACTAATTTAAAAATTTGCAAGTTGTGTAGAAAACGCCTTGTTTTTTACTATATCAAAATACAATAAAGAACGATCATTATTCTTTACCAACTAAAAACAATTTCATTTTAGTTGAAGTAATTATCCCTACTTAAAAACTTTAATATAAAACGCATTTTAATTAAATTGTATTACTTTAATGGAAAGGTGAAACTATGCAAAAGTCTATTGTTTCAAATATTTTTTATAAAATACTACTCAATACGTTTAACATTATACTTCCAATCTTAGTTGGTCCATACGCATACCGCATGCTAGGAGCCAATTCGATGGGAACCGTTAACTTTGCTGAAACTATTTTTAATTACTTTTTCATATTCGCGGTTTTTGGTGTATATCAATATGGCTTACGTGAAGTTAGCTTAATTAAAAATGATAAAAAGAAAGTTTCTCAATTATTCACAAGTCTCTATGTAATTAATGTTACAACTAGCCTTTTAGCTTTATGTGCTTTTTTAACCTTTAGTTATATTGGATATGGAAATGAAAGCTTATTTCCTGTTCTTCTTATTTTTGGCTTCAATTTTATTTCCAATCTATTTTATGTGGAATGGTTCAATGAAGCGTATGAAAATTATGACTTCATCACTAAAAAAACAGTTATTGTTCGACTAATTTATGTTGTACTGCTTTTCTGCCTAGTTCATGGAGTGGATGATTATAAAACATTCGCAGGTTTATTAGCACTATCAACATTTTTAAATCATTCTATTAGCTTTGTATATGTGAAACGCCAAGTAAAGTTTGATTTTTCTAACTTAACCATTATCCCGCATTTAAAACCGTTGCTATTAGTCGTCATTTTTTCAAATGCTAATATTTTATATACACAATTAGATCGTCTTGTGTTAGGTGAATACGCCGGAAAAGCAGAGGTCGCTTACTACGTTATGGCTTTTCAAATTATGACCATTATTAATACACTTATGTTAAGCGTTGTACAAGTAACGATTCCACGGCTTTCTTACTTATCAGGAAATGCATCTGAAAGTGAGTATGAATCTTTGTTAAACAAAATTTCAAAGGTGTATTTTATTACCCTATTTCCCGCCGCAATTGGTTTAATGCTCATTGCTCACGGAGCTGTTGTCATTTATGGTGGATCAGAATTTGCTGGGGCTGGTAATACATTAATTGTGTTCGCTTTCTATATGATTACAGTTGGTATTGAATCTATTTTATCGAATCAAATTATTTATGTTAAAAAGAAGGAAGGTATTTTAGTACGCTTTTTATTCATTTGCGGGTTTATTAACCTAGCATCCAATATTGCACTAATATTCTTCCATGTGCTTACACCAGCGACAGCAATTTTCACAACTACAATTGCTAACAGTTTATTAATTGTACTTGAATATATTTATGTTAAAAAGAAATTAAAAGTGAATTATACATTATTTGATATGCAAAAACTTAAATATCTATTTTATTCACTAACATTTGTACCAATAGCATTCGTTATTCGTATGTTCGTATCTGGGCAAATACTACAAGTTCTCCTAGTCATGGTAGCATGCGGATTAACATATGCTCTTATCCTTTTCTTAACAAAGGATGAAATTCTCTTTACTCTAATAGAAAAAATACAAGCACGATTTAAAAAAGCTTAAACGTAATTCTTAAAGGAGCTGTTAAAATTGAAATTCTCTTTAATCATGGCTACTTGTGGCAGACGTGATGATATTCTTGACTTACTAAAATCACTTGAAAAACAAACTTACCAAAACTTTGAACTCATCGTAGTAGATCAAAATGATACTCCAATCTCGGATCTCTTTGATGAATATAAAGAAAAATTTTCTATTAACTACATTTATACACCTATTAAAGGGTTATCTAGAGCTCGAAATACTGGATTAAAAGTAGCGGATGGCGATATCATCGCTTTTCCAGATGACGATTGTATTTATGAAACAAATGTTTTAGAAAGTATATTAGAAACTTTCAACTCTAATAACGATGTTCAGTTTATATCAACAAACACTACTAATGTTGAAGGAACTGGTTCTTTAATACTTGCACCTAATACAGACATTATTCTTAATAACAAATATGGATTTTTAGGTCCCTCTTTTACACTATTCTTTACAAAACAATTTGTACAAGATGTAGGTACATTCGACGAGGATTTAGGTGTTGGCTCTGGAACGATTTATGGAGCTGGTGAAGAAACCGACTTTGTTCTACGCGGTATGAAAAAAGACCACACTGGTTTATTTAGAAAAGATCTGTTCGTATACCATCCTGTAAAAGAAGAAGTTATAAATGAACAATCATTAAAACGTGCCATTTCTTATGCTGGTGGTTTTGGCAGAGTGATTCGCTTACATTATGGATTCCCTTATTTCTTACGTGCTGTTGCTGCTGCCACATTCCGTATGACACAAAATATTTCTAATGATAAACGTAAATTCCATGCAAATCGTTTACGCGGGATTATTCGTGGATATTTAAAATAAACTCATATGAAAAAGGTGTAACCATTTCTATGAAATGGTTACACCTTTTATTTCTTTTGCATAGATAAGATTGTTTCCTCTAATCCTTCGCGATAAGATGTTTTAGGTACTTTCCCAATGAGCATTTCATATTTTTCTCCACTTAATACAACCGGTTTTTCTGTCAAATAGAGCATTTCTACATATTCTTTCATCTGCTTATCAAATAAACCCATTAACTTTATTATTCCTCTTTTTACGGTCATAACTTGTTTTGTATATCCCGTCAATTCACGTATATATTGCATCATCTCTTCTCCGGTAATGACACCGCAACCTGGTATGTTCCACTGTTGTCCATAAGCCTCCTCACATAACGCTAATTCAACCATCGCTTTTGCACCATCTGGCGTAAAAATATACTCGCGTGCAATTCTCTTATCTCCAACAAAGCTAGACACTTTATTTGCAAGTACGCCATGTAAAGTATGATGAACAAGTGTGCTTTCCGCATTTGGACCGTAAAAATCAGGAAAATGAGCAATAAACATTTTGACGCTACTCTGCTTTGCCATCGCTTCAAGTTGTAATCGTATTTTCCCCTTCTTCGTATGAGGATTCTTTTCAGCATCTTCTTTAACCAGCCTTTGATTTTGCCTTCCATATGCATAAATATTATCAACGATCCCTAACTTACTATCACTCTCTTTTGCTACTTCCAATATGTTTCTTAATAGTTTATGTTGCTTCTTTTCCCAATCTGAATATGGGATATTTACAGCATGGAATATAACATCTACACCTTTCGCAGCATCTATTATATCCTCTTTTACAAATACATCTCCTGCTACTGTTTGTATATGTTCCTCTCCTTGAAATAAATTCTCCAACTTCTCCTTATTTCTTGCAAAGGCAACTACATCAATCCCTCTATTACATAACTCCTTTGTAATCGCATAACCCATTGCTCCTGATGCTCCCAGTACTAACGCTTTTCTCATCATAAGTTCCCCCTCCAATTAATTAACCACTGTTCAATTAATAACAAAAAGAAAATCACCTACATTAGAAGCGATTTTGAAATAAACTCTACATGCACTTGAGCAAGCCCCTTTAATTCTTCAAATGTTTGCCCACTTCCGCAATAATGTGCGACAAACCCATGTAATGATAAAAAGACAGACCATATCGTCATTGTATCTATTTTTTTATTACATAAAGAAAAAACAACCTTTGCAAATTTTTCATAACTAACATTTGGGCCGTCTGCCAAACATTCCTTTAACTCATCGTTTTTAATTAAAAACATAATTTCATAATGACTTTGATTTTTCAAACCAAACTCTATAAAACCAAATAAAACTGCTTTTAACTGCTCTTCTCGAGATAAGTTTCTTTTACTAATTTCATCTAACTTTTCATTTAACAATTGAAAGTCTTGTTCTACCATCGCATAAAAAAGTTCGGCTTTATTTTTAAAATGGTAATAAATTGAACCATGGCTATACCCTAGTTCCGCCGCAATTTTACGCATGGAAGTGTGCTGATATCCTTGTTGTACAAATAAATTTCTTGCTACGTTCATAATCATTTCTCTTGTTAACTCTTGTTTGACTGCTCTTCTTGGCGACATTTTTTATACCTCATGATTTAATTAACCACCGTTCAATTATATTATATATTTTTTCCAAAATAATGCAACTCCTTATTTGAAAAAATATACATTTTTGAAATGATAGCATTATATCGAAGAATTTAGTATCATGATTCAAGACACTATTTAGAATTGAACGGAGGACATTATGAGCTTATTAACTGTTGAAAAATTAGGCCATACATTTGGTGATCGTACATTATTTAAAGATGTATCCATGCGCTTACTCGCAGGAGAACACGTTGGATTAGTTGGAGCAAACGGTGTTGGTAAATCAACATTTATGAATATAATTACTGGTCAACTTATCCATGATGAAGGCCGAGTTGAATGGACACCTGGTACAAATTATGGTTACTTAGACCAACATACAATTTTAACACCTGGCCGCACAATTCGTGACATATTAGCAGATGCGTTTTTACCTTTATTTGAACAAGAAAAAGCTTTAAATGAAGTTACAGAAAAAATGGGAACTGCTACACCTGAAGAATTAGAAGAGCTTCTTGAGCAAATGGCAGAAATACAAGATGCTCTTGAAGCAGGAGGTTTCTATTTATTAGATATGAAAATTGAGGAAGCAGCGCGTGGTCTTGGAATTGACGCAATTGGTTTAGATCGTGATGTTGCCGCATTAAGTGGTGGACAACGTACAAAAGTGTTACTTGCAAAATTACTACTTGAACAACCAGAAGTATTACTATTAGATGAACCTACCAACTATCTAGACGTTGAACATATTCATTGGTTAACAAATTATTTAAAAGAATATCCACATGCATTCCTATTAATTTCCCATGATACGGAATTTATGAATAAATGTGTCGATATTATTTTCCATCTAGAGTTTACAAAAATGACGCGTTATACAGCGACATATGAAAAATTCCTAGAACTTGCGGAAATTAATAAAAACCAACATATTAATGCTTACGAAAAACAAAAAGAATTTATTAAAAAACAAGAAGATTTTATTGCGAAAAATAAGGCTCGCTACTCAACGACAGGTCGTGCAAAGAGTCGTCAAAAACAACTCGATCGTATGGAACGTATTGATCGTCCTGAAACAGCAATTAAACCTGAATTCTCATTTAAAGAGAGTCGCGCAAGTAGCCGATTCGTCTTTGAAGGAGAAAATGTAGAGATTGGATATACACATCCGTTATTACCAAAATTAACGATGACAATCGAACGTGGTGAAAAAATTGCAATCGTTGGATGTAATGGGGTCGGTAAGTCAACACTATTAAAGACAATTTTAGGTAAGATCAAACCATTAAGCGGAAAAACAAGTCTTGGTGACTTCTTAAATCCATCATACTTCGAACAAGAAGTAAAAGCTGATAATATAACACCAATTGATGATGTTTGGAATACATTCCCTAGCATGGACCAACACCAAGTACGTGCAATGCTAGCAAAATGCGGTTTGAAAAATGAACATATTTCTCGTCCACTGAACCAATTAAGCGGTGGTGAACAAGCAAAGGTTCGTTTATGTAAGCTAATGGGAGAAGACAGCAACTGGTTACTATTTGACGAGCCGACGAACCACCTTGATGTTACAGCAAAAGAGGAACTAAAAAAGGCGATGAAAGCATATAAAGGAACAATTCTACTTGTATGCCATGAACCGGACTTTTATGAAGATTGGGTAACAAAAGTTTGGAATATAGAAGAATGGGCTCAGCAAAAAGCTTAATTCTTAATAAATATCCCCTTACATAGTATATCATTTATACAAGGGGATATTTATTTTTCTCGATAAGCTGTCCTTCCAAACACATGTAAATTCTTATCCTTCAAATTTTAAAAATAAAAAAGCAATTGCTTCCAAAAGGTTTCATATGCTCCCTTTTGAAACAATTGCTTTTTTTATTTATCCTTTTACTATATCTATATCTCTTTTTTGTTGTATATATAATTAATACCAAAAGCAGCTAGAAGTATCATAGGTATTGTAGCTGAATAATGATATCTCGGTGCCACTTCTACTATCATTTGTGCCATTGTTAGCCCAATTGTATATAAACAAATAATGAAAAGTGAAGATTTATTTTTGTTTTTTATAGCTAATAATGCTCCGAACAATGAAGTAGCTAGTAAAAAGTAATAAAAAACATTCGTTATTATATTATATCGTACTTCATGATCTAGTCCTGGCCCTGCATATGAGACAGCTTGACTATCGTTACCCAAAAAGATAATAAATTTATCATAAAATAGTTTCCCGAAATCTATATTATCGTTTTTTATCCTCTTTTTAGCTTCTTCGAGCATTTGTTTTTGAGCATCGTCTGCGCTCCATCCTGGTTTATCACTGTAATAAAATAGTAGGTCTGAATCGGCTTGGTTCCATGATCCTGAAGCCGCCTTATTAAATCCTACATGAATATTGTACCCTGGTACTGATGCTATATCTTCACCTAAACGTAATGTTATATAATGATTTATTGCCGAAGAGAGCATTAAGTATGTAATAACGATAACACCTACATATGTTATCTTGTTAATAAGCATCTTTTTATTACCGATATGTTTTGTATCTATAATAAACATCCATATTGCTAAAGCTATAATTGGTACTGCTGCAATTGGCCTTACCATATTCATTAAAGCAAGTAATACAGCTAATAGAATTGAGTACACAACAATCTTTTTAATAGTTATATTTTGGAATTTCTCATGAATAACTAACATAATTGCCCAAGTTAATAACAATATTGTACAATAAAACGGTTCTGAAATTGCAAACATATTATAAATTGTTTGCGATGGCAAGAGAATCCATAAAACACTCGCTGTTATAGCTGTTCTCACTCCACCAATTTTTCTAGCTATAAAATATATTAATCCCATTGATATTGTAGTTAAAACAACATTAATAATAGGTGGAATCATATAGCTTGACCCGAATATTTTTAGAAAAATACTTAAGAATGAAGCATAACCAAAAATATGTGGAAATAACGCTACATATCTACTGCTAATAACAAAATCTTGTCCTAACGCCTCTGCAGTATAGAAAAAGGTTGCATAATCACCAATTGGATGAATCTTGTAGGTAAGAATCCATGCCGATTTAACTATTACACAAAGAATTAACAATGCCGAAAGACATATTTTCTCGTTTACTCTTTCAAGATATAGCGATCCCTTTCTAAGTATAAAGTTTCCGATCGTACATAAAAATAAAAATCCGACTAGTATCATTACATAATTATATTTTCCAGTATTTGAGAAATAATCGAAAATTAATATAGCAACGAAAAAACTATAAATGCCATATACAGCACGCGTAGAAAAAGTTGATAACCCTGTTGAAAACCTTTCCACCAAAACTCACTCCTTAAACTATTTATAAAAAAAAAAATTATATTTTCCCAAAATATAATTTTATAGTGTCTATTCCTATCCATTCTATACTCTTTGATTAATGACGCACATTCAAAAAATATATTTGAATTACACTACCTGCTACTATACCTTAATATAATCATAATTTCCATATTTGATTTTATATTACGCAGTATTCAAATTATAAATAACAATTCCTTAATTATTAGAAAAACTATTCTATAATTTCAAAATAACATCCATTTAAAACATATAACACCTTAATACAAACTATGTTATAATTGGTAATTGTGAAATATAAACAATAACGCTGTTCACCTATTTTATTTATATATTCTATAAAAATGAGGATACTATGATGGAAAAACTCTTAAAGTTTGGTTTAGTAGGAATCTTTAATACACTCATTACAATTATTAGTTTTGGGATATTAGTAAAGCTCGGGATGAACTATCTTGTTGCGAATACCATTGCCTATTTAATTGGTGTTGCCAATAGCTATTATTGGAATAAAAATTGGGTGTTTAAACCTAATAATAAAAGCACGTCAATGTTCTTTAAGTTTCTAACTGTAAATTTAATTGTATTGGCTTTTAATACATTATGTTTGTTTATATTAGTAGATAAACTTACCTTTAATGCATTTATTGCACAAATCTTCGCAATTGGTGTTGGAATGGTTATAAATTTTATCCTTAATAAAATTTGGACATTCAACCAAACTGAACAGGCTACCAATTAAACTTAAGCAACTTATTAAAACTACGGAGGATACAACATGGAAAAATTAATTTCGGTTGTAGTTCCTATGTACTTCGAGGAAGAAGTAGCACAGGAATGTTATAATCGTTTAAAGTCCGTTATGCTTCAAAATAATATTAATTATGAATTTGTCTTTGTAAACGATGGCAGTACGGATCGTACAATGGACATTTTATCTGAGATTGCAGCAAATGATTACCGTACAAAAATTGTTAATTTTGCACGTAACTTCGGACACCAAGTAGCTGTTACAGCGGGTATTGCTGCTGCAAAAGGTGACGCTATTGTAATTATAGATGCAGATTTACAAGATCCACCAGAAGTTATTCCTGAGCTTATTGCCAAATGGGAAGAAGGATATGAAGTTGTTTATGCAAAACGTAAACAACGTAAAGGTGAAACTTGGTTTAAACTTTTAACTGCTAAATATTTCTATAAATTCTTAAACTATATGTCTGATATCGATATCCCAAAAGATACAGGTGATTTCCGAATCATCGATCGCAAAGTTGCTGATGTGTTCAATCAAATGACAGAACGAAATCGCTTTATTCGCGGTATGATGTCTTGGGTTGGCTTCCGCCAAACGTATGTTGAATATGAACGTGACGAGCGTTTTGCTGGCGAAACAAAATATCCATTAAAGAAAATGATTAAATTTGCATCAGACGGTATCATTGCCTTTTCGACAAAACCGTTACGAATTGTTATGTCTTTAGGCTTATTATCAGTTCTCATTTCTATAATTGTCTTGCTTTATACAATTACTGTGAAAATCATCGGCGATGGTACTCAAACAGGTTGGGCATCCATTATGGTTGCTATTACATTCTTTAGCGGTATTCAGTTACTTGGTCTTGGAATCGTCGGTCAGTATATTGCTCGTATTTATGACGAAAGTAAAAACCGTCCGATTTATATCGTGAAAGAAACGATCAATATTGAACAAGAAGAGGCTGCACAGAAAAAAGAAAAAGTGAATGCATAATAAAAAAGGTAACAATGAAAACTATCATTGTTACCTTTTTATATTGTAATACCCCATAAGTCTCAAACGGAACTCTTTTAAATTTGGGTATACATCTAAATTAGACAACATCCCTTGAATGACTGGGACCCTTGGATTTGGCAATCTCATTTCTGCCTCTAAAACATCTAGCGTAATAAGTAATTCATCATCTTCTAATTGATCAGCTAATGTACGCTTAAAAATAATTATTTCTTTTAAAAAATGCTCCTTAACTTGTTCTTTAATAAGCTCTGATTTACAAAGAAACTCTCCAAGTCTTTCTTCATGTAAAACAGGTTCTTCCGAAGATTCTATAAGTCCATCTACTAAATGATCCACCCTTTTTAAAATAAAAGCCGATACATAGGACAAATCAATTTCTGGCGCTTGTAAAATAATTAATTCTAAATATCCACGGCAGATCCCTTCTACCATAATTACTAAATCTAATAAATACGGCATAACCTTGTCACCATAAATAGACAACAAACTATTTCGATAAAATGCATGAGATTCCAATTTCATCCTCATCATAAATTCTTCTACTTCTTTATTAAATGGAATAGCATTTTCCCTCGCATGCATAATAATAAATTCCTTATGCTTTTGTATATCATTAAACTGACAGCACAATTGTTTTTCAAATTTTTCACGGGGTAATAGTGATTCTTTTTCAATATCCATCATTTTATTTTGAATCTTGTCATAATAATATCGAAGTGTTGCTAATAAAAGCTCATCTTTCGATTTAAAGTATAAATAAAAAGCTCCCTTAGATATACCACAAGCTGTCACAATTTCCTGCACTGATGTCGCATTTACACCCTTAGTCGCAAATAACTTCATAGCCATCTCTATAATTAAGCGCTCTTTTTCTTTCATATCTTCTCTCCTACGTTTAATCTCGCATCATATTATAAACTCGAATTTGATTTTATTATACCATCTCTTTTCATTGACTACTGACCAACCAGTCAGTTATATTATGTATTAGACTGACCAGTTGGTCAATACAATATAAAGGGAGCGCAAACATGAACAAAATCATCAATTTCTCATTAAAAAATAAGTTCGCAGTTTGGCTACTAACCATTATTGTTACCATTGCAGGGATATATTCTGGGCTTAATATGAAACTGGAAACAATTCCTGATATTACAACACCTGTTGTAACAGTAACTACGGTTTATCCTGGTGCTACACCAGAAGAAGTAGCTGACAAAGTTTCAAAACCGATGGAAGAGCAATTGCAAAATTTAAGCGGTGTAAACGTTGTTAGTTCATCATCTTTTCAAAACGCATCTTCTATTCAAGTAGAGTATGATTTTGATAAAAATATGGAAAAGGCCGAAACAGAAATTAAAGAAGCTCTCACGAATGTAAAACTTCCTGAAGGCGTAAAAGATCCGAAAGTTTCACGAGTAAACTTTAATGCTTTTCCTGTTATTTCGTTAAGTGTAGCAAGTAAAAATGAATCTTTAGCTACGTTAACAGAAAATGTAGAAAAAAATGTTGTTCCAGGATTAAAAGGACTTGATGGTGTTGCATCTGTTCAAATTTCAGGTCAACAAGTAGATGAAGTACAACTTGTTTTCAAGAAAGATAAGATGAAAGAATTAGGTTTAAGTGAAGATACTGTAAAAAATGTGATTAAAGGATCGGATGTATCTTTACCACTTGGCTTATATACATTTAAAGACACGGAAAAATCAGTTATTGTAGATGGAAATATTACAACAATTAAAGCATTAAAAGAGCTAAAAATCCCAGCTGTACCTTCAGCACCTAGCGCTCAAGGTAATCAAAATGCTGGAGCCGGTGCACAAACGCCGCAAATGAATCCAGCCGCTATGAATGGAATTCCAACAGTTACATTAGACGAAATTGCTGACATTAAAGAAGTTGGGAAAGCAGAATCTATTTCTCGAACGAATGGAAAAGAAGCCATTGGAATTCAAATTGTGAAGGCTGCTGATGCAAATACGGTTGATGTTGTAAATGCAGTGAAAGATAAAGTAAAAGACCTTGAGAAAAAATATAAAGACTTAGAAATCATCTCAACATTCGACCAAGGTGCACCGATTGAGAAATCGGTTGAAACAATGCTTAGCAAAGCAATTTTCGGGGCTATCTTTGCGATTGTTATTATTATGTTGTTCCTACGAAATATCCGAACAACATTAATCTCTGTCGTTTCTATACCACTTTCTTTATTAATTGCTGTTTTAGTTATAAAGCAAATGGATATTACGCTTAACATTATGACGCTTGGAGCAATGACAGTCGCTATCGGACGCGTTGTCGATGACTCAATTGTTGTTATTGAAAATATTTACCGAAGAATGTCGTTATCAGAAGAGAAACTACGCGGAAAAGATTTAATTCGTGAAGCTACGAAGGAAATGTTTGTCCCAATTATGTCTTCTACTATTGTAACCATTGCTGTATTCTTACCTCTTGGACTTGTAAAAGGTATGATTGGTGAAATGTTCTTACCATTCGCCTTAACTATCGTCTTCGCTTTATTAGCATCGTTACTAGTAGCAGTTACAATCGTACCAATGCTAGCTCATTCTTTATTTAAAAAAGAGAGCATGAGAGAAAAAGAAGTACATCATGAAGAGAAACCAAGTAAATTAGCAAACGGTTATAAACGCATACTTGCATGGGCTTTAAATCATAAAATCATTACATCAAGTATCGCTGTCCTTCTATTAGTTGGTAGTCTCGCACTTGTGCCGATTATCGGTGTAAGCTTCTTACCTTCTGAAGAAGAAAAAATGATTATTACAACATACAATCCAGAGCCAGGTCAAACATTAGAAGACGTTGAAAAAATTGCAACGAAAGCTGAGAAGCACTTCCAAAATAATAAAGACGTCAAAACAATTCAATTCTCATTAGGTGGCGAAAACCCAATGAGTCCTGGTCAATCAAATCAAGCAATGTTCTTCGTTCAATATGATAACGATACGAAAAACTTTGAAAAAGAAAAAGAACAAGTCGTGAAAGATTTACAAAAGATGTCTGGAAAAGGCGAATGGAAAAACCAAGATTTCGGAGCAAGTGGCGGTAGTAATGAAATTAAACTATACGTTTACGGAGATAGCTCGGAAGACATTAAGCCTGTCGTAAAAGATCTTCAAAATATCATGAAGAAAAACAAAGATTTAAAAGACATAGACTCTAGTATTGCAAAAACATATGCAGAGTACACTTTAGTAGCAGATCAAGAAAAGCTAAGTAAAATGGGTCTAACGGCCGCTCAAATTGGAATGGGTCTTTCTAATCAACATGATCGCCCTGTTTTAACAACAATTAAAAAAGACGGTAAAGATGTAAATGTATATGTAGAAGCTGAAAAACAAAATTATGATACAATCGATGATTTAACAAATCGAAAAATTACAACACCACTTGGCAATGAAATTGCTGTTAAAGATGTGATGACTGTAAAAGAAGGTGAAACTTCTAACACAGTAAAACATCGTGATGGTCGCGTTTATGCAGAAGTTAGTGCGAAATTAACATCGGATGACGTTTCAAAAGCATCTGCTGCAGTTCAAAAAGAAGTAGATAAAATGGATCTTCCTTCTGGTGTAGACGTTTCTATGGGAGGCGTTACAAAGGATATTCAAGAATCATTCAAACAACTTGGCTTAGCGATGTTAGCTGCGATTGCCATTGTATACTTCGTTCTTGTCGTTACATTTGGTGGTGCCCTTGCACCATTTGCGATCTTATTCTCGCTACCATTCACAATCATTGGTGCACTCGTTGCCTTACTAATCTCTGGTGAAACGTTAAGTGTATCTGCAATGATTGGTGCGCTTATGTTAATCGGTATCGTTGTAACAAACGCCATCGTGCTTATTGACCGTGTTATTCATAAAGAAAATGAAGGTTTATCCACACGTGAAGCATTACTAGAAGCTGGTGCTACACGCCTTCGTCCAATTTTAATGACTGCAATTGCAACAATCGGGGCTCTTATCCCGCTTGCATTAGGATTCGAAGGCAGCGGCTTAATTTCTAAAGGACTTGGTGTAACAGTAATTGGTGGATTAACAAGTTCAACGTTATTAACACTTCTTATCGTTCCAATCGTTTATGAAGTATTAAGCAAGTTTAAAAAGAAAAAAGTAAAATAATAAAAAAATAACCTCGCAATTAGCGAGGTTATTTTTTATCTCCAAACAAGATTAGGCAATCCCCATATCCTTCTTTCTCTAACTCCCGTTTTGGGATAAATCGAAGAGCTGCTGAATTTATACAATAACGAAGGCCATTTGGTCCTGGGCCGTCTGGAAATACATGCCCAAGATGTGAATCTCCTTCCTTACTTCTCACTTCCGTGCGCGTCATATTATGACTAACATCCATTTTTTCTTTCACACTAGCTGACATCACCGGTTTCGTAAAGCTCGGCCAGCCACATCCACTATCAAATTTATCTATAGAAGTAAACAATGGCTCGCCTGAAACGATATCTACATAAAGACCTTCTTCTTTATGGTTCCAATACTCATTTCGAAATGGTGGTTCTGTACCGTTTTCCTGTGTTACATAAAACTGCATCTCATTGAGTTTTTCTTTTAAATGAGCATTATCCTTTGGCCAATGTTGCTTAATAAAAGCATCTCGTCCCGATCCTTTACGATATAACTCATAGCGGAATGTATTTTTCTTATGATATCCTTGATGATATTCTTCAGCTGGATAAAATGTAGCAGCTGGCAATATTTTTGTCGCAATTGGCTTTGAAAATCGCTCACTCTTCGCAAGTTCTTCTTTTGAAGCCTCTGCCTTTTTCTGTTGTTCTTCATTATGATAAAAAATCACTGTTTCATAAGACTGTCCACGGTCATGGAATTGTCCGCCGACGTCAGTTGGATCAATTTGTCTCCAATATATTTGAAGCAACTCTTCATACGGCATTTTATTTGCATCAAATGTAATTTGTACCGCTTCATAATGTCCCGTCGTTTCTGAACAAACTTCTTTATAGGTTGGATCTTCTTTATGACCACCTGTATAGCCAGAAACAACCTTTATAATACCTTCCATCTCTTCAAATGGCGAAACCATGCACCAGAAGCACCCGCCAGCAAATGTAGCCAATTCTATCTTTTCATTTACAGCCATTATTTCACCCCTATTCTATATTCTTCTTACAGTATGGCATAAGAAACATAATGTTATAAAAGAAAAAGCATCGAATATCGATGCTTTTTCTTTACTTCACTCTATTTTTTTCAATATCCCTCTCCATTTCATCACTCGTTACATCTAAAACATCTAATAAGAAAATGAAGATCGGAATACCGATAATAAGTCCCCACACACCTAAAAAGTGCTCTGAGAATATTAATACCATAAACGTATAGAAAATCGGTAAATTTGTTTTTTGGGACATAAACTTCGGATTCAATACGTAACTTTCAAGTGCATGAATAACTGTTACGATAATTAAAATATAAACAACGTACATAATACCGCCGATATTGTAAGCAATCATACAAAGCGGGAATAACGAAATAATAACCCCAGCTACTGGAATTAAACCAAGTAAGAAGATCATTAACGCTAAACCTAATAATTGTGGAAATCCTAATATCCATAATGCAATAACAGATAAAACACAGTTAACAACCGCAATTAAAAATTGTGCTTCAATTACTTTTCCAAATGAACGTGCAAATTTCTTTCCGAAGTACTCAATTTCATGATAGAAAATTGCAAGCCTGCTTTCTTTAAACTTTGCAGTAAAAGCAACGATACGGGCCTTTTCCAACAAGAAAAATAAACTTAAAATTAAAGAAAGTAAAACTTGAAGACCGAACTTCCCAACATTCGTAATAGATTTATACAAAATGTCTACGCCTTGTCCTACATATTTCGAAAGTTCCATATGATTGACAGCATTAACCGCATACTTAATCAATTCACTATCCGGTGGATTTCTTAAAAATACGTTAAATTGATAAATCAATTGTGAAATTTGTATCGTTAATACTGGTAAATATTTAAATAGTGTAATAGCAATTCCACCAATTAACATTACGTATAGAAATGCTATAATGAGTTTTCGATTAATGGGCATAAAATTATCTAATTTGCGAGAAATAAACTTTTGGAATCGATCCATTAAATACGTAAGAATAAACGTAATTAATATTAAATTCAACATACTTTGCAACCCATATAACACGAGAGCAAGTATTACTAATACGAGTAACCTCTGAAATCCTTTGCTTTGAAACAGGTTTTTTATTTGCATAATCGACGAGTACTCTCTCCTGTCCTATAAAGTAAAACGTTAATAAGTAGATTTCTCTCTATTTTCTACCTATAATTTATTCATTCATATGAAGATGAGCTATCATATAATTCCTAAAACCATACAGTAGCTTACTTCTTATTTTACAATACAATGACCTAATTCAAAACGTATTCTACACAGTATTAATGAAGATTTAAGGAAACTTGCATTTTGCTAACAATAGGTCTTACCACTACTGTAACATAAAAAGCAAGCCATCAGTAGGAATGTGTCCTACAAATAGCTTGCTTTTCTCATTTTTTAAGTAAGTTTTACTATCCAATGAATGGCATGAACATCGGTATGACGACAACTGTTACAACCCCAACTACTGTTACAGCAATACTTGCCATAGCTGCCTCTACTTCACCCATTTCAATTCCTACCGCAACACCTAATGCATGACCTGCTGTTCCAAGTGCTAGACCTTTCGCAATTGGATGTTTCACTCTAAATGTTTTTAAAAATAATGCTCCTAATGCGTATACGATAACTGCGTTAAAAATAACTGCAAACGATGTTATGGCTGGAATACCACCAATACTTTCAGAGATTGGTAATGCAATTGCTGTTGTTGCTGCCTGTGGTAACATTGAATTCATTACTGCTGTATCTAAACCAATTGCCTTTGCTACAATGAATACGACAATTACTGAACAAATAGATCCAACCACGATAGCCGATAAAATTTGCCACCAATATTTTTTTAACTTATCAACTTGTTTATATAATGGAATGGCAAATGCGATTGTTGCTGGCTCTAAGAAGAAACTAATCATTTTTCCGCCAGTATTATATTCTTCAAAAGTAAAATTACCTACCTTTAGAAAGACAATCCCTAATACCATTGCCACGAATAACGGTGTAAATAAGAAGAATCCTTTTGAGTACTTAAATAATAATGTGCCGATTCCGTATGCGATTAACGAAACGACGATTCCGAAATATGGAGTCATTGTACTTGCCATGTTCATTACCCCCTAACAATATATACTAAAATGGTTACGCAACTTTTCCGTGCTTGCGTCCTTTATTGACTACTTTCAATTCTTTTGTATCTTTTGTTTCTTTGTCATCTTTTCCTAAAATAAATTGTGCAAATAACCCTGTTACAGCGAGTAAAATAATTGTTGCGACAACAATTACAGTTAGTATTTGTACAAAATATTGTCCCATTACACCAAGAGAATTAATAACTGAAATACCTGATGGGACGAAAAGGAATCCGATAATACCTGTTAAAGCTGTTCCGAGTGATTCAACCTGCTCTAATTTAATAACTTTTAAGCATAATAGACTAAATAAAATAACTAACCCGATTACCGATGAAGGCATCGGAATTGGTAAATGTGTTGCAATAATATTAGAAATTAACATAATAGCTGAGAATATGAATGCTTGTGATAAAAAACTATATACTTTTTTCGTACTCATTTTGGCCACCTCTTTCGATTTGGTACCTTTATTGTATAAGATGTACACGTTTTGGTAAGCGTTTACAAAACAGAGCGTCACATACACAGAATCAGTTACAAAAATAAGAGGATGAAATACAAAAGCTGCTTCTTAAATACGAAGCAGCTTTTTAAGTTCTTTTGCATATGTACGGCTAACAGGTACTTTTGATCCTTCTTTCATAATTAAATTATAAGTAGAATTGAACCACGGCTGCACTTCTGTAATATGATTAATATTTGCAATAAAACTACGATGAACACGCATAAAACTTGTTTGTGGTAACTTCTTTTCCAAAATTACAAGTGTATCGTGTGTTACATATGTTTCCCTCATTGTTTTTACTGTTACTTTCCCATCTACGAGTCCTACATATATAATATCTTCAATATTTACAAGTACGATTGATTCCTCAATTGGCAATGCTAATTTATGCATCTCTGCTGTTACATCTGTCCCCTTTATTTCTTGCTTCGTTTCTATTTTCGCTTGTTTTTGCTTTTTATATTTCTTCAATGTCTGTACAATGCGTTCTTCATCGAATGGTTTTAAAATATAATCTAACGCATCTACTTCAAATGCTTGTAATGCGTATTGATCATAGGCCGTTGCAAATACAATCGCAGGGGGATTTTTCATCTTTTTTAATATATTTGCGATTTCAAATCCATTATCATCGGATAATTGAATATCCAGAAATACAATATCTGGTTTATGGTTCATTAGTTCCTCCAATGCGTCTTCCACACAATCAGCCTCACCAATTATCTCAACTTCTTTCGTTCTTTCTAATAAATATTTTAGCTCATCACGTGCTAACATCTCATCATCAACTACTAATACTTTTAACAACCCGTTCTTCCTCCCCTACTTTTTTTGGAATTATAAAGGTAACCTCCGTCCCCTTATTTAATTCACTTTCAATATGAAGCATCGTGTCTTTCCCAAATAAACCGACTAGACGTTCATTAATATTATATAAAGCTGTTCCAGTCCCTTTCTTTGATGAAACTACCATTTTCCCTAATTGTTCTAAACGTTCTATCTCAATTCCCTGCCCATTATCCCTCACTTCAAAGTGAACCATACCTTCTCTTTCAAACACATGCACTTCTACTTCGCATACTGGTTGTTTCTTTGGAAAAGCGTGCCGCAATGCATTTTCAACCAATAATTGAAGAACAAATGGTGGTACTAGAGTTGTCTTTAGCTCTTCCTCAATATACAGCTTTACTCCATACTTATTTGGGAACCTTGCTTGTTCTAGTGATAAGTATGCCTGTACATGGTTTAATTCTTGTTCTAGTGGAATCAATAACTGACGTGCCCCTTGCAAATTACAGCGGAAATACACACTAAGCTGTAATAATAACTTCCTTGCTTTTTCTACATCGGTTCGGCATAAAGCTGATACTGTATTAATCGCATTAAATAAAAAGTGCGGGTTAATTTGTGCTTGTAATGCTTTTATCTCCGCATCTTGCAATAATTTGCTTTGCAATTCAGCTTCACCTAATTCAAGTTGTGTAGAGAATATTTTTGCCAGCCCTTCTGCTAATTCCTCTTCCACACGACTTAACTGGTTAGGATTTTTAAAATACAGTTTTAATGTCCCTATCGTATTTCCATGTGAAGTGAGTGGAATAACGATCGCCGCTTGCAAAGGACAACCTTCATGTTGACAATTAATAACCTCACGTGATTTTGCTTTCATTATTTTCCCTGTGTTTAACACTTCTTTCGATAAACCAGTTATTAAACTATGTGAAGGAATATGGTGATCTGATGCTAATCCAACATGAGCTAATATTTTCTCTGTATCTGTTAAGGATACCGCATCTGTTCCTGTAAAGCGGTGAATAATTTGTGCCACATGCTTACACGATTCTTCTGTTAAGCCTTGGCGAAAATACGGTAACGTTTTATCAGCAATACGTAATACCTTATGGGTCTGAAGTGCCTTTGCGTTCTCTTCCTGACGCAAAATAGCTTGTATCATAGAAAGTAAAATAAAACTTCCAAAACTATTTACAAGGATCATTGGTATCGCAATTGTTTTTACAATACTAATTCCATCCTCTACAATTAATAGGATCATAATCATTTCTAAAGAAACGATAACAACACTTAAAATTGCTGAAAACTTAGGTGTAATTGTACGGTTATATTTTTTGAAAATGTATCCGATATACCCTGTTATAATCCCTGCTAAAATAGAAGAAATTGCACAACTTAGCGCTGTCGTACCACCGAGCATATAACGATGAATACCAGCGATAACTCCTACCCCAACTCCTACGATTGGTCCACCAAGTAAACCACTAATACCCACACCCATAATACGTGTATTCGCAATGGTACTTGATGAAGAAACACCTTGTAGCCAATTTTCATTCATAATCGTATTTCCTGCTATTTCAATACCGGTGTAATTGCTTACAATTGTAAACACAGAAAAAATACAAATAAGCTTAAGCTTATCTACATATCCGTCCTGCCTATGGAGAAGGCGCCTAAACGTTTTAATATGAGAGAGTAAAAATCCTAAAATAACGATAAGTCCGACGCGTTCAATCATCATGAGTACTAAATTTAACATCTTTGATTCATTCCTTTTTATTTAGTTAGTTTTATTATGGGAAAATAACGAAGTAGGCGTCAAGAAGAATGAAATGTTTTTTGAAATATTTTACACATGGAAATCTCCTCTTTATTTGACAATGTAATAGAAGAGTGCTAAAAATAAAGTAATATCATACAGTCCTTTAACCCAACCCCGTGAGGTTGAGAAGGAAGTCGGAATACTATATACGTATGTTCTTTTTTAGAGATACGTATGCTTTTTGGGCCTTCTCATCATATCAGGTGAGAAGGCCTTTTGTTATTCTTCCATAGCGACTGTAGAAGAAAATAAGGAGGAATAATAATGAACATCACCACTGATGTACAAACAACAGAGGAGACGAAAGAGAAAAGATATAAAACACTGTTTGGTTCTGCACTAGGATACGCCGCAGAAGGTTTAGATATGCTACTCTTATCTTTCGTACTCGTCTATATTTTAAAAGAGTTTCATTTAAGCCCTGTTGAAGGTGGGAACTTAACATTAGCTACGACAATTGGTATGCTAATTGGTTCTTATTTATTTGGGTTTATCGCTGATTTATTTGGTCGTATCCGTACAATGGCCTTCACCATCTTACTATTTTCACTAGCAACAGCACTCATTTATTTCGCAGCAGATTACTGGCAATTATTAATTCTTCGCTTTTTAGTTGGAATGGGAGTTGGTGGTGAATTCGGAATTGGAATGGCCATCGTAACTGAAACATGGTCAAAAGAAATGCGTGCTAAGGCAACATCGGTCGTTGCACTTGGATGGCAATTTGGTGTTTTAGTAGCTTCACTTCTTCCAGCATTTATTGTCCCGTATTTTGGATGGAGAGCTGTTTTCTTATTCGGACTAATTCCAGCTTTACTAGCTGTTTATGTACGTAAAAGTTTAAGTGAACCGAAAATATGGGAGCAAAAACAACGCTACAAAAAGGAATTGTTACAAAAAGAAGCTGATGGTATTTTAACAACTACTGAAGCAGAACATCTAAAACAACTAAAAAAATTCCCACTTAAAAAGTTATTTGCAAATAAAAAAGTAACAATAACAACAATTGGTCTTATTATTATGTCGTTTATCCAGAACTTCGGATATTATGGGATTTTCACATGGATGCCAACTATTTTAGCAAATAAATATAACTATACATTAGCAAAGGCGAGCGGTTGGATGTTCATCTCTACGATTGGCATGCTCATTGGAATTGCAACCTTTGGTATTCTGGCTGATAAAATTGGTCGTCGTAAAACTTTTGCAATCTATTATATCGGTGGTACTATATACTGTCTTATTTACTTCTTCCTATTCACAGATTCAACATTATTATTATGGGGAAGTGCATTGCTCGGATTCTTTGCAAATGGAATGATGGGCGGATTCGGAGCCATTTTAGCTGAAAACTATCCCGCCGAAGCTCGCTCTACAGCGGAAAACTTTATTTTCGGTACAGGACGTGGTTTAGCTGGATTTGGCCCTGTTATTATCGGTTTACTCGCTACAGGCGGAAATTTACTTGGAGCATTATCCTTAATTTTCATCATCTATCCAATCGGATTAATTACAATGTTATTATGTGTGCCAGAAACAAAGGGAAAAGTATTAGACTAAACGAAAAAGAGGAAGCATCTCATTTAAAATGCTTCCTCTTTTCAGTGTTTATTTATCATTTATTTTGATTTACTAGCTTTCTGGAATAAGAAAGCAGTTTTATCTTTTTCTTGTACAATGCCTTGCTTCAATGCTAATTCTCCTGCAACTTTAGGTGCCAGCCACAGCATCGGGAATAACAAAATTGATACCGGAACAGCTGTCACTACAATGAAAGATTGTAATGCATTAATGCTTCCTTCTCCCATATATAAAAGAATTGCTGCAACTGCTCCCATAATAAGCGACCAAAAAATTCGCAAGCTAATTCTAGGATCTCCATCTCCAGTCACTGCCATTGAAATGGAATAAGCCATTGAATCTCCTGTTGTTACTACAAATAAAATCGTTAATAAAAGAAATGCCGGTCCAATAATATTAGATAGTGGCAGTTGCTCTGTAATTGCAATCATAGCTGCTGGCATACCAGATTCACTTAAAGCGTTCGAGATAGATCCAGGCTTCATTAATTCATAAAATACACCCGATCCCCCCAATATAGTGAACCAGAACGTTGTAATAATAGGTGCAATAATTCCAATTGCAACGATGATTTCGCGAATCGTTCTTCCTCTTGAAATTCGACTTACTAAAATTGCCATCATTGGTCCATATCCAATAAACCATCCCCAGAAAAAGATTGTCCAAGATCCTAACCAACCTGTATCCCCGCGGTATGTGCTCATTGGTATAAACTCATTTATATAAAACCCAAACGAAGAAACAAATGAATCAATAATAAATCCACCTGGTCCAAAGAATAACACAAACACCATCAATAAAATCGCTAGTTTAACATTTAAATCACTTATTATTTGAATCCCTTTATCAATACCCGTTACCGCAGATATAGTAGAAACAACTACCACACAAATAATAATTGCTAATTGAGTAGTAAACACGTCGGAAATTCCGAATAATGCTTGTAAGCCATAACTTGCTTGCAAGCCTAAAAATCCGATCGGACCAATTGTTCCTGCAGCTACTGCAATAATTGCAAATGCATCAATCATCGTTCCAAGCAAACTCTTTCGCAATTTCTCTCCAAAAATAGGATATAAAAGCGTACGAGGTTTTAACGGCATACCTTTATGATAATGTCCATACATCATAACTACCGCACTAATTGTACCTAAAATCGTCCAAGCTAAAAATCCCCAATGCATATAACTTTGTGCTAAAGCAGGCATGACTGCTTCTTTCGTTCCAGCAGATATACCTTCATGTATTGGTGGCACCGTCATCAAATGGTACATTGGCTCTGCCGCTGCCCAAAAAACGCCACCTCCGGCAAGTAGTGTAGACATAATAATAGCAAGCCACTTTGCCGTACTAATCTCAGGTTTTTCTAAATTACCTAGTTTGACCTTCCCATATTTCGAGAATGCCATACACATCGCAACAATAAATGTACCTAACAATAAAATCTGCCAAAAAGCCCCGAAGTACTTAATTGAAAATGCAAAACTGCGATTAATAGCTCCCTCTACATAACCTTTATTTAAGAAAACTGCGATTACAAATAATAAAAGCGAACCACCACTAATAAGAAATACAGGCCAATCTGTTTTTTGATTCTTCATCCTCATTTACACATCCTCCTTCCTCAGCAATCTAAAAAAACAACTTTATTATGTTTTCTTGTTTAAATCCAAAACACAATTATTATATAAATATAATAATTCATCAATTTTCCACATACTTATGTTGTCCCTAAAAATATGCTAAACCCCTTATTTAAAAGAAATATTCTATTCCTCTTACATAAAAAAGCAAAACAAAAGACCTTATATGTCTATAAGGTCTTCGAAACAGAAATTTGATTATAACATAAGGAACTCCCTGGTTCAAAAAGCTCCTGCCAAAAATAACCGAGAGTAAAGGCTTCCATTTGCTACATAACAGTAATTAAAAAAATTTTATATTTTACAGGAAATCCCCCCTATACTAAATATTATTTATGAAAGAAATTTGGCTTCAAAATATCATTCGGATACGGTTTATGATAAATATGAGTGGCAGCTGGCGATAATGGCGGTATTAACCATACCCAATTTCCTGTTACAACGCGACCACAGGCAGCTTCTTGCTTCTCAAATTGCTGAAATTGTTGTGCAGCAGTATGGTGGTCAACAATACTAATTCCTTGTTTTTTAAATGAATATAATACAGCAATGTTCAACTCAATTAATGCCTTGTCTTTCCATAACGTGCTATTTCTTGATGTATCTAAATTCATCATTTCTGCAACTGCTGGAAGTAAATTATAACGATCCTGATCAGCTAAGTTCCGAGCTCCAATTTCCGTCCCCATATACCATCCATTAAACGGAGCTGCCGTATAAGAAATACCACCAATCTCTAAACGCATATCTGAAATCATCGGCACTCCATACCATTTCACTTCTAAAGATGAGATTGGGTAATCTGGATGCTCAATTGGTACTTCTTTTACTTCTTCTTTTGGAATTTCTTTATATATAGGCTCTTTTCCATCAACAGAAAATACAAGCGGTAATACATCAAAATTCGTACCTTCTCCTTGCCAGCCAAGTTCCTGACAAAAATCCGTAAATGTAGCGGAATGAGAATCACCGATTACTCCCATTTCTGTTTTATATCCTGCATATCGAATTAATTGATGATTATAAATTCGTATATTATTTTCTTCACTTTCATATTGCTTAAAAATTGTAATTGTCGGTTTAACTTTCCCGTCGTTCGTTGCATATTTAATGTGATGAATTAACGCATTATATACACCTTCTTCATCATTCACTTCACGTGCATCTAATATGTGCATCTTACTCCAGAATAACCTTCCAATACATCTATTACTATTACGCCATGCCATTCGCGAACCATGAACAAGTTCTTCAAATGTATGCTCATACGTTCCCGTTCTCTCTATTTCCATGTGAATTTCTTTTATACGCTCTTCTATGAATTGCTCTTTATTAAGCTCTTTATAGCAAGTAGTAATAAAATTACTCGCTTCCTCTATTAATTGTTTCGTTTTACTCATAAACAATCTCCTTCTATTTCAACAAACGCTACTAATTTACAGTATAAGCAAAAAGGATAATAGTCACAAACGAAAGTGAAAGTGTTACTTTTATTGTAATATTTTCAGAAAATTATAGAAATCCCTCTTGACTTCTATGAAAAATAAGTGTATTTTTGACTCAGGTAAAATATTTTTACCTAGTCCAACTTTTAAACTAGAAAGGAGGTAATATTATGTCTTCATTTCAATTGCCAAAACTTTCATATGACTATGATGAATTAGAGCCATATATTGATAGCAATACACTTTCTATCCATCACGGAAAGCACCATGCGACATATGTAAACAATTTAAATGCTACTTTAGAAAATTATACTGAATTACATAATAAATCTTTAGAAGAGTTACTATGTAATTTGGATGATTTACCAATGGAAATTATTACAGCAGTTAGAAATAACGGTGGTGGTCATTATTGTCATAGTCTTTTTTGGGAAGTGATGAGCCCTCGAGGTGGCGGCGATCCTAATGGAGACGTTGCAAAAGGAATTGATTATTATTTCAATACCTTTGACAACTTAAAAGACCAACTGTCCAAAGCGGCCATTAGTCGTTTTGGAAGTGGATATGGATGGCTTGTTCTTGACGGTGAAGAACTTTCTGTTATGAGTACACCGAATCAAGATACACCTTTGCAAGAAGGGAAGATCCCGTTACTCGTCATTGATGTATGGGAACATGCCTATTATTTAAAGTATCAAAATCGGCGCCCAGAGTTTGTTACCAACTGGTGGCATACAGTGAACTGGGACCGGGTAAACGAGAAATATTTACAAGCAATTCAATCACAAAAACATTAGTCGTGCGTATAAGGTAAATTTGGTAATGTAAAATCAGTATTGTCGAAATCCTCCAGAATCCCCCGGATTGCCACCGGGGGATTTATGATTACTTCATTGTATTTATGTAATGGCGTAAAATATTTTTCATTTCTAGTTTCAACTCTCGGAATGGAAATCCCAATTCACGAGCCTTTTCATTATGTAACGTACAATTAATTACTTCATTATAAGGCGCTTTATTATCTCCTACTTCTTGAATGAGAGCTTTTATCCCCGTATTTTCTTCTATGAAACGAATAACTTCTCTGGTAGAAACTACCCCGTTGCTACAAGCATTAATCGGCCCTTCTATGTTTTCCATCCCACACCAAGCTAAAAACTCTCCTGCTTCTTTCTCATGTATAAATGCCAAATCTCCATCTACATGATCCACAACGATAGGCTCTTGTTTCACAACATGTTCAACGTAAAATTGTAATCTTTTCGTATAATCATTTTCTCCAATAACAACTGGAAAACGCACTGCAACAACTGGGAATGCTGCATGTTGAAATACAACTGCCTCAGCTAATCTCTTACCTTCACTATAATTAAAATCATTCCTATCTCCATACGTGATTGCATACTCATATGGATTAAAGTCCTCTTCTAACAGACCTAGCGCAGGCTCATAGACAGCCATTGAAGATGTCATAATATACTTCTTAGTTTTTCCTTTTAACACTTCACATGCTCTCTTCGCTGCATTTGAGCTATAGCATAAATTATCGTATACAATATCATAACTTTTACCTTCTAAACGCTTTGCTAGTTCTTTTTCGTCTTCTCTATCTACGATGATTCTTTTTACTGCACTTCCAAAGGAATCTTTAGTAACTCCCCTCGTCGCAATCGTTACATCATGTCCAACTTGCAACAGCACTTCTACTAAATGTTTACCAAAAAATCTTGTTCCCCCTAGTACCAATACTTTTTTCACCTTCATCATCACCGTTTTCATAAATTGTAAAATACTACCTCCCTTATTATAAATGCTAAAATAAAAAAACATGGAATCAGTTTAACGATTCCATGTTTTTTCTACATATGACGCATTAACGTACTCGATATTTAAAAATACAATAACAGAAATATAAAATAGAAATTACTGATACATAAACCCATAGTTCATATACAAATCCCTCTCCCCAAACTCCCATAAAATAAAAGAGTGAAGGCAGTGTCAATGTTACCCATGATTGTACGAAAGCAATTCTTCCAAGATATTGATTGATATTCTTTTTTTGTGTATTTAATACAAAGAATAAATACCAAAGTAATGCCCACATAAACCATGTTAACGCATTAACAACATCGTTGAATTGAACAAATGAAACGACCATATAGAATAATGCAATAATCGCTACCCAAATACAGAACCATCCTAGACCACTACTATCCATTCCCTTTATAAAAGTAACACCTACATATAAATAGGTTAATCCAAATAAAAAGGTAGCTGCATATGAATATACCGTCCAATTACTTTGATCAGAAATCATAATCAAATAGAACGGAATGATAATTTGTAATGCCCCCACAAATAAATTAAAAACACCTGCGCTTTTCATCTCTGCTTTTCCTAATATAACAAGACTATTTAAAAATAAAGCTGCACCTGAAAGTAATAATCCTACATAACCCATATATATTCGTGTGAAAATCTTATCTTTTCACACTTTTAACCTCCCCACACTTTAAAGTGATACCTATATTATTTTTCTTCCCATTTAAAACTACATACATAATTTTTCATCTGAATAAGTCAGACTTCCTACCTTAAAAAAGAGCAAACTTAAAACGCTTTCAATAATAAATAACCCTATCAAAATATGCAATAGGATTCCTTGATTATAAACGGACTCAAACAAGGATACAAGTGTTGGAATACTTTTCAATCATACGTTTTTAATTTCTATAAAAAATGAATAGAATGATACATTTTCCCTATCTCATTCTACTAATGCCTAGCATAAAATATAGTACAATCATATCATTTTAAGGAAGGTTTGATATTTATGCCTCTTCATTATCCAAATCAACCTGTTTTTCACTCCACAGGTGTATTAACAAGAGAGCCTGCAACTGTTTCAGCAGTAGTAAACATTGTAAATTTAGATGCATTTTACGCACACTATGTAAGTATAGAGGTTTGGGATTGGTCTAACTATTCTAATCCTGTAAAATTACCTGTACTAATTGGTGAAAATGCGGAAGTAGTATTTCCATATATTTTACAAGGGAACAACTTAGCAGTTTTTTATGCTGATTTAGGTGACGCTGTTGACTTGTATGAAATTCGTATTTCTTATCCTAGCCACTCCAATATTATCGCAAATTGTTTTGGACGAAGCATACCGCCATACGCAAGCCAAGAAGGTAATACCGTATATCATAAACAACTTGTTCGAATTCATTAAGTTCTCTTTCCAAATCACCAATTTATAAAAGCATTCAATAGATTAAATTCCTATTGAAGTGCTATGGTCAGTAATACTCTCTTTCATTTTCTTTTCCTCAACGAAAACTATTACTGACCTTTGGTTCCTTTATTATACATAAATACAATAAAAATAAAGTATCCTCCTTAAATCATTTGATAGCCATTTTTATTATTTACCTGCCATCTCCAAGAATCTAAACACATTTCTTCTAATCCATATTCCGCTTCCCATCCTAATTCTCGCTTCGCTTTAGATACATCAGCAAAACATATCGCTACGTCCCCAGGACGACGCCCGATAATTTTATACGGTATTTTTTTGCCCGAAACCTTCTCAAAAGCATTAACCATCTCCAATACACTATACCCTTTCCCTGTACCAAGGTTATATGCATCTATTCCTGTAGTTTCAAGCACTTTCTCAAGTGCCTTTACATGTCCTTTTGCAAGGTCAACAACGTGAATATAATCACGAACACCTGTCCCGTCTTTTGTTGGATAGTCATTTCCAAATATATTTAATTCCTTTAACTTCCCTACCGCTACTTGTGTTACATATGGCATTAAATTATTAGGAATCCCATTTGGATCTTCTCCAATACGACCACTTTGATGCGCCCCAAATGGGTTGAAATAACGAAGTAACGCGATACTCCATTCACCATCAGCTTTTGCAACATCACGCATAATTTGCTCTATCATTAACTTTGTTTGCCCATATGGATTTGTCACGCTTAATGGAAATTCTTCCGTAATTGGTGATGTTTTTGGAATTCCATATACAGTTGCAGACGAACTAAAAATAAATTTTTTCACATTATGTTTTTGCATTACATCACATAATATAATCGTACTTATAATATTATTATAATAATATGTAAGCGGAATTGTAGTAGATTCCCCAACTGCTTTGAAGCCAGCAAAATGAATAACTGCTTCAATGTTATTTTCCAAAAAAATCTCATTCATTTTTTCACGATTTAAAACACTTTCATTATAAAATTTAAATTGTTTCCCTGTTATTTCTTTTACTCGGTTTAAAGACTCTATTGAACTATTTGAAAGATTATCTACGACTATAATTTTATAATTATTATTTAATAATTCTATACACGTATGACTACCAATATATCCTGCTCCACCCGTTATAAGTATCGCCATATATATAGTCCCCCACTTATCATCAATTATAAAATTTTATAATCTCAATACACATCTATCCTATCATATTCCAAGATATAAATTCTAAATATTTTAAATTTTCTTTTATATAAAAAGCTACATAACCTTTAAGTTATGTAGCTCTTCAACATCTATATTTTTCTATATCATTTTTTATTACCCCAAAATTTTAGTAAAAGCTATCCAAACATTCTGATTTGTTAAATTACGTAACAATATACACTTAAAAAGTGTGCCAGGCTTCCTAATAATACGAAAACATGAAAAATTTCATGGTGTCCCATATATTTAAACTCCAACCATTTTGGCTTAGCACCGTAAATAAACCCACCAATTGTATAAAAAATACCTCCAAGTATTAAGAAAAGGATACCTCCTGTACTTAAATTCTCAGCTAGCGGTGCAAAGAATAGAACAATTAACCAACCCATCAGAAGATAAATTCCTGTCGATAACCATCTTGGGCAATTAAACCAAAACATTTTAAAAACAATACCACAAATCGCAGTTGCATAAACCAAACAAAATAGTAGTAAACCATTTGCCGAACTTAATGTAATTAAGCAAAAGGGTGCATATGTACCTGCAATTAATATAAAAATCATAGAATGATCTAACTTCCTAAAGAAATAAATAACACGTTCACTGGCTACAACACTATGATACACAGCTGATGCCATATAAAGGACCATCATCCCAATACCGAATAAAATAACAGCTGTAATTGCAGCAAAAGATGGCATCTTAACAGAAACTTTCACAAGCATGGCTAATAATGCAATAAATGCTAATACAGCTCCTCCTAAGTGAGTAAATGCATTAACCGGTTCTCTTACATAAGTATTCATATAAACACCCCTCATATAATTACATGTAGTTTTAATAACTACATGTAATTATATACACATTATTTATACTAGTCAACATTTACAATTCACTTGTTTCGTAATACCATATTTAAAGATATACTAAACATTCAGTTCCACTAAGTTATAAAAGTGAGGGGTTTTACGTGGAAAATATAAATAAATTACTTGAATCATTACATTTAGAAAAAAATATTAAACTTGAGGATATCCCAAATGTCGACTTATATGTAGACCAAGTTGTTCAACTATTTGAGAATACTTATGCGGATACAACAAGAACTGATGATGAAAAAGTATTAACAAAAACAATGATTAACAATTACGCAAAAGGGAAACTATTCATCCCTATTAAAAATAAAAAGTATTCAAAAGAGCATATGATTTTAATTAGCTTGATTTACCAATTAAAAGGAGCCCTTTCCATTAATGACATAAAAAGCTCCTTAGAAAATATAAATGTACCTTTACTAAACGATGATACATTCGAATTAAATACTCTCTATAAAGATTATCTTGCTCTTACTGAAACCAATGTGGAAACCTTTAACCAGGACGTAAATAACCGTATTAGGGAAGTAAATGAGATTTCCTCCTTAGAAGATCAAAAGCTAGAAAAGTTTTTATTACTAACATCCTTCGTGACGATGAGTAATATGTACAGACGATTGGCAGAGAAGTTAGTGGACGATTTAAAAGAATCGTAAATAAAAAAACTATCCACCTGTTACAGTGGATAGTTTTTTTATTTACTTAATTGCTTCATGGACTTTTAATTGTTTCCCTTTAATCGTTGTATTTTTCATGGTCTTTAAAACAATTGGTCCTTTTCCATTTAATATTTCAACGTAAGAAACATTGTCCTGTATCGTAATAATTCCTATATCTTCTGCTGTAACACCTTTAATTTTAGCAATTGTGCCGACAAAATCTACCGCTCTAATTTTCTTTTTCTTCCCACCATTAAAGTACAGCTTCATAATCCCTTTGTTTAAGTCTGCACTTTTATCTTTCTTTATAATTGGTTTAGCATGTATTTTTTCCTCAAATACTGCCTTCCCTTTCATAACCTCTTCTTTTGAAGGTGCATATGCCTTTGGAATTTCAAAGCCGATGTACGCCTCAATTTCTTCTAAAAATCTATTTTCATACGGAGTTATGAATGTAATAGCTTTTCCTTTATTGCCAGCTCGTCCCGTTCTTCCCGTACGATGTACATAACTTTCTTTTTCTAACGGAATATCATAGTTAATAACATGTGTAATATTATCAATATCAATTCCTCTAGCAGCTACGTCTGTCGCTACTAAATAACGGAACTTTCCTTTTCTAAAATCGTCCATAACTTCAAAACGATCTTCTTGCACCATACCACCATGTATTTTGTCACAAGGATAGTTAACACGGTTTAACTGTCTAAATACGTGATCTACATTTTCTTGTGTACGGCAAAAAATAATACAACTATCTGGATTCTCAATTGTTGTTACATCTTTAAGAAGTGAAAGCTTCTCCTCTTCTCTCGTCTCAAAAAGTGTATGTTCAATTTTGTCTGTGGTAATCCCGGCAGCCTTAATTTCAATATGCGTTGGCGAATCCATATACGTACGGGATAACTTTTCAACATCTTCTGGAAGTGTTGCCGAAAATAGCATTGTCATTCGCTTTGTAGGTAATTCATCAATAATTGCCTCTACTTGATCAATAAAGCCCATATTTAGCATTTCATCTGCTTCATCAATGACTAAATACTTCAGACATTCTAAAGAAAGGGTACCTTTTTCAATATGATCTAACACACGGCCAGGAGTCCCTACTACGATATGTGTCTTTTGTTTTAACTCTAATTTTTGACGTGCAAATGGAGACTTACCATAAACGGCCGCAGCCTTAATTCTTTTGAAGCGGCCTATATTCGTAATATCTTCTTTCACTTGAACAGCAAGTTCTCTCGTCGGCGTCAAAACTAATGCTTGTGGCTTATTCTCTTCCCATTCCACCATTTCACAAAGTGGAATACCGAATGAAGCTGTTTTTCCACTTCCAGTTTGCGATTTTACAACAAGATCCTTCTTTTTCAATGCAACTGGAATAACCTCTCCTTGCACTTCTGTTGGATGTTCATATCCTAAACCAGTAAGTGCTCGTATTATTTCTTTACTTAATGCATAATTACTAAATTCTTTTTTACTCATATACTAACCTCATTTGAATTTTATATTTAAATAACTATACTCTCCATATCTAACGTCAAGTTATACCAAGATACTATATTAAATCAATGTTTTCAATTCATTTAAGTTTCAATTTATCTACGTATAATTCTTAAATAATAAAGGACAGCCTTAATTATAAGTCTGCCCCTCTAAATTGTATTCATCTTTTATGGAACTAATTTTTTTACAACTGGTATTCTTTGCAATACTAAAGTAATTACCATACTAAGAACAATTGTGATTGTTACATTAATAGGTATTGCCAATATTGCATGTGCATGTTCATTCACCTTTGGAAATACTCTGTACAGATAGTTATTTAATAAGAAATAGTGAAGGATATAAATACCAAGGCTCGCTTGATTTATACCGCGTAATACAAATGGTAATTTTCTTTCTGAATTTCCGAAAGAATATTTGAAAAATACAAATAAACTAATCGCCATAAGTACAACACCTGGAGAAAAGTATCCATACCAAAACTGATCCAATTGTCCGTTGGCCTGAACTGTATAATAATATGTAACAAAGAATGTAATAATAAATCCTACAATTCCTCCAATGTAAGCCAAATTCCTCCACTTTTTCACAATATCATAATTGGATAAATAATAACCAAGAAGGAAATAGCCTACATAATTTGTAACGTAAAATAATTCAATATTAAAGTTGATAGGATAATAATATTTTGCCAAATTAACGACAACAGATGCATATAACCATAAAATTAAAAAATACTCTATCTCTTTCTTTTGAGCATTCTTCACAAAAATTTTCAGTAAAGGTGTAATTAAGTATATCCCTACAATCATGTACATGAACCATAAATGTCCACCAATACTATCTGTTAGAAAATATTTTATCCCCTGTTTTATAGAACGCGGGAAATATCCTGCATAAGCTCCGTATAAATAAAATAAAACACTCCAAGCTACAAAAGGTATAATTACCTTACTTGCACGTTTCTGTATAAATTCTCCAATAGAAATATCTTTCGTACCCTTTAATAATAAAGCCCCACTAATCATCACAAAGATTGGAACGCTAGCGCGTGAAAGTGACTCAAAAAGATTCCCAGACAACCAACGCGAAACGTTATTTGCATCCAATGTGGAAACATAACCAGCGGAGACATGAATTGTAACTACTGCGATTGTCGCTAACACACGCAACCAGTCCATATACACTAATCGTTTCATTAACAGCTCTCCTAAATTTACATATTTGATTTTTCCTATACCACACATAATTTTACATTAAATCATGTTATGTTAAAACAAATTTTGACGATATAAACCTACAGTAGACTTAAATCAACTTAATTTTTTTATATAAACATTAAAACCTTTGACTTATTAGTGAAAATAATGTAAATTATCCTTTGGACGAACATTTTCAAACGAAACAAATAAAATATTCGTATTTTAGGGGTGTAAATGATGGAAAACGTATTTGACTATGAAGATATTCAATTAATTCCTGCAAAATGCATTGTAAACAGTCGATCTGAATGTGATACAACTGTCACTTTAGGAAAACATAAATTTAAATTACCTGTCGTACCTGCAAATATGCAAACGATTATAGATGAAAGAATCGCAACTTATTTAGCTGAAAATAATTACTTCTATATCATGCATCGTTTCCAACCAGAGAAACGAATCTCATTCATTAGAGATATGCAATCACGTGGATTAATTGCTTCAATCAGCGTTGGTGTTAAAGAAGACGAATACGAATTCGTACAACAATTAGCCGCTGAGCAACTTTCACCTGAATACATTACAATCGATATCGCACACGGTCACTCTAATGCTGTGATCAACATGATTCAACATATTAAAAAACATTTACCAGAAAGCTTTGTTATCGCTGGAAACGTTGGAACTCCAGAAGCGGTAAGAGAATTAGAACACGCTGGCGCTGACGCAACAAAAGTTGGTATTGGACCCGGTAAAGTTTGTATTACTAAAATTAAAACAGGCTTTGGAACTGGTGGTTGGCAGTTAGCTGCACTTCGCTGGTGTGCAAAAGCTGCAAGTAAGCCGATTATTGCTGACGGTGGTATTCGTACACACGGTGATGTAGCTAAATCTATTCGATTTGGGGCAACTATGGTTATGGTCGGTTCTCTATTCGCTGGTCATGAAGAGTCTCCAGGGGAAACAATCGAAAAAGATGGAAAGCTTTATAAAGAATACTTCGGTTCAGCTTCTGAATTCCAAAAAGGTGAGAAGAAAAACGTTGAAGGTAAGAAAATGTTCGTGGAGCATAAAGGTTCTTTAGAAGACACTTTAATCGAAATGGAACAAGATCTTCAATCTTCTATCTCTTACGCTGGTGGAACAAAATTAGATGCTATTCGTACTGTAGATTATGTTGTCGTGAAAAACTCTATTTTCAACGGTGATAAAGTATATTAATTCTTATATTGAGCTCGAAGGACAAGCATGTGTATGCCTGTCCTTCTTTTTTATGTATAAAACCGTTAAATATTTTTATTTTACTGAATTTTCTAGTATCATATTTTTAAATACTTAAAATAAGGGGGCTATAATAAATGAAAAATGTAATTGAAAATCGCCTTATTCGCGCAGAAGTTCCTACTGAACTAACATGGGATCTTTCTGATTTGTATAAATCTGATGCCGAGTGGCACGCTGCATTAAACGTATTAGAAAATGATATACAGAAACTTGGTGCATTTAAAGGACGCTTGCATACTAGCTCCACTACTTTACTAAATTGCTTACTTATAGAGGAAGAGCTTTTAATGAAATTAACAAAACTGAGCTCATATGCAAACCTAAAAGAATCTGCTGATCGGACAGATCCAGTTATTCAAGCGAACTCTTCCAAAGTTTCTGCTCTAGGAACGAAAGTACATACAGCACTATCCTTTATTCATAATGAAATTCTCTCATTTGAAGAAGGCACGATTGAAAAATATTTAATTGAGGAGATAAAACTCAACCCTTTTCGTAAATCATTACTAGAAGTGCTGAGCAAAAGGCAGCACACTCTTTCACCTGAAACAGAAGAAGCACTTGCTGCACTTGGCGAAGTTCATAGTTCTCCATACAAAATTTACGGCATGACTAAATTGGCCGATATGGATTTCAATCCTATACAAGACGAACAAGGAAACGAATTCCCTTTGTCATTTGCATTATTTGAAAGCAATTATGAATTCTCTCCAAGCGCATACATACGTAGAAAAGCATATGAATCGTTTGTTTCCACTTTGAAGCGATATAAAAATACAGTTGCCACAACATATGCTACTGAAGTAAAAAAACAAGTGACACTTTCTCGTTTACGCAAATATGAATCCGTTACTCATATGCTTTTAGAGCCGCAAAAAGTTCCACTTGAAATGTATAACAATCAACTTGATATTATTTATAAAGAATTAGCGCCTCATATGCGCCGTTTTGCAGATTTAAAAAAGAAAGTATTAGGACTCGATCAAATGCTTTTCTGCGACTTACATGCACCTTTAGATCCTGAATTTAATCCAGCAATTACTTACGAAGAAGCAGGCAAACTCATTCAAGATTCTTTAAAAGTATTAGGAGATGAATATAGTTCCATTATCGAAAAAGGCTTCAAAGAAAGATGGGTAGATCTTGCAGATAATGTAGGCAAATCAACAGGAGCATTTTGTTCAAGTCCATATGGTTCTCATCCATATATTTTAATTACATGGCAAAATACGATGCGCGGATGCTTCACATTAGCACATGAATTTGGTCATGCTGGGCATTTTTATTTAGCAAATAAAAACCAGCGCATTATGAATGTACGTCCATCTATGTACTTTGTTGAAGCACCATCAACAATGAATGAATTATTACTAGCCCAACATTTACTTGCAACAACTAACGATAAGAGAATGCGCAGATGGGTCATTCTACAACTACTTGGCACATATTATCATAACTTTGTTACTCACTTACTTGAGGGCGAATACCAACGAAGAGTATATACTCTAGCAGAAGAAGGAAAAGCACTTACAGCTAAAAGTTTAACCGAAATAAAAACAAATGTCCTTTCTACATTCTGGGGGGATTCTGTAGAAATCGATGAAGGTGCCGGCTTAACTTGGATGCGCCAACCTCATTATTACATGGGCTTATATTCTTACACGTATTCTGCAGGTCTAACTGCATCTACCGCAGTAGCCCAAATGATTAAAGAAGAAGGGCAGCCCGCCGTTGATCGCTGGTTAGATGTACTTCGCGCTGGTGGTACAATGAAACCACTTGAATTAATGAAACATGCCGGAGTAGATATGTCAAAACCAGATGCAATCCGTAAAGCTGTTTCTTACGTTGGCTCCTTAATTGATGAATTAGAGCGTTCTTATCAAGAATAAAAAAATAAGCCCTCGCTTCTTTATGAGGGCTTATTTCATATTTACTTTCCAAATCTTTTACGGTATCCACATTTCCTACATAACTCTTCGACTGCAACTCTTTTCGAAAATCCATCGACAATGTTTGTTGCTCTTTCACCTTCTATAATGTTAGAAAATGAATCATTATTAATATTCCCAAGATTAATAATCCCTTCACCGTCTAAACAGCAAGGAATAACCGTTCCATTTGCTAAAATACCCGCTTGATTTCGAAGACCATGACAGAATCCTTTTCCATCATCCTCTTCTTCATGCAATGCCGGCCATTGAAATTCATAATCTTGATTAATAAAGACACGTTCCGCAATTTTTATACCTTTTCCTGGTGTAAGCTTCTCTTCAATTTGATAAGGCAGATCAAACTCATTTTCAATTATGGATAATAGCTCTCTATTTTTCTGGATTTCAGCATTTGTCTTATTATCCTGAGTTAAATTCCATAACCTTAGCGAAACAATTAAATCTGATTGACTTGTTGCTTCCCTAATGAAGGCAAGTATACTTCTTACATAGCCCTCTTTATCTTGCGAACCTGGATGTCCATCAAAACTGTGCAGGGAAAAGTTCATTTGTCTTAGAGCAGGCTTATTTAACAGTCTATGCCTTCTCTTATTAATTAACGTTCCGTTCGTTGTAATATTAACTTTAAATCCTTTTTCATGGCTTAAATCTAGCAGTTGATCTATTTTTGGATGGAGCAACGGCTCACCCTTCACGTGCAAATAAATGTAGTCTGTGTGAGGTTTAATTTGGTCTAATCTTTTAGCAAAATCCTCCACAGAAATGAATTGCTTCTGCCTTTCCGTCGGCGGACAAAAGCTGCACGCAAGATTACATACACTTGTAATCTCTAAGTAAAACTTCTTAAACTTCTTCACCTTTAATTCCTCACTTCTCTGACTACTTATAATTTTTTCCTCTTCATATTACAGCATACTTTTTTAGAAATAGAAACATACTTATTTTAGGAAATCTGCATACCACCTATTAATGTTTAAAAGACCATCGGTGATTTTTATCCAATGGTCTTTTTTACTCTTTTTATATACAAATGGAAATTTACTTATGATATGGTTCACCACGATTAATACGAAACGCTCTATACACTTGCTCAAGCAATACTAATCGCATTAATTGGTGTGGTAATGTCATTTTCGAAAAAGAAAGAGATTCATTGGAACGCTTCATTACTTCTGAACTTAGTCCAAGTGATCCACCAATTACAAAGGCAACTTTACTCTTTCCATATGTAGCAAGACGATCTAGGCTTACTGCAAATTCTTCTGATGACTTTTGTTTTCCTTCTATCGCTAATGCGATCACGTGCGTATCATCAGAAATTTTATCCAGTATACGTATACCTTCTTTTTCTTTTACAATTAACATTTCGGCTTCACTTAAATTTTCTGGTGCTTTTTCATCTGGCAATTCAATTACTTCTACTTTTGCGTACGCAGATAATCGTTTTAAATATTCTGCTATACCTTGTTTTAAATACTTTTCCTTTAATTTTCCGATTGAAATAATCGAGATATTCACATTTATTCCCCACTTTACAAACATGTTATCCACATAACTTATCCACATATCCACAAACGTTACCCACATATTGTGTGAGAATCTGTGTTCGATACAACATATGTCGCCTCATTTTGACAAAATTCACATGTTTTTTTATCTTTTTCTGAGTTATCCACATTGTTAATAACCGGTGCAACTTCACATTCATCAACAATAATATCTAACGCTAATTCAACATGTTCTAAACAACAAGGTAAATTCATATTCTTCACCTCACTTTTCTACAATAGAAAACAGGAGGTAGGCCCTCCTGTTTTTAATATTTTTGAATGCCTAATTTCACCGTTGTTGTTGCTCTTTTTGTACCACGATAAAACGTAAGAGTCATTTTATCATTAATTTTTTTATCATATAAGGCCGTACGGAACCCAATAATATCGTTTACTGGTTTTCCATCTACCGCTACAATAACATCATGTTCTCGCAAACCAGCATCCGCGCCTGGTGAAGGACTTTTCACATCTAAAATGCAAACTCCCTCTGCTACATTGCCTGGTAAATGTAATGTTTTGGACCAATAATAATTCGGAATCTCATTTAATGATCTAAGTTCAATTCCAACATAAGGTCTTCTTACTTTCCCGTACTTCTCAAGTTCATTCATAATCGGAACGGCTCTAGTAACCGGAATAGCTAATCCGATTCCTTCCACTTCTTTTGCAGCAATTTTCATTGAGTTAATACCAACTAATTGTCCTGCCGCATTTACAAGTGCACCACCACTATTACCTGGATTAATCGCTGCATCTGTTTGTAATACTTCTACTTGCCAATCGTAATGACCATCTTGGTCTAAGTCTACAGGAACAATACGCTCGTTAGCTGAAATAATGCCTTGTGTAACGGTCCCCGAAAATTGCAGTCCGAGTGGATTTCCAATCGCAATGACCGGTTCTCCTCGACGAACTTTATTAGAATCGCCAATCTCAATTATTTTTTTCACATGCTTCGCATCTATTTCTAGTACAGCTAAATCTGTGACTACATCGGTTCCTAATACTTTCCCTGGGACCTTCTTACCGTCACTTAGACTTACTTCAATACGATTTGCTCCAGCAACGACATGGTTATTTGTTACAATGTAAGCTTGTCCATCTGTCTTTTTATAAATGACACCAGATCCTGTACCGGCTTCTGAATCTGCCTCTGAAAAATTGTCTCGTTGAATATTAATAATACCAACAACAGCTTCAGAAGCGCGATCAACAGCGTCTACAAAGCTAACCTGTTTAATCCCTTGAGCTTCAGCCATGTTACTTCCACTTGCTTCAGCTTGCGGAAGCGCGCCAGCATGATTCGAAAATAAAGGCGCCCCAAATGCAAATAATGAAGCCCCTACAATTGTTCCTGCTATGCTAGAAATGACAATACCTTTATGCTTCTTTTTACCTGCACGTTTTATACGATACTTTTCTTCATCAATAAAGGACATATTTGTTCACCTATCTTCCTGAAAACAACTATATTCACCTTTATTGTTTACTAAAATGAAGAATTATACGTATTGAATTTTCGTAGGCATTTTTGGATCTGTATCATGAATTTCAAAGGATTCTCCCACTCCAAATCCTTTTTCCTCTAACACTTGCGATACTGACATACGCGCTAGTTCTTTCATATTGTTATCTAAGCTTAAATGTGCTAAATAAATATGTTTTGTCTCATCTGTAATTACATCTGCCATCGCTAACGCAGCATCCTCATTACAAACGTGACCAACGTCGCTTAAAATACGTCTTTTAATGCTCCACGGATAACGTCCCATACGAAGCATTTCCACATCATGATTACTTTCAAATACGAAAGCATTAGCTCCCTTAATAACACCTTTCATACGGTCACTCACGTATCCTGTATCTGTAATAAGGGCTAATTTTCTATTATTGTTATGAAAAGCATAAAACATCGGCTCTGCCGCATCATGGGAAACTCCAAATGACTCGACCTCAATATCACCGAATGTTTTCACATCCCCAACTGAGAAAATGAACTTTTGCTCAGTTGGAATATTTCCTATTAAATGTTCCATTGCATTCCATGTTTTCTCGTTCGCATAAACTGGTAAATCATATTTACGCGCCAATACACCTAATCCTTTAATATGGTCACTATGCTCATGTGTGACAAGAATACCTGATACATCATTTATATTCAGTTCTGCTTGTTTAAATAAAGCCTCTGTTGCTTTACCACTTAAACCTGCATCGACGAGTAATTTTTTTTCATCCGTTCCTACATATAGCATATTCCCTGTACTTCCACTTGCAAGCACACTAAAATGCATACTCATTCTTTCTCACTCCATTATGTTCTTCCGGCACTTGAGTTTCCCCTAATTCCATAACTTGTCCTTCAATTGCATTCACAAAAAAGTCCTTTTTCTGCTCTGTCTTTAAGTTCCAAGTTGGAGCTAGCACTTGTATATTAGAAGATGATTCAGCTAGAGCCGCATATCCAATCTGCGCCTCTTTCACGTGCGTATTTTCTGCAATTTTATTTTTTAAATATATATTTTCCAAAGCTGTTTGAGCAGTGATAATTTCTTGTTCTTTCGTTTTTTCACTTTCGCCCATTTCCTTCAAATCCGTTAACATTGTTTGTGTATACGAAACAAGCTCGTTTTTTTCATTTAAATCCACAACAATCATTGCATGATTATTGTGGAAAATCGGCTTATCCTTATACTTTTGGAAGAAATAAATTTTAGAGTCTTTCATTGCTCCAAATTCGTATTTCTGCCCATCAAGGACACTGTTTTTTAAGAAATCATTATATTTATCCTTAGATAATGATTTTGCATTTAAAAATGGCTCTTTCAACTTACCTTCTATCGTATATTCATTTTGCAGATGCGCTGTTTGATTTTTTAAAGATTGCACATCTTCTTCTTTAAAGTTTTTATTTTTCGCCATAATAAATGACTCTTTTTTCGGCTCTTTAGGAAAACTCCCCATAGTAATTTTAGATTCTTTTAATTGTTGATCAATTTTTGTTTCTGTCACAATTTCCAACTGATTACTATCTTGCTTTTGAATGAACTGAAAGATAAGAAAGAGGTCTAAAACAAAAAAGGTCACAATAAATATCGTTTTAATTCGATCCCAATCCATTTAGTCCTCCCTCACTCCACTCATATATTTTTTGTTTACCCTCTTCATCACATTTTACATACCATATCGGCTGTAAAATACTGATCTCTCCTCCGTTCACAGGACCTCCGTTCACGGAAGATTTCAATGACATTTTATAACCAATACCAACATCCTGAATTGAATTTTTGTCAATTTCCGGATTATTCTCTAATGATGTCATCACTGTACGACCTGATGCAAGAGAAGTGGGTGTACTAGGTAAAGGAATATTGAAATCAAAAAGAGATCTCTCATACTGCATGATTTCGCCTGAACCCCATGCTTGTTTTAATTCAGCCATTCCATCTGCATTAAATACAGGTAAACCGCCCTCGTATAAACGGAATGAGGTTTTCCCCTTATTAATATAATCAAGACGATAAGAATTTAAGTTACCACTGTGCCCACTTACAAAGTCGAAGCTTTTCTTCAAAAGCATCGCATTATCTGTAACTTTATCACTATATACTGCGGAATTTTTATATTTCAACATTAAATTCAACTTATCAATTTCCATAGATCGAATACCATCTGTAAATGTTTCCTTTGATTTCTCGGTAATAGGACTTAAATAACGCGGATCACTAAATAAAACATTTTTAAATGAATCCACATCTAACCCAGACACAAAATACTCTATCTGATTTAATTCCGTAATTCCATCTGGTAAAAACAGTTTTTTCGTATCATTTACTTGATATTCAAAATATGGTTTTGCTAATGTAATAAATCGATTTTGGTCGTTTATAACATCCTTTACATAAGCACCACTCAACATCGCTTGATATATTCTACGAGGATTATCATAAGAAATAAAATTAACTTTAATTTCTTGGTCCTTGCTTCGAGAAGGATCGATTACAATGCGATTAAAACCTCTATTAGATTCTAAATTTTTATCTTTAATATTGAACATGTCTTTAATCGTCTCAAGTGGCACATTTGTAGGAAAAACAAATTCAATCTTTTCTTCTCCGTGTACATAAGAAAGAAAATCCCCTTTAGGAACTGTGCCTGTTATTTCCCTAAAATCATGTAATTCTCCATTTTCAAGAATTTTATAAAGTGAGTTCACGTTGTTCGTATTCTCACTTACGTAATGATTTTTTTCTTTATGAACAATAACAGAGGATGGGCGAACAACTCCTGAAATCTTTATCGGATTTATCTCTTCATTACCTTGAACAAATTTTGTATTTTGCACAGAAGTGGAATCGGGAACATATGTCCATAAATTAAAAGTTAAAAATAGACTAATAACAACTAAATTAATTAGAACTATCGTTTTAAAGTTTTCCATACTCATTCCCAATCGTCCTCTTCATCTGGTGCCAGTGGCAGTGTGAAATAAATCGTCGTTCCTTTTCCTTCCTCACTCTTCGCCCAAATAGAACCACCATGTGCCTCAATCATTTCTTTTGCAATAGCTAATCCAAGACCTGTACCACCCATTTGTCTTGAACGGGCTTTATCCACACGATAAAAACGTTCGAAGATTTTATCTACGTTTTCTTTCGGAATACCCATACCTTGGTCACTTACACTAATCTCTAATAACTCCCCTCGATCACGTAAGCGATATGTTACTGTTCCACCTTCTGGCGAATACTTTAATGCGTTAGAAATAATGTTATACAACACTTGTGTAATTTTGTCCGTATCCATATCAATAAATCTAGATTTTTTAGAGAAAGATCGTTTGAAACTTACATTTTGCTCTTTAGACATTTCAAAGCGATCAATAACATTATTAAAGAAGTCAGTAAAGTCGACCCACTCTTTCATCAAACGATGTTCTGTACTATCAAGCTTAGATAGTTGCAACAGCGCATTTACAAGCCTTATCATTCTTTCTGTTTCCTCTTGTGTAACTGTTAAAAATTGCGGTGCAATATTTGGATCTTGCCATGCACCATCTGTCAGCGCTTCTAAGTAACTACGCATCGTTGTTAATGGTGTTCTTAATTCATGAGAGACGTTCGCCACAAACTCGCGGCGTTCCCCTTCTATACGCTCCTGCTCCGTTACATCGTATAATACAGCAATTAAACCATTTGCCTTCCCCGTCTCTTTTTGAATAACAGAGAAACTAGCACGTAAAATGTATGGTTCATTTCTCGTACTAAAATCTAATAAAACAGAATCAGGCTCTTCGTATAAATGATCGAGCGTAAATTCTTCCTGTATCCCCAATACTTCTAAAACCGATTGATCCAGCGCCGTTTCACGCGAAACATTTAGCATCTTTTCCGCAGGGTCATTTAATAAAATAATATCCCCTTTTCGGTCAGTAGCAATTACTCCATCTGTCATATGTGATAAAACAGATGATAATTTACGTCTTTCGCTTTCTGTTGAAGAACGAGCTTGTTGTAGCTTTTTTGATAAATTATTGAAAGATAATGCTAATTGGCCAATTTCATCATGACTATGGACCTTTACTTTTCTCGAATAATTTCCTTTTGCCATTTCAATTGCTTGCCTTCGCATATCTGAAATTGGTCTTGTAATTGTTTGAGCTAGTAAAATCCCAAGTACAGCCGTTACTAACAAAGCAATCACTGTTCCGGTAGCAAAAATTTGATTTATATCCTTCATTTGTTTGTATACATCTTCCATAGATGCAACAATACGAATGACACCAAGTACCTCCCCAGCTTTATCGCTTTGAATAGGAGTAATCATCACTTGAACTCGATGGCCAGTTCCTCCATCTTTCTCAATTTTTGATTCTAGTTTATTTTGTACAATTACCCGTTGAACAGCTATATCTGTCGATGTTCTGCCTATCTTATTTTGCTTAGCCGTGTCTGAAATCGCCATTAATTTTCTATTAGAATCAAATACACTTACTTCTTGAATATCTTTCTTACGATCCGATGCAAACTTTTGAATCGAATTTTTTATAGCGTCATCTAATGATTCTGGATCTGTTTTTTCACGACTTTTTGTAAATTCTTGCTTTAAATTATACGATAGTAAATTCGTTTGTTGTGTCAGGGAATCCTTAAAGCCTTGTACAAGACTTTTTTCTAATTCTCTTACGAAATATACACCGATTACTTGCATCGCTATTAATATTAATAGCATATATATGAGCACAAACTTTAAATGAATGGATTGAAAAAAACCAACCTTTTTCATATATTATTCCTGCTCTGGGTCACGCAAGTAATACCCTACCCCACGTCTAGTTACAATTAAAGTAGGATGACTTGGATTATCTTCAATTTTTTCACGTAAACGACGTACTGTTACATCCACTGTACGCACATCTCCAAAATAATCATAACCCCAAACTGTTTGCAATAAATGTTCACGTGTCATAACTTGTCCTAAATGTTTTGCTAAATAATGTAGCAATTCAAATTCACGATGTGTAAGCTCAATATTTTCCTCACGCTTTGTTACACTATAAGCATTTGGATTAATAATAATTGGTCCAATAACCATTTCAGTATTTTCTTCTTTTTCTGCTGCACCACCTTGTTGATGGCGGCGTAAATTCGCCTTCACACGAGCAAGTAATTCCCTCGTACTAAATGGCTTCGTTACATAATCATCTGCTCCAAGCTCAAGCCCTAATACCTTATCAATTTCAGAGTCCTTCGCTGTAAGCATAATAATCGGCATTTCTGAGTTTTTACGTATTTCACGACAAACCTCTAAACCATCTTTTCCTGGTAGCATAATATCTAATAAAACCATATCTGGCTGTTCTTCATTAGCTTTCTCAATTGCTTCATCACCATCATGTGCCATTACAATTTCAAAACCCTCTTTTTCTAGGTTGAACTTCAAAATGTCTGCAATCGGCTTTTCATCATCAACTACTAAAATTTTCTTTCCCATCATCGTCTATTTCCTCCTCATAAAAATATGGTCAATGATTCTTAAATATATTGATGTTTCTATAGTATATCCCTATATGACAGCAACCTTTATTTAAGTGTTCTCTCCTCTATTCTCATAGACTCATGTATGATCCACCTTTACACGGAATCCTATACGATCTACAGAAAAACCTCTAGCTTCAACTGCTAGAGGCTCCTCATCCTATTGTAAAATAACTACCCACATTTGTAAAACTACACAAAATAAAAAGGATATTAAGTGGGCCCACTTAATATCCTGAGAGTGGCTCGGGACGGAATCGAACCGCCGACACGAGGATTTTCAGTCCTCTGCTCTACCGACTGAGCTACCGAGCCAAAACTATATATAAAACCACTAATGGTGGTATAAACAAAAGTGGCGGTCCCGACCGGGGTCGAACCGGCGATCTCCTGCGTGACAGGCAGGCATGTTAACCACTACACCACGGGACCAAAAATAAACATAAAAAAACATGACCCGTACGGGATTCGAACCCGTGTTACCGCCGTGAAAGGGCGGTGTCTTAACCACTTGACCAACGGGCCACGAAAAATAAAATGGTGAGCCATGAAGGATTCGAACCTTCGACCCTCTGATTAAAAGTCAGATGCTCTACCAACTGAGCTAATGGCTCATACTCACCAACGTCATATTTTCGTGACGACAAGATATATCATAACATATCATCTTTCATTTTTGCAATACTTTTTTTGTTTTTTTATAAAAGATAAGAAAAAACTCATGCGGACATGAGTTTTTCTTAAAAATATCAATTAAACTTCGTATACGTTACGAACGATATTCGTTTGGTTACGATCTGGTCCAACTGAGAACATAGATAATTGGATTCCTGTTAATTCAGAAACACGCTCTACGTATTTTCTTGCATTTTCAGGAAGCTCATCTAATGATTTCACACCAGTAATATCTTCTTCCCAACCTGGAAGCTCTTCATATACAGGCTCACATTTCGCTAAAATGTTTAAGTTTGCTGGAACTTCATCTATAACTTCTCCGTTATATTTGTAAGCAACACAGATTTTAAGAGTTGGAATACCTGTTAATACATCAATAGAGTTTAATGATAAATCCGTTAAACCACTAACACGACGCGCATGTCTTACAACAACGCTATCGAACCAACCTACACGGCGTGGGCGACCAGTTGTTGTTCCGTATTCACGACCAACTTCACGAATTTGATGACCAATTTCATCATTAAGTTCAGTAGGGAATGGACCATCACCAACACGGCTTGTATATGCTTTACATACACCTACAACGCGAGTAACTTTCGCCGGACCAACTCCAGTTCCAACTGTTACACCACCAGCAATCGGGTTAGAAGATGTAACAAATGGGTACGTACCGTGGTCAATATCAAGCATAACACCTTGTGCACCTTCAAATAATACACGGTGATTGTTATCTAGTGCATCATTTAATACAACAGATGTGTCGCATACATATTGTGCGATTTGTTGTCCATATTCGAAGTACTCTTCAAAGATTTCTTCTACGCTGAAACCTTCTGTATCGTACATTTTTTCAAATAAACGATTTTTCTCTACTAAATTGCGCTCAAGCTTCTCTTTAAATGCTTCACGGTCTAAAAGATCAGCCATACGGATACCAATACGAGCAGCTTTATCCATATATGCAGGACCGATACCTTTTTTCGTTGTACCGATTTTGTTATCACCTTTACTAGCCTCTTCTAACTCATCTTGTTTTAAATGATAAGGTAAAATAACGTGTGCACGGTTACTTACACGTAAATTATCAGTACTTACACCACGGTCGTGTAAGTATTTTAACTCTTCAAGTAATGCTTTTGGATCTACTACTAAGCCATTTCCGATTACACAAATTTTCTCTTTATAGAAAATACCAGATGGAATTAAGTGTAACTTATATTTAACTCCGCCGAAAACAATTGTATGTCCCGCGTTATTTCCACCTTGATATCTTGCAACTACTTCCGCATGCTCAGAAAGAAAATCAGTGATTTTACCTTTTCCTTCGTCGCCCCATTGTGTTCCTACAACTACTACTGAAGACATTATTAAAGCACCTCCGCAATTTTCAAACGATCTATTCAAACAATATAATTGTACCAAAACCGAAAAAGAAGTCAACCAAAAAAGCGAACATTTTTTTATTAAAAATCATTTTCGTTCGTAAGAATTATATTTTCACCTTATGAAAGCCTTATCTTTACTCTATAAAAAAAGAAACACATCTTATTATAAGAAATGTGTTTCTTTTTTATACTGCCTTTATGCCCCATCCTCAAAGCGTCGTTCTAAGTTAACGAACTTATTAAATTCTTTAACAAACGCAAGCTCTACTGAACCTACCGGACCATTACGTTGTTTTGCGATGATAATTTCAATCGTATTTTTATTTTCCGTTTCACGGTCATAGTAATCTTCACGATACAAGAATGCTACAATATCAGCATCCTGCTCAATACTCCCCGATTCACGAATATCAGACATCATAGGGCGTTTATCTTGACGAGATTCAACACCACGGGATAACTGTGAAAGGGCAATAACAGGCACTTGTAATTCACGCGCAATCCCTTTTAATGTACGCGAAATCTCAGATACTTCCTGCTGACGGTTCTCGCCCGACTTCCCACTTCCCTGAATAAGCTGTAAATAGTCAATTAAAACCATCCCAAGACCTTGTTCCTGCTTTAATCTACGGCATTTTGCTCGAATCTCATTTACCTTAATCCCTGGTGTATCATCAATATATATACCGGCATTTGAAAGGCTTCCCATCGCCATTGTTAACTTCGCCCAATCATCAGAAGTTAATGACCCAGTACGAAGTCTTTGCGCATCAATATTACCTTCTGCACAAAGCATACGCATAACAAGCTGATCAGAGCCCATCTCCAAACTAAAGATCGCTACATTTTCATCCGTTTTCGTCGCTACGTTTTGTGCGATATTTAATGAAAATGCAGTTTTCCCTACTGACGGACGCGCCGCTACTATGATTAAATCATTTCGTTGGAAACCTGCGGTCATCTTATCTAATTCAGTAAATCCAGTTGGTATTCCTGTAACTTCACCTTTTTGATTATGCAAAAGTTCGATTTTATCGTAAGCATCCACAAGAACGTCTTTAATATTCTGGAATGCTTTAGCGTTCGTTTGATGAGATACTTCTAATATTTTTTTCTCAGCCTCATTTAAAAGGCCGTCCACATCATCTTCTCTCTCATATCCATCAGACACGATATGAGTCGCCGTTCGAATTAAACGACGTAAAAGCGCCTTTTCAGCGATGATTCGTGCATAATACTCTACGTTAGCAGCAGTTGGAACAATCTCTGCTAACTCTGCTAAGTAAGAAACCCCACCAACTTCTTCTAGTAATCCTTGATCAGCCATCGCTGACGTCATCATTACTAAGTCAATTGGCTCTCCCTTATCAGACAAGCCAAGCATCACTTCAAAGATCTTTTGATGTTTCGTTCGATAAAATGAGTCAGGTACCAATAGTTCTGATGCTGACGTTAACGCATCTTGATCAATCAATATGGCACCTAAGACTGCCTGCTCAGCTTCTATATTATGCGGAGGGGTACGATCAGCCATTACATCACTCATACGCAATCCTCCTTGTTTAATTTATTTTTATTGTTCACTAACATGAACTTTTACTTTTGCTGTTACTTGCGGATGCAATTTTACAGTCACATTTGTATAACCTAATGCACGAATTGCATCATCCATTTCAAATTTACGTTTATCAAGTTTGATTTTATGTGATTTTTGCATTGCGTCTACGATTTGTTTGCTTGTGATAGAACCAAATAAACGGCCACCTTCCCCAGATTTCGCCTTCAGTTCCACAGTTAATTTCTCTAAAGTTTCTTTCAGCTCTTTTGCATTCTCAAGCTCTGCTGCTGCATCTTTTTCTTCTTTACGCTTTTGAGCTTCTAAAGTTTTCATACTGCTGTTTGTCGCTTCAGCAGCTAATCCTTGTTTTAGTAAAAAGTTATTTGCATAACCATCTGGTACGTTTTTTATTTCTCCTTTTTTACCTTTACCTTTTACGTCTTTTAGAAAAATTACTTTCATGATTGTGTGCCTCCCTGTAAATAGTCATCAATAACAAATCGAAGCTTCTCCTCAGCTTCATCTACTGTAACATTTTTCATTTGTGTGGCTGCATTCGTCAAATGCCCGCCACCTCCTAGATTCTCCATAATTAGCTGCACATTCACTTCACCTAAAGACCTGCCGCTAATTCCAATGAAATTCTCCCCACGTTTCGCTATAACAAATGATGCAATAATACCCGTCATCGTTAATAGCGTGTCCGCTGATTGTGCAATAAGCACTTGATCGTAATAGTCATCACTATCAACTTTTGCAATAGCAATTCCATTTTTATAAATGTACGCATTTTTAATAGCTTTTGCAACTCGTAAATACTGATTCATATCTTCTTTTAACAATTCTTGTACAAGTACAGTATCTGCACCATGCGAGCGTAAATAAGAAGCTGCATCAAACGTACGAGCACCCGTCCGGAACGTAAAACTTTTCGTATCAACAATAATACCAGCTAACAATGCCGTCGCTTCTAACATTGTCATCTTTAAATTTTTCGGTTGATACTCAAGTAATTCTGTAACAAGTTCTGCCGTCGAAGAAGCATATGGTTCCATGTAAACAAGTAATGGATCTTCAATAAAATCTTCTCCACGACGATGATGGTCAATCACCACTACATTTTCAATTTTACGAACCAGTTTTTCCTCCATCACCATAGAAGGCTTATGTGTATCCACAACAACAAGTAAGGACTCATCATTTGCAAATTCCATCGCTTGATCTGGGGTAATAAAATGAGACCATAGTTCTTCATTTTGTTTCACTTTATCCATCAGACGTTTAATTCCCTTATCGGAATCATTTTCATCTAACACAATATATCCTTTGCGCTCATTTAATTGAGCTACCTTTAAAATACCAATCGCAGCACCAATTGCATCCATATCAGGGGCCCTATGTCCCATTATAATGACATTACTACTTTCTAATACTAAATCCTTCAATGCATGCGAAATAACTCTAGCACGTACACGAGTACGCTTTTCAACTGGATTTGTTTTACCGCCGTAAAATTTAACTTTACCTGTCGCTTGTTTAATAGCTACTTGATCCCCACCACGTCCAAGCGCAAGGTCTAAACCAGATTGAGCCATTGCTCCAAGCTCTGATAAAGGCATATCACCTGATCCGACACCCACACTTAACGTAAGTGGTATATTCCTTTTAGATGTTTCTTCACGCACTTGATCTAAAATGTTAAACTTGCCTTTCTCCATTTGTGCTAAAATACTTTCATTTAGTACAACGAAGAACCTCTCTGAAGATGCACGTTTTAAATAAGCGCCATACTTAACGGCCCATTCATTTAGACGTGACGTCACAAGACTTGTTATATTCGTACGTAATTGATCATCTAATCCTTGTGTAACTTCATCATAGTTATCTAAATAAATAACAGCTAAAACAGTGCGTTGATCTTCATACATCTTTTCAATTTCTGTTTGTTCCGTTACATCAAAGAAATAAATTAGCTTTTCTTCTTTCCTTACAAAAACACGGAACTTTCGATTATTTAAAGAAACTATATCGTCAGAAGTTTCCCCCTTAATAAAAAGGAGTAATGTTTCTGATACATCGTAAAGGTGCCAACCGGCTAATGCATGCTGTCCCAAACATGATGATAAATAAGGATTTGCCCAATCAATCCCATAATCCTTATTGTATAACAAAATACCAATTGGCATTTGGTTAAATGCTTCATTACTCACTTTCTTTACCCTTGTAATCATATCTGTCGTATGTTTTTCAAAATTTCTTTGGAAAGTAAGTTCGAATCGTATAACGACAAAAAGTACAATACAAAAGATAAAAAAGGCTGATATTCCCATAATTAAATGAAAGTAACAGAGGAGTGAAATTAGCACAAATACAAAAAATGCCAATACATAAACAGGATATAAAAACCACTGTTTCTTATAAAATTCAGGCATGTATACAACTCCTATAAAGTAAAACTAACTCACCTTCCAGTTAGTTTTACAGATTAAAATAGTATAAGGAATATTATTTTATCCCCCTATTTTAGAACGCAATGAAATCCCTAAGTCAATTATACCTAAGATTGTTACAAGAGGAAACATCATCGGAATAAACATGCATACAATAAAACTAATAATAGGAACACCTTTAGTAAATCCTTTTCTATGCGCTAAAAAGGTGATAAATGTCAGACCTTGCAGTACGAGCAATAGTGCAAATATGACATATAGGTTGGAAAATACCATATATAAATATGATGCTGGTTCTACCTTTATAAAAGTTGCTAACAAAATAAATATAACGTAATACCAGACAATGCTCTTTGGCAATTGTATATCTTTAAATTTAGGCCAAGATATAACGTCATACTTTAACTTCCTCAAGACACTACCCGATAGGAGCACTGTAATCCAAGAAAAACAAACAGAAACCATTACAAGTAAACTCGGGAATAGTGTTTGTAATATCTCATTGAATTGTCCAAATAACTCTTTTTGTTCTTTACTAATTGGCATACCTGCAGCGCTTACCATCTTTTCACTTTGCGCCATACTTTCATTAAACATATTTTGTATTTGCTTCATTAAATCTATGTTAAAAAACTTTATACTTGCAACATAAATGAGCACAAAACCAATTAAATATGCAAGGGTTCCTGCCATCAAGATCTCTATTGGCTTTTTTCTTTTTTTATACATGGATCCTAAAACAATCCCTATCAATCCAAACATTATTGTCTTCACTAGATTCAAGGGCTGGCTCACAATAACGGTAATAAAAAGCGCAGCTGTAAAAATTATAAAAGCATTGGATAACCTATATTTTATCGTAAACAATATAAACGGTAATGGTACTGCGAAAGTTACAACTGTACCTAAAACCGGAACGTATAAAGACACAAGCAATAATATCGCGTATATAGCTAATAACGCTGCGCCTTCAGTAATAAATTTTGTTTGTTTCATGATTTAACCTCTCTTTCAAAAAAGAAAAGCATAGCAAAATGCACAGTAGAGTCCGACTCTACTGTGCATTTCATACGCTATTATTCACCAACATATGGTAAAAGTGCCATTTGACGAGCACGTTTAATTGCAACTGTAAGTTTGCGTTGGTATTTTGCGCTTGTTCCTGTTACACGACGAGGTAAAATTTTACCACGTTCAGAAACGAAACGTTTTAATAAATCAACATCTTTATAGTCAATGCGAGTGATGCCGTTAGATGTGAAGAAACACACCTTACGACGTTTCGCACGTCCACCTTTGCGTCCTGCCATGTCTATTCCCTCCATTCTTTGTTAAAAATAGCCGATTCATACCATTAAAATGGTAAATCGTCGTCCGAAATGTCAATCGGTTGACCAACATTCGAAAATGGATCGTCATTCTTCGTAAATCCAGAGTTTCCAGTGTTACCTGAGTTGCCTGAGTTGCCTGAATTACTAGATTGACCAAATGGGTTAGAGCTTTGGTTACCGAAACCAGCTCCTGATGGTTGCTGATTGAATGAACCACGTTGCTCCCCACCGCCATTACGCGGCTCTAAAAATTGTACGCTCTCCGCAAGAACTTCTGTTACATATACACGTTTACCATCTTGTCCATCGTAATTACGAGTTTGAAGACGTCCGTCTACGCCTGCTAAGCTACCTTTTTTCAAATAATTTGCCACGTTTTCTGCTTGTTTACGCCATATTACACAATTAATAAAGTCAGCTTCACGCTCACCTTGTTGATTCGCAAATGCGCGATTCACAGCTAACGTAAAAGTAGCTACTGCAACACCATTGGGCGTGTAACGTAAGTCAGGGTCCTTAGTTAAACGACCAACGAGGATAACACGATTCATCAATCGAACCACTCTCCCTTATATATCAATTATTTTTCTTCTTCTTTAACAACGATATGACGAAGGATATCTTCGTTGATCTTAGCTAAACGGTCGAATTCGTTAATCGCTTCTGCGTTAGAGTTCACGTTTAAGATCATGTAGAAACCTTCACGTAAGTCGTTGATTTCGTAAGCTAAACGACGCTTACCCCACTCTTTCGTGTTAATGATTTCTGCACCATTGTTTGTTAAAACACCTGCAAAACGTTCAACTAAAGCTTTTTGAGCTTCTTCTTCAACGCCAGGACGAATGATGTACATAATTTCGTACTTTCTCATTACACTTTCACCTCCTTTTGGTCTAAACGGCCCATAATGGGCAAGGAGCAATTAATTTATAGTAATTACTCACGAGTTTAGATTATATCATAGTAAGTTATATGAATCAACTCACCAATACGTAAAAAACTTGGCAAACACATAATATATTTGCCAAGTTCATATCTTTATTTTTCCTAGGAAATATTAAATTAAACGTTAAAACGGAAGTGCATAACATCTCCGTCTTTTACGATATACTCTTTTCCTTCTAAACGTACTTTTCCAGCTTCTTTTGCAGCTGTCATAGAACCGTTTGTCATTAAATCATCATAAGAAACTGTTTCTGCGCGAATAAATCCACGCTCAAAGTCTGTATGAATTACGCCCGCACATTGTGGTGCTTTCATACCTTGTTTAAACGTCCATGCACGCACTTCTTGCACACCAGCTGTGAAGTAAGTAGCAAGTCCTAATAAGTCATATGCAGCACGGATTAACTGATCTAAACCAGATTCTTCAATGCCTAGTTCTTCCAGGAATACTTTTTTCTCTTCCTCATCTAACTCAGCGATTTCTGATTCAATTTTTGCACATACAACAATTACTTGTGAATTTTCATTTGCTGCAAATTCTTTTACCATTTGTACGTATTTATTTTCAGAAGGATCCATAATATCATCTTCACTTACGTTTGCTACGTATAGCATTTCTTTCGTTGTAAGTAAATGAAGGCCTTTAACAATCTTCATTTGCTCTTCTGTAAATTCAACAGTACGAGCTGGTTTCCCCTCTTCGAAAGCTTCTTTTAAACGCACTAAAATTTCATGCTCATATACTGCTTCTTTATCTTTTTGTCTTGCTAATTTCGCAACACGCTCGATACGTTTATCAACAGACTCTAAGTCTGCTAAGATTAGCTCTAAGTTGATTGTTTCAATATCATCAATTGGATCTACTTTTCCTGAAACGTGCGTAATATTTTCGTCTTCAAAACAACGAACAACTTGGCAAATTGCATCTACTTGGCGAATGTGAGATAAGAATTTATTTCCTAACCCTTCGCCCTTACTTGCACCTTTTACGATACCTGCAATATCAGTAAACTCAAATACAGTCGGAACAGTCTTTTTCGGTTCTACTAATTCCGTTAATTTATTTAAACGCTCATCTGGTACTTCTACAATTCCTACGTTTGGATCAATTGTACAGAATGGATAGTTCGCAGATTCTGCTCCTGCTTGTGTAATTGCATTAAATAAAGTGGACTTCCCTACGTTAGGTAATCCAACAATCCCAGCCGTTAATCCCATATTTTTCACTCCTATGTCTCAATCTTTCATCATTATAGATAGTAACGAAAAAAATGACAAGTTTCCTCCAAACGAAAAAAGCAACAGCCACCTACTGCAACTGTTACTTTTTCTCTATTCTTCGTGCTTCACAAGTATTTTTTTCACCTTACGATCAAACTCTCTTCGAGGAATCATTACTGAATGGTCACATCCCTCGCACTTAATGCGGATATCCATTCCCATACGAATAATTTTCCAACGATTCTCACCACATGGGTGGGCTTTCTTCATTTCCACAACGTCGTACAAGTTATATTCCTTTTGCTCCACTCTCCAAACCCCTCTCGATACTAAAGTGCTTTTCCACTAACCAGTTCTTCACGATTATATAAAACCATACGTGGATATGGAATTTCAATTCCATGTAAATCTAGACGATTTTTAATCTCTTTACGAAGTGCTCTTGCAATAACTGCATGTTGCATCGGTTCTACTTCAGCAATAACGCGTAATATAACTTCTGATGCAGCTAATGTTTGCACACCTAATAATTGAGGCGTCGTTACCATTTTTTCGTATTGTGCAGGTAACTCTATTAATAAATCCTCAATAACTTGCTCTGCTTTCGCAATGTCAGCCTCATATGAAATAGATACATCAACAAATGCTACACTATTACTAACTGAGTAGTTAGTAACTTGAACAATACTTCCGTTTGGTAAAGTATGAATTTCACCTGTCCAACTCTTTACTTTCGTTGTACGAAGTCCAATTTCTAAAACGACTCCTTCAAATTGACCGATTTTAACATAATCGCCAACTGAAAACTGATCTTCTAGCAAAATAAATAAACCTGTAATAACGTCTTTCACTAAACTTTGAGCACCAAATCCGACTGCTAAACCAATTACCCCGGCACCCGCTAATAAACCTGATGCATTAATATTAAACACACCTAAAATCGCAATTAGCATAATGAACATAACAACGTATGCTACAATATTTTCAAGTAATTTCGCTACCGTAACTGTACGACGTTCTGAAATTTGGATTGGAGAACGGCTCCCCATGCGAAACGCATTTCGTACAACCGCTCTTGCAACTCGCACAACAACTGCACCAATTGTTAAAATAATACATATTTTTAATGTCGCAACTCCAATATGAGCCCAACGATCAGCATCCAATAAATACTGTTTCGTAGAATTAAACCACTTCGTTAATAAATCCATGTATCTCTACCTCTCCAGCCAAAATTTCTTTTTAGTTATTCTTCTTATTGTATCAGAAGTCTCTCTGATTGCTGAAAAAATTTATAACTTTAATTGCATTTGTTAACTTCTATCCAGGTATAAAATGGAACGAATATATATATACTAGTACTATTATTTCCGTTTTCATTTACATTTTGCAAAAAGTACGCACTTATAGTTTTCCATTTTATTCGCCATATAACATATTTTGAAAATTTATTAAAAGGATGGGTGCTTCATGAATATTGGAAGTTTTCGCTTACCTTTTTTCGAAAAAGAAACTCAAAATGTTATGCACCAAGACTTAGAAGCCTCCGAGACAATCAGTAACTTCTTGCTTTCCCATATTCCTATTCAAACTAATATACCACTTATTCTCGTTTGTATCGGAACAGATCGTTCCACCGGTGATGCACTCGGCCCATTAGTTGGCACTAAGCTAGAACAAGTAGAAATCAAAAACTTCCAAGTGTTCGGCACACTAGATGAACCAGTGCATGCACTGAATCTAGGAGAGAAAATTCAAAATATACAGAAAGAAAATCCTACTTCCTTTATAATTGCCGTTGATGCATGTTTAGGAAAGTCTCAAAATATCGGTTCAATTACTACTGGAAAAGGACCTAGTAAACCTGGTGCTGCGATGAATAAGAAATTACCTGCAGTTGGTGATTTGCATATACACGGCATCGTCAATTTAAATGGTTTTATGGAGTTTTTTGTTCTTCAAAATACGAGATTAAGTTTAGTGATGAAAATGGCCGATGTAATCGCACAAAGTATAAAAGAGACGGATCAAAAATTATCTGCATTAAAAAAAGCAAACCATCTATAAATAATAAGATGGTTTGCTTTTTAATTTTTATGTGATAATAATTCTAAAATACGATTTAAATCTTCTTTATTAAAAAATTCAATTTCGATTTTACCTTTTTCTTTTTTCGTCTCTTTAATTTTCACATCTGTGCCAAACTTTTCTCTTAAGAACGTTTCACGTTCTACGAAAAATATATTTCGCTCTTTTTTCACTTGTTTTGTTTCACGTGAAACGTGTTGATTAATCTCTTGGACGATTTTCTCTAATTGACGAACATTTAATCCTTCTTTTTCAATGCGTTTCAATAAGGACTTCAATTGTTCTTCATCTTTGATTGTAAGTAAAGTTCTCCCATGAGCCATTGAAAGTTGACCATTTGCAATCATATCTTGTACGAAAGAAGGGAGGCTTAATAACCGAGTATAGTTTGCAATGTAAGGCCTACTTTTACCAAGACGTTTCGCTAATTGTTCTTGCGTTACATTTAGCTCATTCATTAACATCTGGTATGCCATTGCCTCTTCCATCGGATTTAAATCTTCTCGTTGTAAGTTTTCTAACAAAGCAAATTCCATCATTTGCTGCTCGTTTAATTGCCTTACAACGGCAGGTACCTTTTCAAGTCCAGCCTCTTTGGCAGCACGATATCTTCTTTCACCTGCAACAATTTCATATCCTTTAATACTCTTTCTAGCAATTAACGGTTGTAATATGCCGTGTTCTTTAATAGAAGCCGCTAATTCCTCAATCGCAGCTTTATTAAAGTGCTTACGCGGTTGGTATGGATTCGGCCTTAATTCAGTTACGATAATCTCCTGAATCGTTTCTTCTTCTTTCACATCTAAATCAGGAAAAAACACATTAATCCCTCTTCCTAAACCTTTAGCCACCTGCAATCACTTCCTCTGCTAAATCTATATATACTTCTGCCCCTCTTGATTTAGCGTCATACTGCATAATCGGTTTCCCATGACTTGGTGCCTCACTTAAGCGAACATTACGTGGAATAATGGAACGGTATACTTTATCCCTAAAGTATTTCTTCACTTCATCTATAACTTGAATCCCTAAATTTGTACGGGCATCTAGCATTGTTAACAATACACCTTGAATTGCTAGATCTTTATTTAAATGTTTTTGTACAAGTCGAACTGTATTTAATAGCTGACTTAATCCTTCGAGTGCGTAATATTCACACTGAACAGGAATAATAACAGAATCTGCTGCTGTTAATGCATTAATCGTTAATAACCCTAAAGACGGGGGACAGTCGATAATAATGTAATCATATTCATCACGAACTGGCTGTAATGCCCTTTGCAAACGTACTTCCCGGGAAATAGTCGGTACCAATTCAATTTCAGCACCAGCCAATTGAATTGTAGCGGGTAGAACATCTAAGTTTTCAGTTGCGGTTTTCCGTATAACTCCCTGAACATCTGCATCTTCCACAAGAACATTGTAAATACATTGGTCTAATTCTGACTTTTCAATTCCCACACCAGTCGTTGCATTTCCTTGAGCATCAATATCTACGAGAAGGACTTTCTTACCTACTTGCGCCAATCCAGCCCCTAAATTAACAGATGTTGTTGTTTTTCCAACACCGCCTTTTTGATTAGCAATAGCAATGATTTTTCCCATGATGTCACCTACTTTCAACCTTTCTATCTTATTCTAGTAACAATTACGTTTATTGTAACATGAAATAAAAGTTTTTCTTTTCCGTCCTTATTAAACTTCAAAATTTATTTCTAAACTCCTTCTTCATTAACAAGAAAATATAGCAAAAGAGACCTCTCCAGTAGGATAAGGTCTCTAACACATCATTATTATTTTTTCTTCGGAACTTTAATCGTAATTTGATAGTACTCATCAAATTCTTCTTCCTCAGAATTAACATTTAAACCACTGTCAGCCACCATTTGTAATGATTGCCTAATTGTATTCATAGCAATTCTCGCGTCTCGGCTTACTGCTTTTTGCTTCGCCTTGCGCTTCGGTTTTACTTCTTCTAGTAATTTCGCGATTCGTTCCTCTGTTTGTTTTACATTGAGTTGTTTTTCCACAATTTCTTGTAAAACTTTCAGTTGTAATTCCTCATTTTTTAAAGGAATGAGAGCACGAGCATGACGTTCTGTAATACTTTTTTCTAACAATGCACTTTTTATTTCTTCAGGCAACTTTAACAATCGCAACTTATTTGCGATTGTAGATTGTCCTTTTCCAAGTCGTTGTGCCAATGCTTCTTGCGTTAAATTATGTAACTCAATCAGCTTTTGATATGCCACAGCTTCCTCGATTGCTGTTAATTCCTCACGTTGCAAATTTTCAATTAACGCTACAGAAGCCGTCTCTGTATCATTTAAGTTCTTTATGATCGCAGGGACCTTTTCCCAGCCTAACTTCGTTGCTGCGCGAAAACGTCTTTCTCCAGCAATAATCTCGTACTTATCATCCTCATACTGCCTCACAACAATCGGCTGAATGAGCCCGTGTGTACGAATCGTTAATGCCAACTCGTCGATACGTGCATCGTCAAAAACCGTTCGTGGTTGATAACGATTAGGAGTAATATTTACGATCGGAATTTCTTGTATTTCTTCATATACCTTTTTATCTATTTCTTCATGGCTTTCGTCTTGTAATTCGAATTCGCTCTCTTTATCTCCAAAGCCAAATAAACGAGAAAACGTATTTTTCATACATATTCCACCACCTTTTAGGCCTATTGACTATTCTACATAAAATGTTTCCTATGAAACATTTACGTTTTCATTTATATAATTTAATCTTACGTCTAATAAGATTTATTTTTCAATAGGTAATTTATTGGGTGTTCCCGGTTTGCGTGGATATTTCTTTGGTGTCTTGCGCTTTTTCTCGATTAATAAAATATTACGTTCACTTTCTTCAAACGGTAATTGGAACGTAGACATCTCTTTTAACTCTCCGCCAAGCACCTCTAAAGCATACTTGCCATTTTCAATTTCTTCGTTTGCTGCTGCACCCTTCATCGCAATGAATGTTCCTCCGACTTTTACAAGTGGTAAACATAGCTCACTTAATACAGAAAGACGCGCAACTGCACGTGCCATTACAATATCATATGATTCACGTACACCTTCTTTTTTCCCAAATGTTTCAGCACGATCGTGACAAAATGCAACGTCACTTAATTCTAGCTTTTGTGCTAAATGATTTAAGAAATTAATACGTTTTTGCAATGAGTCTACAATTGTTACTTTTAAGTGCGGGAAACAGATTTTTAAAGGAATACTTGGGAATCCAGCCCCTGCACCAACATCACAAATTGAGAATGGTTTTGAAAAATCATAATAAAAAGCAGCTGTAATAGAATCAAAAAAGTGTTTTAAGTATACTTCTTCTTTTTCCGTAATAGCCGTTAAGTTCATTTTTTCATTCCACTCTACTAATGTTTCAAAGTAGATTTTGAACTGCTCTAACTGCCTAGAAGAGAGGGTAATACCCTTCTCTTCTAGCATAGATTGAAATTGTTCTATGTTCATCTAGCGATAGCTCCTTACTATTTATTGGTTCGATACGCGCGCAATTTTTCCTTGTTCAATATACACAAGTAAAATGGAAATATCTGCTGGATTTACGCCGGAAATACGTGAAGCCTGCCCCATTGAAAGTGGACGAACATCTTTCAATTTCTGTCTAGCTTCTGAAGCAAGGCTAGAAATTGCATCATAATCAATATCCACAGGGATTTTTTTATTTTCCATTTTCTTCATACGCTCTACTTGCTGTAATGATTTTTCAATATATCCTTCGTACTTAGTCTGAATTTCAACTTGTTCCGTAACTTCATCACTTAATTCTACTTCGCTTGGTACTAAAAGATGAATATGCTCATATGTCATCTCTGGACGACGTAATAAGTCACTTGCACGTATTCCGTCTTTCAATTCACTTCCACCAATGCTACGAATTAATTCTTGAACTTCAGGACGTGGTTTAATAATAATGCTACCTAAACGTTCCTTTTCCTGTTCAATTTGTAACTTTTTATTTGTAAATCGCTCATAGCGCTCTTCTTTAATTAATCCGATTTCACGACCAACTTCAGTTAAACGAAGATCCGCATTATCGTGGCGTAATAATAGACGGTACTCTGCACGAGATGTTAATAAACGATATGGTTCATTTGTACCTTTCGTTACAAGATCATCAATTAAGACACCAATATAAGCATCCTCGCGCCCTAAAATAACTTCTTTTTTACCTAAAGATCGACATGCCGCATTAATTCCAGCCATAAGCCCTTGTCCTGCCGCTTCTTCGTAACCAGAAGTTCCGTTAATTTGTCCTGCTGTATATAAATTTTTAATGTTTTTCGTTTCAAGTGTTGGCCATAATTGCGTTGGCACAATTGCATCATACTCAATTGCATAACCTGTACGCATCATTTCGACATTTTCCAGCCCCGGGATTGTTCTAAGCATGTCACGCTGTACATCTTCTGGTAAGCTTGTAGATAGACCTTGTACGTATACTTCTTGCGTATTGCGTCCCTCTGGCTCTAAGAAAATTTGATGACGTGGTTTATCATTAAATCTTACTACTTTATCTTCAATAGAAGGACAGTATCTAGGTCCTGTTCCTTTAATCATACCAGAATACATAGCTGAACGATGTAAATTTTCATCTATTAAACGATGTGTTTCCGTACTTGTATATGTCAACCAACATGGAATTTGATCCATAATAAATTTCGTCGTTTCAAAAGAGAACGCACGTGGTTTATCATCACCCGGTTGAATTTCTGTTTTACTGTAGTCAATTGTATTGCTGTTTACACGAGGAGGTGTACCTGTTTTAAATCTAACAAGATCAAATCCAAGCTCCTCTAAATGCTCAGATAATGTAATAGATGGTTGCTGATTATTTGGACCGCTCGAATATTTTAAATCACCCATAATAATCTCACCACGTAAAAATGTTCCAGTTGTAATTACGACTGTTTTTGCTGTATATTCAGCACCCGCTTGCGTAATTACCCCTTTACATACGCCATCTTCAACGATTAAACGCTCTACCATTCCTTGGAACAAAGTTAAATTTGGTGTTTCTTCAATTGTTTTCTTTAATTCATGTTGGTAAGAGAACTTATCTGCTTGTGCTCGAAGTGCACGTACAGCTGGTCCTTTACCTGTATTTAACATACGCATTTGAATATGCGTTTTATCAATATTGCGTCCCATTTCTCCGCCTAATGCATCAATTTCACGAACAACAATCCCTTTTGCTGGTCCACCAACAGAAGGGTTACATGGCATAAACGCTACCATATCTAAATTAATTGTTAACATTAATGTTTTGGAGCCCATTCGTGCTGCCGCAAGACCAGCTTCACATCCTGCATGACCTGCACCGATTACTATAACATCGTATGAACCGGCATTGTATCCCATTATTTATTCCTCCTAATAATCTCTATCTTTCTGAAACATCGCCATATTATTTTCCTAAACAAAATTGAGAGAACAACTGGTCAATTAAGCTTTCATGGACAGTATCACCAGTAATTTCACCAAGTATTTCCCACGTTCTCGTTAAATCAATTTGTACCATATCAATCGGAACACCATTTTCTATTGCCTCAATTGCATCTCCAATTGTCTTTTCTGCTTGTGTTAATAGTCCGATATGCCTTGCGTTAGAAACATATGTCATATCTGCAGAATCAATTGTTCCTTCAAAGAATAGCTCAGCTATCGCCTGTTCAAGCTCATCTATTCCTTGCTCCTCGATTAAGGATGTTGTAATAACACGATTTCCCGCAGCCAATTCTGCAACACGTTCCATATCAATTCCTTGCGGTAAATCCGTCTTATTCACAATAACAATGAAATCTTTTCCTTGTACCGCACGGAATAAATCTTCATCTTCATTTGTTAAAGCCTCACTATAATTTACGACAATTAACACTAAATCTGCTTGGCTCATCATTTCTTTTGAACGTTCTACCCCAATTCGTTCAACAACATCTTCCGTTTCACGAATCCCGGCTGTGTCTATAAGTTTAAGTGGTACACCACGCACATTAACGTACTCTTCAATAACATCACGAGTTGTTCCTGCAATATCAGTTACAATTGCCTTTTTCTCTTGAACGAGACTATTTAATAGCGATGACTTCCCAACGTTAGGTCTACCGATGATTGCAGTAGCAATACCTTCACGTAAAATCTTCCCTTGCTTCGATGTTTCTAATATTTTTGCAATTTCAGCACGAACATGTGTCGCTTTCTCAATTAAAATATTATGTGTCATCTCTTCCACATCATCATATTCTGGGTAATCTATGTTTACCTCAACATGAGCTAGCGTTTCTAATATGTCCTGACGCAGGCGGCCAATTAATTTAGATAATCGCCCCTCCATTTGATTAATCGCTACGTTCATTGCACGATCTGTTTTTGCACGGATTAAGTCCATGACAGCTTCTGCTTGTGATAAATCAATACGACCATTTAAAAAAGCACGTTTTGTAAATTCACCAGGCTCTGCTAATCGTACTCCTTGCGCTAAAATAAGCTGCAATACTTTATTTACCGAAACAAGTCCACCGTGGCAGTTAATTTCTACTATATTTTCGCGTGTAAAAGTTCTTGGTGCACGCATAATAGACACCATAACTTCTTCAATAACTTGATTTGTATCTAAATCAACAATATGACCATAATGAATTGTGTGAGAAGGAACCTCTGTTAAGTCCTTCCCTTTAAAAATACGATTAACTTTTTCAACCGCATCATCCCCACTTACTCGAACAATGGCAATTGCGCCCTCTCCAAGCGCTGTGGAAATCGCAGCAATTGTATCAAATTCCATGTCCTTTCACCTCACTTGCTTATTTATCTCTATTTCAACACGATTATTTTCTTCACTAAATTATTAGAATACCATAACGAACCTATCTACAAAAGAATAATAACTCATTTTATTATGTCCTCATGTAAAAAACACTAAACTTATTCACAGTGGATAAGTTTAGTGTTTTTAGTTATCCACATCTGTTTTCCCCTCAAAAAAACCGGCACTCATTTGAGTAACCGGTCATTTGGAAGATATTACAACATGCCGATGTGGTTCATTTCCTTCAGAAGTTGTATTGATATCTTGATGATTAGATAATGCTTGATGGATAATTTTTCGTTCAAAAGATGGCATCGGCTCTAAAACAACTCTTTTTTTCGTTTTAGACACTTGTTTTGCTAATCGATAAGAAAGCGATTCTAACGTACTTTTTCTTTTACTACGATAATTTTCAGCATCTAGTGTGATACCAATATACTGTTTCGTATGGCGATTCGCGACAAGTTTTGTCAAATACTGTAAAGAGTTCAACGTATTACCTCTTTTTCCAATTAAAACACCTACATTATCACCAGAAATTGTAAATTCAACTTCGCGTCCCTTTACAATTTTACTAATCTCGACTTCCACACCCATGTTGCGAATAACATTTTTTAAATACTCTTCACATTCTTGAATGGGATCTTTCTTCAATACAACTTCTACTACTGCAGGACGATTCCCAAATAAGCCTAGGAATCCCCTTTTACCCTCATCGATAATATTTATATCAACTTGATCTTTTGAAGTGTTTAATTGCCTTAAAGCATCTTCTACTGCCAGCTCGACTGTTTGTCCTTTAGCAGTAATTACACTCACTTACCTGCTCCTCCAGCCTTACTAGCCTTAATTTCTGGCCCTTTGATAAAGTACATTTGAGCGATACCAAAGATATTACCAACAACCCAGTAAAGTGATAATGCCGCTGGGAAGTTAATTGCAAAGATTAAAATCATAATCGGCATAAGCCAAATCATCATTGCCATTTGTGGATTTTGACCAGCAGTTCCTGCCATTGCAAGCTTTTGCTGAATAAATGTCGTAATCGCTGCAACAACCGGTAAGATATAGTAAGGGTCTGCCTGTCCTAAATCAAACCATAAAAATGTATGTTTACTAATTTCTGATGTTCTCATAATCGCATGATAAAATGCGAATAAAATAGGCATCTGAACAAATATTGGTAAACAACCGGCTAATGGATTTATACCATTTTTTTGATATAACTGCATCATTTCTTGTTGTAATTTTTGCTGTGTTGCTTGATCTTTAGAGCTATGTTTTTCTTTTAACTTCACCATTTCTGGTTGTAATGCTTGCATTGCTTTCGTACTCTTCGTTTGTTTGATCATTAGTGGTAATAATGCAAAACGAATGATAAGAGTTGTAACGACGATTGCTAAACCATAATTCTTACCGAATAATTCAGCAAAATACGTAATTAACTGAGATAGTGGATATACAAAATATTCATTCCAAATCCCAGTGCTTTTCGGTGTAATTGGCTGATTTACTTCACTACAGCCAGCAGTAATTGCCATTAACGCAACAACCATGGCTAGTAAACCTAATTTCTTTTTCAAAGCCTACTCCTCCTTGTATCGGTATGTATATAGTGTAATTCATTTCCTTACGCTACTTTTTTATTTTTTTCATACCAGAGCGTTTAAAGACATGAATTAAGCTTTTCTTTACTTCTTCATATGTCATCTCTGCACAAGGCTTCCTTGCTATTATAACAAAATCTTTTCCAGAATCTATCTCATCTTTCAATTCTGTAATGGACTGACGGATCATACGCTTAATTCGATTACGAACTACTGCGTTTCCTATCTTCTTGCTAACAGAAAGACCGATGCGAAAATTTGGCTGTTCTTCTTTATTTAGTTGGTATACAACAAACTGACGGTTCGCATTTGATTTTCCTTTTTGAAAAACCTCCTGGAATTCATCATTCTTCTTTATACGATTTTTTTTCTTCATATCAATTGACACTCCTGTATTTCATCAGCGGAAATTCACTATTATTAGAAAAAAAGACCACTGAACGATCAGTGGTCTACGCAGATAATACTTTTCTTCCTTTACGACGACGAGCTGCTAGCACTTTACGTCCGTTCGCTGTGCTCATACGGCTGCGGAAACCATGTACTTTGCTGCGCTTACGTTTATTTGGTTGGTAAGTTCTTTTCATTATATGACACCTCCCTGAGGAATATCTGTTAAAGACAGTCTTATAAATTATAGTTAATCAACTAGGAAAATGTCAATGGTTCTCGAAATTTTCATCAAATATTCATTTTGAACCTGTTCACATTCTTTTTCACAGTTCTTATATTTCCTTGTGGATAAATGTTTTTTTATGTTTTTTATATCCACAAACTTTTTTCTTACTTTTACACAGTATATCGTATTGTGGACAAGTTTATTCCACAAGGTATTGATTTTGTGGATAACTTTCTTAATTTCATTGCTATAGCTACTTTTTTTTGATATTATAGTTGTGTTTTCACTTTGAATAAGTTTCCCACATGTTTATTTTATCCACAATTTGTGTATAACATGTGGACAGTTTTAATCACATGTGGGTAAATAGTTGTCCACATTTGCTTTTTTTGTCGAAAACCCTATCTCATATACAAACGACGTTTTTAGGTTTTAAAAGACGTTTCGTATAAATATACATTCACTATTTATTGGGTTGTACATTTGTTGCGCAACCTTATTCTTTTACCATCTTAGTAAAGGAGGGACACCT
>NZ_CP043831.1:0-279636 GCF_008432245.1 Bacillus sp. BS98
AAATCACTTGTAGCAGGGAAATCTTTACTGAGAATGACAGTTTCAGCATTCTTATCTTCGCCAGCAACATTGAAGAAGTGACTATTATATGCTGAATATCCCCCGAAACCAATCACTGCAGCTAAGGGAATTGCAATTACTATAGTTTTTGCTTTTTTACTTAACATTAAGAAATCATCTCCTTTTTTCTGTTAATAGATTGCATTTACACCATTCTTATCGTCAGTTTGAGGAACATGCATAGTAGTACGATTACGATTGCTGTTCATAATTGAAGTGCCACTGTTGTGACCTATTCCTATTGCATGACCAAACTCATGTACTCCTGTACTTTTAGCAACATTAGATTTTGTAATATTTGTATTCCCTGCATTAATATCACCAGCGAATTTCGTTACTTTTTTAGTGGATGTATTATAAGTTGTGTTCATTCTTCCATAATAAGTAGAGGAACTTTCAAACCAAGAGTTTAATTTGTTCACAGAAGAAGAAGAAACTGTAAAGTTAATACGAGAGGCAGTGTACCAGGCTGAATCTGCAGCTTGCCAACCGGATTTAATGATACTGGAGCCATCGTCTAATCTGTCTCCCCACTTATATGTCGCTGATTTTGAAGGTAGCTTCCATCCTTCTTTTACATAAGCTTCTGAAACTCCAACGCTGGAAAAGACAAGTACACTACCTAATAAAAATGCAGTAATCCCTTTTCTAAAATTCATATTATCCCTCCAAAGATTATTTTTAACAAGAGAATTATAGCATCATTATCTTGTTTTGAATTAATATTTTTTAAAAATTCGGAATATTTATATTGAGAAAATGGTATAAAATATCTTTTAAGGAGACGTTATTATAATGTATAAACATAAAGTAATAAAATGGAGTCTATGTTTATTAATATTTACTTTTTTAATTATTATTGGTAAGACAATTTGGTCAAATACAGACATAGCAGAAGTGTCTAATGTTTCATCGAATTCCTGAAACTATAGTATTAAGTAAGACATTCAAAACTACAAATCATTTAAGTGAAATGGTAGAAGAAGCAGATGTAATTGTACTAGGTAAATATGACGGTTTACACTCTAAATGGAATATGGCAAACAATTCATCATATGAGATTCAAGGTGAAGATGTCGAAGGCCATCTGTTTAATTTTCATGTTAAAGAAATTTTAAAAGGGGACTCTGTAGAGAATAAAATTTTAATAAATCATAGATACTCAGAAAGCCTTGTATTAGAGGAAAGTAATGAAGTTATTGATGACAATGGAATAATTCTGAAAGGTGCTACGAAAGTGTTTACAAAAAAAAGTAAAAATAAAGATCCATTGTATATAAAACCCAAATCTGGTGACACATATATAGTTTTTTTAAAAGAGAATAGTAAACTTGGACATTTTTATCCAGCTTTAGAACCTTTTATGATTCAGTTTGATTTAAGGGATATTGCGCAACTAAAAAGCAATTTAATAGATTGGGATAAAAATAAATATAAATATAAATTTGAGGTAAAGGTTAAAGAGAAAACTTTTTATATTGAAAATGAAATAGATTCAACCATCAAAGATAATATTAGTGGAAAAAAATTAAAGGATATTAAGGATTTTGTGAAGAGGTCTTCAAAAATGAAATAACATTTTCACAGGCTATAAATCTACCCTGCATTAAAGGATAGAATTTGCGTAGATTTAAAATAATAAATTGCATTATGAAAAGAAAAGAGCTCAAAAAAGAGTCTAATTTTTTTTGAGTTTTCTTTTGCATTCTTTATGCAGAATATGAATTAAAAAGATGTCTTATATGTTCTATAAAATAATGATGGTGTATATTATTTTTTCATATTCGACTAGCTATAATAGCTTCTTTCATTGAAGAAGATAGGAAAGAAGCAAGTGACATAACATCTATATCATTTTTAGTTTCATTTTTTTCGATTCCTTCTTTAATAAGAAATTCCAGGCTACAAGTTGATAGAAAAGCCGAAAATGCCAAAGGTAAGTATGTAGAAGGAGCAACGGAGGTCATTTACGTTTATGAAAAGTTGGAAGAGGTTAAGAAAGACGAACTGCCTACAAAAGTAAAAGAAAAATTAAAGGTGAATTAACATATAAAAGACGCCATTGTTAGAGAAATATAGCCCCTATTTGTTTAGAGTTTCAAAAGCAAAAGACTGACAGTTATTGTAAGCCTTTTGCTTTTACAGGGATAAGCACGTAATTTTGAGGTGCTTTAAGTACTAAGAAGGTTTAATTTTGTTTATGTACTTGTTGTAGCTTAATGGATTTTGTAATGGTTATGATATAATAAAATTCAAGTATAATAAGGGGGATTAATTAAATGATTTTTCAAAGCATGATAACAGCTATTATAGAAAAATTACAAGAGACGGTGAATCCCTATTGGATAATTGTGTTTGGATCAACGGCTGAGAACAGAGAACGGGAAGATAGTGATATTGATATAGCTTATTTAAGTGACACAACTTTAGGGAACTATGAACGTTTTTTATTAGCACAGGAGTTAGCTAACATTGTTCATAGAGATGTTGATTTAGTTGATTTATCCGAAGCTTCTACAGTTTTTCAAGCCCAGATTATACATACAGGAAAGACAATATTTTGTTCTGATGAAGAACGGAAAATTATTTTTGAAATGAAAACTTTAAAAATGTATTCAAAATTGAATGAGGAACGCAAGATAGTGTTCGATGATATAAAGAAAAGAGGTTCTATATATGAAGAATGAGGTTATTTTAAATAAAATTTCCACAATAGAGCGCTGTATAAAAAGAATCCAAGATGTATATGGAAATGACCCTGAAAATTTGGAGGATTACACAAAGCAAGATTCAATAATATTGAATATACAAAGAGCTTGTGAAGCGAGTATTGATTTAGCAATGCATATTGTTGCTGGGAAAAAATTAGGATTACCCCAATCTAGTCGAGAGGCTTTTGATTTATTGGTTACAGCAGGATTACTTAGCGCAGAGCTAGCAAATAAGTTAAAGGCGATGGTGGGATTTCGAAATATTGCTGTTCATGATTATCAAAGTGTAAATTTAGATATTGTTCGTCAAATTATTGAAAAACATTTAACTGATTTTAAACTATTTACGAAAGAAGTTATGGGGATATTGGAATTTTAAACGAAAGAACAGAATAATAGAGCTAAGAAAGTGAGCAATCCTGAGAGCCACGAATTAGCTATTGATAGTAATGTTAAGAAAACGCCATATACAATTTTATACCTTACAATTTCAAAACCAAAAAGCAATGAAACTTATATGTAGAATAAAAAAGGGACCTATTTAGTAGGTCTCCTTTTTTATCTCGGAAGATATTAAATAAAAACCAGTCTTCATTCTTCACAGATAAAAACACTAAAACAATATGATTTTAAAATATCAATAAAGTTCACTAAGGGTGGTTTTTGCTCATCCCCTCGAAAAGGGGAAATAAGAAAAAAGCAAGCTTCCCTTTTAAGAAGATTTGCTTTTTTCTAAGCTATATTCATATTCTTTGACTCTTCTACATTTGCTATGGTAAGCGCTTTAATAAATACAACATATTTATTGATTAACAAAAATATAAAACCCTTTTTCCCATCGATCTTTGAGCCATTGCAATTCTTCTTTCATATTGGGAACGTATTCGTTTGTTCGTTCCATCAACTTATAGGTTTCCACTAGTTCCAAACATCGATTTGGACTAGTAAGAGAATGTATAAAGAGCATATCACGTTTTGTTACCGAACCAAAAGAGATCCCTTCACGGCTTACCGATAATAACTCTTGAATTTCCTCTTGATCCATATCTGTTTTCTTTAGGTAATTATTCATATCAATGAATGTAGTGTAACTCCATTTCATATTGTCATAATCATTTTCTTGTAGGAGCATTTCACGATAGGATTCCATGTCATGTATGAGGAAATTACGAATCGCGTCTATAGAAAATTGCATGTACCAAACTTCCTTTACTGTATAGGGTATGTGTGAGTTTTGAGGTTTCTTTAAAAAAAGTATTTTCCTAATATGTAGGGAAATACTTTTTTACTTTACCATATATTTAAGTTCTTAGCTGATTTTAAAACCTGGTAATTTTGAAGGGATAATCTTCATCGCTTCTCCTGTTTTTGGATTATGACCGTTACGCTCGGCAAGTTCCTGGACTTCGGATGTCCTCAAAAACCAAGTAACTGTACTTTTTCTCCTTGTTATAAACATTTTGCGATTTGGTACAATCCTATTTGTATCGCTGAAAACGCATCTTTTGAGTTAAGTTTGTTTCTTGTTTAATGAGTTCGATTTTTTCATCCTTCATACCTATATATTCAACAAGATTTCAGTAATCAATATAACGTGTTTGCTATATATAAAACGAGTTTCTTGCATTAGCATATTTATACTAGAGAAAGTTATGCTGTCTCCAAAAAAATCAGAGAATGATTTATATCTGATGTACTGACAGGCGTGTTGTTTTTTGGGTATATCTTCAATGTTCTTAATATAGCTACTTTACTTGTTTTATTAATAATTAGTATTTTGAAATTCAAGGATGATATTAATGTATATTTGCGTAAGTGAATAGTTTTCTGTTGAGTTTATAATAGGTGAAAAAAACGATCAATAGTTGGGGTACGGAAAGGATTCGAATTTACATTCTTTCTCAATACATATTATGGATAAATAAAGTAAAATATGGGTTGGGGTTATGTCTCATGTTGTGTTAATCCTAACAATAACTAAGGGTACATAATATGCTTTCATACCTTTGAATAATTTTGTTGTAGAAGGGATGGAGATTTAACTGGCTCAAATTGTTGGTATTAATAGATACCTTTGTACTGGGGCTTTAATCTATATGCGTGAGGGCCTTTCCCTAAGTCTTGTCAGGAAGTAAGGAACAGTATGCAAACACTTATACAATATGAATAGAGGAGAGGAATGCCTTATGAAAATACGTAGTCAAATTACATGTGCAAGTCTGGCCCTTTTAATAGCTGGAAGTTCCCTGTTATATACAACACCAACCTCAATTGTAAAAGCAGAGCCCACTCAAAATGTATCTAGTTCGTTACAAACAAATACTCAACGAGATCATACTTCCGTCAAGCAAGCAATGCGGGATACATTGCAACTTGGATACCCGGGGATACTTGCTAAAACTTCTGAGGGTGGAAAAACGTGGGGGTATGCCGCTGGAATAGCGGATCTGAGAACCAAGAAACCAATGAAAACAGATTTTCGCTTTCGCATTGGGAGTGTGACGAAGACGTTCACCGCAACAGTTGTACTTCAATTAGTTGGAGAGAATCGCCTGAAGCTAGACGACTACATCGAAAAATGGTTACCTGGTGTCATTCAAGGAAATGGATATGATGGTAACAAGATTACTATCCGGCACATATTGAACCATACAAGTGGTATCGCTGAATACTCAAGGTCAAAAGACGCTGATTTTACGGATACAAAAAAATCGTATACGGCTGAAGAGTTAGTGAAGATGGGGGTTTCTCTGCCTCCAGACTTTGCTCCAGGAAAGGGCTGGTCTTATTCAAACACAGGATACGTATTACTGGGTATCCTTATTGAAAAAGTAACTGGAAACAGCTATGCGGAAGAGGTTGAAAATCGAATTATTGAACCTCTTGAATTGCCGAATACATTCCTACCAGGCAACTCAAGTGTTATTCCAGGCACTAACCATGCCCGTGGATATGTCCAGCCAGACGGAGCAAGTGAGCTAAAAGACGTTACTTATTATAACCCAAGTGCAGGTAGCTCTGCTGGAGATATGATTTCTACTGCTGACGACTTAAACAAATTCTTCTCTTACTTGCTCGGTGGCAAATTACTGAAAGAACAGCAACTAAAACAAATGCTTACTACAGTTCCTACAGGAAAAGAAGGAATCGATGGATATGGTCTTGGAATCTATGAAACTAAGCTTCCAAGCGGTGTCTCGATATGGGGACACTCAGGTGGCATTCTAGGGTTTACAACTCTAGTTGGAGGTAAACTTGGAGGCAAGCATACGTTGGTCGTCAATTGGAATAGTTTGGGTAGAACTGGCAGTCCTAATCCTTTTAAAAATATTTTACTTGCTGAATTTAGCAAGTAGGAAAAAAGGAAAAATTTATCATAGTTTTCATAGTTGAAAATATACTTTTCTGGTTCAAAAGCCCCAACTTATTTTCAAGAAAAATTTGGGGCTTTTTTTGTTTTGGTGGCGTTTATTTTTCTTAAGCTGATGGATGTGGGGTAGCACCACATCGCTATCAAGCTAAAATTTTATAGTACCCCCAGAAAGAAATTTTGTACTAAATTGTAACAAAATGCTCATTTTTTCGTTTTGGGGTATTTGCATTTCTTAGCCTGATGGAGATGTGACGCTACCCTTATAAAGGTATAGTTTTCGTACTTTCATATACAATCATGTCACTTAAGTAATGTGAGCGTCGCTGCTATTACATTGTCGACAAATGAACGTTGGGGGCGAGATTTCATCATAACCGTTAGACCGATTAACGCTACAATCAGTGCCTGTGCCAAAGACTTTGCATCTGTGTTGACTTCCAGCTCACCTGATTGGATTCCTCGTTCAATCGTCTCCTGAAAAATGACGGCGAGGTACATTTGATGTTCTCTGGTCAAAATTTCAAATCTCTCATCATGAGGTGCTAATTCAACCATTGTATTGATACAAAAACACCCTTTACTAAGATCCCCTGCGTATTCTTCATTGACGACATCGGCAAAGAAAATAGAAAATGACTCTTTTACAGAGGAGTGACTTTGAAGCCTATTTCGTATATCAGAGGCCCGAGACATTGTATATCTACGAAGTGCGGCTTCAAATAATTCTTTCTTATCTCCAAAGGCCGAATAAATACTAGGGCGTTGAATGCCCATTCTAGAAGTAAGATCACTTAATGAGGTAGCCTCATATCCCTTCTCCCAAAATAACTGCATTGCTGCATCTAAAACTTGATCCTCATCAAATTCACGAGTTCTTGCCATAAAGAATTCTCCTCCTCAAACTTTGATTTTATTAATTGTTTTAGGATAGGTGTGTAGGTAAATACAATTGTTTTTTTATTACCAAACAGTATGTAATTATTATATAATTAGCCATTCTTTATGTCAAATCAAGCTGCATTCATTTAATGCAACATAAACTTTAGTTCGAAAATCGTTGACATCATGAATAAGACTAAGTTATATTTACCAGTAATCATATTGTACTGGACGGTATGTTATGATTAAAAATCTAATGTGATTGGAGGGTAAGGTATGTTCAAAACAGAGACAAATATAGATGATGATCCACTCTACACTAAGGTAAGTCATAAATCTTCCATAACAAAACCTAATTTGAATCAACAGCCATCCATGTCTCACGCTTTGGCATTATTGTTTGCGGCTGCCTGTGGAATGTCTGTTGCCAATATTTACTTTGCACAGCCGTTGCTTGATCAACTATCTAATGAGTTTGGTATTAACCATGCCATTATTGGTGTTGTTATTACCGTTACACAAATTTTTTATGGAGTGGGCTTACTGCTACTCGTACCGCTTGGAGATTTGCTAAACCAGCGACGTCTAATTGTCGGTCAAATGCTTTTATCTACAACAGCTCTGGTTATAGTTGGTACTGCTTCCTCCAGCATGGTACTTTTCGCAGGTATGGCTTTGGTGGGGCTGCTTGCAGTTGTGACACAGACTCTCGTGGCGTTTGCAGCGACCATCGCTTCCCCAACAGAAAGGGGACGTGTCGTTGGCATTGTAACAAGTGGGATAGTTATTGGCATACTTCTCGCACGTACTTTTGCTGGTATATTAACAGATGTTGCGGGATGGCGTTCTGTATATCTATTTTCTGCTGCGCTCATGCTTTTGATGGTTTTTATGTTTATAAAGATGTTGCCCAATGTTGAGCGCGAGGTAAAATCGCTATCCTACCCTCAGTTGATTAGATCGGTGCTTACTTTATTTATTCAAGAACGAACGTTACGCGTTCGCTCCGTTCTAGCCATGCTGATTTTTGCTGATTTCAGCATTTTGTGGACTTCACTAGTACTGCCACTTAGTACACCGCCAATTGCTCTATCTCATAGTGCAATTGGCGCATTCGGTCTTGTAGGTGTGGCTGGAGCCTTAGCTGCGGCACGGGCAGGGAAATTGGCCGATCAAGGTTACGGACAACGAACGACAGGCATTGCTTTAGCTCTATTATTGATTTCATGGTTGTTCATCAGCTATATGGAGCAGTCATTAATCGCATTAGTGATAGGGATAGTTCTACTTGATTTGGCCGTACAAGCAATACATGTCACGAATCAAACCATGATTCTTCCATTGCATACAGAAGCACGGAGTCGACTTACTGCTGGATATATGGTGTTTTATTCTATCGGCAGTGCTGGTGGTTCAATTGCTTCGACTCAAATATACGCACACTTTGGCTGGGGAGGGGTTTCCTTACTCGGAGCCTCTGTCAGTGCTTTCGCTCTTCTTTTTTGGGCTATGACCAGACGAGTTAAGATTTTATGAAATAAACGTGTGTTATCCAATATGAGAAACATGTTACTACCATAAAGGAAATGATTAATTTTTTTGACTTACAATCTAATTGGACTAGGAGAGATAACAAATGGAAATAGGTATTACGTCTTTTGTAGAAACGAAACCAGATGTTCATAGTGGTGAAGTGATAAGTCACGCACAGCGGTTGCGTGAAGTTGTTGAAGAAATCGTTCTTGCTGATCAAGTAGGACTTGATGTGTTTGGTGTTGGTGAGCACCATAGGAAGGATTATGCAGCATCCTCTCCAGCGATGGTTCTATCAGCGGCGGCACCACAAACGAAAAAGATACGGCTTGCGAGTGCAGTAACCGTGCTTTCTTCAGCTGATCCTGTACGTGTTTTTCAGGATTTCTCTACACTGGATGGCATTTCAAATGGACGTGCAGAGATTATGGCAGGTCGTGGTTCCTTTATCGAATCTTTTCCACTGTTTGGCTATGAATTGAAGGACTATGATGAACTGTTTGAAGAACATTTGGACCTACTGCTCAAAATACGTCAGTCCGAAAAAGTGACTTGGGAAGGCGGACATCGACCAGCAATCAATAATTTAGGTGTGTATCCAAGACCTGTTCAAAATCCTTTACCGATATGGGTTGGTAGCGGTGGGAATCAGGAATCTGCTATCCGTGCCGGTTTTCTGGGATTACCACTTATGCTGGCGATTATTGGTGGTAGCCCAATGCACTTTGCACGAATTGTACAGCTATATAAGAAAGCGGCGGCTCACGCTGGTCATGATGTTTCAAAACTTCAGGTGGGATCTCATTCGATTGGATTTGTTGGAGAGAATACGGAATTGGCAGCAGATACATTTTTCCCTTCCACTCAGGCAGGCATGAATAAACTTGGTAAAGAGCGGGGGTGGCCTTATTATGATCGTTCCAGCTTTGATGCTGCACGAAGTTTTGAAGGGGCGTTGTATGTTGGTGATCCAGATACAGTCGCCGAAAAAATCATCCATCTTCGTAAGCATGTAGGGATTACACGCTTTATGATGTATGTACCATTAAGTACCATGCCACATGATCAAGTCATGCGTGCCATAGAATTGCTTGGAACAGAAGTTGCCCCTCGTGTAAGAGAGGAAATTGCCAAATGGGAAGCTGAAGGAGAACAGGATACACATCTATTCCGTTAATTATTCCATAAGGATTGCATCAAGTTTCATTATTTAATTGGAGGAATTGATATGAAAATTGACAGTCGAGTATTACCAGAATTAAAACAGGCTTTCTCACAATTTCCAGGCTTTCAATTAGAGGAGGATTTAGAGGCGAGTCGAAGTCTCTTGTCGAATCCACATTTGGAAAAATCAGAGCTTGTACATATGACCAAGCGAATGATTCCTGGCGCAGCCGGCGAGATGTTAGTTAAAATTTACGAACCCGTTGAGAAAAATCTTGATAAACTTCCAGCTATGCTGTGGATTCACGGTGGTGGATACGTAATGGGCCACCCTGATATGGACGATGTTTTGTGTGAACGCTTTGTTCAGACTGCTGAATGCGTTGTTGTGTCTGTCGATTATCGACTTGCGCCCGAGCATCCTTATCCAGCGGCTATTGAAGATTGCTATGCAGGCTTGATTTGGATGACAAATGAGGCAGAATCGCTTGGTATTGATGTGAATCGTGTTGCAATCGCCGGTGCAAGTGGAGGCGGTGGACTAACAGCAGCACTTGCGTTAATGGCTCGTGATAAAGGAGGTCCATCTATTGTTTTTCAGATGCCGCTGTATCCAATGCTTGATAGCCGCAACATAACACCATCAAGCTACGAGATTATAGAAGACAACGCAACATGGAATAGAGCAAACAATTTGACGGCTTGGGGTATGTACTTGGGCAAGGAGAACGATACTAACGAACCATCTCCCTATGCCGTACCTTCGAGAGCAGACAACTTAGCAGGGCTACCGCCAACTTATACATGTGTTGGTCAACTCGATTTATTCCGAGATGAAACCATTGAATATGTAACACGACTTGCACAAGCAGGAGTAGACGTTGAATATCATCTATACCCTGGCTGCTTCCATTGCTTTGAAATACTTGTGCCTGAAGCCGAAGTGAGTCAGCGTGCCAGTCAGAATTATTTTGATGCGATGGCCCGGGCGCTTCATCCATAATTTATTTATCACCAATGATTATCAATAATTGAAATGCTAATGATTATAATAAAAAAGAACCTTCAATAGGTTCTTTTTTATAGTTGGTAAATATGTTATCAACAATAGATGGTAATAAAGATAGAAATTCAGACACTTTTTAATAATGGGCTAAGTTTTCTTAGGAAGAAATCTATTTCTCATGACTGATCGCTAGATATAATAGGATATATCATTTATTAATTTGGGTGGGTGATTTAGCTTTTTAAGTTTACCACACTTAAATTTAAATTTTGTTTAGGGACAAAATGTTAAAGTTGTACATTCTGAATTAACAGAAAATTAAGGTGGTAAAAACCCTATTAAATCTTTTATCAGGTAACTCATATTTCTTTGGCCTTATTTTCATGGTATTACCGAACGTTTATATGTCTCTAAGGGAAAGAAATACTTTAAGTTTTATTACCATCTAATGTTTGATTAAGATGGTAACATGAAAATAAAACGTTTACAACCAGGAAATAAAGAAAAAATATAAAAATTCGACTTTATTCGACATTATGACTATGAGAGAAAGAATCTAAAATAAGTAAATCTTATATTTAGAGGGGGTATTTATCTTATAAATAACGGTTAAAACGTTTGCAAATGTTTCACGAGTAATTAAAAACGTCTAATATAAAATTATATTGTGACAATTTTAAACGAACATACTTTATAATTCATACTTAGACTATTGAACTATCCCCACTTTCACTTCATTTAGAAGAGGGGGATTCCTAAGTAAAGAGTTCTATCGAACTCTAATTTATTAGGCTATCTCCGCAGTCCTTGCGGTTAGAAGCCTTATCGCTTTATTCTTTAGATTAATACTTGCGTTAATATCCCTATCATGGTGAGTACGACAAGAAGGGCAGTCCCATTTACGCAGGTTTAGATTTTTAATGTCTTTGTTTTGATATCCCCAATTTTAATGGGCTTATCAAGGGAATATACAAGGAAAAGGAAGGTGTAATCCTTCCTTTTCTTATCCAGTATGTCCATGTGAATTTTTGATAATATTTACCGTACTTTGAGTACCTGTTGAAGAACTCGATCCAAAAGTTACTGTGACAACAATTAAGATACCAAGTAAGCTAACTGCTAATTTTCTCATTTTAATGCTCCTTTTTTAAACTTTTTTTCACTGGCTTTGCTAGCTTCATAAAAGTAATAGCTTGCTTTCACATGATTATTTTCTTTATAAAATTGGGTTGCTAATTTTTCAGTATATTCATTTATATACTCATATAGTTCTTCGCGTTCAAAATAAGAAATTCCTTCTAAAATGGCTTTTTCTACATCACTTGCACAACTATTAAGGTTCATTTTTTCTAAAATATTAAAGTGATGTATATAACCTTCAATACATAACTGAGTGGAAAGTTGTAGTCCCTTTTCAATTAGCTCTTGAGCTAATTGGTTTTCTCCTAATTTATAATGTTCTCTTGCCTCAATAAATAAAGCTTTATAATCACTTGGTAGTTTTTGATTAACTTCAGATAAATATCGTAATGCTAACTCAGAAAGGTTTTGTGTAGCATACATAAATCCTAGATTGTGACGGACAATTAAAATATTGTATTCTAAATTTTCTTTTTGGAATGCATCCATCGCTGAAATATAATGTTCTTCGGCTAATTCCCACTCTCTTAAATGAGTACATGCCAGCCCGTATAAGTTATTGCAAAAAGCAACTTTTAATTCATATCCCATGTGTGTTGAAAAGATATCTTTAGCTTTTATAACATGATTAATACATAAGATCGATTTATGTGTATGACAGTAGAAAACAGCCAATTCATAATGGAATTCAGCGTATTCAATTTCGTCAGGTATTGTTGATAATAAACTTTCAGCTTTATCAAAATGCATTCTTGCAAGACTATGATTACCCGTAACATTCGAATGTATTGCTTTAAAGAAGTGATAATAATATGAAAGGAAGTCATCTGTAGGAGTCTCGTAAGCATCACATTGTTTAAAACTATCTTTAGAAATACTTAAACTATCAACTAGATATTGGTGTCTAAAATCAAGAAGTGAGTAGTATAATAGTATGGTTTGATTTTCTTCTATATCTTGGATTTTATTTTCAATTTCTTGTTTCAGTAATTGAGCGGCATCTACATGTCTGGATCTAATTTCCTGATACCATTCATTTAATAAATGATTTATTTGTTCGTGTCCCTTTAATTGAACATTCATTGTTCAGTCTCATCCTCTCCATAGATACTATATAGCAATTAGTATCATAGCAGAGTTTTCCTCTATTAAAATCTATCAAACAGCATTTTTCAATATAAGACGGAATATTCTATTAATTAAATTCGGTTTAATTTTGGTTTAAATAGTATTTATTATTGTTATTTTTGTAAAAATAATCTCTTATTTAGGCTACAAAGCAGATAAGAAATATTTTCTCAACAGGATAAAAGGTATTCATCTATAAGTACTATGTATAAGGATAATAGGAAAATAGAAATAAATAATAAAGGGGAATGTGAAATGATAGCATTAAAAAATGATTGGGATATAAAAGAAATTTCGGAAGAGAATGTAGATTTGTTAAAGGTTATGGCTCATCCAGTAAGATTACAAATTGTAAATGAATTAATGCATCATAAAAAATACAATGTTACACAGTTAACGGAAATAATAAGGCTCCCTCAATCTACTGTTTCACAGCATTTATCAAAATTGAGAAGAACTGTACTCCATACAGAAAGAAAAGGATTAGAAGTATATTATTATATTGGAAATGCTAAAGCTCGTCGGATTGTAGAAATTTTAGGTTTGTAGGTTAATAATATGCAAAAAAAGTTCCTTTTATAAAGTAAGGAACTTTTTTATTTATATATAATAATTTCATTTTGTAAGAATTACTGTGTAGATAAGAAAATATTGCTCATATAATTTCTGTACATTTCAAAGAAGTGTAATTAAATAAGGTCTACGTATTTATTTTCAATAGAACTTATCAAAAGCCCCTGAAAAGTAGGGGCTGGTTGTATAGATAAAGGTACATTTATTATAGGAATATATGTAAAATTAATTAATCATTAGTTTATTATTTCTGAATTAGTTGTAAAGCTTTCATCTGTTCTAAAAGAATTAAATTGTTTTGTTCAATCATCTTTGCCACTGCTTCAAAGTATGCTTGATTCTCAAGAACCTCAATCCGTTTCTCTTTAGGAAGTGATTGAAGTATTTCTTTCATTTCTTTACACTCGTATATGCTATTCTCTGAGTCGTCTATTAATTTATTGCGACGATTTGTGTATTCAAGTGCACCTAACGTCGCTAATGCGCGGGTATCTAGTCCTAGGATTTCCATGCATACATCTCCTTTCCTCTATAATAATTCGATAGGGAAAAGGAGATTCCTTTAGTGATTTGGTAGAGTTTTTATATTGCAATGCTTATAGGTGATTTTCCAACTGTTATTACTGTATTTACGGTATAGTCAACGGAGTTAAGAATTGTAACTGTATATTGTTCCGGCTGAGCAATATAGATGAATTGCCCATCAGGTGTAAATGTAGCGTCTGCTGGATTGTTGATGGAAATCGTTCCTGTGGATAGTTGTTGTGCTGTATCAATAATATTGATTTCATTGGTTGTTTTGTTTCCTAGCAATGCTACGGGTTGATTAGGTGAAAGAGAAGGGGTTGCATTTAAGATAAATGTATTTTCATCTTGTGGCGTGACTGTTAAACTCTTAAGTTTAAACCCACTAAAATTAAAGCAGCAATTAGAATCAGTTGTGTAAAAAACAATCTCATTAATGGAGAATTTGTGCCATTTAGAAAAAGCTGCTGGTCCTTGTCCATATTGATTTTGAACAGGAGAAATAGTACGCCATATATACGAACACTGTGTACTGGATAGGAAGCATCTGGTGAATTGGTTTGTAGTAGGCAAGGGTTCGGTGTTTGCAGTGTACATGGTTCAAATGTACATTTGAATCGCTCTGTATTCCATGTAACGGCAACGGTGTAATTCGTATCATTAATTATATATTCTTCAGGAGCTGTAATTAAAACCTCAAAATCTACATGTTGATTGCACGTACCTTGGCAAGGTAACATGGGCTTTACTTCCTTTATCAAAAATTATGTGTTTTTTCATGGGGTCTATAAAGTTGATTACATACTGTATTAAAAAAATATTTTTAGAACCTATGCCTTTTAAAGAGATAATCATGTTTGAAAGGCCTGTCTTCTTTGATACAACATACAATTAGGTGGCAATGCTCTATATTATGATTCTTAGTTCCTAATGCGTGTACATATTGTGGTTATCTTAATCGTTAGAAGGTATAATCCAATAATGGTAAAACATATTGAAGTAAGTAGAAGGTTAATCTCGATACGTTAAGTTTAATGATAGGGCACGCGATAAAGTGCTATTAAATTCGAGGAAGCCAAAGTATAAAAGGGGCATTTATTGCAGCTCGAATATCTATTACTGATTTATTGCATATAAAAAGTAGCTGCACAAAAGTACAGCTACTTTTTTCTCAAAAACATTATTATGCAAATAGCATACTTAACGTAAACTTGCGCTTAATGGTACTTGTGAATAAACTTTGAAATTGCTACCATAAGTACCGTGTCTAGAGAATGAAGAAGAAATTGAACTGTTCCAACTTTTGTAGGTAGATCCAGACATATCTGCTCTTAGTAGCACGTTTGAAAAGCTAGATTGGCTAAAAGAATTACGTCCAGTATCCTCCACACCCTGAACCATTTTTACTGGTTCATATTGAGAAAATGTACCATATACAGGCTGATTTGCGTATCTAGGGCTTCCATTTACATACATAGTAACCGTACCATTTCCGTTATTAACTAATTTAAGATTTACTCGATCACCATCTTTAATTGATGTATCATACTGTGTATTCCAATACTTACTGTTTTGACCTGATTCATTATATCCTGAATTAAGAAATACTTTATATCCACTTGGTGTTTTCGAAATACCACCCTCAACTTTAGATGCTCCAATACCTAAATACCAATTTACATATCCATCCTTAACAACAACTGACTTTGGTAGATTTATATCGGCTGCAATCCCGGTATAGTTACTATTTGTAACACTTTTTACAGCACCTTCTGTAGCTGCAAAGCTTGTAGTTGAAAACATTGATAGAGAAATTAGAAGTGAACCAACTAGATACATCATTTTTTTCTTACTTTTCTTTAATACTTGATTCATTTTAGGTCCCCCTTACTTTTTTTTTGTTAAATTGCATTGAAAGTTGGCCAACTAACTATGACTTACAAAGCAAAGATACATCAGGATTCATTATATGTATATATTTTCCTGTTATAAGTCATTGAAATGTCAAATATATTAGGTGTTTCATATTTATCAATATAGATGGAGTTGACAGATTAAAGTGGTATGTCTATTTAAATTCAAGAAGCTTTTGTTAAAAATACTATTAAGACCTATAAATGTGTTGGATATAAGATGTACTACGATTTATTTGCGAGAGATAAATATGGAATGAATACAAAGAGGACTTTTCAAAGAATGTATCTGAAATTTTTAGAAATAGAATGACGATAAATGAAATAAATAAACAGTTTTTGTTAAGGAGTTTATTGGTTCGTAGGTGGAAGGAAATATTTGATTTAAAAGGCGTGGATTTCCTATATGACAAGAAGAAAGGGGGCCCAGCTATGGAAAATACAAGATCTAAGTTAAGTAATGCAGCTATTGAAGGGGATATAGAAGCATTAGAAGAAAATGAACGTTTACGTATGGAAATTGATTATTTAAAAAAGTTAAAGGCCTTAGTTCAAAAAGAGAAGAAATTACAAAACAAGAGTAAGCGTAATGTATCTTAAAGAATACGAAGTATGGAACATTATAAGATGGAATCAGATAACTATATAGATTATTATAATCACAAAAAAATTAAAGTGAAGTTAAAAGAAATGAGTCCAGTACAATACCGGACTCACATTCAAATGGCACTTAAGTTTGTGTTTAACTTTTTGGTTTCAGTTCATAATATTCGGTCGGTTGTTTGCTACGTTTAGTGATTGTTAGTTTTTAACTCATCTCATATTGCGTTTAGTTTAAGTACTGGGAATAAAAGAATAGGAATAGAAAAATTAATGTTTTGCTAAATAATCTGTTAAAGAAACTTAAAGGAATAACAAGTTCTCCTATTGTAAGGCTTTTGAGTTTATCCTTATTCGGTCTTTTTGTTAATTCTTTAAATGTTTGGAAGTTTATTCTATTAATGAAAGACCAACTTGGCACAGCTTTTGTATCTGAACCTATCTTGAAAATGATATGAATACTACGTGCATGAAAACCGCTTATACTTAAAATAAGCATAAATCCTATGATAATAAACCAAGTCATTTTCAATACCTCCTTGCAGTATTTAATATTAAGATATTAAAACTGCTGAGAAAGTGTGCTATTGTCCATAAAAAATATTGAAAAATTGTTGAGGAAACGTTGAGAATGTTGCAATGCTATTGATCGTTGAGGAGTCAATTATGCTTTTTTATTTGATATTTATAGAAAAATAAAATAAAAAAGAGAGCAGTTGCGTGGACTGTTCTCTTAAGGAGCGGAAGTGCTGAACATTTTCAATGACAATGATTCAAGCATTCCGTTAATAGTATGTGCATATGTTTGCAGTTCAGATAAGAAGGTAGCTAAAAAATAGCTACCTTGCCTCAAGGAAAATTCAAGAAAATCAGAGATTCATTATGGATACAGATCGGCTGTTACCAATCTATTCGTATTATTGGAAAGGATTCCGTAAGTTATTCATAAGTTAAAATCTCACTTCATTATAGGTTTAGTGGCTGGCAAAGTAAAAAGAGCAGTTAGATTGAACTAACTGCGCAGCTCCAGGGGAATTGGAGACTTGGTTATTTACAGTTTTGACGGAACTACGGAGTATTATTCAATAGTAGATGTAAATGATACATTATTAGAAAAGATCAAAAGGTATACGTAACTTTTGAAGTGTATCAAAAATATTTTTTATACCTTTTGAAACGGGGATTTTAGTAGCTTAGTTATACTCCCAAAAAGTGTACCTTTTGAAAGGGTGTTCACATTAAGGAAGGATTTTTTTATAGCTCCTTTTGAATGCTTCTTTAAATTAATAGTTCATATTTTAATTCTGAATAATCAGTCGTTATTTTTTCAACCGTTAAGAAACGCATTATTTGTAATGTGTGATAAAATTAGAAATATATGTATATAAAGGAGGGGTAATATTGCATAAAATTATTAATGTTGTTTATGGATTGTTGCTTTCGGCGTATAGTATATATTCCTTTTTCGCCAAGGATGAAAAAGATTTGAAAATTATTATTATATTAACTGTGTTGCTTATTGTTTCTGTGACTTTAGAAAAAAATAAGCAACAGTAACAACCCTAAATTATTATATCTATTTTGTTTAAGGGAGATTTAATGTGAAATTTTTGAAATGCTTTATATGTATAGGTATATTTTTATGTAGTATCCCTATTAACTTTGTTAGTGCTTCTGAGAATGAGGGGGATTATTATACTGTATTATTAAAAACAAATGATGATTTTGGAAGATTCGAAAAACTTTTAGAAAAGTATGATGCGGAAATAGTTTACTCTGTTAAAGAAGTTGGGATGATGCAGATTAAAACTAATAAAGGTGAAATTGAAAAAATAGGGCTCACTCCGTTTGTGAAATCATATGGAAAATCATTGCGAACAGTAAAGGATACTTTGGAAATTAATTCGTCAGATAGCAATAATAAATTTGATTATCAATGGGATATGAAAAAAATAACAAATGATGGTGAAAGTTATAAAATATACCCTGGAACTAAGAATGTAAGTGTTGGTGTAATTGATACTGGTTTAGATGTAGAGCATCCCGATTTAAAAGAAAATATTATTAGTGGCTCTAAAAACTTCGTTCCTTATAAGGGGTTCAGGGGGGAAGAATTATATGAAAGTGGTAATATTAATTATTTGAATGATCTCTCGGGACATGGAACTAATACTGCTGGACAAATCGCAGCAAATGGTGCGCTAAAGGGGGTAGCTCCTGGAGTCGGAATTAGGGCTTATAGGGTTTTCGGACAACGGGAGGCTGAGTCGATTTGGATAATAAAAGCAATTGTTGAAGCAGCTAAAGATGATGTTGATGTTATTAATTTAAGTTTAGGAGATTACCTTTTAAGTGGTAAATATTTTTCAAATGGTAAATATATATCATCTGATATACCTGAAATAGAAGGATATCAACGTGCGGTTGATTTTGCAATGAAGCTTGGTAGTGTTGTGGTTGCTGCTGCTGGTAATGATGGTCTTAACGTCAAAGATACACTAAAAATGAATCACTTCTTTAAATCTTACTTAGAATCTAATGCTATTGAAAACACTAATTTTTTTGGTGAAATCAAGGATATCCCCGCTGATTTATCGGGTGTGGTTACAGTTTCATCTATAGGTTCTACAGATGAATTTTCTATCTTTTCCAATTATGGTGATGGTTTTGTTGATATTGTTGCGCCAGGTGGAGATTATAGATTACTTAACACTTACGGGCCAGAAATTTGGTCGAAAAATAAAATGTACGAAAAAGAACAAATCTTAACAACTGCGCCGGATGGGGATTATATTTATCAAGCAGGTAATTCCTTAGCTGCACCTAAGGTCGCTGGAACGTTGGCTCTCATTATTGATAAAAATCATTTGAAAAACAATCCATATAGTGCAATAGATTTCCTTTATAAACATGGTGTAGATAAAAATAATAATTTTGGTTATGGGATTCTTAATGTATATAAAGCTGTTACTAGTAAAAAATAAAAAAAGGTGATTCATATTATATGAATCACCTTTTTTTATTTTTATAGAGGAACACATGTAGCCAGTGTACCGCCCATATGTATTAATAAAAATCCTCTATCATTCCAATCACAAAATCCTGCTCCAGCTGCTAGAGCAGATAAAGCTCCTGCTACTAACATTGGTACCCCTAACTCGGAAGCAATAGCAGCTACTCCTGCTCCATTCCATAATAACTTTTGAGCTTTAACTGCTTGGTTATGTGTAATTTTGTATGTAGCACGAGGTACTGCCGCGGATTGAATTTCTGCTTGATTAGTTATATTAGATAAGTTGGTTTTGGTCATTTTAATATCTAAAAGGCTATTCCCGAATGAAATTTCTCCTTTTCCGATGGATTTGTTAAGTTCGTTAATTAATGATTCGAAACTACTAAATGCTGTTTGGCTTACACCAGCCTCAAAGGCAGATTTATAGAAGTTTTTAATAGTTCCGTTTTCTGTGATAATAGCTTTTTCCTCAAGGTCGGATTTAGCAATTTCTAAACCTATACTAAGATCATTGTCGGTTTCAGCCAAGGTAATTGGATTTCCAAAGTTTGAATTTAACTTTTTAAATTGTTCTTCATTTAAAGGTTTTTCGCATTTGCAATCTGTATTTTTTTCATATTGAGTTTGTGCAAAGGTGCTGGCTGGAATTAATGTAGTTAATAAGGCACAGCTTAACATCCCAGTAGCTAATTTGATTTTTAAATTTGATTTTTTCATAAATATTCTCCCCTTTGTAATTTTTTTGGTACAAATCAATATTACATTAATTACCAAAGTTAATGTAATATTTTCCAATTATTCCAGCTTGATAAATAAAAAATAAAACATTCAGATAATTCGTTATTATTCTTATTTGATATATGTAGTGCTGCAAATGTTTTAGGAAAAGTATATTTCAATCCGTTTTTTTGAATAGGAAGTGGTGTTAATTTTAGATAAGGTAAAGTTTCTTATAACTAAACCATTTAGCCTGATGTCAGCGTTGTTGTAATCAAGGGCTAAATTGCGAATGGTTTGTTATCACTTTAAGTTCATTTGCTCCTTTCGGGTGTTTTCTCGAAAAAGGGGATAAAGCTTAATTCATAAGGAAATTAAGCTTTATATCAAAAAAAGTGTACCTTATGGGATGGTTATTTATGGTTATATGCTTATTTTAAATTATTTAATAATATATTCTTAGAAATAAAAGTAGATTAACACTTAATTGAAAATATAAAAGTAATTGATAATTATAAAGAAAAAGAAAGATGGGAATTATTAGAAGGAACTTTCAAGTTGAAAATCTTGATTTTATCATACGATAATGAAGTTATGTATAACAGGGAGCATAACTTTGCATAAAAAAAGGTTTATGCTTCCTTCCTTGATGTACATGGATATGCTTCCATTAAGTTTTTATAGGAATTTTAATTTAGAATGAAATGATATTGTCATTAATCATTAGATATTAAGATGTTATATCTTGAAAGAATTCATACAATAGAACATTTAGTTTTATATTAAATGGTATAATTTAATTGATCATTTAAATACATATTGATTTTTGAAAATCAAGGTAAATACTGAGTTTGTAATTTTATTTTGAATCAATAAAACGAGAAGAGGTAATTAAATGCATATTAGTGATTTCATTAAAAATTTTACTAATCATCCAGTACTGTTTGTAGGTACTGGGCTAAGCCTTAGGTATTTAGAAAATTATTTTACATGGGATAGTCTACTTTTATACATTTCAAATAAGATTAAAGGATCAAATGAATTTTATTATGATCTGAAGTCAAAATATGAAGAAGATGGAGAATATGACTATACTAAAATTGCACAAGACCTTGAAATAGAATTTAACAAAGTATTAACGAGTGATCGTGATGGTGAGTTTAAGGAAATTAATGATCAATTTTACGAGAATATGGCAAAGCAGATTCATATTAGTCGTTTTAAATTATATATTTCACAATTATTATCTAATTATAAGGTTAAGGATAGCCAAATACATGAGATTTCTGAGCTGAAAAAAGTAAGAAAAAATATTGGTTCAGTGATTACTACAAATTATGATAGTTTTATAGAGGATATATTTGAATTTAAACAATTGATTGGTAACGATATTTTGTTGAGTAATCCCTATGGTTCTGTTTATAAAATACATGGATGTGTTAATGACCCTAATAAAATTATTATTACAAATAGTGACTATAAGGATTTTGATGATAAATACGAACTTATTAGGGCACAGTTATTATCACTGTTTATTCATAACCCAATAATATTTTTAGGTTATAACATAGGTGATATTAACATTAAAGGAATTCTTAAAACTATTTTTACATATATAAAACCTAATACCGAACAAGCAGAAAAGATTAGGAAAAATTTTTTGCTCGTAGAATATGCTGAAGGATCGCAGAATACAGAAGTTACTGATCATGATATTGATATGAGCGGATTTTCTACAATCCGTATTAACAAAATTAAAACGGATAATTTTTTAGAAATTTATAAACACCTAGCAGATTTAAATTTACCTGTATCTGCGATGGATATCAGAAAAGTACAAAATATAGTTAAGGAGATTTATGCAGGAGGGAATATACAAGTTAGTATTACAGAGGATGTAGATTCATTAAAAAATGAAGAAAAGGTCTTAGCCATAGGATCATTAAAGACAATTACTTATGATTTTCAAACAGCTTCAGAGCTAATGGAAAATTATTTTAAGATTATAGATGAATCTAACCATCAATTATTAAAGTTAATTGACAAACTTAGAATTCAAAAGACTCAACATTTTCCTATATATGCATTTAGTAAAATCCAAACAGATCTTGAAAGTTCTAAGGATTTGAAAGAGAATCAAAATAAAAAAATAACTAAAATAAATGATAATTCAACAGATTTTGCAAGACAGCATACAAGTATTAATGGGATTTTACAAGATGAGGATATACCACAAACGAAAAAGAACTTAGCTATAATGTTAGGGGTAATTAATGAAAGGATTCCACTAGATACAGTTGAAGAGTATTTAAGGAATTATGATGACAAGAAATCCACGAATTATAGAAAAATTTTATGTGTTTATGATTATAAAAAATATGCAGATGAGCATGAGAGAATAAATTTAGCTAGTTCAGGAGGTTCAACTGTAAGCTAAGGAGAACTTATATTAATAGGAGTTTAAGTCTTAAAGTCTCACACCTTATAAAAGGCAACATAACTTTGCACAAAATGCAGGTTTATGCTGCCTTTTTGTTATGCAATGATATGCTGTCAAAATAAACTTTCTGCACTCTATGGTTTACGCCATATTATGTATTAATATGGATGCTTCCTCTAAAAATTTATCGCTACAAGTTCTTCGTAACATCTTTTCTTTATGAGAAGTAATTAACTTTTAAACTTTTTCTAATATTCGAAACCACTATTTGTAATCCAATCCATCTTTTATTGATACCAATGTAGTTACAGGGATGATAAAATCCATTTGAAACATTGCTTTTGGGAATACAATTGCTATCATAAATGCAATTTATTTTCTACAAACTGATTGGGTTTCAACCCAAATTGTGGTTTTATTCCGCAGTCCTTAACAAATTGTTAAGGGTCTTTTTTATTTTTCCTTTATTTACGAAAAAATAAAATTTTCATAATGGGGGTAGTTAAAAATATTTGCTTGATCGGCATGGGGGCTGGCTAATAATATGAAGAATCCGGTTCTTTTAAAAAATAAAGAACCGGAACTAAATTAGTTGATGAAAGTTATTTTTTCATCAAAATTATCGATTAATCGGTGATTAGTATAACTAACATTAATCATCTACCAAGTTGTGTATAAAAATGGCATATATGGCTGTACATACGGTTGTACATATGGCTGTACATAATAAGGCTGTGTATATGGCTGCACATAATAAGGTTGTGTATAGTAAGTTGGGAAATGCGGCCCAATAGGATCTATAGGTGTTGGCTCTGGAGTTCCAGGTCCACCACCCGCTCCGTTCATGAACCCACGATTAAACTGTGTTTCAATTAATTGATACTGTTGTCTGTATGGATCATACATAGAATTCCATCAACCTTTCCAAAAATAAACATTAATAAAATCCTTCAATAGGATTCAGACAAGATACATATAAAACTAAATTAACAACTAGTAAATTACCTTTTTATTACAACAAAATCTGATAGTGGAAATAAAATATAGACTTTGGCCCAAAATTACGTGTATATGGACTCCAGCTTAAATATCTTATGTACTTTTATCCTAAACGTATAGATAGATACCCATTTTTATTTCACGGACAAATTAATAAGATTAAAACAGAAGTCTTAGAATTAATTTTCTAAAGCTTTTTTCATTAAACTAATATTTAAAGGTTTACTTTCATTTTTATAAAAAAAGAACATATAGAAATTACCACATGTTCTTTATGAGGGAGTTCATTTTTTAATATTTCGTATCTTCTAGAATTTGTTCATTGTATAGTCGTGTCCTTCTGTTTCTTTTCCCTCACTTCAACAGCAAAGTTCATAATCTCTTCCTGTGTTAATTTTTCTTTTTTAATATCACCGAAAATACTTGAACCAACATATATCATATCATCCCACTTGCAGAACGGTTCTTGATCTTTTAAAACCATTTCTGTATACCTTTCCCATTTGCCATTAATGTTTGCCATATTGAATCGACCTTCGTCTTGTAAAATTCTTAGTGCAAACATCTTATCTGAGTAATAAAAGTCGTAAGGAGTATCCTTATTATAATAACGCTGAAAATCGATTTCATCTTCTCGCTCGGGAATCTCTCTCTTTTCTGTTTCAACTTTTATATATGAAGAAAGCGGAAAGTCCTCCAATTCATCGTCATATATATGCTCTAAAACCCAATAGTTACTATCTGAATCTCCAGGGGAGTATATAAACCATTCGTCTCTATCTGTTTTAAATACATACTCCGTGCTTGAATGAGTTTTTTTTCGATATGTTTCAACTATATATTTATCGGAAAACCAATCTGTCTGATCGTAAGAAATATCGGATAAAATTATGTCATTATCTCCATTTATGATGAAGAATTCTTCATTATCCTTTTCTTTACAAGAGTAACACTCGAATACTTGAAACTCCTCGTATGTCCTTAAATCCTCCTCTGCTAAAGCATCCCTAATTTCATCTTGAACTTCTTGAGGTATCTCTTCTAAACGCAACAAACCATTTAAATCACGCATTCGTACTCCATTAGGTTCTTCAGCAACTTGTATGCCATATGGCTTTAGAATTTGGGTGATCCTTTCTACTAGTGGCCAATCAATATGAAACATATATTCATAAATACTTGAATCAAAATCATCTATAGGAGTTAATAGTTCTCTAGTTTTAAAATTGTCACTAATGAGCCATTTCTGAGGATAAGGAAAATTTCCTTTTTTAATAAATATCGATGCAGCATTATACACGTATTTTTTTAGACTTTCATCCGAAAAGATCAAATACTTTGTATTTTCATCAGTTTCGTATTCAAATATTCTTCTGCCCTCTAATAATATTTTCATATTTACACCTCTATAAGTTTGGTAGTGTAGCAGCTATTATGTAGAACATAGATTGTTAATAATATTATAGGCGTCACGTTACAAAAAGTAAAAATTGCTCCTTTTGAATTGGTATAAATTTATAATATTATCTCATGTTGATAAGAACTAACAACATGAGATGGAAGATTTTAATTATACTAATATTAAAAATAAATGAGGAGGTGTTTTAATGTCTTATGATGGTAGGCATCTATGGTTGATTTTAAAATGGTGCCTTTTCATAATGTTATCTTATGTATTACTAGGGCTGATGCTAAGGGGTGAGCGTTTTCTTGAATGGGGGCTTTCGAAACCAGGTAGAATTGACTATTTATTCATTTTAAGTTTCTTCTTAGGGGCGCTAATAATTTTTAAGACAGCAAGAAGATGCTTTGCAAGGCATTTTATTAAACAAAGAAAAGTGTATCTTATTATAGGATGGGCTATTGCACTTGGGCTCACCTTACAAACGCTACTGTCTCTTTGTCGTGGTTTTGTATATTGGTTAACAGGCAGCTTGATAGCTGTTGGTTCTAATCAATATGTTTCTGTTGAGCATTTTAGTTTCATAGGTGAAAGGGTGGTTGTTTTCCTACTGAGTCCATTTGCTGAGGAATTGTTTTTCCGATATGTTACTTATATTGCTTTCTTTTGGATTTTAAATAGGATCAAGGAAGAATTCGTGGCATTTAGAAGAGTTTATGATGGTTCTGAAGATAAAAAGAAAAAGTTTATAATTGTATGGGGATTAGTATCAAGTTTTCTTTTTGCTCTATTTCATGGGGTTAATGTAATGAATGTTTGGTTTTATCTTATACCTGGTATTGTGTACAGTTTTTTGTTTGTGAAGTATGGATTTTTAGCTAGTTGGATTAGTCATTCAGTGTTTAATGCTACATCAAGTAGCGTACGTAAAGCTGTGGTGTATTTGTTTGGGCTGTAAAATAGGAAAAGAACTCTTTCATGCTTTGAAGAGTTCTTTTTGATTAAACTTTACGAGAAGTGATAATAAAGGTGTTTAATTTCAAATGAAATTGCTTCTTTTTATCTGAATTCTACATGAAATTTAGTGTCAATAATTCCAAAAGCAACTTTACATGGGAATGGATTTTTTCCTGCTGAAGCAGAACGCATACAAGAAAGTACCCAGTATTCCAGCTCTAAAGGTAAGCGATATGTTTGAATAATACCAACATTGTTTTTAATTCTTACAATGGGTGTATTTATCCTAGTTGTGGCAAAACCGTCTGTTGTTATCATTGTTGCTGCATCATTAATATGAAACCCTGCGCTAAAAACTTCGTAAATCATTCCGTTTTTCTCATTAATAATCATAGGTATATTTAGAAAGGGATAGTTATTAATATCATTATGAATAACTGATCCTGCTGCGTTCTTTCTTATCTGATTCCCTTGCATTTTTACACTCCTTTAAATGATCTAAACTTGATAACATCAATTTATTTTATTTAACATCTATTATATTAGAGAATTACAGTTTCATCTTGTTATAAAAAGCATCCGTACATATGACAGCGCTATTTGACGGGTCAATATCAACAATAGTCATATAACCAGAGAGTAAATAACCATCTTCAAAATATGTAATCATTATTTCTTCTTCAGATACTAAGGAACATAATAACATGTTTTCAATTCGTTCCTTTTCGTCAGTTGTTAAGATCGGACGGGTTACCTTGTTTTGTTCCTTAATCATTTCACGTATCCCGTCAAATTGAGATGTCAATGCGGCGAACGGAGTCCATTTGACCATTTTTCTTCCTTTTGGCATATTAGCGTTATTCATGATTTGTGGCCTCCAATTAGTGTATTTCTATGTCTAGCTGTAGCGCTATGCGTGTAGGAAATCCCCCGCAAAATACTGTTCTTCCCAAATCTTGTGCGTATTTCATCCATTACTTTTGTTAGTTTTACTTCTTGTTCTCGTTGCGTGACATTATCGAAAAGAGAAATTTGTTCTTCCCCTTCTCGAATTAAATTCGTTAGAGAAATGTTTATGCTGCGGATAGGTTCTCCAGTATATTGTTGATGCAAAAAGTAAGTACAAATCTTATAAATATCCATTGTTAGGTTAGTCGGACGACTTAAAGTATGTGTTTTTCTAATGCCACCGTTATAACTCTTACTATAACCAACAGAGAATTGAACGGTTTGAGCAAGTTTGTTTTGCCTCCTAAGGCGATAACAGACTTCTTCAATGTGTTCCAGTAGAACAATCGGAAATTCTTCTATTGTATAGTCACGCATTAGAATTTGGCTTTTTCCGATTGAAGTTGTAGCAGGGACGTATTTCTCCGAAATACGGCTGAAGTCGATGCCATTACTATGTAAGTGCAATTCCTCTCCGATTTTTCCGAAACTCTGTTTTAAATATTTTAGAGGATAATTAGCTAAATCCTCGATGGAGTGTATTCCCTTGCGATTCAACTTTTCTTCTGTTTTGTACGAAATGCCCCAAAACTTATTAAGTGGTCGTATGCCCCATAATTTCGTAGGGACATCTTCATACTTCCAAAGAGCAATTCCGTCCTTGTTCTTCTTTGCTTCTATGTCTAAAGCAACCTTACTCATTAAAGGATTAGGAGCAATTCCGATGGTACATTCAATGCGTGTATGTTGATATATTTCACGTTTAAATTTCATAGCAAATTCATATGGATCGTTAGCAAATAAATGAATGCTATCGGTAATATCCATAAAAAATTCATCGATGGAATATTGGTGGAAATCCTCATAAGGAACGTATTGTAAAGCTAACTTTGTTATGTAATTAGAGCATTTTATGTAAGTACTCATAGTCGGATTCACAACAAGAATATCTCTTCTTCGAGGAATCTCGTAGAGCCTTGCCATCTTCTTTACGCCCAGGGCTTTTAAAGGTGGTGTTGCAGCAAGAACGATTGAACCATTTCTATTTACATCGCCGACTACAGCCAACTTTGTATGCATAGGATCAAGTCCCATTTTGATGCAACTCACTGAAGCGTAAAAGCTGCGTAAATCAACACATAAGATGATTCTATTCGGTAGGATTGAATAGTCATACATTTTGATTCCTCCTAAAGTAAAAGAACGTTTGTTCTTATTATAAACGAACTCACGTTCTTTTATGAAGAGGTTTTACAAATAAAATTTGAATATAAATATTTTGTTAAGCAGAGTATTTAACGAAAAGCTTGAATCCCCAAAAACGAATTTCTACATCTAATTTTTTCTTTCTTCCCTTTGTTTTTTTCATAGTTAAAACATCCTCCTTTTATATAAATGCATAGCTCAATAGAAGCCTACGTTGCGTATTATAAGAATTCTTTCCCTGTTTTTTAAGAGTAATTTCTAAAAAATATGATTTTTTTTGAGACAAATAATATCACGAAAGATTACTTGTGATAAAAAACCCCTCTATTCCGACAAAACATAGCAAAGACAGTACGAGTCTCGTCGATTAATTCTTAAAGGTTTTAAGCTATTCGTATAGTAGAAGTTAAACAATTAATTAATACTTCTTATTTTTATCTGAATTTTCTCAACATAAATAAATGATGGTTGTGATATAATAAATTTTACTATTTATGATTTTATATTAAAGGACACTGGCTTATTTACCTCAAATACAAAGGGATTCCTATAACGGGAGAGTGATTTTGTGGAAAAACAAGAAAAAAAATATATAAACATGGTGATTTTCTTTTCGCTCGTTTTTTTTCTAGGTTACAGTTCTCTAATTTGGATTTATATAATGGGTGTGTTAATATTCTTAGCACCTTTTATTTTTAAAAGAGTTACTAAGAAAATAGCTTTTTATAATACATTATCACTTATTGCTTTTATATCATTTGTGTATATAACTAATTCTTGGTTTACATAAAAAGGTTGCTCCCATTGGGAACAACCTTTTTATTATGTTCTGTGAATTTCTTCATAGAATTTTATTATACTGCCTCTAGATCTGGATGGGTCAGAATATACCCAAACACGATATTTGACATATACATTAACAGCATCGTAATCATAAAACTTATGAACAGTATACCAAATTTTTTCATTTGCATTTTTGTGTATAGTGTTAATAAGTTGACCAGTAATATATCCTGCAACACCTTTTGCAAAATTATAAACTACTATACCTGCAATACTTCCACCTAATCCAGCCATTAAAGCGCTCGACATGTGTTTATCGAATGTACTCCAAGCTACATTATCACCATCATAACTTCCTAACCATTGCCAATTAAAGCCACCATCAGCAACAATTACTTTTTGGCCACCATCTTGAATCATTAACGTTCCATTTTGATTCACAGACATACCAGGATCTTTAAATGGAGATTTTGCTTCACCTTCAATAATTTGTGGTTGAATAGGCTCCTTGTATGGGGCCTTTAATTCATTTGAAATGACTTGTGGTTGTATTGCTTCTGAATGATTTGCTACAGTTTGTTTTGTGTTTTCAGATGCTTGTGCATCGGAAAAAGGAACAAAAACTGTGGACAATAGTGCGCCTGTAACAGTTAGCGTTGCAATTTTGCTTTTCAATAAAGTTCGCCCTTTTCTGAATATTTGTAATACTATTACATTATCTTACATTTTTTAGAAAATACAATGTGTTTCGACGGTAAATAAACTTTCTCAACATTTTATTTCAAAAAAATTTTGGTTTTGTATTATAGATTCGCTTATTTTTGACAAAACACAGCAAAGACCGTGCGAGCTTCGTCGATGGATTCTAAAAGGGATTATTCCTTTAGTATGGAATTTTTCTTATAGGAGGTGGCGTAGCGCTATGTCAGAAGCAGAGATAGTATATACCAGCAATGAGGTCTATGGTCGTTTAGGGGTAAGTGGCAGCACCCTTAGAAAGTATTCGGATGTTCTTGAGCGTGAGGGATATGATGTAAGAAAGAATAGTCGAGGAAGAAGGGAATATACAGAGTTTGATGTTGTACTTATTGAACAGTTAGTAGAGTTGAGTAAGCAAGATGGTATGACTTTAGAAAAGGCTGCGAAAATGATTGCGAAGCAGTTTGGAATCCATAATAAGCAAGAAGAGTCCCAGGGGGCAAATCCAGTTCCTTATCAAATGCAGTATCAATTCCAACAACAATATAGCGCTATGATAGAAGAAATTAATAAGGTGCAGCAAGCAAACCTTTTAGAAATGGAAAAGAGACTTGGTGATCGTATGGATCAAAGGAATAAATTAATCGAAGATGATATTAAAGAAAGAAATAAATTAATAAGAGAAGATATGAAAGATCGGAAAGAACGTGAAGAAAGGATAGAAAAGAGGTTAGAACTAAGAGATGATAATCTTATGAAGATGGTCAGAGAGATTCAAGATGCAAAGCGTACTATTGTATCAGCTCAGGAAGAAATAGCGGCAGCCCCGTTGAAGAAAAAGTCTTGGTGGATGTTTTGGAAATAAGTATCATTTTTTAGGGTATTTTACTGTTTTCGCTCAAATGGATTGTCTTATACATCTAAGTTGTTTCTACATAAAATATCTGTAATCTCTCCTATTACTGTATCTAAAAAAATTTGCAACAGAACCAATAAACTGTTATAAGAAGTATTTAAAATAGTAACAAATAGGTATAATAATTCCCGCTATAGAAAATACAATACTTCCTAAATTAAATGCAGAAAGTTTCGCACGATGAACTTGAATTTCACCTAAATCTACCCCTCCACTAAAATGCTTATCCATAACTTTAGCGACGTTTTGTTGTTGATTAACAAAATAAGGTATTAGCCATATACAGCAGAACAAAATAATACTACCAAAAAAGAGTGTGTCAATAATTGAAGCTTTCCAATTTAATGAAGTAATGACTATGAGAACAAATTCTCCCACCATAACAATTATCATAGTTACTACATATCTGGTTTTTTCAGAAACGTTTTTAAATACAGTTTCGTCCAGAATTTTTTCTATTTTAGTCCATATTACACTGATTAACACGATTAGGCTAATTAAGAAAATAGTAAATAAAGCTTTAACTAAAAGATACTCAAACACTACCGACACCACCTGATAATTTCCAAATTAGAATATAAAGTTGATTTTTTTAACTCTATCAAAAGATTAAAATTAATAATCTTTAACTAGCTTATCGACAAATTTATTGATTTAAAGCTACAACGCTATATGTATTAGTTATATAGGATAAGATCTCCTGAAATTCCTTTTCTAATATATATATCTTCTAAGTATTGTTGGACTTCAATTAGGACTTTTCTATCTTTATTTGGTCCGAAAAACCGAATAGTTACCATGAAATACCAAAACTTACCCTTAGCAATTAACAGTATAATATACTGTTAGAAAAAATGGAATAATGTTGGAGCTTAAATATTCGAAGTTTGCTATCCAATTAAATGCTGCTGAATCAAAGGAAGATGCAAATAAGATTATTGACGAATTAAAGAATACGCTAGATGAGATATTTCCAAATTATAACGAATTTGAGGAAGAGTTTATTAAGTTAGAGTTTTCTAAGGGGAAAAATAAATCAAATATGTTAAGTAAGTATGTACTAAACAATTTAGAAAAATATTATTCCGAGGAGAGCATTTCAAAACAAGATGGCTCTGTCGAGCACATACTTTCTGAAGATAAAAATGAAAAATATAGTTTAAGCATAGGGAATTTAATTTTATTAGAAGAAAAGATTAACAACGAAATTGATAATCAAGAATTTAAAGAGAAAAGGGTGAAGTATGAAGAATCTAAGTATTCATATGTTTCACAGTTCGTAACAGATTACGATGATTTTCATGAATTTACTAAAGAATTAATAGAGGAAAGAGCTAAGAAAATGGCTGAAGATTATTATACTAATGTTTTAGGACGAAATTTAGTCAGTAAAGTTGGGGTGAAATAAAAAGAAATAGTTAAATCGGATTATTTTTTAATATAAAATCAAGTATTATTGAGGTAAAAACAGACTGATTTAAAAATCGGTCTGTTTTTTTACATTCCTGGTTATTACTGAATCTTAAAGATACCTTTTTAGAGGTGAAAATAGGTATTTGCAAACGGGTTTATATTCAGGTGAAAAGGAAATTAGTAGATTAGGTATAGAACAAAAATTATTAATTGTATTATTTTATAAATTCGTGCGCAGTAATCTTCTTATAAAAATGTTGCGATGTATTTGTGGAGTGTTGATGGGATAAATGTAAAAACTATTAGAAGGCGATTCAGTAATACGGTGAAAATATGTATCATCATCAAATTGCTTCTTTAATTCATTGTTTGAAATATTCGTTTGTCATTTCATAGATAGTGGTAATTCGCCAATTCCTTCTTCTTGTAGAATGGACGTAATGCCAATGAAGCAAACTACTATGATAAATTACGATTTTGTTAAATTTGTAGTAAGTAAGCGCATTTGTCTTTAAGTTTCTTAATGATATAATTCTTGTAAATATTAGGAATTGAGGGGGGAGTATGTTGTTTAGAAATAAAGAGACGATTGCTAAGTTTAGTGACTTAACAACTGAGGAATTAGATAGTAAGTTAATATGTTTAGATAATAAATCCTTTGGAAAGTTTGTAACACATTCAATTAATTATGAAAAAGGGTTAGTTTCTAAAAAACAATTAGAAAAAGAAGCAAGTGCATTAATGTTACTAGAAAAAAAGACTTTAAAAAATACCTTCAATCGTGTATCTAGCATAGAAGAACAATATGATGGATATAAGATGATTCAATTTATCGTCCCGTTTATTACTACCCTTCTAATTGTTCTTGGGAATAATTATTTTTTTAGTGAAGGGTTGATTAAACAGAATGGGGTTATAATTACAGCAATTACCTTTTTATTCGTATTATTGATTTATACTTTTGTTTCTATTAAGGCAGTAAGTTCGCTAAAAAAAGAACATTCTAAATTGCTTTTTTTTAAATTCATAGTAGAAGAATGTATAAGTGAGAAGGACGAATAAATAATTTTTGAAAAGTATAGAAGTGCCATTTTTGAAGTTGGGAAATTTAAAGTACAGAAAAGGATCTGAATACATATAATTTTTGTTTTATTGAAGGTGGTAATTAAAAGGTTTACTGCATAAAAAATGATAAAATATTAGGAGATATTTTGAATAAGAGGATTTATTTTTGAAAAATCAAGGGTATTTAAGGGTGAACGGTTTGAGCGTTTGCTAAGTAGAACTTCTCAACTTAGAGGAGGGTATATATCGTTTATCAAACATCTTTTTCTTATAGGATTACATGTAAGATATATAAATTATATATGAGTAGGGGGATATGAAATTGATTACATCACGTTCATTTGAAATTTTTGATAAAAAAACAGGTATGTTACTAGAAAAAAAGAGTTATCAATCTGCTAACGAGTATTATCTGAATACTCTAAAACAAAAACAAGAGAAGGGAATAATTTCTTTATACTGTTCTTGTTTAAACCATGTTGAGATGAAGGTGTCCAAGACAGCGATTCCTTATCTATATCCTGCCACTAGAAAAAAGAAACATTCTATTAATTGTGTTAGAAGCCCTCAATATGAAGGGATAAGTGCTTATGAAAAAGCGTGGAAATATGATGAAGAAAAAGGCGAACATGTTGTAAGAATGGAAGCATTGATACCCCCTTCAAAAGAAAAGATAGGAAAAGAGAATGTGAAGCAAGAAGAGGAACGAAAGACCAAGATCTATATAGAATATCCTAACTCTACAAAAAAAGGAGAAGCTACTGTCTTTGGATTGGCTACCAAACTTAATATGATGTCATGGGAAAGAATTGTCACAGGTAAAAAGGGAAGACTTCCGACAAATTCAAATGAAGTATCTCAACATGTATTTGGAGTTTCAAAGGATATTAGATTGAGTAATAAGAGTAAAATATTACAGAAAATGTTCTTTGAACAAATGTTGAGAGGTAAAAATATTAGCGGCTTAGAAGTAAAAAAAGACGTGGCTTTTGTTTATATGGAATACCTTCCTGAGAGGGGAAGGGAGTCCGAGGAAATAGGAAAGGAGTCTTTAGGATACGTTGTTTGCAAAAATGCTTTTGATCAAGAGTTTGGGTTTTATGTTAATTGGGAAGAATTTGATATTAAGCTAAAAAGCGAACCCCATAGTGATAGATATATTCTTGCTGGATTTGTATATAGGGCAAGTAAATACCATCATAGGAAATTGACGTTAGGGAATTATTGTTTGATTCCAATTTCAAGAAGAGGATTATTTGTTGAAAGTAATTATGAAAAGGTTATATATAATGAACTCTGTCATCAGAAAAAGTTATTTGTAAAACCATATCTACCAATTGAGGGTTATGGGGGATTCATTCCTGATTTTATTATGTATGAAGAGGGGAAGAAGCCAATGGTGGGAGAAATATTTGGGATAGAGAATGATGAACTATATGATAAGAGAAAAAAGGAGAAAATCGATATTTCTAAAACAGATGAATTTCGTTCGCTCTATCGTTTTTGGAATAAAGATTATAGTAAAAAGTAGTAAATTAAATGTAAGTTACTTATTAGTGTTTATTTTTAGTTTTAATGAAGAAATAAAATACCTAAATTAAAGGGAACTTCCATTATTAAGATCAAGACCATGTTTTCTATTTACAAATCAATTACGTAACTATTAGAGGGAAGACCTAATCACAGTCAATTAAACTTATTTCGTTAATTTGACAGATTATTCGATATATTTTACAATAACGTAAAGATAATTTTTCCTTTTTAATCATTCCTAAATAACAACAAACCTTTCGGGTTTACGATTCATTGCAAGGAAGTGTATATAACATATACGCTAATTTGTAATACGAATGTATTCCTGGAAGGTTTTTTTGCGTTGTGGGAATAGGACAAGTAATCGACTAACAAGGATGTGATAGATTATCTTAAATTATTAAGAATTGTAGTGGGGAAATAAGAATTTTGGATTTCAAAATACAAAAGTAGGTGAAAAAAGATGAGAGGTGCAGTCTCGTCTTTTTTATTTCGAAAGGAGAAGGGCATGGGTAAGAAAATTATGGTTCAAACTGTAAAGTTGGTAAAAGACAGTAATCGTATTTATGATATTGAGAAAAAGAAAATCACTTGTCCAGCGGATGCTGTACGCTTTGCACAGATTATATTTGATATAGAATCAAGGCCAAATGAAATTTTTGGTGTATTTAACTTAAATACAAAGAATGAAATTATTGGCTGTAGTATTGTGTTCGAAGGAACTGTTGATTCATCGTTAGTCCATCCAAGGGAAACTTTCCGCACGGCAATATTAAACAATGCATCTTCAATAGTATGTTTTCACAACCATCCTTCAGGCCATAGTATGGAATCTCAAGAAGATGTTGAAGTAACTAAGCGATTAAAAGAATGTGGAATTATTATTGGTATCCCTCTTCTAGATCATGTCATCATAGGAGATAATAGTTATGTAAGTTTATTGAAAAAGGGGATTATCTAATACAAAGCAATAAGCCAAATATTTTTAAGGGTGTGTATGGAGGAATAGGAAGATTCTAAAGCGTTTATTCGCATGGATCTTCTTATTCTTTTTTATTTGTAAGGGTGATTTATAAATGTATTCATAATATGTGATTTGTGGAAATGGACAGATTCGGAGATAAGAAATAAGCGGTAAGAGTAAAAAGGAAAAAGCACCATGCCTATTAAACTAAGAAGATAGGTTCAACCTAAAGTGAAGAAGAATAGGCTAAAGGTTTTTGGATTAATAACGTATAAATAGAGAAAAGGACTGGAATACGTTTTTTTTTCTATTTTATCAAAGCATGCTGCTTGTAAAAAGCCTTTAATACAGGGGCATGTTTATATTTGAACTATTCACTTGGAACAGGCAGTTATGTTAATGAGAGGAACTATGCCTGAGAATACAAGTGCTTACAAATTTTAAAAGATTTCCGTTTGTGTACCAAGAAGCGAAATCTATTTATGATAAAATATAGTAAAAGATGATTAAGAAGGGACAATTAACGTGAAACCAACAATTTATGATGTTGCGGAAAAAGCAGGTGTATCAATAGCAACTGTATCTAAGGTAATTAATCAAACAGGGCGTATTAGTGAAAAAACAATAAACAAAGTAAATCAGGTAATGGATGAATTAGATTATCAGCCAAGTAGTGTAGCAGCAGCGTTGACGGGTAAAAAAACATATACGATTGGAGTACTTGTCCCAGATATCTCAAACCCATTTTTTGCAGAAGTGGCAAGAGCCTTTGAAAATAGTGCACGAGAATCGGGATATACACTTATTTTGTGTAGTACGGATCATCAAACAAAACGTGAGCACGAATACATTGATCTATTATTTAAAAAGCAAGTAGATGGCATTATTATTGCGACGGAGTTAAATGATTATAAACTTGTTAAAAAAATCGTGAATCGAGATTTGCCTCTTGTTTTATTCACCGTAGATCATCCTTCCATCACAACGCATGTTGTGACAACTGATGATATGAGGGGAGGCTATCTAGCTGGGAATTATCTAACGCAGAAAGGCCATACATCTTTAACGATTATGATGGAGAAGGATAGAAAAAGTAGCGTAGGAAGACTGAATGGTTTCAAGCAAGCTCTTATGGATTCAGGAATTTCATTAGATGATGATGCTATCATTAGCTGCTATTCGACAGTGGAAGATAGCAAACGTGCAAGTAAAGAGTTACTTAATTTACCTAACAGACCTACAGCGGTTTTTGCTTGTACAGATTTGATTGCTATATGTCTTATGAATGAAGCAAGAAAACAAGGACTTTCGATACCAGAAGATTTATCAATTATCGGATTTGATAATACCATCTATGCTGAAATTGCAGATCCAGGGTTAACAACAATTGAACAGCCAATTACACAAATGGCAGCCTGTACGTTTGAACAACTCTTAAAAACGATGGAAATGAAGGCGCATGCTAAGCAAAAAATTACAATTATTCCTCAGTTAGTAGAGCGTTCCTCAGTAAAGGATATTACATGATAGCTTTTTTAATAGCCTATTTGAATGTAACGAAAAGAAGGTCATCATAACCATGTGCAGTTATGATGACCTTCTTTTTAATTAGAGTTTATATTGAGAATCGCTCGCCGCTTTTCGTATTTAAATCCTGCTTCATCTCATTTTCCTTTGGAATAGTAAGGAAATGAGTTAGAAATGCACCAAAGAAGTACAAGCCAGCAAAGATCCACATCACGCCGCCAACACCTAATGGACCGATGAAAGCAGTAACTACTAATGGTCCAACAAATGCTGATAATCCTGAACCTAAATTTAAGACAGACATTGCAGCTCCTTTATTTTCAGGAGATAAAGATGGGACTAATGCTGTAAGAGGTACATAACCGGCAAGTGTTGCTCCGTAGCAACATGCAACAAATAATATTGCCCAATAATTATGTCCTACCATTTGTGGTACATAATAGAGTGCAAGAGTTACAATTCCGCAACCGACTCCTCCGAACCATTTTATCGTATTTACCCAACCAAACTTGTCTCCAACAATACCAAAAATAATATTAAACACCATATTTACAAAGAATAGAGTGCCCCAAATTTGAAGCCATTCAGTCATCGTAAAATTATATTTCATCATATAAGTAGGCAGGAAAACAACAAACCCAAACTGAGCTGCCGAGTTTATAATTTTAACAATACCACCTATACCAACTTTAGGATTTTCAAATGCGATGGTAATGCCTTTTAGTAATTCACTTGATTTGTTAGCACTTACGGTTTGTGCTTTAAATCTGTCCTTATTTACAACAATTGAGAATAATCCCCCGACGACAACAAAAATTAAAGCACTCCATAAAGTGGCGATTTCTCCGATTTTAGGAACCATATAACTAGAATAAAAGGCCCCGATAACACTAAGCCCAAGCTGGAATACAAACCAGAACCAGCCAACTGCTCTTGAAAGCATTTGCTGAGGAGTGCTGTAAGATACCCAAACTAGGAAGGAATAAGCAAATAAGGGATAACCAAATCCTCGTAGAGCGTAGCAAATTATTATTACCGAATAATTCATATGTTGAATTCCTATACCGATGAACCCAATGGAGCCTAGAATGAATGATACTAAACCAAACGTCATTACTTTTCTTGGTCCCCACATTTGTACAAATACCCCCGAAAACCAGGAAGAAGCAGATACAGTAATTCCGTAAATCGTAAACAGAAAAGCAGCGTGTTCTAGCGTTAGTCCTTTTTCAACGAGATAAGGGGATAACCATCCTTGTTCTAAACCATCTCCAATCATAAAAACAATAATCCCTATGTATCCCCAAGTTAAATTAGAAGGGATACCAATCTTGTCCATAAATGTTTTGTTTGAACTCATTGCGTTCATTCTCCCACCACCGATAAGTTTTTTGGTTAAGCGCTTAATTCTTTTCGATAAAAAAAGTATACGCTTACATAATAAGGTCGTCAATGAAATTTTTTGACAATTTACAACTTTCATTTATAGGAGCATTCTATTTACTTATCGGACAATAAAATAATAATGAATATGAAAACAAAGAAATACCTTATAGATGGGAGCTTAGTATTTAAAAGGCTTCGTTTTCTTTGTTATATCAGTATTTTAAAAGATTATTTTTGTAGCTGTTTAGATTATTTGTTTCTAATTATTAATTTGTATATGGACGTAGTACGTTTACTTACGAAATTTGGAATTCGAGTAAAAAGAAAAGTATTCAAAAAAATAAAAATGTTTTCAATTTAGAATCAAGTGTGTATAATGAAGAAAAATAGGGAAAGCGCTTAACTAAATTTATTACGCTAAACCTTATAGACTTTCATTTCGTTTCTTAAATTTTAATAAAGAGGGAGAAATCATATGAATGTTTTAACGATTGGGATTATTGGTGCTGGACGAATTGGGAAACTGCATGTTGATAATTTGCAGCTGATGCCACAAGTAAAAATTAAAGCGGTTTCAGATGTAGTGATTGGTCATCTAGAAAAGTGGGCTGAGGACAAAGGGATTTCCACTCTGACTACAAACTATCAGGATTTATTAGCAGATCCAGAAATTGATGCTGTCTTTATATGTTCACCAACAAATACACATGCGCAAATTATTAAAGAAGCGGCACTTGCGAAAAAACATATTTTCTGCGAAAAGCCTGTTAGTTTCTCGGTAGAAGAAACATTAGATGCATTAGAAGTAGTAAAGGAACAAGGAGTATCTCTTCAAGTAGGCTTTAACCGCCGTTTCGATCCTAACTTCAGAAAAGTCTATGATCTTATTCAACAAGGAGAAGTGGGACACCCACATATTTTAAAAATTACGTCTAGAGATCCACAACCGCCAAGTATAGAATATGTTCGTTCTTCAGGTGGATTGTTTATGGATATGATGATTCATGATTTTGATATGGCTAGGTATGTGATGAATAGTGAAGTTGTTGAAGTATTTGCATATGGAACAACATTAATTGATCCGTCCATTCAGGAAGTAAATGATGTTGATACAGCAATTGTCACATTGAAATTTGCGAATGGAGCTTTAGGGGTAATTGATAATAGCCGCCAAGCGGTTTATGGATATGATCAGCGTCTTGAAGTGTTTGGTGAAAAAGGAGCGGTCGCTGCGGATAATTGTTGCCCGACAACAGTACAAGTTTCAAAAACAGAAGGTGTTGTAAAAGACAAGCCACTTTATTTCTTCTTAGAGCGCTATACGCAGGCTTACATTGAAGAAGTAACACAATTTACAAAGTCAATTATAGAAGGACAAGCTGTTATTTGCAGTGGTAATGATGGGTTACAAGCGGAACGAATTGCGAAAGCTGCGAAGGAATCGTTACTAACTGGAAAACCTGTTCAAATTGAACATAAACAGCCTGCATTAAACCAATAAAGAGAACGCTTACTTCTAGATAGTTAAAGAGTGGTGAATCGTATGGCCATAAAATTTCTGAACCATATCATTTACCTTTTACATATAGCACGGGAGGTAGTAACAATGAATCCACTTGTTTTTAAAGAAAATTGTCCATTAGATCTAATTGCAGTTGGACGTTTATGCGTTGATTTAAATGCCAATGAAACACAACGTCCTATGGAAGAAACAAGAACATTTACTAAGTATGTGGGGGGATCTCCTGCGAATATCGCGATTGGTGCGGCACGTCTTGGTTTACAAACAGGGTTTATCGGTAAGGTGTCCGATGATCAAATGGGCCGCTTTATTACAGGGTACCTAAAGGACAACAATATTAATACGGATCAGATATGTATTGATCGCACTGGTGCAGTGACAGGTCTAGCTTTTACAGAAATTAAAAGCCCTGAAGATTGCAGTATTTTAATGTACCGCGACAATGTCGCAGATTTAAATCTTGATCCAACAGAAGTATCTGAGGACTATATTAAACAATCAAAAGCTCTCTTAATTTCAGGAACAGCTTTAGCGAAAAGTCCTTCTCGCGAGGCGGTATTTTTAGCGCTAGAATATGCGCGTAAGCATGATGTAGTCGTATTTTTTGATGTTGATTACCGTCCTTATACATGGCAGTCAGAAGCTGAAACGGCTGTGTATTATAATCTAGCGGCTGAAAAGTCTGATGTCATTATTGGAACGCGTGAAGAATTCGATATGATGGAAAAACTATTAAACTACGAACAATCTAATGATCAAGTTACGGCTGAAAGATGGTTTTCACATCATGCGAAAATCGTCGTAATTAAGCACGGCGGGGAGGGTTCAATCGCTTATACGAGAGACGGTCAATCTCACCGCGGAGGTATCTTTAAAACAAAGGTGTTAAAGACGTTTGGCGCGGGCGACTCGTATGCATCTGCGTTTATTTATGGCTTAATGCAAGGGCTTGAAATTCCTCAGGCGATGCGATTAGGTGGTGCTTCTGCTTCGATTGTTATTTCTAAACATAGCTGTTCAGATGCAATGCCAACAAGGGCAGAGATTTCTGCATTCATGGAAACGGCTGAGGAAATTGTATAGAAATATCATAAATGAGTAATCAAGTAAGTGCGTATCTTATATACGCTTCTACATTACATAAAAGGGAGAGAATGAATATGACAGTACAAACAGCACAAATTGTAAAAAACTACATTGGCGGCGAATGGGTAGAATCTATTTCAACTAAGATGGAAGCGGTATACAATCCAGCAACAGGAGAAGTAATCGCCCAGGTACCTCTTTCAACAAAAGTAGATGTTGAACAAGCTGTATTAGCAGCAAATGAAGCTTTCAAATCTTGGTCTAAAACAGCTGTGCCAAAACGTGCTCGTATTCTATTTAAATATCAACAATTATTAGTAGATAACTGGGAAGAGTTGGCGAAACTTATTACGATTGAAAACGGAAAAAGCTATAACGAAGCTTACGGTGAAGTTCTTCGTGGTATTGAGTGCGTGGAGTTTGCAGCGGGTGCTCCTACATTAATGATGGGAAAACAGCTTCCTGATATTGCGACAGGTATTGAATCTGGTATGTATCGTTACCCAATTGGTGTTATAGGCGGGATTACACCGTTTAACTTCCCGATGATGGTTCCATGCTGGATGTTCCCACTTGCGATTGCTTGCGGTAATACATTTGTGTTAAAACCTTCAGAGCGTACACCACTTCTAGCAGCAAAATTAGCTGAATTAGCTGCAGGAGCTGGTTTACCTAAAGGTGTATTAAATATCGTTAATGGCGCACACGATGTAGTAAACGGTCTTCTTGAACACAAATTAGTGAAGGCAATTTCATTTGTAGGTTCCCAGCCAGTTGCAGAATATGTATATAAAAAAGGAACAGAAAACTTAAAACGCGTGCAAGCATTAGCAGGTGCGAAAAACCATTCCATTGTATTAAATGATGCGAATCTTGAACTAGCTACAAAGCAAATTATTAGTGCAGCATTCGGCTCAGCTGGTGAACGTTGTATGGCTGCTTCTGTTGTTACAGTAGAAGAAGAAATTGCAGATCAATTAGTTGGAAGACTCGTAGAAGAAGCAAATAAAATTGTAATCGGAAATGGTCTTGATGAAGATGTATTTTTAGGACCAGTTATTCGTGATAACCATAAAGAGCGCACAATTGGTTACATCGATTCAGGTGTAGAGCAGGGCGCTACATTAGTTCGTGATGGACGCGAAGATACAGCTGTAAAAGGAGCCGGATACTTCGTTGGTCCAACAATTTTTGACCATGTGACAAAAGAAATGAAAATCTGGCAAGATGAGATTTTTGCTCCTGTTTTATCCATTGTTCGTGTGAAATCATTAGATGAAGCAATTGAAATTGCGAATGAGTCTCGCTTTGCAAATGGAGCTTGCATCTATACAGATAGCGGGGCAAGTGTACGTCAATTCCGTGAAACAATTGAATCAGGCATGTTAGGTGTGAATGTTGGGGTACCAGCGCCAATGGCATTCTTCCCGTTCTCTGGCTGGAAAGACTCTTTCTATGGTGATCTTCATGCGAATGGTACTGACGGCGTTGAGTTTTATACAAGAAAGAAAATGCTTACATCTCGCTGGGAAAAATAATCATTAAGAGAGAAGTAGAATCTCTCTAGTTGCTTGTAAGCGAAGGTAACGGAAGTAGTCAAACATAAGAAGGAAGTATTAGGAGTCTACCAAATTCCTGATACTCCTTTTTCATATGCAGAATGACTGATAGAGATAGAAAGGAGCAAACAATATGCAAACTATTAGAATGACGACGGCACAAGCTTTGGTGAAATTTTTGAATCAGCAATACGTAGAGTTTGATGGAAAGCAACAAAAGTTTATTAAGGGAATCTTTACGATTTTTGGTCATGGAAATGTAGTTGGCCTAGGTCAAGCTTTAGAAGAAGACGCAGGGGAATTAGAAGTATATCAAGGGAGAAATGAACAAGGAATGGCAAATGCTGCGATGGCCTTTGCAAAACAAAAACATAGAAAACAAATTATGGCATGTACGTCTTCTATTGGTCCTGGATCAGCAAATATGCTTACTTCTGCTGCAACAGCTTCTGCAAATAATATTCCCGTTTTACTACTTCCAGGTGATGTATTTGCAACGAGGCAACCTGATCCTGTTCTTCAACAAATTGAACAAACGCATGACTTATCTATTTCTACGAATGATGCTTTTCGTGCGGTAAGTAAGTATTGGGATCGGATAAATCGTCCTGAACAGTTGATGACAGCTATGATTCAAGCCATGCGTGTTTTAACGAATCCGGCAGATACAGGAGCTGTAACAATTTGTTTACCACAAGATGTCCAAGGGGAAGCTTGGGATTTTCCAAGTTACTTCTTCCAAAAGCGTGTTCATCGTATTGAACGTCGTCTACCTACAAAAGCCAGTTTAGCGGATGCGGTAGAAATGATTAAGAAAAAGAAAAAGCCAGTTATGATTTGCGGTGGTGGTGTAAGGTACGCAGAAGCAGCAGAGGAACTTAAACAGTTTGCTGAGACATTCCGCATTCCATTTGGAGAAACACAAGCTGGGAAAAGTGCGATTGAAAGTAGCCATCCATATAATCTGGGCGGCATTGGGGTAACTGGGAATTTAGCAGCTAATACAATTGCAAAGGAAGCGGATCTTGTTATTGGAATCGGAACAAGATTTACTGATTTTACAACTGCATCTAAACAATTGTTTCAGAATGAAGAGGTTGAGTTTTTAAACATTAACATTTCAGAATTCCATGCGAATAAGCTTGATGCATTAAAGATTATAGCAGATGCAAAAGAAGCACTTCTTGCTCTAATAGATGAACTGCAAGCAATTGATTATCAATCTAGTTACACAGTAGAAATCGCTGATGCAAAAGAGGCTTGGGAAAAAGAATTAGCACGTCTACATAATGTTTGCTTTACAGATCAAGATTTTAAACCAGAAGTTGAAGGTCATTTCGATGAGAATTTAAATGAGTATGTAGACGCACTTGGTACACAATTAACACAGACCGCAGTCATTGGACAAATCAATACATTACTTGATGAAGATGCAATTATCGTTGGTGCGGCAGGAAGTCTTCCTGGTGATTTACAAAGAATGTGGGCAGCAAAAAAACCTAATACATATCACATGGAGTATGGTTACTCTTGCATGGGTTATGAGGTTGCCGGCGCACTGGGGGCAAAGCTAGCTGAACCATCGAAGGAAGTATATGCAATGGTAGGGGATGGTAGTTACCAGATGCTTCATTCGGAGCTTGTCACAAGTCTTCAAGAAAACAAAAAAATTAACGTCTTATTATTTGATAACTCCGGATTTGGCTGCATTAATAACTTACAAATGGGCAATGGAATGGGGAGCTTTGGAACAGAGTTTCGCTACCGAAACCAGAAAACTCGTAAATTAAACGGGGCTATTATGAAAATCGATTTTGCAGCCAGTGCGGCTGGATATGGTGTAAAAACGTATCGCGTTACATCAATAGAACAATTACAGGAAGCGCTTAAGGATGCGAAAAAACAAACAGTTTCTACATTGATTGATATTAAAGTATTACCAAAAACAATGACAAATGGATACGATTCATGGTGGCATGTAGGTGTTGCAGAAGTATCTAATAGTCCAAGTGTACAAGCTTCGTATGAGAGTAAAGTACGTTACTTGCAAAAGGCAAGATCTTATTAGATTAGGGCACAAAGAGAGTTTTTTATCTACATGCATATTGTTTAGGAAGCTCTCTTTTTAACGAACAGATAAGAGAAGTTGGCGAAATTCTATAATATTTTACAAAAAGGAGAGACAAGGGGATGTTCAAAGAAAACACGATTAAGCTTGGGATTGCACCAATTGCTTGGACAAATGATGATATGCCCGAGCTAGGAGCAGAAAATACGTTTGAACAATGTATTAGTGAGATGGCACTAGCTGGATTTAATGGAAGTGAAGTAGGTAATAAATATCCGAGAAATACAGTTGTATTGAAAAAATCATTGGAATTACGAAACCTGGAGATTGCTAGCGCATGGTTTAGTGCGTTCTTGACAACGAAGCCGCTTGAAGAGACGGTACAAGCATTTATTAAACATAGAGATTTCTTGTATGAAATGGGTGCAAAAGTCATTGTTGTATCAGAGCAAGGACATAGTATTCAAGGTTTAATGGATGTACCGCTATTTCAAAACAAGCCTATTTTTACAGAAAAAGAGTGGGATAAGCTTGCGGATGGGTTACATCACCTTGGTAAATTAGCTCAGGAAAAGGGGCTACATATTGTATACCATCATCATATGGGTACGGGTGTTCAAACAACGGCAGAAATTGAAAAGTTAATGGATATGACTGATCCAAAGCTTGTATCCCTGCTTTTTGATACAGGTCATCTTGTTTTTTCAGGAGAAGAGCCGCTTTATATTTTAAAAAAATATTTACCTCGCATTAAACATGTACATTTAAAAGATATTCGTGAGGAAGTAGTAGATGCTGTAAAGGATAACGATTTAAGCTTCTTACAGGCAGTGAAGAGTGGTGCATTTACAGTTCCCGGGGATGGTGTAATTGTATTTGATGAAGTGTTTACTATTCTTGCAAACTCTGAATATAAGGGGTGGTTTGTGGTAGAAGCAGAGCAAGACCCAGCTTTAGCGAATCCTTTTGAATACGCATTAAAAGCTCGAAAATTTATACAAGAAAAAGCAGGTTTGTAATTTAAGCATTTTAAGATTATCCCTAAGTAAATGGTATGGTAATCAACATGTCTTCTTACAAAAGGGGTTAAAAGACGTGACGGTTGATTTTACATTTAATAAATAATATTGAAATAGGGGAGTATGTAATGCCATTAGTTCAAATGAAAGATATTTTAATTAAAGCAAATCAAGAGAATTATGGGGTTGGAGCTTTTAGTGTCGCTAATATGGAAATGGTAATGGGAGCTATTCAAGCAGCTGAAGAGTTACGTTCCCCGCTCATTCTACAAATTGCGGAAGTTCGTTTGAATCATTCGCCCATTCATATGATTGGTCCTTTGATGGTAGCTGCAGCGAAAAAAGCAACTGTTCCAGTAGCAGTTCACTTTGATCACGGTATGACGTTTGAAAAAATTAAAGAGACATTAGAAATTGGTTTTAGTTCGGTTATGTTTGATGGATCTCACTATCCGTTAGAAGAGAATATCCAAAGGACAAAAGAAGTTGTGGAGCTTGCGAAACAGTACGGAGCGACAGTAGAGGCTGAGATTGGCAGAGTAGGTGGTAGTGAGGACGGATCAGAAGATATTGAAATGATGCTGACAAGTACTAAAGAAGCAAAAAGATTTGCAGAAGAAACAGATGTTGATGCGTTAGCTGTTGCGATTGGAAATGCGCACGGGATGTACGATGGAGACCCTGATTTACGATTAGACCGCTTGCAGGAGATTAATGGGATAGTCGATATTCCTTTAGTATTACATGGTGGGTCTGGCATTAGCCCAGAGGATTTCAAGCAATGTATTCAACATGGTGTTCGAAAAATTAATGTAGCAACAGCCACGTTTCAGAATGTAATTACTAGAATTAACACTGCGGCCTTAAATACTCCTTATTCAGATTACTTTACGTACCATCAAGATGTAATTGAGGCCGCGTACGAAAACGTTAAAAATCATATGCGTATATTCGGAAGTGAAAACAAAGCATAACCAGAAAAGCTTTCTTCATTAAATAATAGAAGGAACTCATAATTTAGTTAGCTGACAAAGATAGAGAATGATAGAGTAGCCATTAATTAAAAGGGGGAGAAAGCCGTGTTAGGAAAATTAGGTGAATTAAATGAAGGGTATAATGTATTAACAGAAATGAACGGTCAATGCAGTGATATGTTAATGGATATAGGCATATATAAGATGTCTAATGGAAAAGAAGAGGTGCTATTTGATAATAAGAATGAAACGGCAGTACTTTTACTAGAAGGGGCAATACGTTTAGAGTGGGATGGAATGGAAAAAGTTATTCAAAGGCAGTCTGTTTTTGAAGAAAACCCTTGGTGTTTACATGTGGCTAAAAATGTGAAGGTTACAATTACTGCTCTTTCAGATAGTGAAGTGCTTGTTCAAAAAACAGATAATGACCAAGAATTTGCGTCAAAGTTGTATACTCCAAATGAGTGTCAAAGTGTTGTAGCTGGAGATGGAGTATGGGAGGGAACAGCGCAGCGTGTTATTCGTACAATTTTTGACTATAATAATGCAGCATATTCTAACATGGTAGTAGGAGAAGTTATTTCTTATCCCGGGCGATGGTCGAGTTACCCACCGCATCACCATGATCAACCGGAGGTATATTATTATCGCTTTAACAAGCCACAGGGATTTGGATGTGCAATGGTAGGTGAGGATGCTTATCGCGTTATACATAATAGTTTTATTACAATTCCAGGTGAGCTAGACCACCCGCAAGCAACGGCACCTGGATATGCAATGTATTTTTGTTGGATGATTCGACATCTTGAGAATAACCCATGGAATGATCGTATCATGGAGGAAGAACACAAGTGGTTATTAGAACCAAATGCGAAAATTTGGCCAGAAAAAGAATAGATGAACATAAAGGTTCTGGACAAAAACGATGTCACTTGCAATTGTTTTTGCTCAGAACCATTAATTTTTTGTCAATGTAGGCAGGCTCTTATGTGAGGTAACGTAAGAGCCTGTTTAAATGTACTACCTTTTTTTATGTACAATAAGAAATGATATAGACAGGGAGAGAAAATCCATGTCCACTAAATTAGTAAATTTACGTATTGATTTTGCTTTTAAACAGTTCTTTGGAACGAAAAGAAATGAGGAAGTTTTAAAGAAGAAAAGTAATTCGGGATAAAAAGGGCTTGTTCATTTTAGTTTAGGAAAAATTAAGATTTACTTATTATTACTTTAACTATTTAAAGTGAAACCTTAAGAGAAAGTTTAGATAAAATAAAATTTCGCGTTATAACATAATAATGTAATTTTTATTTGAATAACAAAAAATCTTATAAAAAGGGTACTAGTAATTATTATGGAGCGTGGAATATATTGAGTACTACAGGAGGGTTTCATGAGTAAAATAATAGTATTATTAAGGAGTCTAGATACAAAACTAATTTTAATTTTATGCATGTTTTGTATTATTAGTACCGCTGCAATTTATAGTAGTCAACAAACTGGTCAGTATGGAAACACAAACTTTGCATTGCAGCAAGGTAGGAACTATATAATTGGTTTTGTACTGTTAATATTTGTTGCAAGTATTGATTGGGATCAATGGCAAAAGTTCTCTTGGCCATTGTATATTGTTGGTTCTGTGGCAATTGTTATTTTAAAAATACTACCGGAGTCAACGTTTACTCCCGTTAAATTAGGAGCAAAAAGATGGTTTCAATTTCCTGTTATCGGTCAAATTCAACCATCGGAGTTTTTCAAAATTGCACTAATTATATTTGTCGCCAATTTAGTAGTGAATCATAACGCCAAATATATGATTCGGACATACAAAACTGATTTCATATTGGTCGGAAAAATTATGTTAGTTTCAATTCCTCCTATTGCTTTAGTATACAGTCAGCCAGATACAGGTATGGTGTTCTTATACGCAGCATCTATAGCATGTATTTTATTTATGTCAGGGATTCAAAAGAAATTAATTGCATTTTGTACAGTCATCCCGGTAACTATATTATCTACATTAATATTTATATATAAAAAATATCCAGATTTTTTCTTTAAAGAATTAGTTACTAGGTTAAAACCGCACCAACAATTACGCATTATAGGTTGGCTAAATCCAGCTGAAAATGCAGATCAAGGATATCAAACGCAACAATCTCTTTTAGCTGTTGGAAGTGGTGAATTACATGGAAAAGGATTCGGTCAAGGTAGTGTATATATTCCTGAAAAACATACTGATTTTATTTTTGCTACTATCGCTGAAGAAGGTGGATTTATAATAGCAGCTATCGTTGTATTGGTCTTGTTACTTCTTATATATCGAATAACTATAATTGCTTATTCAGCAGAGAATCTGTTTGGTACATTATTATGTGCTGGGACAAGTAGTGTTTTAACACTACAAATCTTCCAAAACATTGGTATGATTGTTGGGATAATGCCGGTAAAAGGAATTGCACTACCTTTTCTATCATATGGAGGGAGTTCGCTATTTTCAAATATGATAATGATGGGGCTTATTTTATCGGTGCATAAAAATTATAAAAAATACATGTTTCAAGTTAATTAAAAGTTAAAAATGTGTAGGGGTGTTTTTGAAAATTTTAATTTTTGAAAAAAAGAAATAAGATATAGTCTGGCTAAAAAACTAGAGGACACTAATTCATTAAAGCAGCCATAAAAGGTGTTTTAAGAATTGGTGTCCTCTTTATTTTGAAAAGGAGATGGGGAAAACATGAGCCATGATTCTTCTTTCCGAACAGCATATGAAGCTCGAGAGAACCTACTTCTAGATGAACAAGCAAAGCTAGCGAATGCAGAACAAGAGGGTATGGAAAAAGGTATTGAGCGAGGTAAGATGCAAATGATTCGAGGGATACATGAAATTGGTGTACCGCTTGAAACTATTGCAAAAGCAAGTAAGTTAAGTCTGAAGGAAATAGAGCGTATCTTGAAGTTAAAATAAAAATATATGTGTCTACAGAACTCATGAGTAGAAAAAATTAGACGTTCATTATCATATTACGTCTAATCGTAAAGCATTGCTGAAGATTTTAGCAGTGCTTTTTCACAATCAACTAATTATATAGAAAAGTTGAAAGAAGAACGTGAATAGTCCGAAACAAATATGTTTCGGACTAGAGATTCTATATTTTATCTATTTATTTAACATTTTTTAAAGATTAAGAGGCTGAATTTTCTGATTTTTAAAGCGAGAAAAATGTATTACATTAATCAATAGATACGCCACTAGAGACAATCGGTTTTGTTGGTGCTGGCGTATCTCCACCATTAAACGAAGAGTGTTGTGATACATTTAAACTAATCATGCTACATGCTAATGCACTTACTACTACCATACTCAATAACACTTTTTTTATTTTTTTCATTACTTTAACGCTCCTTTTCTCAAATGTTTCTTATCAGCATTATTACTAATATAGAAATATTTGCTCGCTTTAACATGATTATTTGCTTCGTAAAATTGGAGTGCTAAAATCTCTGCATATTCTTTTACACAATCCCACATGTCCTCTTTTTCAAAATAAGAAATTGCATCAGTAACTACTTTTTCTAGTTTAATTCTAGGTAGTTCTGTGATTAGTTCATTTAAAACTGCGAAACGATGCTTATATTCCTCATTTCCTGATTTATTTGAATACTTTATTCCTTGCTCGATATATGCTTTTGCTGTTTCAACGCCTTCTAATTTATAATATGCTCTTGCTAAGACAAATAATGCTTTAAAATGGTTCGGTATGGTATTTATAATTTCAGAACTCTGTCTAATCGCCAATGGATATAAATCTTGAATATTATATAACCAGCCTAAATTAGATCGTACTCGTAATAATAATTGTTCTTCATCATACTTCTTACAAACATCAATAACCGTATTGAGACATTCTTCCGCTCTTTCAAATTCTCTTAGATCTATACAAGCCAGCCCATATACATTGTCGCATAAAGCAATATTAATTTCATAGCCTACATGATTCCGGTATATTTCTTTGGCTTTTACTACATGTTGAATCGCTTCAAATGGTTGATAAGATTGATAACAGTAAGTTGAAAATCTATACTCAAACTCGGCTTTTTCTACTTCATCATGTATATCAATTAAAAGTTCTTTTGCCTTTTCATAGTGTGTTTTCGCTTCAGTATAATTTGCTAAAATTGTAGAGTGGATTGCCTTAAAGAAATAATAATAGTAAGCTAATAATGAAAATTCTTCTTTGATATTAGGGAGTTTTTCTATTTGATTAAAAGAATCTTTTGTAATACTCATTCCATCTACCAAGACTTTATATCTAAAATTCAGTAGGGAATAATAGAATGATACATATTGGTCTGTTTCTATTTCCTTTAAAAGTTCTTTTACTTGTAGATATGTCTGTTTTGCTTCTTTTACATGATATAAACGAATTTCTTCATACCATTCATGTAATAATTCCATCAATTGCTTATTACTTTTTTCTTGAACAGTCATAATATCCCCCATTTCTCTGTAAAGGCTTATTCTGATAATAACAGGAATTAGATAAATTAAATTTAACTACGATTTTTTTCACTAATATACAGAATATTCTGAATTATAATAATGTACATGCTTTTAAATTTGAAAAAGTATAGTTAAGACAGTACAAGTTTCGTTAATGCTTTTTTTGATTTTGATTTATTAACTGTTGTCTATTGAATACTTCTTATAAGAAGTGGCGTAGCACTATAGTAGAAAAAGAGAGAGCTAATACTGTTATGGTATTGAGAAATATATAGGGCTTATTAAGCTTCAAGGGATTCCTCGAGAATAAATAGAAGTATATCCATATCTATTTACATTGAAGAGGGAGCGTTAGTTTATGATAAGTTTTGGGATTAATTTACGCCATATTATTAGTTATACACAAGAGAGTAGGAATCTTAATAATATACGGATTTTAAGTAAGTTCGGTATAAGATTATTTGATATATATGGAGAACCATTACCTGTATCAGATGTTAATCGAGAATTAGTAACGGCATTAAAACGCCAAGACATAAATACGCAAAGATATATATTAAGTCATTTACAAGGTTAGAAAAACCGATATTATGCTGCGTTTTTCATACATATGTTCTATCCGATAAACCAAGAAGCTATCATCAAAGGTTTGTGAAATTTTATTTTCTTAAATCGATTGAATTACGTAGTAATATTTAAAAATTATTTAATTGGTTACTATAGTTTGTATCACCATGAAATGTATAAACCTCTTCTATATCAATAAAAATAGAATAAAGAATGTGTAATGAAGTACTCATCCAATTATTATGTGTCTCACAATTGGATGGGTACTTTTTTACTTATTCCAAAATAGGGACAAAGCTAAATGCAATGGATAGTTATAAAAAAGCGAGTGTACAAATGTAACAAATGAAATTTCTATTCATAAGTGTGGTTCTTCTATTTAATCAAGGATGATTTAATACTTTCTTAGTTTTGGTTAAGGAAACTTATATACTTAAAGTAAAGGGGGTAATTTTTAATGAAGGGGGAGGAGAATTTGAAAATTTTCAACTCAGTTGCTCCTACGCAAACAAAAACCGAAGATTTACCATTCGATATTTCGTGGATGACTGATTGGATTGTAGACTGGTTTGGTTCTTTGTTTAATGGCAGCAGTGATGTAATAAAAGATGGGGGAAATAAAGTAGATGGTGCAATTCATGCGAGTGTGCCTGCATTTTTTGATGTTATTTTCCTTATTCTTTCTGTAGTAATTTTAATATCATTATTAGTTTTTGGGGCTTCGTTATGGTTTAAACATATAAAGTGGAAAAAAAGATCTATTTATTTTGGAGTAGGTTCATTTATTCTCATACTTTTAATAAGGGTTCTACCAGTGTTAATGTTGACGACACGTTCTTTTGATTTTCAAACCTTTATGAGTAATATGGTGGGCTTAATTACTTCTATAATTTTAGGAACAGCTGTATTAATGTTTTTGATATCTTTAGCATTAGGTATGCTTTATAAGAAATTTGAACATCCCAAATATGGAAAATGGAGTTCAAGTTTGAGATATAGTTCCATTTTTATATTTGTAATGACATTGCTAGTACCGGCCTTACTGCGTCATTTATAATTTCGATTTATAAAAGGAGAAGGAGGAATAGTGCAAGTAATTTCTATAATATTTCTGTGTAATTATGCTAGTGCTCGTTCTCCACTAGATTTCAAGGTTAAATCTAATAGATTAAAAAAATATATGGTACGAAGTTTTGGCAAAGGGGGAGAGGTACTAGTGACTACTTTTGTTGTCATGGTGAGTATATTCTTAATTCTGTTCGTAATTGGTCCAAAAGCGACTAAGAGAAAAGAAGAAAGAGATAGAATTGAAAAGGAACATAAAGAGAAAATTGAGGCTTTAGAGGAAGAAAAAATTGACTTAGATATTAATGGGACCAAAGTACGGTTACACAAGAAGCCTAAGCTAAAGAACAGTATATATAAAATAAAGAGTAATAGATAACGAAAAATTGGGTTACATTTAAAAGTGAATTTAGAGCAGGTAGCAAAAAAATCGGATAACATTTAAATATTTAGGGGGATTACATTATATGTTGCGTATGCGATTACTTGGTCCATTATGCTAAGAGCATTTCTTAAACCACCTTCAGCTAATTGAGATATTAAATGTAATGCCTCGTCTGTAATCCGAATCCCTTGATCATGGGAGATGAATTTTAACCTTTCAATCATTGCTTGAAGAGGTATATTTCAAAATTCAAATTGTTGGCATCTAGAAATGATAGTTTTAGGTGCTTTTTGTGGATCTGTTGTAGCCAGTATGAAAATAACATGTGCTGGCGGCTCTTCTAATGTCTTTAATAGAGCATTAAATGCAGAATTTGAAAGCATATGCACTTCATCGATAATGTACACTTTATATTTTCCTGTAACCGGTGTTAAATGTACCTGATCTTGTATCTGCCGTATTTCTTCCACTCCATTATTACTTGCAGCATCAAATTCTAGAATGTCCGCGAATTTATCATTTTAGCCAAGAGGACTCCTTCCTCAAGGAATGCTAAGTGAGTATGTGGGAGATGAATTGGCTTCGGACAAGGGATGGCAGGAAGCCATCTTAATTGTTCGATATATATAAATTGTTACTTCACTACCTATCGAATGTATGTTTGTTATATAATAGATACATATCGAAATGGAGATGAAATGAATGATGATCAATAAAGCATATAAATTTCGTATCTATCCAAATAAAGCACAAGCGACCCTAATCAATAAAACGATTGGCTGTTCTCGTTTTGTATTCAATCACTTCCTATCTCTATGGGGTCATGCATACAGAGAAACAGGAAAAGGTCTGGCATATGGTACATGCTCTGCCAAACTTCCTGCCATGAAGAAAGAGTTTGTTTGGCTAAAAGAAGTGGATAGTATTGCGATTCAGTCGTCTGTTCGCAACCTTGCGGATGCGTATACACGCTTTTTCAAAAAACAAAACAATGCCCCGCGTTTCAAATCTAAGAAAAACAACGTACAATCTTATACCACAAAACAAACAAATGAAAATATTGCCGTTATAGGAAACAAAATTAAATTGCCAAAACTAGGTCTTGTTCGATTTGCCAAAAGTCGTGAAGTAAAAGGACGTATTTTAAATGCTACGGTTAGACGGAACCCTTCTGGTAGATACTTTGTTTCATTGTTAGTTGGAACAGAAGTGCAAGAACTTCCGAAAACAAATTCTTACATTGGAATAGATGTAGGACTAAAAGATTTCGCCATTTTGTCAGATGGAACAACCTATAAAAATCCGAAGTTTTTTCGATTGTTAGAAGAGAAGTTGGTAAAAGCACAGCGTGTTCTTTCTAGAAGAATGAAAGGATCTTCTCGCTGGAATAAACAACGAGTAAAGGTAGCTAGAATTCATGAATACATGGCAAATGCTAGAAAAGATTACTTGGACAAAATCTCAACTGAAATCATCAAAAACCACGATGTTATCGGTATAGAAGATTTGCAAGTATCTAATATGTTAAAGAATCATAAGTTAGCAAAAGCGATTAGTGAGGTATCATGGTCACAGTTTCGAACTATGTTGGAATATAAGGCAAAATGGTACGGTAAACAAGTCATTGTCGTATCGAAAACATTTGCTTCAAGCCAATTATGTTCTTGTTGTGGATATCAAAACAAAGACGTTAAAAATCTGAACCTACGTAAATGGGATTGCCCTTCTTGCCATACACACCATGATAGGGATATTAACGCAAGTATCAATCTAAAGAATGAAGCGATAAGGCTTCTAACCGCAAGGACTGCGGGGTTAGCCTAATAAATTAGAGTTCGATAGAACTCTTTACTTAGGAATCCCCCACTTTCACTTCTAAACGAAGTGAAAGTGGGGGGAGTTCAATATTGTTGATATCACTACAGTTGGCGCACTTTTGACAAGGCTCACCATTATTTAAAGGAGTTAATCATTTTATATTTAGGTCATAGATGTTAAACTCAATAAAATCAAAGGTAGGAACATATTTGATATGTACAAAATGTTCCTACCTTTTTATTATGTGGCGAGTGTAGCTTTAAAATAAAGTTTGATCAAAAATACCCCACAAGCCAGCACTTTACAATAAATAAAAAGCATCCATTTTGAAAAAAGATTAATCAAAACGGATGCTTTTCTAGTAGATTTAAGATTGGTTTTTATAAAAAAGATTGATCCTTTTTTACTTATGTTGTTCAATAATTGCGCCCGCTAATTGAAGAAATGCTTATTTAAAATTATGGAAAGTAAATTGGTGTTTATAAAGGTATACATTCACAGATATATAGGAAACTATAAAAATAAGAGAAGTATATAGTATGTTATTTAGAAAAATCTGATTATTTAATGGCATAATAAAAATATGGCAAAACAATTCTGATTTTAGCCCGGCGTTAGCGGGTTCCAACATAATCGCTCCGGTAACTTGGCTATTTTTATAGCATTATGTTTTGCGGTAAAAAAATTTAGCTTGGGATATGATTAAGACCATTTAAATAAACTTCTTACCAGCTGTAGGCGTTACGTTCGGCTAAAATCAGAATGTAGAAATGGATGAGCTATCTTAATTCGATGGTAGCTTTTTGTTTTTGAATGGGCGTATGGTGCCACACTTTTCAGGAGATAAAAAAAGAACTTCGAAGTCGAGTTCGAAGATGCAAAGAGGATTTACGGAGCGCAAAACAATATCAAATTACTTTCTAAAACACTTCCAAAAGATAAAGTGAAAAAATTGTATCAAATTCTATTGAGTAAGGAACCGCCTTACTTAAAAAAAAGGTTAAGTAACCCAATCTAGGAGGAGCCATTAATGAAAAAGGAATTACATACAGTTAAAGAAGTAGCAGTTAAAGCAGTTAAAGGATTCGGATTTGTTGCAGTGTTATCTGTTGGATTAGTTGGTTGTAGTAGTGAAGAACCAGTTAAGAAGGAAGAGACTAAACAATCCCAAGAAGTTAAGAAAGAAGTTAAAGAATCAGAAGAAGTGGATAAACAACAGGAAGAAGCTAAACAACAACAAGAAGCAGAAGCAAAAAAAGCTGAAGCGGAAAAAGCTAAACAACAACAAGAAGCAGAAGCAAAAAAAGCTGAAGCGGAAAAAGCTAAACAACAACAAGAAGCAGAAGTAAAAAAAGCTGAAGCGGAAAAAGCTAAACAACAACAAGAAGCAGAAGCAAAGAAAGCTGAAGCGGAAAAAGCTAAACAACAACAAGAAGCACAAAAGCAACAAAAAGAAGACGTAAAAACAAGTGCTATTGCTTTAGATGATTCATTGAATATTCATAAATCAAAAGTAGCTGTAATTGTTGGATATATTGAAGACGAATTTACACGTGCAGATTTAAAAGACTCAGCTTGGAGACAAGGTATGCACGCCAATTTAGCTAGCCTTAAAAGATTAGTTGTTGATATGCCTAATGGGGGTGTAGCTGAAGGTAAGCAAAATGATTATAACCGTTATTACAACATCATGGAAAAGCTTTATTACTGCTCACAAACATTATCTGAAAACATTTCGAATGGAAACCAAGAATTGTTTGAACGTGCTAAAACTAACTTTATTGATGTAGCTGAAAACCAATTCAAACCATTGGGTAAATAATGATTATTTTACTAATTGTAGAATTCTAATTTAAAAGAAATCCCAAAAGTCAATTTCTTAACGTATAGGAAATTGGCTATTTCTTTATAAAATTTTGCTTAGCGTACGAAATTCGCGTTTTGTTGGAGCTACGCCTTAGTGTATCGCTTACCTAGCTTAATAAATGCAGATTCTTCATACAAGGGCGTAATACGTGTACTCCCTACCTGAAATCTTAAATAACATCGTTTGTGATGTTAAAATATGAAAGATAGATAATATGAGGTGAGGGGAAAATATGGGGAAGAAATTAGTTTGGGTTCTAATCGCCTGTTTTATTATAATTTCAGGATGTAGTAGTGAAATTAGTGGTTCAAGGGAAGAAATGAGGTTTTATAGTGGGTAAAGCATTATTTAATGTAATTGGAATAACACTGGGGTTCTGTGTATTTATTACTGCGTGTTCAAAATCAGATACTACGTCTTCTAAATCTAATGAACCAAAAAGTGAAGTAGTTGAAAAGGAAAGCAGCAAAAAAGAACTTGAAAAAGAGGATATCAAGACATATGAATCGTTATTTGCTACAAATGCCCCGTTAATGACACAAGAAGGACCAGGTAAATACGCAAAGGAAAGGGCACTCTCATCAGAGGAAATGAATGAACTTAACCAGGAATTGATAAAATTACCAAAGGATTTAAGTGCAGAACAAATATACGTACAATTACTAAATTTACAAGCGCAAAGTTATAAAGAAGCTGTAAGTAAAATGGAGAGAATTATCCCTGAATTAGCGATTAAAGAACAAAATAATGACAATGTACATTCTATAAAACCAAAAGAAAAATCCCTGAATGTGGAGATTTTACTTGATGCAAGCGGGAGCATGGCTGGTAAAGTTAATGGTCAAGTTAAAATGGAAGCAGCTAAGAAAGCTATTTACAACTATCTTGATAAGATTCCGGATAATGCAAATGTAATGTTAAGAGTTTATGGACATAAAGGAAGTAATAATGAAAATGATAAAAGTATATCCTGTGGATCTTCGGAGGTAATGTATCCATTACAGCCTTATAAAAAGGAGCAATTTAATGCTGCTTTATCCAATTTTGGTCCGAAGGGGTGGACGCCGTTAGCATCCGCTATTGAGTCTGTAAATGATGATTTTAAAGAGTATACCGGTGAGGAAAACCTAAATGTAGTATATATTGTGAGTGATGGAGAAGAGACTTGTGGGGGAGATCCAGTCAATGCTGCCAAAAATCTCAATCAATCTAGTACTCATGCAGTTGTAAATATTATTGGATTTGATGTGAAAAATAGTGAACAACAGCAATTAAAGAATACAGCAGAAGCAGGAAAAGGGAATTATGCGACAGTAAGTAATGCTGACGAATTATATCAAACTCTTAATAAAGAGTATGAAAAACTATATAAAGAATGGGAAAATTGGAAGATTTATTAATACTTTAGTCTGAATACGCAGTGGGCAGATTTATTTATGAATATTAAAAAGGCTCATATGGAGATTAATGATGTAATTAATAAAGAGCATTATAACTTAAAGAATAATATCTCTTACTTAAGTGAGAAAGAAATTATTGATAATAATAAAAAGCTCAGTCTTGAAAAGCTTATTAAACTTCGTTTTGAAACATTAACTAGTTATTATAATGATAGAGAAAAGGAGTTAATAAATCTTATAACTGAAAATGAAAAGAAAATGAAACAACAATTGGAGCAATCTAAACCATAATGAAAAGATGTTAGTATATAAATGATTGATAATTTATTAGGGGGAATATTATTATGAAAGCAACTGGAATTGTTCGAAAGGTTGATGAATTAGGAAGAGTTGTAATACCTAAAGAATTGAGAGATACACTAGGCATAGGGATTAAATCACCGTTAGAAATTTTTGTTGATAATGAAAATATAATTTTAAAAAGATACTCGCCTTATAATGCTTGCCAAATTACTGGAGAGGTATCTGAAAGAAATATAACTTTAGCAAATGGAAAAATTACTTTAAGTCCTAATGGAGCTAAACATTTAGCAGAAGAACTAGAAAAATTTTTGGTGAAATAGGTTTAATACCCGAAAGATTTCATTTGCAGCAAGTACCATCTGTAAAAAGGGATTGTTTACTAGGATAGAATGGTATTTTAAAAGATTGTGTGAATTTCTAATAATCAAGACCTAAAATGAAGTGGCTTAGATAAATTAAAGGACATTACATATTTAATATGTAATGTCCTTTCTTATGTACCTAAAGCACACATTACTTTAGGTACATTTATTCACAATTCTCTTCTTTTAAACAAATTTCGATGAATGAAAAGATATTCTTTGCTTCGATAGCACGCCTTCCCCAGTCATGGTAATAGTATAAAACCTGTCCTGTAAACCCAACTTCAGATGGATCTGTATCAATGCAAAGGTAATCTCCGCCACCATTTTCTGCAATTGGAATCCACTTAGAATTCCAAAGAGCTGGTTTAAGCTCTTTTTCAATATCTGGCTCTAAATCATCATCCGGATCGAATTCTTCCTGTAAAAATTCCCAATTTGATATAATTTCAGAAATGGGAGACAGGGTCAAATTTCTTACAAATGGATTCAACCCGGGTTCCCAAATTTGTCCGTTATAAACTCTATAAAAGCTCTTCATTTCTTCAGGTAGTGTAAGCCCTAGTGTATCCTCAATAAGTTGGAAATCTTCATCACCTGCACCTGGCTGAAGATTTAACGATTCTTTAAAGTTACTTTCAGAATTTGAACCTCTGTCGATAATCCGTTGCCACAACCATTCAGCTTGATTTATCATGCTATTTATCCACCTCTTACGTCTCAAAGATAATACCTTCACTACAGGATTGGAGACTATGAATATCTTTATTTTATAGCCTTTTTAAATTTACGACCAAAAGTAATTAACATACCTGCAAGGATCGCTAATATACCTACAGCGGTACCATTATTTGAACTTGCACCTGTTTTTGGAAGCTCTTTAATGGTATCTTTTTTATTATCCAAATTACTACTAGTGTTGTTATTGACAGAGATGTTTCCGGTAGTAGTATTACTATTGTCAGGACCTTCTCCAGAATTAGTATTGTTACTACTATTATCAGAACCATTTCCAGAATTAGAGTTGTTATTACTATTATCAGAACCGTTTTCAGTGTTTGTATCTTTTACAGTTACTTTTTGTGTGGCCGTTACTTCATTTCCACTTGCATCACGAACTAGAAACTTAACTTCGAAATTACCTGCTTTAGATGTATCAACTTCGCCCATATGAATTACTTTGTCAGTAATATCGCCATCTTCTTTATCGATAGCTTTAACGCCAGAAAGTGGGTTGTATTTATCGCCGACATGAATAGTTACTTCAGTAGGTACAGTTAAAACTGGATCTTCATCTTTTGTTTCTACTTTTTGTTTTACTATAACAGTTTGCTTAGCGGTAACTGTATGCCCTTTAGAGTCTGAAATTGTATAAGTTAACTCATAAGTACCAGGTTTAGAAGCATCAACGATGCCATCAACTGTTACTTTATTAATAATATCGCCGTCTTCATTATCAATAGCTTTAACGCCAGAAAGTGGATTGAATGTATCCCCTACATTAATCGTTGTTCTAGTAGGTACTGTTAATTTTGGTTCTATATCGGGATTTTCTTCATTTTCTTTTACAATTACAGATTGTGTAGCTGTCGCATTAACTCCTTTAGAATCAACGACCGAATATTCTACAATGTATTTACCGGGTTTAGAAGTATCTACATTACCTTTATATTTAATTTTATTAGTTAAATTACCATCTTCCTTATCAGATGCAGATACACCAGCCATTGGATCAAATTCTTCACCGACACTAAGTGTAGTAGTAAATGGAACAGTTAATACAGGTGCTTCATTTGTTGTTTCTACTTTCTGTTTAACAGTAACAGTTTGTTTAGCAGTAACTTTGTGTCCTTTAGAGTCTGAAACTGTATAAGTTAACTCATAAGTACCAGGTTTAGAAGTATCCACGCTGCCATCAACTGTTACTTTATCAGTAATGTCGCCATCTTCTTTATCAGTAGCAGATACACCAGCCATTGGATCAAATTTATCTCCTACATTGATAGTAGTCTTAGTAGGTGCTGTTAAAACTGGGACCTCATCTTTAGGCACTACTGTTTGTTTGACAGTAACATTTTGTTTAGCAGTAACTTTGTGTCCTTTAGAGTCTGAAACTGTATAAGTTAACTCATAAGTACCAGGTTTAGAAGTATCCACGTTGCCATCAACTGTTACTTTATCAGTAATGTCGCCATCTTCTTTATCAGTAGCAGATACACCAGCCATTGGATCAAATTTATCTCCTACATTAATCGTGGTTTTAGTAGGTGCAGTTAATTTGGGTTCCATATCGGGAGTTTCTTCATTTTCTTTCACAATTACAGATCGTGTAGCTGTCGCATTAACGCCTTTAGAATCAACAACCCAATATTCTACAATGTATTTACCAGGTTTAGAAGTATCTGCATTACCTTTATATTTAACTTTATTAGTTAAATTGCCATCTTCTTTATCAGTAGCAGACACACCAGCCATTGGATCAAACTCTTCACCAACATGAAGTGTAGTACTAAATGGTACAGTTAATACAGGTGCTTCATTTTTTGTTCCTTCCGTCTCTTTAACCTTAACTGGTTGTTTCCTAACTATTGTAAGACCCTTAGAATTAGTAACCGTGTAAGTTACCTCATAAGTACCAGGTTTAGAAGTATCTACATTACCATCAACTTTTATTTTAGAAGTAATGTCACCGTCTTTTTCATCAATAGCCGATACTCCTGCCATTGGGTCAAATTTATCGCCTACATTAATCGATACTCCATAAGGCAATCTTAATATAGGTTTCTCCCCCCTATTAACCCATACATGTACCTGTTTAATTACTGAAAAACCTCTAGAATTAGTAACCGTATAATCTAAATTATACCCGCCTGGCTCAAAAGGATTTACTTCACCAACTATGTTTATTTTATCAGTAATATCTCCATCTTTTGAATCATAAGCTGACACTCCTGCCATTGGATCAAATGGATCTCCTACATATATCGTAGTGTCATAATTTATATCCATGCTCGGAAATAAGCTTTCTGGACGTTCTTCTTTCTTGTCTCTTGCTTTTTCCTGTACTGGCTCAGCCGTTTTTAATGTATCTGTCGTTTGCGCACTTGCATTACCTACCCCTGCAATCATTGATGTAGCTAATGTTGCTGTTGCTACAAACCCTACTAGTTTTTTTGATTTGGTTGTTGAATTCCCCATTTATATGCCCCTTTTCACTGTTTGAATAATTAGTATTTTTATAATATTCAATGGTATTTTAACATAAGTTATCCAATATATGTATAATTTGATTGAGTTATATCTAAATATTAATATTTTTTTGCTTTAGAGTGTCTCACTAAGTACTTATAGATTGAAGGTTAGATTAGAAAGTGTAAAAGGGATATTAGGATTGTTTCTTATTACTGAATAAATGCTTTTTTGAAATGGGGAGATAATACTACATATAAAAAAGCACGAAAGGGGACTAGAATTTGCAAACATATACATGGAACCTTGGTGATGCATCACTAACATTTCACAACGGTACTATGTTTCCATTTCAAAAAGAGTCGGTTGTTACTACGACTCGTGACATGATGTATTTTTATTACGATGTTCTTCTACAAGTGCGTCAGGAAACACGTCGTATCTTGGTTCGTAATCATCCAACAGCACATTATATTGCGGACGCGATTCATGCAATGATCCATCACCCCCACAAAGGCAGAGGGGTACTTGTTAGAAAACACAAGAAGTATTCCAGATTATATTCGTAAAGTCTGGTATCATCAAATGGAAATTGCTGATTTATTCTGGCGAGATATGTTTATTCGTCTTGAAAAGTATCAGTATGAGGTAAAGAAATCATATGAAGAAACGGTAAAAGAAACTACAGAATATAAAATAACCATTGGTTCCATACCAACGGATTCAGAATCCAATAGTAATTTTGTTTGGTATATTAATGGGGTAACGCAGGAGAAATTACAAGAACTTGCAACAGTCGTTCAGGATTTTACTGAGGATACCATCCAGTTATACAATCATGGTGTAGAAACAGAAATAAGATAACATAAGAATAGAGAACAAGTTACGATTGTGCTTTTTAAAACTTGTTTCCTATTCTTGATTTAGTGTGAAGGTTATTTGTAATAATTCCATCAAACTTTAGTTTATACCTACATGAGAGTATGTTCATTATAGGACTGTTTACGTCTAAAATAGCGTTGTTTAATAAATGAAATTAATGTCATTGAATTATATTTCTTTTCAATATGTGACAGGATACTTATATAATTATCTATTTCATTGTTATAGCTTTCATTTTGTTTACTTAGAAATGTGAAATACATATCAGATATTTTATTTTCAGTGTTTGTACAGAACTCATGAAATTCATTACTTTCTACTTTTAGATTAAAGAAACCATTTTTTACGTTAAATCCAACTTTTGTATAAAAACCTATTAAATATTTTTCATCGAAGGCCATGCTAATCATTCCATTGAAGAGGAGTTCATAACCAGGATAGCTAAAATATGCCCATCTGTATATGGAATATACCATAGCAGTTCCAACCCCATTTCCAATATGATTTGCATCTAAACTTGTAATAGTAATTTCAATTTTGTTTTCTGATTGATCTTTTTGAATACGACATGAAGCAGTTCCGACCCTTGAGTTATTAACAAGGTCGTGAAATTGCATGTCGAAGGAGATATGGTCAAAATCACATCGTTCTGTAATACTAGTAAATGAACATTTTAATTTCTGGCCATTGGTAGTCATAATGATTGGAAGTGTAGTTAACATAGAATAAATTACACCCTTTCTAAATAATAGTTAATCCCGCGATTTGTGATTAGTGAAACTCCTAGCAAAAATTGGGCGAAGTAAAGAAGTTAGGCGGAAGATTAGCTGCTAGTAAAAGTTTAATGGATTCAGTTGAATATATGATCTTAAAAGGCATATAAATCAAATTTAATATAATAAAAAAAGAGCCATGTATGAGGTATGGCCCTTTATAAGTATTAAAATGTTTCTCCGTGTTCTCTCATTACGTAATGGATAGAGCTATCCTGTACTTTGGGCGCAAATGTTTCTCCGTGTTCAGCATTTTGTATTGTGTTGTTTGAAGTAAAACCAAAAACGGCTACTAATCCTAGAGTGATACCTAAAACTTGAATTACTTTCTTCATTATTTTAGTGCCTCCTTTTTACGTAGTTTTTCTTCGGCTTCGTGTGACTTAAAGAAATATTGGTTTGCTTTATCTTGCTGGTTAGATGAGTAGAATTTTAAAGCCAATTGTTTCGAATAGTCATGAACGAACCCTAATAAACCTTCTTGTTCAAAGTACTCAATTCCTTCTGAGATTATATTTTCGGACTTTTCTGTAGATTTTTTCGAGTTTAGTGCGCTTAATATTGAGAAGTGGTGTTTATATTCCGTGTTATTGATGCGATTGCATGCTTCTAACCCAATTTCAATAAATTTTAATGACTCTTCTGTATTTCCAAGTTTGTAATTTTCTCTTGCAATAAGGAAAATAGCTTTATAACTTTTTTCTGGAGTATCAATAGCTGTTGTTAGGTTTCGTATAGCTGCTTCTGAAAGATCTTGCTCAGCATATAGAAAACCTAAATTATGTCTAATTTTAAGACCTAACATGGTGTTGTGTTTTTTTGTAACGATATCTAAAGCCTTAATAAAATATTCTTCCGCATATTCATATTGTTTAAGTGATGTACATGTTAATCCAAGTATATTATTACAAGCTGCTATATTAAGTTCATACCCTGTTTCAGGTTCGTAGAATTTTAAAGCGCGGTTCGCATATTTAACTGCTTCTAAAGGGTGCCTTACCTGATAGTAAAATGCTGCTGCTTTATAATAGAATTCAGCTTTCTCAATCTCATCAGGGATATTTGCGATTAACTGTTTGGCTTTATCGAAATATTCACCAGCCTTTTTATATTCTCCAATTTCTGTGTTATGAATTGCTTTAAAGAAGTTATAGTAGTAATTCAAAAGTTCTTCACTTGGTTTATTAAAATCTTCAATTTTTTCAAGCGATTTTTTAGAGCCTTCATAATCCTTGTTAAGCATATTATGTCTAAACTCTAATAAAGAGTAGTATAAAAGCACGTTTTTGTTTTCTTCAATTTTATCAATCTTATTTTTTATTTCTCCAAATAAATTAGTTGATTGTTCATGATCAAGTTCGCGAATAGAGTCATGCCAGTTACTTAAAAGCTCTGTAATTTCACTTAATGTTACAGTTGCTGCTCCCATATAAACCCCTCCTATTATATATTGTGCGATTTCTCATTATTGTATCAAAATTGTTAATATTTAGGTATCTAGAAAAATATTTCTCAACAATTTTTTATTGACTTTTCTGGAAAAAAGTATTGTTTTCGAGTTTTTCAGACTGTAACATCTACGAATAAAATCAGAAAATTTTCTTGTGAAGATAATTGACCTTAGCAGAATGGAGAGCAGGATAATTAAATATGACCTAGCTTTGAATACGCCTGGTTCTTTTTAAGAATAGGTTGATATTATTTTACTGTCGCTTAGTTTCGTAGAATTATTTGTATATATTTAAAGTGAAGGACAAGTTACCGATAGTAACCCGTTAGATAAAGAGTTATTTTTATATTTATAATTAAAGGGGGGATCTGTAGAAAAGTGAATCTAGTTTTGTATGCGATTCTCATGATAATTATAGGGATAATTTTTAATCTAGGAATTCTGTTTTGGGGAAGTGTAAGGAGAAATTACAAAAAGCAACATTTGTATAATACTAATCTTAAGAAAAGGGAGAAATGACATTTGTCTATTTTTGATAGATTATTATTTTTTTATGTTTTAAGTATGGTTGCTTTATTATTCTGTGATGTTTTAGGAATTAATGTGTTTTTTAGTTTTTCTACAATGATAATAAATATGGTTTGTTCATGTTATCTATATATTCATTATGTGAAAAGAAGGAATAGAGAAGTCCATTATGTTATTTAAAAGTAACTGGTAGAAATTTGTGAACATACTTAGTAGTCAATTCTGAGAATAATAATTGTGGGGGAAAAAGATGAAATGGGGAATAGAAGCAATAAAAAGTTATGAATTAAATTGTAATGGTTTAGATCGTTTTACTTTTTTAGGGGAAGAATACCAAAGTACCAATTGGAGTTACTTATCCCTCTCTCATCGTCAAAATTTCTTGGAAACATCGGGTTTGGATAGAGATATGATTTTAGAACTGCTGCCAATTAATTTTAAAGGCATTGTATGGAATTTTCTCGAAAGCGAGGACTTGGAATTTCTAAATACTTTAACGAACCCTAATAGATGTTTGGAAATTTTAGATAGGTATAACTTAATGGATTCTGCAGCAGCTTATACACCAAGCATGGAATATAAACTGAGATGGTTAAAAGAGCGCTGGGTGAAAGGATATTATGTTTTCGCCAACTGTTAAGATAAGACTTGAATAATAGAAAGGAGGATACAATTGAGAGGCCCAACTCATGTAGCAGCAGGAGCAGCTTTCGCTTTAATTGCACATAATTATGCGGGAATTGGGGATGACCCATATTTATTAACGGCCACATCAATAATTGGAGCATTAATACCAGATATTTGTCATCAAGGATCTACTTTATGAAGAAAAATACCTTTATTATCTTGGGGTATCAATAAAACTTTTGGTCACCGAACAATAACACATAGTCTAATCTTTTTGTTTGGTATAACGGCATTTCTTAAGTACCTAGTTCCTCAGTACCCCATAATATATATAGGAATGTTTATTGGAGTATTAAGTCATTTAGTGTTAGATGCCCTTACTCCAAGTGGGATTCAATTGCTTTATCCTTTGAAAATGAAAATAAGATTTCCGATATATACAAGAACAGGAAGTATGATTGAATATATATTTTTCTTTTCACTTATTGTAATTGACATAACTTTAATTGGAGGTTCTTTTAAAATTACATGAAACATAGGGAAGAAATAAAGCACTCGAACAGCTATTTAATGTTCAAGTGCTTTTTTATGTAGAGTCTAGATTTTAATTAATGATGAGATAACTTTATATCTTATTTATACAAATTATGATATGGTACAATATGTTAATTAAATACAATTTTTTCTAAGGGGATGGGGCATAGTGAAAGCAAAGAAACTAGTAACGTTTGCGATACCGTTCATGCTATTGGCAGGTTGTGGTACCGATAAAACAGACGCAAAGCCAAAAGAAAAAGTAGAATCTAAATCAGAAACGAAAGAAAAGCTGTCAAAAGAGAAGTATCCAACTCGAATGACTGGTTTATCTTCTGAGTTAGTGCAGAAAATTACAGTAATAACTGAGATAGCTATGGATAAAACTAAAAAGGAAACTGACTTAAAGAAAGAAATTCTAAAAGAAGAGTCTGAGTTGCAAAAGATTATCGCTAAGTTTAAGAAGATAGACCCACCAAAAGAGTTTGAAGACGCTCATAAAGAGATTTTAAAAGCAGTAGACTGTTATAGTGAAGCCTATGCACTTCAAGTAGAAATTATGAAGGGTAAAGGAAAAGTAACAGACGAAGATAGAGAAAAGTCTAAAAAGTCAATGGACTTGATTAATGAGGGTAACAAGTACTGGCATAAAGGATTCGACCCTATTGAATCCCATAGTGAGAAGGAAGCAAAAGCCTTAGGTTTCGATGTAGATACGAAGACCGACTCTAAGTCGTCAACTACTTCTGATAATGGTAACGTACAAATATCCGCAGACGGTAACGAGTTAATCGGTTCTTGGGGTAGTTACAAAGGTTCTGAGTTTCGTAAGGGTTTAGACTTTAGACAAGATAAGTCATTCACGGCTTATGATGACACTGGTAACTCTTCTTATGAAGACAACCATATGACAGGAACATGGTTATACAATAAAGACAGTAATAAAGTAACTTTGATTCCTACTGAATTTGTTAAAGACGGTAAGAAGATAGATGCTAGACAAATGAATGCGGTAGTAGATTATACTGTTGAGTTCTTGAGAGCAGGTTCTTTAAGAATGGTAGATAGTAAAGGTAACAAATTAGAAGTAGAGAGACAGAAGTAAAATTGAAATAAAATCGAACTGTTTATAAAAAAGCTGAACCACTAGATTCCTTTGTATAAAAGGAATCTTTTTTGTGCTTATTTTTAATTACAATGTTCTTATAGGGTACTACTTTTGTTAAAAGTAATGAGGTAAAATACGAAAGAGGTGTGGATTTGAAATAAAGTTTAATCGTTTTGAAAATTTATTTCCAACCAACAATATTACTAATATGTATCAACGTAAAAATTTCTTAAATAATTACTTATATAAGTCCAAATAAAAAAACTCTGTAAAATTATTACAGAGTTTTATCTCGACTTTTCATTTATTATTTACTTGGTGATAACGCCAAATCTCCAAATTTCTTTTTAATAGCTGAAGTCGTTGCTTTAAATTTATATTCATCACCATCTTTTTCTACTTCAAATACAATTGGATCTTTCCCATCTTCTTCTAAACTAATTTCATCTTTGTTAATTTTATATGTAAAACCTCTTGTGAAAGCGCCTATCTTGAAAGAAACTGTATTTTTAGCGAATTCTGCTGTATATGATTCGCCATTGGTAGCAACGACATTCCACTTTTTAGATTGCAAATCATCTGATGGATCTTTACCACAAGCACTTAACCCCATAATTGCTATAACTATTAATAAAACATAAATACTTTTTCTTTTTAAATCCTTCATACTCTTTTCTTTATCCCCCTTTAAAAATAACAAAAGGATATGCTTTAGCCTTTTAAAAGCTGAAAGTCATACTCTTTCTATATTTCCCCTAAAATATCTTTCTATGTATATTATTTTACAATAAATTACAAAGATAGTCCAAATATTCATATATTTTTGTAGTAAGTTTCACAAAAACTCTTCAACTTGCATCAAGAATATGAAACGATTCTCGCGAAAGGATAAGAAGCAAATAAATTATTAAAGAGTTGTAACCCCTACTATAAGAAATACTATTATTACCAAGGGAAGAATGATAATCATAAAGGACACAATTATTGTTAATAATGCTTTCCATGCTGAAAATTGGTGTGCTTCCCCTAAACATTTTAAGGAAATAATGAAGAGACGTTCTCTTTTGAAATCAAAGAGAATGGTCAAATCATTAAACATATCGTCAAAGATGAGAAGATTCCTTCAATTAAAACAACAGCAACTGACAAAAAAGATGGGACAAAAGAAATGCACACTTCTAAGTCTGTAACAATCCAAGATAAAGTGGAATACAAAGACTTAATCGTGGGTAAAGAGTACGTTGTAAAAGGTAAACTAATGGATAAAGCAACAAACAAACCATTATTAGTTGATGGTAAAGAAGTAACAGCAGAATCTAAGTTTACTGCAAAAGAGAAAAATGGTTCTATCACATTAGATTTCACATGTAATGCTTCTGCATTACAAGGTAAAGAAGTAGTAGTATTTGAAGAACTGTATCAAGATAGTGTCTTAGTAGCTATTCACGTTGACATTGAAGATAAGGGACAAACAGTGAAATTCAAAGAGGTAAAACCGGAACAACCTAAACCAGAACAGCCGAATCCAGATAAAAATACTCCAACATCAGAGCAACCTAAAGAGCATGTAAAAGAACAACCACAACCTAAGAAAGAAATTCAATCTAAAATTGGATGGTTACCGCAAACAGGCGCTGACCTTACAAGTTGGATCTCTATGGCTGCAGGTGCATTACTGTTAATTGTTGGTGGAGTGATTTTCTTAAAACGTAAAAACGCATGAAAATTTAAAAATAAGCACATCCGTTTTTACAGGATGTGCTTATTTTTATGTTAGTAATTTTGCTCTACCTTATAGCGATAGGATTGAGAATTCTTACGTTAAAGTATAGACATAGTATTTAATGTATTAATTTTATGAGGTGTTAAATATTGTAATGATAAATATGTAGATAATCATATACATAATGTTTAATAAGTAAATAATTCTTAGGAGCTTTAAGTGTTATTTTCAAAGATTTACTCCTAAATTACTATATAAATAAGAAGGTTGGCCTTATTTAGCTAACTTCTTTCGTGAGTGAATTAAATTTCGTATATGTAATTGTGACTGTTATATGTGAGAGGAAACTTATATCTCTAGAATAGAGGGGGGAAGCCTACATAAAGGATGTAAACAATTTTAATGATCAAACACAATTTTACTTTAAATCCGTGTTTAATGTAAAATTAGGCAATTTTTGAAGTTCAAAATGAAAAAATTGAGTAATCGAGAAAAAGAAGTTTATCAAGCTTGTGTAGAACGTCATACAGAAAAAATGCCCTGGTATATCATTGAATTCATTTAATATAAGGAATAAGAGTCTTCCTTAATAGGAGGGCTCTTATTTTTATGTCAATAGCCCTAAATGCCTTCAAGAAAATAAAATCGATATCTATCCACATATGCAATTTTGCATATGAACTATTAATATTTTTTTATAAGAATATAATAATTCTTTGTGATTAATAGAAAAGGAGTTGATATATATGAAGAAGCTTGCAACATTGCTCTTATCATTATTTTTACTAATTTCTGCAGTTGCACCTTCATATGCATTTGCCGAGACAGGTAATACAACTGGCTGGGTTGTAGAAGGAGAAAAGAAATATTATTATGATAAACCAGGCGTGAAACATACTGGATTATTACGATCGGGAGACGATACGTATCTCTTCGATAAAAACGGAAATCTGTTAGTTGGATGGAATACCGTTGACGGGAAAGACTATTATTTTGATAGAACAACTGGTGCAGCTCAAAAGGGTTGGTTTCCGCAAGCTACACATTGGTACCTCGCTAATGATGAAGGTGCCATTCGAAAAGGTGATGTAAACTATCAAGGGAAACAATTTCAATTTGATAGAACAGGGAAAATGGTCAAAGGCTGGGTAAAAATTAAATCTTTTGATCATAACATATACGGTTCAAGAACAGTCTTAAGAGGATTCAATCCTATTCAAGTTGGAGAAGATGAAATTCTTGAAGTAGTGGGGGAAGATGGCCCCTTATGGTTTAGAGTAAATTACAACGGGAAGACATACGTTGTAAAAAAACTTTTTGTAGTCGTGTTTGACCAATCTTTATCGGATAAAATGGATGAGATTAGTCAAGGTGTAGACGATTTGAAATTTGGTCTAGAATTAATTCAAATACACTCAAAGCGATTAGCTGATGCCAATCAAGCGAAAAATATTGATACGGCTGTTCTCGAATCAAGTGAATTGGCACACAGCATGAATCAATTCCTGACAACATTAAAAGGATCACACATTAAGAGCTTCGTTGATAACATAAACGCAAAGGAAGCTGATCCAAATGTTCAAGTAAAATATCAGTCAATCCTCACGAATCTGCAAATGATGGAAAATGATTTTAGTAAAATCCATAAATTCACGCTATTAAAAGATAGTATTATGGTTTTAGATAAAGCTAATAAGGATTCTGGCGATATTATTAACAATGTACAGGCTGCTAAAAATCTGTTACCAGAAACAAAAAAACAATTAGCAGAATACAGTGCAGAATACATGGATGTAATTGCAGCGTCACTTAACATGTATAATGGTTTTCCAGTAGAAGTAGGAGAAGCATATATTGAACCAATAGAAAAATTCATAAATTCCTTACCACAAGAAGAGCTCCGAAAACAAGCTGACGGATTAAAAGATACTGCAATAGAGATTAAAGATTGGCGTGAAGATTTTAAGGGTAGAATACCTGCATACAAATCAATGGCTAAAGATTTACACACTTTTAATAAAAGTGTAGATAAATTTGCTAAGTCAGTTGATACGGCAGCTAAGTCGCTACATAAGCAAGCATTAATGGCCGAAGATTTAACAAGAAGTGTTTCTACTCATATTAAAGAAGCACAACAAGCTTTCCCAACGCTTCACACAGATATTATGTCAGGTATCGACGCGACGAATAATCTTTTAGGTACTGCTAATAAAATTGCAAGTTACAAAATTGATATACCAGCAGCCGCAAAAAAAATGGGGAATATGGATGGACTAAAAGACACTTTACGTGATTTTGGTGTGCCACCTGAAAAGATGCAGGAGTATTTGGAAGAACAAAAACGTTCAGCTGAACAAACTTCATTCATGCTTGATATTTCTCCTGGAATCGGAGAAGTAAAACAAGGTATCCAACTCTTTACGGGCGAAGATATGTTTACTCATGAAAAATATGGTCCAAGCGAATTTGTATGGGGAACCCTATATGGAGTTACTGCTGGTACAACAAAAGTAATTGGCCGTACATTTGGTAAACTATCCGATCTTGAGAAAAATGCTAAGAATCTCGGTAATGTAACAAAAACAGGAGCGAATGGTACTTTCGATGTAGCAGCCTTTGATAAAAAAATCGCAAAAATGAATATAAATGAAAAAGCTGCTGAAATAAAAATAGCCTCAAAAGGCATTGCTGAGCAAAATGGATGGAAAAAAGACTCTAAACTGAGCAGAGTAAATAAAAGGGACGTATATGTTGATTCAAAATCAAAGAATCTTTATGCTTTAGATACACAACATGGTAGATTTGAAGTACTTAATAAAAAGGGGAAACATCAGGGAGAAGTAGACTTTAATTTAAATTCAACCAAACCTGCGGACAAATCTGGGGGACATGATTTGAAAATGGGTTAAGAAAGGATTCATTTATGAATGAATTAGTAAAAAATGCAATACAACATTTTTATGTAAATGGAGCTGTAAATGAATATTTACTTAGATGTGAAAATAAAATTGAATTACCAAAAGAATTAACTGTATTTACTCATAATGCACACATTCAAACAACACCTGTCAACATTGATGATATTTGGCCAGCAGAAAAATATGTATTCGATTTTAAAGCATATAAAAAAGAGAATTTAAATATTGACTACAGCAGTACTTTATTAATTTCAAAATTGGCACCAGTATTTTACTTACAATATGAATTTACAGTTGACTGCCCTGGTGATACGTCACTCATGTCTACTTTAGATGGATATGACACACAGCCCTATACGAGTCAACAATTGGAATTTGACCAACAAGTTATACAATCTTTAACATCTAAAAATTACAAACAACTATCCTATGCAGAAGTAAATGAGGTTTTAATAGATTTCAAATTCCCAGAGGGGGTAACAATTTTTGGCCCTCAGGTGACTGTAGAATATGCTATGTTTCATGATGTGCTTGATTTATGTCCAGAATAATAGTCACTGCTTCATATAGGAAACTATAAATACGCTACCTATAAAATAAGTTAGGAATACTCAAGTTGAATATTAAATATGATGAATACGAATTATTGGAAATTTTCGAGAGTGAACCAGAAGATTATTTTATTCCTGGTGCAGGTGCATATAGATATAATAAAATAGACAAACTGGGATTTGAATTAGTAATGATTATGTGTTATTACGAGGAAACTGTTGAATTAAAAATGTTTTATGAAAATAATTGTATATTTAAAGCCAATATGGATTCAGCTAAACGAATCTATACCCGCAATGATTCATTGTATGTCCAAGGTGGCGTAGGAAACAAAACAATTGAAGTGAAATTCAAACCACATTTTACGATTCAAATAGAGGAACTCTAAAACATAAAATATTAGAATATATTTTAAGAAATACAAAAGGCGCCCTTGTAAGGGCGCCTTTTGTATTTCTTAAAATGACATAACATACGTTTACCTGAGTTCTTTAGGTAGTTAGGTTTTGACATACTAACTTAAAAGAAAAATGTTGAGCAGTTCACCTTCATTATACATCAATATATCTGAATTAAATATGCAATTTTGCATCCCAATTTCTGCAGCATCAATTACATGTTACCCTCAAATATAGAAAAAAGTGACCAAGATAATAATTTTCGTTTTGCAGAATTCAAAAGTGTTATCAGCTATACTAATGAATTTAATAAAATAAGGAAATTTCTATGACTTCTCTCCTTTGCTTTATTCGAACTTTGTTTGAGTCGATTTATATGACCATATTTAAGCAAGAATAGCTTTTAAAATCGACACTTTGTTTGTAGTAAATAATACATAATTTTGTTTTACAGTTCTAATTAATATACGATCAGTTGTCCCATATGCTGTTCCGATACGGATTGCACTTGGTTCTTCAACACCCGCATAGGTAGCATCTTCGGTAACCTCAATCACATCACGTAATGGAATCGTGATCTCGGCAAATTGCCATGAAATAATTAACTCTTCTTTTGTTTTTTTGACATCAATACCTAGCATTATACCAAGCCCTTTCTATAATTGAATGCTACACTTTTTATCTTATTATATAAATTTTTAGATTATTTTTCTACATGTATAAATAATGCTGATATTTTAAGGGTGTCAAAAGAACGGGAAGATATACTATCAATCTATTAAAGAATACGTTATGAAGAAAAGTTCACAAGGAATTAATATGGATTTGATATGGTTGAAGTATGATGAATGAGTAACAGTAGGAGTTGTAGGAAGGAAATGAATGATGAGAATTAAATTAGTAGGAACCTTAACTTGTATAGTAGTAATTTTAGGTATCTTTATCATTTACACCAATATATCTATTGGTAAAGAACCATATAAGACAAACCATGAAACTAGTGAAAATGCCATAAATAATGAAAAAAATAGAAAGCAAAATGGGACTTCAAGTAAGATAGCAAGCTCTTTTGCTAGTATACAGGCTGTAGTAAATAAGGAATATGGTTTACCCGAAAACTATAAGCCAGAGGATTTAGTTGTACCAAATGTGCCATTCTCATTTAATGGAACCGTAGAAAAGAGTCATCTTCGTAAAGAGGCAGCGGAAGCGTTAGAAAAACTATTCTTTTTAGCTAAGCAAGATGGTATACAGTTGAATGCTGTGTCAGGATTTCGTTCCTATGAGTATCAAAAAGGCCTGTATGCCAGCAATGTTAAAAAGAATGGGCAAGAGCATACGGATCGTTTCTCTGCAAAGCCAGGGCATAGTGAACATCAAACAGGCTTAACTATGGATGTTTCTTCTAAAAGTGCAAACAATGAACTAGAGCTAGCCTTTGCGAATACGAAGGAAGGGAAATGGTTGAAAGATAACGCACATCGTGCAGGATTTATCATTCGTTATCCAAAAGGTAAGGAGAATATTACTGGATATGCATATGAGCCTTGGCATGTTCGTTACGTAGGAAATATTGCTGAAAATATATATAAAGAAAAACTAACTTTAGAAGAATATATGAATCTGAAATAAGAGGTAATCATTAATCACTTGAAGAAAGTATATATTTTGTTCAGGAAAAAAATAGTGTTGGAATGCAACATAATTCGTCTATGATGGTAATATTTCATTATTAAGAATTGAAATTGAAGAGAATTACGATGATTTTGTAGGCTTCTCTGTAATACATTGTCCGAACTGTGGAAAATGGTCTGTTTGTGATTAACCATCATAAACAGACCATTTTTTTACTGTAGAAAGATAACATAAAGAGGTATATTAAACAACCAACAGTTGACTGAAAATTAAGATTTTTGATAAGATGAAGTAAGTTTCTTTGTATGTATAATTAGTTATTTCATCTTGGATTTTACACTGTTAATTGGCTTTATCTATTAATAAAAGCATGTAATAAATATAGAGAAGGACTGAAGTGAAATGTTAAATAATAAACTATATATCTCGCCAAAATATGAATTAAATGACTACAGGGATTTATTTGAAAATCTAAGTCCTACCAGTGAAAATACTAGTTGGCAAACAGCTATTATAATTTTTGAAGACAGAATTCAGGGAAGGTTTTTTGATATTACAGATGCAATGTTGGAGAAATGCGAAAGTGATCCTAGTTTAAGTAAAGCATTTAGTATTATGGCACTCAATTGTTTATTAGTAGAAACCTTTCAGCAATTTTATAAAGGAGTGCGCGATACAAGTGGTGAATCAAGAGATGCTTTTAAAGATTTTTTAGTTAATAGTCCGTTTTTTAATGGAGATCAAGGAAGCTTTGGTAGACCATTTAATCGTAAGTGGGCAGGACATTTTTATAGTAATGTGAGATGTGGAATACTACATCAGGCGCAGACTAAAAAAAATACTGCACTAACATTTAATACTAGAAATCTTATTGATGTGCATAGTAAAGAAGGTTGGGTATTATATGATGTGAAATTGTTTACTCAGGCTCTTAAAATGGAATATGAAAGCTATTTAAACGCACTGATTGAAGGACACGAAGAATCTAGGGTAAACTTCTGTGAAAAATGGAGACATATTTTAAAAGACGCAGAATAATAAATATCAGGGGAATTTATGATGAGAATTCAAGACTAGGAAAGTGAGTATATACATAACAATGGATGGTTTCGATGCCTGGAAAATGAAGTTAGCAAAAGAATTAAAAAGTTCGGGCTATGAAATTGATATGAATAGAATTTGAAAATGATCTGTTTGTGATTAATCATCATATACAGACCATTTTTACTATAAGCTAGCCAATGCGATAATCTAATAAATGTAGTGAGAATATTGGATAGCTATAGGAGTGCAAAACAATGTCAAGGTGACGATTACGTTATAAATTTTATAGTGATATCTTCTCGATGAATGCACTTTATACAAGGTATTAAATTAATAAGATAAGAGGTGAAATGTATGTTTAAAGAATTAACAAGAGGAGAACTGATAATTCTAGTAGGTAAAATTGTAGAATGTGAAGGAACTGAAGAAGAGATTGATGAAATGTTAGAAACTGTAGTAAGAAGTGCCCCACATCCAGAAGTAAGTGATCTAATATATTGGAATGAAAAAGATCTTAGTCCAGAACAAATAGTAGATATAGTGCTAGCATATAAACCGATACAGCTTTAGAATGTAAAGTTAATTGTTATTCTTGCTATATAAATAACAATTAACTTCATGCTTTTTTAGATAATAATTAGGATAAGTAATAAATTCAGCAAATCAGGAAGTAGAAATGAAACTTGAGTTCTACCTTTTAGTGAATTCCAGAAAATACAAATTTAGATTGATGTCTATTAATCACAATAGTATAATATATAATTTAATTGATAAAATGGTTTTGTATTTAAAGAATGGAGAGAACAGATTGTGCTAAAAAATATAAAGTACATACTAATGTTGTTGATTGGTTCTACACTATTACTATCAGGATGTGGGGATACTTCGACAACAACTAAAGAAGAACCTACCCAAAAGGAAACTACAAAAAAAGAAACAATCAAAAAAGAAACGGATAACGATGTTAAGCATCCACTTCCATATGAAAAAGGAGTCACATATCAAGTAGATGCAGGAGCTTTTTCAATAGAAGTGATGACGGATGATGAATGGAAGGTATGGGGATATGGTAATGAACCTAATGAAGGTAATTATCAATTTTATAAAATAGAGCAAACGGAATACAGCCGCGGTGAATATTTTGTCATTAAAGTGTCTCTAAAACAAAGTTTTGGAGATTCTAGAAGCCCGTTTTCTACTAAAGAATCTGACTATTTCTATCTTCATGGAACCGAAAAAGGTTTTGCTATTATCAAATTGGGAACTTCAGAAGAAAATAATATGAAATGGAACGATTTCAAAAAAGCGTATAACGGTGATACGAATAAAAAACGATTCTTAGAAAATTACCCAAATTCAGGACATAAATGGATTGACCATTATAACAAAGTTCAAAAATAACTAGTATTAATTGCAATCCACCAATATAACGAACTATCGTAGGTATTTTCATTTCTTTTATATGGTTCATCTGAATATCATTACATGTTTAAAAAAATGATTCTTTTGTAATGAATCATGAAACCAACACATTGGTTGTATTAGTTATTATGTTATGCGTTCTTATCATGGCTATTGTGTACATAGTATGTTTGGAGTTTGAATGTGAATCATGTACTGGTAGGGAGAGGGATGCTGATAGAAACCACTCATATAAGGGTATCCACACAAACTTACTTTTTATTAGTTTACATAACCTTTATTATAGGTAGTCATTAAAAATGAAAAAATACCGTCTCAAAATTAAAAGTAATGTTATGTTATTGAGATATAAAATGAAAAATATTTATCGAGTTTAGATCTTTCATATTACATGAGTTAATAAAGTATTCTTGGTCGGATTATACCCGGTTTCACACATGTTTGCTCTTAGCTCCAAACCAGATTGTACACTACTAATAATCAAATCAAAAAAACTTATATCTCAAAATGAAAAGTATTCTTAGTTATTGAGATGTAAGATGAAATTTGATATTTTTTAATAAACTATGGTGTTTCAATATAAGATTGATGTATATAAGGAACAAGTAATTCTAACTGAGATACAACTTGATAATCTATATATGTTTCATGCGTATAACCGGTTAAATCTCTCCCTTTACGCACAAATGATTTTCCAAATATCTTGTCTATAACTTCTTGCATTTCTAAACCCTTGCTACTTCCCTTTGGTCCAAAACGTAAAATTAAACATTGCCGATCTGTACATAACTTACCAAATCCAGCTCGACTATTTTTTCGTTTATATGCAATCCCTCTCTTGGTTTGTGGTGGTTCAAAAACATCTTGGAAGGTATTCCATATATATGCGTCAATTTCTTGTGCAATCCCTCTTGATAATAAGGGTAATTTCATAAAATGGTGTTGGTGTGTTATGCCACCTATTCCATTAATATCACAAAAATCATCAAACTGTTTAATCAGAAAATATGTTTTAGAATCTGGATTATATTGTTTAATAACATCATTAAAATACTTTCGAATTTTATTCCACGTAAGAATAATCGGCGGTTGTAAGTTTAATTGTTCTGATTGGAATTTATCATTATGGTGCATAAGTTGATTTTCACTTAATTTAGAGTCATAACCAATTTTAGTTTCAATTAGTATTGCAATATCATCGGATATAATGGCAGCGTCTGGTATACTCGTTTTCCTTTTGGGTTGTTTTTCAGGAGACAAAAAATTGTCTTCAGCAATGCCTAGTACAACTGCAATTTTAGATGTTTTATTTAATTTACTTCCAATTTGCAAGCTATATGTATAAGGATTGATTGGATTGATTTCATAAAGTGGATTTACTAATTTTATAAAACCTGTTGTTACTGATGACGAACTATGTTGTAAGACATTTATCAAAGCCTTTGTAACATTGTTTTCAAATTGTAAATCATGATCATTTTGTTTACTGTTTCCTTTATAGTAATGAAAAATATTATTATACACTTGATTCATCATCATAGTCTCCTTTCCTATTTATATTGGGAATTGTTTAGAATTACTTCCAGGAAGTTAATTTTCAGTTATATTCTTCTTTCAATACTATGGTAACTAAAAATATAAAAAGACGCAACACAGAGCGCCTATAATAAAAGTATTTTAGTCTTAAAGAATTACAGTAAATGTTTTATTGTGTGAAAATTAAGAGAAATCATTGTACTGCACCTAATAATCCCATAATTTCTTCAGCTTTAGGATTTTGGATGCTATAGTAAATTTCTAACCCCTGACGATTTCCTTTTAGAATCTTCCCTCTCATTTTAGATAGGTGTTGTGAAACTGTTGATTGTGGAATGTTTAAAATTTCGGTCATTTGGGTTACATTTAGTGTTTTATGTTTAGAAAGCTCACTGATCAGTTTTAAACGCATTGGGTGTGCCATAACTTTTAAAAGCTCTACATCCTCTTCTAAAATCGTGTTATCTACATTATGGTTCGTAAATCTTGTCATAGTTTTTTCTCTCCCTTATTTGTTTTCTCTAATTAAGTGTAACTTCCTTATTATATAATATTAGTATGTTTGAATATTGTGTATTAATTTAACTAGCTAAAGTATACAATTTTAGTTTGTGTATGTAGTGGAGTTAATGTTTGGTTTGTATGAAGTTTTAAATTATGAATCTGCCTTTTGAACACATATTTAAAGTAAAATAACCCCTCTCAAGATTTTGAATGGGGTTATTTTTATCTATTCTATAGCTACTTAGCAAGTATGGACTTAAAATTTTTTAAGCGTCTTGTTGTCTAAGGGATTCTAAAGTACTTTCTAGCCTACTGCATCTTTGTAAACCGAAAGCATTCCATAATACATCTAGTGGGAATTGTAATATGTCCTTTAGATGAGACTGTATATTCTCTATATATTCATTCTTAATTATAAACTCAGGTAAATTAATATAGTGTTGCGTTATCTCTTCTGGAGAAATATCTACACCCGTATGAAGTTTATGAGACTGTATATTGTAAAATGATAAAAATCCATATATATCTGTGTTGATACCAACGCTTTTATAAAACTCAATAAACCTTGGTATAGCTTGAATTAACTCCAATATTATTTCAGAACCACGTATATTATCTACATTGTGTGAATTCAAACTAATAGATCTATTTGTTACTATTTCCAATATACCGTTCCTAAAAATTTGATTATAGGTAGGATTTGTACCTTCAGAGGCACTATAGTACATATATCCATCCAAATTATACCTATAATCATATTTGCCAGCAAAAATTGGAGAAAGTAACTTACTTGAATCTTCAACTCTTTGTAAATCTATATTTGTTGTAGCAGTAAACGACTGCCTTGGAATTAAATGTAGTGATAAAAAAGGGCCTTCCATTGGGAGTGTATTCTCTTTAGTTAGTATTTGTAGATTACGCTCTTTAGGAAATGAACGGATCTTATTTGTTAATTCTTCATTAGAGAGAAAGCTATTTTGTATACCAGGTATATCTAAGCCAACATTACTGGTATTTACCCTAGTAAAAAATCGATATGTAAAATCTCCAACTTTTACTGCATGAGGACTTGCCCAACTTTTAGGAATATCAATGCATAAAACATACTTATTTTCTTGACCAATAGGAATTGGATTAAATTTGAAATCATATAATACAGGTTCAATATTTGTTCGGATTACGCTAGTTGCTTGTTGTAAAAATGTATCAATATCAGAAATATCTACTCCTACAATATTAGGTTGGCTATCCTCAATTTCTTCTATTCCATATATTAATGTACCACCCTCTGTATTTGCAAAAGCTACAATATCTTTACAGAATTCTCTTTTATAATCCCCTCTTATGTTGTTTGGAATATCCCTTTTATAGTCTAAAAGTCTATTCTCCATTACACCATCATCCACTAAACGCTGTATGTCTTCCAATGTTACTTGATCTATTGGCTTTCCAAAATACATCTTTTCTCCTCCTGTATAGTAATTTTCAGATTTCTAATATAATAATCTATCTATATTTTATAGTAATCTTATGCCTTTCCACAAATTATAAAATATTAAATCGCAGCTACTATTCATATAAAAAAAGAAAAAGAACCTATTAATACATAGGCTCCCTTTCTATTTTGTAGTTGGTAAATTAATTTAGGTAGTTTTTTTCTCTACTATCATGTTATAAAATGTCACTTTACCTATAAGTTTGCCGCAATTCACTTGTTTTAGAAGATATTTATCTAATTGTTCAAAGAAAATGGAAGCATGACTTTGCCGTGAATGCTGTTTGTTTGTAATAAAGTTTGTTCAAAAACATGCTACAAACGTTGATTTTATTATAGATTCTTTTCCAGTAGATTTAAGATTGGTTTTTATAAAAATGGTTGATTAAAATTACACATGTTAACCTTACTATGTGATTCTCTGATTAATAAAACGCAAAAAAAAGGATAATGGTAACATCTATACATTACCATTATCCTTTTTTTTATAGAAATGGTTCGAATTCTCGACAATAATCCATCCTATAGTTATTAATGTTATAGAAGATAATCTAAAACCCAATCTATACATATAATCTAAATCTTTAAGATAAAAGAAAGATAATATCCCTATAACAGCACCAATTATCCCAATAATCAAACCTTTATATTTTTGTAAAAACATATAGTTACCCCTTTCATGCAAACAAAATATTCCATATTTAAACAATACTAAATTATGGAATATTTTTAAAGGATTAAAACGTTTTTATATTCAGTTTATATATCATGTTTCTTTTATTAATAAAAATATCCCTATAGATATGTAAACCCAAAGGGTTAAAGTGATCAACTTTTTTATAATTGGTACGAATTTATTTCAAAGCTACAGGAAGCATAAGTTTGCCGCGAACAAAAAGAACCATAAGCTTGCCGTTTTAGAAAACTTATGGTTCATATCACATAAAATTTTGCACATGGTTCAAAGTGTTTAACCTACTTGAATATTTATATTCTTTAAGTAAACATTATTGTATATGTATGATTTCCTTAAAATTAATTGTAATTTTATTACGGTATGGATCTGTACATGTTATAGATTGTTTTAAAGAATTCATATTAACTACTGTCATATAGCACGTAAGCAGCCGACCATCTTCAAAATATGTAAGCAATATTTCTGATTCTGATGTGTAAGAGTGTATGATTTTTTTCTCTATAATTTCCTGTTCTTCCGGAGTTAATATAGGGCGTTCAATTTTTGATTGCTCTTGTATAAGTTTGTTAATTCCAATAAATTGTTCAGATAATGCCGCAAATCCCTGCCACTTGACCATCAGACGTCCTTTAGGTATCTTTGAATTCATCATGCTTTATGGCCCCCCAGTAGTGTGTTTCGATATCTAGCCGTAGCTGAGTTTGTATATGATATTCCCCTTAATATACTGTTTTTTCCGAAGCGGTCTCTAATTTCATCCATTGCCTTCGTTAATTTAACTTCTTTTTCACGTTGTACAATGTTATCAAATAATTAAATCTGCTCCTCTCCTTCATTTAATAAATTTGATAGTGAAATACTAACTGATCGAATTGGTTCACCAGTATACAGTGCGTGTAAATAATATTTACAGATGTTATATATATCCATGGTCAAATTAGTTGCTCTATTCATTGTGTGCCTTTTCCGTATTCCCCCTCCATATTCTGCACTGTATCCTACTGAAAACTGTATTGTTTGAGCAAGTTTGTTTTGTCTGCGGAGACGATAACAAACTTCTTCAATATGTTCCAATAATATAATTGAGAATTCGTCTATATTATAATTACGTAATAGGATTTGGCTTTTACCAACTGAAGTCGTTGCAGGTACGTATTTCTCAGATATCCGACTAAAATCTATGCCATTACTATGTAAATGATACTCTTCCCCGATTTTGCCAAATGATTTTTTTAGATAATGAAGAGGATAGTTTGCTAAATCACCTATTGTATATATCCCCTTTTGATTTAATTTAGCTTCTGTTTTATGTGAAATTCCCCAAAATTTACTTAAAGGACGTATAGGCCATAGCTTAGTTGGAATATCCTCGTACTCCCATTGTGCAATGCCATTTTCATTTTTCTTCGACTCCAGGTCAAGTGCTAGCTTACTCATGAGTATGTTTGGTCCTATACCGATTGTAGATTCTAGTCTTGTTTTACTATATATTTCTTTTTGAAAGTTAACAGCAAATTCATAAGGCGTTGAGGCAAATAAATGTAGAGATGAATCGAGCTCTATTGCAAATTCATCGATGCTGTATTGAAAAAAGTCCTCAGGTGCTACATATTGTAACGCTAAACTGGTTATGTAATTAGAACATTTAATATATGTTTCCATATTAGGGTTAACAACTATAATATCTGACCTTTTAGGCAACTCCCAGCTCCTTGCCATTTTTTTGACCCCTAATGCTTTTAATGGAGCAGTTGCCGCAAGTACAATTGAACCACTCCGATTTACATCACCCACTACAGCAAGTTTTGTATATCGAGGGTCTAATCCTCTTTTAACGCAACTAACTGATGCGTAAAAGCTCTTAAGATCAACGAAACAAATTTTGCGATTCGGTAAAAGGGAATAGTCATACATAATTAATACATCTCCTTTAAAAGAACGTTTGTTCTGAGTTTATTATATACGAACTAATGTTCTTTTAAAAGGTGATTTTTTAGTTCGAGATAAATAATTATGAATTAGAAGTTAGAAATTCCATTCTTAATAATTGATTATTGTAGATTATCAATAAAGTCACGATATTTACATAAAAATGTGAAGATTCACACCTATGGATTGTAAGTGAATTTATTTTTGTTTGAGTACCATGTGTACCTACTTCAATTATACAGTTCCGGACAATTCCTCAAATAATTTGTTATTTTATGGAGCGCATATTCATGGAAAAAAGTTACCAATCTAATTATGTGTTCTCAAACAAGAAAGGATAAGATAGTTTTGTCATACAATCGAGGTTCAGATAAAAACTTAATATGGAGGGATGAACATGCTGAGAACATTTTGGATGTTTCATGGTGGTAACGGGACGACTGCGGTTGATAGTGGATTGCCCTTGCAGGGGATCTTCTATGGTTTGAAGAGCGACGGATTTCTCGAATGGAATAAGTATTTAGGCCGAGGTGAGCCATGGTGGCACCCGGCGAATGAGCATAATTGGGATTTCAACACTGGAAACTTAATTCATCGAGACTTCGGTCATATGTCGCATGTGTTTGGATGCGGTGACGGTGATATTATGGCGGTTGACACAAACGGAAATCTGCATTGGTACTCTTACAGTGGGACAGGTGATTTTGACGACAGCGGTACGCTTGGCTGGCACCCGAATTCGGGTAATATAATTGACACCGGGTGGCAAAACTTCATCCATATCTTCGTTCGTCCATATTCGGGAAGATCCAGCTCGGCGCGGCTCGAAATCTTTGCTGTTGAACAGAATGGTGATCTGCGTTGGTATTCATATAATGGCATTGGAGAGAACGACCCTTCAGGAACCCTTGGCTGGCATCCTAACTCTGGAAATCGGGTAGGAAATGGTTGGCAGAACTTCACAAACATTCACGGATCGGGAAGAGTCATCTTCGGGATTCATGAAAATGGGGAGCTGTATTGGTATTCATACAGCGGTAATGGCGAGGACGATCTTTCAGGAATCCTTGGCTGGCATCCTAATTCCGGTAATGTTATTGACCGTGGCCCCTGGAATGAAATGAAGTATGCTTTCGGAGGCGTAACTACCCTTGGAGGAATTGGGCATGTTATCATGGCTGTTGACAAAGATGATAATCTGTTCTGGTTCAAATACTCTGGCGAGGGCGAGGGGCCAGAAGGTGACTGGGATCTTAGGTCTGGAACTCGCATCGGCAGTGTACCATTTGTAAAAGCTATACACAGTGTTGTCGTACACTTTAAGACCTTATTACCTCTTACTAGTGAGAGAATTTATTGGATAAATGAACAGTTTCAAGCTATGCATGATCTTTTTGCACAAGGTGGTATAGCAGTTTATCAAGGTACAACAGAGGACCTTAGTAATAATCCAAATTTGCAATCGCTTAAAGATATTTATGTGGGCGGCTGTGGAAGAAATGAACAACCTTCAGAAGAAATAAATGAACTTTTTAATAATCGTAATTATGTTGGTCCTAATGAGTTAGTGGTCTATTTAGTTGATAAAATAACCACTAACTTACCGGGGACCGCTTCAGGCTGTGCGCTTCATCCAAACGGAAAGCCAGGAGCGGTAGTAAATTGTAATTTTGGTCCTCACGCTCCCGGCGATACTAAAAGATTTACATGGTTGGTAGCTCATGAGGTAGCACACGTTCTAGGGTTAGATCATTCTGCAAATCAAGATAATTTGATGTATGAAGGATTGAGATTTACAATTTTACCACCTAAACTCACCTATTCGGATTTCAATGTCCTGCACGGAAGTGAATTTTGCCATCAATGTCGAACAGTGGTTGGGGCCAAATCTCCACCATCTTGTTGCTAAAATTCATTTGTAAATAAAACTTAACACTGCATTTTAAGAATTTCTCTTCAAAAAAAGAGAGCTCCAGGTGCTGTAAAGATATATTGATTTAATGAAGAGGAAAATGAAGTAGTAAAGTTGCAAAGATAAAAAACAATTTATGATACTGGTACTGAACATAATTATGGTAGATTTGTAACACCTATTACATCAGTTTATGAGCCTGGATCATATGTAGCTGTTATGAAACTTGGAGAAAGTTATTATTATGGTGGCAGCTTTAAAATTAAAAAATAATAGAAGTTAATTTCACTAATGATAATATTTTTGATATGATCAATGTATAATAAAAACATAACTCATGTAATAGTCTAGGCGGTATACTTAACCAACGGCCGCTTAGCTAATGAGTTATACCCCTTAGAAAAGGTACCTTGCAGCAGGGGTACCTTTTCTTTTATTTTCAGTGGCAAATTATTTTAAATTGTAGCTATATAGCTAAAAAGTATAATGATTAAATTGTAATTGAAGTGTAGTATGTATCCCATATGAATATTTTTAAATATTAGAAAGAAAATCATTTGAGCGATAGCTGGAATCCCAATGATAGTTAAACATTGTATCCAATTATAGTTATACGTAGAGAGATGGATTAATCCAAATGAGCTTCCAGATAATATTAAAGAGGCTGTAATTGAAGCTATGGGGCTTATTATGAAGGAGCGTATGATTTTATGCCAAAAGAACAATATTGATACAAACATAATGTTCTCTCCGATTAATTGAATTGCAATTCCAGGTGTTTTGTAAAGCAAATTAGTAATTCCTTCATTCCCAATAGGATTAGATGTTCCTTTGAATGTTGTAAAAGAAATTAGTACGGCTAAAAATAACAACATAATAGCATATATAATGAAAGCACAAAAAAAAGAAATTTTTAGTTGCTGGAAAGTGATTTTTTTAGAAAATAAACACCTTTGATCCCTCATTATAAATAGGAAGACTAATGAAATAGGAAAAGAAAAATAAACAGATTTAATTAAGTATTGCATCAGTATATCTACCTCATTTATATAATTAAGCATGAATGATGGAAAAGGTATGTAAACAGTAATAATACAAAATATGATAAGTATTAGAAACTGCAGATAAGTTTTATTTTGCACTAAGCAATCTAAATATGTGTTGGCAGCACTTAAAGCATTTAAGGACTGCTTAAACTCTTTAAAAACTGCGTTCATAACACGCCTCCATTTGTATAAAAGTAAATGCTTTTATTCCATCATCTTATATGCCATTCTTCCCTAATTGTATTAAATGTAATCTTATCTCTACACACATTATAAAATTTCACGTACCGTATTTATTAATTATATATAAAATATAGTCATCAAGGGGATTTCTATGCCAAAAGAAAAAGCATCCCTCTGGATGCCCACTTACCCTATTTATTAATTAAATACAGTTTTATCATGATTCTATAAGGGATACTTCTAAAAGATAAATTAATAATTATTTCTTCATTCTCCATTCAACCCATCTAATAAAACTAGTACTTAGTTGCTGTTCTTGCAACCAATCTTGTAGCTTTCTATATTCATACCAATATGTTTCCCTGTTTTCTTTTACAGACTCCAATTGGTTTAATTTAGTTGTAAAATATATAAATTGATCTTCAGTATATGCAGCCATACTTTTCACTTCCTTTTTTGTTCAGTTTAAAGTTACTTAATTTGTGGTTTTGTAATATCTAATCTAGTTAAAGTAAAGCATGAATCCTTTATATTAATCTTAAAATATCTTTTGGTTCTTCTAAAATATAATCAGCGTCTTTAAAAGCATCTTTTGTTTTTGATCCCCACGAAGCAAGAGCAAATTTCACACCAGCACTTTTTGCACATTGCATATCATATATAGAATCTCCAATGTAGATTGCCTCGTGACAAGGAACGTCTAATCGTTTTAAGCAGGCTAATAAAGGTTCAGGATGTGGTTTATGCTTACCCGTATCACTTGCGCAAATTGTATGTTCAAAATAACTACTTAAGCCAAATGGCTCAAATTCGTCTATTAATTCCTGTTTAGTTTTCGACGTCACAATGCCTAGTTTTATAGTACTTAGAGACAACATACCAATTATATCTTCAAGTGATTTAAACACAGAGACTTCATGATAATAATTTAATACAACTTTACTCCATTTTGGATGAATAATATCTATATTAGGCACATTCATTTTTTTTAAAGCTTCCTTCCCAGGGATACCCAGTGCAAATTCCAACGTATCTAATGTATAATCTTCATTTAATTCTTTCTTCAAAACCCATTGTAGCGATTTTAATATTGCTTTTTCTGTATCTAAAATTGTACCATCAATATCGAAGATAAGAGATTTAATCAAAGTAATCACTCCATTTTCAGTTCTATTCGAAGCTGATTTTTTTCACACTATTCAAGGTTTCCTTACTACATGTTCTCAAGTTATAAATATTCTCTTAATGTCCATTGTAGCAAAATTCCAATTGTTAGTTGTTTAATTTTTAGACCTAAAACAAGCATAACCCCGTTCTAAATTTAGGACGGGGTTAAAATATAGTTGTTTAATTTTCGATATAAGATACTTCACTGCACTCAAAATATAACAATAAAATCGTTTGAAAATCTAAGGTTCATTCAACAATAGCGCCCTTTACTGGAATAACTAAAATATGGCCTCAGTCCTAAAATCACTCAATTTTTCTTAAACCAAACTACCAGTTAGTACAATTAAAAAGCCAAATGTTATATGAAATTAATGTTTTGACTGTAAAATAAAGCATAAGCTTGACTGTAAGGTGTGAAGTAATTGGAAACGAAAAAGACTATGATTGATATTATCCCCTTTAGGTAGACAGTGTGAAAAAGACCATGTATACACATGGATGTTACACTATTACTTGGAGTGGATTTTTCATGGCCAAAAAAGGTACAACATTTAATACATACTCAAATGAGATAAAGTTATCAGCTGTTCAAAGTTATTTAAACGGTGAAGGAAGCTACGATATGATAGCGGAGAAATATCAGATTAGAAGCTCTACACAACTTAAAAATTGGATAAAAAAATATAAAGAATGTGGTGAAATTACAGATACTCGTGGGGAAAATAATAAAATGAAAGGCATACCGAACCCTTTAAAAGGCAAACGGATTCATTTTAAAACTGTTGAAGAAGAGCGTGATTACTATAAGGCTCAGGTTGAATATTGAAAAAAGCAGTATCCAAATCTGTAAATGGGGGCGTACTAAAATATAAAGAACGATATCATATCATTGAATTACTAAAGAGAAAATATCCAAGCGTAATGATAATGAACTTGTATTAGATACAATTGAAATGTTGGCACAAAAAAGAGATGTGCGTGGAACCATTCTCCATTCAGATCAGGGGGTCCAGTACACATCTCATGCCTACAACAAACGACTTTTCGATTTAGGTATCATTGGCAGCCACTCTCGCAAAGGAAACTGCCACGATAATGCCTGTATCGAGTCATTTTTCTCCCATTTTAAATCGGAGATGTTGTATTTGAATCATTTTAAAACAGAAGCGTATTTAATACAAGCAATTGAAGAATATATTTACTTTTATAACTATAAACGTTTCCAAAAACGACTCCACCATCGAGCTCCTATAGAATATCGAATCTCGATGGCTGCTTAGTCTTTTTAATACTGTCTACTTGACAGGGATAAGACCAGATCACTTATTCCTCTTGGTCTTTTTGACAACTGCAAACAGACGTCATATCTGTTTTCTTACACTCTGGGTTACTTTGACAGATGCCAAGAACGACATTACAAGTGGGACTTGTGCATGAACCTCCGCCAAAAAATCCTTTACAGCTACATGTAACTGCGAGGGGATGGAAGCCGCATTCTGCAGGCCAAGCAACCAAACCTCCTCTTTTAATTTCTGGTATGAAGTCATTGTCAAATACTTGCTTGGTTTCATTTAGGTAAGTTCTATTAACAAATGAATTTCCTTTTGGCACAAAAATAAGTGCCTTTCTCACTAGATCATTTGAACTTGTAAGTGAATCAACTTCTTCTTGGATGGTCTTAGGATCATTTAATTTTATAGCAAGATTATTTTCTCCGATTTTCCAACCAGACCCTAGATTGGTGAATTGTTCTACAATTTCATTATCTTTGAATCTATAGCTGGCAACATCCCAGGTTTCTTTATCAGCTTGGATAATATGCTCTGAAAATTGATTATCAACGTTGACATACATATGATAAACAGACTCTCCGACGATCGACAATTTGAAAAGCTTCATATGTAAAATCATCCTTTCGCTTTATTCAGAAGTATTATTCCAAACATAATACTCAATTATTCCTTTTTATAGGTTGCGGGATAATTTACCTACCTTTTTTACTATCCTGCCACTTTAGTTATCCTTCACAATCTCATCTATATTTGAACATATCAAGTTTTCTTTCAAGGTATTTTTCAATTATCTAGCCCGATTGTTGAATAACATGACTGACGTTTTTTAAACGACTTTATTGTCTTTTTACAAATTGAACTTTCATTACTATTTGCTTTTATATATGGCTAGATACTCTTATTCTCTTTTAAGTGTTAAGCTATTTGAATTTTTCATTAGAAAATTTATACTTTTTACTTTCCATGAGAAAGAAGTAATTACTAAAGTAACCACTTCTTTTATTTTTTAATATTCCATTCTACAATTTAATTATAAAGAGGTGATATAGTGATTAATAATCCAAAATACAACGAACTAAGAACACGCGTATTGAAAGAATCGGCTATCCTAGATTCTTGGGGGAAAATATGGTGTAAAAATAAATTTGTTAGTAGAAGCTAAATGAGGCATCATACTATTTTGGTAAAATTGCACGTTTATACACAATTTGGATACAAACTAGCCCATACCCTATACGATAATGAATTGTTTGAACTATAATTAAACTCCATTTTCAAAACAACCAGGTGGACACGGCTGATCTATAGGTACAAATACAACTGCATCTTCCTGTCTCCAATCACCTATTCCACTATCTAAGTATTCATGTTGGCAACGACAAGCTTTCATATTTTTACTTCCAAATGCCACACCGAGAATCGTAAGAAAGGTTAATACTGTGAGACCAGCAGTACTCGCCCAGAGTGCCAAGATGTCTCCAGGTCCATGGTTAACAGTTAAAGTCGCCTTCCAAGGAGCATTTCTAATTAACTCCCAGTTATCTTTTATGCGATTATCCATAGCATGCTTATTCCATGTATGAGCTTCATTACCGCCTAAAATTAAATCCCCCTCAACGTCGCCCTCCTCTTTAAATACTAAGACAGTCCCTCCAAACGGTCGGAGATCAATAGCTACCACCATCATAACATCGTAACTTAATATCCCTGTAGAACGTATACTTCCTTTAAATTGAAAACCTCCTGAGCTGCTTAATAGAAGATCTGCCCAACCATTTGCTGCTGCACCGTTTAAATGAATTACTCCAGTTTTAATCTCACGCGCATCTGAAGCGTCCCATACGAATTCGTTATTCTGCAGCTGAATGGTTCCTTTTTCAAAGCGAGAAAAGTGCCCCTTTTGATCAAAGCTTGGAAATCCTAAATAAGATTTTTCTGCACCAAGAGCTAGCCAATGCTCACGAATCTTTCCATGTACTTCATGAGCACCGCTTGGATTAGAAAAGTATATAGACCCGTTTTTAAAATCATTATAACGTCCAATTCTATTAGATGTCGGTAATTCATCAGTAACTGGATAACCAAGAAAGCTAGTTGGTCCACCTAAATAGAGATATTTTTGTAGGATTGCACCATAAACCCATTTTGCGCCTGTTTCTTGACTCCAATAAATATTCCCTGTGTTATACCGCTGAACAAATCCTCCTCCACCAGCTTCTACAACGTCAGAAACAGGAGATCTCAATCCTGGGGGGCCCTCGGTAGGTATCGCTACCTTATTTTGTATATCTTCGGAAGCTTTGATCTTTAGAGAGAATTCTTTAATTTCTAATTCAAATGGAACAAATATTATACGATCAGTAAAGCCCTCAATTGAAAGTTCAGTAGACAATGGACCTAACGGGGCATTGCGAACATCGATACGAAGTTTTAAGTTCGTGGTAACGCTACTTCCGCTTTGTACGATTAGTCTATGAGATGGTATCGTTACCCATGATTTAAATGCTTTCAATATAATTTCACTTGTAGGAGCAGAGTTAGGTAAACTCACACGAACTGGCAAGGAAACTTCCTGCCCTCTGTGCGCCAATATTGGATTTACTAAAAACTCAACTTGAATATTACCAATTATAAAAAGAAGAGGAACTTCTACTGGATCCCCTCCCCAGCCTTCAAGAACTAACTTAGCACTTTCTGAAGTCAACTCTGATGTGTTGGGTGCAGCAAATTCAATTACACCCGTGACATGAAGCCCACTCCAGACAAGTAAAGGGGATCCTGCTCCTACCCGATTCACTTCAACTAATTCTTGATAACCATTTTTTCGTGCGTTTGCACGCAAATGAGGGGGCAAATCATTAATTTCGTCGTTCGTATACCAACGCTGTTCAGATTTAAACGCGACGAGCTCACGAAGCCTTATATATGAGCCACCTCCGGAAATTGTCGCTACTAAACTCCCATTATTTGGGATGTGATTGACTACAAAGTCTTGGGTCACAATTTCACCTGGATTAGCTGAACGTCGAATACTAGAAGGCTCTACTATTTGAATAGACATACAAATCACACTCCTATATAATGCATTTTTACATTGAAGATAAAATCTAATTATATTTAATCATAGGAAAGTTTTTAAAATGAATTGAACATTTAATTATAACTACACCTTAAAAGAATATAAAACATGGGTTTTAAGTGAAATCATGTTTAATGAACTCCAGGCCTCTTTTAAGGGTTTTTGTGAGATAACATACTTATTGTATTGTAATAACGAACAAAACCTCTTAAAACTGAATATAAGAGGTCGTTTTTTTAGTTGCACGCACTGATTTTAAACGTATATGGAAATAAAAGGATAAATAATTAAACTCATGGATATTTTCCCCTTTTATTATTTTAACTTAGTGTAATCTGTATTGCCCTGTTAATTGCTCTTCAGCCATTCGAACTAAGCGCTTTGTAATTTCTCCACCGACAGAGCCATTTGCACGTGACGATGTATCAGGTCCTAATGTGACTCCTAATTCACGGGCAATTTCATACTTCATTTGTTCAATAGCACTTGCTGCAGCAGAAATAAGAATTTCATTTGTATTACTTTCGTGTCTTTGAATATTCATAATTGCACCTCCACTATATTTGTATATAACATGTGCTTAATTATGATATTTATACGTAAGTAGACTATTTTTTTCTAGTATTTTTAGGAGAATTCTTTTTCGTTCTCTCTTTTCCGTATTCCACTAACTGAATTTGAAACACATCTGAATCCTGAATTCCTAACACATTCATTTCTTCTCTAAATGAACGCCAGGACGCTACCTTTATTGATTTTTCTTGGCCATTACTTAATGTGTAGATTCTTGAGTATTCTATAATTACCCCTCCTCAAATGTTAAATAATCTACATTGCACTTCAGTATAACAATAAAACCGCCTGTAAAGACGGTTTCTCTTTGCGTTATTTTTTTATGGCTCTACGTTTTCTTATTTTCTCTTTAATATATTTTATGTTACGTATGCCTAGACGGATTGAAGCGAAGAAAAGGTAAATCATTATAACGATGTAAATTACTAACCAACTCGTATAAATAAATGTACCTTCAAATCCATTTTCGGTAAGCCAGTGAGTCACCCATATTCCACCAAAGTAAGCTGGGATTGTTAGTAAGCTTACATCTTTAGGATCTGTCGCAAGATAAATCATTAAAAATAGAAAAGCGAGTGCCCCTATCGTACTAACATTTTCAATAATCATTTTCAAAAACTACCTACTCTATAATTTATATTATATCAATAATTTACTATCTTACTCCCATATTGTCACTGTATTCTTGATTACTGCTTCTTCTTTCTGCTGTCATATAACGACTTCCCTATCATGATGATAAATATAATAAAAATAGTTATATAAGGATTATCAAAAACTAGGAAATATATGCTAACTACAAACATAAATGCTAAAATTAAATATCCCAATTCCCCCACCTCTTCACCCAAAAATATATTCATACTTTTAATTCTTATTTAATCTTTTAAAGCCTGTTTACCTACTTTAAACAGGCTCTTTTATTTTCATAAACCTCAAAAATAGACAGTAGCAATGAAATTAGATAGGAAAATACCTAATTTTAAAAGTCCGTTTGCTTTAACTATTAATCATTGAGGGATTGGCTCTCTACTGACAGAGCCAATCCCACGTGCTAATGTATCTATTCCAAGTGTATCTCCTAATTTACAAGCTGTCACTAAACTTAACTACAAAAGTACTTTTGATTGAATGTATTTTTTTATCAATAGAATCTACTTTCTTATTGTTTTTTCATACGAATAAAATCCTTATTAATCATATAAAAAACACATAATAAAATTAGGTTCTTATATTAAAATTTTACATCAACATATCCGCAAATGAAGTCCCCACATTATTCTTTCTTTTCATATGCTTCTCTAAATAGATTTTTGTTGTTTGGATATTTTCGTGACCTAGTGTTTGCATTAAATGATATAGATCCGCATTTCCTTGTTCAACTGCCATGATTGCAAAAGCATGACGGAATGTATGTGCCGTTACAGGATTTTCACGATACTGTAGAAAATCTAAATTTGTCTTTTTTATCATGTCTGTTACCTGGTTGGATAACGTTTTAGGATTATAAAAGTTTCCTCTTTGATTGATAAATACAGGACTTTCATCTCCCCTATCCAATATAGTTTGGAATCCTCTTCTCCGTCTCATTTCGTTAATACATTGGAATAAATGCTCAGGAATGAAAAGTTCACGTGCTTTATCTCCTTTTCCTGTAACTTTTAACCAATACTTTCCGTCATAATGTAAGTCTTTTACTCTCGCGGTGCACAATTCTTGAATTCTTGCACCGGTACTTGCCAGAGCTAGTAAAATTGTATAGTTTACTAAATGCCCTTGTTCTTTATAAAATCCTAAAATTTTCATCACTTCATCATAGGATAGGTCCCGATTTGGCCGATCCTGTTCATTTACATTAGCGCGCTGCAGTTCTTCATGAAGAGGCTTTTCAATGTAAGAAAATACGTGAAGATGTTTTAGAAAAGAACGAATGAGCACTGTTTTCTTTGCAAGTGTTGCGACCGCGTACGTATCTCCATTTCTACCGTTCTCTACCTGCTTCAACCAAGCATTATATTTACGAATATGCCAAGGTTGCAATGTTTTTAATAAAGAGTCGTTTTGCTGTACCTCTTCCCCATTCAATTCGAATTCCTCTGCGTGCTGCACCATGCACTGACAAAATGACAAGATTTCGGACACATAACTCTTTTTCGTATCCTCTTTTCTATTCTTTTTTTCATCCATATCTTTTTGTAAATGCACAAAATGATAAATGACTTCTATATCACTTAAATACGTATATTTACTCTTTCCCTCTTTTTCTGCAACCTCCATCTTCTCTTCCACTTTATCTACATAACGATTGTTATGCAGAAATGGAATGATACCACTTATATTCTCTACATATGTATCCATATACTTACTTTGATTGTTTATAATAGTTACATTTTCTTTTGAATTGTTATTACCCATAATTTGAATTCACCTCTCCTATTGAAGATTATGAATATAATTCTCTTTATTACCTATAAGTATTATTTTATTTCACTTCTATCTATTATACAAATCATAATTCATTTTCTTTCTGTAAGAATCCTATATTCTTCTCTATTTACCTATGTTTATATTTTTTTATAATTTATTAGTAAATAGATATTTTTTAATCGTTTATTATTTAACATTAAAATTACATTTATAATAAAACCAACTATAAAAACTTATTAAAATATAAGACAAACTACAGCTATTTTTAAATTATAATAATGTATAAGAACTTTAATAAATTCTATTTCTTATTTTAAGTATAAATCATATTCTGATATGATATAAACATATCTAAAATACTAGTAAACAATAGTTAAGGAGGTATCCTTTCATGACACAGGATTTATTATTTATTACAAGACCTACAGTAACGACAAAAGAGGCAGCAGACTTATTAGGAGTAACCGTACAGACAATATTAAAGAAAGAAAAAGATGGATTAATAGAATGTGTATATAAAAATAACTGGAAACAATTTGGAAGTAAGATTTTCTATTTGGAGGATATTGAACGCTTAAAAAATAAAGCAGAAGTTAAAGGCCTTAGCACAAAAGAAGCGGCTGAAATTCTTAATGTAGCACCATCTACTATCTTTACATACATCAAATCTGGAAAATTACCTGCGACAATGGTAGAAAAACGAGGAAAACAAGTATATCTTATCGATGAAGAAGAGCTAGAGATTTTTATGCTTGATTATGAAAAAGCTAAAACAAAGGAGCGAAAAACATTCATCACTAAGATTCAAGATGAAGATATATATCTATATCAATTATTAAGACATCTACATACCGGAAAAACAGCTAGGGTAATAGAGGTCAATGGAGCAGATGGAAAAATTCTTACAGAGGATGAAGAAATTTTCCCACTATCCACTTATAAGGAACATGATTATTCCTTTGAACCTCTTCAAAAACAAGCGGTAATTACAAAACGTGGGTATTTATCTTTTTCATTTAAAAAGCCTCAATTATATAATTCCATTACTTATAATCTAATTAACTTATTTTATAAAGAACTTGGTGTCACAAATATGCGATTGACTATTACATCAGATACTATCAAATTAGAAATTAAACCTTTCGTATTACAAGTAGAGCCATTACAATTTCAAGAAGAGATTAAATACTTACATTCTCATATGATATCCGGCACGATACTTCCACATGTAGAAGGGATTTACTTTAAAAGTAATGTAGAGCCATTAACTTTTCATGCAGATCATGAATTCAAGCAAAAAATAGTGCAAGTGGCAGCGGATGCAGGTATGGGACAGGAAGAATTCTTATTGCAAGCTGTAAAATCTTATATAAGAGATTTAGAACCACGATAAATATTTATTAAGAAAAAAAAGCGTAGGAATTGAATCTTTCTACGCTTTTTAAAGTATTCAATTTAATTACTCATTTCCATGAAATCACCCTATGCACTATCAACTTAACAGGAATGTTTATTAATTTAAATCAAGACAATCTTTGCATAAAAACCATATATACTAGTAAACATACTTAAAGGAGAACAGAACATGATAAAACATATACTCAGTTTCATACTTGGAACATTTGTTATGATAACTGGTTTCTTTTGGGTTATTCCCTACACCCTCGAATCAATTGACAGTAATGTAAGCTATATTACTCGTGACAAAAAGTATTTTAGTAAGCTATATGAATATGACATTAATCTGTGGATAATTGCAATCCTTATATTTTGCATTTTTTCTACTATTTCTGTTCTTATATTAAAGTCACCTAATTATAATAGGAAAAAAAGCACTCATATAAAAAAATATAGTCAAACAAATCAACGAAAAAAAGCAAAGAGAAGGCTTCGTAAATAATTGTTTTCTTATGTTAAGAGATAATAAAGCTGTTTAATTATTTTTGAACTAACAGTGCAGGATAGTTCAATAGGTTCTGGTGCAAAAACTTCAAAATATCTAAAAAAAGTCTTTCAGACTTGGACATACTGATACTATTACTCTAAAAAAAGATGTGATTGGTATGGAAAAGCAAAATCTATTCAAGTGGAAACATTATCAACCGGATATTATTTTATTAACCGTGAGATGGTACCTACGGTACAACCTCAGTTTTCGTGATTTAGTCGAAATGATGGAAGAACGCGGGCTATCCCTGACTCATACAACTATCATGCGATAGGTTCATCATTTTGGTCCCGAATTAGATAAGCGAGTACGACGTCATTTTAAGTCAACCAATGATTCTTGGCGAGTCGATGAGACTTATGTGAAAGTCAAAGGTCAATGGATGTACCTATCTCGTGCTTTTGATTCAAAAGGATATACAATTGATTTTCATTTAAGCAAAACAAGAGATCATAGGGCTGCAAAGCGTTTTTTCAAGAAAGCTTTGCAGGCTTTCCATGTTTCAAAGCCCCGTGTGATTACAGTGGAGAAAAACCCGGCCTATCCTATAGCGATTGAAGAGTTGAAGACAGAGAAAAAGATGCCTGTGGGCATCCAAATAAGGCAGGTAAAATACCTTAATAACATTGTAGAGCAAGATCATCGTTTTATTAAAAAGAGAGTTCGTTCAATGCTAGGGTTGAAATCTTTTCGTACAGCTAAATCTATTCTTTCAGGAATAGAAGCGATACATATCATTAAAAAAGGCCAACTTATTTTACGGGACAAGTCTGTCCAAAATGAAGTGAAGTTAATTCATCAACTATTCGGAATGGCTGCATAAGAATAGATTTCATTAGGAATCTATATACCTCTTTCAAATAAATACAATCTTTGCACCAGAACCTATTTTTTAATATCTACACCTATTTTAATAATTTTCGGATCATCAAACTCTTTAAAAGCGTTTCTTGTATCTACTATTAGCTTACTATTCTTAACCACCATATTGCTATCATATGCCTTATGATTAGTAATTAAAATTATACAATCATATTCAGATAGCCTTGAATATTCTAATTCAACTGAAGAGACTTTTTCCCCGTATTTATCTGTAAATGAGCGAGCATGTGGGTCATTATATTCAACACAAGCTCCACTATCTCTTAATAACTCAAAAACTTCTAAACCTGGTGATTCGCGTAAATCATCAATATCCGGTTTATATGCCATGCCTAGTAACAATACTCTTGAACCCATTATAGGCTTTTGGTGGGTGTTTAAAGCATTACTCACTTTGTTATAAACATATTCTGGCATTTGTTTATTAATTTCCTGTGCAGTATCGATAAATCTACTAAAGAAATTAGAGCCTTTCGCCTTCCAAGCTAAATACATAGGATCCAGTGGAATACAATGTCCACCAATTCCTGGACCAGGAGTAAATTTCATAAATCCAAATGGCTTTGTATTAGCTGCATCAACTGTTTCCCAAATATCAACCCCTAATTTATCACACAACATAGCCATCTCATTAATAAAAGCTATATTAACACTGCGAAATGTATTTTCAAGAAGTTTACTCATCTCTGCAACTTTGGGCGATGAAACGGGAACTATAGTATTAATAAAATTACTATATAAATCTACTCCCAATTTGGTACATCCTTTAGTAGTTCCACCTAATACTTTAGGTGTGTTTCTTGTATTATAATACGTATTTCCTGGATCTATACGTTCAGGAGAAAAACATAAGAAATAATCATCTCCTACTATATAGCCTTGATTATTTAATTCTTGTTCAATTAGTTCTTCAGTAGTTCCAGGATATGTAGTACTTTCTAACGTAATTAGTAGACCTTTATGCATATATTTCTTAATTTCATTCATAGCAGCAATAATATAGCTCATATCTGGCTCCTGAAACTTAGTTAAAGGAGTTGGTACACAAATACTCACTGCGTCTAAATCCTTAATGATTTCAAAATTACTAGTAGGAGTAAAATTACATGATTTTGTAATAAATTCAATTTCTTCATTGCTAATGTCCATAATATAAGAATTGCCATTTAAAAGTTGATCTATCTTTTTATTATCTAGGTCAATCCCATATACAACATAACCAGATTTTGATAACTCCACTGCTAATGGTAATCCAACATAACCTAACCCAATAACCCCTACTTTTGCATTATGATTTTTTATTTTTTCTCTTAATTGCCTATAATAATTATTCATATTTAGTTCTTAATATCTCCTATATATAATGATTCTGATCGGAAAATTGTATTATCTCTACTTTGCTCTAAAATATGTGCATTCCATCCTACAATTCGGCTAACCTAAAAGTTGGTGTGAAAAGTACTGGATCTATATTTATAGTATTCGTAATAAAGGCTGCATAAAAATCAACATTTGTATATAATTTTTTATTGGTTTATACTCCTTTAGGAGTTGTAGCGCTAATTTTTCAATATAAAGCGCAAATTCTAGGTATGTATCATTTTCTTTATATTGGGATATAATCTCTTTGAGCATTTGCCCTCTAGGGGCGTTAGTTTTATATACTCAATGACTAAAACCCATTATTCGCTCTTTATCCTTCAACTTTTTTCGCATCCAAGATTCTGCATATTTCATTTTTTTTATCTCATTTAACATATTAAAAACAACTAAAAGAGCTCCACCGTGTAATGTTCCCTTCATAACTCCTAATGCACCGGCAACCACTGAAACCATGTCAGTTTCTGTTGAGGTAATTACTCTTGCCGCAAACGTTGAAGCATTTAGTCCATGCTCCATTGTTAATATCATATAAGTCTCTAATACTTTCGAATGGATAGAAGAAAGTATTTTTCCAGTTATCATATATAAATAATTTTCGATGTGATTGAATTCTTGGCTTGGCAATACAAAATCTAAATTTTTTTCTTTTCTATACAAATTGGCTATAATAACTGGCATCGCGGCAGTTAATTGGATTGCCTCATCTATAGTCGGTCTAGATTTAATCTCATTTGTATTAATAGAAGAAATAACCGTTCGAATTTTACTCAGCATATCGATTTCTGTGAGCAGCTTTTCAATTAATTTATATACATATAAAGGTGATTTTCTATATATTTTTAGTGTTTGAGAAAAAATATTGAGTTGACTTTGGCTAGGTATATAACTATGCCATAATAAATATACGATTTCTTCAAATGAAAATCTCATTACTAAATCCATTGATTGAATATCCTATATATATTAGTTGCCCCTCTTCTCCATTAATACTACTTATTGCGGTCTTAGTATCCACAACACCTTTTAAACCCTCTTGAAGTATTTCTTTTCATCCTTCTTTAAATATTCTTGAGCCTTTAATAATGAAAAAATAGAAGCCGAATTTTCTTAGAGTAGAAAACCCGGCTCATTTAATTCAAAAAACGAAAATATATTTCAAAAAATGTAAGTTATCTCCTTATATGAGAAACATCTAAAATTAACTAAAGAAAACTTTTAGATTAGAGAAACTATTTTATTCAAAGTGTCAAAATGAGTAGAGATAAATTTCATTCTTATTAACCTTTTCGTTTGAAATTGGACATTGTCTGTTTCATACACAGAATAGTCTTTCAACAATATTGAGAAATAAAATGAAATCATCCACTGTTTCTCTTTAATAGAAAAATGTTGGAGTACATTATATGATTTTAAATATATTAATAAGTTTTGAAAAATATTCTCTTTAGTATCTTGACTAATATTGATTGACTCGAAAAAAAAGCGCATCACTTCATATATTCTTGGGAAAGAGGAAGCTTGGTCATAATCAATAAGGAATAATTTATTTTCACTTTGGATTATATTATTGAGATGCATGTCACCATGAATGACATCCTTTGTAAATAATATATTTTGAACAGCGACGATTTTTTCTTTATTTAACATGAATATTTTTTTGTATTCATTAGTATAAAGGTTCTCTTTGAGGTTATTTAAATCTTTGACAACCTTAGTTAGTTCAATATTTTTGATTTTATTAATTAACCTACCCTTTGGATAATCATTAACCTTTCTATGAAAATCCCCTAAAAAATCACCTAATGTAATATAATCCTTTGCGTTAAGCATAGATACTTCTTTTATATGTCCCTCTATAAACTTATATATTATTTGACATGTCCCGTCATTATTATGTTTTAAAGTAGCGAAGTTACAAAACCCTTTTTCAGCACAATAATTAGTGAAATCCAGTATTTTCTGTACTGTTTCAACATTGTCTTTCTTATAAGTTTTGATTACGTTATCCCCTTTTTTTTCTAGTAAATTTCCTGAATAACCTTGATTCATTTTTTTTCAAATTTATAAATCTCGAGTGCTTCATTAATACCAGTCGATATATCGTCACTTTCTGTTATTGCATCTAAAAGATTATTAGCTCTAGTCTTGAAAGGATCACACATCTTAGGACATAATTCTTTTATATCAAAATCTTTATTAGCGTTTTCCCAAATTGTTTCAAAATCATATTTTAAGACATTGTCATATCTAACGCCATCTATAGGCGGATGGTAATTACATGCATAAACATTACCATCAGAACTTACGTTTGAAACCAGTTTATTTATTGTACATTTATTAAAAGTTCTAATTTTATCATTCTCTTCTAATTTATGAATTGTTACCAATTTAAAGTAGCCATCTTCAAAGTCTTGTCGAATACGTTCAAAATTCCTTTTAATTTCTTTAATCATTTCATCGTCTACATTCAATCTTGAAGCAATATCTGTCTTTATTCTAAAATTATGTACTCCAATTGACTTTAATATGCCTGCTAAATCATACATTTCTTTGTAGTTGTATGCATTAACTATGAATCCGATGTTAACGTCTAAATTGGAATTATATTTCTCTCTGTTATCTATTAACATCTTTAAGTTATTAAGTATTGTTTCGAAATTTTTGGTTTTTTTATCTTCAGTTTTTAAGAAATCATATGTAGAGCCATTCCCTGCATCTAGACTAACTAGTATGTAATTCATCTTAAGTATAGTTTCCATATTGTTTTTATTAATTAATAGGCCGTTGGAAAACATCCCAACTTTTATATCATTTGTAGCCAAATATTCAATTGTTGGAATTAAAGCCTTTGAAGCCATCATGGGCTCGCCTGTTATTCCAGAAAAGCTCACTTTTTCAACTCCAAATTTTTCTTTCTTTCCATCAATAATATATTCTTTTTTATAACTAACAAGAGACTTTGCTAAATTCATTAAATTTTCTGGTACAGTTAAGGCATTTTTTACATTTGTTGTTTCTTCATTATCAACATTTTGTCCTATGCACCATTTGCAAGATAAATTACAAGTTGCAGTAGGATGAATTAACACTTCATACGGTGGTAAAACTTCCCCTTGAAGAATTAACTCTAATCTTTTTCGGTGCTCCATTAGTATTTTCATCTCATTAAATTCATGGGGAATATCATTTCTAATCATTTGTTTTAATTTAGCCATTGTTTACTTCCTCCAACCTCGTTTTTAACTCCCATAATGCAGTTTTATTACTATCAAACTGTAATAATTCCACGGCTTCATCGTAGGCAACCCACTTAAATTCAGTGTGTTCATCACTTAATCTAATTTCTTCATTTGATAGTTTTACTGCAAATGAATGTTCAGATACAACATATAAATCATTCCATTTATCATTATCCTTAAAATATTTTTTAGGGACGCTGCAGCAAGTATCTAAGTGCATTAATTCATTGTTCGAGAAACTAATTCCAATTTCCTCTTGGACTTCTCTGAGTGCACTTTCTGCTAGGCTTTCCCCAAACTCTGCGCCTCCTGATACAAATTGCCACCAATTCATATCCTCCCTTTTTAGTATACAAAACTTTATATTCCCTTGATCTATGATAAAAGGAATAACAAGAACCTGTTTGGGCTGCCTAGACATACAATTTACCTACCTTTATAAGAGAATCTGTAATATAAATTTCCTGCTCTTCTGTGAGGTTAGGGTGAATAATCACACAAAAAAGTCTATCTGCTATTTCTTCAGAATTTTCCAAACCATCAAAACTTGCATTATGTTTAATAAAATTATTTGTTTTATATGTAACATTATTAGCTATGCAACTTCCTACGCCATATTTATCATATAGAACATTCATAATATTATCCCTATCATCTTTACTCATGTAATTTGGGAGTATTATAGAATACAAATAGTAGGTATTAAAATACTTATTATTATTTACAGGTAAAATCCAATCGGGAAACTCTTTTGATAAAATTTCAGTTCTTTTTACAGCTAAATTTCTTCTTAAAGAGTTATTAAAATCAAGCTTTTTTAACTGTTCTATTCCAATAGCAGCTTGAATGTTAGTCATTTTAAAATTACTTCCCCATATTTTCCCCATACCAAAACTTCTGTACGCTTTAATTTTTTCTGCTAAATCTAAATCGTTAGTTGTAACCATTCCTCCTTCCCCCAAGGTATTCATTTGTTTTTTTCTTTGAAAACTAAAGAAAGTAGCCCACGATAAATTTCCTGTTTTTATACCATTTACTGCACTTCCACAAGATCGAGCGGAATCACTAATTAATTTTATTTGTTTACCAGTTTTCAAAGAATAATCATTTAATTCTTTCAGTATCTCGTTCTCATCACAGCCTAGACCATTCATATGAGTTATAACAACAGCTTTAGTTCTCGGTGATAATTTTCTTTTCAAACTATCTATGCAGATATTTAGATTATTAGTAGAGTCGCATAGAATTAATTTTGCTCCTGTGTTAATTATTGCAGAATGTGTTCCATGAAAATTAATTACTGGTGAAACTATCTCGTCGGTGGGCTTACAATCCAAAGCTTTTAATATCAAGTCTAAGGCTGCACCACCTCCATTTATGGCAATTGAATAATTACACCCTATATATTTTGAAAAAGCATTTTCAAATTCTGAAATTTTATCTTTGTAATCATGTAGATTCCAAGAATAAAACTTTTCTAATTCCTCCAAAATAGCTTCTCTTTCTTCATCTCCATAAATTGAGCCTGGTGAGGGTTCTCCTATACTTAATTGCTTGTCAACAACCATGGTTTAATAATTTCCCTTCTATAAAATTCCGAAATTCACTCTCTAATGATTCGTTATAACCTAATCTGTATACTGGTACACTATTTTGTAATTTCAAATTATTATTGGGTGTTCCTAATAGCTCTTTTTCTAAAAATAAATATTCGTTACAAATAGTATCGAGAATTTGAGAATTAAGGAATTGATCTCTTTGTTCGCCTTTTAGTTCATTGATTGATAAATGTTTTAATTTTTTATCGTAAAATGGATTAATAATCATATCAACTTTCGACTCGAATTTAAAGTTAACATTTAAGAGTTGTGATAGTTCTTTAACACTTAAATATAATTTAATATCACATTTGTCAATTCCCCCATTAATTGTTTTTTCATCCAATGAAAGGGAGTTAAACTTAGAAAAGAATTCTTCGTTATCTGTTCTATTAGTTTTTAAACTAACACCATTAAATTTTTTCAATATTGTTCCCACACGAAGCCCTGCTGCTATAGGAAAGCTGATAACATTCATTCTACTTTCTGCATTTCCTTTAATTGCCACCTTGTCGTTAGATACGAAAATACCTGTAAACATTTGAAGTAAGTTAATCAAAGTAGTCGATTTTCCAGCAAACTTATCTCCAGTAACTGCGATACCTTTACCATTTATTTCGGCAAAAGCTGAATGAAAGAATGTATACCCATCTTTTATAACAAGAATTTGTATTAGTGTTCTAATAATTCGCATAACAAAATAATCAATAGTATTATTCATATTATGAGAAAGATAGTCATTTGAAACTATATTTATAGTTTTTTGTCCTTTTCTTATAGATACGTAAAACACTTGATTTTCTACTATTACTTCGTGGTACTCTTTATTATTTTCACTCAAATAATCGTATGTAGTTTGAGTATCATCATAAGTAATTATCCACTTATCTTTTAATTTATCTCTCTCTACATCTCTTATTATTTTTTCATTTGAAAAATAATCCTCTATCCAATCAACTAATAAGGGATATTTAGTTTGAAAGAAGACTTCCCAATCGAGATAAGTAATATTATAAGTATTCATTAATGTCTATCTCCCTAAGCTATGGTTTATATGAATATAAAAATTATAAACATACTTACTCATTGTATCCTTATAATACCAACTATTCAATAAAATTCTAAAAAAATATTTAAATAAATATAAGGATTCAAAATTTATTTTCATAATTTAAAATTGAGAATTTTAATTGCAAATCAAAATTCTCAATTTAACGATTATATTATCTAATGATTCCTTAGCAAGTTTAGACTTTTCTACCATATGAATAAAGCTATGAACTAAGCTATCAAAACAAAGGTATTCAACTGGGATATTTGCTTTCTCTAGATGTAATGCATAAAGCTTTCCATCATCTCTCAGCGGATCTAGTTCAGCTGAGATAATGAGAGGTCATTTGCTTTTGCTAATAAAGGGGAGGCGTACAACTCTTGACCTTGGCTCTCATCTTCTAAATAATGGTTCCAAAAGATCTCCACCTTTTCTTTTGTGAGATTAAAATTATAGTTAATATTATAAGATTCAGTATTGTAGTTAGACTTTATCACGGGAGTTATGAGAATTTGAAAAGCTAGTTTAAAATCCTTAGTATCTCTTAGTTTTAATGCAACTGCTGCAGCTAAATTAGCACCTGAGCTTTCCCCACCAAATGAAAGGTTACTTGCTTAAATTTCTATATGACCATTTAACTACCATATAACAGTCTTCTAATGGAATAGGGTAGTTACATTCAGGGGCCAATCTATAAGAGACCGATAATACTAAGCAATTCACCTCTCTAGATATATGGCTACATATATAATCACTGCTGTCTAAATCACTAAAATCCCAGCCCCCTCCGTGAAAATATACAAACAGTGGAAGGTTCTCATGAATTATTGGTTTTTATATCCGTACGGGGATATTATAGCTATCACTATCAATCATAGTGTTAATGATGTCTAAACCTTCATATGACGGTTTAGAGAAAAATTTTCTTGCTTTTTTATCATAATATCTCATTTGTTCAGGCTTAGTTTCCTCTATTAATTATTTCTTCTCTTATGTCCTTCAATAGTTTACTAATTTCAATATCAATTGACATAGCTGTTTCTCCTCAATATAGTGAATTTAGTTAATCTAATTTTTGAATTTGAGCTCCATATTATATCAAATGTTAATTTTTTTAAAAACTTTCTTAATTTAGTTAGTTTTTTGTTTAAAACATTCTAGAAAACATTAACAAAACCAAATTAGTTAAATTATTATACTAAGATAAAAATGGTTCAACTTAAGAAAATATATTTTGCAGTCCAAGGCATTTAGATTAATTTTTCTATCGTTAACAAACGAATTAATTTTAATATATAGATTATTATATATTAAAATTAATCTTCTCATATAAAATCAAATTTATCTATATCATAATCTTTAACGTAAATAAATGGAAATGATTGTTTTAAACTTTAAAAAGCTATAGAATTTCATCTTAATTAGATTAATTTTTGAAAGCTTTGGTTGTAATAAAGAGACATTTTATACTCAGTAAAATAATGTTTGACAATGTAAAAAAAACAAATTACCATAAAATGGTCAAATAATAAATTCCAATATTATGAGCAATAAAGTATTTAGTATGTAAAAAATAAAGGAGATATTCATGAATAACAAAACTTTAAGAGATGAATATAAATTGGTTATATTATTAGCAAAAAAAGATCTAAACTCACATGAAAGAGAATACTTAGTGGATTTACTTCATAAAAACCTAGAGTGGGACAAAGTTATTGGGATGTTGGAAATGCATCGTGTGGCTGGAATAGCATGGTTAAATTTAAAACAATACTTTTTTAACGAAGATAGTAACCGATGCTCTTTCCCAAGATTATACAAATACCTTAAGAATGCTTATTCCTCACAAAAATGCAGAGCAGACGAACAGTTTAAATATACATCTGTAATCTGTGAATCATTAACGGAGAACAAAATAGAATATGTTCTATTAAAGGGTATCAGTTTATCTAAATATATTTATGAAGATTTTGGACTTCGTGACTTTAATGATAATGACATTTTGGTTCATCCTAATGATATTGAGCGAGCTAAAAGTATAATATTATCACTTGGATATGAACAAGGCGAATATATACATCATAATAAAATAATAAAACCCAATCGTAAAAAAATACTGGTAAGAAAACTTAGTTCACATGAGATAGTTCCACTTGTAAAAAATGTTGCGGATAGTGAACATTTTCTTACTCAACACATAATTGATCTTCATTTTTCTGTTAATTTGATGACTAAAAATCACAACATCAATATTATTGATGAGCTTTTTGCAAAAAAAGTTGAAGTAGAGATAAATAGTCAAAAGATATTTATGTTGAATAAAGAAAGTTTACTAATATTTCTAGCAGAACACTTTTATAAAGAAGCTATTTGTTACAGGGATGTTAAAAAGCATAAAGATTTGCTTTTATATAAATTATGTGACATCTATTATTTACTTACTAAAGAAGAAATAGATTGGAATTCGGTACTTGCTTTTGCAAAAAAATATAATTTTGAAAACCAAATATTCTTTGCACTTAGATATGTTCAAAAAATATTTGATACATCCTCTTTTGATTGGATTTTAAATAGCTTAATTGTAAAAGAAGATACACTATTAAATAATGTTTATCACTATGATAGTGATAATCTTGCTTTCGTTTACAGTGATGGGAACTTAATTGAAAGAATGTTTGATATCTATAAGGTAAATAAAGAACTAATTAACCCTAAAATGTAATTTAGAGGAAAGTTTTAAGTTGTCTATTATTTGTTATTCACTAAAAACAATTTTAAAAATAAAAGGGAGATCCTATGAATGAGAATTATAAGTATGAAACAGCCGTTTTTGATATAGATGGTACACTAATTGACAAAAATGAAACTTTATTTGAAGGAGTTTTGGAAGGGCTAACTTTACTTAAATTAAACGGTGTAAGTTTATTTATAGCTACAGGGAGAAATGTCCAATCGATTAAAAATTTGAGAGTTTCTCAAAATTTCTTTAACTTATTTAATAGTAACCTGGTCCTTAATGATGGAAATGTAATTTATAATTACTTAAAAGATGAAATAAAGATTTTAAAATCCATACCGAATTTAACAGTTAAATCTATAGTACATAATTATTACGCTAATGCATCATTTGTAATTGAATCTAATGGTTTACTTTATTCAAATTCTAAAAGAGCTCTAATGAAATATAAATTAATTTATAGGATTCCAAGGGATGCCATAAAAATCATAGATATTAAAGAACTAAGCGAACTTAATAACGTTACAGAAATACATCTATTCTATGAAACTAATAAAATTAGTATGGAAGAAATTTTATTTCAAAACGTTGATTTAAGCGGTTATAACATCCGGTATCTTGGCGGTATCAAATTATATCCAGCTAATTCTTGCAAAGCTGAGGGCTTAAAAAAAATAATTAACCCTATGGGAATTAATCTAAATAATGTAATTGCCTTTGGGGATGCAGAAAATGATAAAACTATGTTAGAAAAGTGTCGTTTAGGAGTTGCTGTTCCTAATTGTAGGGAAGCTCTGCATACAGTAGCTAATTTAAAGCTTAAAACAAGTTTAGGAATTTATTTAAGCAATTGGAATAGTTCACTAAAACATATGCGGAAATAAAAAAGTATTGCTATATTTCATTAATATTAATAGGTGTAAAATAATGGGGCTGCAAAGTACTTTTCTAAGTAATCTTTGCAGCCTTTTCACGCTCTAGGTCATTATGTTCAATTCTTTTCTATTTAAAGATAAGAAAATTGCACCACTTGAAATATTGTTATTAAAAATCAAGGGATTCTTAGGTACTTAATTTATTTTTTAGTGATTAACTGTCTAACTTAATCTACGGGGCAATAGATCCGAATCAAATAACGACATCTTTCCATTTGCAATCTTTAAACGATCATTATGATACATTAAAGAGGCTGCCCTTAAATCCCTAAAAGTGCGCTCTAATGTAGTTTCTGAATTTTTTAAATAACCATGATATAAACCTGCTACTTCAATTAATTTATCCACTGCTTTAAAAAGGTTTTCTGATCCTATAATTTTTAAATTATTTAAGTGAATATTAAAAGTCCTTGTACGCAATATATCTAATTGTTTGCTATTGTAATTTTCTTCATATACGTCAACTACATGATTTAGATATATATCAACTGTATCTAACAATAAACGGATCTCTGATAAACGATAAATCATAATATCAGAATTATATTTCTTTATCGACTTGTTTTTTCTAAATATTTTTATTAGCTGTTTAAAACCATTTTTAGCAGCACCTAACCAACTTGATACCCACATAATATGGGCCATTGGTATTAATGTATATTGAGCAACTTCCTCAAACTTAACTTTAGTCACTATATTTTTATCCTTTAATAGACCATTAATATGCATTGCCGTACTCTGAGTTCCTTTCATTCCCATAGCATTCCAATTGCCAACTTGACTAATTTTCAATGCCGTTCGAAGCGCATAAATTAAAGAAACTTCAGAATCTAAACCATCTTCTTCTGCTTTTGTAGTAATTAAATAAGCATCCGCATAGGCACCACCAGTAACTGTAGGTGCATCTCTATTAATATGAAATTTATCTTTTGAAATCCAATTTAAAGGAGAATGGGATGTTAATAAATGCCCACCTTTTCCATATTCAGATGTTACTGATGCTATGTATAACTGTTCTTTAACTATTTCATTAAGTATCGCTTTTTTCGATTCATTATTTGTATATTTAACCAATGTCATTACCTGCTGACAGTGCATTCCCCATATCATTGAAGTTGATAAACAACCGCTACCTAAAATTTGAGCTACCTCAGATGCCTCTTTTATACTAATCTCATCCCCGTTATATTCTTTAGGGATTAATAAGCTCATGAAGTTACTTTTTTTCAGAAAATTCAATCCATTAACAGGGAATTTATTATACAAATCAACTTCTTCAGATTCACTAACTAATAAATCTCTTATTCTCCATGCTTTATCTATCAAATATTCTTTTTTATCAATTTCCACTTTTCTAATCGCTCACTCTCCTTTTAACTTGCTGACTATACTCCATAAGTTATGACTACTTGAAAATGTGTCTTCAGTTAATAATTCATCAGGAAAGATTATTTCATAAGCTTCTTCAATTTCTAATAATAATTCAATAGAAGCTAAGGAATCTAATCCCAATTCTTTTAAATCTTTATTTTGATTATTAATATTTAATTCTTCTTGAAGGTGTGTGTTCATAATCTCTATAAAAACTTTATCCATTATTCTCTACTCCTCTAACAATCTTTAACGTGTGAGAACATATCACACTTTGATTTTTAATTATTATTTCTTTGGGGATTTCTCTACTTAAGAAGGCCATTAAGCTTGCAGTCAACCCATATGCTCCTACATTAGGTACAAATACAACATCGCCTGGTTGTAACTTACTTACACTAACATTTTTCGCCAAATAATCTAACGGTGTACATAATGGCCCAACAATAGTAACAGTTTCCACTTTTGCGTTATCTTCTACAGATATATTTAATTTAAGTATATTAAGTTCTATGGTAGGTATTCTCCTTAATCCAGACATTCCCCCAAGATGATTAATACCAAAGTCTACGATACAGTATTTTCGACCTTTGCTTTCCTTCACAGACTGCACAGTTCCTATTAAACAACCACATGTCGCTGTTAAGTATCTACCTGATTCAAACGCAATAGTTGGCCTATGATTGTCCTTAAAATGCTTATTTAATAAAGCCTCTAAACTATCCTTCAATTCCTTATAATCTGGTAGGTCTAAATCTTTTCCAAACGGTGCTGCAAATCCCCCGCCAAAATCTACAAACTCAATATCAATAGATAATTTATTTTTCAAATTTAATATAGTTTCCAATATATTAGTATAATTCTCTACCAGTATATCTATATTATTAAAATTAGATCCATTATAAATATGAAAACCATTTATCTTTAAATTTTTATTACCCTTAAACAATTTAATTATATCACTATTAAGACACTCCTCATCAAAACCGAATTGAGAGGGAATGCCGGTCATTTTAATACTAGCGTTACCAACATTAAACGAAGGATTTATTCTTAAAGTAATATTTATTAATTTGCTATGATTCTTCGTTAAATCATTAATTATTTCCAATTCATTGAATGATTCAACAGAAAAATGACTAACATTCTTTGAAAGTGCATATTGTATCTCTTTTTTAGTTTTTCCTGGACCAGTATATAAGCAATGCTCTGGAGACCCACCAACATCCAATACAGTGTCTAGTTCACCAATAGATGAGATTTCAGCATAACATCCAAGATTGATTAAGTGTCTAGTGATCTCAGGGTTAGGATTTGCCTTTAGAGAGTAATAAATTATACTTTTATCAGGAAGTGAATTTATTAATTTTTGATATGATTTAGTTAGTTCTGCTAAATTATAAACGTACAATGGACTACCATATTCTTCAACTAAACAATTGTAATCAACCATCTAAATCTGACTCCTAATCTCTCGTAGTTTTGACTTATCAATTTTTTTATTTACAGATACAGGCATTTCTTTTAAAATTAAAATTTCATCTGGTATTTTATAAGATTCTATTCTTTCCATAAGCATTTCCTTAACATAACTTATAGATTTATCTGTTTTTAAAAAAAGTATAGATTTTTTAACCAGGTCATCAGGCGGGATTAATACAGCTATTTCTGCTAAATTGAGATTATAAACTGTATCTTCAATTTCTTTTGAACTAATTCTAAAACCTTTTTGTTTATAATAGTCACCCGTTCTTCCAATAAAATAGAGATAACCATCGTTATCTATTTTAAATGAATCTCCTGTGTAAAGGGTATTAATTACTCCATGGATGTTCTTTTTAAATTTCTCATTAGTAAGAGAGTTGTTGTTCCAATACCCTGTCATGACGTTAGGACCTTCTACTACTAACTCACCAATTTCTCCTATTTTTAAACTAATACCCTGTTCATTAACAACATAGCACTTAACACCTTGTAAAGGTTTTCCAACCGAACCGGGTTTAATAGCAATTTCATGTGGTTTTAGTATCGATACCCTTTTACATTCAGTCAGACCATACATAGGATAAATTTTGCAATTAGGGATTAACTCTTTAAGCTTTGAAATATATGATAAAGGCAAACTCTCACCAGTATTAGTAATAATTCTTAGCGGAACATCGTTACAATATCTAGGTAACAGCTTAATTAGACCCTCTGTTAAATGTGGAACAGAAGGTAAAATAGTAACTTTCCATTCCTTTAGGAACTTTACAAATTGGACCCCAGCTAGACTAACTTCTCCCAATGCTAAAGTCGCTTTATTATAAAAGCTTAAAAATATTTGGTATAGGCCATAATCAAAGGAAAAGGGTAAAAAATTACCAATTATATCACAATCATTAATTTCTAAAACTTCAGATATTGCTCTAGTGCAAAATATAACATTAGAATGGGGGGAAACAACGGCTTTGGGCCTCCCAGTACTTCCAGAAGTATAAATCAATAATGCTAAGTCCATTTCTTCAATCTCATCAGATAGCAATTTGTGTTTATCATAATTTTTTATTTCTTCTTTGACAGTATTCATCAATATTATTGGATTTATAGATGTTTTTGATGAATTATATTCTTCACTAATTATTAATTTTGGATTACAGTCACTAACAATATAGTCGTAATTATATTTTGTAGTCTGCGAATTTATAATCACAGAGACACCACCAACACGAGAGATACCCATTAATAAGCAGATTAAATCAATACTATTTGGTAGTTTTAATAATATTCGATCCCCTTTTTCTATACCTTGTTGTAATAAAAAATTACCAAATTGAAAACTTCTTTCTTGTACCTCCTGGTATGTAATAACCTCGTCTCTAGTTATTAGTGCCGTTTTCTTTTTATATTTCCTTGCCACATTATCAAGTATCTGATGAATATAGTTCATGTCTCCTCCTATTCATATACTTATTTATAATTCTTTATTTTAGCAATCATGGAAAGTCCTAACAATTATTATTTTATAATATTTACAAATCTTTTTCTACATATATTCAATTAATTATCCATCTAGATAAATTTCAGCTTGTTTTTTGTATTTTATTAGAACATGTTATGTAATAAATTGATAAAATTCTCTTTTTTGACTTTACAGCTTTTATCTAACTATAAAGTCAGCCAAAATTATTTTCTATGTTAATTCGTACTTATAAGATATTTAAATAAAACTAATCAAACTAATCAAACGTTTGCTTAAAGAATCAAAGCTTGTATAATGTACATCTTTTAGGAATATGAAAAACTGTTGAAAAATACACGTCAAAAGGTACAAAAAATAAATTTAGAGTTCTTGAAAGAACCATGTATAAACGTAACTTATAACGGTAATGCCACAAATGATGTCATTCAAAGTACTATTCAAAAGGCAACCACAACCATTCTCTCAGCATTTGCTGAAAAAGAACGCCAGGACATTAGGCAACGTCAAGCTGAAGGATTGCTTTAGTTAAGTCACAAGGAAAGCACTTAGGAAAAGATCTCTTCCCCCCACCCCCCAGGTATTTATCGATGCTTATAACGAATGGAAAGAAGGAAGAATCACAGCTACAGCTGTTATGAGAAGGATTAATATAACTAAGTAGTTCTACATTCTACAGAGTAGTTAGAAGATATGAGAGGGAAATAAAAGGTTATACGAAAAAATAATATAAATAGTAATTTTCGAAAGCGAGGATACATACTGATGAAAATGATATCAATAATATTGTAACTAGTTATTGTACCCAAAACGAAAAAATTTGAAGTCATCCATGAGATGACAAAAAAAGGTTATACTGTTGCCATGCTATGCAATATTGCTAGTGTAACTAGAAGTGGACACTACAAATGGATAAAGCGGTACGCAACACCTTCTGAAAAACAATTGGAGAATGCCGAAATCAAGAAAAAGATAGTAAAGTGTCATAAAAAGATTAGAGGGATTTATGGATACAGAAAAGTACAAGTCTGGTTGAAAATCATCTATAATCTTCATATTAATCATAAGAGAGTACAGAGATTAATGAGTGAATTAAGGATCAGATCCATTATTAGGAGAAAACGACCTTATTACGGAAAGAAGCTTATGTGATTTCAGATAACCATCTGAACAAGGATTTCCAAGCTTCAAAAACGAATGAAAAATGGGTAACGGACATTACCTATTTAAATTTCAATGGACAGAGATTATATTTATCCGCTATTAAAGACTTGTACAACAATGAAATTATTGCCTATGAAATCAGTCGTAGAAATGACTTGAAACTTGTGTTAGATACACTTAAAAAGGCAAGAAAAAAACAAAACGTAAAATGGATCCTCTTACATAGTAATCAAGGGTTTCAATACACATCCCGTCAATACAATCAATTACTTAAAAAATATCAGATGAAGGCAAGTATGTCTCGAAAGGGAAACTGTTGGGACAATACTTGTATAGAAATCTTCTTCAGTCATTTCAAGTCAGAGTGTTTCCATTTATACTCTTTCCGCAAGGCTGATGAGGTTAAAGTTGCCGTGCGCAAATATATGCACTTTTATAACTACCAAAGATTTCAAAAGAAATTAAATAACCTGAGTCCATATAAATATAGGGCTCAGGTTGCTTAGTTGTGCTTTTTAAATACTGTCTAATTGACAAGGGGCACTTCAAATCTATAGGGGCTTTTTTTATTGGGTATTTTTTGTCTTATTCTCCCTTTTCGGGGGATGGGCAAAAAATACCCATGAGAGACTGCATCTTTATAAAAGTGTTCACTTAAAAAGATAAGAAGATGTTCTTTATCAAGTAATGGTATTTTTTTGTCTTCTACATTTAAATCAATTTCTTTAGAGTTTTTTAGGCATTTATACTTGTTGTTATATCCTTTTGAATAAGTTTTGTATATAGTGAATTATTTTTTAGCAGTTCCTGGTGATTCCCTTTTTCTACAAGCTTCCCATTCTCCAAGACATATATAATGTCTGAGTTTTCAATTGTTGATAACCTATGCGCAACAATAATGGTAGTTTTATCTTTACGTATATTATCAATATTTTTCGCGATTTTCTCCTCAGTACTTATGTCTAATGCTGAAGTTGCTTCATCTAAAATTAATATATCAGGGTTTTTTATTAATGCCCTAGCTAGTGCTAAGCGTTGCCTTTGTCCTCCTGAAAGGGTTAGACCTCTTTCTCCTATAACAGTTTCATAACCATCTGGCAAGCTCCTTATATAATCATCCAAACAGACAACCTTGATAATCTCATCAAGTCGCTGCGGCGAAACAATAGTCCCTAGAAGTATATTGTTTCGTATAGTATCTGAAAATAAATATGGTTCTTGAAAAACAACACCTATATTTTTAAACCATTCATTATTTTCCATTTTCATTATTGATAAATTATTAGCTTTTATGTCTCCTGAATTTAAGAAATCAAATTTTAACAATAAATTAATTATAGTTGATTTACCTGATCCACTTGATCCAACAAGTGCAATTTTTTTGCTATAAGGGATTTCCATAGATAAATTTCTTATTGAATAATTCGAATTATTGATATATTTATAAGAGGCTTCTTCTAGACTTATAGTGATTTTATCTTCGGGCAATAGTATATTATTTTCAATTTTCTCTTGACAATTATTTCTGTTATATTCTTCCTTAAGATTATCAATAGACGCTATACGCCTCATTGTCGTATAGATTAAATCATATATCCCTTTTATTGCATCTGCTAATTGTAAAGATAATTGAAAAATTATAACCAACGTACCTATTGACATTGACCCTACATATACTTTATACGAACCTATTGCGAGAACGATTAGGCTTGTTCCCCATTTTAGTGATTCATTTGCAAATAAATGCTTGCTTCGAATATTTTCTTCTTTAAAAGCATGCACATAATAACGCTCAAATAAGCGATTTAAAGTCTGTTGTTCCCACTTTGTCCTATTAAAAATAAGTACTTCTCTAGTAGAAGATATACATTCCTCTAACCGAACTAAAATTTTAGATTCTTTTTTATTAATTATTTTGGACATCTTTTTAAATTTATTTGCTAAATGTTTAGCAAATAATATATAAATAAGATTAAATAATATTATAAATATTAATACATATATATTAGTGGAACCAATTATAAAAGTTAATAGTATTATGCTAAGTAATTGTTGAAGTAAACGTGGAATATCCCATGCCAATAAACGCCCTACATTTCCTATATCAACTGTAAAGTGATGTACATATTCCCCTGTACGCTTTTTTTGAAAAATCGCTGTTTTTATACTATAAAGATGTTGAAAATAATTACTTGATAAAGATAATAATAAGTTGGACATATTTTTGGCTAAGACATACGAACTTATTGTAAAAAGTAGCGAATAGCTTATATATGAGATAGCAATTAAAGATAAGACATATATAAACTGATCATACTCCTTATTTATAAATACGTTATCTATTAGTCTTTGCTGTAAAACAGTAGAGGAAATATAAGCGCCAGATTCTAAGAATAACAATAGAATAGAAAATATATAAATCCATTTATTACCACGTGTTTTTTTAAAAATCCAAACTAGACTATTCATTTATACCTCCAGACACTCATTTTCTCTATTTATTAATTTAGTGAAAAAACCCTGATTACTGATTAGCTCCTCGTAAGTACCGGACTCTACAACTTCTCCATTATCAATAACAACAATACGATTAAAATGTTTTATAGAAGATATTCTATGAGCAATAGCAATAACAGTTGTTTCTGTTGATAGATTATTTAATTTAGAATAGATTTCTTCTTCATTTTTATTATCCAACGAAGAAGTTGCTTCGTCTAATAAAATCAAATTTGATTTTTTCACAAACATTCTTGCTAACGCAATTCTTTGTTTCTGTCCTCCGGATAATTTAATTCCTCTTTCACCTAGTAGCGTTTTATACCCCATACTTAATTTGCTTATAAACTCATGAGCATTAGCTAATTTCGCTGCTTCTATTACTTGTTCATCAGAAGCTTCTGGATTTGCAAATTTTATATTATCGAAAACAGATGATCCAAATAAATATGTTTCTTGAGGTACGTATCCTATAGAATTTCTTATACTTGATAGTGAAAATTGACTACCATCTTTCCTATTTATGTAAATACAACCACTTTCTGAATCATATGCTCTCAAAAGCAATTTAAAAATAGTGGTTTTTCCTATACCACTCTTACCCACTATTACAACTCGCTCACCTTTCGTTATCTTTAAATTGAAGTTATTTAATATAGGCTGACTTGAATTATAACCAAATTTTATATTTTTAAATTCTATTGTGGTAATATCCTCGAGTTCATTAGATGACACAACTAAATTTTTCACTTTAGGCTTCTCAGCCAAAAATTTATATAAATTTTCAGCTTGGTAAATTAATATTTTTTGTTCGGTCATAGATGTTATTACTGCTGTAATTCTATGCATTGCGTTAAAATAGTAGAGAAAGAATGCTACAAATATCCCCAAAGAAATATCATTACTCCTAATTGAAAAATACCCAACTATAATTAAAGCAATTCCACCTAAATAATAAGAAATTCTCCGAATCGTACCCCTTAAAAAAGAAAAAAAGTACATGCTTATTAGACTTTTATTAAAATCATTATGTTTATTCAAAAAATTATTCAAGTCCCATTCCTGCACATTATTAACTTTTAACTCTGTAATGGCCGATATACTCTCGTAAGCCTTTTTATTTAATGCAATACGAGCATTAGACATGCTTTTCCCACTAATAGATGCTTTTTTTTCAAAATAAGGTCCAAATAAATAATATAATAATAGAAATGGAATTATGATTAATGTTAATTTAACACTCGTGATTAACATAAAACCTATAGAGATAATGGCAAATAATAGCTCCTGAATAAACATGGGAAGTAACGAACTATATAATTTTTGCACATTTTTTACCTCTGTACTTAAAATTGACAGAAGTTTTCCAGAAGAATTAGTTTCATAATAATATATATCTAAATTTCTTAAATGCTGTAATATATGTAATTGTAAATCTCGAGAACAATACTCTTGTAGTTTACGTTGTTTAGTATTTTGAATCGGAATTATTACAAAGTTTATCAATAAAATAATTAACATACACCCAAATAATATTACATAAAACTCCATTAAGTTCTCATTTACCAATGAGCTATCTATTAAAAATTGAATAGCTTTAGGTATTAAAAGGCTACTAATTGATATTAACAAACTACAAAAGATCAGAATTATAAAATTAAATTTATATGGCTTTATATATGATATTAACCAACCATAAATCTTAAATACATCTGATTCAAAAGCACTTTTATTTTTATTATTCTTCATATCATACTCCTCTTTATTGATTATCATTAGATAATAGAATATTATCTAAAAAAAATATTAACTTTTTTGTTTTTTATAAAATCACGGTTCATTTGAAATCCTATGATAATAAAAAATTATTTTACCTACTTTATTTATCCACTTTTCTTTTAACTTGATGGATGATTTTATAAGTAACTCTATCTTGAATACGCTTACGATTATAAACTTTCTTAATGCATTGAAAAATAATGCTAAACTCGCCTTTGATATACTTACCCTATCTTTAATTTAGCTAAAAATGAATCTATACAGTTATTTACCTACAGACATTTTTCCATATTAGGGCTTAATTTAGTTATACTTATATAATATTACTAATCCTAATTTTTACACTATCTCACATAAGCCTACTCAGAATGTTATATTTTTTACAGCTAGCAATTCAAAAAATATAACATTCCGATACTATTAATAACCTATATAATAATAATTTCTATTAAGGTTTTAACCTACTTTAAGAAAACCAATCATTTAAAGTTGGACTTTCAGCTGAATCCATAAATGTTACTTCGAATCCTCTTCGGCGCAACATTTCTACAAAGCTCATAATTTTGATAGAATCCAATCCTCTATTTAATAAAATTTTCTCATCGAATAAAGTAGAGGGCGATTCCTCAAGAAGGTCAGCAACTTATTGACGTAAATTTTGTAATGTGAATTCTGAACTATCCTTCTTCAATTTATATAAATCCTTCAATAGTAAGTCTTTTGTTTTAGTTACTGCACATCTATTAGATGCATACTCCAATGCTTGTTTATGATGGTCTAGTGAAAATCAGTAACTGCATCTGCTACAAAAAATGGCTCTATACCATCCATAAATACTTCACAAGCTGTTAAAAGGCAACCAACATGCGCATAAATACAACAAATAATAAGTTGATCTCTTCCCTGTTTATTTAAAATTTCTAATAGATTTGTCTTTTCAAATGCACTATATCTCCATTTTGTCAGGAATATATCATCTTCATCAGGAGTAAGTTCATCGACAATTTTCTTTTTGTCTGGTCCAACAGGAATACCATCACCCCAAAAATCTTGTAATAACCCTCGTTGTTCTAATGTTTTCCCACCAGGTTACGCTGTATAAACACCTGGTATACCAAGTTCTTTACATCTTTCTCTAATCACCTTAATATTTGAAATGAGTTCTACTTTTGGCGATTTTTTATCGCTATATGCATCGAGAAAATATTCTTGCATGTCATGGATTAGAAGAACTGCACGTTTCAGATATGGTGTCCAATTCACTTTATTTTTTGGTAGTTCTGGTTCCATTGGCGTTTTATATACTGAAATAGATGGGATTGCCATCTAATCACTTTCTTTCGAATCTTAATAGGTTTTATCGTTTTACTGTAATAAGTTTTTCAGCAATGACTTTACGTAATTCTTTTTTGCTTACTTTTCCAACACCTGTTTGCGGGAAAGATTCAATAAATTCAATTCGATCTGGAATTTTATAAGCCGCTATACCACGTTCTCTTAAAAACGTTTTTAATTCACTTACAGTTGGAGCTTGTCCGCGCGCTATTACAAAAGCGCAAGTACGTTCTCCTAAATAATCGTCAGGCATAGATACAATTGCTACATCATGTACTGCATCATGTGCTAATAGATGATTTTCAACCTCTTCCGCAGCAACCTTCTCACCACCACGATTAATTTGATCTTTATCTCTTCCTTCTACAATGATGTAACCTTGTTCATTTACTTTTACAAGATCACCTGTGCGATAAAATCCATCCTTTGTAAATGATCGTGCATTATGCTCTTCTGCTTTATAATAACCACGAATTGTATATGGACCTCGTGTTAATAAACTACCTACTTCACCAGGTTTTACATCGTTATCATTTTCATCAACAACCCTTACTTCATCGGATGTAGACATCGGTCTTCCTTGTGTATGAATAATGATTTCTTCCGGATCATTTAATCTTGTGTAATTTACTAACCCTTCTGCCATACCAAACACTTGCTGTAACGTACATCCAAATGTAGGGCGAATACGCTTCGCAACTTCGGCACTAAATTTTGCACCACCTACTTGAATCACTTGCAAGCTCGATAAATCGTTATTAAGGGAAGATGCAGCATCAAGCCAAATCATTGCTAATGGTGGAACGAGCGCTGTAATCGTCACTTTTTCTTTTTCTATAAGAGCAAATGCCTCATCTGGACTCCCTCCAGTTGCCAACACTACCTTTCCACCCGCATAGAAAGTTCCAAATGTTCCTGGAGAACTCATCGGGTAATTGTGTGCTACTGGAAGAACTGCCATATAGACACTTTCTGCATTTAAATTACAAATTTCAGCACTAACACGTAAACTATAAATATAGTCATCATGTGTTCTAGGAATTAATTTAGAAAGTCCTGTTGTCCCTCCTGATAATTGGAGAAATGCAACATCACTTGGCTGAACTTCTGGTAATGAGACGGGATCCATATACAGATCATTTATGTTCACAAACTCTTCTTCTTCTCCCACTACAATTACATGTTGTAAAGTTGGCACTTTCTCTTTCACTTCTCTTGCTAGTTTTCGATAATCAAAGCCGAGAACCTTATCTGAAATAACGTAAGCACTCGCCTCACCAAACTCACAAAAATAACTAATTTCACTACTACGATGTGAAGGTAATGCAAAAACAGGAAGTGCTCCAATTCGAAATAGCGCAAAACATACTTCAAAAAACTCGATAATGTTAGGTAACTGGATTACAACTCGATCCTCTTTCTTTATTCCTAAATTCAGTAAGCCTGAAGCTAAGCGATCTACCTTTTTATCAAGATCACTATACGTTATATGCGTATTACCGCTTACAACCGCAATGTGATCTCCATATTTCTCAGCACTCTCTCTTAACACGCCGCCAAATGTTTCACCAAGCCAACACCCTTCTTCTCGATAACGATCGGCAAATTCTTTTGGCCATTCCGTATAACCTGTTAACATTCTTTCGTCCCCCTATTTTTCATTCAGCGAATTATCTCTTAGCCCTAAAGCCTTCAGCATTGTTTGGAACTTAGCTGATGTTTCCGCTAACTCATCTTCTGGTTTTGACTCAGCAACAACTCCAGCTCCTGCATATAAACGAAGTGTATTTTCTTGCACTTCAGCACAACGAATTGTAACAATCCATTCGCCATCTCCATTTAAATCGCTCCACCCTAACATTCCTGTAAAGAATTCACGGTCAAATGGCTCAATTTTTTGAATAGCCTCTCTCGCTTCTTCCATCGGCGTTCCGCAAACTGCTGGCGTAGGATGAAGAGCGATTGCTAATTCTAAAGAAGAAGTATTTGGATCCTTAAGCTCACCTTTCACTTCTGTAGACAAATGCCACATTGCTTCACTATGAATAACTGATGGTTTTTCTGGCACATGCAATGTATGACAGTACGGACGAAGCGCAGCAGCTACCGCTTCAACTACTACTGCATGTTCATGTAAATCTTTTGGTGAAGAGAGTAATTCCTCTGCTCTTCTCTTATCTTCCACTGGATCTACACTACGAGGTCTTGAACCAGCTAACGGATTAGAAGTAACTTGCATACCATTACGTGAGACGAGTAATTCAGGGCTTGCTCCAATTAATGTCTTATTGTTCTCGTTTTCACCTTTCGGTAAATTCACAGCAAATGTATAACCATGCTTATTATGCTCTGCTAATTCGCGAAGTAGTTTTTGTTTATCAATCTTCTCTGAAGATTTAACATTTAGCGATCTAGATAGAACGATTTTCTTTAAATCTCCATCCTGAATTTTTTCAATCCCTTGCTTCACACCATTCATATACACTTCAGGCTCTGGGACTGGTGACATTTCAAATGTTAAGTTCGCATTTGTTTCAAGATGATTTGTTGTATCCAATTGTAAACGCTCAGAAGTTCTGCAATATTCCGGTACAATAAGTTGAACTTCTTTTCTACAATCAAATGGCAAGGCACCGACAACGATAGGATTAGGATTTCCTGCTTGTTTTGCATTACTTAATACCGCTTGTACAAGTTCTGGAAAACTTTCAATTTCATGATGCTTTACTGTAGTAAACTCTCCTTCAGTTAAGATTGTACGGGTTGGTGAAGCAAAAAAAAATGAAGAACCAACTTTATAATCATCTAATAATTGTAGAGCTGAATTTTTATATTCAGTCATATAACTCATCTACTAATAACCTCCCACATTTAATATTACACTCCTAAAGTTGCTCCTCCATCAACACACATATTATGCATTGTAATATGTGCAGAACGGTTAGAGACCAAAAATAAAACTGCTTCTGCAATATCAGAAGGTGTAGCCAATTTTTTTAAAGGAATCCCTAATTTATAATTTTCTAGAGAACCTTTAATTACTTTTTCCATATCACTCTCATCATTCCACATTTTTTGTTGCATTTCAGTTTCTGTGGAACCTGGTGATACAATATTACAGCGGATATTATATTCGGCTAATTCTAAAGCCATAGTTTTGGTAAACGAAGTAACTGCAGCTTTAGACGCTGCATATGCAGACATTCCTACACGTGGTATACTAGATGCATTTGAACCTATGGTAACAATTACCCCCTCCCTACGGGGCTTCATATATTGAATTACAGCACGCGAAACATAAAATACACCCGTAGTGTTCACTTCAAATGTTGAATGCCAATCCTCATCACTCAAAGATTCAACAGAGCCAATACGTAAGATTCCTGCTACATTTACTAAAATACCAATTGGCCCCATAGTAGATTCAACTTCTTCTACTATTTTATCTATCCTTTTGCGATCACTAACATCTGCTCGAAAGACAACAACATGTTGATTTTTTTTTTGTAATTTTTTTGCCATTCTATCTAATACTTCTTCATTTTTATCTACTGCTACTACAGATACACCTAGTTCAGCCAGAGCTTTAACTACAGCAGCTCCAATACCTTGTGCAGCACCAGTTACTAAAGCAATTTTCCCTTTCAAATCCATATATGTATTCCTTCCCTTTTCTTTTATTTTAGGCTTATAACAAAATTTCAAAAATAATCATATTTACACACGTACTCTTTACATTCTTTATAACTATATCGCACCTCAAATTGCTTAATGATAATAAATTTTTTTAATTTGTTTTATATTACATTTAAATATATCGCTATAACATTGTATTATTTTTAATAATAAATTCCATATTTTTAAACAAAAAGAATAATAAGCGTTTTTTTCAAAAAGAAACTTATTATTCCTTTTATATTTACCAGTACACTAAACACTCTATCAGTCTGAGTAAACTACCTTATGCAAACACCGTCATGAATAAATGGATATACTAACAGTTTCAGATATGTCATGAATAATTTCATGTATGTTTTTAAGGATAACTTTATGCGGAAATTGATTAGAATTGGCACATACTGATAATTTATAATCAGAATCTATATGATATTGTTTAAAAAAGTAAGCACTATTTGTATCACCTTGATTAATACTAATACCTTCCTCCTCATTTTTTTTTATGGTAAAAGAGTTGAAAGAAGTTGAAAGACCTGTGCCAATTGCCTTGATATAACTTTCTTTCAAAGTCCATAAATCATAAAAATAATCATTTTTTTCGGTTAATACCTTTAAATTCAAATCCTCAATTTCCTTCATTGAAAAAACTTGTGAAATTGTTTCTAACTTGATTGGACGTATTTGTTCAATATCTATACCTACTGAAGTATTACCTACAATACAAACAATCCAATCCCCTGAGTGAGAAATATTAAAACAAAAAAACTTATCTCCTACCCAATCCGGCTTACCATACTTATTGTAAGTATACTTTATATCTTGATTAGATATTTTATAACGTTTACAAATAATAGATCTAATCATTACATCACCTAACAAAGTTCTATAAGCATCTTCTTTTTTTTTATAACGTTCTATTTTTCTTTTCTTTTCTATTGAAACCAAATTTAACAGGCTATTGTATGTGGTTTCATCCATAGATTTCAAATTCTTGATAGCATAAATACTGCACATTAAACCGTCCTTTCTTTTGACAATTGATAAATTAATGCAATTTTACATCTTTTATTTTTTATCAAATATAACTATAACATTTCAAAATATTTCCTTATCTTCTTTCAGCCGAAGCTTTTTTTCTGCCTTCTTTTCAAATCTCTTAGCCTCATTTCTTCCTCATAAATCGTTACTTCTAATACAACACATTCGATACTTATTTCTTTCACAAATCTTTCTGCATACTATAATTCAACATTTTTTAATTCTTATTAAAATTTCTAAAACGAACATTATTTTTAATTGAAAGAAATTTTAAATTATCATATAAATTTAGTTCATTATTTATGAATAGTATGATTATGTCCTAACTCAATAAATAAATTTTTTATTTTTTTACTGTAGGATCGAATTTTACTATTATAACCTGCAGACTTTTCTACTACATTTAGTATATATTTTATTAGAAACTAGTGCAGAACATCATTTTTAGGTTTTTAAAATCTTAACATTTCGCTTAAATTTCTCATTGGTAGAATAATACATATGTTAAATACCAAAATACAAACAAAGACGAATCTCTCCTCTAGGCTTCGTCTTAATATGTAAAAATCACACATTCATTAACCTTATTTTAGTTTAAATTCAAAACATCCTCATACACAATTGCATATATGTCATTCCATCTGAGCATCGTATTTAATTTTAACCCTATCTTATATATTTGCATTTTTTATCGGCTGAACATATTTGCGAATATTGGAAATTGTTAGGTATCTAAACAAGTGTTGAATCTAAACTTTATATCCTGATTCTAAGAAATGATAATGTATACCCACCCATTTCACATCTAACACCTTCACCCATACACGTGCAAATGTTTTCTGTATAAAAGTATCCGGTGAAACATATTCAACATCAGTTTGCATAATTTTTTTAGATGCTGACAATAATTTAATATCAAATTTCCCATTTGGAGTTAATGGGATTTTATTCAGGTGTACAAAATATGTAGGTATCATATAATTCGGTAAATACATAGATAAGTTATCTCCTAACTCTCTATTAGATAGTTCTTCATTTACTACATAATAAGCACATAATGTTTGTTCATTTTGGGCATCTGGATATACTGTAACAATTGCTTCTTTAATTGAACGTATCTGAAGAATTTGCGACTCAACTTTGCCAATTTCAATTCGATTCCCTCTTATCTTCACTTGATTATCCTTACGTCCTATATATTTAATATTTCCATCTGGAAACCATCTTGCCAAATCACCAGTTCGATATAGGCGTTTAGGGGTTAGCAATAAATCGCATTCGGTCAGTTCAGGCTGATTTAAATATCCTCGTCCAAATATCCGCTACCACCTATAAATAATTTCCCTAACACCTCGATAGGCTGAATACGGAGTACCTCATTTAAAACATAAATTGTTACATTCTTGTCCTTTATTGAAGGTATTATTGATGTAGACATTTTTTAGATATAATATTTAAAACATCACTATAATTCCTATTCACATAAAAATGATCCCCATCGATTTCAAAGAAATCACAATCCCCATCAGTCAAATCTCTCCAAGATAGTATATTGTTCCTATCTATTATATGATCTTTATTTCCAAAAATAATTGATAAATCTTCTTTGATTCTACTCGACTCTGTATTGTATTGGTATTCATTATTCATTTTAAAATCTGCTCTTAATATCGGTAAAAACAAATCTATTAATTCTTTATTTTCGAGAACTGCAGAAGGAGTTCCATTCATATGTTTTATTTTTTCAATAAATTGATCATCCGGTAGTAAATGAAAAAAGGAATGTGACTTTCTTTTATGTGGAGCACCCATTCCTGAAATAAAAACATGCTCAGGAGTAAAAAAATCAAAATTTCTAATTAATTCAAATGCTACCAATCCTCCAAAACTATGGCCAAAAATTGAATATTTTTCACATTCATTAATATGAATTAAAATTTGTTTATATACATCATCAACCATTTCATTTAAATTCGCAAATAAAGTTTCACCGATGCGGCTCCCTCTACCAGAGTACTCAATTGGGATAAATTCAATTGAATTACAAACACGGCCCCATTCTTTAAAAATTTGTGCAGATCCCCCTGCATGTGCCAAACAAATCAGTTTACTTTTATTCATACATTACCTCCCAAAAATCAACAAAAAGAACTTCACATCCGAAATTTTGAATTTATAACAAAAAATATTTTTCTTGAGCATAAATTAACCTGAATAAGAATTTGATAATAAATATAAACTCCATTTTAATACTACGAGTTTTTAATGTACTTTTCTCGACTATATTGCGAGATTTCGCAATCATTATATTATAGCAAAACGAGTGAATATACATATGCCTCTCATTACATTCTTTGAAATTGAAATTTTTGTTTAATTAAAAACGAAAATTAAAAATCTAATATTTTACATATACAGAAAATTATAATATAAAAGGAATAAAATCTCAATATTTTTAAATATAATTTATAAATGGATTATTTTTCAATTAATACCCGTTAATCCAAACAAGATTCCAATGTTCGTTTTAAAACAAGAAAAAAATCTCTTACAGCCCCTACCACAGAGCACAATAAGAGATTCTTACAGAATCAAACACACACTAGTAAAAGTCAATGCATCGAACATGATTTACTACAAGTCAAATCAATAATCAGTTTCAGCTAAATGTCAAAGAAAGACCCAATTGACCATTTCTATTGGCATCACAGCAGCTAAGAAACGTACAAGTACATATTTCATTAAATGTCATGATTTACTTTAAAATCTTAAACGTGCAAAAGTAGCAAATCGTCTTGAAACTCGTATGGAACATTATACGAAGCATAAACTACTTATCAATGATGAAATTAGTTATTTGCCAATTGATTCAGAGGATGCAAAATTATTTTTTCAGTTAATTGATATGCGTTATGAAAAACTTCATTCCACGATTCTCACTACCAATATTAATTTCAAATCGTGGAATGAAGTTTTTCAAGACACAAAAATAGCTAACGCCATATTGAATCGTGTTTTGCATCACGCCACAGTCGTTAGCATTATTGGAAAATCTTATCGAATTAAGGATCATTTTAATAAAGAGAATAAGTAATTTTGTACAGCCTTGGACAAGCAAAAGTGTACATGTTTAGGTTGACATTTATACTCAAGGATATACTCTACTGTTTCTTGCTTAAATGTATCATCATATTGTTTTCCTATACCTATTGGAATTTAGACACCTGATTATAATTGAAATATTTATTATAATCAGGTGTCTATTTTATATCTTTATCATTCATATATTAATTAATATAAATTAACGTGAATTGAACCCATTAGTAGGTCACTTTGTAAGCTAAGCTTAAATATGTTATTTAGTATTTATCGTTTATTAAATCTTTTATAAAAATTATTTATAAAACGTATTAGGTACATCTTCTTTTAAAATAAAATCTTCAACTAATTTAGATGCCTCTCTTTCAATATTTAGAGTTGAGGATAATATATCCTTTAAGTTAGTAAGATATGCTCGTTCTTTTTTTGATGCTCTTAACTTAAGGACTAAATTAGCTGCTATTCTAAAATTCTGATAGCTATCTAAATATAAGTCTTCAATCACTTCAATATTGTTATAATTACCTTTATATTTTGAGATAATTTTTGAATAATGGTACCTTGAATTACTCAAATTAAATAAACTTTTGTATATGTCTTTTAATGGCCCTTTTTGATGGAAATGTTCTTCTAAGTAATTATCGAATCTATCAAAAGTTTTTAGACCTACCAACCGTCTGTGATTTGGTATATCTAAAAAATCCACTGCCTCCCCCCCTAATATTTGGGAGTTATTCTTAGTCATAACTTTAAATAAATAATTTTTGTCTAGTTTAAAAGAATGCCCATCCGTATAGAAACTACGGAAAATGTATTCATTTTCACCTTCAATGTCCATTCTAGTTTCCATAGCTTTTGCAATAATGGCTATATCAACCAAACCAGAATATTTATAAAAATGGTCACATACAAAAAATTGGTCATGTTCCATATGTGTAATTTCAATGTAGTGTGGTCCCCTATGTTTGCAATAATACATATTAAATGGTAAATCAAAGATATCAACACGTACTAGTATCGAACTACCACTGTTTAATATAAATATTATTTTTTCTAACCAAAGTTCAAAATTTGGTGATTTATATTCAATACTTCTTACATTAGTCGTGTTATAAAGATGTTCATACTCATTTATATAGTAAGGAGTAAAAATTAGATTATTCTCATTTTCATAGATTGCTAACCCTGCCTGGTTCCAAATAAATTCTGATATTGGTATAACCCTTGATAAAATAGCGTTTAGTGTAAGGGTTTTACAATCGAAGTTCTCCTTATAAATTACTTTTGATTTACTCAAATTGTTATACCTCCTTCATTGTGATAGAAAAAATATGTATAAATGGATTATAACCAAACTTAAGGTGATCTAATTTCATATAAGAATTTAATGACATATGATAAAACCAAATTTTAGGTTTTATAAACTTGTTAATACCTAGATGTGAATGCATGTATTCAAAAGATTTGAAACAAATATCACCATTATTAGATATCTCACTATTTAAGTCTGATAAGTGTAATTTTTTAGAATAAATATTATTTTCATTCATTAGGTCCACATTATGGTAATAACTACCTCCGTAACAAGTGCCAACAAAAAAAATGTCTGAGTATAAGTTTGGTCTGATTTTTATAAGTTGATTATCCACTTCAAAGTTATCAAAATTATTGTTAATATTAAATATAAAAGGTATATCTTGACTTTCATAAATAAAGTTCATGTTCTCGCGAAAAAAATCTTTTGGTATAGAGAGTCCTGCTAAAGAGTCTAGTTCTCCATTACTTTTATCTTCATAACTAGTTATACCTTTATTGTTGTTGTGTTCTTCAAGGTTTACGCAATAAAACACTATTAACTACCTCCGTATTTTTTATTAAAAACTAAATTAACTTTGATTGATTTAGTTTTAACTAGGAAACAACGTTTACCTTTTTCAAATAGGGTTTTTATAGAGTTTGAATGTTATTCTGAGCCGCATAAAACACTGTTATGGAGATTTACCTACTTTAAAAATACTTTACCCCATAACAGTGACTTGTTAAATAAACTATGTATAAAGCTAGTTTTACTATTTAAGTACTTCATCCTTCTTACTTACTATAAGTTCCCACCAATTATTAATAGTCGGTTCCAAAGCAAGTTTTACAAAGGGTAAATTGATTCCTTTTTTATTTAGATTTCCCATAAAAGTCATAACCCTTATCGAGTCCATCCCTAATAACAATAAGTTCTCATTATCATTAATTGACTGAAACTCATTATAGCCAATTAGTTCAGCGACTTGTTCACGGATGTAATCTTTAGTTAAATCATCATTCTCATTAGATAGTGCTTGTTTTATTTGCTCGGTAGTAATTGTTTTAGCGCATCTATTTGATGTATAAATTAGTGATTGTTTATGATCTTCTAAAGTGAAATCAGCAACAGCATCTCCAACGAAAAATGGTTGTATACCTTCCATAAATGCATCTGCTGCAGTTAAAAGACAGCCTATATGAGCGTAAACTCCACAAATTATTATCTGGTCACGTCCTTGCTCCTGAAAAATGTCTAATAGGTCATTTTTTTTAAAAGCACTGTACCTCCATTTAGTTAATAAAATATCATCTTTTTCAGGAGTCAAACTGCTAATAATCCTTTGCTTATTACCTTCTCGGGGAATTCCCTTTCCCCAAAAGTCTTCTAATAACGCTCTCTGGTGAGAATTTTGACCTTCAGGTTGAGCAGAATATATAATTGGGATTCCAAGCTCCTTACACGTGCTTTTTAGTATATTTATATTCTTCACAAGAGTTTTTATTAGCAGTGAGTCTTCTTCATAAGCGTCAATAAAATACTCTTGCATATCATGAATCAGTAAAATCGCACGTTTTTTATCAACATTCCATTTTACTTTATTAGTTGGTAAATCAGTTTTTGTTGGCATTAGATAGTCTTTAATAGTTGGTAAAGTCATTAAAAATTCTCCTCATAATGTAAGTAATTTAATAATTAATTTTGGTCTTCCTATATTTATCTGATATCATTTTACGTAATTCTTTTTTACTAACTTTCCTTACTCCAGTCTCAGGAAATTCAGTTATAAATTCTACTTGATCCAGAGATTTATATTCATCTCCACCTCTTAAAGTTAAAAACTCTTTTAAATCTTTTAAAGTAGGACGATTTTCTTTTGCTATTATATAGGCACAAATTCGCTCACCTAAATACAACTCTGGGATAGATACTATTGCTACATCTGTAATATCTTTGTGTACTAGGAGATGATTCTCAACTTCTTCTGCTGAGGTTTTTTCCCCTCCCCGATTAATCTGATCCTATTCGTTCAGCTACATTAATAACTGATTTTTCTTTCATTTTTAAAATTGTATCTCCTGAGTTATTGATAATCTGTTCAATTATATTTAACATATTATCTCCCAGTCCTTTAATGGTACTATATTTATATAAAGTAGTTGAGTACGTTAATATACATTTAAGTTCACTATCATTATCAATAATTTCTAATATTAATTTAAAATCTGATACAGGCTGTTCGATCATTTTAAAAGACTTTATTTCTAAATCTCCTTTGAATTCATTTAATTTAATAACTTTTTGAAAAAGAAACATCGCTTCAAAAATCTGGTTATTAAGATTAATACTTTCTTGATAATTATTAAGTACCTCATCAAAGGTATATTCTTGATTTTCAATAGCTTTTAAAGAGTTTTCTTTTACTTCTTCTAAGAAATCATAAAATAATTTATTATCGAGTGGCTGGTTCCTAACGGCAACAGTATTTACAAATAAGCCCATGGTAGATTCTAAATCTGAATGCGTGCGTCCCCCGCTCATACTTCCAATAATAATGTCATTATTCTTACTATAAGTAGATAGCATAATAGTATAAATAGTTAACATAACTGTATATAGAGTAGTATTTTTCTCTTTAGCAATTAAATACAATTTCTCTTTTTGTGATTTATTAATTACGAACTCAATATTATTACCCTTAAAGTCTAATTCTTGTTGCGTTTCGTAATCAGTTGGCAGCTTAAACATTGAGAATTGATCCTTGAATAAATTTCCCCAATAATTCCCTTGCTTTTCTATACTTTTAATACGAGACAATTGCCAGTTTGCATAGTCTTTATATTGAACACGTAAGGGTGACAGACTCTCTCCATTGTAATATTTTATCAAATCATTCATAAAAATATTTAATGAAATTCCATCTGATATAATATGGTGCATATCTAGTAAAAATAAATAGCTATCTTCCCCCACTTTTAATAAGTCGCATTTAAATAGTGGTAACTTATTAAGATTAAAAGGTTGAACAAAGTTATTAATATAATTAGCTATTTCTTTATGATCATCCATTTCAATGACATTGAGTTTAAAAGAGTAAAATGAAGCTATCTTTTGTCTTAATTCAGAGTTTATTTCTAAAAAATATGTTCTTAAAGTCTCATGTCTTTCTATTAAATGTGAAATTGCATTTTCTAAACGCTTTACATTTAAATTTCCTTTGAACTCTGTAACAGAAGGCATATTGTATGCAATTTTTGATGGTGAGATTTTGTTCATTTCAAACATCCTCTTTTGTAGAGGAGAGATTACATAACTGTTCTTGGTACTTACTTGAGGTATAATTAAATGTTCTTCTTTTCTTTTTCCTTCTATTTGTTTTGCTAGCTGTTTAAATAAAGGGTTGTCAAAGACATCTTTTATTGATAATTTAACTTGAAATGTCTCGTGAATCTTTGTGACTAAGTTTGCTGCTTTAAGTGAATGTCCCCCAAAATCAAAAAAGTTATCTAACAGTGAAGGTTTGTTAGTCCCTAGCACGGCACTCCATACGATTGCTAATTCACTTTCTAATTGAGTTAAAGCTCTTTCTTTGGAACCCTTTTTACTTTTATGAATATACTTAGGTAAAGATTTGTAATCAATTTTTCCGTTAATAGTTAAAGGTATATCTTTTAGTTCCATAAAATAACTAGGTATCATGTAAGGCGGAAGCACTTCACTTAATTTTTCTTTTATTTTTTCAGTTGTTACAGAGTTATTAGTTACATAATAAGTAATTAATTCTAGACTTTCTTTTTCAGCTTTAATAGGGATTATTACTGCTTGTTGAATTAATCCGGTTTTATAAAGAGCGTTTTCTATCTCTTCTACCTCAATTCTAAACCCTCGTATCTTTACTTGGTTATCTACTCTACCCATATATTCTACATTACCATCTACTAGCCACCTTGCTAAATCACCCGTATAGTAGATTCTTTCACCTGAAACAATAGGATTCTCAATGAATTTTTCTTTAGTTAAATCAGCTCTATTTAAGTAACCCCTCGCAAGTCCTTGCCCAGCAATATATAATTTCCCTGTGACACCAATAGGTTGCAATTTAAATGAATCACTAAAAATATAAAACTTTGTATTAAGGTTTGGTTTCCCGATAGGAATTAGCGATGTCTCATTTCCTTGAGTCAGGTAACTTGATACTTCAACGGTGGTCTCTGTAGGTCCGTAGGTATTATATAACCTAGTATTATTTTTTAATGTAAGTGTATCGTAAAAGCACCTTGTCAAATTAGCAGACAAAACTTCACCGCCTACAGAAACATACTTAACAGTCACTAATTTATCTTGCATTTTAAATTCATTTACATAATTTAAAAAAACTTGAAGCATAGATGGTGAGAACTCAAGATGTGTAATTTTATATTTATTAATAGCTTCTATAATAAGTAAAGGGTCCATTTCAGCATGATTTTCTAATAAGCTAAGGCGTGCCCCTTTCCACATCCACCAAAATAATTCCCAGACAGACGCATCAAAAGATATAGTGGTTTTTAACAAAAGTGAGTCTGTATCCTTGAGTGGACTTCTCTCCTCAAGGGTTTGCAGAAAATTTATAACCGATTTATGTTCAATCATTACACCATTTGGTTTTCCAGTTGTTCCTGAAGTATATATAATATAGGCTATATCTGTAGTTTTTACGTCACTATTTAAATTATTTACTTCACCAAGATATATGTCATTTAAGGAAATTTTAACTCCTTGAAATGAAATTTTATCTTTAATTGAATGGTCACTTAACAAAAATGATGCACCAGAATCATTTAATATAAATGAAATTCTGTCAGCGGGATATTTGGGGTCAATTGGTAAATAAGTTGCACCAACCTTTAATACCCCAAGTATAGAAGCTAACATTTCAATTGAACGTTCAAAAGCTAATCCTACAACATCACCAGGATGTACACCCCTTTTTTGGAGTTCTTTTCCAATTCCGTTCGCTTTAATATTCAATTCCTTATATGTAATTTTCGTATCCCCAGATTGAATAGCTATATTATTTGGTTTTTTTTCAACTTGATACTCGAACATACCGTGTATCGTTTGAAATTTTAATATATGACTTTCTGACCTATTGAATTTATTTAAAATATCTAGACGTTCCTTTTCTAACAAAATATCTATAGAACCAACATCAGAATCAATCTCAGTATCCAGTAAAGTATCAATTAAATTTATAAACCTATCACTATGTAAAGAAATATCGCTTTCGGAATATTGTCTCGGATTTGCATCCATTTCAACTTTTATAGTAGATGTTTCTACATCAATGTAAATATTAATTGAAATGTCTTCTACTGGACCTGCTGAAAGATTATGAACTATACCTTTTACACCTCCGAAATTTAAACTGTAATCAAAAGTTTTAAAGTTTACTACAGGCCCAAATAATTTATCATTAGTACCAACGTAACCGAGCTCTCGTCTAATTAATTCACTTCGATATTTTTCATGTTTTTTAATTTCTAATATTTCCTTTGAAACCTGCATAATTAAATTGTTAATGCTATTGTTACTTTCAACATTAACATTTAGAGGTAGAACATTCATCACATTTGATGGAATTGTAAGTGATACTGAACCGAGCCTACACATCATTGGTAGTCCAAGTATTATTTTATTTTGTCCAGTAGTTAAACTTAAATATATTGCAGTCGCAGATAATAAAATTTCAGACCAATTAATTTTTAGAGAGTGAGCTAAATCTTCAAGTTTTTTAATTGTACAAGCTGATAAATATCTGGTTTCTCGAATAAATTGACCTTTAGGTATACAAGTATCTCGATTCATTTGTTGATGATTATTAAAACTAACTATCTCCGGATGATACTTCATTTTATTTATCCAGTATTTACTGTCCTGTAAATACTTATCTGAATTATAATAGTTATTTTCTTCTTCAATAATAGAACTTATTGCCCCAAAACTAAAATTATCTATACAAACGTTAGTCAATTTCGAAGTATAAATATCAGAAACCTTTTTTAAAATTAGAGAAACACCATAACCGTCTATAATTGCATGATGAATTTTCTGATACCAATAATATTTATTATCATCAATACGGAAAATCATCTCTCGATATAACTGATCATTTGAAAGATTTATTTCTAGTTCCATTTCTTCTTTCATCCAATTAATTGCTAAATTGTGTGCATCATCATTACCCGATAAATCGTGATAATCTATTATTATTTCTTTCTTTTCATTAATAGTTTGATATAATTCATCATCTCTTTCGTAAAGATTTGCATTTAGTGCTTCACACTCAAGAATAGTTTGCTTAATTGAATCTTTCAAAAGATTCACATTAACTTCCCCATTAATTTCTACGTATTCTGCCGTATTAAAGACATTGTTATTTTCCTGAAGTTTTTGTGCATACCAAATTCCACGCTGAGCAGAAGTTAAAGGTATTTTTCCCATAAAATATGACCCCTTTTAATACATTTTTATTGAAGTAGTGAGATTTCTAATTAAACTAAATTGTATGTAGTGGATGAGTAAAATAATTCTACTGAAGGGCCAATTAATTCAATTGTTTTTCGTTTAAAAAGATGTTTTTTAGTTTGTCAATTGTTACGTTTTCAATATTAATATTATTTATATCTTCATTCTCACTACAAACAGCTAATTTATAACGAATTTTCCAATTTATATATACGATATATTATATATAAACACTAAAAAATGTCAATACTATTAAATTTTCACTTTCTTAATAAATAATACCAAAAAGACTGTACATGTATTAATAAATTAGCAATAAGATATATTATAATATGATTTATCATGAAAGATGTGAATGTTCCTTTATATAATACACTTTGTTTCTTCTTATTTTTTCATAAAAGGTTAGAATAGAAAATACCTTTAATTATTATTAATTCATATTTTCATAATAAATAAAAAAGCATCATAAACCCACTGGAATATGATGCTTTTTTCTCATTTATTATAAAGGGAAAAAATCTTGTATTGGTGTCTCTACAACATTCATGCTATGTTTACTTCCCTGAATCAGATGTATATTCGCTTCATTACTTGGATATGTTTGCACTCTCTTACTGAACAGTATATTGAATTAAGCTTACTGCTTTTTTCGCTGATGTAGAGGCTTCAATTGGTGTATCACCTTCACTTATGACATATCCCAGTCTATGGTAACTACTAGAAACTTTCTCTACATGAAAAGGAAGATTAACCGTATGAATCTTTGCTACCCCCGTCACATTCTCCGCTTGCTCTACGTTGTGTATCTCTACATAGGTGCCTAATTGCTCAGGGATGCAAAATTGTATAGCAGCAGACTTTGATCGCTGCGTTTCAATTTGAATTGAAATTCCGACTGCTTGATCTAAAACAGCTTCTACCATGTTCACTCCAGTAGCCATTTCAACTAAGTCCGGAATACAGTCACCCGCCAATCTTGGATTAATCTCCACTAAATAAAGATCAGCATCTTTTACAATAAATTCTATATGTGCGGCCCCAGCTTGTAAGTTAAATTCGGACAACAATTGAACACAATACTCTTCAAGACCTTTAATGGGGCTTAAATCTTTTGAAGTCACATGACCGCTTTCCACTGCATGAATACCATAAATGTCTTTTTGAGTTACTGAAATAAGCTTCCATCCTTCTGAAGTGTGTAACATCTCTGCAGAATACTCTGCTCCCTGTATAAATTCTTCAATTAACCATTTTCTCTCTAAGCTATATCCTCTTTCATTGATATTCCTTACCAATTCAGCTTCTAAAGCGCGTTTGAGGTCACCCTCACTATTACAGATAGATACTCCATTGCTTCCGCTATCGTCTACAGGCTTTAATACGCAAGGAAACTTGATATCTATATTATCCCAATTCGTATCAGGATCAACTATTGCAAATCCAGGTTGCTTAAATAATAAATCTTGAGCTCTCTTATTGAAATGCTCTCTCATAAGATGCTTATATCTAACTAATTTTAAAGCATGTAAATCGGTAGCTGTCAGCTGTAAATTCTGAGCAATTTGTGTCGCTGGAATTAGATGATAGTCATCAAATGCCAACACTCCATCAAAAATATAATTTTCATCTGAGATTTTAGACATCATCTTTTCAACGTCGTATGTGTCTATCGTTAGAATCTCATCCGCAATATCTAAAGGATTATTCACCTTTATTGCATCGTACTGTTTAATATCGCTGGTCCAAAAATGGACTTTATATCCCTTCTTTTGAGCGATTTTCATTGCCTTTGCACCAGTTCCAGTTGTATTAGTTTCAATAAATAAGATATTTTTCATTCTACTTAATCTCCTTTAATATTTGATAAGTTTAGGCGTAACAGAGTTCCTTGAGAATGGGATTAGGATCTGTGTTAAGGGCTTCTTGAAAGACATTTTTAATTACTCCAGCTGCTAGAGTTATATCAACTTCTGTAATGTGCTGATGTACGACTGCTCGAACTACATTTGGCAACCATGGGAACACTAATATTCCTTTTTGTTTACAGCGTTCTGCAAATATCTCAGAAGTGATTCCAAGATTACTAATATCAATGAATAGTATGTTGGTTTCGACTTGATCTTCGGCTATATTTATTGCGTCATGACTGTTAAGGTAACCTGCTAATAATTTTGTTAGTCTGTGATCCTCACGAAGTCTAACCATGTTGTTCTCCATGGCATAGTGTGCTGCACGTGCATACATTCCTATTTGATGCAAGCCACCACCAAACTGTTTACGGTATTTTTTCGCATTACAAATTGCCTCACGAGTTCCCATTAACATGGAACCGAACGGAGCACCTAGACCTTTTGCAAAACACACTGTAAATGTATCTACATTTTGAGCATATGTACTTAAGGGAATCCCTGTTGCCATATGGGCATTAAATAACCTTGCACCATCCATATGAAGGGCCAAATCATATTGCTGAGTGCATTCTCTTAGCTCTCTAATGATTTCTAAGGGGAAAGTCCGTCCCTGGTAGTAATTAATTGTGTTTTCTATACTTACTAATTGAGGCTGGGCATATAAATAACCACGTGGTTTAGCATGGATTAATTTTTCAACAATATCAGCCGTCAATAAGCCATCGGATGTCTTCGTAGTATTTAGTACCACTCTATTTAACATAACAGTTGAAGCACTCTCATAGAAGGAAATGTGATAATTGACCTCAGTAATTATCTCATTCCCTTCCTCTACTTGACTTCTTATAGCTAATTGATTTGACATAGTCCCGCTTGGGATAAATAATGCTCCTTCGACTTGAAATAACTCTTTACAATATGCTTCCAGCATATTCACACTTTCGTCTTCGCCATAGCAGTCATCTCCCATTTGTGCTTCAAACATTGCTTGTTTCATTATCTCAGATGGTGTAGTTAGAGTATCGCTTCTTAAATCAATCATTTATATTCACTCTCCATAGTTTTCATTTTTCTCATGGTCTGTATTGTTATTAAAGATATTGATGCCGCTAACACGTATAATGATTACATATTGTTTATACTTTGGAAATTACAATTTCATCTCCTTCACTACCCTCACCCTGCTTTTTAATGCTAAGTATGCCTAGTGCGGTTAATACAATTGGAATAGCCAAGCAAATTCCTACTGCATAATACGCTTGTACAATATTACGCTCACCGAGATATCCTATAGCGATAGATGCTACGATACCAAGTATGAGTCCTAGCATAGAAATTAAAGTCATGACCCTTCCTACAAAGAGTTGGTCTACGTACTTATATACGAGTGACTTAGATAGCACTTTTACATTTCCTACAAAAAAGCCAATGATTATGTACAAGATAAAGGCCTCAGAGTACCGACTAGATGTACTAAATAAAATGGTAAATCCGCCTAGCATTAAAAACGAAAGCATTAAGTAATATGCAGAACCCTTTCGCGCTGATAGCCATAAACAGAAGGCTACTGAGATGAAGCTACCAATGCCTGCTGCACTATCAATTAACCCCAATGTAAACTCATTTCCATGTAATATATTCGAGTTAAACGGAGCAATTAAAATATTAATGGAACTGAAGAAAGGAGTAGCAACACAAGCAGCAAGCCCAAGACATAGCAAACCCTTATTTTTTACGAAATATTTCCATCCAACTGTAATATCTTTGAAATAATTCTGATAACCAGTATTCTTAGCAGACACATGTTGTTCTTCTACATAATGCTTAGATAGTCTAAAGTATAGAAAAGCACCTAAAAGGTAGACAAGACTGGTAAATAAAAGAGTAAAATTTGTTCCTAGATGTTTAAGCAATAGACCTGCTAAGATAGCTGAACTCATAAGTCCCACCTGCCATGAGGCTTGTGTGAGGGAAGTCCCTTGCATATATTGGTCCTTTTCCAGCATGACTTTAATCATGCTTTCCGCGGTAGGTCCAAGTATGTACCACACGATGTAGCTTAGAAAAATTGAAGCGTAAACTACAAACAAGGATGAGATTCCTAAATAGCTCAATAATGGCACCATTGCAATGAATAAAAACCTAGCTATATTGCATGCAACTGCAATCTTAGCTTTATTAAATCGATCAATTACCACTCCAACTATGGGAGCTAGAAATACAGAAGGCAACATTGTGACGATGAGCATATAACCAATCGACATAACAGATCCTGTGCTCTTAGAGATAATAACAATGCTAGCTAGACTAAAGATCCCTTCTCCAAACATAGTAATAAGTGACGCAATAAAGAAAGATAAAAACGTTCGGTTTTTAAGAATATAAAGTTTTTCCATGTTTCCCCCTTTTTAAATCGTATGATACGATATAAATACATAAAAAATTTACCTCCTCAGGTTTATATCGTAACAAACAATCCCAACGTTTAATAAATGCTCTTAATTAAATCAAATTACATCGTAAAACACGATATAAACATCTAGTTAGTTTCCAACAAAAAACATTTTATATCGCTACATACGATATGATAACCCGAACTTAATAAGCTGTCAAACAAAAATTCTAACTATTTTCAATAAATGAAAGAAATAAACTTCTTCAAAGCATTGTATAGTATAGACATGCTTAACATTTGACATTTCACTTCAATTGTCATAATATTTCGTTTTACACGATATAAAAGGAGGGTACATATGAAAGCACAAAAACTAAATAAAGCATGGACAGATATTTATTATAACTTGCATTACAATTATAAAGAGGTACTGACACACCAGAATATTCGGTTTCTTCAAACCATCAATAAAAACGAAGATGTGACCATACACTTTCTTTCTAAAGTAATGGCATTATCACACAATACCACTTCAGAACATATTCAAAGGCTCCAAAAAAAAGGATATGTTACTAAGAAAAAAAATTTTAAAGATGAACGACAAGTGATTGTCTCTCTAACGACAAAAGGACAAGATGCGTTAAAGCAGCATACGGAGCTGGATGAAGTGAAAATAAATCAAATTTTTGAATCTCTAACAATCAATGAACAAGACAAGATAATTGATGCTTTTAACACTCTTGGAGAAATTTCAAAAAAACTCTTTCCTGACAACTAAGCAGTAGAACTTGACCGAAGGGATACTATATTGCATCTTTATTTATCTGAACTTTATTACTTTTGTTAAATTAATTGTTTGGCGGATAGATCAATTTGGCTGCAATATTCAGCATCTCATTCATATTTTAAATAACTTGAATGCGAGAAGTATTAGCCTCCATAGCTTGCAAGAGAATATTACAGAATTTATGATGCATTCATCCCACGCAGGACTTTAGTCCGTCTTTAGACGTGGGATGAACGCATCGTTTTTGTATAGCAAAACATAGTATACTTTATTCATAGTCATACAAAAGACGTAAAAATATATGAGAACCAACAATTTGTACGGTATGGTCACAGTACCGTAGCCCACGAACCTTTATGGGCTGTTGTGGGAGTGTTGGTCATATAAATATTGATACCACTAAGTCATTTACTACGAGGAGAATATTTCATTCCTTTCTTTTTTCTCGTACAACGTAATTAATGCTGTCAACATAACAAAAAGAGTCCTGATTAATAAGGAATCTTTTTTGAACTTTTACAAAAGTAAACTTTTAAACACCTAATTAAAATTCTATTATCTATTTTACCACTTGGACAGATACTGGCTTCCAACCCTGATTCTCTACCCAACCTTATATTTTTTATTACTTTGTTTATCTCGTATATTACTGTAAGCTTTATTATTACCATTATTCCCAATAAAATCGAAAATCAATTGACTCTCTGAAACATCAACAGCATAAGAAATTGCTTCTTTCTCTTCACGTTCCTTCTCTTCTAACTGCGCTGCTTCTTGCTCTTTACGTTTCTTCTCTTCTATCTTTGTTGCTTTCTTTTCTTGAGCAATTGCTTTCTTTGATGTATCAGAAGGGGAAAACAACTGGTATGTCACTATATCAACTGTCACTAATACCAAATTAAATGTAATATTAAAAATCACCTTTTTACAACGATTTTGTTGTTTTTCTTGAAACCTGCTTACTTGTCCCATTTTTTAAACCTCCGAGTTTATTTTCTCTTCTAATCTTTATGCATTATCCTTATAATTCTTAATATTTTTATTAAAAAATGGAAATGAATTACAATACCCCTACAAGATGTTATATCATAATAAAATTTGTGTTTTTTCAAGCATCTGACATATGTTATTCAAAAGTATTTTAATACATTAAAAATTGATAAGCATCTGTTCGTAAGAAACCTTCAATTTTATTCAAAGGTGATTCCAATTACGTCCACATTAGATCTCCTGTAGAAATCTTTTTAACAATTAAGCCCCTTCTTCCTTTATTTATAATCTTCAAAGTAAACTGCCTTCTATGCTACAATAAAGATGTGTTGTATTCTACTGGGGTATGTCGTAAAGTCAAAAGGGATTTTATCTCTTTTACCTTTGTTCAGAGTAACTTTTACCACTAGGAAACTCTATTATTCTTAATGTAATCTTTAATTCGCTTTCATCAAAAAACCAATCATAGAACGAAAAAACACGCCATCCTTTCTCTGTATTTCTACAAAAAGAATAGCGTTTTTAAGGTCAAAATAATATGAGATTATATCGGTTTAATAAAATCCTATAATTTCTCTTATAGAGTTTAATCTTTGGGAACCGTATTATAATTTATAAGGATTATTTTTTGTTAAATTTTTTAATTCGTTTTCAAGGGAAAGCTTAAGGCTTTTCTTTTTCTTTTCAATGGATGTAATTTTATGAAAAGTTAACAAAGATAACATAGAGAATAATTTATAATATATCTCCGTAGATCCGTTCTTATTGTTTGAAATAATTTGCTCCATAGCATAGAATCTCCTTTTTTAACCAATTCTATTTCTAATTACAATACTTGATAATCTATATGCTAATTCTATATTTACTTTTAACAGTGCAATTTTTTCATTTGAGGGATACTTCAAAATGTTAAGTTGATGGGCATGTGAAGGTACCCCTGATAAAAGTATTCCTTTTATGGTTTCCGTCTTTAATATTTCTCAGATACTATTTGATTATCAGATTTAATGAAAAAACAAGAAAACTGGATAAGGCAGTCTTTACTCGTTTTTTCTATTATGCTGGATATTGATTATTATGACAAACTGTATTTTACCTATTATCTTATTTTTATCATTCAACCATTGAATAGCCCCTGCCATGTATTGTTTGAATATATCTGTCTTTCTTCTCGCACTTTAACTTTTTTCTTACATACCCAATATATAAGTCTACTACATTTGGACTTACTACTACGTTATATCCCCAAACCTGATCCAAAAGCATTTCACGGTGCAATATCTTATTTTTATTTTTGATTAAAAATAAAAGTAAATCATACTCGCGCTTAGTAAGCGAGAGATTTTCACCACCTTTTTTCACAATATTGCTATATGCATCAACAAAGAGATCTTTAAACTGAAAAAAGTTTGTCTCATTTTGCTGGATGCAGTCACTTCTCCTTAAAATCGCTTGAACTCTTGCTACTAATTCTTCTTTTACAAATGGTTTTCTTATATAATCATCTGCTCCTGCTTGTAATCCTGCTATGCAATCCTTGCTAGAAATATTGTTGGTCACAATAATTATCGGTGTCGTTTTAACAAGTCGTATTTGTCTGCAAATTTCTGGTCCCGATATACTTAATGAATCCCAATCCAATATGATAATATCCCAATCTTGTTCATATATTATATTTAAACCTTGGTTTTCATTGTGAATTTTTAAAATGAAATAGCCTTCTTGCGTTAGACCGCTTACGATTTTCTTTGCTAAAGACCTTTCATTCTTAATTACTAACACCTGCTGCACCGATGGTTCACCTCTACTTCAATATAACTTAGTTAGATAAAAAAATATTCCCAAAAATAATTTAAGATTTATATATATTAAACCCCTAAAAAAATCCATTATAACAGCTTATTAGGAGAACTATATATAATTTTACAATAGATATGGATAAAAACGCAAAATATATGAATATTTAAATGAACATTATTAAATAATTAAGGGACAGCTATAGTATTTACCTGCTTATCATCAATAACTATTTCTTCATTTTTCTTTTCAAGGGGTACCGTCCCATCGCTATCAAGCTAACAAAATATAACTACCCCCAGAACGAAATTTTGTGCTAATTTGTAATAAAAAGCTCATTTTTTCGTTAGGGGGTGGATTTGTTTGCTTAAGTTGGTGGGCATGTGGCAGACCCCCCAATAAATTTAATAGCATATAATTTTCACGTTTTTTCGGCGAAACATATAATGTATTATTCGGTTTGGTGTAATGTATTCTTTACTTTTTGTAAAAAACATATTACTATTACGTTAATATAACTGTATAATAGAAGAGAGGAATGACATGCTTGAAAATAATATAGTAGTAGGAAGAGCTGAAAAAAGATGGACTCAACAACAATTAGCAGATGCAGTTGGTGTCAGTCGACAAACTATAGTAGCTTTAGAAAAAAATAAATATAACCCTTCTTTGATTTTAGCTTTCAAAATTGCTAATTCACTTGAGAAAGAGATAACTGATGTATTTAAATATGAGGAGGATGAATAATGGTTAATATTGCTACGATTGTAATTTGTGTGTTAGTAGTATTGGTGTTTATTGCAGAAATTTACAAAATTACATTTGAACGTCGAATGGAGTCACAAGATGAGAGAGGGCAAATGTTCATCTTTAAAATTAAATCATTATCTTATACTGTTCTAACGGTTGGTATATTAATTGGAGTAGCATTAGTAGCAATATTTAAGTTAATAGATAAGGAATATTTTATTTATTATGTAATGCTTGTGTTTTTTATTCAAAGTATAGTATCATCCATTTATTTGGCTATTGTTCGGAAAGTATAAAACTGTTCACTAGATAGCGGAGTATTTTTACATATTCTAGTAATACTATTAATTCCTTCTTCAAAAATTCCCCTAAAATGAAAAAATACGCTATTCTTTCTGTAGAACCATAGGAAAGGATGGCGTTTTTGTATGTCTGTTTCTGTGTCTGACGAATTACAACTATTTGCTCAAGAAATTCAAAGTTTTTTATCTCCAAATACCTTACGGGACCTTGCTAGAAATGTTGGTTTTGTACAAAGATCCAGTAAGTACCAAGCAAAAGATTTAGTAGCTTTATGTGTATGGGTGAGCCAAAATGTCGCTATGACGTCTTTAACTCAATTGTCTAGCTGTTTAGAAGCATCAACAGAAGTACTCATCAGTCCTGAAGGACTGAATCAACGATTTAATCAAGCAGCCGTCCAATTTTTACAACACATACTAGCTGAACTACTAAATCAAAAATTGGCCTTATCTATGCCAATTTCTTCTCCATATACTTCTATTTTCAAGCGTATCCGTATTTTAGATTCAACTGCATTTCAGCTCCCAGATCCCTTTTCATCCATTTATCCGGGTGCAGGAGGATGCAGCCATACAGCGGGGGTGAAGATTCAGCTTGAGTATGATCTATTAAGTGGTCAATTCCTTCATATTCATACAGGTCCAGGTAAACAACATGATCGAACCTACGGTTCCCTGTGTGTCCCAACTGTTACAGCAAATGATTTATATATCCGAGATTTAGGCTATTTCCATTTGAAAGATCTTCAACATATACAAGAGAATAAGGCTTACTATATCTCACGTATCAAATCGAATACTCGTATTTATCAAAAAAATCCTACCCCTGATTATTTTCAAGATGGCAGAATCAAGAAAGGTACAGAGTATATCCAGATAGATATGGAGGTTTTAATGAACTCTCTTCAGCCAGGACAAACATGCGAAATATCCAACGCTTATGTAGGAATGACTGATAAAGTCCCAACTCGTGTGATTATTCATCGACTAACAAAAGAACAACAACAAAAACGATTACAAGATCAAACTGTAAGAGAAAAAAAGAAAGGGATGAAGTATTCTCCTCGTAGTAAACGACTTAGCGGTATCAATGTATATATGACAAATACTCCTACAGATATTGTCCCAATGGGACAAGTACATGATTGGTATTCTTTACGTTGGCAAATTGAGATTTTATTTAAAACGCGGAAATCATTCTTTCATATTCATCGTTGTAAAAAGATAAAACGAGAACGATTGGAATGCCATTTGTATGGGAAACTGATTGCTATTCTACTCTGTTCTTCTACCATGTTTCAAATGCGGCAATTACTTCTTAGAAAAAAGAAGCGAGAACTGAGTGAATATAAGACCATATATATGATTAAAGATTACTTTCTTCTTCTTTTTCAAGCTATACAGAAAGACACCCAAGAGCTATCAAAGATTCTAATTCGCTTGTTCAACCTCCTACAGCAAAACGGGCGAAAATCTCATAGATATGAGAAAAAAACAGTCTTTGATATATTAGGTGTCGTTTGCAATTGTACCATGTCTGATAATCAAGCGGCTTAAATCAAAAAAATGAAACCCATTAGGGTTTATTTCGTATGCAAATCTTTAAATTCCCTATACGTAGCCTTTAGAAAAAAGAAATAACCTCTACTATAATTGACGTTGTATGAGCTTAGCTTGATAGCGATGGGGTACGGCCACATCGCTATTTCCTCCAACTCGCAACATGTTTGTGGTATCCTTACTCAAATCATAATAATCATGATGTATACAGCAGCTTAAGTCCTTTAATATAATATTAAAAAGTGGATATGCTTAATCGCATATCCACTATCCACAAGGTATATACTTCACCTTAAACATAATTTCTTCCAATTTATATACTTACCTTCGCTTCTCCAATATCCTGTTTTTTAATTAAATCTAAGTAAAAATGTGAGACAGTTGTGTTGTAATAAGGAGAAATGAAAATAAATGATAGGTTAAATGTAAACATTCCTATAAATGCGGCTAATAAAAACCAACCAATAAATGTTAACCAAAGAACAAATAACTTTAGCTTTTGTCCTTTCATTATTCTTTTACTTTCTCTCAATGCTTCACTTGCTGAATAATCAGGATTCTCTACTAATATGTAATACGACATGGAATAAGAAAAATATTTAATAATACCTGGAACAATTAATAAGAGACTCCATAAAAAAAGAAAAATAGCTTGCAACAGCCCCAATTTCATTGATTTAAACACATTCTTCTTTTTAAATCCCGAAAATACATCGTCTACCTTAGCATCTTCTTTTTTCCCTAAGTGTAAAGTAAAAACAGAATATCCATAATTGAAGATACCTTGTATGAGACTATAAATTAGGAAACAAACCCCACCTAAACCAATATAACTTAGAATAAGTACAGCAAGTGCTGTTGGATCTACTTGTAGTTCCCCACCAATTGAATAAATAAATAACACATCCGGGCCAATTATCCCGATAAACAGTGCAAATATTAAATACATGAAAGTGGCGATTGCTGATGCACTTAAGGTTGGTACAAAATAGAATAAAGCTGATACTCCTATACCTACTCCCCATTTCCCATCTAACGAATTAAGTGCTGCTTTCTTAAAATTTCTTGTCATACTTGTATTCCCTCCTTTTTTCTTATTTTGCTTTACTAAAAACATAAAAGAACTTGTAGCAGGCCCCGCTACAAGTTCTTTTAGCAAAATACTTTAGCTCATCGAAAAATTATTTATTCTACACAATCGGGGGTAATGCCTAAAATATGGTTTGTTAACATCATTATATAACATAATTATGAATTTTTGTTAAAAATTCTATATATTCAGACGAATAATCCGCCAATTTTTTACTTATTTTTTATTTTCATGTAGTTTTATCTATTAAAAATAAGTATAAAACCTCTGCACTATTTCAATCAAAAGATTATTTGATAAACATTAAAAGACCACCTATAAAATTTAACAGGTGATCTTTTTTGTGATTTTGCACTTATGCACTACTTTCAAAATATATCACAAATTCATCTAGTATCCTAAACATTTGAATCTACAGATCGCTCAAACCCCCACATTCTAGACGAACGTCAATTAGATCTTTCTATTGAACTACCCCCACTTTCACTTCGTTTAGAAGAGGGGGATTCCTAAGTAAAGAGTTCTATCGAACTCTAATTTATTAGGCTATCTCCACAGTCCTTGCGGTTAGAAGCCTTATCGCTTCATTCTTTAGATTGATACTTGCGTTAATATCCCTATCATGGTGTGTACGACAAGAAGGGCAGTCCCATTTACGTAGGTTTAGATTTTTAACGTCTTTGTTTTGATATTCACAACAAGAACATAATTGGCCGGAAGCAAATGTTTTCGATACAACAATGACTTGTTTGCCGTACCCTTTTGCTTTGTATTCCAACATGATTCGAAACTGTGACCATGATACCTCACTAATTATTTTTGCTAACTTATGATTCTTTAACATATTCGATACTTGCAAATCCTCTATACCGATAACATCGTGGTTTTTGATGATTTCAGTCGAGATTTTATCCAAGTAATATTTTCTAGCATTTTCCATGTATTCATGAATTCTAGCCACTTTTACTCGCTGTTTATTCCAGCGAGAAGATTCTTTTGTTCTTCTATAAAGAACACGCTGTGCTTTCGCCAACTTCTCTTCTAATGATCGAAAAAACTTCGGATTTTTATAGATTGTTCCATCTGACAAAATGGCGAAATTTTTTAGTCCTACATCCATTCCAATGGAAGATTGTGTTTTCGGAAGTTCTTGTACTTCTGTTTCAACTAACAAGGACACAAAGTATCTGCCAGAAGGATTCCGTCTAACTGTAGCATTTACAATACGTCCCTTTACTTCGCGACTCTTGGCAAATCGAACAAGACCTAGTTTCGGCAACTTTATCTTTTTTCCTACAATGGCAATGTTTTCATTTGTTTGTTTTGTAGTGTAAGATTGTACGTTGTTTTTCTTAAATTTGAAACGCGGGGCACTAGTTTGTTTTTTGAAAAAGCGTGTATAAGCATCCGCAAGGTTGCGAACAGATGACTGAATCGCGATACTATCCACTTCTTTGAGCCAAACAAACTCTTTCTTCATGGCAGGAAGTTTGGCAGAGCATGTACCATATGTCAAACCTTTCCCCGTCTCTTTGTATGCGTTATCCCATAGAGATAGGAAATGATTGAATACAAAACGAGAACAGCCAATTGTTTTATTAATTAGGGTTGCTTGTGTTTTATTTGGATAGATAGGAAATTTATATGCTTTATTAATCATCATTCATTTCACCTCCATTTCGGCATGTGTCTATCATACAACAAACATACGTTCGATAGATAGCGAAGTAACAATTTATGTATGTCGAACAATTAAGATGGCTTCCTGCCATCTCTTGTCCGAAGCCCATTCATCTCCCACCTACTCACTTCGCATTCCTTGAGGAAGGAGCCTTCTTGGCTAAAATGATAAAGGATAATCATAAAATAGAGTTACATCATTTAACGCAAAAAAACTGGTTCAATGTTCGAAATACTAGCTAATAAAAATGATGAATTTACTAAAGCACTGCATTGTTAAGTGAAATCAGGGGAAAGTTTTAGAAATAACAAATACATTTATAAACAGTATAATAATTTTAGAAATAACTATTGGAAAATGAAAGCGCAAAAACATTTAGAAGGAAAATAAAGAGATGAAAAAAGTGATGCACTCATAATGCATCACTTTTTTAGATGAATACGGGAAGTAGCTCTTACGATTCAATGATTCATTTTCCTGCCTTCTACCCTCCCCACTTCTGTTTCATGACTTGCAAATAGAGATCCTCAAACTCTTTAAAATGGACGCGAAAAGCACCTAATGAATCGATATAAGCAGAAATCACATCTTCTTCATTAAAATGGATACCTTTCTGTGCTAAGTCATAGCTATCATCAAGGCTGTATAAATCAAAATATTCCTCTTCCCAGTACAGGCCTCTGTTTACTAGTAATCGAGTGGAGCAAGTAATAGCTTGTCTCACATTCCATTTCTGAGCTACTAACTTTTCATGTATAACAGAAAGAAGAATGTTTACCGAAGTTTTTTCATCAACTATGCGGCTATATGACAGTAAAGTCGATTCTATACCTACCATTTTTGCTGTAGACATTAAAGATATCTCGATAATTTCATATGGCGGGTGATCATTTGCTTCAATCAACCTATCGCACCATGAAATTACCTCCTCTCTATTCCAAAGTCCGCAGCCTAGTCCTAATGCATACAAGTGGGCTAACGTCTGATAAGATTTCAATATGTTTCACCTTCAATTTAACTGTTAGTGGTATTGCATTCATTTTGGAAATAATCACGCTTAGTAATAAATACAATAAGCTGCCCAAACGGACAGCTTATTTGCATTAAAAACGCTACACATGAACTTTTTCTTTTTTTCGACGAATAAGCCACCAAACTAAAGATAGCAGTAGTAGGGGGAACGGAAATACCTGAATAAAGAAAAATACTTTCCAAAAATCGTGCATCGTACTACCAGGGGAATCTGTTGCCATCCCACCAATAAAAAAAGACAATGGAATGACAAGTATATTTATACCTAAACTAATCATTAGAAATGATAGATTCTTCTTCCTAATTACTGATAATGCAGACGCGATAAATAAAACCAATGCAGTACCCAGTATAAGAAACAGTGCTCCAAAATAAAATACAAAGTATAAAATAACATCGATTAAAGGTTCCATATTAGCCCTCGGAGGGATTCATTCTACAGAATACACTTATGTTATATAGAAAGTCAATATACTGAACTTAGTTATCCACATCTTCAACCTCATTTACGTCTCTTTAGGAGATTTTCAATCCCCTCTACTACTTATTTCATATTAGTGTAATGGACTTCATTATTTTATTTTTTATATACTCTTTTTATACGAAATTACTTATGTTTCTTCGCTTTTTCAACGCTACCTCTTTCATCGGCTATTCGTAAAGAATCACCTGTGAAAGACTTTACTGTGAAGGGTAGATTCTTTTCATAATCGTTCTCTTCGTTTTTCTTACCGTTTTCAATAAACTCTTTTAATGATAAGGTAATTTGTTTTTTGTCTCCATCGTATGACCAATTTCCTGTTGCATAGTTTTTCTTTTGTTGTTCTTTGTCTTGACTTTCATACATGGTCATCGTTCCATCTTTTTTGAAGTCTATACTAAAAGTTACCTTTTCAAATTTATAAAAGTCCCATACTCCTACTAACTCCTTACCGCTTGAAGATAGTTCAATTATTTCATCGTTAGGATCAGGCATTGAATCATTATCAATATAGGTTTTATTGACAGAATCCTTCATATCCTTCATCATCTTATCAAGTGCTTTTTGCCTTGCATCAGGGTATTTCTCGTCTATCTCCTCAAACAGCCCTAACCACATATAAATCCCTTCTTCTATACTTTTCGTACCATTTTCTACGATTTCTTTCATTTTAGATGTACTGTACGTACCGTCTTCATACTTTTTAACCGCATCTTCTACTTTCTGTAAGTTTCCTTTAATATCCTTTGTCCCTCTTAGGATGGCATGCTCATAGTAGTCTTTAAAATGGGAAGGTGGCGTTAGGCTTGCAAATTTGTTTACATCATTCTTTGTTGTATCTATTTGGTCTAATACACGAGTTATATGAACTTTATCACCTGTAAATAATAAATTGTTTCTCTTCTCTAGTTCCTTCGCTTCATATTGAATGTTTACAAATTGTTCGTATAAACGATACGGATACTCTTTTTCTGAAACTTTTACCATCTTTATATCTGCATTATCTACTTCGTCTGAAGGAAACCCCTCTACATCGTTATCGTATCCTGACTTGTTTGTTTCTGGTTTACTTTCTCTACTATATGACTCAGCTTTCACTTCAGCCTTCTTTTCAGATTTATTCTTCTCATCTTTTTCAGTTTTAATTGTAGCTAATGCACCTCTTAATTGTCTTTCAATCTCTTCATCACTATAGCGCAAACGCTTCATGTCTTCTACCATTTTATCTGCTTTAAATTCTTTATCTACCAGTTTGTACTCTGACTGTGTAAGTCCATATGTTTCTGTTGTGCAACCCGCTAGCAAGAAACTTACACTGAGCCCTGTTAATGCGATACCTTTGAGTGATCTGTTCATATTCTTTTGCCCCTTATCTTTTCGTACTTCTTCTCTCCATCCATAGTTAGTCCATTATGAACGTTTTCACGATATGTATTGTCTGCTATTACTGCTTTGCTTTCCTTACTACCTATTTCAGCCTGATTTATCTCATTTACCGTATCAGTATTAGGCATTAATTCGTAATATCATTACAAAAAAGGACATACCTATGCATATAACCGTTAACCAGATATATCCTTTTATTATTTTATAGTGAAATAAATAATGGGTCAAAGAAATTTTGCGAAAATTATACAAAAAAGGCATAATTTATTGCTTAACAGCAATAAATTATCTGGGTAAAGAAGATATACTAGAGAATATCGCAGTGTTGTAGTCTCTAGTATTTTTGCATAGTATTTTAATGACTATGCAATACTGAGAGATAAAAAAGGACCTCTTACTGAAAGATAAGAGGTCATCAGGAAGAGAAAAATGGAGTCCTTTTTATTTGATTTTTGAAAATTAGTATGCGTAGTAGATTGAAATCATCATAAGAAATTAAGGCACTAACAAAAACCACAAAACATATACTTGTGGTTTTTCTTTAATTTACATTTGGTTTTCAGTGTTCCATATCAACCATTTGTTTTTTGGGGACATAAAGACGCACTTATATAGCACAAGATAGTAAGCTCCCTCGATTTGGAATCGTATTTGTGGAAATAAGATCATGCTAGATACGTGTTTTTCGGAAACGTTTTGGGCAGTATAATGACAAAGTTTATTTAATGGAGGGTCTACAATGCCACTACAAAATGGTTATGGGGTAATTATCGGAAGTGTGCACAAACATTATATTGAACCGCCAGACGAGGAAGGAAGATGGCCTCATTATCTTATATTTGTTAACAATTCCGCTGGTATATATGAGTGTGCAGTGAATTTGAAATCTCGAACTAATATTAAAATAGAATATAAACATATCGAAAATCTAGACAATAATATGTTTGAAAAGATCATTACCTTACAAGATGGTTTTTACCGTTTGGCATCAGATGCCAATTCGGGATCAATCGATGTTATACGTCACAAAGGTGTACTTGGTCCGCATCTCTGGATCCCTGAAAATGGGAATAACGTAATTGAGCTAATGAAAACTTGCTTAAAAGGTGTAAAAAGAGTGTATATTTTCGGCGAACCGTTTGATGTAGGACTTGGTGTACACAACGTTCATATGAATCAAGGTGACCCATTGGACAGTAGCTTTTCTAAAGAAAATGGTATTTGGCAGGATGGTGCAGTTATGTTTGAATATGATAGCGCGCCATCCAGTTATGCTATCCTCCTAACAAAATTTCAAACACAGTGCTTACAAACTGATAATGCGGGTCATCCTATTGTTTCAGCTAGGAAAAATGAGTGAAGTCAAACGTGACCAATTGTTACACTTTTTTATAAATTAGAATACACGAATCCTCTCGCGCATCTTATAGGTAAACGAATACTGGGTTCCGTAACTAGAAAAACGTTATTCTTCTTTGTGAAAACACGGAAAGGATAACGTTTTTTATGAGAAACCGTATAGCACAATTTTAAACCATTGTATCGCCTACTGTTTGACGTACTAGTATTGAGTTACATGTAATACTTTCAAACCGAAATTAAGTAATCGTTTTCATCATTTATTTGTTTAACTATGAATCTAGGTTACAGTATTTTTAAATGAAGTCGCCATGTGCACAAATCAGTTGCGACATTTTGATGTTTTTTAAAAATTCTAAGGGAGTTTTAATCGAAAATCTTCACCTGGCGGACCGCTGTATCCCCTACTTGTTGCGCTTATTCTTTCGTTGTTTCCTTCTTTTTCCTCAATATATATCTTTGTACCTGTGCAGCAAGTTTTATCCTGTCCTATGCTGTTTGAATCTCTAATTGGGTTTCTTTGCCCATCCCCTTAAAAAGGGTAAATTTTAAACAAACTTAATTGATTTTTTACACTTTCTCAATATTACATTATCAAATTTCTTATATAATCGAATTATTCTTTTTATTTATTTTTATCTGTTCCCTTTGAACCCTATTATAGGGTTCCTTTTTTATATTCAAATATTTATTAATTAATTTATCAATTTCTTGACTTAAATGGATTACTTTTGTATGACTAAAGCCATGTTTATTTACAAGTTCTACTAATTCTAATTTTTTATTTTCTATTAGATTATTTAATATTGTCACTAACATACACTTTTTTCTTTCACACTCCCCCTGAGCAAAAAAAAGAGCTGCTCCCAGCCCTTGTATACTTAAATGCAGTATAAAATTTTCCATATTCTATTATAAATGAATATACATAAAGCTAACAACAATAATTTTTAGTGTATTAATAAATAAAAAAGCAGCAATATTTAATTACTGCTACAACTTCTTTATAAAATCATTATTTATAAAAACATTTTCCCCTGATTCATCAGCTTCACCATACCAAACTTCCAGCTTTATAATATGTGTCGCTACTTCTTTTAATATCACATTCATAAATGAGGTAATAGGTGCCACGTTATGTTCTGTATCTCTGTAGTTCTTTAAATTGGTTATAAATGCCCTTTCATTATCTTTTAAATTTGTATAATAGTCATTTTCTTCTTCCCAGTTGCCAGGCTGCCATCTCATATATAGAAAATCATCTTCTGCTAATGCTTCATTTATTTGTTTCTTTGTAAATGGAATATCCTTGCTCTGATAAACTTTTGTATATTCTTTAACGATTAGTAATTTTAGAGTTGCTTCTTCCCAGCTTCCTGTATTTATTTATTCAACCAACACTTTATATTCATCTTTTATAATTACTTTACCGCGAAAGACTGTATACATTTAAAATGGCACCTTTTTCATCCTCTTGAACCCATTATGAATTTAATTACCATATATCCTTAACTACACAATGGAAGGTTTTAAAAATCGTATTATGTTTCCCTTTTGATTAAATTCACTATCGTTGTTGCAATTCTTAGAGGTAAGATCAACTATATAACTCTCTGAAATTTTAAAAGTTCTTTCCTCATTAAACATTTTCAAAGGAACTGATACTCCAACATTATTATCCAAATGACTTAGTACCATTACAGGGATAGTTTCTCCTTTTAATAAATCAACATATGAGGTCTTAACTTTATAATAATGCCCTTCTAAAAAATGCATTTTTCCGTTTATTAAATCCACTGCAACTCCATTATTACAATAAGCTAAGCTTTGATTTAAAAAATGAATATCGTCCGATACTTTAATAAATTTCATCGTTTTATTATCAAATATATAGTAACCTTCTCTTACTACAAAAAGATTATGTGGATTGATAAACTCTAGCAGATAATGTGTGATTTCAAAGCTAGTATCTCCCTCAATCATTTCTCTGTATTCTACATAAAGTTTCTCTAACTTTTTAAATGTACTTAGTTTGATTCCCTGATTTGGTCTTGATGCAAGTGTTAAGTCATCTAATACCCATTTAGCCACATATGTTGACGTTGGAATCATTTACAATTTACCCCCTTCAAAATTCTATATATGAACATATAAACTATTTAAATTTAATAAATTGGGCTCTACTTAAAGTATAGGCAGAATCTATTTAATAACTAAGATAATTCTCTAACTTTTTCATATTTACTTCTTTTGAACTACCCCCACTTTCACTTCGTTTAGAAGAGGGGGATTCCTAAGTAAAGAGTTCTATCGAACTCTAATTTATTAGGCTAGCTCCACAGTCCTTGCGGTTAGAAGCCTTATCGCTTCATTCTTTAGATTGATACTTGCGTTAATATCCCTATCATGGTGTGTAAGACAAGAAGAGCAGTCCCATTTACGTAGGTTGAGATTTTTAACGTCTTTGTTTCGATATCCACAACAAGAACATAATTGGCTGGAAGCAAATATTTTCGATACAACAATGACTTGTTTGCCGTACCATTTTGCTTTACATTCCAACATGGCTCGAAATTGTGACCATGATACTTCACTAATTGCTTTTGCTAACTTATGATTTTTTAACATATTCGATACTTGCAAATCCTCTATACCGATAACATCGTGGTTTTAGATGATTTCAGTTGAGATTTTGTCCAAGTAATTTTTTTTTAGAATTTTCCATGCATTCATGAATTCTAGCCACTTTTATTCGCTGTTTATTCCAGCTAGAAGATCCTTTCATTCTTCTAGAAAGAACACGCTGTGCTTTCGTCAACTTTATCTTTTTTCCTACAATGGCAATATTTTCTTTTGTTTGTTTTGTGGTGTAAGATTGTACGTTGTTTTTCTTAGATTTGAAACGCGGGGCACTAGTTTGTTTTTTGAAAAAGCGTGTATAAGCATCCGCAAGGTTGCGAACAGACGACTGAATCGCAATACTATCCACTTCTTTTAGCCAAACAAACTCTTTCTTCATGGCAGGAAATTTGGCAGAGCATGTACCATAGGTCAAGCCTTTTCCAGTCTCTTTGTATGCGTGATCCCATAAGGATAGGAAATGATTGAATACAAAGCGAGAACAACCAATCGTTATGTTGATTAGAATTGCTTGTGCTTTATTTGGATAGATACGAAACTTATAGGCTTTATTAATCATCATTTCATTCACCTCCATTTCGGTATATGACTATTGCATACTGAACATATATTCGATAAATAGTCGAATAACACTTTATGTATGTCGAGACAATTGAACTATTTGAAAAGAAAACCATACACACTAAATCATATAAGGGTATATGTAGCGATTGTGATTATGTTTTACGTAATTACGTGTGAAATTCTAAATGATATTTCCTTCCAGGGACAGTATTCCCTTGATTATCTTTTGTATAAAAATATATTAAACATATGGTACGTGAAATTTTATAAAGAACACTTTAGGAGTTTATAAACACATGGTAAATGTTGTTTTAATTATACGGAATTCAAATTTATTAAGATCCATGGATGAAATATTAACTAATACTAAATCCGTAGAAAAAGTGCATGAATTACTGAATAAGGCAAAAACAAAAAATACAATGCCACACAGTCTGTTATGGCATTGGACGGATTTTAAGTGGAATATGCCAGAAGAACTAGGAGAAAACATAAACGATACTAAAAATAGCGAACCTATTTTACTATTATTTTATTGGCTAAATTGCATTGGTGCTGAAAACTATTATTTAGCGAGAATTGAAGAAAGATATGTTATAGATGGGCAAGATCCCTTAGATACATGGGGTAACTTACGTGTACCATCATTAGATTTATACTTAAATGTTTCAATCTCCTTTGGTTTTGAAAAGGAGGTTATAATATGAAAATACCGACATTATTATAGTACTGCAAGTATAGATAAAATGCTTCCCTCAATAATAACTAAAAGTATTTGGGATTACTTCAAAACACAATTACTAAAAAAACAATTCTTTAATAAGTTATAAAAACATCTTTGATTTAAAATTGGAAGATAATTATTTAGTATTAAATTATCAACAAGAAAGTCCAGATTTTGAGATACGTTCCAAAACGAATGTAAAAGTGGATAAACTTCCATTAGCACACCGTATATAGACTATTGATAACGATAAAAGTTATATTATGATGTTACCTACGGACTATTGATAGGAATTAGGCTACACACTTATTTTACTTAGTAAAATAAGTGCTTCGAAATAATACCATTTAAAATACCGGTTCTAATTAGAACCGGTATTTTTATTATATATTAAGCTTTAGGATCCATTAATTATAGGATAGCCTGTAGATATAATACACTCTCCTTATAGTTAGGTTACTTAGATTTTTTTAATTCTTTGTTTGCTTTATCTATTAACTTAGAAGCAGTCTCTAATCTTTCAACCCCAGCATCGACTTCATTTTCTTTCCCCTTATCTAAACCTTCTTGTATGATTGCCACTCCATCTTTTACATGAATCATCGCTACACCTACATTTTGTTGTACTGGGTGATCTTTTTCTTCATACTCTAACTTACTTATTTTATCCACTAACTCTAAATAAGGTTTAGATACTTCTTTTAACTTTTCTGACTTTTTCTTCATTGACTTGCTACTTTTTACAATACCGTCTATTTCCTTAGATTGTTCGGAGAAATCTTTCATTAAATATTCTAGATTCTTACTGAAGTCTTCTTTTTTATTCTGTTTAACAGAAGCTTCCATTACTTCATCTTTCTTAACCTTTGTCTCACATCCAACCCCAGTTAACATTAACATTGGAACTACTACAAAAGATAAAATTTTACGTTTCATTGACATATACCCCTTTGTTTTAGAATGCTTTTTCTATTCTTCCAACTTATTTATTAGTTTCCATCTATTTAATGTCTTTCATCATCTCGTTGGCTTCATCTATCTTCTTAGAAGCTTTGACTACTGCATCATTACCTATTTCTATTAATTTTCTATCTTTTAATTCTAGACCGTCTCCAATTGATTTAAGTGACATATCTAGTAAACCCATAGCAGTATCCATTGTAAACTGCACATCTTTATACTTTTCGTCATGCTTTAATTTTTTAACCTTTTCAGATGTTTCAAGTAAGTCCTTAGAAGCTAAATCAAATTCTTTCTTCTTCTCTTCTACTGACTTTTGGCCTGTTAATATGTCACTTACGACCTTGGACTGTTCAGAAACATCTTTCATCAGATAGGCTAAGTTTTCTTCATAGTCTTCTTTCTTATTTTGCTCAATAGAAATTTTACTGTCTACTTGTTTTTCTTTTGTAGTACACCCTGTTGCTCCCCCTGCTACAAACATAAGTGAAAAAGCTAATAATATTAGATTCTTTACCTTCAAACCACTACACCCCTCCTGAAAAAATTGTAAGTAATTAACATATGAAACCATAACATAAATTATGTAAATAGACTATAAAAAAATAGCGATTCTTACGATAAATTTTGAGTGTTCTAACAACCTTAAAATATGTATTACAATTATAAAGTATCTCAATCCATATACTTTTTTAATTATCCTTTATTTAGTTTCTAAAGTTTAATATTTTGTTGCTTTTTTTTTGCTCCCTAGAATACCGTCAGCATTTCAGAAAAAAATCATGCTAAGCAAAAAAATACAATAAGCTGCCCATATGGACAGCTTATTTACATAATTTTCGTTATTGGAAGTAAAGTAAACCCCTCTTATTGGGGTACGAACACTGTTCTTGTTATAATTAATTTTTTTCAGAACGTCTATAATCCTCTTTTAAAAAATATATGTAAATATAATAAAAAACGAATGATTAATAGAAATATTCTACGCCACTCGTTTTTTATCGGACTTCTTTTTACTGTACTTTTATTTTCTTTATGAGTTATTAGAAAAATAATTGTCTATATAAGTCTTTATTTTTTCAAAATCCTTTTCCATAAATAAGATTGCTGGTACTTCAATTATTGGAAGATTATTTTCATTATCAAAAGGTGGACACGGTTTGGGAACTACCAAATAGTCAACTGAGTTTTTATCCCTAATATAATTAATTGAAACATCATAATACTTAGAAAAATATTCCTTCAAATCATCCTGATTCCTTAAAAATGGTAGAGAAAATATTGAACCATAATTTATACCAGCGTCGACAATTAATACAAAGCATATTTTTTTCATGATACACCCTCCTCGTATAATAAGTTTTAAGTTAATAACTGTTCCTTGAAAATTAAATAGTTTTTATCTTCAAGAGCTACATCAAAAAAATGATGTATGGGTAAAATTTAGTCTTTGATACTGGGGGATTTCCCTACCTTATTCAAAGAAAGGCATTACATGCTATTCCGAATGCAATAAAACAAATAAAATACTAAGACAACAACAGTAATAATACTCGATGCTGTTCTGAAAGTTTTGTTTTCATACGTTTTATTTAACAAGAAGAAGAACAAAACGACCCAGACCCCGTTGGAAAAGAATGATGTTAGTGCATTGAAAACAACTCGAAACGCAAACATAGAGTCTTCCATTAGTTTTCCACCTCACATTTTCCTTATTATACCATTTACAAAAAGTGATGTGTCGTGTTTTTCTTGTATACCTTATACATGACTGGTTAACATAACGTCTCATTATCGGTAGCAAGGAAAAGGGAGGAAACTGTACTCTCACCAAGGAACCTTCTTTTTTTGTTCTATGGATCTATGCATTTTTTTATACATTCCTATCCTAGCGCGATTTTAGGGTTCTTGTTTGTTACTAGAATTGTATAAAATCTTGCATACTCTTAGCGTGAGTTTTTTCAAAAATGCTGCAATACCCCCATGCCCATCAACTTAAGAAATCGGTAGTTCCCCAAAACGAAGAAAATTTCGTTCTGGGAACACTTCAAAATATTAGCTTGATGGCCATGCTACGTTACCCCTACTAAACATTAATCTTTCGGTTCATATAAGTAAAAATCGTCTTCTTCAGGAAACTTTATAACAATAACTTTTCTATTTTCTTTTTCAAATACAGTAGTAGCTCCTTCTTCATGCGTTTTTTTCCACCCTTTAGCCCTTATAGACATTAAAGGTAAATAACCAAAAGTATATTGATAATCTGCTGGCTTATCATCTTCAACATGGTTAGAAAAAATAAACACAGGAAAATCTTTTATTTTCGACTCTTTCGTCATTAAGAATGTAGAGAGAATCAGTAGTAATAAGCCCCCCAAAATTATCTTTGTTTTTTTAAGTTTCACAATTTATCACTCCTATTGATATTGTACTAAATATCATTATAGAAAAATATAACAAATTAATTCATTTGGCAAGATAAACACAAAAAGTAATAATACCTAATCTTAGCTTGATGGGCATGTGCAATACCCCTAGATTTAAAAAGAAATAAGCAATGATTAGATTTTAAACCTAGTCATTGCTTTATCCATTGCATCTTGGTTTACGCCTATATAACGTAACGTGAATTTCTCTGAAGAGTGATTGAATATCTCCATGAGTAACGCTATGTTTTTCGTTTGCATGTACATGTGATACCCGTATGTTTTTCTTAACGTATGTGTTCCTATTTCATCTAACCCAAAATCTGCCGCTGCTCCTCTTAATATCTTATATGCCATGCTACGACCAATTGGACGATTCTTACCTTGTCTGCTTTGCAATAAATACTCATTGTCTTCTTTTTCTACAATAAACCATTTAAGTTCTCTTTTCAGTGCTGTAGTAATTTGTATTCGTTTCTGTTTCCCTGTTTTCTTTTCCCGCATAGATATATGACTGCTTTTAACACCCCCTACTTTCAATTTCAAAATATCTGAAATTCTGAGGCCTGTATTAATCCCCATAATGAAGAGAATGTAATTACGTAAGCTCTTTTCCTTAAAATACTCTTTTAACTGCTGTATTTGCTCTGGATCACGTATTGGTTGAACAAAATTCATTATTCATTGCCTCCAGTTTCTTCTGCCTCATATACTTCTAATCTAAGAGCAAAAGCTAATTTATAAAAAGCATTAGATTTATTTCGTCTATACGTACGCTCACTCATACCAATTTCGTTATAAACCATGTAATCAAAGACTTCTTCATCTTCTAAATATCGTTTTACAATAATATTCCTTTGATTTTTACTAAAACGACTTAATGCCTTATCAATTTGAAAAGATAAACATTGTAATTTCACTTCTCTTTCACTCATAGCAACATTGGCTAAAGCGATATCTTCAGCTGGCTTTCCTACTATATTTGTTGGACCGTGATATCTTACCTCGCTTGAAGCTGTGACCTTCATTTCATTTCTAATCATCCCAAATTGTCTATAAATACGAACATTTTCAAGAACCATTTCTAAACGAACCTGTGTTGCTTTGCGGTCAATTTCAGGCAAAAAAGTTAATTGCATCATATTTAATAACACTCCTTATCTGTTTTATTAGTAAAAAACAAAAAACGGACACCAAACTACAGAGCAATATTGTTCATGCTCTTATAGTTTGATGTCCGCTGGTTCTTCCAGTAGGACTATATATTTGATTTCTATGTATTATACCATTTTATTCAACAAAATTAATCTCTAATTTCTATAGACTATTGATTTGATTAATAATAGAAAAGGTTGCTGAAAAATTAATCAGCAACCTTTTCTTTTTAGTTATTTGTTAATTTCAAGATTATCCATTGCGAATCACCGTTGGAGTCTTTATCAATATTTGCATAGTTTTCATTTTTTCTATTACCACTATGTTGACTTATATAAATAGTTCGCTTAGAAGTATCTTTACCTGTAACCATTAACGAATGCCATTTTGTTCCGCCACCCGCATATTGGTATTGGATTACATCCCCTGGCGAAGATCCATAATAAACTTGCATTGGACTCCAAGTTTTTGTAACCATATTTGCACGCGGTGCCCAGAAATCATAAAATTTTTCAACATTAACCCATGAAGCACTTACTCTATATCTTAAAGACATCTCAACTTTTTTACTAAACCAATAGTTACCATCTGTTATGATAGGTGAATCAATCGTAAGATTATCTTTAATAATCGGACGCATACCACCTGCATAAAGTGCTTGGGAAACAAAGTTTGTACAGTCTCCTCCATTACCAGACCAATCTCCATAAGCACTATTTCTAGAAAGTGCCCATGTTAAAGCATAATTAACTGCTGCGCTTGGATTATAATAATATGAAGAGCGTGCAGCGGCTTTCGGTGCTTGAGCAGGTTTCTCTGCTTTAAATTCCTTTGTATCAGGCGATTTTTGCACCATCTGCGCTTCTATTTCATCTTCTTTTTCTTTTTTATCGTTATTTTCTTTAACCTGTTTCATTGTTTTGTTTGCTAAATGATTCATACTAAACGTATCATTTTCACTAGCTGTTGCACTTCTTGCCTTTAATGAAGTTTTTTGTTCTGTTACAGATAGCGTTCTTTCATGCAAGTATTCTGCAGCATAAGTTAATATTTTAGTATATTTAGGATGAAGGGCTAACTTCGCATCTTTATGTTCTAAAAGTTGGTCAACTAAGTACTGTTCATATTCTGCTGTACCAACTTTATACTGCATACCATTTTGTTTTAAATGTTCTAATAAAGCTTTTTCCAACTCGCCTAGAGTTGTATTGTCAAATGAATTCTCTACAAGATAACCATATCTATCAAATTCATACGGTTGATTATCAATAAAATACCACTTGTTCGTATACAATCCAGAGTCTTCGAAAGAATAGTATACTTTTTTCCCATTGATTGTTTGCCAGCCAAATTTTTGTACTACATTTCCATTACCATCATACTCAAACCATCTTCTTTTTTCAGCATTATAGCTCCAATTACCTGGCTTTTCTGAGTCAAGATTGATCCACTTAGGTCCCTCATAAGTTACTACTTTCCACCAACCATCAGCACGTTTTTCAAGTACAGCAAGGAATTTCTGTGGTCCAAATTGAGTTCCGCGTGAAGATATGAATGAAGGTTCATTATATGCATAAAAACCCTTACTAACTGCTGTTGTTGCTGCAACACCTGGATACATCCATTTGTCGCCTTCCCAAGTTTGAACTTTCAACCATCCTGCAGTATTTCCATCTACCACCCTAATAGTAGTAGGACTATAAGGTACTTCCATGTTTCCTTTTTGAGATGCAAATGCAGGCTCATAAAACACTAAAAATGGTTTATCGAATGCTTTTAACTCCCCATCTAGGTTAATCCACTTATCACCCTCATAAGTAGCTACTTTCCACCAACCATTTGTACGTTTTTCTTTTACAACAAGCGATTTTTGTGGTCCAAATTGATTTCCACTAGCTGCTTTTTGAGATGTAAATGAAGGTTCATTATACGCATAAAAGTGTTTATCTACTTTTACTGCTTCTGAATTAGGGAAAATCCACTTATCTCCTTCATTCGTTTTAATCTTTAACCATCCATCTACTTGCCCATCTATTACTGTAACTACTTGAGGAGCAATAGGCTCATTATTGTTCCCTTTTGGTGATGTGAATTTAGGCTCAGCAAAAGTAATATATGGTTTCTCTATTTTCTTTTGTTCTCCTGTAATATTAATCCATTTATCACCCTCATAAGTGACAACTTTCCACCAACCATCGGCACGTTTTTCTTTAACTCCTAAGGCCTTTTGTGGACCGAATTGGTTTCCACCATTAGACTTTTGAGAATTAAAGGATGGTTCATTATACGCATAAAAATACGCGTCTAAAGGTTGTTTTACAATAGTTTCTTCTGCAAAAGAAACATTATTAAAACAAGGAATTACTAAAAATAATAGCATTAACGATAATAATAGCTTTTTAAACAAAATATTTCCTCCTATTAATAATATTGCATAAATACAAAAACATAAAATTTATAATGTCATATTTCTATATAAATACACAAAATTTATAATGTCATATCCCAATATAAAAATCTAGTGTTTTTTTGAATATTTTTTGAAATTTGCTAGTTATTAAATCGTAATCATATTTATTACTTAGAGACTTAAAATCACCAACTTAAGTTTTTTCACACAGTTTCTCCGAAAAAAATTATTGCTACACTGTTTTACAGTACTCTTTTTAATAAAATTTATAGGGAAGTAACTTCATAGCATTCCCCCCCCCTTCCAATCTCCATTAAATTAACTGAGTCCTTCGTTCATCCATACGAGCTACTTTTCCATTTTTATATACAAACGATTGTTCACCATACCCTGTAGTTGGTGGTTCAATCGAATAAACTTGTCCATCTTTCACAACGTAAATCATATTTTCTAATAATGAAATTTCAGCTTTCATTTCCACAATATTTTCACTAATACCTGCCACCGCAATCACTCCCAATTATGTTATAATTACTTTGTCGAATAATTATGTCGAGAGCAATCTCGGCTTTTTTATATGCTTATAAATACCGCACAACATTCTCCGGAACAAATGATTGTTCCAAGGATAGATGAAGTCGTATTGGCGTCGGCTCTTTGCTATCCCTTGCTCGTTTACATATCTCTTCAGCTTCTTCCCATACAAATTGTTTATCCCCCACTCGCTTATAACGCCAAATCCCAATTGTATAATTCTCAAACAACTCATAACGTTCATCAGGCGCTGTTGTTGGTTTTAATTCATCAATCGCTTTGGCTTGACTTGGTATTTGCACAACCACATCTGCATACCGTAATTTTGGAAACCCCTTGAGCATGTCTCATTTTCCAAGATTCAATAATTAACCCTTCGTGATATGAGAAATTTTTAGTAGTCGTAACAACTTCTGTTAAGTTTACAAAGAATTCAATTCTGCCAATTTGATGTATAAAGCTTTCACCAAATTTTCCAATGAGAGCAACAAGATCTATCGGAAGCTCAGCATCCTCTAATTCTCTTATTGCCTTGAAAATTACTTGGTGCGTTGGTAAAGAAAACTGTTTTACCTTTAGCTGACAATCTTTAATTAAATCGCCTTCTTGGATTATGCTACCTAAAACACTTTGTTCAGCTTCTACATTACGAATCATATCGTTACTCATTGTGCCAACCACGCATTCTGTTGGTTAAGTACCGCAAGTTCTTCTTCTGTTGGAATGTTCCGCTCCCATGCTTGTTGCTGCTGTATTACGTTTTTAGTAGATTCCGATAACCCTTTTTGTTGATAGGGAGCTTGTGTCTGTTGTTGCGCCTTTGTTAATCGCTGAGTACGAAACGCTTTATCAGCTGCCTCAACATCAGTTATTGTTCTGAAGCCTTTAAGATGCCAATCTCTTAAAATCGTATTTACGTAAGACATGTTTCTGGTATTCTTCTCTAAAGCAATCTCCATAGCCTTAATAACTAGCTCTGCATTTAAATTATCTATCCATGCATGAATACCATCTGCAATAAAAGGTGTAATCAGTCCGAAGTTTTGTTCGTAAAAAGAGATTGGATTAACCTCAACAACTTCTTCCACGCTTGCGCGTTCTTCTTGTTGTTGTTCTTTTTCTTTTTCTTCTTCTTTTTCTTCTTTTCTTCCTTGCTAGGGTCTTGGAAGCCCCTTATAAGCCCCTCCAGATGGACTGATAAATACTCCTTAATACGAGGAATATTAAAATCTTGTTCACGTTCTAATTGCAAACAAGTTTCATAGAAATCAACTAAGAAATCCTGGTCCTTCACGGATTGAATCTCTTTTAAGACGCACTTTTCAATGTTTACATTTTTAATTGGATTGAACTTCAACCAGTTGATTAAGAACAGCTCTTTTGTTTTTTGGTTGTAATTAATTTTTCCGTACTCAGCAAAACGTTCTAATAGCTTCATAACAGTTTCACGATTGTATCCTGTATCAAGTTTCAATAATACGAAGTGGAAGCTCATAGATTCCTGATTGAGACGTCTTACTGTTTGTCATCAAATATAAGTAGAAATACTTCTCCTCTGGTGTAAGATCTAAAACAAATGAATCCTGCCAAAATGAAACGTGTACTGGTCTATAAACTGCCATATTATTCATCCTCCCGTTTACATATCGCGAATCCGTCCTCTACACGTAACAAGCGATAATTCTTGTATCCTATTTTGAGATATTGGTTTACTAAGTAATTTAGGTGTTGTGTTGATGTTGCTTGTTGAAACAATTTAGGATTCAGCAACACTCTATGTAATAACTTGTCTAAAAGCATGCAACACACTCCGTTGTTATACGAATGCTAATTTGATATAATTAATCCTAAGATCTTTTGCAAGGCTATTTTTCTATCACTCTGCCAAGTGATAGATTTTTTTATTCTCTCCGTGTTACCAATGAAGCATTAACTCCTCTTGCTCTTAAATCCTTAATCACTACACGATAACTCATTGATGCCTCATGTTCTTCTTTTGTATCACGAAGCATTTTAAATTCTTTCATACATCTCTCCAGTTCTTCTTCCTAGCGATTTGATTCTTCAGCTGATTTGGCTGTTGTACCAGGCGCATGTACTAATATATATTCTCCTTTGTGCACCTAGCCATCTGGTATATTCCAAGATGAGGTAACTGTTCCCGCACGTGCTACGCCTTGCTTTGGATCCTTTTCTTCTTCTGTAGGCATAGCCTCAAATGTATCATCATTAGTACACGCATAGAAGTACGTAGTGTTGACCCAACTACAGTAGACCGCAGCATCTATGTAATGACATAAGAAGAGCGTGAAGAAGCGGATATTATTGACTTACCAGCAACATTAGCGCAAGCATTCGCTACATTACAATCGAATGAAGTCGTATGCGGTGCACTAGGAGACCATTTATTTGAGCCCTTCATCGAAGCAAAAGAAATTGAGTGGGATATCTTCCGCACGCAGGTATACCAATGGAAACGCGATCAATATATGTCTCCTTACTAAGAGAAAAAAACCTTGATACCAGCTGTATCAAGGTTTTTTGTTTTCACTTCTCACAATTTTATTATTCAATCTAAGACTTACTTTATTCTTCTATGTCTCTTATGCCATTTATTGTCATACCAAATTGCTCGAAACCATATAATACACCATTTAAAGCCGTATCACCCTTTTCTACATCTCCTTCGTCTAGAGCTTTAAACAAGTCGCCTAATGCCCGTAGGAATGTCTTATTAGCATCTATAAATTCAATTTTAAAATAACTGTACTTTTCAGGCGGTTTAAGGCCTACTAACTTCTCTGCCTCTCCTTTCACTATATTAAACTGTGCTTTTAATTCATCTTTATTTGTTCGTAGAGTTTCATCTTTTTCAACTATTGGTTTCGTAGCTTTTACTGCAGCTATGAATTTATTAGCCTGTATTTCTACTTTTTCTTGATACTCTTTCATACTGTTAGGTTTCGTAGCATCAGACACCTTGTCTTTCTCTTTACTAACTTCTTCTTTCTTCTCTACCTGAACTTCCTTTTTACTTGTTTCTTCCTTCGTTGTTTCCGCTTCTTTTTGTTTCTCTAACTTATCTTTTTCTTCGTGTATTTTATCTACATCTTTAATTACAGTAGCTATTGGGTCCTTATTTGTTGTTCCAGACTCGCTATCACTTGCTGAAGAGTCATTATTTGTTCTTTTATCTTTTTCTTTTTCCTTCTCTGTTTCCTTATAGTCTGCTACTTTTACACTATCCTCTTTTTTCTCTTCCGCTACGTCCTTACTTGCACAACCTACACCACTCATCAATATTACTGGCAGTGCAACTTCTAATAACTTACGCTTCATTGTAATTTACCCCTTTGTTTCGTGATTGTTGTTTCTTTTCTTCCAACTCTTTCTTTTTTGTTTCGCAATGATTTCATCTACGAAAATCGTTTTTAACCTTGAGACTTTTCCTATAAAGAAGTAGCATCTATCATAATGTATACTTCTTTTTAAAAGTATTGTAATTTATTAACATATGAAAACATATCATAAATTACATAAATAAGATATATAAATTTACATCTTTAAGAGGGACCTTGCCATGTTACAAATAAAAAGTATCCGATATGAATATCAGATCCTTTTTCACTATGTATAATTATTTCACTGCCTCTTTTAATTCTTTTCCAGCTTTAAATGCAGGCGCCTTAGAAGCAGCAATTTGCATTTCTTCACCTGTTTGCGGGTTACGCCCTGTTCGTGCAGATCTTTCACGTACCTCAAATGTACCAAATCCAAGAATCTGTACTTTCTCTTCATTTGCAAGAGTATTTGTTATTGCGTCTAATACAGCTTGTGTCGCTGTAGCAGCATCCTTTTGTGTAAGTTCTGCTTTATCTGCTACTACTTTTATTAATTCTGTTTTATTCATTTTCTGCACCTCTTTATATGTAATTAGGGACTATTATAACGTCCTATACTCATGGTGCAATAAATAACAGGTTGTACTGATATGCCTCACAAGTGTAATCGTCTATTTTCAATATTTTAAGAAGACAATCGTTATAACTCCTCCTTATTGTAAATCCTAAAATATTCATTGTTTATATTATTTAATTGTTATATAATACTAAATGTCTTTACTTATATGCGATTACGATATATCATAATTAGAAAAAGGGATCTTTCGGGATTCCTTTTTTCTATTAAAAATAAAAAAGCAGCAAGTTGGCTCTCCAGGCATATTCCTACACCTCACGGTAATTCATTTAACTCATTTTCACGTCGCATCGAATTTGTACCTCTTAGAGTAAAATATGTATCCAATAATTAGATTCTTCCTATTTATATACTCATTTAACCCAAATGTCCATTTTGTTCAAAATAAAAAGAGTACCCATCATTAGGTACCCTTAAACAAATAAGTATGGCGCTCCAAGTTTCACCTCATATGATAACTCGTCCCACGAATTCATCATATGCTTGTCTTATTAGAATGTTCCCTAGTTTAATGTGTAATTTCTATATAACAAAGAAAAAAGCACCCGTTTGGGATGCCTTTCTAGTTTCATTTTAAAAATACCTCTTTATCATCCGTAATAATTTGCTGACTCTCATCATCATTATCAATTTCTTTTCTTAAGTATTCAAGGGTAATTTCGATTTCCTCCTTATTCTCATAATAAATCCCTTTTGTACTTTTAATTTCTTGGTCTAATTTTCTCCCTCTGTCTTGAAGCGGATTGATTTCTGCCCTTACGAAAAGTTTTTTCCTTTCCCCTTCAAACTTTTCACTCACTTTTTTTAGAATTTCAATTTTTTTCATCAGAGTAAAGGATTCAAGTTCTCTTTCTCTTTCCACCTTTACAATCGCTTTATACTTTTCTATTAATTTTTTTCCCAATTTAATAATTCATCAAAAATATATTTATCCATCTCCTAATCCCCTCCAAATTAATTTATTCGATAAGAGTCATAAACATCCTTTTATTATTATAAATTAATTATACATTTTGAATAAAAAGCCTAAATAGGATGTGGGAAAATAAATAAAAAATTCACTATTAGTTCAAGGCTGAGCACCCTCAGCCTTCTCCAAGCCACCGCATTATTTAATTTTTTAGCTCTTATTAGCTACGCGCCTTACGTTCGGTGACTAGGAGAAGACTAAGAATTTTCTCGTTGATACTCCATAGAGTTAGCCAATACTTTGGCTGTCGCATAGCCTTCACTGACCTACAGTCTTTACACAATGTGATTATATCCAAGACGTATATCTTTCTTCCGACGCCTTTTTTGAACCAATACACTAGAGGGACGGAAGGGGAATGTTTCCGCTGTATTGGCTCAAACAAAGAGCGGAAGCTCTCTACTCGTTTTATTGTTTAAAAGAAAAACCTTAACTTACATTAGTAATTGTCGTGATCAACTCCAAATAAACCAATTGATACTTCTCTTATAACATAAAGTTCATTCAATCGAATGAACCATCATCCCATTGGTAAAACGATCTAGTTTTAACATAGAAATCAAGAATCAACATGACAAATGTGATTTTACTACCTATGAGTCTACAAACGAAAGGCGGAACGCTTATACACGCCGTCATAGTCTACTGTACTCTTAGCTTCCCTTACTCTTAATCACCTTCACAGGAGTCGGACGTTTATTTATAAGCGCCACTCCCCCCTTTGATACATTTCATTCGATAGATTGATAAGCATTTCAAGTACCATTCCACGGTTTCCTAGTCCCATTGTTATTCCTAGCTTTCTATTAAAAGGATTATTTTATTAAGTTTCTACAAAATGGTAATTAATATATAATTAAACTATTCAAATCTTAGGTGGTGATGCAAATGACTGATACGATCCGAATTGTTCTTTTCACTCTTGTAGGAATAAGTGCCGTATTTTCTGTAATTAAAGAATTTCAAAAACCAGAAAAGAGAAAATTTTGGATTACATTCGAAACTTTAATTCTAATTGGGGCAGCTTGGATGTTAATAGGTCTTCTCATGTAAACTACATAATTAATAAATCCTCTGAATAAGACTCAATATTTCGTTAATAATATAAACAACATGATAGTTTCTCCCTTGGAGATGAGCAGTTAGCTTTTGCTAGCTGCTCTTTTGTGATTCATCGTTACATTATGATGAAATGGTCATATATTATCTCGAAGCAAAAAACCCTAATTTACTTTTCAGTACCTCACTTTCCCCTTAAAGAGCACTTTTTAAAGGTGCTTTTTTTGGGGTCGTCAGAATAAAACCTAATATTTCGTCAATAATATAGATAGGCGATGGCCATAACTCATTTAATAAAGTCCCTAACCTTTCTCCTTTCCCCCTTTTGGAGAACCGAGCAGTTAGCTTTTGCTAACTGCTCTTTTATTGTAATTTTCCTCTGTATATCTTCTTGATCTGCGCTTCAGTGAACCCCTCATATACCGCAAACACTTCAGGGAATTCACTTAAACACAAATCAATGATAGTATTATCTGTCGTTCGTATATAGAAGTACTTAACTAATCCGAGGTAATCATTGTGTAAATAGTAACTCTTAATCTCGTGATGATAGTTGTTAGCCTTCAAGTAAAATAGCATTTTTTCAGTTCTACTACAGTCAACACATATAAACAACTATATATTAGGGAGTTAAAACGTTATTGTGGTTCTCATATAGAATCACATACGACTTTTTCTCTGTTTAAGGAGCTCTTACTTAGTAGTAAGAGCTATTTTTTATTCAATTATCATTGTCACTTCTTCTCAATCTACAATTCGATATGCAATATTACATATTCTGTATGTTTGATTTGCGAACATGAGATAATTGTTTTATAAGAATGTACAAAGTTAATATTAAAGGGAGAGTACTAAATGTCTTTCTTTTCTTGGGCTCCTCTTCTTTTCTTAATAATTGTTGCAATCATCATTTCTGTTAAAAGGGCTAAGAAACAATAACTTTATTTAGTTACAACAATTTATTACTAGGAGGTGTAATTATGTCATTTGCAGCCTGGAGTGCGATCTTTATGACTTTAATCGGTGCAATGTCTGGAGCAATCTTTGGTACAATTTCCTCTAGAAATAAGAGCAAAAATACCAATTAAAAAACCTAATAATAAAACTCAATATCTATTTTAGTGACAGCTGATACGACCTTAACATTTCAGCTGTCATTTTTTATTCAAATTACGCTTTTGTTCACTTTGTTGATACATTTACGTAACATTCATATGTTATCTTCAGTACGTTCTATTCTTTTTATAATATCGTGTGAAGTATACCAGACCGAGAATCCCTAGCCCCCTAAGTCTAGGGATTCTTCATTTAAATACGGATTTATACACTTTTATTCTTTTCATAAACTTTTATATTTATTATACGTAATATATAAATTTATTTTAAAGCATCTTTATGAAACATCTCGTGTTTCAAATACAACATTTTTTGATGACCTCTTATCTTCCCGTAAGAGGTCTTTTTTTAATTAACGCTTTTGTTTAATTTATATTTAAATAGTTCATTTTCATACAGACTGCCCTTATATGCTATACTCATTCTTAAATAATTGTATAAGGAATGTTAAAAATGGATAATAGATCATCAAGACAATGGAAAATGCGACAAAAGTTAAAAGAACTGAAAACCAAAATAGAAATGATACAAATTTCAAAATAACCGCCATTAATCTATAAAACTGGGATATACCAATGAATAAGCATTCAAACGAATGCGGACTGCTAAAATTCAATTATAAAACTATTTCTCTGTAGAAAAATAAAGAAGGGCTATGATCGGAAAAGCGATTCCTATCCATAATGTTAGGCTCCAACCACCTAATGCATATGCCCATCCTCCAAGAGAGGAACCAACAGCACCTCCTAAAAAGAAAATAGCCATAAATAGCCCGTTTAGTCGACTACGAATTTCTGGATCCAATGAGAAAATTAAACGTTGACTAAGCACAAGGTTTGCAGATACTCCCATGTCCAACAGAATTGTAGCAATTACTAAAACAGCTATTCCGATGGGCGAACTACCTTGAATAATAAGTGGTAGTAATAAAGAAATAATAACAACAGTGAGAGCTATCCCAGTGGCGGGTCGTGTCCAGCCAAAATCAGCTAGACGGCCACCTATTGGAGCGGCTATTGCACCTGTAATTCCGACAAGTGCATATAATGCTATGGCAGTCTGAGAAAAATGAAAAGCAGGACTAGACAATAATAATGGAACAGTGGTCCAGAATAAGCTGAAAGCCCCAAATACACAAGCATGATAAATTGCGCGACGGCGTAAAATTGGAGTAGTTCGTAGTAGTTGCCACATTGAACTAAGTAAGGCAGTATAATTTGTTTTTTCCGTTGGTTTCCTAGTAGGGAGTACTTTCGATAATACAAACGCCAAAACAATGATTACAGTCGCAGATAAAGCAAATATTGCATTCCATCCCCAGATATCAGCTACTAGACTAGATATCGGACGCGCAAGCATAATACCTAATAACAGGCCACTCATGACATTACCAACTACACGACCGCGTGCATCTTCCGATGAAAGGTATGATACAAAAGGTACGAGCACTTGCGCTGCAACCGACCCCAATCCGATAAAGAATGAAGCTACTAACAACAAGATTGCACTCTTTACAAAAACTGTGGCAGTTAGAGCAACTGCACTTAGAATTAACAATATAATTATCAATTTTCTATTCTCAACAATATCCCCTAAAGGTACAAGAAATAGTAAGCCAACAACATATCCAATCTGAGTTAGTGTTACAATTAATCCAGCGCTACTATTAGAAAGCCCAATTACATGACTAATTACCCCAATTAAAGGCTGGGCATAATAAAGATTAGCCACAATAATACCACATGCAGTTGCTAGAAGAATGATTAAACCCGATGAAATCTCCTTATTGATTGCTTTATTTTTAAAATTAGACATATCTATTTCCTCCCATACTTTTATTTCAAAATTACTCAATCGCCTTGGCAAGAACTACAGCACTACCATTATTCTAAATTGAGCCTGAACTACTTTCCGTTTTTCTTTCAAAAGATCCAATTTCCCCACTTTTTTATTCCCCTTTTCTAAATTTTTTTAGTAATTCACTTTGTGGATTTGGAAACATGTTTAAAGACCTTACCATTATAAGTTGCTAAGTAATTAATAAACTAAACGTTCAGTTTATTAATTACCTAAAATATATACTAAGCGTTCAGTTTTGTAAATAGGCTATTTTATTATTCGTTCATATTAAGTATACTAAACGTATAGTTTATGTTCTTGAAAGGAATGATTAATGTGCAAGGTAAAAGAGGTCGACCACGTAATATCGAAACCCAAAAGGCTATCCTTTCTGCATCCTATGAGTTATTACTGGAAAGTGGCTTTAAAGCAGTCACAGTTGATAAAATTGCAGACCGTGCTAAAGTTAGCAAAGCTACGATTTATAAATGGTGGCCAAATAAGGCTGCTGTGGTAATGGATGGTTTTCTTTTTGCTGCTGCTGCCAGATTGCCTGTACCTGATACAGGTTCAGCATTGAATGATATCTTAACACACGCCACAAGTTTAGCCAGTTTTTTAATAAGTCGAGAAGGCACTATTATTACTGAGTTAATTGGCGAAGGGCAATTTGATTCGAAACTAGCAGAGGAATATCGTGCTCGCTATTTCCAACCACGTCGACTGCAAGCAAAGCAACTTCTGGAGAAGGGAATTAAAAGAGGCGAATTAAAAGAAAATCTCGATATTGACTTAAGCATCGATCTCATTTACGGACCAATTTTTTATCGGTTGCTAGTAACCGGTGAAAAGTTGGATGAATCCTATGTGCATGACTTGGTAATAAATGCATTCGAAGGAATACGATTGAAGTGATTAATATTCAAACAAGTGTTTAGAATCCCCATTCCCTCCTATGCGGATGCAAATTAAATTAACTTGATAAATAAAGTGTTTTATGTTTTTAAACTGATGTATATGGAGTGATCTCCTATATACATCAGTTTAAAAATTGATAATTACTCTAAAAGGATCATCATGAAAATTGGCGTAGAATAACACTACATCATCATCAACCTAAGAAAAGCAAACACCCCAAAGCGAAAAATAAGCCGTTTTCTAACAAAAACACACGGGATTTTTAGCCTGAGGTGTTATAAAATTCTAAAGTTGATGGGTATAGATTAAGAATTCGATATATCATGCTTTCAGATCAAATAACAAACATGAATAGGACTTTACATTTAATTCGTAGGAAATCCCTCTTTTACAAGATCTTCAATGTTATTCGCTTCTTTAATTTCTTTTGATGATAACCAAGCTGTATATAATGTTCCAGTCTTATTGGTTAAATCTATGGCATAATTTTTATTATACAGTTCTTCTTTAAGTATTTTGGTTACTTTGATTAAATCCTCAATTAAAGGTGGATTGTTTTCAAATATACCGTCGCTATTAAATTTTAAAATCACTATATATTTTCGAAGTCCCTCATGATCCGAACTTATATAAGTAATACCTTTAATTGCAAATCGATCGTTTTGCAATTCATATAATCTTTCTACTACTTTCGTGTGCGTTCTAATCCAACCTTCCCAATATTTGTTTATGGTATCTGACATCGTAGTTTTCATTGTTAATAACAGTTCTTCTTTTGTTATTATATTTTGTACATTTTTAAAAGGTCCACCTAAGGATTTACCATTTTGATCCTTAATCTCTAGTTCTGTTATCTTTTTATTATTCTTCTGAATGAGTTGAAATAGAGCATATAAACGATCTAATTCTACGGAATCCAATTGGCTAAAGTCAATCTCGTTGCTCATTTTCAAAGTTAATAGCAATTCATCCGTCGGGTTTCCTTCTTCTGGATTTTCATTATCCAACAAATATTGAAGAGCATTTTCCTCTTCAGTTTCCACGTACCCTAATTTTTTTATTTCTTCTAGAGTTGGTTGGAATTTCTTATATTCCTCATATGTTTTTTTCCCATATTTGTATTCGTCACCCACTATAGATGAATAGAGGAAACCTTGCACTTTTACTCGGAATTTTAGATATTTGTTATCTTTTTCTTGCACAGTATGGTAAGTGTTACCAAAATTATTCTCGTTTATTGAGCCCCATTCTGTTATATCAACATCGATTCCGTGTTTTTCTTTTATATAACTTTGTACCTCAGCTTCATTTTTTGAATTACAACCACTTAAAAATATGAAACATACTACTAGCAATATTACATTTTTCATACTTTTCATATAAGCACTCCCTACGAAAGAATTAATTCTTGAATGTGCAGTACACTGCAAAGTCCTCTTTCCTTAGTCGTATACTTCAACTTTTATATAGTGTAAATCTTAAATCATTTAAGTTCTTGACGTTCCCATCTATACTGCTTGGAACATTACTGTCTTAAAATATATAACTTATTTGTTTTAAGGTCTTTCTCAGTTCTAAAAGCATATGGTTCATTGGGCAAATATCTAAATTGTACATTCATACCATGAGACCTATTTTACTATAAAATCTGGTACAATTATTAAAATATTCCTTTTTATTTTTTGCTTTCTAGTATAGATGTTCCTTTTACTTCAATGAGGAAGGATTTATGGAAAGACATTATACAATCTCAAATTATGCACTACATATAAGAAGAAAAAACATGACTCTAACCATAATATAATAAAAATCATATATATGAATAACTACATTTAAAATAACTGATGATAATGGTATACTAATATCAACCAAGAAGTATCCAACAAACTATTATTAATCACTACATTTTCTTTCAGAATAGGTCAACGTATAAAAAGACACTATATATAGTGTCTTTTTATATACCTAAATTATTACTAGATTAGAAGTACACCTATTTATAAACCGTAAATAAGACACGGCAGTATAGGAGAATATATCCATGATTCAGAAGACACAACATTATTTTTATCATTTAAAAAAACAATGGTTTATTCTGTTCATGACTTTTGCATCTTTCTTGTTACCACTCCCCACCAGTTTTCTACCAGGAGGATTACAAAAAAACCCCATTAAAGATGAATATATATGGATTCAAATAGTGGATGGCATAGTCATTGCACCTTTATTAGAAACAGCTCTATACCAAATGTTTATATTTTGGATTTTAAAATTGATCCCTGGTATGGAAAAATACAACAAATCGATTATCTTTATTTCAGCTATTATATTTGGATTGAGCCACGATTTTAGCTATATTTATATATTATATGCTTGCATTATGGGTTTTGTATTTGTGTACTCTTATTGGATTTATACAAGAAAATATGAGAATGGACATACAAAATTTCCACCATCCTGGATTGTATGGTGTATACATGTTTTACATAATATTGTTGTATTTTTTATTAAAAATTTATAAATATATTATTAATATAGCGAGGTTAAAAAATCATCTTAGGCTAGCATCAACTGCTATTCAGCTAATCTTTTGATATATCCTTTAAATAAAAACTTTTTTCAATAGATAATACTAAAACAATGTAGCCCGATAAAAAAAGAAGCTGGTGGATAAATTCTCCACCAGCTTCTTTCTATCTTGCTATTCAATTAGAAGCTAACCGTCGCTGCTTCCTCTCCTGAGCTAATCATTCGTTGTTCAATCTTTCCTAGCAGTTCCTTTATCTTACTTGAATAAAGTTTAACTGCTTTCGTAGATTGAGCATTCTTAAGCTCTTCTGTCCATTCTGCTAACTCTTCCTTTTCTTGATCATCTAGATAATCAAAAACTTCCTTTCGAGACATCGGGCTCACCTCAACTCAACTCTCTTTATTTGGCCATTACATAACCAAATCTCCTCATCTCTCTATTTCTATTTATACCAGATTACTCCTCTTTTATTCCTTATTCTTTTTTTCGAGTTCGGTCAATTTCTTTGAAATCGACTGAATCTCATCGGTTTTTACTTGTTCCGTTGCCAAGCGATTGTGCAGCAGGAAAGCTTGTCCTGAAATCCCGGCAAGAATACTCACCTTAAGAATATCCATCATTGTTTCAGGGTTAAACATTGCAACACCAACGAGTGAAGCAATACTACCTACAAACATCTCTCCCAAGAAACCCGGGTGAAATGCAAGCTTGCTCTTACGAGGCAACAAAACCTTTTTGTTTGTGATGTAATGACTAGCCAATCCTGAAACCATACCAACCACAACTGACACAATTACTGTAACCAACATAATATGCACCCCTTTTCGAAAAACTTTTGACATTGCAGCAGCAGTTTCTATTTAATAATTAGTTCTTATGACATAGCATCACCCCTTTCAGGCAAAAACAAATAACCTTCCGGGATAATGAAGTGTTTACACAATAAAATAAAGCAACATAAAGTTCCTTTTTGTGTAATTTCATTAACCCGAAAGGTTATAAGTAATTAGTGATATAAAAAAGAAAAAATGCAACTAAATTATATCACAATGAAGTTTATTTTATCTTCCAATTCAGAAAATTTATTTTGTTATTTAACTTTCTCAAGTTAACAAATCAAATTATTTGATACCTGTACACTTTCTAATAATTTGAACGCCTGATTATTATTAATGTTTTTGAATCTGCCATCAATTATACTGTAGATCACAATACAATTTTGATGAATATAGAATTCCAGTATCTCAAGTGCTACCTGTTTTTCCTCTACGTCTTTATATTTGTAATTAAAGGCGACCACTTTTTTTATTATTTTCATAGTCGATATATCCACCCTTCTTAGAAAATAAAAAAGACAAGGAATTAATCCTCGTCTTTTTCATAACTGCAGTTAATTTATTCCTTCATAAACAACCATAACGGTTACAAGTGGTTGGCCTTGATCATATTCACGATTAATGATCCCACTTGGTTTTATTTCTTTAACTATTTTCCCTTGATTATTACAATATTTCAAAAAACTATTCACTTCTTCATCAATTCTTAAAGCATCAGCAATCAAAGTTCTAATTTGTAACATAGTGAATTCCTCCACGTAATTTGTTATTTTAAATATGTAATCTCAAAAAATACGAAATCCATCTATTTCTGGTACATATTTAAATTCCAGAATTAAGTCGTTTTGTTTTACCAAAAACAATCCTTTTTTTACTTTTGTAACAGTTCTTGGTCTTTCATAATTAAATAGACTTGGTTTACTTTTATAAGTAACTTTGTAATTCTTATTTGTACTAAAATAGTCCGATGTAAATTCATTAGCTAATTCTGTAGTAGTTACATGATTTCCTAAAAACATTTCTAGTTCTTTTTTATTTTGATAAATGGTTAAGTAGCCGTTCTTATCAAAATCATCAAATATTAATTTGAATTGCCCTCCTAAATCGTTAATCACATTTTTTGATAATTCATCTTCAAACAAATAATCGTATTGAACTTTTTGTTTCAAATCCCCTACTTTGACAGGAGTTAAAGCATCTGTTTAAGGTTCATCCTTTATAAAGGTGTTATAAAAACAAACATCATAGCTAAAACGCCTAACACTAAAAATAATCTCTTAATCTTCATAAAACCTTCATCCTTTCACAATGTGATATTCTCCAAAAAACGCAAAAAAGCCCTTTTCGGAGTTGTATTTAAAAAGAAAGTAAAAGTAAAAAACTTAAACTATCTTTGAAAATCGAAACCCCGAAAGGGCTACAGTAGTTATTGATATAAAAAATTGAAATTTAAAAAAGGTATACTTAATTTTAACAAATTACACCTGCAAAAACAACAATATTCAGAATGTTTAATCTGTTAATTTTATGTTATGATGAATACTATAAACCCTCAGAATGGAGTTTAATCTACAATTGAAAAAACGTCTACTTTCTGTTTTTCCAATATTAATATTTCTAATTGGTGTTACCTTACTGTTACTAAGACAGTTCGTTTTTTTCCATATAAAGTTTCTGGAGTTTCTATGGAAAACACCTTATTTAATAATAACAAGGTTTTGATTAGTTAAGTTCGACTGATACAAAAACTTATAGATGAACCTTCTAAAATCTTCGCTAATATAAATTTCCGCTAAAATCTTATTTAACTACATCATTAGAATTTGATGCAAGTAATCCATTACCCTGCTCTTTAGAAGTTGTTCCTGCAGTTTTCTGTTCTGGCTTTTTCTCTGATTTCTGCTCTGGCTTTTGTTCTGGCTTTTCTTTCTCAAGAACTACCACATTTACTGTTTCAGTTGAGCTATTTCCTGCCTTATCGGTTGCCGTTACTTGAACTGATATTGCGCCTGGCTTACTTGTATCATACGCTCCTACTGTTACTACTGGATTTGGATCTTTATTATCTTTTACACTCACTAAACTTCCCGGACTTAATTTATCTCCCACATGAACGGTTACACCTTGTTTCGCTGTTATTACTGGTGCTTCCGTATCCTTCTCTTCTTCTTTTTCTACTACGTTAACGGTTACCGTTGCAGTTGAACTGTTACCCCCATTATCAGTTGCAGTTACTTGAACTGATATTGTACCTGGCTTACTTGTATCATACGCTCCTACTGTTACTACTAGGTTTGGATCTTTATTATCTTTTACTTCTACTAAATCACCTGCATTTAAGCTATCTCCTACATGTACAGTTACACTTTGTTTTGCTGTAATTACCGGGGCTTCTGTATCTTTTTCCTCTTCTTTCTCTACTACGTTAACGGTTACTGTTGTACTTGAGCGATTTCCTGATACATCTGTTGCCGTTACTGTTACTTGAATTTCCCCTGCCTTACTTGTATCATACGCTCCTACTGTTACTACTGGATTCGGATCTTTATTATCACTTACTTCTACTAAATCACCTGCATTTAAGCTATCTCCTACATGTACAGTTACACTCTGTTTTGCTGTAATTACTGGTGCTTCTGTATCTTTTTCCTCTTCCTTTTCTACTACGTTAACAGTTACTGTTGTACTTGAGCGATTTCCTGATGCATCTGTTGCCGTTACTGTTACTTGAATTTCTCCCGCCTTACTTGTATCGTAATCTCCCACTGTTACTACTGGATTCGGATCTTTATTATCACTTATCTCTACTAAGTCTCCTGCAGTTAGACTATCTCCTACATGTACTGTCACACCTTGCTTCGCTGTAATTATTGGTGCTTCCGTATCTTTTTCCTCTTCTTTTTCTACTACGTTAATGGTTACTGTTGTACTTGAGCGATTTCCTGATGCATCTGTTGCCATTACTGCTACTTGAATTTCCCCTGCCTTACTTGTATCATACGCTCCTACTGTCACTACTGGATTTGGATCTTTATTATCTTTTACTTCTACTAAATCGTCTGCACTTAGACTATCACCGACATATACTGTCACACCTTGTTTTGCTGTAATTACTGGTGCCACTGTATCTTTTTCAGGTTTCTCTGGTTTTGTTGTACCACCATCGTTACCATCGCCGCCTGTTGGTGGGTTTGTACCTCCTCCACCGTCGTTACCATCGCCGCCTGTTGGTGGGTTTGTATTTCCTCCACCATCGTTACCATTGCCGCCTGTTGGTGGATTTGTATCTCCTCCGCCATTATTACCATCGCCGCTTGTTGGCGGTTTTGTATCTCCTCCGCCACTAGAGTCTCCAGAAGTTGTTGGCTTTTTATCATTATTAATTGGAGGTATTAAATTATCTGCACTAGCCACTCCATCATTGATATTTAGATCGCCACCAAATACAAAGTTCTTACTACCCTTATTATCCGAGACAGAAGGATTGTTTGTTGCTGATGCTATTGAAGTATTTAAATCTGAAAAACGATTATTTGATTTATCACTGTCAATAACTGATGCTAGATTTCTATCTGAATTTATAGCCGCGATCGCAATTGAATCCGTTAAATCATCAAATTTCTTTTTGGTTTTGTTATTTTCAATGATTCCGGCTAAATTTTGATCTGAGCTACGTTTTGCATTATCAATGATTTCATCAAAATCATTAGTATTTAAATTCTCAGTTGTTGCATCCTTACTTTCATCTTTTTTCTTATCTTTCTTCTTTTCTTTTTCCGTATCTTTTTTCTTTTTAGATACTGATGCTGTTTTGGTGCTCTTTTTTTCCGAAGTAAACAGCGAGCAGCCTGAAACTACCCCAACACTTAGGGTAGTAGCAGTAGTAGCAAGTAAAACTTTCTTAAAAATTTTCGAATAATCTAATGGCACAATCAATTCCTCCCCATTACTTAACCTGCACTAATAGTTGCTACAGAGGTAGCAGAGCTATTAGGTGCAGAATTATTAATTTTTTCAAGTAAATCTTTATTTCCAACCTTTTGAGCAAACTTTTTAGCTTCCTCAGATTTATTTAATTTCAAATAACTATTAACAATAATTCCTTCTCTTCTGCCATCTAGTGGAACATGGTCTTTTAATTTAATAACTTCTTCATGTCTGTCATCTAATGCTGCAATTTCAAAATGAATTAGTGGATTTTTTGTTTTGAGTTCTTTTACTTTTTTCAAATTATCTACAGCTATATAATATGAAACTACTGATTCTGCAAAATCTTGCTCTAAGTCAATAGCCTTTTGTGCTTTACCGCTTAAAAGATAAGTAAATAAAACTGCCTTTTTATCTTCTTTTCCTAACTTTTTATAATCCACTTTATCAAATTCCAAGGCAGCATCTTGATATTTTTGAACTGCAGATAACCTTAATCCATTTATTAGATTCGCGTTAACTTCTAAACTATTTACATTATTTGCAGATGCAGCCTGTGAATTCTTCAAATTGCTAAAGGCAAAACCTGCTAATATTAATAAAACAATCGATGCGATTCCTATAATAGCGTACTTATATTTTTTCATATTATTTAAGATTCCTTTTTTATCGATTACTTCTTTCTCTTCTTGTTTAAATCTAGTTTCATTTGGTAGATTTCTTTTCTTATTTAAATTAATTTCATCACTTTCTGGTTCTCTTTTAACCACAACTATTTTTTGTCTCTTTTGTTCTTCTATTCTCTTTTCTTCCTCTAATCTTCTTTTTCTTACTTCTTCAAGTTTTTTCTCTTCTTCTTTCCGTCGTGCTTCAGCCTGTTTCCTTGCTTCTTCTTCCGCCTTTCTACGCGCTTCCGCTTCTTCACTTTTCCTTGCTTCTTCCTCTGCCTTTCTACGTGCCTCCGCTTCTTCACGTTTCCTCGCTTCTTCCTCTGCTTTTCTACGTGCTTCCGCTTCTTCACGTTCCCTTGCTTCTTCTTCTGCCATTCTACGTGCTTCCGCTTCTTTACGTTTCCTCGCTTCTTCCTCTGCTTTTCTACGTGCTTCCGCTTCTTCACGTTCCCTCGCTTCTTCCTCTGCTTTTCTACGTGCTTCCGCTTCTTTACGTTTCCTTGCTTCTTCCTCTGCTTTTCTACCTTCTTCTACTTCTGGTTGTTCTTTATTAAAATTGCTTTCCGAAGTGCTTGACTGTTTTTGAATTGTCGTAATCCAATCAAGAGCCGGATTACTATTTGAAGCTTCATTTTTAGGTGTATTTAAAACTACACTTTCTTCTCTATTTTCACTTTGTTTCAACTGTTGTTCCAAATGCTCTTGTTGGAATTTCTCACTTACTTGATTCTCATGAATATCCTCATATTGTTCTTCTTCCTCAGCTAATAATCGTTCTCGTCGTTCTTTTTCTTGTCTAATCCTTTCCTTAATTACGTTTCTTTTTCTATTATTTTGCATATAACAACAATGGCCTCCTTTCTATTGGTACCTCATTAATGAGAGTAATTAAATTATTTATCCTTCATAATTAATCATGAGATATTTCTATAGAAAAACTAAGGAAAAATAAAGGTAATATTATTTTTTAAAGCATAATAAATAAAAAAAGGATAAACAGGTTGCACCCATTTATCCTTCTTTTTATTTTACATCTATTGAGGTTATAGTACATGTTATCCCCTTAATACATCAATTTGTTTCCAACTTTTAGATAGAAAAAGATGCAATACACTCGTCGCACTAAATATTCAGATATATACGAGTATATATTTTCACGCCATATTAAGTTCATCCATAACTTTCAACTTTTCATGTAGTAGATTAAAAATCTCATCTTTATAGTCACATTTCTTCAATTTTTTAATTGCTTCTTCCTTTATTTGTGACACTCTTTCAGTTGTTATCATAAGTGCTTTTGCAATTTCTTTATGCAAATACACTTTACCATCTAAAAGACCAAAACATAGATTTAGTACCATCTTTTGTTTTGGGTTTAATACTTCATCAAATATTAACCATATCTCGTAATTTAAGTCTTCAATTACTATCTCATTTATTAAAGGAATTGCTGAATTATCATCATAGAATGGCTTCGACATACCTATATCTTCATTTATTGTATCTATATCCAAAGTCATAGTAGTAGCTCGCTTATAATATACGTTGTGCCTAATGACTGTTTCGCTTGTTACATCTAACTCTTTTACAACTTCCTCCACCGTAGGGGTTCTGTTATACATTTGTAAATATTTATCTTCTAACTCGACATATTTTAAATTAAATTGATTCACATAATTAGGTATTTTAAAAGGCCCAGACTTTTTTTTACATATAATTCCTAACATACTTTTTTGTATCCACCAAAAAGCGTATGTGGAAAAGCAATAGCCTAAAGCCGGATTAAAATCTTCCATTGCTCGTAACATTCCCTCATTTCCTTCTTGAACCAGATCATCAAACTCTATATCAGGGTGCTTGTTTTTGTACTTTCTTGCAATAGATAATACTAGTCCTACATTCACATGAAATAAATAATCACGTAGATCCTTTTCACCATGTTTGTACCGCTGAAATAATTTTAAACTTTCCTGTTTTGATAGTACCTTATAATTTCCTATTTTCTTAATTTCAAAAGTGTTTCCTTCTGGATAAGCCATTGGCTTAATACTTCTTGCATTAGAATCTTGTGTTATAGTTTTATTTAATGACTCATCGCGATTCAAGCTGCTATATGATTGATTCATACCTATTCCGTTGCCAAAACCTTATAAAAGTCTATAAAGTTTGTTTATTTCCCTGTTCTACGAGTCCGGTTTTGCCAAAGCTACTACCGTTTGATATAACTCTCCGAGGGCGTAAATTCGGATACAACGCATCCTACATATTAGCCATAACGTTTAGGTGTTAATTGGCTAATTCATAACGTGACAAGTTGATGGCTGCATTCAAATCCCGATCTATGACATGACTACAAGCACATTTGTATATGCGATCAGATAGCTTTAGATCTTTCTTGATGCTCCCACAACTTGAACACATCTTAGAAGATGGATACCATTTATCAGCTTCAATAAATTCAATACCGTATTTTTCGCTTTTATATTGAATTTGTCGCTTAAGCTCATATAAACATTGTTTTGCAATAGCTTTAGACAAGTGCTTATTCTTCATCATTCCTTTGATGTTCAAGGTTTCCATCACGATTCGATATGGCTTGGTTTTCACGATATCTTTCGTGACTTGATGAAGATAATTTGTTCTGATATTGGTCAACCTTCTATGCAAGTGTTGTATTTTCTTTTTGACTTTTATAATGTTGCCGGTTTTGATGAAACGGTTTCCCTCCTTATTTATTTCATATTTGCGAGAAACTTGACGTTGCAACCTACGAAGTCGTTTCTCTACCTTTTTTACTGTTTGTGTTTTGTTGATATTTTTCTTTTTCTCTCCATCCGAGCAAACAGCCAGTTCCTTCACACCAACATCAATACCTAGTGAGACATCTGTTAATTCTATTTTGGGACATTCGTTTTCTACGCCAACGGACAAATACCAATACTTTCCGTCGAAATGAATACGTGGATTCTTATACTTTACATCGACTGGTAATGATTCTGAAATTTTCATCCATCCAACTTTTTCAATCAACACTTCGTTATTTCGAACTTTCAATTTCACATTATCGTTGTAAAAAGACGGCTTGGATTTTCTTCTGCTTTTGAAACATGGTTTATTAGCCAGCCCCTTGAAGAATCGCTTATATGCTTCACAAGCATCTTTGATCGCTTGCTTTGTAATGTTATTGGATACTTCGTATAGCCATACATATTCTTCTGTTTGTTTCAGAACGGTTAATTCTTTACGAAGGAGGCCGTCAGATAGAAATTTACCACCGTGCTTGTGATTTTCTTCTTGTTTACCTAATGTCCAATTATAAGCCCATCGGGCTGTTCCAACGGATTTCCAAAGTTGATGTTCTTGTTCTTTATTTGGTCTTATTCTTACTTTCCTCGCAAGTATCATTTTTCATCAACTCCTTAATCATCTTCTTGGCTTTATTGGATCTTTTGCCTTGCAATCTACAGCTGAAAACAGTGCCAATCTGAATTAAATCTTCTACTAATTCTTGTTTCTCGGTCTTTTTTGTATGGTCAATGACCTCAATAGTCGTTCCATATTTATTACATAGGTTTTCGATTAATTCATACCCGAATCGAATTAACCGATCTTTATATAGAATAACAATCTTTTCTACTTCCGAATTAGTGACCTTATCAATTAGTTCATTTAATCCCTTTTTATTATAGCTAATCCCACTTCCTATATCAGTGATGATTTCAAATTGATAGCCTTTAGCAAACATATACGTTTTTACGTTATCAATTTGTCTTTCCAAATCATCTTTCTGTTTATGAGAGCTAACTCTACAGTATCCTATCACTATTTTGTTTAACTGCATTTCACCTTTAATACCCAAAAAGTGATTAAGTTGTTCTTGTGAGTAATATCGATAACCCCTATCCGTTACGTGATGTGGTTTAAAAACATTTTGTTTATCCCAGTTTCTTAACGTTTGAGTTGTCTTTCCTATTAAATTAGCAAATTCACCTATGGAATAGTACTTCATCTATATCACCTCTCTAATTATTATTACTTAAACTTTATAATAATTAGAGGGTCTTTTATAAAGTTTTATAGATTTATTTCAACTGTTACTTCCCTCCCTTCTCATTTTATCGAATTGTTTCTAAAAACATCTTTGTCTCCTTTTGTACGTTACTAATCAACTTACAATTCCTTGCGCATGTATTGGCAACTTCTTTATGTGCTTTTGTTTTTCTCAATTCTATATAAATATCGCATCCTTTGCAGATGCTACTAATACCTTCCATTATTTCTAATTGTCTTCTTCTTTCATATAAAAACTGCTCTTTTGTTTTCTTCTCGCTTACTCGTCTCCCCATTTGTTTCACCTCGTATACATGAATAGTATTATTTAGTCATTTAAAACTACTATCGATATTACATAGATACGAAACTTCACCTTAAAACTCTTCCAAATTTATCCTGTATGTATATGATATAGGATTATAACAAAATGTAAAACAAATTATTCCGAAAATTTAAAAGATTACTGAGATATTAAAATATCCATCATCTCCTTATGATTAAACTAATTATATTTATATAAATCTTGATAATCATCAAGGTTTATATACAATTTAAACCCTGATGACTATCAAGAACACGTATAAAATAATGGATGTTTTGTATTCTTCTATACAAAACATCCGTTTAGAAAGAGTAAAAAATAAATTTACCTTTAAAGCTTCCAAATTTATATTTCCTCGAATCTCATATGTAATTTTTGTATAATCAACATAGAAATTTCAATTTTATAAAAACCACTCATTCTAGTTATGGTATACAAAAGTAATTAATCATTTGTATCCCCTATTAATATGTTTTTTAACTTATTTTAATCAAAATAGCGTTTATCTCACTTTCTCTATTGCTGGAATATAATCGTTTAATAGTAAATCATCTAGCCCCTTTCCAAGATTAATATCCCAACTTGCATAATTAATACTTATTCCTTCTTGATAAAGCGTTTGTGCACATTCTAATAACGACCGCTGAACATCTGAATTTGTAATCATATCCATATCTAAAGCGAACGTTGCCTGTTTAACTCCCATTTTTTTTAATGGTTCAATTAATATTCTCCATACTTTAACCCCAGGTATTGATACGACTGTGGTACCATACATTAATTTTTCCTCATTTGTTAATAGCTCGTCTAAGTTTTCTGCAGCAATATCAGACTTTAAACTCCCTTCTGAAATCCATACATTATCCTTTTTTATTAATTCTCCACGTTCCCAATTTTTCAGCTCTCGACTAGGTACTGCTACATGTATTGGCAACGGGTTCCCAACTCCTGTTCCATGAAATCTCCCACCTGAGCTGATCCAAATATATTTACTTTCTAACTTTAATTGTATTTCACCTAATTTTTCACCCTCATAATTAATTTCATACCATTCTTTAACATCGACTTTACCTTTAAATATAGACTCTATCTTCCCATTGATTTTGTAGGTCACCTCTATAGTATTGGGTTGCTCAATAACTTCTGCCTTAAAGCTTGGTTTATGATTTTTTACAACTGTCATATATTCAGGATCATCAATTCTACATTGAAAACCGCATATCTGATTATATATATTTCTCTGCGGTATTAATAAAGAATCTCTCCTACCTGCAAACGTGAAATATCTTCCATCCTTCGTTTCTTTTGCATAAAATCCTGGAATTCCAACAATATAGCTTGTTTTCCCTCCTACTTTTTTTATTAACTCTTTCGTAGTATCCCAAGGTTTAATAGGAAAACTTTTGTAATTTCTAACATTTATTACTTCCCTTGTAATCCTACGTTTTGATCCCCTTAACATTTTAATATGTTCATCTCGCACGTCTAAAGATTCTAGAAATAAAGTGTACATAATATCAAGGGTGTAATCATTTTTCTTCCTATGTTCCTTAATCATCTGATCTTGAGAAAAACCATATCCCCTTTTTTGATCTTCAGCTACTATATGTAAATAGCCTGCTTCCCCGAATACTGTTTCTGATGAAATTCGTCCACATATTATTTTGGTCTCAGAATCATTAACCATGCACCATCCTTGCTTACCACATATAGGGCATGTTGTTCTATAATATTCAAACCATCTCTCATTACTCCCCTTATTCATGCTTCTCACTGGTCTTAATATTCTACTTGTTGCTAACTTTTCAATTGACATCACATCTCACCTTTTCCCTTAATCAAATAAAAAAGCCCTTTGGAATACGGAGGTTAATTACCACACAAACGTGTAATTTAATCCGTAACCCGAAGGGCTTCATGTAATCACTAGAAAATAAAAAAATTTACGTTTTATAATAATAATATACTAAAAATTACAAATTTAATCTAGGGGTTAATTAGAATATTCTTTATTTAATCAAATAATCTTCTAAATATTATTAAACCCCACACTATAATTATACATGGGCATCTCACTATTTAACTCCTTTTGGACCTTTTAAAGCAAGAACTTCTTCAGAATCAGATACTATTTTAGCAATCTATATTTACCAAGCTATAAGGATACTCGTTATTAACGGTTCACTAATGTTTCTCTGCTGAATTTTTTTGATACAGTATATATACCCTACTAACCAATTAATTGCACTATTAAGTGCATTCTTGTTAACCATAATCAATTCATTGTAAACAATTATCATAACTTTATATTTTGTCCAAAATTAATTATTCCTACTTTAAAAAAATTTAGACCAAGGACTATAAAACAATCATATAATTATCATGTTGATATCAACAGAAAATCAATACATCTTATCCATATTTGACATTGACATATCAAACGAGATTAACATGTCAACTGAATCGCGCCAACTTAAATGCTAGTATCTATCAATTAACATCAACATAACATTAACAAGCGGACGTTTATCAAAAATATTTGTGGCTATCAAAACTTCAAGATCTATATTAGTTGAACATTAGCCTATTGCAACGGATTGTACGGAAGTATGTTAATTAATAAGCTAACATTGAAAATGTTTCAATGCTAGTAAAATATACAAAAGAAACAACACGAAACTATCAATCTCATGTTGATACCAATGGAAAGATAACTGATTTTTAATCTCTCATTTGTTATTAACATGTTAACTGAGATTAACATGTTAAGTGATTGTTTTCTCTTGTTATCAATATCATTCTGATTAAGATTGACATAACATTAACAATTCGGTATCAAAAAAGAAGGAATGTTTATAACTTTCGAGATTTCAATATCTATATCGGCTGAATTTTTTCTTCTGCGGTAGTTTTCTTGAAGTGAATCTAGTAACGATCTATCCTAAAGAATGTTTCGACACTATCAAAACATAGTTAAAGATTTAATCGAGTAATAAATAATGACAGCAATTCAATGATTTTTACCGATTATTTATCATTTACATATAGTTAAAAAACAGCACATATAAAGGAATACAGTCTGCATTGTTGATTTCATATCAACAATTTCCATTTAACATTAATATAACATTGACAATTAAGCAGTTGAAATACGCATAAATGCAGGTCTTCGAGATCTGTATTTATTATAAATTTATCTACCACCACGGTTTTCCCTTTATTTATCATCGATATATAATCTAAGATTGACATGTTAAGTGTTTGTTTTCTTTTGTTGTTAATATTATTCTAATTGATATCGATATAACATTAACAATAAGGTGTTGAAAAAGGAGTAGTATTTATAACTTTCGAGATTTCAAAATCTATATTGATGAAAATTTTCTTCTGTGGCGGTTTATTCGAAGCTAATCTAGTGATGATCTATCCAAGAAGATGTTTTCACACTATCAAAAAATAGTTGAAATTTAACCTCAATAATAAATGACGACAGCAATTCAATGGTTTTCATACCTTTTTTATCATTGACATACAGTCTAAATGCCAAACGTAGAGAAAAATGCCATTTATATTGTTAATGTCATATCAACAATTTGTATTTAACATCAATATGACATTAACCATTAGATAGTTGAAATGGTCATAGAAGCAGCTTTCGGGTTTTCAAGATCCGCATTAGTTAAAAATTTATCTATCACACAGATTTCTATTGAAAAATAAAAAAGAAAACACCCTAAAAGAACTCTATTTGTAGCTAGAAACCAACAAGAATTCCATACAATTGATAGTTTCTTATTAGTAACACACAAAAATTAATAGTTTTCTCTTTATTTATCATTGATATATAACCTGAGATTAACATGTTAATAGGGCTAGTTATCAATTAATGCTAGCGTCATATCAACTATCACCAATATGTATTGACATGACATTAACAATTATTGATTCTAAAGTTGAGAATATACATACAAATAGAGTTTTAGGTTCTACATCTATTAAAAGGCTTTTTTCTATAGCAAAATTCACTGGCTAAACAGGAGAAGATGTCATTCTTGAAAGCATTTTGATAATTACTTCCGATTTAAAAGCAGCAATTGTATGAATCAATTTTGATTATATAGAGATCACTTGTAAAGGGCGGTACCCCCTAGAAAAAGTGAATTTATATTAAACCGTATTAAAAGTAATTCAATAGCCTATAATAACCTTCATGTGCATTCTAAAGACCTGCTGAAACCAATTAACTATACAGTTCTTAGTTTTCTACTACCGAGTTTCATAAATAATAATAAATATAGGCCCTTATTTATTATTATTGGCTTTTCGCTTTACATTTATACATACTTTTTAGCTTTTAAGTCTTTAAGTTTAATATTATATCCTCATAATTTATTTACAAATCACTAATATTTTCTTATCATTAATATATTGTAGACTAATTTGTTAATTTCATAGCAACAATAATCATTAACAACTAACGAATTATTACCAAGATATTAACAATAGTTAATTCCAAATCCTTTATTTATCAACTTCATGTTAACAAGTGACACTTTACATATTAACGATACATTTCATGTGAATGTCAATCAATAAAGGTATTCGGGTTTATATTATCGAAAAAAACACTTAACATGTTAATCTCACTTTATATGTTAATTCCATTTTATTGTGGCCATTATATTTCAAGGAGGTATAACGATGATTGAACAAGATAACAAAAATACAAATGAACATATGGAGTCAAATAATACAAACTCTAGTCATGAAGATGCTTTTGAAAAAGCTTGGCGAATAACAGAGTTTTCAAAACTAGTAGGCCGACATCATAACACTGTGTACAATTGGTTCAATACCCTAGAGGAAAAGGGGTTACACGGAACATTAAGAACCAATAATACAAATGAAAAGCTATATAACACACTGGATTTAGATATAGCTTTATTTATTAAGCTAAAGAGGGATGAAAAGTGGTCGCTAGATGCAATTATTGAGCTTTTACCACATCAGTTCGAACTAAGACCAGTTTCTCCAGAAAATCAAACTAGTGAAGTCTCAACTCCATTAAACATGCAGGAAGCTGCAGCGACTATTGAGAAAATAGTAGAGCAAAAGATTCAAATGCATTTACAAAACATTGAATTAGAGTATCAAGGAAAGTTTGAAGATGCTATACGTGCGGTGCTACCTGAACCAGAAGACCCTGAAATGTTAAAAGAGCGCCAAAGACAAGAAAGACTAGATAATATGATAATTCAACATAGAGCACGTACAGAGTTAAGAAAACAAGCTGAAAGAGAGTGGAGTGCACAACCAGAAGAAACTCGTATTAAAAAGGTTGGCTGGTTTAAAAAAGAGGAAGATCTTGCAAGAAAACAACTTTTTATAGAAAACTATATTGATGAGAACATGATTGAATATATGAAAAGTGTAATGAAAACAGAAAAATAAGCCTGGAAAATCCCAGGCTTATTTTTTATTTTGATCCAAACATCTTATCTGGATCCATAAATGCTGCTAATTCTTCATCATTTTGCGCTTGTGGCTCTTCATTTTTAACTGGTTCTAATTCAAAGTAATCACCAAAGTTAATATTGAAATCATCATCAAAGTCTTGCGCTTCAATTGTATTAATTTGAGACTTTGTATATTGGATTTGGCTTTGTTTTTCTTTAAATTCATTATATTCTTCAACTAATCCTTTAGATAATCGTGATGGTAGTGCATCTGTCTTATAGAAAGTATACACGCTGCCCATAAAGTCATTTTTACTGACTAAATAACCATTAAAAACAGTTCCATTGATTGGTAGTTTATTTGTCACTTCTACTTTTGCATCATCCATAAATGAATCATCAATATTCTTCTGTTCATCTAAAATTGCTAACATCCCAAAATGATGTACCTTTGATGCCTCTAAATCTCCATTTTCATTTGTCTTCATCAGGTCAATAGGGTGATGGAATGAACTTCCTTTCAATGATTCTGAGAACATATCTACAATTTCTTTACTGTTTTCAATTTGATTCATATTACGTGAAACCTTATTAATTACTAAACAGCCTGTTCTTTCTAGTAAAATTCGTTTAAAGTCCTGAGAATCTAGAATTACTGATGTTCCTGAACCATTTGCAGCTGTATTTAACTCATGAATAATATCTCCAATGCGTTGGTTTGCATAGTCTCGTGAGTTTCCAATGCCTTTTTTCTCATTTTCGTTTAATCCCTTAAACTCATCATAGAAGTGTTGGTTATCTGCAAATACAACAAATGCAACACCTTTCGCTGGATCATTAGCTAACTTCCAAATTTCTTGTGAAAATTTATTCACCTGTCTTAGTACATCAGGCCCATCTGCCCTAACTGGAAGTGTAACTACAATACCCATTTTAATGAAATCTTTACGCTCAATAGCATTATTGAAAGCAATTCTTGCATACTTTTGTTGATTTTTTATTAATTCTTCTCTAGGAATTTTCATTGCCATACTTTTAAGTTCTTCAGCAATTACAGGTTTATTATGAAAAGCGGAGAATTCTTCAATTGCTTGAATAATTGTAGATGTACCTGTACCACCGCCTAAACCTGCAAAAAATAGTACTAATTCATCAGTTGGTCTAACGCGTTCCGTTATAAATTCTTTTAGTTTATCTTTAGCTTCTTCATTAGATTCTAAAACCTTTACAGCACGCTCAGGATTCTTACCTAAACCACCTAATTTTAGTGAAACTTGGTTACTTTTCGGCACATTTTTCAGTTCAGCTAAATCCCCATCATTACTATTCAATGCTAGGCAATTATAAACTGCTGTACCGTCTGTATGCTTATACTCAGCAAACTTATCTACCATTCTAGTTCCAGCTTGACCAAAACCAACCATAGTCATTTTCACTGCTACTTCGTTTTTTAGAAAGTTTTTTGCCATTATTTTATCTCTCCCTTATTCTCATTACTTTTTTTACGTTTCCCTAATTCAACTAATACTTGTTGTCCCCTAATAGTTGAAATTAAAAACTTATACGGATGCATAATTTTTTCTGTTATTAATGACATTGAAGCTAAAGTAGCAACACTACCTTCTGCCGATCTTCTTGAAATGTTAGTCCTTTCAAGTTCTAATGAATAGGATTTACCCTTAGGTTTTTTTACTCTCCTATCAATAACAACACTTTCTACTATTTCATTTATTGAGATTCCTCTCATATACTTTGTCTCTTGGTATTGTTTGTTTACTTGAGATCCTATGTAATGAAATACATTGTAGAGTATTTCGTCTTCTTCAATAATGTCTGCAAACATTTCCACAACTTCTTCAGTGAATTTGTTTTGTTTATATTTTTCACTTAATACCTCGTTCAAGTTGTCCCCCCCTTAAAACGTTGGTTAATTATTCCTAAAAACATATTACATCATTGTAAGACGTATATCAAGTCATTATATATAAGCCTTATATTAAGTTGTTATATACAAGACTTATATAATATTTATAAAATGTAAAATCGAAATAACGCCCTATATATCAACATCAAATATATAAGACGTACATGAAAGTCGTTCATATAAGCAGTAAATAAAACATGTTAATATCAGGTTTCATATAACTAACAATAACTATTAAACAATAAATATGAGTGCAGTATTTATGTATATTTTTATCTAGAATTATAATTCCAATATATAATACTTCTAAAATAACGTACTATTATCATGGCCATTGAATTTATACACCTTATATATACGAACTACATATAAGACGTGTAGACAAACACTTATTATTAAAGGGTTTATATGATTTTATATTAATTTTATGTCAATAGAATATTACCACGAATTATTATACGCCCTATTTAAAGGTCTTATATGAAAGACTTATCAATAAAACGTGTATATAATCCTATAAAAAAAGAGTAATACTTCTTAAGTATTACTCTTTTAACTATATAGTTTTATATAAAATACTTAGTTTATTAAACAGATTTTTATGATCCTGCTTCTTTTTCAATAACTCATTTTTCTGTTGGTTGTCTACAGAAAGGAAAGGGGATGTCAATGTCATGTTATATTTCGTTATTTCTTTTATTAATTCCGTAGTTATTTCTGAGATTTGCAGAAATAACACATAAAATTGTGATTCATTTTCATTCATTTGTTTTTCTCTGAAATTAAGTTCTACAAACTTGTCAGTATAACTTGTCAATTTCATATCAATATAATCACTATAACTCACATGTAAAGCCATAAAGCGATTAAACTCAGATAAACTAATTAATTTCTTTGTTAAAAATAGATGTACTAAATAAATCTTGTATACAGCTTTAAATGAAATAATATATTTAGTTCCTTTTTTTATTAATTGGATGTATTCACCGTATCTGTTAATTAAATACCTTAATTTATTAGGTTTTAGTCGCAATATTCTACTAACTTGTGAAGTATTGTAGATTTTATAAGGATCTAGAGCAGCAAACTGTAATGGAATTATCTCATATTCATTTTTTAATGTATTGATCACCTTGTTATAAAAAAAGTCTGTTTCAAATTCACTTTGTATAATCTTTTTTATTAACCCATATTCTGTGTTCCAATTCCGCATTTTTTCACCCCTTAAATCAGATTGTAACATGCAAAATACGAAATATACAAAATTTTCATTTACTTTATTATAATTATTTACTTATTTCTTTTATGATGTGATTTTTCCTCCTGATAAACAGTTACATCTAAAAAATTTTTAACATTCATTTCAATATTGAATTTCATCCATTCAAAAATATATTCACTCTGTATTTTATGTATTTTGAGGACTCTACTCAGATATGACGTAATACATATGACGAACTCTATTTTTATCTTTTAGCTTCGTCACATGTCTTTTTATTTATGTCGAAGGATATATGACGAACTCTAATAGTAAGTAAATCCTTATTACATTTGATTTTTATAACACATACATGAAGATGTATTACGTGTTTTTAAATCCAGAGTCTTGATGGGTAACGAGTTGTTTTTTTGTAAATTTCAGTTAAAATATTTTTAAAACATTTTTATGTTCTCTAATGTTTTATTTACCCAATCAGTCTAGGTTGAATTTTTGATAGTTGCAATCGATTTTATGCAAGTTTCCGTATTTTATTTCCATATCAGGGGAGTGTTTAAAATTGAAAAAATCATTTAATCATGCAGTTAAATATATCGTCGGAGAAAATGATCGTGGAGTTTATTTTAATCGTTCTGATATTTTTACAGTTTTATTTTTATATGAACAGCGAACAGTTTCTCAAATTCAATTACGTAAATTTTATGAATTGATAAGTGGGGGGCCTATAAGTCGCACTACTTTTTCATCAAAGTTAACTAAATGGGCAAAAATGAAATTACTAAAAAAGGAAAATATAAGCGTGAGAAAAAAGCGAGGCTTTACACTGGATTTCGTTTCTATCTCTTTAAAAGGAGCTGAAATATTATATAGATTAAAATTGATTTCAGATTGTAGTACCTCATTTGTTACTAAGAGGCAATATGAACACAATATAGCAATTACGCAATTTGTTTTAAATTTACTTAAAGCAGAATCAAACAATGAACATACTGGTGCAATTGTAGGTGGTAATGGAGATTATCTCTTTCCGCTAAGTCAAATCGTAAAGCAAAACTTGCATTTGCCCAACCTAATGTATTCCGATTCAAAAGATGTCTACTATTTATATGAAGATGAAGAATACCGTGAAGTGTTTCAGCCCGAACTTCAACCCGTTTCTTTCCTACCAGATCTGCCTCAACTTGTATATTCATTTCGTCCATCTAAAGAATTTTATCCTGACTCAAAGGGAAACCCATTACTAATTCCTGATTGGGTTATTACTTGTAACAATTCTATTATCAATATTGAAGTTGATACAGGATCGGAAAACATTCCGTTTTTAGAAAATAAATTAAAAAAATATCTCGATATTGCTGCTGCTAACCCATCTAAGCAATATTACGTGTTATTTTCTATTATTGATGACTCCTACCATACCATTTCTACTTACAAAAAACGGACCACACGTGTTACCAATTTAAAAAAAGCTTTTGGTAATATTCCACGTTTAAGTGTGGTAAACAACCTAAATGTTTACGTATGCAATATGGGTAGTTCTGCACTTGTAGTAAATAATATTCTTCAAGAAATTCGTGAAACTAATAGTTTAAGCAAAAGTCATCTAATCAAAAAAATCACTGATCGTTTAAACATAAATTCTTCTTTCCCTTATTCGGTAGGGTGGATATCTAATAAAAATGAAATTCAAGCGAAAGGGATTCAACATTCTAAACTACTTGAGCTAACAGATGACATTTTGGTATTACGAAAAAAAGCACCTGATGAAGAAAAAAAATCTTTAGATTACTTAGAAATTTTATGTATATTAACAATACTTAAGGTAGGGGAGGTTAACACACACTTTAAATTACAGCAATTATCAGGATTGTTGGCCATGCAAAATCAACACCGAACACTAAACCCAATAAAGATTTTGGGGATATATGAAGCGGATGAATTAGAGCATGGGCAGCAAGCCATTTTTACTGATTTGTATCACAATTCCATAGCACCAGAGAATATATTATTGGCTACTTCTGCTGAATTGCTTAATTTCACCGCTGCTTTTTATTCGTTAAAAGAGAGGGTGAAACAAGAATTTGGAGAATGCAGTTCAAAAGAATGCTGAACTCAATAATGCACCAGGTAATGGGGAGGATCCAAAAGCCGGAAAGAGCAAAAAAAATTCCTATACAGTTACAATCGATATTACAAAAAGCTGGAAATATCGTTTAGCAGCCCGCTCATCTTACTATGTTATAACATTACTACTTCTGCTAGCTTGGTATTTTGCTTTTAGAGGAATATATAAATACGCTTCTTTCTGGTCAATACAAATGGGCGCTCCATTGCCTACTTTAAGTATCTTCGGTAATCCGTTTGAAACTAATTATTACCTTGAAACCTTTTTTAGCTTTTGGATTTTAATTTATACTTGGCAACTATCAACAAAGGTTAAGACCTATCAGGAGATAAAGCGTAGATGGTTTATATTCTCGATGATGTTAATTGGTATAGTTGCCCAGTACTTATGGGCGTTTAGTGTTCCATTAGCTAAAATATTTATTCCATTCTTACATTCGAAAGCTGGAGAAGTTTCACTAAATGACAAAGGATTAGAGGATACTATACTTTCAAATTTTAGTAATATCATGCACCTTGTATTTGCAATACCTGTAATTATTATTATTCTCGTACTCTTATGGCTCTTTAAGATTTTTTATGAACATAAAAAAGAGCTTTTAGATGAATTCGGAAAATGGGAATACGTATTTAAAATACCTGGTTGGATGCTTTCCTTTTTGAATGATGATCGTCAACGAAAACTTGCTACTTCATTACACAGATTTTTCACTGAAAAAAATCCATCAAAATTGCCAGAACCCGATATCTTTCTTGGTCCTAACAGTGCTACACGGGAAATGGCAGTTATACAGGGCAAGTCTTTAACGCTTAATATAATGATCATCGGTAACATTGGTACAGGGAAATCAGCTGCACTAGGTTTGCCAATTGCCAATCAAATTCTTGACTATATGGCTTCCATGATTAATAACTTTAAAACCTTATATGCAAGAAAAGATTATCATTCAGAGGATGTAAAAGGAACGCAGGTTAATGGTCTTACAGTTATCGAGCCATCTAATGACTTCTGCGAAAAAGTATATAAATTGGTATTAGCACACAAAATTCCCGCAAGTGTTATTTTCTATTTAGACCCAACAAATCCTGATACCCCTTCAATAAATTTTGTACGTGGTCCAGTTGATAACGTTGCTGAGATGTTATGTTCAGTATTAACGGGTCTCTCTGATAATGGAGCAGGAAATCCGTTCTTCGTTCAGTCTGAGCGTTCCCATCTTAAACAACATATTTATTTGTTAAAACTCCATGATTCTAAATTTGAAGCCAGATTTGAGCATTTAATTGATATGTATAATGATGCTAATCTCGTTTTTGAGATGCATCTCAAATTAAAAGAACGACTTCCAAATGATATTGAATCTATTCCAGATAGAGATGAACGAAACCATTGGCGCATAATGAAACAGGTAGATGAATGGTTTGATTTAAATTATGTTCCTGAAATTTCTGGTGGTCGTGGGGGAGGGGAAGTTGTTTATCATACTGAAGGGAAATACTATGGTCAACCAAAGATAATTGATAAACAAGAAACCTTTGTTCGCGGTTTACGAAACACATTAAATGATATTTCTGCTCAACCTCTGCTCCGACGTGTTTTATGTGGCCCATCGGATTTTGATTTTGAGAAACACCTGGAATTTGGAGGAATTCTTTTAATCAATACAGCAAAAGGGGAACTTTCTGATCTATCTGATGTATTCGGTAAATTATGTTTATATGCCGTGCAGAATGCTGTTTTCCGTCGTAAGCCTAACGTATCTCCTTACCATCCTGTTTTAGTCGATGAGTTTGCGGATTACATTTATAAAGCATTTAAAAGTTTTCCTGCTCAATCACGTAAATATAAAGCACCTTTAATTGTTATTGCACAAACCATTAGTCAATTAGCAATTGAACATGGCCCAAGATTTATGGATATCCTGTTAGGCACATTTCGTAATAAACTTGTTTATGGTGATGTTACAAATGAAGACGCTAAATTGTTTAGTAAGCTAATGGGTACGAAAACAATTTATGAGGCACGTGAAGGTGATCAAGAAATTGATATGGTAACAGCAGAAACAAAAACACAAAGTACACGTAGAACATCCTACTCTTATTCGAAAACAGAGGTACCCATTCTTTCTGAAAATGATATCTTGATTCAAAAAGCATTCCAGTGTGCTGCTAAAATTGTAAAAGATAATGCTCCTCAAGGAGGAATACAAGTAAACGCAAACTTTGTTCCTGCCACTGAGTTTAAAACAGCTAAGATTCAAGTTGATGCAGAAGCAGCTGCTTATTGGCTAAAAATTCGTGAAGAGTCATTGAATGCGGAAATTAAATATGATGATTATGTCACAGATACAGATGTTGATAGTGAAGAAACTGTAATTGAGGATTTGAGTACGCCTAAAACAGCGCCTACTGCAATAGAAGGTTGGTTACAAACGTTAAATCCTGATACTTACGATTTTTATAATAATGACGATGATACTGACAGGGAAGGTGAGTTAACAAATAATCAGTCTGTGCAAGATTACTCAAGAAATTCTGCTCCTAAGCTAGAAAAGGAAAGCACTACAGCATCAATTGCTACTTCTACTACAACAGAACCCGCAAAAATTAATGAAGTAATCGATGTTCAAAAAGAAAATGTACCAGATACAAGTAAACATAGAGAACCTATTGAACTTAACAACAAAGCACCAGTTATTACTGAAACTCCAATAGAAGTGCCAAGGGCGAAGCATACACCACAATATAGAGAGCCTGCTTACACATCGACTGTAACCCATAATCAGCAGGAACAGGCAATTCAGCGAACTGCAGAAATCAATGGTAAAAATACAACATCTAACTTAACAATACAATGGTTACAACAAATGGCTGCTACTGTTCCTCAAGATGATGAAAATACATTACCTTTAGATGAAATGGAAGGTGGCTCTCGTCTTCACAATCGTAAAGTAGCAGAAGTAACTCCAGAAAGTGCGGCAATTAAGGATAAACTCAGTCAATATATCGAAGGTGACATTGATCATGATTGATACATTAAGCATATAACGAATATTTCTACTGGTAAAAAGGTGTGGGTCGTAAACTCATACCTTTTTATTATTTCATATGTAACTTTCCCCAAGGAGACCATTTCTTTATGCTAAAATTTAATTAAGTTTGTGAAGAAACAGAAAATGGATTACATAATAAGGGTTGGAGGAATGACATTGAAAATAGCCAAATTACGTTTGCCCATGGATAGTATGCACTTTTTACTTAATCATCAAATTAAAGGAAATGAATTCGAATGTCTCAATGTAGAATTTTACACATATTCAAATGGTTTTCTTTTAGATGTAGTGGAATGGACAAAACAAAATGATTTTTCTTTATCGATATTGGATAAAGAATATACAGAAGCGTTTTTAGCGAGTTTAGAGAAGTTTAAACCATACCTTGTTATTGGGAGTAATATGGATTCAGGTAATCTAATTACTATCTACCAACCCACAGGAGAAATATATGAGCTAGAACATGAAATTACGGAAAGAGTAGAAAGATATTTTGTTAATTCTTCTATAGAAAAAATGTATTGCTGCTTCAATTACTTTAAAAAGCATTGGGTTCAACTAATAGAGCAAGAACACTATATAAGTCATGATCTAATGAACACTTTTTATGAATTAAAGAACAAATTAGTGGAGTTTGATACTAACATATTAATAAATGATGATGACTACAATAGACAATTTTGGAATTGTTTATATCATGGCAAGTTAAACTTCTTTTTAAAAAAGTCAAACAAAATATAGATTATTTCTAATGGGGATACTTACGTGAAATAAACTTCATGTTAAGTAATAATACAATTGTTTAATTACAAATAAAATTGTTACATTTACAATAAAGGTGTTTAAAAATGTCAGTCATTTTATTCGGTTAAAGGGTCATTTTCTTGAATAATAGAAAGGAATATTCATAAGTAAATCGAAGTTAATTCAGAAGCTGTTATTTAGTATAGCATCGGGACGTACTACTCAACATTAAGGAGGAAATCGATTATGAGTGACACACAGACATTACGAGGATTAACCACAGTCAGTTTTTGGACGGATGATCTAGCAGCGGCAAAGAAGTGGTACGCCGAGCTGTTGGGCATCGAACCTTACTTCGAACGTCCAGGATATACCGAGTTTCGCCTTGGCGATTACCAGCACGAGCTGGGGCTGATTGATAGCCGCTATGCGCCAGATGGTTCAGCGACCGGACCGGCCGGTGCTGTAGTGTACTGGCACGTCGATAATGTAACAGCAACTTTCAAAAATCTGCTGTCTATGGGAGCGAAAGAATACGAGGCACCCACAGAGCGCGGCGAGGGGTTTATTACTGCTTCCGTGGTCGATCCCTTTGGGAACATTTTAGGGATTATGTATAATCAGCATTATTTAGATGTTCTGGGTTCGACTAGAAAGACGTAACTTCACAGTTCACCGAGGCTTGGTAAGTTGCACTGTGGAGGATAGCGATTATTTATGCAGTGGCAGCTATCTCGAATTATGTTATGCTTACCCCAACTGTTCGAAATTCTGCTACTACTCTGGAGACGAAAAGAACAAGAAAAGTGAAAAGGGTTTCACGAGGTAATAGTAAAGGACTATTTTAGAATAGAGCACGTTTGTACAATAACACTTAGATTTAAACAACTTTATTGTTGTATTTTTAAGTGTAGTAAAGTATTTCACATCAAAAATTAAAAGACTTTATTTTAACCCCTTCTTAAAGTCAGAAAGGGGTTATACGTGTTTTAGATATTAAAATTAAATAACGTTATTGTCATTTTACACTTTATATGAAAGTAAAAACGATTTTTTAAGAAACAAAAGCAGATAAGGGGTTATCTCCTTACTGTTTAAAACTTTCACTAAATAAAAAACAGTAAGGAGTGGTTTCTTAATCCCGCATTGCACCTGCTTCTCGGGAAGTCATTGCTCCTTGGCCTTTTCTTACATCATTTTGAATTTCTTGTTTCACTTTTTGCGGATCAGTTTCTGCAAAATTTGGTTTCATAATAGAACCAGACTTTTCTATATCTTTTTTATTATGTTGCATACAAACCCTCCTGACTTTAACATTTGCCAATCTTATTATGTGCAAAAGTACACATGATATCCACCGAGCAAACTAGCACGTTTATGAATTAATACAGGCAGATATGGAATTAAAATAAAGTCGTACCGTTTTGAATACAGTTATACCGTATTATTCCATAGGATATGGTTCTATCTAAATAGGTGTTTTTATAGCGAAAAGGATAAACAATATGTATTCCTAAACCTTTCATCAGAGACGGGTACACGCTCTAGAACAAGAAAGCTGATTGATGAAAGAAATGTTTCTATTAAAGTAGAATCTAAAAACTGTAGAACTATTAATCAAATAGCTGATGAATATCACCTCTCCATTGAAACGACCAAAAATTGTCTACTTTAAATAAAAAGGAAGCACCGGTGAAATGATGCTAATTACTTTTTCATATGGCGAATTTGTTTCTTAGTCATTTCCTGCATTTTATGTCATTCGCCAATCATGTAATGTTAAGGGAGATGACAGAAGAAAGGAAGAATGTACAAATGGGTATAGTAAAAACCGGAAAATTGCAAGTACATGGAGCGAGCATCTACTATGAGGTGCGTGGCTCAGGTCCAATCCTGCTTTTGATCCATGGTGGGGGTGGTGATGCCGACAAGTTCCATAGTATCGCCGACCATCTTGCTAATTGGTATACAGTTGTTACTTACGATCGTCGTGGTCATTCCCGTAGCAATCTCGCGAATAAGACTGAGGATTTTCATGTGAACACACATAGTGAAGACGCTCACCGACTGCTAGCCAATCTGACCGATGAACCAGCTTATGTATTCGGAAGTAGTTCTGGCGCTGTCATCGGACTTGATCTGTGCATACGCCATCCTGAGCAGATACAGTTACTAATCTCACACGAACCAGTTTTATTACAACTTTTAACTGAAAATGAGTTGAATCAGGCTATAAAATTCATGGAAGACCTTAAGAAAAATCATCGAAGTGAGGTTATGAAGTTATTGTCAAATATTGATGATACCAATTTCAGATCATCGAAAGATGTACTAACAAAGCGGCTACTCGATAATTCGACGTATTTCACTGAGTATGAAATCCCGGGAATTCTCAGCTATACTTTAAATATCGATGCATTAAAGACACCATTAAAATCTGTATTGATACAAGTACTTCCAGCCGGCGGAAGTGTTTCACAAGAATTTTTTCCTTACCATTGCGCAGTCAACTTAGCAAAACAACTCGGAACAGAGTTTGCTAAGTTTCCCGGACACCATACGGGATACAACACAGTGCATTATAAAGAGTTTGCTGAGAGGTTACACGACGTTCTTGAGAATAATTAGTGAAACATATTGTGAACAAAGTTTATTTCAAAGCAAAAACAGAATATGAACAAACTAAAAAGAGGCAGGTACCTCTCCATTTAAAGGTATCTGCTTCTTTTTACATAGACTCTATAATCATTTGTCTTTCATACCACTTGTTTAGCTTTTCATTAACACTTTTTGAAATACGCTTCATTTTGTTATTACAGAATCTTGATAGCGTAGCAGGGGATAAACCTATTTCATCTGCTATCTCACGCATTGTTTTATTTTGATGCATATGCTGATGCATAATTTTTTCCCGAATCATTTCCTCTGATCCTATAGTAGTTTGTTTTACTGTATCTGCAGTATAAGGTTCTTCCTGCTTCTCTTGCATATCTATTGTTTTTTTCTTCACCATACTATCTATATTATTCATCAATTCTTTTGGTGGTAAGATAATGATTCCTAACTTTTCATAGTAATTCTTAAACCAATTGCGTTCTCCTATCTTTGTTTCATCCAATTCCTCTGCATACGCCCAATGTGAAATTACATTTTCTTTTTCTAAATCAATTAAAACATTTTCTAGTTGTTCACGAATTCGAGTTGGGCGACCCTTTGTAGTTGTAATACCCATTACAGATAGTAGACCTTTTTCTCCACCAATGGAGTATGGTCTTTTTAAAGTACTGTATTGCTGACGGATTCTCCACTGCCATGATAAATAACGTATTAAACGTTTGTGAAACTTATGTCTATAGCTATTATACTCTAGTGCTTTTTTCGATAATAAAGCAGTTGTACTATTAGAGCCATACAAATAGCCTGATAAGAAACTACCTGGTTTAATCTTACAGGATTCTATTCCCATATATTCATTAGTATTCTTATCTCTCCATAACACTACAGAATCGAGTACGAATAGCCTTTTGATTACTTCACGTTTTACTTCGAATTGTTGCCCAGTTTCTGCTTGATCGTTCAGTACTACAACTTCATTATCATCATTCAAATAAATAAAGATACTAGCTAAAGCTGCTATACGTTGTGCTATTTTTATCTTATCTTCTGCGCGATAATACTCTACACCATTTGCAGATGCCTTTGGCATATTACACAATTCCAATACGTTTTCATAACTAAAATCTATGAATTCGTCTGGAGATTTAGCTTGATTTAACCATTGTATTGTAATGGTATCCAAACAGTCTGCTGTAAGATCATCCATATTACTAATGACTCCATCAACCAATATAGACCATCTTTCTGCTTCGTTTGTATTCACTAATCTCAAATCCTCATCCTTATGTGAAGATAGTTGTGCAACTCCGCTTGAATTTTTTGTTTCTAATGGCAGTACCGGTTTTGCTACTGCTTCATCTTCCTCAAAATGATTTTTTGCTATTCCATCACGTAATTGATAGTACATTGCGTCATTGGTTACAGGATAGTAATCATCCGATATATCTTCTATATGTTCTGTTACCTGACTATCTTCAAAAATTGAAATTTGAGTTGGTTCAACTGCTTCAACCTTTTCTCCGAATTCTTGTTCAATGATCTTATCTAGTACATTTTGAATTTCAATTTTATATTTATTCAGATTGGCATAAATGTTTAATAACGATATTCCTTGCTCTTGTTTCTGACCTAACCAAGAAACAAGTGTCGAAAAGGAAGGGGATATATTAGCTGATGTTACTAATTTATCGTGATTCTCTTGTACTTCTTTATAATATTTATTCCATTTGGCCCATAACTGCTTATTTTCTTCATAAATTGGAGCAGCAAGTAGGAGGGCATCACTAAACAATGCTAACACTTTCTCCATATTTAAATACCTCCTAACAATGTTAATTACAAATATAATTTGAATCTTAAAAATGTGAAACGCCATAGCTATATGATGGCTATATAACCTTTAAGCTGAAATATTGTCTGAATAATCTACATAATCGCTGTTTTTTTACACGTTTTACTGTGAATCATTTAAATTCTCTTTACTTGTCTTTAATTATATAAAACTGCTTCTATTTGTAAAATCAATACTTTACAATACAATTCCAATTTTTAAAAGCTTTTAATGCTCAAATTCAGTTACTGTTACATTTTTAACATCTATATTTTTGATTCAAAAAGTTGTAAACCCGAGTGATAAATATGTTGATGTAAGTCCTTGGATAGCGTATTCTTCAGTTTTCCATTCCCTAGATCTTCTTCATCAACAATAATAGTTTTTGGGGCGACTCGATTTGTTAGCTTAATAATTATGGGGCTTTCCTCTAAAAGAACCAAAGCAAACAATAAAAGCGCTTGCATAATTAAAAATCCGAGTTATAATACTTGTATACAAGTATACTTGATTAACATGAGGTGAATTTATGGCGAAATCAATGGAATTTCTTTATCCTGAAAAATGGCTTTCAAAAGCTTCTACAGGTGATCGTGTTGCGAGCGAACTGAGAATGCGCATTATTGCAGGTGGAATTGAAAGCGGTACCATCCTGTCGGAAAATAAATTAGCTGCCGATTTTTCTGTAAGTCGGTCACCCGTCCGTGAAGCATTAAAAGTACTAGCTTCTGAAAATATTATTCGCTTAGAAAGAATGGGTGCAGTTGTCATTGGTTTAACCGAGAAAGAAATCGAAGAAATATACGATGTTCGTTTACTTATAGAAACGTTTATCTTTGAGCGACTTGTAAAGATGGACACAAATGATTTAGTAAGAGAACTAAATAAAATAATGGAAATGATGAAAATCGCCATTAAATATCATGATTCTGATGAATTTTCTTATCAAGATCTCTTATTCCATGAAACGATTATTCGAACCATTGAGCATTCCTACATCCTGATGATTTGGAATAATTTAAAGCCTGTTATGGAAAGCTTAATCCTTTTATCAATGCGTACTCGTTTCAAGGAAAAGTACGAAGACTTTGAACGGATTATAAAAAATCATGAGCTTTATATAAAAGCAATCGAATCAAAAGATCGAGCCCTCATGATTAAGGCCTTACATCAAAATTTTGATGATGTTCAAGGGAAAGTTGAAGATTTCTGGATGTCACAACAAATGTTATCTAAAGGAGTAGAGCAAGGACATGAGTAGCTATATGTTAGGTATAGATATCGGTACAACAAGTACGAAAGCAGTTTTATTTACTGAAAAAGGCGAAATCATCCAAACCGAGAATATTGGTTATCCACTTCGCACACCGGATATATCCACAGCGGAACAAGATCCAGAAGAGATTTTCCAAGCTGTTTTACAAGCGATATCAAATATAACAAAACAGCATTCAGATAAAAAACCATCGTTTATTTCATTTAGCAGTGCTATGCATAGTGTCATTGCTATGGATGAAAATGATCAGCCGCTGACACCTTGTATCACTTGGGCAGATAATCGTAGTGAGGCATGGGCACATAAAATCAAAGATGAACTGAATGGCCATGAAGTTTATAGACGAACAGGAACACCTATTCACCCAATGTCACCATTAAGTAAAATTACATGGATTGTGAATGCCCATCCGGAAATTGCTATTAGAACGAAAAAATATATTGGAATCAAAGAATATATCTTCAAACAATTCTTTAATCAATATGTTGTTGATCATTCCATTGCCTCGTGCATGGGTATGATGAACTTAAAAACGCTAGATTGGGATGAGGAGGCTTTAAAAATTGCTGGTATAACATCAGCTCAATTATCTGAACTCGTACCAACCACCCAAATATTCAGTAACTGCAATCCAGATTTAGCCCAAAAGATTGGTATCGATTCACAAACACCGTTTGTCATTGGTGCCAGTGATGGGGTGCTTTCTAATCTAGGTGTGAATGCAATTCGAAAAGGTGAGATTGCTGTCACAATTGGAACAAGTGGTGCTATTCGGACCATCATTGACAAGCCACAAACAGATAAAAAAGGAAGAATATTTTGTTATGCCTTAACGGAAAAGCATTGGGTAATTGGTGGACCGGTAAACAATGGAGGAATGGTCCTTCGTTGGATTCGTGATGAACTTGCTTCATCAGAAGTAGAAACTGCGAAAAGACTAGGAATTGATCCATACGATGTATTAACTAAAATAGCTGAACGCGTGAGACCTGGTGCAGACGGATTATTATTCCATCCATACCTCGCAGGGGAACGTGCACCATTATGGAATCCAGATGTACGTGGCTCCTTCTTCGGTTTAACGATGTCACATAAGAAGGAACATATGATTCGTGCAGCTTTAGAAGGCGTTATATATAATTTATACACTGTATTTTTAGCATTAACCGAATGCATGGATAATCCGGTAACTCGTATTCAAGCAACAGGCGGATTCGCAAGGTCTGACGTTTGGCGACAGATGATGTCCGATATTTTCGCATCTGAAGTCGTTGTTCCCAAGAGCTACGAAAGCTCTTGTCTAGGTGCATGTATATTAGGTCTCTATGCCACAGGAAAAATTGATTCTTTTGAAATCGTTTCCGAAATGGTTGGCAGTACCTACAAACATACACCGAAAGAAGAAGCAACAAAAGAATACAGACAATTATTGCCTATATTTATTAACCTATCAAGGGCGCTAGAAGACGATTATACACGAATTGCAAATTATCAAAGAAATTTAATAAAGTAAAACTATCATCAGTAATCCCCCACGCCTCGCTTCTATCTAAATCTCGAGGTGGGGGCCTTACTGCCCACGAATAGCGGGATAAATACAAATACAGCTAAGATTAGGGGGGAACTACGATGCCATTAGTCATTGTAGCAATTGGGATTTTAGCATTACTTTTACTGATTATGCGCTTTAAATTAAATACCTTTATTTCATTAATCATTGTATCGGTCGGGGTTGCTTTAGCACTTGGAATGCCACCAGAAAAGATTTTTAAAACCATTGAAGCGGGATTAGGCGGAACACTTGGTCATTTAGCACTCGTTTTTGGACTTGGTGCGATGTTAGGTAAGTTGCTTTCAGATTCTGGGGGCGCACAACGCATTGCCATGACCCTTGTGAAAAAATTTGGTGAAAAGAACATTCAATGGGCTGTTGTGACTGCCTCATTTATTATCGGGATTGCATTATTTTTTGAAGTAGGATTAGTATTATTAATTCCAATTGTATTTGCGATTTCAAGAGAATTAAAAGTTTCTATCTTATATCTCGGTATTTCGATGGCAGCAGCTTTATCTGTAACACACGGATTTTTACCGCCACACCCAGGACCAACTGCTATCGCTGGTGAATTGCATGCAAACATCGGTGAAGTATTACTTTACGGTTTTATGATAGCGGTTCCAACGGTTGTGTTAGCTGGACCTGTATTTACTAAACTTGCAAAAAAACTAGTACCTGATGCGTTCACAAAAACCGGTAATATCAAATCTTTAGGTGAGCAGAAAGTATTTAAACTTGAAGAAACTCCTGGCTTTGGAATCAGTGTTTTTACCGCTTTACTGCCTGTTCTTTTAATGGCAGTCGCTACAATTATTACTTTGCTGCAAAAAACAATGGGATTCAAAGATAATAGTTTACTAGCAACGATTGAGTTTATTGGGAATGCGGATACTGCCATGTTGATATCCTTACTAGTTGCGATCTATACAATGGGATTGGCAAGAAATATTCCAATCAAAAACGTGATGGAATCTTGTACAACAGCGATCTCGAATATTGGGATGATGCTCTTAATTATTGGTGGAGGCGGCGCTTTCAAACAAGTATTAATTGATGGCGGCGTTGGTAACTATGTAGCCGAATTATTCAAAGGAACTTCATTATCACCGATCTTGCTCGCATGGATTATCGCTGCCATCTTACGTATTTCATTGGGGTCTGCTACGGTTGCTGCATTAACAACTGTCGGTTTAGTGATTCCGATGTTAGGTCAATCTGATGTTAACCTTGCTTTAGTTGTCCTTGCAACAGGGGCTGGTAGTTTAATTGCTTCACACGTGAACGATGCTGGTTTCTGGATGTTCAAAGAGTACTTTGGTTTAAGCATGAAAGAAACATTTGCAACATGGACTTTACTTGAGACTATCGTTTCTGTAGCCGGATTAGGGTTTACTTTATTATTAAGTTTATTTGTATAGATCTTTCTAAACAGTAAAAGGGATACGGAAGCTGTTTAATGTGATTTTTCATAATTAACCGGTTATTTTTCATGATTGATTAATAAGGATGAAAATTTCTCTTTATTTTTTAACTTGATAGTGATGTGCCGTGTCCCTATAACCTTTTGCACGAATACTGGCAGAGCCTATTGAAATGAAAAAGATTGATTATTTGATTAAAGTGTTATTTTAGGTATATATACTATAATACAGAGTAACATACATGGAAAGGAACGATAGAATATGGAAAAGTTACAAATTGGAGTTGTTGGTGTGGGCGTTATGGGAAAAAGCCTCGCACTTAACTTTGAGAGCAAAGGGTATTCTGTGGCCCTATATGATATTTCAAAGGAAAAAGTTGATGAAATCATTGAGGAAAACCGTGGTAAAAACTTAGTTGGTACTCATATAGTTGAAGAGTTTGTTAACTCACTTGAATCACCTAGAAAGATTTTATTAATGGTGAATGCAGGGGAAATTACAGATAAGGCGATTGATTCTCTAGTCCCTCACCTCGATAAAGGTGATATTTTAATTGACGGTGGTAATACATACTTTGTCGATACAATTCGCCGAAACAAACGTCTTGCTGAAGAAGGAATCAATTTCATCGGTGCAGGTGTGTCAGGCGGCGAAGAGGGTGCACTGAAGGGACCATCTATTATGCCAGGCGGACAGAAGGATGCATACGAAAAAGTAAAGGATATGCTTGAAAACATCTCTGCAAAAGTGAATAACGAGCCTTGCTGTTCTTATATCGGACCTAATGGGGCAGGACACTATGTAAAGATGGTTCACAACGGTATTGAGTATGGAGATATGCAATTAATTTGTGAAGCATATTTCTTCTTGAAACAAACACTGGATTTGACTGCAGAAGAGTTCCATGAAATATTTGCTGAATGGAATAAAGGTGAACTGAACAGCTATCTAATTGAGATTACAGCCAATATCTTCAAGAAGAAAGATGAAGAAACTGGTAAGCCATTAGTGGATGTTATTCTTGATACTGCAGGACAAAAGGGTACAGGGAAATGGACAAGTCAAAGCGCACTTGATTTAGGTATCTCTCTGCCTATTATCACGGAATCTGTATTTGCACGTTGCATTTCTGCTTTAAAAGAAGAGCGTGTGAACGCAAGCAAAGTTTTATCTGGCCCTAAAGATAAAACAGCAATTGGAGTTGAAAAAGCTGAATTAATTGAAGCAGTGCGCCAAGCTTTATATATGAGTAAAATTTGTTCTTATGCACAAGGATTCACGCAATTGAAGGCAGCTTCTGAGGAATATGATTGGAACCTTGATTTTGGCAGCATTTCTATGCTCTGGAGAGGCGGATGTATTATCCGTGCTGCCTTTTTACAGAACATTAAAGAGGCTTATGAAACAAACACTGAACTACCGAACCTTTTACTTAATCCATACTTTAAAGAAATTGTAGAGTCATATCAAGGTGGATTACGCCAAATTATCTCAATGGCGGTACAACAGGGCATTCCGATACCTGCATTTTCAGCAGCAATTTCTTATTATGACAGCTATCGTACTGCCAAACTACCTGCAAACTTGTTACAAGCGCAGCGCGATTATTTTGGAGCGCATACGTATAAACGAGTAGATAAAGAAGGTACATTCCATACAAAATGGATATAAAATAAGAAATGGACTAAGATTAAATTCTTAGTCCATTTTTCATCCCACAATTCGCAGGCTATAAGACTCCCACTGATGGAAGTTCACTTTAAACGAATGACTGAATCAAAATGTGTTTATTTTTCCCATTTAGATGAAAAACCACATAACCTCTAAGGTGAAGTATTATCTGAATAATCCGCACAATTGTTGATTTTACTCGTTTTATCGTAGATCATTTAAATTCTATTTACTTGTCTTTAATTATATAAAACTGCTTCTATTTGTAAAATCACTACTTTACAATACAATTTCAATTTTTAAAAGTAAATTAGTTAAACACACTGATTTTTTGCTTAACGCCTAGATAACTTGTTACTCTAATTCAAAACTTAAATCCCCCAGCTGCTTCTTATTTAAAACTACATAGCCTTATCATGGCTATAAACTCTTATCTGAAACTATATAGCTTTATCGGGGCTATAAACTCTTATTTGAAACTGCATAGCTTTATCGGGGCTATAAACTCTTATTTGAAACTACATAGCCTTATCATGGCCATAAACTCTTATTTGAAACTATATAGCTTTATCGGGGCTATAAACTCTTATTTGAAACTGCATAGCTTTATCGGGGCTATAAACTCTTATTTGAAACTATATAGCTTTATCGGGGCTATAAACTCTTATTTGAAACTGCATAGCTTTATCGGGGCTATAAACTCTTATTTGAAACTGCATAGCTTTATCGGGGCTATAAACTCTTATTTGAAACTGCATAGCTTTATCGGGGCTATAAACTCTTATTTGAAACTGCATAGCTTTATCGGGGCTATAAACTCTTATTTGAAACTGCATAGCTTTATCGGGGCTATAAACTCTTATTTGAAACTGCATAGCTTTATCGGGGCTATAAACTCTTATTTGAAACTGCATAGCTTTATCGGGGCTATAAACTCTTATTTGAAACTGCATAGCCTTATCGCGGCTATAAACTCTTATTTGAAACTGCATAGCTTTATCAGGGCTATAAACTCTTATCTGAAACTATATAGCTTTATCGGGGCTATAAACTCTTATTTGAAACTACATAGCCTTATCGCGGCTATAAACTCTTATTTGAAACTACATAGCCTTATCGCGGCTATAAGCTCTTATTTGAAACTACATAGCCTTATCGCGGCTATTACTTCCTACTTGAAACTATATAGCCTTATCACGGCTATTACTTCTTACTTGAAACTACATATCCTTATCATGGCTATAAACTCTTATTTGAAACTATATAGCTTTATCTTGGCCATAAGCTCTTATTTGAAACTGCATAGCCTTATCACGGCTATTATTTCTTATTTGAAACTATATAGCTTTATCGGGGCTATAAACTCTTATTTGAAACTATATAGCTTTATCATGGCTATAAGCTCTTATTTGAAACTATATAGCCTTATCGCGGCTATTACTTCTTACTTGAAACTATGTAGCCTTATCACGGCTATTACTTCTTACTTATAATAATGAATAGCTATATTGTGGTTATAATTTCGTAATTTATGAAACGTTATAGCTATATGATGGCTACAACTTTAAAAAAATGAAACGAGAATATCCTGAAAATCATTCGACTAAAAAAATTTTATTCTATGTAATTTACCAATAAACGTTGATATAAAGCCATTTCATTAAATATGAAAGAAAAAACAATAAAATCATTATAGCTATATGATGGCTACAACTTTCACTTTAAAAATTCAAACAAATCTATATATACCAAGGGTTACAGCAACTTTCAATAAAATATAACTTATTTTAAAAACATGAAACGTTATAGCTATATGACGGCAGGAAACATGAAACGAAATGAAACGATTATAGCGGTATGATGGCTACAACTTTTCATTTAAAAACAGTTATAACTCCCTATATATCAGTGTTTATACGAAATCTATAGAAATTTCTTAGTCAATCCAAAATATGAAACGTTATAGCTATATGATGGCTACAACTTTAAAACGAAATTAGTGTAAAACCCTATAAAATCAATGGTTTAGTAAGATTTCTCCCACAACATACTTCGTTTCATATTCAAAAAACTTCATAGCCCTATGGTGGCAATAAACTTTTTTTTATGAAACGTCAAATCCCTTGTCCCCCAAGGGATTTGGGCACGTTTCATTTTTTTATTTTTCCTCTTAAAGGGACAGATTTCACCAGTATTCGATTTGATATAATCAAAAATGAAAATCTATATCTAATTGTAGGGAAAACTGCAACTTAACATAAAAGGAGGTGAAAAAGATGGCAAAACCTTTCGTTATAAAGAACAAACGTAGTTTGAATGGTGAAACAACAACACCGGTAATTGTAACAATTAAATCATGGCAAAAGTTAGTAGATGCTTTAGAAGGTAAGTATTACAGTTTTAAAGATACTTATCTAGAAGACATTGTGAATTCAATGTCCTATGAAGAACGAATTGCAGATGAAGAGGGATTTGTTGCTAAAGCAAAGCCATCTTTTTCACTGAAAATGAAAAAGATTGTAGATAAAGTAAGTGAATTTGATAAAAACGAAGGTAGAAAACATAAGCTATATGGAATTACAAATGCTGATTTAGAAGTGTTTCTATTTCTTCATAAAAAATGTAATACATATGGTGAGCTTTCGCATGTATCGATCCATATGCTTTGGGAAGATTATAAAAATTATAAAGAAGCATTTGCACATATTCACCACTCACAATTTTATGTAGCTTTGAAGAAGTTAAGTTTCCATAACATCATTACAATCGAAAATGAGTACAGTGGTAAATATAAAATCACCTTAACTGATTTCATGAATAAAGAAACGAATAAAGCAAATGCATATACATTTATTAGCCCGATAGTATTTACCAAAGAATTCTTTGAGTTATCCATTGCAGCTAAGAAACTATTCATGGATGTAGCAATGCAGCAGAAACGCGAAACTACCCTGAAACGTTCTTTATTCAAAGTTGATGAACAAGGAAACTCAACTCACTTTGGCGGTATGTATCGTTACTTACATAAGAAATACCCACATCAGATTCGTGCTGTGCTTGAGGAACTAGAAACAAAGCTATCTGCTACTGGATCTCCTTTATTTAAAATTTGCAAGTTAGAAAAAGGGAAGAAGAATAAAAAGCAATACACAACATTGCATTTATCTGTACATCCTGATTTCTTATGCGCAAAAGAAGAAGGAGCAGAATACCGTGATCCTTTTACACCAAGAGATACATATAAGCGTAAAGTTAAATTCATTGAAAATCTGTTAGTGGAAATGAATATTGCTGAATTTGCAAAGGATATGAATCAATTCATTAACGTTTTAAAACACTCTTGTCATCGTCAAATTCGCCAAGTAGTTCGTGGCTTACGAGAAATGATTGATCGACAAGAAGGATATCCTAAAAAGCTTGTTTATACACTAAGTAAATTATTAAAGCAATCTTCTCAATATCGTGTATTAGACACAGCTGCTAAAACTGGTATTTATCCTTTAATTACACACAATGTACCTAAACATGAACAAGAAGAGGCCATTTTTAAATTTGGTACTCATTTTGCTATATACTCTTTACGCAATGTTCAAAAGCTATTCCGTAAAGCGCATGACCTGCTTCATGCGAAATATGCTGTACCTGTAACCTTAGATGCTTACCATCGTAATTACATGCAGTATCAAGAGGAATCACTATTTAGAAAATATGCTTATGAGCAAGGAGTAAATATTAACGCATATACAGCATTAGAAATTGAAATCCGTGAACTATTAAAGTCTAGCGGGCATCAAGGAACTAACATGCCTAGTGATATTCGTGAACTGTTCATTGAAAAAGTTGATAAATTGTCGAAGGAAAAGATTCGTGTAATTGAGGTCCCTGAAGACTTTGATTTAATTCAGTTTCTACAGTCCTTAGAAGCATACTACCGTTCAACAAGTGAAACACCACATTCAGTTGATCAGCTGCTTCCAGCAATGTAAAGATACAGCTCTCTATTTTTGAAAAAACAAAAGTGGAGGGCTATTCGTGTTGAAGATCCCCTATGAAATGCATTACTTCAAACAAAACAGAGAGAAAGTTTTCAATTTTAATGATCACGCCTCTCTATTTTTTATGCATTTACATACATTGCATGTAAATCAAAATGAGATATTCACAATTTCTGAGTTATTAAATCTGAATTTTCAATCCCTTTGTGTCATTTCATCTACAAAAAAGCAGAAATATTTTTTATAATTCTGTTGATATCTTAATAATTTTGATCTGATGTGTATAACATAAAGCCTTAAATACTGTTCTTATCATGTTCTATCTCTAAATCTACTTAAAATCAGAAAAACTTCTGTTAGTTATGTTTAAAAAGTGGATTCTGTTCCTAACTTTGACCAATTTGTTAATAAATTGTGTGTAGTTTTTAAGAAATGTGGAAAGCTTGTTCATAAATCAGCAAAATTTGTATTTATTATTTATTCATTCACTCGCATCAAATTAACGATGATTATATGTAGTTTTTATATATCTACTTTACGATATTTTGTAGTTTTTAATCATCATCCAGCTCATTAAGTACATTCCCAGTATTTACTTTTTATGATTTTTTATGGCTAGAGTAATGATGAACCCTTAGCACTGCAATGTTTTAAGACGATTTTTTCTCTGTATAAAAGTATTATCTTTTTTCTTTATATATATTAAAGATATATATTATATTAGGTTTTTATATTGTGTAATACTTACTATAGAGAATAGACCCTGTGTAAAACCAATTTCATTTCTTAATGGAATTGGTTTTTTTATGTACTTTAATAAACATTATATTTAGGTTTAATCTTCCTAAAAAATTTTGATATAAAACATAATTTTTTTTATTTCTCTTAGATTTCCGAAAAAAGTAAATCATACTTAAAGTAGATAGTTAATTAGTGGAAATTACAATGAACCTTGTAATCTCCTAACCATTTAAAAAGAGAGGTGAAGACATGGTAAAAAAAAAATCCCAGAAAAACGCCGAAAAAAAGAAATTTACATTCTTTAAAAAAGCAAAGAATAAAACAACTGAACTATTAGATATGCAACAAGAAAATTCAGAAGCACTTAAAGAAAAGAGGACACGTAAAACAAGGGAGAAAGTTCCAGCTATAACAGGAAGAAAAGTAGGTAAGGTTACATTTTGGTGTGTGATGGGATTCGTGTTTGCAGGAAGCTCCCTTTCATTTATCCAACTTGCCGGTCCTCCTAGAGCAGTAGCTGTTCAAGAAAAGAAGGAGGAACCCGTAAAAGTTAAGATGTCGGAAGCAGAATTAATTGCATATGCCAATAGTTTTGCCGCTGATTATTTTAACTGGAAGGTTGATATGAATGTAGCTGAAACACGGAAAAAACGATTAGAAAAATATTTAGTTGAAGGATCCGATGAGCAAGGAGGATTAAATAGAGATACTTTAAAAAATGCTTCTAGTACGTTAGTTAAGTCAGAAGCTGTAGAGGTTCGTCAAAAAGGAAATGAAGCAGAAGTTACATTGAAAATCATTCAAAAACTAGAACCTGTAAATAATCCAGCTCCTGGAACGACTCAAGCCCCAGATACACCAAAAGAACCTAAAGAAGTGACAAGGTACTTCTCTATTCCAATTTTAATGGAGAAAGGAAAAATGGTCGTTCCTAACAATCCTACAATCGTTCATGGAGAGAGAGAAAAGGCATCTTATAAAGTGGCTACATTCAAATCAGAAGGACGAGAAATTAATACAGATGCAGAAGTGAAAAAAGTAGAACAATTTTTACAATCTGTATTTAAAGTTTATACAGAAGGAACACCAGAAGAAATTGCTTACTACTTTGAAAAAAGCAATATAACAAATGGATTAAAAGGCATTATGACATTTAGCAAATTAGAAAACCTGCGAATTTATGAAGATAAGGATAAAGGGTACAGAGTCTTAGTTGATGCAAAATTAAAAGACAACGATAGCAGCTTAGAGTACACATACACATATGATTTAAATCTAGTAAATAAAGATAATAAGTTTTCAATTAGCTCTATGAAAAAATTTGAAAACACATTAGAGAAAGTGGAGGGTAAATAATTATGGAGCCTTTGGGATTAGATATGGTTGCTCATCAATTACCTGCTATTACAGATGCAGCTGTAATAGGTAATATAAATTTTGGAGTAAATATTAAAAACTGGTTAGTAGCTCAATTGGGCCCGATCTTTTTAGTTGTAGCACTTATTGGAGTAATCGTCTTTGCAGTTAAACGACAAATGGCTGGTTTACTTGGTTGGATAATTGTTTGTGCACTATTATCAGTTTTTGTATTCTCACCAGACGTTTTCAAAGATCTTGGCACAAAATTATATAATTTAGTATTCAAGTAATAAATTAAAAATCTCTAAAAATATTAAAGGGGTTGGTAGAAATGACTCAAAAGCCGACTCGTAAAGAAGTTAGGACATACAACTCGATATGGGATATTCCTAAGAGTTTATACGGGATAAGGGACTTAACTCTCCCTTTCCCAGTTCCTTATAGACAGTTGGGCTTCTTTGTTGGATCTTTACTTTTAATTTTAATTCTAGATCAGTTTTTACCTTTAGGAAATAATGTGTTTTTAAAATATTTAATATTACCAGGTGGAATAGCATACTTCTTTGGCAATGTAGAATTGGATGGAAAAAGCCCGCATAAATTTTTATTTCGATTTTTCGTGTTTATGTTCGAAAGTAAGAAGATTAGCCGCTATAAAGATACAACTGGTAATATTGGAAACTATCAATATAAAACCTTAATACGATTCAAGGATGATTCAATCAATAATAAGTAATTAATTAATCTATACGGAAGAATTATTTTAGTCTCATATTCTTCTCTAAGGAGGGTAAAATGAATCAGGTTGAATTTCCAGTCAAATACTTTCACGATAATTTGATTTTTAACCAAGATGGTTCTTGCTGGGCGTATTACGAGGCATACGGAATACCATATGAATTCCGAGGAGATGATGATAAAAATACCTTATTCATGCGCCAACTTGGCTTGTTTTGGAATTTTGATGAAGAAAAGCACCTCTTAATGATTCCTGTTTATCAGAACTTCCAAGAAAAAGCAGATGAATTCAAAGAAACAGTAAGCGGTGAATTAAAAGAACTTGCAATTGATCATACAGATGATGTCGTACATGAGCTAGAACGAAAATTTGGTAAAAATGCAGTAGAGTACCGATATTTTATTGGCGTGAAATTAAAGGTAAGACACATACAAGAAGGGTTTAAAGAAATGTTGTACACAGCATTTCATACCTTTAAAAATACAGCAGAACAGTTTGGGTTACTTGGTGATACTAAGATACTAAAAACTGATTTGGAGATGTTTAAAAGAGAAGCTAGCGCTTTTAAAAATAAAATAAGAAAACATTTGGCTGTAAGGGCTCTAGAAACTAATGAAACGCAATGGGTTATATTAAGAAACTTCTATCGCACATTAGAGGCGCCAGTAACTGCTGGATGGACACCTCCCGTACAAAATGACGATTCTGCAATCATACCAAATCAAGAAAGCTTATTACGTTTATCAGAGGCAGAATTTGATGTTAAAGGAAGACATATTGAAATGTCTCAAATTGGTACCGACGGGTTAGAATATCCAGCATATATGAGCTTTTTATCGGCTTCTAAAATCCCATATACGATGGAGTTTCCAGACCAAGAGTGGATGTATATGATTCAAAATATAGATTTTCCAATTGAACTGAGTGTTCGCACTGAAAATATTAACCATCGCAAAGCTCTATCTAAACTAAATAAAAAGAAAAAAGATTTAGAAGATCAAGAGGCACATGCAAGAGAAAATGCACAAACTGTTGGGCTAAACGTGTATGAAGGTGTTCAAGAAGCTACTGAATTACAAGCACTTATACAAAAGACACGTATGCCATTAGTTAAAACATCGGTATCTTTCTGTATATGTGCTGAAGATTTAGATACAATGCGTCGAAATACAAATTCACTTATTTCTATTTATAGAGAGATGATGATTGAACTAGTAAGGCCGTATGGAGATCAGTTCCTACTGTTTAATGAATTTATCCCTGGTTCAAGAAGATATGTAAATGATTATATACACTTTATGGAACCTGGAGTTCTAGCAGCCGGTATGTTTGGTGCAACACAAGATTTAGGAGATAATATCGGGTTTTATATTGGAACAACTGGTATTTTAAACAAAGCAGTTTATATGACACCCTCACTTGCAGCAACAAATACCGTTGCAAATCAAAAAACAAGCGCACTTTCAGTTGCAGTAACAGGAAGTACTGGTTCCGGTAAATCATTTGGAACGAACTTAATTGTTTACCTAGCCGTACTTGGAGGAGCTCAAACACTGATAGTCGATCCAAAAGGTGAGAGGGGAAACTGGACAGAAGATTTACACGGTCTAGAAGGTAAAGTAAACGTAATTACACTAGGGACTGATAGACGAGATGAAGGGAAACTAGACCCATTTATCATTCATAAACATAGTCGGAAAGATGCAATTGAGTTAGCAATGACAATTCTTACTTTCATTACAGGTATTAAACCTGATAACTCGGAAAAATTCCCGCGCTTGGCTTCAGCTGTAGAATTTGTAGCAGGAATGGAAGAGCCGTGCTTAACAGCTGTATCTCAATACCTTGAAGATAGTGAGGATAAAGTGGATCAACAATTAGCCGCACACATTCAAGCATTTGAAAATTTATCATTTGCACACTTAATCTTTGGTGATGGAACAAATAGAGATATTGAACTTGATACAGCAGTGAATATCATACAAATTCAGCATCTTGATATGCCAGATATTCAAAAAGATCCGAAAGATTATACCTTACAAGAAAATTTATCAGTTAGTATGCTGATGTCTCTATCTTCTTTTGCAAGAAAATTCTTTCAAAAGGACCCTACTAAATTCAAAATTGTTCTATTAGATGAAGCATGGGCGATTATGGGAACTTCTCAAGGGCGAGAGTTGGCTCGTAAGTTAGTTCGTGAAGGTCGTGCATTAAACTCTGCAGTATACTTTGCAACTCAAAGCGCAAGTGACCTTGGAGATGAGACATTTAAGAATAATATCGGTATGAAGTTCTCATTCCGTAATACCGACAGTAAAGAGATTTCTTCAATCTTAGATTTCTTTGGATTACCTGATAATGAAGAAAATCATGCGATTATTACTAATTTAGAAACAGGACAATGTTTATTCCAAGATATCCAAGGAAGAACAGGTGTTGTCACAATGGATGTAGTGTTTAAAGATTTATACGATGCATTTGATACTAGACCAAATGCAAGGAAGAATTATAGAAAGTCAAATGATGATGAAAAGCAGGAAGTTAATGCAACCTTTGTCGAAGAAGGGGGAGAAAAAATAAATGTAGGAGTGAGTTAACATGGTAAAAACTAAATTCAAAAAAATTATTCTAACAAGTCTATGTGTAGGTACTCTATTTTTAAGTGCGGCATGTGGTAATAGTGACACAAGTGTAGGAGAAGAAACAGATAAACAGGGACACACTCCAAGAGAAATGATGCTTGACTTTGTAAACGCAGATTTAAGACATGATTATAAAACAATACGTAAATTAGTTGTCGATGGGGAGAAAAATAAAATATTGGATCCTAATAAAGGACCTCAAAATAATTTATCTTATAAAGATTACACAGTAAAAGAATATGTGGTAGATAAGGATACAATTATGTATAACTTTATTTCAAAGAAGCCCCCTAAAAATATCGATAAAGCAGTGAAATGGGTAAGAGTAGTTCGTACAGAAGATGGATTCAAAGTTCGAAGTTATACTGGCCCTGAACGAAATGAAATTGATGAAGTAGCAAATACTAAACCGACAAGTGAGTTTAGTTCAAAAGATTAATAGGTTTCCCATAGAGGGGGAGTAACATGTAATGAAAAAGTTTATTACCCTATTGTTATTAATTTGTACTTTGCTTTTAGCATTTAATTTACTTTTTAAAGCTGCACCAGTCTATGCGGAAGAGGAACCAAGACCTTCACTAATAGACAACATTATTCCAAAAAGCAAAGAGAAATTAAAATTTGAGGAATATCCACCAAGTAGTTATAGCATCGATGTTTATACTCCAGAAGGTGGATTTGGAGAATCTCTTAAATTTTGGAAATGGAAAGATAATATTAAAGAACAAATTGTAGCAACTATTTTTATATTAATTAGTATTGCATGGACAGTAAACCTTGCAATTAGTAGTTTGGTAACAAGTTTAGTAGGCCAATCAATGAGCTTAAATATAGTTGCTGATGTTGGAGATAAGTTGGGTGAGGTAATATCTAAAACAGCAGGGTTCAATGGTTCTTGGGGTAATGGGATATATAGTGAACTAATTGGGCTCATGTTAGCTTTACTAGCATGCTGGGTTATCTGGGTAGGTTTTGTACAACGACGCCAGTCAGAGATGCTAGGAGGATTGTTAAAAGCATTAGGTATTTTAGTTTTCACTCTAGGTTTTTTCGCGAATTCAAGTTATATCATCAAAGGATTAAATAATTTTTCAGAGCAAGTAAATAAAACTGTTCTTGATTCATCTCAAAGTATTAGTGGAGCAAGTGAAGGGCATTCAAGTGGTGTCGATTCCATTACAGATTTAACACACACTCTATTAATAAAGCAACCTTATACATTATTACAGTTTGGCACAACAGATATGAAGAAAATCGGTGATGAAAGAATAAAGAAAATGTTAACAACGACAGATCCTGATGAAAGAAAAGCTCTTTTAAAGGATGAAGTTGAGGTTCAGAAAAACCAAACACTGTCGTTAGATGCTACTTTTGAGAGGGGGGCACTCGTATTACTACTAGGTGTTATTAATGCTCCTTTATGGATTGTATTGGGATTATGCAGTATGGCGATGTTATTTTATCAATTAATGTTTATCATCGTAGCGCTAATGTCTCCTGTAATGTTATTAATGGCATTAGTACCTGCGTGGACTGGAACTGCTAAAAAGTTCTTAGCCGAACTGTTTAGAACATTGCTTATGAAAGTTGCAATTGGTTTCCTGGTGACCTTAATGTTTTGGGTATCGTCAATTTTGTTCAGTGCTACTGATAAGTATGGATACTTAGTTGTAGCTATACTACAAATACTTTCATTCTTGGGTGTTTGGTTGTACCGTAAAACAATTTTTGATGCTATTACTACAGTACCAGCAAGTGCAGGAGCTGCACGGGCATCAGATGCTATGAGTAATATTAGGCAGAAATATCGTGATGTTAAACATGGATCTAAGACAGTTGGCAGAGGTGTAGCAGTAGCTGGCGCCGCGGGTGTTGCAAGTGCGGCAATGGCCGGGAAAATGGGCAAATCAGGTTATAGTAAGTTTAAGCAGTTGAAAGAAAACTATGCAGATAGAAAAGAAAAGGTAGCAGATGGTAAACGTAAGGAAAAAGAGCAAATGCAAGCAGAAAAAGAAAAAAATATTAATCAAATGAAAAAAGAAGAAAACTTAGGTGTTCGCGATAGAAAAGGAAATCAGGAGCAAGAAAGGGTTCAGGAAGAAGTAGCCGCAACTAAAGAAAATCCAGAATTAGCAGTACGAGAGAAACATCAAGATAATAATCCTGAAGTACAACAAGCAGAATTAAAAGATAAAGAAGATGTAAAGGTGGATGCTAAACCAGTAGCACCATTAAATGAGGAACTAGGTAATAAAGAAGATGTAAAAGCTCAAATCAGACCAGCTGCAACTCAAAATAATGGTGGTCTCGAGAATAAGAAAGAAGATGTAAAAGCGGAAGTAAAACCAGTAGCCGCAATTAAAACACCAACGGGTCAAACTAAGTCAACGGATGATAAACCAATTACAACACCACAGTCAGGAACGACACCATTGCCATCGAATCCGAATGAGAGTAAACCAATTACAACACCACAGTTAGGAACAACACCAACACCAGCGAATCCGATGGAAAGTAAGCCAATCACAACACCACAGTCAGGAACAACACCAACACCAGCGAATCCAATGGAAAGTAAGCCAATCACAACACCACAGTCAGGAACAACACCAACACCAGCGAATCCAATGGAAAGTAAGCCAATCACAACACCACAGTCAGGAACAACACCAACACCAGCGAATCTGATGGAAATTAAGCCGATCACAACACCGCAGTCAGGAACAACACCATTACAATCGAATCCAATTGAGAGTAAGCCAGTCACTACTTCCCATGTGAGTACACCACAAAAACCAGTAGAGGTAAAACCAGTTAATCAACAACAAACTAAAAATGTTTCTAAAGTGAATAATCAACAACATGTAAAAGAAGGAGCAGATATTAAGAAAGTTAACGCAAAAGCACAAACACAACAAGAAGCTTTAAAAAATGTAAAAGCAAAAGAAACCATAAAACCAAAATAATTCAGCTCATGAGGGAGGGTTTATACATTGAGTGCGGAACCAAATCGCGACCTTGAAAATGAACACCATCCTGAAGCTGAACTAGGGAATGCTAAGCCTGCCTTGAAAAAGGCAGGCCATTCTTTAGGGAAGGCGGCTGGTAAAGGATCAAAAATAGCGGGTAAAGCAGTTGCGCAAGTAGGTAAGAAAGTAGCAGTAAAAGTAGCACAGAAGGCTGCTACAGTTGCTGTTGCAAAGCCGTTATTAATAGTTGCTGGTGTTATTATGGCTGTTGTTTTAGGTTTAGGTATAGTGATATTTTTATTAACTGCCACAATGAGTGAAGATGAAGTCAGTCCTGGCGGAATTGGTGGTCCTTTTGCACCGGGTACTGCAAGTGTCAGTCCTGAAGTAATGAGATGGGAGCCATTGGTAAGGAAATATGCGGCGCAACATGGCATAGAAGCAATGACCCCATTAATATTAGCTCTTATTCAACAAGAAAGTTCTGGAACACAATTGGATGTTATGCAAAGTTCAGAATCACAAGGGTATCCTCCGGGGTATTTTACTGATCCAGAGGAAAGTATAAAATATGGTTTAATGCATTTTGCTGATTGTCATAAAAAATCAAATGGTGATCAAAATACTACATTACAATGTTATAACTACGGAACCGGATACGCTAACTATGCAGTATTGAAAGGTGGATATACACACGAGAATGCAAGAGCATTTTCTGCAGAACAATCAGCTAAAAATGGTTATAGATGTGCATCATGGCGAAGTGCGGAGGCAGTAGCTAATAATTGGTGTTATGGTGATCCAGACTATGTCCCACATATTATGAGATACTATCAACCTGGTCAAACCCCTGGTGGTTCTGGTGGAATTGCTGGTGGTAGCGTTTTAGGTGATGATGTATTCCAAGCAATTATGGCAGAAGCACTAAAGTATCAAGGATGGCCATATGTGTTTGGAGGGCGAACACCAAATACGTCATTTGACTGTAGTGGAATTATTGAGTATACGTATTCAAGAGTTGGTATTAATTTATTTGGTACTGCACAAACCCAATGGGATAAAACCCAACGCATAACAGATCCTAAGCCAGGAGATTTAGTGTTTTTCCATAGTACTTATGCTACAAGTAACTACATTACGCATGTTGGCATTTATGTAGGAAATAATACAATGTATCATGCTGGCGATCCGATTGGCTATGCTGATTTAGGTAAACCATATTTTCAACAGCATTTTGCGGGATATGGTCGTGTAGTTAGATAATAATGGATGTAACATCTAGCAACTTATGAAACTGCGAAAAGGAGGTAAATCATGAAGAAAATCACCATTATAATAGCAATTTTATTAATAGCTAGTGTAGGGTTTTTAATAAAATATCAATCTGATAATGAAAAACTTAAAACTGATAATATAAAATTAACGAAAAAAGTGGAAAAGGTGGGGGCACAATACAACGATACGAAAAAGGAATTGTCAGCTCTAAAGAGTAATAATCAACAACAAGTAAAGGAAGCTGCAGAACGATTTCTTAAAGCTTTCCGTACTTATGATACGGGTAAAGGCGAATCATACCTTGCTAATATCGATGCATATATAACACCAAATGCAAAGAAAGAATTAACACCACCAGGTGGACCAATTCAATCTGCCCCTGGTGCTGGAGATGAGAAGGAAAAGAAGAAAGTTTCCTTTCAATCTGAATACACAGGTGGCGAGTTATATTATGCATTTTTGGATACCACCAAAGCAAATGTATTAGCAAAAGTGAAAAGTAAAATTTCAGTTAATGGTGTTTCATCTGATAATATGTCATTAATGCAAATAAACCTTATATATGATGGAAATAAGAAGTTATGGCTTGTCGACAAACTTATACCTTTAGCAGATTTAAGAGATCAGATGCCGTAGGTTGGTAATCGAGTACAATAGAAAAGTCCCCCTTATCCACTGTGATATGAAGTAGGCAAGGGGGAATATTTAGTATTTCTTATGACCGGAAACATTAATATATTGAAGAATTTTTTTCATATAAACAACAAATTGTAAAGTGCCAATACGGATCCTAAAAATAAAATAATTATTTGATTCGCAGGTTAGTGGAAAATGCTAATTTTTTGCTTAGAATATCTAAACTAAAAAACTATATTTGTATATATAAATCTAGCGTTTGATGTATGTTTTATTTTCAATACCAATTAATTTCAAATCATGTACACCTAATTTCCCAGCTAAAAACATTACATCTTGATTTAGAATTTTTATATCTTTTTCAATTTTATCGATTTGTTTTTGAGTATCTTCGGACTGTTGTCCATCAACTGTAACTAGATTCTGTTTTATTTTGTAAAGTTCTTCACTAACACTGTCTAAACGTTTATCAAATTGTTTTTCTAAAGCATCAAAGCGTTTGTCTATACTTGATTTTAATTCAGTAATTGCTAAAAGAATTTCTTTATTTTCCATAATAATTCCACCTTTTTATTAGTATTAAACATTATATTTTATCACTACATTATTTATCTAGTTAATCTAGGAAGTTATTCTATTAAAGTTTGCTTGCTGTAAATACTTTATTTTCTCTTTTTCTAACCTTTTTGTAAGTTCTTCATTCTTCAATGTCAATTCTTTAATCTTATATTTATATAAATTGTGTTCTTCAGTTAATTCGTTATTTCTCAACTTCAACTCATTATTTTCCATAATCAATCGTTCTAGGTCTTCACGTGAAAGATTCATTTCGATTATAAAATAATGTGTAGTTTGAATGGAATTTCTTACAACATCTAATGGTCTAACTTCAAAGTTATATATCGACTCCTTTTTGAATTTTTCTAATAATTCAACAGCTTTCACATATTGTTCTTCAGTAAGTTTAATGCAACTAAAAGTATGGTCATACGCCATTTGATCTCTCTCCTTAAACTTATAGTTAGTAATTATAAGTTTACAATTATATTATCGAGAAATAAAGGTAAATATTTAATCGTATCAAATGTGTAAGACTTTTGCAAGTTATTTTTGGGTTTTCATTAAAATTACCAATAATACAAAAAAATTTTTATATTGCTTTTTGAGGATTTAAGAAAATATAAAAAAGGCAAGGTGTTGAGTTCTTATCAAATAGAGAAGATCTTAAGTTATTTATGCACTTTAATAGGCTATCCCCTTTATAAGTGTTAGGAATCCAGCTTATAAACTGTTTTACTTAATAGATTGTAATGGCAGGGTTTAAACAAGTTGAATTAAAGAAATAAGTTCTATAAAACAACGTCTTAAAAATCTGTTGAATTGCAAGTACCTAACTGACAAGACAGTTTCAGGGGGTACTAACAACAATATGGGAAACAACAACTAAGAAAAAGAAACCAATAACACTTATAGTAAGAGTTTTTAACGGACCATCAAAGGAAGCTATTATAAATACAGCAAAGATATTAAAGACTTTAGGCACATCTGCTTAAAGTCTTTTTTTATATTTTATAAATTGTGCCCAAAAACTGAACAAATAGGTTTATGAAATTCCATGAGCCGAATTAGATAGCCCCAAAGCCCAACGTATTTGTGAAACCAGTCTGAAGGCAATACGAAATAAAGAGAACCTTCTTTTGTTTTTTTAATACCCTTTTTATTAAGTGGTATACGAACCTTTCCCCCCTCACAGTCAAAAATTCTATATAACATGAATTTAATATATAACTATTTAAACGTTACTTCTTATAAATAAGGTAAGTGACCGGTCTAGTATAAAAATGATTAAAAATTTCAGGAAATATTTCTAAAAAGCTTAGTTTCCTAGTTAAAAGTAACAATAATTCAAGTAGAAGTATTATTTTTGAACTTTATAAATATTGAACAAGGGAGAGGAGATATTTTTATGGATTCAAAAACTTATGAAAAGCTACAGGCATTACGTAGATATAAAGAGCCAATTCAAGCAGTATTGAGAACGGTTAAAAAACATGACAAAGATGATACAGATACTGAATACGCTGAGTTTGCCCTTGAAAACGGTAAGATTATAGGTATTTGTAAAAAAGAAGACTTCTCTGATTACTCTTTTAGAAGTATTACTCAATTCACAGGTAATATTTTTAATGTAGTAATTACACAAATGTCTGATGAACTGGATATAAATAAAGTACAGGTTTCAGTAAAAGAAGCTAGCAGGAGATCGGCAGATGCGTTAATTCGTGAGTTAATAGAATTGGAGCAAGATGAAAGACTGCAAGAGCCAACCTACGAAGCAGAAGTAACCGGATACAATATGAATGCTCAGGTTCCAACCATATTCTTACGCATCAATGGTGCGGAATGCTTCATGAAATTACATGAACTAAACTATGGAAGAGTGTATAAAAACGCTGTGGATCGCTATGCACCAATTGGTGAACGTATCCCAGTTAAGGTTCTACAATTTAATCCAGAACAGCGACTAATCCACGTTTCTAGAAAAGCTGCCGTGGAAAATCCTTATCAGTTATTATCTGAATTAGCTGAAGGGGATACAATTGTAGGAAGGGTTGTAAATGTTGACCCGCGTTTTGGTGTTTTTGTTGAATTGGACCAAGGCTGCACAATTAAAGGAATTGTCCCTAAAATAATCGAACAGCCAGTATTGGATGACGTAGTAAGTATGAGAATTGTAAGTGTGGATGTGGAAAAAGAGAGAGGGTCGGGGGTTATCTTTAAGTTTCCATTTGGACGTAAAAAAGTTAACGATCCAACGGCGTTTTTATATAACTAATGAGTGCGCCGCAGGTTTCCGTACAAGAGAATGGAAAGGCGGTTCAATATTGGCTTAATAGGGACGAATCGTTATCACTTTGGGATGACCCCTCTTTACAGGGGGGACCAATTCTTCCAGATAAATTTAAACCACTCACAGATTTACGTAGTATATATGACAGAATTAATTCAGGTTTTATAAATGAAAAGGACAATTTAATATTAAAGCTTATTTGGGATTCATTAGCGATTACTGAAGCTCAAATTAAAAATTTTGTGGAATCTAAAATTAGTAGGTCACAGGTTTCAGAATCACTGAAAAAACTGGTACTGTATGGATTTGTTAGTAGATGGGAGATAAAATCGGGGCTATTTCCGGATCAGCCCAAAACCTCTGCTCCAATCACTTTAAATACTGCTGGTCATTTGATGATGTGGGCTTATCATAACCGTAATACAAACTATTCTTTAAAGCCAGAACAGTGGTTAAGGCTTGGAGTAGTAGGGGTACAAAGATTTGTCACTATGAATCAAATAAAATATGAGTTTGCAGTAGGCCAACAGCTATTAAAAAACTGGTGCTGGTATCCAAAGCTAAAAGGTACTGGTAATGGTTATAATCCAATTGCTGTTGGAGAAATTAAAACTCCAATTGGAAATCAAAACTTCATATTTGAAAGGGTACAACAAGGTCAGCGATATGCACAACATTTAAAATCGCGATTGAAAATTTGGGAAGATCAGATTCAAAATGGACCAAATAATTTATTGAATTTCGAAAATACAAAGAGTTTACCAGGTATTTTTATTTTATCTATATCTAATCTCGCTTTAGCAGAACATGTTAGAAAGGAGCTCATGTTAGACTTACGAAAGATTCCTATAATGCTCGTAATAGACGAATGCATTCACAGTGAGGGATTCGCAAAATCTTTTTATATCTCAACTCAAAACGGAATTCAGCAAGCACCATTACCATTTTTGAGATAACAAGAGCTGCTTCAGGTAAATATGCTGAAGCAGCTTTTTGTGGTTAAGAGAGAATGTAGGTAACAGACGTTTATTTTGTACTAAAAATATAGGGGTGCAGGAAATAAGTGATCTGAATCGATGTCAAAAATTATTAGTAGGATACAAATATAAATTATGTATTTCTGTAATTGCTTTAATGGTTTTAGATGCACTACTTATAAAAGGCTTTTTTGATATGTTTTCAGCAATTCTAAACGGCTCTTTATTAGTTTTAACAGTATTAGCGTTATTTACTTTAGGGTATTACAGGAAGAAGTATCATTACTATAAAGTTATGTTATACGGGGAACAGGAATCTACACAATTAGTAACGGTTACCCATTATTAATTTAAAAAGTAGGCCTTTAAAGGACTAATAAGAAGTATAGGAGAAAATTATAATTTATATGTCACTATATATTCATTAAGGTCAGCTGTAATAATAATGTTGTTTTATTTCAGATTCGTAGTATCTAGTTTACATTGCATTACTTGAAGATAAAAAATGAAATCAAGGGGCAGATGCTATGTTTTTCAAAAGGGCCAAACAAATTAAAAGACTAGAAGAAAAGGTATTGCGGCTAGAGAAAGAACGAGATGAAGCATGAGAATTAGCACTGGAAAACCATATGAAACTTCAAGCTTTAGAATGGGAGGAAGAACAAAGATTAAAAAATACAATGTTTGAAGAAGTATAAACAAAACGATTTACTAATAGTGTCCAGTGAAAATAAAGGTGTGAAATAATAAACTAAAAAACTTGTTGTTTTGTAGACAAAATAAACAAATCAAAAAGTATTTTTTTATAGGGGGAGCACATTAATGAAGAAGTTAGTTAAGTATCTATTAACACCATGTATACAAAGGTTAGATATGATTATTGGATTTCTAATAGCAATAAATTTTACTATTATTTCATTTGATTGAGTAGAATACGACTTCTTTATGATTTTGCTCAGCCTCATGATTCCAGTTACTTTTTCTTATTTAGTAATTCGTGTTTATCAATTCGTTGTTGGTGACTTATTAGAATCGTTCAAAAATCCAAGATTTTAACCGGTTAATCATTTGTAATACTTTTATAATCTTTAACATATTTTATTATTTCTTTATATAAAGGAGTGAGGATATGTGTCAAATAAGGGTACGCTAGATAAGAATATTGCTAGATATATAGACGAAACAACTTTATTACCGAAATCTTACAATGATTTGTATAAGAAAAATTCATCAGTTACAGTTAAGGTTGAAAATGTAGTGAAATATGGTGTTTTTGTGCAAATCCAGGATGAAAACAAGGGAAAAGGTTTATTGCATATTACAAAGTTTCAAAATATGTATGTTAAACGTATTAAAGATTTCTTGCAAATTGGGGATATAATTGAAGATGTTAAAATAATAGATGTTACTCAGGATAGCCTGGCATTCTCAACCTTACATTTAAAATTAGAACAAAAATACATGGGAAAAACACAAGACCAAACAGAGATACAAGAGATTAAAGATGGGATTGCACAAAGGGTTGGTATTATTTCAAAGGATGCGGAGAAGAAAATTGAAGATTTTATCAAGGAGAAGGGAATTGTACCATTTGTAATGGCTATGGGGACCGTTATAGACGATTTTGATTATGATCTTTCAATTAAATTGGTTGAAGAAATTGAAAGAAAAGCGCGTGATTATCTTTAACAAAACAAGAAAAATAATCATAACAGACCATGCAAATGATGCCTTCAATAGTCGTAATGCAGAAGTAGAATGTATAGAAGCTTCCGTATATAATGCGAAAATTATACTCAAAAACAAGAATCATATATATATGAAGAGTAATTCATTAAAGTATCCATGTTTAATGGTAGGTCAAGATCTGATTGTTAAATCGACCATTAAGGAAAATATGAAAATGATACCTTATGAATAAATGATTATATTGACAAAATTGTTTGAAAATTACATTTGCTATATAATGGTAACATATCTTTTTTATATTTTTCTAATCCATAACTAACCTAAGCCTTTCGGGTTTACTCATTATTAATGCATTGCGTACATTTTGTTCGCATGTCTAATAACGATGTAATTCCGAAAGGCTTTTTGCGTTTTGGGAATGGATATAGGAAAAGTTTATAGGGGGGAGGAACAGATTCTATCCATTGTTTGGATATTCAATTGTGATTTAAAGAATTACAAATTATAAAAAGTGAAAGGAGAATTAATATGAAAGTTATTTCTAAAGAAACGAGTGTACTTTTAAATCATTTAGAACAGGTATTTGAAAATCTTGAAAAAGAAAAAAAGGGTAATGCAAAAGATGATTTTCGAATAACGGAGGAGTTGAGTGCTGGAGACATGATTTTAAAAATATACTTCGTTGATGAAAAATCCAATGTCTCAAAAGTACCTATAATTCTTACATTAAATCAGCTACAACATTTTCAAAACTACTTAAAGTCAAAACAAGTCATAGTTAAAGATGTAGCAGATAATACGCTATTTACACTGTTTGAATTAGGTGTTTGTGAGCCAAATACCAAAATTCATCTTAAGGCAAAAGACATAATTAATGTTTTGAGAGCATTTGGAGTTAAGGTCCAAATATAAAATGTAAATAATAACGTGCTTATACCACATCCACCCTATCACCGAGTTTGAGACTTTTGAAATAGAGCTTATCTTATTAAGAATAAAGGGCTTGTCTTTGTTTATTATTATGGACAGTAGTTTGGAGAAATAAACGTACTCGGTGATTGGGGTGAAGCTATATGTGTGAGAGGGATGAGTACTCGGTAATTGGGGATTAAAAAGTATACCCAATTCGTAGGATCTTGTAAAATTTAAAGGTGTTCTTGGTGATCTTCTATAATTCCTTTCAAACAGTTGTATTTATAGTGAAAAGGAAAAGAACATCTGGAATTGAAAAATCGATTAAGGAACTGTTGAGTGACAATAAGTTGTTCTGTTAAAGGGCCATTTTGTGGAGTAAGAGGTTGCATAATACCATACTTTTTTATAACAGCCTTCATGCGCACTTGAACGTGCGCAAGCGTTGATTTATCGACATTGTATAAAATCCCGCATAAATAATAAATTGTGAACAATTGAACCCTCTTGGCACCCAAGGGGGTTCGTTGCGTGTAAATTTCTGAAAGATTAATTATGTAAACTAACGATGAATAAGGTAAGAAACATCAGAGTGAGAGCTATTTTTGCTGGTAATACCCGGAATAACAAACAAGTAGATTTTCATGATTTCCTAACTTTTTCATTAGTTTGCGAATGTTTTCAGGTGTATTTTGAATAGTTCCATGAAATCTAGGTTCACCACGACCAGAATCAGCAATCGCAATAGTATTTTTAAAAACGTCTAAACCAACAAATTTTTGTACATCCTTCATAATATCGGATCCTTTTCGTGTGTATCTCTACACTTGGTTTTCCTATTTTCGGTAGTAACATTATGACCAAGTGCAACCTACGCTAAGCGATGGGAGCCGTTTAGTTCATTATGACTAAAGGCCAGATTGTAGTAGAATTAAAAATTACTGTGAAAATTAATACAATGCCTCTTCTTTATATACAAAGATGGGGGTAGGTCAAGTCAGATAGGTGCGTTGTTATCTTAAGGACCTGAGAGGATGAGGTCGATTGTGCGGTCCACGATGTACCCGAGCCCGGCCAACGCATCATTATTATCTAAGCTATTCTGAAAGACGACTATAAATTTCCGTTCGGTGTTATCACTGAGCTTGCGTTTTATAACTGCACCTTCAGATGCGACCCAATTCCTTGACTTCAATGGTCCATGCCCAATTTTCGAGCCAGTCACGGTGAAATTTCTTGTAGGGAGTCCTCGTGAATTGAAATCCAACCATGATGAGTCATCGCCTATATTTGCTGAATCGCTGAGCAACTTTCCCATTTCGAATGAGCTCGTATCATCCACTAGCGACCTTTGGAATATGTGCGCGTAAAGAGTGGCCATGTCAAAACATGTTGAAGCCTGCGCATTTTCACCATCGTTCACGGTAGGTATACGGATAGGAGGCAAGGATCCGGTGAAGGTTCCTCCAACCCAGATGCCTGTCTTCCCCTTAGGAAAAAAGAAACCTCCCGCGCTCAAAGTCCCGTTAATCCAGCAGTAGCCGAGCGCTTCGATGCAGGCAGCTGCAGAATTGTTGTCACCTTTGATAATCATGCGTTGAAGATGGTCTTGGAACTGAGGGCGGAATGTCACCTTCCTACCTCCAGTTGTACTAGGGATGAAGATTTGCTCGTATTTCGGCGGTTTTATTACTTTTTCGTTCACAGGGGTTAATTTAATTTCAGCCACCTGTAGTATGGCAAGAAACTTTTCCGTAATTATTTTGTCAAAGGCCTGATGCAGCCGTGAATACATTTCATTCGGTGTTGGTACGCCCGATTCAGCAAATATTTTGTTGACGCTACTAAGCAACTCATAGGCTGCGTATAGTACGCCCATCTTTACAAGACTTGCCGTATAAAAGCTGTCGCCGAAACGTATTCCTGCATGCGTGAAATCTTTAGGATTAGTTGTCTCATTGATCGCCACGAACGAAATGGCAACTCCAAAGGGGTTAAGGATTGGATACCGAAGGAGCCCTTCCGCGACAGCAGCATTCAGACGCAACCCCAATATAGGGTCGTCGCTAAGCAGATTCTTATAGGGGGATGGAAATGGATTTGTCATCAAATAATCTCCTTTCGCTCAGAAACTCGGTAGGGTTGGTGCAGGATGTAAATTAAAATATGCCTTGTACGAACCACCATCACCGGATAGTAAATGCGTTTCTAGCTTTTTGCGGATTTGATTATTATGGATCAATTCGTCTGGACGAGCCGCAAGTTGGACCATATCTTTCATTTTGTGGGAAAAGTTTCAATGAGAACTCTCGGTGGTGTACCTCCTGATAACGGCGGTATTGGCGTGCCAATTTGACGATTTCATTGGGAATTTTGGTTAACCTATTTATACTTACTGTTTGTCAGATAAATCCCCTGATAATTCCTTGAATTATTTTCGGGAAAGCCTCTATTGGGATAATTTTCCCTTGTAAATAAATTAGGGTCGGGCACTTTTGCAATTGCATAATTGGGTCAAAAAAATAATAGGTGTCTATTGGAAGTGAATAGGGATTGACCTTTTTTGGAATAAAGGGGAAGGTTACTGTTCGAATTGAGTAAGGATAGTTATAGTGCTGGCATGCTATAAAGCCTGGGGAGGAATAGGGATAATGAAATAAAGAGTGTCCGTAATTAGAAAATTGTCTGTAGTTTGTTCGACTCAATGAATGTTCCACCTCGTATAATCTCCGTGGGAGATCTAAAAAGGGAAACGCTGGTCTTAGATGTGGTCCATGAACTCCACGATTTTGAATTGTATTGTAGTATATTTCGACATACGATCCCAACCGGACAATTGCACCTGGGTCAGGAGACTGTTTCTCAACGTGATCTTTTATTACGGTTGAATCTTCTTCAACAAAAGTCGGGATGAGCTTTGGAATTAGACCATTATGTTTAATTCTTTCAATTGCATCGTTTACTGGCAAAAAGGTGACATAAGGTACAGGTGCCATGCCTGATGGCACAAGAAAAGGAAATGATGCTATCCTTCTCTTCAATTTGATATTAGGCTCGTTAATTGAAGGAACGAAAAGCTTCGGTTCCTCCATTTTACCCCGAGAAATCTTAATGGCGTGGTCCATTGCGGCATTAGCCAATTTTGTATAGACGTTTATGGCATCTAATAGATCCTCTGGTTTTGGACCCATCTCAAAGAAATGCGGATTTTTATACGCAAATTCAAAATCATTTTTTTTTTGGATATAGTAGAGCTTTTTCTCCCGTGCATCGCGCAAAGCTAAAAGGAAATCTTCTTTCTCTTCAGCTGAAGGAACTGGAAGAGCCAGTGTGTCGTAGCTTGCAATCTCTGTTTCGTACGCAACCGGGTTTGCTTTCGCTATTTTTGGGAATTGCTTGAAACGATCTTTTGCTTCTTTAACTGAAATAGTCGGAGAGATTTCTTCGCCGATGCCGGCGCGCTGATACATGGTAGCTGTAAATTCAGATTTAGTTCTTTCATTAGCATTGGCCTTATTATAAGCGGCTTCGAAGCCTATGCCAGTGACTATACCATCAAATTCAGCTTTTAGTTCGGCAGCTAATTCTGACTGCGTGGATTCTGAGAAAGACGTGATCCTGATGACACAATAATATTCTCCTCCTGTTTGGAGTCCACGTACAAAACTATCGCCGAAAGCAGTGGAAAACTTGTCGAAAGGCGGTGTTGTAAGTACTTCTTCCAGTCCCGGTTTCAAGTGGAAATTCTTTCCTCGAATAAAAGAATTTTGGACAATACAACGCGCAACTAAAAAGGTTGAAGTAGAATTGTAATTCGTGGATTCTGAGAATTTTGCTTTTGCAGAAGCTGAAAAAAATCCATATCTACCTTGTGCTCCGAATGACATTCCTAATTTATCCATAATTTCTTCATGGGTATTTATGATGGTGATTTCTGCTAATACTTCAGAGCCAGGTGCAACTTTGTTTTCTGAAATTTCACCAACGTCTAAGGCTGTGCCAACAGCAAGCCCTGACTGCGTATTAAAGCCCATTCCTATTTCCTCTCTATTAAATTCCTTGTAGATAACTTGCGGCATGTGCTATTCCTCCTGTCTTCTATTTATTTACGATTACCTATATATAAACATAGACGAAGTCTTCAACTGGACTCGGTTTTTTCTGCGTACAATGAATTACAACAATTACTAGCCACTGCTTAAATATTTTTATTCATTTATCACCTGATTTATTCTTTTTTCAAATTTTGCAACAGGACCAAAGTAATTCATTAGGATATGGATTTGTGAAAAAGTAAATCTACATAAAATTCCTCCCGTAGACTTTAAAATAATTTATTAATTTTATAAACAACATTTACTGTATAATATTAGGATGATAGGAATATAGAGATGACAATATGAAAATGTATCCACAGCTGTTGTTTGTCTATGCTGAAAAAAGGTCCAGAATGAGCCTGCTTTTTTCCAGTCGCTGCTCATATCGTTCTGTATGGTTAACATGTTTGAGCTTCCTTTCAATCGAATAGAGTTGATTACAGAAGTGTAAGCCTTCGCTCGCTTTCATTTTTTTCCCCTTCTGTGAATCAGGTAAAGCCTTTAAGGCTTCATCAAACTTCCGTCTGGCATGTGCCCAACATACAACAAGGGTGACGTCCGATACTTGATGGTAACCCCTATATCCATCTACTTGTAAATACCCTTGAAAACCAGTTAAAAAACGTTTCGGATGTTCCCCTGCTCTTGTAGGTTGATAGTCATAGAGAACGATAGGGATATCATCTCGTCCTGTACGATATAATCACAGATAGGACTGGGTTGTTGCGGCTCGCCCAGGTTCACGTAAGACTTGGAAGGTTGTTTCGTCCGCATGAAGGATGGTTCGAGTAAGTAGATGTTCATGCATCCTTTCATATAAAGCCACTAACCACCGATCAGCTCCATACAATAACCAATTCTCCATTGTTTGTCGTGATAAGAAGATTCCCACTCGTTCAAAATGCTTTTCCTGACGATAAAGGGGCAATCCTTCTACATATTTTTGTGTCAAAATATACGCCATAATGGATGGGGAAGCGATACTTTTAGGAAAGGCAGGGGCTGGCATCTTAGCCGTCACAATTGGTGTGGATATCTCATCTAATTCACACTTACGACATGCGTATACATACCTCTTATGTTCCGTCACTTTTACTTCCGCAGGAATAATCGTCAGTTCCTTACGGACTTCTACACTCATCTCATGCAAAACACCACCACAGCACGAACAAACCTGTTCCTTATTAGGTAAACGATATTCAATCGTTTCAATAGCTGGTTCGGGTGTTTCAGAATTACTTTCTTTCTCAGCCTCATTAAACAGTTCTAAAGCGATTTGATTATTAGGTGTTTTTTCGCTAGACGTACCAAACTGTTTTTGTTGACTAAGACGAAATTGTTCTTCATACCATCTCACTTTTGCCGTGAGTTCCTTTACTTGAGCTTTAAGTGATTCAATTGTGGGTTGGTTTGAATGTGAGAGTGTTGTTTTCATAGATAAATCCATTCGAAAAAATTATCCAAATTCCTTTTACATATATGATTATTATAGAATGGTTCTCGCATGTACGGCTTGATGCCCTTGTATTTGGTGAAAAGCAAATCCATCAAGAAGCCATCTCAGTTGTCGTCTTGATATGGTAAGTGGCGCACCCCGATGCCCAGTTGGCCAGTAAAACGTTCCCTTTTCCAATCTGCGATAATGTAACCAGAAACCGTTATGTTCCCAAACAAGAATTTTTAGTTTATCGCGTGAGCGATTACAAAAAACAAATAAACAAGAAGAAAAGGGGTCTAACTCAAATTCTTCTTTTACAATAGCCGCTAGACCATTAATTGATTTATGTAAATCTGTTGCCCCTTGTGCAAGATATACCTTTTCAATAGCTACTTCCGATATCATTGTTGTTTCACTGCCTGCATCACTTGCAGGAGTACTTGTGGGGTAAAAGGTACATCTAATTCAATGGTTGCTTCTTGAATGTGAATTCGAATCGTGGCATGTACGTTTTCTTCTACGACAGGGACATTCATAGAAATCCAATTCACACACTCATTTTGATTTTCAGTTTCAAGTGATAATTTTTGTAGCCAGTAATATAGCCGATGAACCGGTAGGTTCTGTTTTTTACACCAGGTAACTTTGGATAATCCACTGTTTTTATAGTCTTGAATATAAGTTTCCCATTCTTTCTTTAATAGGTGTCTTTTCATAAAAAAACCTCCACATGTAGTATGTAAGGAGATTATCTCATGAGTTATTTACAACTAGTAGGTGGGGAATATTTGACGCTTACGTATCAATTTGATCAAACTTTATTTTAAATTGCATTGCTGAGAATTAATAATCATTATTTTGCTATATGATAATTATAATGAGTTTGGTTTGAATTTCTTGTTTATAAATCTTATTTGTAATACAGATAATAGAAGAATAATTTCTAGACCATGATGTTTATTTTGTGAAGTACAGGGTACATCCCTGCCAACTAAACCATTATACTTAACTGCTCGTGGTGCTTCATTTACAAATTTTTCACTCATGATATAAATACTTAATACAGAAAGGAGATGCTCGCAGGACCGAGTGAAAAATGCTTTTTCAGGTACCTGGGGTGTTAATTTGATTACCTCTTTATCGAAACTTGTGCACATGCTTTTTAAGAATTTAACTTCAGTCAATTTATATATCCTCTTAAGAACCGCAAATCAGTTCAATAATAACTACTAAACCGTAAATAACCAATACCCTCTATATAAGAGTACTCCTGATGTTGTAAGTCCGTTATTACTTTATTAGGCTCTTCATATTGAATTAAATCGGTTAACAATAGAAATTCAATAAACGAAACATCTACGTCACGATAAAACCCATTTAAGATCTTTATCTCTAGTTCGCTAAATTGGATACCATACATTAATTTGTTTACTAATTTTTCAGTAATCAAATCCCCGAATTCTTTAACAGGCTTCGGTATATCCAATTTTTTTCTATCATCATTTTTAACTCTTAAATCTAAAATTAAATAATCAATTTCTTTTGAGGAAAGTGCTTTAGTATTTTGAATAGGAAATTGCGGCCTGGTATTCCTTTTTAAAAGGTCTTTAAGGGATTTCAAAAAATCACTTCTTTAAACATGGTTGTAAATGAAAATATATTATTTAGGCTAAATTAGATGAGATGGAATTCAAGTTGATGGTGTTTTTTGTTAATGATGTTCTTTTTTTGTTTCTTAGGAATACTTACATCAAAAGTAATATCTGGAGTAGAGTCTAGGGTGAGTTTTAAGAAGTTTCGGTCTAAGTGGCCTGAATCTAAATTGATTGGTTCTAATTCTCCATAGCAAAATTCACGGATCGTACCATCATGACCATATAAAAACCAGCGGGAATCTTGTAAAAATTTTAGTCTAATATCATGAATGCCTAAAGCTGAGATTATTTGTTCTTGTACATCATTGATACTCTCTAAAATTGAAACATTTGTAGTGGAGTGTAAATTGTCTCGCAAATGTACTTCGATGCAATTTGAATATTTCACTTTAATTAACACGCGTGATTTTGCAGGTTGGTTATTTTTTTTGAGTTTTAATACTAGTATTTTCGCACCTAGTTTCTTAGCGTCTTTATCAACCAATTTTTGATTTGTATTGTTCATTTTTTATCCTCCTTGTCTAATCATATTATTTATCTTTTGGATCCTTTTTCATAAACTTTGATCGGTTAATTCTCAATTCTTCTTTTAATATAACAACCTCAGAACGAAGGAAAATAGTACATTTTTCTTCAGACTTAATAGGGATTAAACGGCCGTCTTTAACCAGGGCTTTAACTCGTGCATTAGAAACTCCAAGAAGCGCAGCTACATCTTTAGTTATCATGAGCTCTTGTGCGAGCCATTTCTTTAGTTCCGATGTTATATTCATTCGCATTCTTTCTCCTTAATAGACACGAAAAAGTGAAGTAATGTGATACCTTTGTTTTTATATTATCATTCAGGGTTACCATATGGCAATGGTTTATTTTTAACTTTTCAAATAAATTGAATTTTCTAAAAGTTAGTTTGATGTTGTACAACATAATATGGTAAAATTATGTTGATATACGGTTGCTATATGGTAATAGAGTGTATGGAATTTGGCTATAATAGTTAGTGCCAAAAGGATTATTATTAATGAATCACGAAATCATTGTATATCTATAGAATATAAAAACCTGTTGGCAATATTGTTTAACAGGCTTATATAACCGGTGTTTATTTAGTCAAATGTTTTAGAGGGGAGGATATATTTATGAAAGTATTTTTATCCAGAGATGCAGCTATGGAAATGAATTTAACACAGCTGCATCTGAATACGACTTATACTCTTGTTAATTATGGTGAACCTAAGACGGCTCTAATGAGAAAGGTTCAAATAAATATTACTAAAATTGAAGATATGAAACTTAAGGTTGAAGTGATTGAGGAGAGAGAAGGACCTAAGGTGTATGGTTTTTCAATTAAGGACTTTTTTAATGAATTAGTTAAAGGTGTAGAAAATCGTCCGAAATTTAATTTAACATATTATGATATTGATGAGGCTAAATCTATAGTATCTTATGACTTTACTTTAAATTCAAAAACATCTGATATGGAGATTAATAAATTTATTGATTTTATAGAGGGACAAATAACAAGTGTACATTTAGAAGTTTTTAAAGCATTTAATTTACCAACAAACAAACCTCGGAATAGTTAGAAGGTTTGTAAATACAGGAGAGGTAGGGGTCATTGTTGCAATGACCTTTTTTACTTGAATGTGTATAATTCAATAATATTGGGAGGTACACAAATAATAGAAGTTATAAAAGAGTGTATATTATCAATTTAATTACATATAGGGGCTGGGTAAATGAAAGTAGTCGCATGGAATGCAGGAATGGCATTTAGAAAGAAAATTGATGAAATATTACCGCTTAAAGCAAACATATTAGTAATTTCAGAGTGTGAAAAGCCGGAAAAGTGGGGACAGATTATTGATGAAAAAGGTATCCATAAATTTTTATGGGAAGGGGATAATCCAAACAAGGGTATTGGAATAATTACTTTTGATGCAAATTATCAAATTGAAACTCATCCAGCTTATGATAAGTCATACCGCTATATTGTTCCATATAAAGTCTCAGTTGGTAAGCTGGAGTTTATATTGTTTGCAGTTTGGTCACAAAAGGGTGAAAAACGTTATGATAGTTACATAGGTCAAATATACTTAGCGTTAGAGAAATATGCTTCTTTGCTAAAAGAACCATGTATTATTGTAGGTGATTGGAACAGTAATAAGTTATTTGATCATGTCAAAAGAGTTAAGACACATTCTGAGGTTGTTGAATTCCTTGAAGGATTTGGAATTAAGAGTGCATATCATCATTTATTTAAGATAGAACATGGTGAAGAGTTGAAAGCGACCCATTATTTTAGAAAAGAAAAAGCGAGGTCATTTCATATTGATTATCTATTTGCCTTTGAAATATTCCTTAACGAATTACAATCTATTGAAATAGGTTCTTATGATGAGTGGATTGAGTTTAGTGATCATATGCCAATAATTGCTGAATTTAATATGTTAAGAGAGTTTAATTCTTATTGAACTAACGGGTGCTTTAGTTGAACAAGATTTAAACAACCTTATTATTAATTTTTGTCTACAAGCACATTTAAATGGTTAGAAATTAAACAACTTTAAAGAGCCTTACTACAATATAATTTAAATAGACTAAACTAATAAGAGGATATTATGTTCAATATATGAGCATATATCCTCTATAATTGGGCGGCTGCTTAACGAGCTCTATTTAGTTTCTCCTTGAATTCCTTTAATGGTCGCTTACGACCATCATGATAAGGTTTATTATAAACAATATCTTCTGATATCATGATTTGCCTCATCAAAGCATGATAGACAGCAGGATGAAAAATAATGGAGTCTTGGGGGTATCGTGCAAATACCCATTCATCATAATCGATATCTTTGCAAGGGTCGTATTTATCAACTAACTCAAAGGTATCGAATTTTTCTCCGTTACCAATCTTTTCAATCATTTCTTCCATTATCTCAACATGAGTATCAGGTCCGTATGGGTCTTGAAGAAAAGCATCAAAGAGTTCGTCGAATGTTGGAGCCCAGATATGTAACTTTTCTTCTTTAGGAAAATGACTTTCCATTACAAAGATCAATGAGACACATCGCCCTTCCCAGCCGCATCTCGTGATTAATACTTTATTGTCATAGGTGTCGCCTCTAATAACAAGAACTTCTTCGATATTTTCGTTTAATGTAACGTTACCATGCTCATCAATGTCCTGTTCTCGTTTATCATCGACCACTACTTGACCTGTATAATCGAAACGTGGTTTATCCAGATATTGAAATTTCATATCCCACGGGTCCAAAGGTACTCTATCTATAACACTCTCACATATAAATCGAGGAAATCCCTTCTCTGACAACTCATCATAATTCATTTTTTTACCCCTCCGATAAAAGTATTTAAGGAACGTCTACATTAATATTAAACTATGGAAATGATTGTCACAATTTAATTTTACAGAGTATCGTTACAATGGCAGATGAATGAATTCACATCTAGGTTTATCACCCCTAAAGGGAGGAGAATCAAATGCAGGTTGTCAAAGAAGAGCTATAAAAGTCTTAAAAGAACTATTTTAGATACTTTTGGTGTCCAAAGATAATAAAGTTGTTTAATTTACAATAAATTCGTTTAAAACATAATAAAGTTATTTAAAAAATGCTGGTCATGTTATTCAACAATTGAGTCATTTAATTGAATAAGACTACATAAAAAGTCGCTTTCCCTTACGTAAGGAAAGTGACTTTTTAGCTTGATTTCCTCCATGTTATCAAGCTATTTATTTTAAGTTCCTTTGACTAATTTCGAAAATGTTGTTGACTATTCAGTTGAACTGTATTATGTTATTATTAAGTTGAACTATATAGTCGAACTGAATAAAGGGTGAGGATATGAAACATAAATTATTACCGTTGTCTGAAACCATGCATTATATTTTATTAGCTATGCGTGAGCCACTCCATGGCTATGCCGTAATGCAGAAGATAGAAAAGATAAGTAACGGAACTGTTATTTTAGCAGCTGGTACATTATACGGTGCGATTGAAAACTTGAATAAGCATGGTTGGATTGAATCTGTTGGAGAGTCAGGTCGGAGAAAAGTTTATATGATAACTGCGGAAGGAAGTGCCATTTTGAAAATGGAGCAAAATAGGCTATTACATATTTTATCCCTGTACGAAGGAAGTGAATCGAATGAAGAAAGCTAAGATATTTTTTGATATCGAAAAAGAGGAGCAATGGCTGAATGAGCAATTACAAAAAGGCTATCGTTGTACAAATATTAGTGGATTAGGAATATACACTTTCGAAAAAACCGACAAGAGATATGTGATGCGACTGGATTATCAAGATTATTTGTCAAAGAAAAAGTCTAAAGATTACAGAGGGATATATGAAGATTTCGGTTGGAACTATATAAAGGGGCCTTGGCTTAGTGGAACTCGATATTGGCAAAAAGAAGATGATAATCAAAATGAAATCTTCTCGGATCGCCAATCAAAGAGCAATTATTATAAAAGATTGATGGGCTATTCATCTGGTATTGGTATACTATTATTGCCTTATTTTCATATGCTTTACAAGAATTCAGGTTTATATTTAACTGAAGGTCTTTCGAGTATGAAAGGTGCATTGTTTTGGAAAGCATTATTATTTGAAACTCCATTTGTCCTTTTGAGGTTGCTTCCAGCCTTTATACTTGTTTTCATTGGTATCAGCTTCTATAAAAATTATCAAAAGTATTCAATGTTAAAAGAAAAATAAACGTTTTTAAATTTCCTAGAATCGCGCGCTATTGTTGAATAAACCTTAGATTTCCAAACGACTTTATTGTTATATTTTTAAGTACAGTGAAGTATCTTATATCGAAAATTAAATAACTATATTTTAACCCCGTCCTAAATTTAGTATGGGGTAATGCTTGTTTTAGGTATTAAAGTAAAATAACTTTATTGTCTTTATACAACTTAATCAAATTGAATTTTTTTAGGTTTATAGTTAAAATAAAAGTATACTTTTTAATTTTATTTTTATATTCACAAATATTAGCGGTCTTTCGGACTGAGAATTAAGCTTAATGTGCTTAATATCTTTATCCGAAGACCGCTTTTTTGTGGTATTAAAAAGTAAAAAATATTAAAGGGAGATGTAATTATGAGTAATATTGGTAACAAGTTAAGAAGTGGATTTTTCGCGACGTCAGAGCAACAAGGACGATATCTAGTTGAACTATTTAATAAACCCAAAGGCTTAATAAATATCTTTGATCCAACTTGTGGCGAAGGGCGAATATTAAAGCAAATAGCTAAGAGTTTAGAAAGTGATGAAAATCAACTACAAACATACGGAGTTGAGGTAGATAAGGCTAGATGTAAAGTTGCTATGGAACTATTGGATCACTGCAGTAATGCAGCTATAGAGACAATGGTAGTGCAGCGAAATGCATTTTAGCTCATTTATTTAAATCCACCTTATGATTTTGAAATGCTTGGTGCAGATGATTTAGAGGGTGCAAAAAGAAAGGAATTTATTGAATTAGAAAGAGCTACAAGGTACTTAGCGGATGAAGGTATTATGTGTTATGTAATTCCGTCATATAGGTTTGCTGCAAAAAAGGTGGCAAGATTTATTAGTACCCATTTTGAAAAAATTGCTGTCGTTAGATTTTCTGATGAAGATTACGATGACTTTAAGCAATGTGTGCTGATTGCAAGAAAGCGCAGTAGCGATACTTCAAAATTCATTAACAAAAAAGTCTATAACTTTCTTATAGATATGGATAATGAAGAATTTGTCTTAAAAAACGTAAGAACGATTAGTTCTCTTGTTGGAAAATTGAAATGGGATGTCCCAGCTGCTTTTAAGCCAATAAATATTGTTTATAGTAAGTTGGATTCTAAAGATAACTATTATGAAGGAATTATTAATTCTTCAGGATTTGAGCAATTTATTGGCCAAACCAAACCTAGAGAAATTTTATTGGATAATCAACCAATTATTAATCTTAACTCAGGACAATTAGCTTTATTAATGGCTAGTGGTTTTGTAAATGGGATGATTGGTAATGCTGAGGATCTCCATATAGTACAAGGACAAGAAATAGTTAGTAAAGAGACAGAAGTAGAACAAATTCAAAATGAAGATGGCTCAGTTAATAGCGGAAAAAAATCGAGCTAGTCAGGCGATTAATGGAACTGTATCATCTGAAGGATTATCAGCCATGTTAGGAGATTCAGGTAATCTTCAGGCAGCATTAATCAAACAAATACAAAATGGGAAGAAAATTAAAGGCACAACTGAAGAATGGGTAACTCATGCTTCTGCGAAAGCACGAGAATTACTTAATAGAAAAACTAATAAGACTAAATTTCTTGAAGAAGGTGTATATAACTCCTTAATTTCATGGATGAAGAAGAAGGGGATTCATGAAGTTATGCTATCTTCAGTTAACCATGATAAGAAGAAAATAGTTGAACGCATACTTAAAGATCAGATAAACGGATTTAAATATAAAGAAAATGAACTTATGGTAGATGAGATTGTTGCATTTGGTACAACTAATGTATCCGATTCAGATGTTTATCAACATTTCTATGATGTAGCAGCATATATACAATTTAATGATATCGAAATAGTATCTGAGACAAAAAATCAATTATGAAGAAACGAAAAATTGAAGAAGGTCAATTAGCGATGAATTTATTTGATTTTTGAAAAAAAGTGAAAAGCAAAGAGGAATTTAATAAAAAAATTAAAATTAAACATTAAGGGAGGAAATTGTAATGATAGGTGAAACTTTTAAAAATTTATTATTAAGTCTAGCTGGTTTAATAGTGGGGTTAAGTGCTATATATTTAATAATTAAATATAGCTTCAAATTAACAGTAGAAAAAGCTATACCTAATTTAATAGTGTATGCTAGCTTATATTTACCAGGAGTTATTACATTTGGGTTAGTTGGATATTTTTCAAATTCATGGATTTTTGGTATTGTAATGGGCGTTATAGTTGAGGCAATTCGTTTCTATGGATTAGGAAGAATACTAGATAAAATATCCTCTTCATTAAGAGCGATGAAAGTGAAAGTTGCTATTGCAAGAGCAAATAAGAAAGCAAATGCTAAAAATAAACCTTTAGAGGTAATTGAAGTTGCTCAAGTTAAACTTGAAAAAGAGAACATAGTACAAGAGCAACCAGTAATTGAATTGAAAAAAGAACAAAAGGATATTATAAAAACAGAAGCGCCAGAAATAATTGATGATGCAGATGATGTAGAGGATTTAGAAGAAATGGAAGGTTTAGAACGTGTAGCGGTACTCGAGCACATAGAAATGGTCGCAGAAACTAAAGAAGAAATATTAGTGGAAAATGATACTGCAGTTAAACGTGAACGTAAGCAGGCAGAAAGTACACCTGATACACAGGAAATATATGAACAATTACAACTTGTTTTAGTTGGTGGAGATTTAGAAAAAAATAATCAAGAAATTAGTTTGGATTAATATAAGGGCTATCATCATTCCCATGATGATAGCTCTTTTAAATTTTAAATAAAAAGCTCGCTTTAATACGAACTAGCTAATATCTTACCCTGTTTCAATAATGGAAAAATAAATATCATGGTACTGTTAAGAGATAATAAAGTTGCTTAATAAGGAATGCTATAATTTTTTAAAAGGAAATTGTTATTAAAGTACATGTTTTATAAAAAGAGCGAAAAGATTTTCAAGGGGGCTATTATGAAGTACTTTGAAGAAGCTAAAAACATTTGGAAAAACCAGGTTCCAAAGAATGGTCAATCAGACACTATCGAAGGTGAACTAATAAGAGCAGTAGAAAAGCTTCGATATGAAGCACAAAACAATGGGAATGGCAATTGGGATGAGGGCCTTGAGCGTTTTTGTGAATACATTTGGGATATTTTAAATGACAGTAAAACCTTCGAAAGCAATTCTTTAGAAGAAATTAAATTTGATATTAAAACATTACTCGATTATGAAAATCCTTATCTTGAAGACGATTTATATGATAGAATTACTGACCGAGTTGTTGAATGGAGTATTGCTCATAATGGTCCAATTAGAAGAGAAAAAGATCCGAAACAGTATAGGTAAGTTATTCAACTAACGGGTGCTTTAGTTTAACAAGATTTAAACGACTTTATTATTGATTTTTGAGTGCAAACACATTTAAATGGATAGAAATTAAACAACCTTAAAGAGCTTTACTACAATACAATGTAGCAAGGCTCTTATATTTTTTATATCTAAATTAAATAACTGTATTATCACTTTACATGTTACGCGAATAATAAACCTGTTAAAAGTAATAACGCCATTTCAAAAAACTTTAGAAACACATGGTAATAATTGGTGCAATCGTTCTTTATCCTGTATGATGAAAATAGGGATATTCCAATATTTTCATAGACAATAATTAGCTTAATAGAAGTAGAAAAAATTATTAATAGGAACGAAAAGGATGATCAAAATGGGAAGAAAAAGGAACTCGCATGGCATAGACCGTGTCTTTGTTAAAGACTTAAAATATGAAATAAGATTGTCTGGATCTGAAACACTATCTATACATAAAACTAACTTTGAAGACTGGGAGTTAGAATTAAGTGCCTATGAAGAAGAATTATATTATTTTGAAGATGCAAAACAAAAAAATGAACCTATAGAATTTGCAATTTATATTCAATATATGAATCGTTTAACAGGAAAGGCGGTAGTGAAAAATATTGAAAAAAATACAGTTGTAGTAAAGGGAATTACTGTTTTATATGGGTATAGATATGTATCACCACGTTGAAAATATTTTAAACAAAATAAACTACAAGGGGTAGATAAAATGGGGAAATATGTGAAAGACCAAAAGGTAGTTGCCTATACACTATTAGGATTAGAACCTTGTACAGTTGTAAGAGTTGGTTGGATTTTTATTACGGTAAGAGAAGAAGAAACGGGTCATCTATATTCTGTTAGAAAAAGTAAAATGACACCTATCGAGGAAGAGGAACACTATCTTGTAGAAGAAAGTATTGATGATGAAGGGGTATTCGGTATAGGTAGATTGTTTGCTAAAATAGAAGCAGAAGACATGGAAGTTGCAAAGAAATCATTTGAAGAGAATGAAGACTTCCCTAAATACGAAGATTTCCATAAACCATCAGAAGGGAAACTGTATGGTGGAGAGTACTATACTACAATCAAAACAGGTAAAGAGTTACTAGAACAATACTTTAATCGAGAAGAGCTAGAGCGTAATGGTACTAATTAAATTAGATGTGAAAACAGTTAAAGGTCAAATCTTATTTATGTTAGGTATATAGACTAAAAAAATGCATATTGGATTATTGGGAGGACAAAATAATGGATTTGGTAAACAAATTTTTAAACGGTTTGAAAGCAGCATTATCAACAGCTAATTTCGAAGCACTAAATAAAGCATACGGTGCTACAAAAGGGGATATTGATATATTAAGGACGAAATATCCAAATTGTCCAGAATCATTAATCTCTTTACTTGAAAATATCGATGGTACATATTGGCGGAAATATGGAGAAAACGAAGTCACGGTATGTATTTTAGGTTCAGATGTTGAAGAGTATCCATATTATTTGCTTTCTACACAGGAGATGATCGAAAGTTCAAAAGAAGGAGAAGACGTCTCCTATCTTTTAGAATACCAAGATGACGAGGAAGCTGTTGATTCTAAGATAAATCCAGAAGGACTTCTCCCTGGCACGTATATTCACTTTTCAGATTGTATGAACAATGGTGGAACATCAAAGCTGTATATTGATTTTAACCCTTCTGCTGAAGGTGTATGCGGTCAAATAATTCGTTTTTTACACGACCCTGATGAATATGAAGTGATTGCAAACAGCTTTGATGAGTATTTACATAATCTTATTGATGGGAATTTTAATTTTCTAGGCGAGGAAGAATAATCTCAATAATTTGTGAAGAAGTATACTTAAACTAACAGGTTCTTTAGTTGAACTAGATTTAAATAACTTTATCATTTTAGCCAAGAAGACTCCTTCCTCAAGGAACGCTAAGTGAGTAGGTGGGAGATGAATTGGCTTCGGACAAGGGATGGCAGGGAGCCATCTTAATTGTTCGACATACATAAATTGTTACTTCACTACCTATCGAATGTATGTTTGTTATATAATAGATACATATCGAAATGGAGGTGAAATGAATGATGATCAATAAAGCATATAAATTTCGTATCTATCCAAATAAAGCACAAGCGACTCTAATCAATAAAACGATTGGTTGTTCTCGTTTTGTATTTAATCATTTCCTATCTCTATGGGATCATGCATACAAAGAAACAGGAAAAGGTTTGACATATGGTACATGCTCTGCCAAACTTCCTGCCATGAAGAAAGAGTTTGTTTGGCTAAAAGAAGTGGATAGTATTGCGATTCAGTCTTCTGTTCGCAACCTTGCGGATGCGTATACACGTTTTTTCCAAAAACAAAACAATGCCCCGCGTTTCAAATCTAAGAAGAACAACGTACAATCTTACACCACAAAACAAACAAATAAAAACATTGCCGTTATAGGAAACAAAATAAAATTGCCAAAACTAGGTCTTGTTCGATTTGCCAAAAGTCGTGAAGTAAAAGGACGTATTTTAAATGCTACGGTTAGACGGAACCCTTCTGGTAGATACTTTGTTTCATTGTTAGTTGGAACAGAAGTGCAAGAACTTCCGAAAACAAATTCTTATATTGGAATAGATGTAGGACTAAAAGATTTCGCCATTTTGTCAGATGGAACAACCTATAAAAATCCGAAGTTTTTTCGATTGTTAGAAGAGAAGTTGGTAAAAGCACAGCGTGTTCTTTCTAGAAGAATGAAAGGATCTTCTCGCTGGAATAAACAACGAGTAAAGGTAGCTAGAATTCATGAATACATGGCAAATGCTAGAAAAGATTACTTGGACAAAATCTCAACTGAAATCATCAAAAACCACGATGTTATCGGTATAGAAGATTTGCAAGTATCTAATATGTTAAAGAATCATAAGTTAGCAAAAGCGATTAGTGAGGTATCATGGTCACAGTTTCGAACTATGTGGGAATATAAGGCAAAATGGTACGGTAAACAAGTCATTGTCGTATCGAAAACATTTGCTTCAAGCCAATTATGTTCTTGTTGTGGATATCAAAACAAAGACGTTAAAAATCTGAACCTACGTAAATGGGATTGCCCTTCTTGCCATACACACCATGATAGGGATATTAACGCAAGTATCAATCTAAAGAATGAAGCGATAAGGCTTCTAACCGCAAGGACTGCGGGGTTAGCCTAATAAATTAGAGTTCGATAGAACTCTTTACTTAGGAATCCCCCACTTTCACTTCTAAACGAAGTGAAAGTGGGGGTAGTTCAATCCAAACCAACATTTAATTCTTATTGAACTAACGGTGCAGGATACTGGAATAGGGATGTTGATATAATTAAAGGGGAATGTACTTTATTTTATAATTTATGAGGTGGAAAATGGGCTCTTTAGAATTAAACAAATCTAAATATATTGTCTCTAATATCAAAAACATTTTGCATAAAAAGCTTATACTTGAAAAACCGTTAACTAAAGATGAGGTGAAAAAATTAAACCTAGTTAATCCCCCTGTATACGAAAATGAGAAGTATCTCATTCAAGAACGGTGGTTTTATAGTATTAATATCGGAGAATGGGAAGATGTGGAGATTTTTATTCAAGGGAATAATGAAAATCCCGATGTGGAGATTATCGAAATGGCAGAAAAAATATTCGATGAACTCCATCTACATATAAGCCGTGCATTAAAATATTTACAGGAATTCTTCCCTAATCAAGAAATGAAGAACTACTATCTATCCACAATATGTTTTGGAAAGATGGTTAATTTTGACGATTATATATTTTCAGGGTTTAGTTTAGCTTTTATTTTTGATGGTCACTTTGAGTTTCAGTATAAAGTAAAATTTAAAGAGGATGGATGGCCTATTGGTTTTGAAGGTGGGCCACTTTAATAATCATAGATAATTTTTTCTTATTGAACTAATGGGTGCTTTAGTTGAACAAGATTTAAACAACTTTATTATTGATTTTTGAGTGCACACACCTTTAAATGGATAGAAATTAAACAACCTTAAAGAGCTTTAATACAATACAATGTAGCAAAGCTCTTGTATTTTTTATATCTAAATTAAATAACTTTATTATCACTTTATATTCCTGTCCTATGGCCTATTTTTCCCCGTATCTCATATTCATAAAGAAAAGACACCCTAAGGCGCCTTCCACGACTTGAACCATCAAAAACCTGAAATTTTTACATTTTTATAGAAATTATTAGGAGAATACTTCCTGTTTTTATGTTAAACTATTTGAGCTAGTATTTGTATTAATATTAGGGGGATGAATAGTATGTTGGGCGATTTCAATATGAATTCCAGTAATTATGAAAGTGGTGCTGAAATCTTAGAATTATTAGGCAGTTTAAGTCGTTTATTAATTGTGCGTGAATTGACTGTAAGTGGGACTTTGACAGTTTCCCAGTTGAACGCTGCGACGCATATTTCGGAACCTATGATTTTACAACATTTACGTAAACTAACTAAAGGTAATATGGTAATTATCGAGCGCAAGGGTACAAAGCTTTATTGTAGAGTAGAAGATAAGAAGATCATTGATATTATTGATTTATTAGGATTATCATATTAGGTTCTATTCTATGTCTTTTTTGAATTCAAGCACTTTATAAATAAAACAATAACCAAAAGAAAAGACACCCATATAAGAGTGCCTTTTCCGATAGTTTTTTAGCAGAAGCAAGAAGCTCCAACAATGATTAATAAAATAAATAAAACAACTAGTAAGGCAAATCCTCCGCCACAACTACCGCAACTACCACCAAAGCCCATTTTAATCTCTCCTTTGAGTAGGAGGGGAAAATTAAGGTCACTCATGTATTTTAATGGATTCACTTTACCTTATGTTTTTAAGGATTAATTGAGCAGGTCCGTTTGAAAATAAAGAAAAGACACCCTAAGGTGCCTTCCTCCGACTTGAACCACTTTAATTTTAATAATATGTATTGAACTCCCATCCAAAGATAATTCTAACATGTTTTTATTTAAATGAAAGCGGGTTCTTTAACTTACTTAATTACTTTGTCCATAACTTCTTTATATTTGTTAAATTGGGCATCTTCCATATCACCATTCATTTGTATAAGGAAGTTACCTTTTGCGTAAGTATGAGAGAATAGCATCTGATTACCATTACCTAAATCGTCATAGTATTTCTTAGCTTTTTCAAGATCTTCTTTGTTTTTAAACTCAAATATTCTACCACCACTATCTTCACCTAATGCTGGAACAAGAATGCGCTTTGCTTCTTTTCTAGTATTTCCAAATTCTTTTTCTGGTAGGTCACTAGGATTGTCAGCTTCTAATCCTGCAGCTTTAAATTCTTCAATTACCTTACCAACCGTGACATTACTTGTCATTGATTTAACGCTGTCACAAGCGGATAAACCAAATAATAATAGAGCTCCAATAAGTAATACTATTAATCTTTTAAACATAGTTGTTCATTCCTCCTAATGTAAATAAATCCGTAAATATAATAACAAATTATTCATCTTTATATTGTCATATATTGTCGAATAGAAATAAAAAAGGAGTGCCGTAGCCCCCCCTTTTTTTAAAATTACTATATCTGTAATGATCCGACTAAGTTTATTACTCTGTTTTATCAAGATCATCCGATAATTTCTTTAAAATATCACGTGCTTTCTTCTTCTCTTCATCTGTTAACTTTGCAGTCTTACTCTTTGCTTCAAGTGATTTAAGGATATTACGTAAGGAAATCAAACAAAATAGTTATAAAAAAAGACCCCTTACGGAAAGATAAGAGGTCATCAAAAAATGTTGTATTTGAAACACGTGATGTTTCATAAAGACATTATAAAAATAATTTATATATTAAATTTGGTAAATATGAAAGTTTGTGAAAATAATAAAAGTGTATAAAATCCGTATTTAAATAAAGAAGCCCTAGAGTTAGGGCTCTAGGGCTTCTTGTTTTGGTATATCTCACACGGTTTTATAAAAAGTATAGAACGTACTGAAGATAACATATGAATGTTTCATAAATGTATCGAAAAAGTGAACAAAATTACTATTGCAGAAGTAGCAGAAATGAAGTTTCTAATAGTTAAGTACGTAAAAGGTGTTATTTATAGTGGATAAAATGCGCATGGGGCACCTAATCATTATTTTACTAGAGAAAAAGAATATGTTATGAACTTGGTTGAATGAAAAAATAAAAATTTTACTTTAAGCGAAGTTAATGAAATATATTTTTGGGGTTATATCAATGATTGTTATGTAGATGGACACTTTAACTTTATAAAAATCCTAGAAGAAAAACACAACTATGAGGAATAGTAAGCTATAAAAGTGAACAAAATCGTTTTTTAAATAAAAGAAACCCCGATTGTCTGCGGGGCTTCTAAGGGTAATTGTCAAGTAATGACGTACTCGACTAAATAACCATATCATGAATTTTTTGGTAAAAATACTGGTAAATGTGTCCAAATGGGTAAGGTCATCATTTTGAACAAAAACGCTATTATAATAAAAAAAGAGCTTGCAAGGAAACAAGCTCTAACGTAATTGAGATGTCTATATATTACCATTCATTTCATTATAATTCCATCCGTTGTGGTTGAGAAATAAAGTATAAGCAATTTAATAAAAATTTTTATTTTGTAGAAATAAAAACCCTAGTTTCCTAGGGTAATGGTATAACAGCCAAATATATTTTATTCTTTTATATCGTAACTTAATATTACGTTAAAAACATCAGGGAAATGTAACCAATTGCAGAAAATAAAAGAGCAGCCATCAAAAGCTAACTGCTCAGTCTTGAAGGAAGTCTCAATCAGTACGGTTACACATAAGAGATTTCCGGCTGTTAAACAGCCTATCTATATTATTGACGGAATATTGAGTTTTATCCAGGGGGTAGAGAGAATTGGAGGGAAAAAGAGAGCCTAAAATGGTACCTATGGCATCTTACGGGTGGAATACAGAGAAACAATGTGTAGAGTTGCAGCTGTTAATCAATGAAGAGATATATGTAATGCCAGTGCATGAGAAAGATGTAAAAGGCATGGGACAATTTTTCTGGTTAATGAAAAATAACTTAATAAAATAATCCTTTTAATAGAAAATGAGGAATAACAAAGGGACAAGGGAACAGAGGAATGGCTTTTGAGAAGCTTATCAATCGAAAATTCTAAAGGAATACCGCGCTTTAAAAGCACGATTTGAGAATGAAGTGGAGCTACAGCAAGAGGTAATTAGTCTGTTTTCTGAGATAAGGAATACAAGGCATGTTAGCAATATCAAATTCAAACAAATTAATCAGGCCTTACAATACGTTTTAGATTATGATGAGGCGGAGATTATCAAGATGAAGTATTTGAATGGAGAGAAATTAAAGGATAGTTTTATGTATACAGAACTCTCAATGAAGAAAGATCATTTCTACTATAAGAAGAAAAATGCAATTCGAATGATTGCTACTTCATTGGGGATGATTTTAATATAAGGGGGTATGTTGGAATGCTTCCGCTTTAGCGCTAAAATTTAATATATAATAGAATATATTAAATTATTGATAATTTAATACTAAAAATATGGAGGATTACTAGTGAAGGCGAACTTGGAAACAGTAAAAGAATATTTACAGAGCAATGAAGAAGTAATTTCTACACTTTATTGTGCGATAAATCTTGGTTATATTAGTAGATCTGGAATTTTAGCTGCTACAAATAAAAAGTTATTGTTTTGTGCTGACTATATGTTTGGAAAAGGCCTTAAATGGGAATATGCATACACTGAGGTGAATAACTTCAGTCATACAAATGATATAGTTTTAGAGATGTCTAGTATCCCTTTTATCAATAAAATAACAATGGATTCCGGTGATGCTTTTATTGTATTTGATAATTTTTCTACCCCATCAAAAGTGAATTCATTTTATGAGCTAGTTCAATCAAAGATATAATCGTTAAGGAAATGTTATCTTTTTGTTTTACTTAATAGCAAGATTCTTTATAAGAAAGATGCATCTCATGAAAATTGGGGTGCTTTTTTTATGGAATAAAAAAAATCGACAAAAAACCGATAAAATAAGGGGAATTATGCAAATGAAATCGGCAGTAAAGTATAGGTACAAGCTCTTTGACAACAACATATCGAAGAGGATTAGTACACCTATTAGTGAAACGTTCTGATGCGAGAATGTCACGGTAACGTATACCGCATAGTAGGGCGGGCAAGGCGGTAAGAACCCGCATTAAGACGAAGAGACCAATGAATGTATAACAATGACATATTCCAGTGTGGCGGGTGTGAGATGACTCGCATTCGTCATGCTGTTTCTATAGTATTTAGTGTTCAGCCCAGAATGCGTCCTCTGGGTTGATAATAAATATAAGTCTATTTCTTTCTAGTATGTCGGTTCTTGAAGATGGAATGGGGGTGGTTGCTCATGATTGGGTGACGCTTGCATTCTAAAAATCTAAAACAGTATATGTGATCTCGTACATTAGTAATTACTCACGATTCTTATTAATGACCAAAACGAGGGCAAAGAGTTCCACTCTTTGTTTGAGCCAATACAGCGGAAACATTCCCCTTCAGTCCCTCTAGTGTATTGGTTTAAACAAGGCGTCGGAAGAAAGATATACGTCTTGGATATAATCACGTTGTGTAAACACAATTGGTCAGTGAAGGCTATGCGACAGCCGAAGTATTGTCCGACTCTATGGAGTATAAACGAGAAGATTGAGGGTAATCAGCCTTGAACTAATAGTGAATTTTTCATTTATTTTTACATATACTATTTAGGCTTTCTATTCCAAATATTTAATTTGTTTATTCGAATTAAAGGATATTTATGGCTCTTATCGAATAAATTAATTTGGAGGGGATTAGGAGATGGATAAATATATTTTTGATGAATTATTAAAGTGGGAAAAAATTTAATAGAGAAGTATAAAGCGATTGTAAAAGTGGAAAAAGAAAGAGAACTTGAATCCTTTACTCTGATGAAAAAAATTGAAATTCTAAAAAAAGTGAGTGAAAAGTTTGAAGGGGAAAGGAAAAAACTTTTTGTAAGAGCAGAAATCAATCCGCTTCAAGACAAAGAAAAACAATTAGACCAAGAAATTAAAAGTACAAAAGGGATTTATTATGAGAATAAGGAAGAAATCGAAATTACCCTTGAATACTTAAGAAAAGAACTTGATAATGATGATGAGAGGCAGCAAATTATTACGGATGATAAAGAGGTATTTTTAAAATGAAACTAGAAAAGCATCCACAACGGGTGCTTTTTTCTTTGTTATATAGAAATTACACATTAAACATAGATTTATCATTTTAGCCAATTCATCTCCCACCTACTCACTTCGCGTTCCTTGAGGAAGGGGTCTTCTTGGTTAAAATGATAAATTTATTCAAAGAACATCGAAAGAGTTTTCATATACCACGTGATCATAAGAGGTTGATTAAATACCAAGATATTATGTATTCAATATCTGGTAAAAAGTATACAGGAAATTCAAGATTAAATCATTTACTTTAAAGTAGCGAATCTGCTGCTTTTTTATTTTGTCACCAGTTAAGAAGGACATGAATATATTAGGAGTATATAAAAAGCATAGGAGTGATAAATATGTTCTTCGCAAAGTTACGTGGCCGAAATGAAGTTCCACCAGTAGAAACAGATGCTCGAGGACAAGCTTTCTTTAAATTGAGCCGGGACGAGCTTAGTTTAAAATTTAAGTTGGAGTTATTTGATATAGAGAATGTAGTAGTTGCCCATCTGCATCTAGGAGCAAAAGGAACAAACGGTCCTGTTGTAGCTTTTTTATTTGGACCTATAACAAATCCAGTTTCAATAGAATGTGCAACTTTTACAGGAATAATCACTCAAGAGGATTTGGTTGGGCCGTTGGCTGGTCAAACATTAGATGCTCTTGTAAATGAAATCATCGCTGGAAACATTTATATTAATGTTCATACAGTACAACATCCTAATGGCGAAATTCGTGGTCAACTGTATCATTGTTAATTAAAAGTAGCGAATCCGCTACTTTTTTATTTTATAAAGAAGTAATGATAATGACTGTTTATTTATGGTAATATGAATGAAAAAAGATGGTGGATGAATTACACTAGGATTAATTTTAATTGTATTAGGAATTTTAATTATCGGTATAACTACGTCCTATATAGCAAGGAAAAATGAAGGGATAAGTTGGATAGAAGTCCTGGTATTTCCTATAGGTTTAATTCTAACTATGATATTCGGACACTTTGAGTTACCAGAGTTTTTAATATTAGTAGGGTTAGTATGTATTGTATTAGGTAGCCTTATGACAATGGGAATCAGTATTTTATAGAAAAATTATGCGCAGAGAGCATCAAAATAGGATGCTTTTTTATTTTGCATAGAAAAAAGGAATCCCGATAGATCCCTTTTTAAGCTGTCTTATAATTTTTATTTTGAATCCTATTTTTAGTATCCATAAATGCGGCGAATGTAGCTATAGCACCACCTAAATCATAGACTTGGAATTTATGGTCAAAAGCTAATCCTGTAATGAAATTGTAGCCGTATACAAAACATGTAATACCGAATAACCATAACATGAACTTTAAATCTTTTAAGCTTAATCTATAATTCTTAATTTTTTTCCACACATGTATCAACTCCTATTGTCCTGATGTTCTGTAGTTTTTCTTGATGATATCTCGCATATCTAAGACAAAGAATAGAAGGAAAATCAAGGCTATGATACCGTTAACCCAGTAGTATGTATGTCCTGTTGTGAATCCAGTATAGAAAGAAAGGGAACTCCAAACTAAAAGGATGATTGAACAGATAGTAGAGATCAATAATGAACTAAAACTTCTCATGATTTTCACCTCAATTCAAATATTTAGAACTTTTTATATAATTATACATTTAAATAAAAAGATTTACAATGAGAATTACCATATGGAGGAGTTAGACAAACTACTTCCTATTTATGTAGAAGGTGGTGGGTATGGATAGTCAACGAAGCCCAGATCGTGATTAAGCGTTTTAAATATACAAAGTAAGTAAAGGTGAGAAGATATTAATTGATATTGTTGTAGATTTGAAATACAGTCGCGATGTTTATAATAAAGATGCGATGTTTTGAACAAAGTCGCGATGCTTTACCCCTTCAGGTAATCATATCTAAAGGGGTATTTTTATTGCCGGAGTAAAATTAAGTTGTTTGGATGCATATCCTTCTGTAATCCATCGATTTATTTAATTTGCCCTGAAAATGAAGGTTGTAAGTGACGTTACGTCACCTATTATAGTTAGGTTATATCATATAAAGAAAGAGGAGTGATGAATGAAGAAATTAGACATGAATTGGGAGGACCAAGACCCTTGGGGATTAAAAGAATTTCTATTAATGATGATACTCGAATTTGTATTTGTTATAGGATGCATAAAATTCTTAGTAAAGCCTATTTATTCTCAGTGGTGTGATAATGAATTATATTCAGGAACTTTAATAGGATTAACAATAGCGATTGTTTTAGTTTCAGGTGTGTATTTCATGATCCTTCGTCCAAAGAAACTTTCTTGGAGTGAAGTAGGAATCAGGTCATTCTCTATAAAGGATTGGAAATTTATTGTCTTACTAACTATTATATTAATGGCTGGTGATGTAATAGTGATGGTGCTTACTAGCTTTATTGGAAATTCTTATGAGAACAGCAAAACTGAGGCGATACAGCAAAGCGTAAATTTCTTTACTGTTCTTATTGCTTTTATTTCTGCGGCGGTCATTTCACCAATATATGAAGAAATATTTTATCGTGGTTTTTTATATCGATGGCTACGTACACGTTTTGGTATGATGTGGGCTATTTTTCTAAGCTCATTAATCTTTACAATTATCCACATTCCAACTTATAATGCGATGCCTGTAAACTTCTTAAGTGGTATAGTCTTTGCATGGGCGTATGAACGAACCAATTCAATTTGGCCGCCAGTTATCATTCATGGTCTAACTAATGGAATTATGGTTCTGCTAACAATTATGGGATAATAGAAGTTTGTTGTAAGTAGGTGAAGTATCCAATGCCACTTAATACATACTTTTAAATCGTTCTTTTATCACTTTAGATAGTGAACTATATTCAAAATTAACTATTGGGGAGCAGGGGTGCTGGGGTGAATGTAATTGCGTGGTTAATCGTTGTATGTGAAATAGGGTTTTGGGTTGTTATCACTTTAGGTTTATTCACACGATATATCCTTAAAAGAAGTAAATTAGGATTGCTTTTCCTAGCCTTGACACCTGTCATTGATTTAATTTTATTGGTTGCTACGGGTGTAGACTTGTATCGTGGTGCGACTGCTACCAAAGTGCATGCAATTGCTGCTGTGTATATTGGAATCTCTATCGCATACGGTAGAAGTATGATTGAATGGGCTGATTTACGCTTTCAATATTATGTGATGAAACAAGGATCGAAACCAGTTAAAAGATTTGGCATCGATTATGCGAAACACTACTTTAAAAGTTGGGGACAACATGTGCTTGCCTTTCTAATAGGTGCTGGAATTTTATTGGTCCTAATCTATTTAATTAACGATTTTTCCCGAACAGAAGTGTTGGCTGGGTTTCTAAAATTATGGACACTTGTGTTAGGTATTGATTTTCTGATTGCCATAAGCAATTTTATTTGGCCAAAAAGGGCAAAAGGGTAACAATATAAAAATACCGCAAACGGGCGCGATTGTTTAAGAGCATCGGTAGTAAATGATCAAACTTTATTATAAAAATTGCATAGTATTTTACAAAGGCTTAACCCGTTTTGATCAATCTTTTTTTCAAAACGGGTTCTTATCGTTTAACTTAAAATACGGGTTTGGGGGATATTTCTGATCAAACTTTATTCCAAACCAACAATTGTAGCAAAAACAATGGAGTCACTTCTACTCGCATCTCCTATTACAGCTAATTTAGTATGTAGAGGTCTAAGCACATCTTGATGCAGGACACGATTGCATCAAGGCTAAGAAGATCTAAACATAATACAATTCGACTTGGAAAAATTGACTAATCATACACCGGTATACCCCCTAAAAAAGACGTGTATTCTCGGTGTATGCGAATGTGAATTCTGTTATAAGGCTTTTACATATCCCAAAAGTCGGTGGATTTAACATTGGGTTTTATTTGTCTGATAACTTTTAAAATCTTTTTCATTACAGTTGGACTAGGTATGTATTCTTTATCATTGCAGGCTTTTGAAACTGTAGGACGGCTTAATTTTGCTGTCTTTTCTAAATCAGTTTGGGTGAAGCCATTCCGATCTAAAAAATCACCTAATTTCGTTCGGTTTTTACCTCCGAATTTCCAAAACACTTAAATCCCTCCTGAACCTATTTTCAACATTGTGGACATAAATGTAAAAAACTATTCGCATAGACGAAAAAAGTTTTTTACATAATGTACAAGCTGTCTACAATATGATGTATCAAAGTAGCTAACACGGTATTTATAAATGTAGAAGATTACGAGGTTACCAAAGTAAGGTGTGAATGATTGCCAAAGTATTTATCAAGATTTCTACCAAAGTAAAACTACCATAGTATTAAGTAGATGAGGCTATGTAATATCTATCTTCTAAATTCTGTTTATAAAGGGGGAATATAAATGCGTGGTAGGAAGAAAACAATTTCTTTTCGTGAGTTTATGGATCAGTCGTATGAAGATAAAGAAAAGAAAATACGTAAATACAATTCTTTAAGTCCTTTCGCATTCCTTCATATGTCCGATCAGGTACTCCATACTTACATTGCATTAGGAGTAATGGGAACGGTTTTAATTGGGGCGGTCATGTTAGAAAAATATTTGGTACGACATGACTATATATCCGCAGCCAAATTTGTAAGCGAAGGAATTTATTACGGCATGCGAATTGGTGGAGTTTGTTTGGTTGGATATGTATTTATTCGCATCGTAATCATGTTTTAGGGGGGAGTATATGAAACTGATTAAGAAGTGGCTTCTTACACAAAGGTTAAGGAATCAACTTATAGAGGTATTTGGAAAAGCAGGTCTATATACGGAACATCAAACACGCGGGGGGAAAGTACCTATTTATCCAAAGGTACATACTGTTTCTTCTTCAGCAGAAAGTGTGAGATATGTGTTTACCATACCAAACGGATTAGATCCACAAAAGATTGAAAAGAAGTGGTTTTGTTTCCAGCAAATATTAGGACGAAATATTACGATTGAAGGTGATGTAAAAAAATTTGTCCTACATGTATTTCGTTCAAATGCTGGACTAAAATCGTACAATTATTGTTATAAAGAATGGAAGCCACTATTAAAAGAGTACCGTTTACCTGTTGTTGTCGGTAGGGACCAATTCGGAAAGATGATTGCGTACGATATGATTGACTCCAATTCACCGCACTTATTAATTGCAGGGGAAACGGGAAGCGGGAAAAGTAGTATGGTACGTGTTATATTATCCACACTTATTCAATATATGTCTCCTGAAAAGTTGCATTTATATCTTGGTGACTTAAAAAACTCTGAATTTCATTTTTTGCGTAGAGTGAAGCATGTAAAAGAAGTTTGTATGGAAGAAATCGAAATGAAAATAATGCTTCAAAAGTTATGGAAGGAAATCAGAGAACGAAGAACACTTATGGAAGAATATGAAGTGGATCATATTGATGCGTACAACAAAATAAATCCTAATTATCAAAAACCATATATTCTACTTGCTATCGATGAGGTAGCTATGCTTAAAGATGAAAAAGAGTGTATGGCTACAATTGAAAAGATTTCAGCAGTCGGGCGATCGCTTGGAGTCTTTCTTATGCTTAGTATGCAGCGGCCAGATGCCAAGGTGTTAGATGGTAAGTTAAAACTTAATATGACTGTAAGAATTGGCTTTAAATGTGATAGTGTGATTAATAGTAATATCATGGGTACTCCTGGTTCAGAGTATTTAGAGCAATCTGGCCAAATGATTTTTAAACGAAATGGATTAAAGAAAGTGCAAGCACCTTACTTGTCACTATGTAAAGCGAAACAAATTGTTGAGCCATATCGTATTGCTAAAGAGGAGATAATGTCTAAAAAACCTCTGCAAAAAGAAATGCCTTTATTTGGAGTGTTAGATGATGAAGAGTAGAGATATAGGGATTTTGAATGACTTGAAACGATTTAGGTGTATGTCTCGTGACGATATTATTTATTTACATTTTCAAGGATTAAAGAATGCAATAACTTGTTGTAATACAGTTATGAAACGATTAAGAAGAGATGGGCATGTTGATGCTAACGTATTACAGCACCCATACATTTATTTTCCACAACCCAGTTCTATCAAAAAAACGAGTCAAAAAATTCCTCATTTCCTTGGTATTGTGGACGTATACAAACAACTCGTTCATTATGAAAACCCTAAGCTATTCGAAGTTGAACCAAAGTATGGGAAAGAATATATGGAACCGGATGCTTTTACAATATGGCGTAGATCGCCATTCTTTATTGAAGTTCAAAAGTCAGTGTACAGTAAAAAGATAATGCAAGATAAGATAAATAGATATGAGTTATACTTCCATAGCCAAGAATGGCATAATGAATCTTGGCAACCGAAAACTTCTAAATTCTTTCCTTCAATCCTTATCATTACTGACAAACATTACGACGTTCAATCTTCTTATTTTCGTGTATTCCAGGCGAATTCTATAGAGAGTTTTATGAATAATTTAACGGTAAAATCATAAAGAAAGCCTGCATAGTGTAGAACTGTTTCTTTTCAATAATGTATTAAGTCATGTGTGATGATGATTGTTAGACGGCAATAAATGCGGAAGAGTAAATTTGAAGCAAGTTATGAAATAGTAAAAAAATGAAAAAAGTAAACCTTTAAATAATTTTCAATGGTTAAGCCAATATCTCATTGTATAGCGCTAAGGGTGATAATATCTCAAGTATGAAATAATTAGTTATTTGTGACGGCCGATTCTCTTACGTGGAGGGTTAGCCGTTTTTTATTATATTTTATCTTTTAGTTTTCTATATAAAGTATATTAAAAAGATAGGATAAATTTTCTTCTGGAATGATACCTCCAAAATTAATAACTTGTACGATAATATCTCAATTATCACTAAACCCATTCATATCAACAAGTTCTCCCACATATCCGTGTGTACCAATACCTTACTAATGTACGCATAAAAAATGCCCTTTATCTTATCTTTATCTTATCTTTACCTTATCTTTAAATTTTTATATTAAACTTTAACCTTAAGGTATTGATGTTTGAGTCTAAAAAGGGGCGAGAGATAGATGTTCATTACATATTTTGTGAATAACCAATTATCTTTCAAAAATAGAATTTCTTATACGAGGAGGAATATATGAAGAATACGAGTAAAATACGAATTATTATATTATTCTTTATTAGTATTTTAGGTTTAGGAACAATGCTTGGAATACTATATCTTAATCATAAAACCAATATTCAACAAAATAAAGCGCTCGCAACCGAAAAACGTGTTTTGCAATATGAGCTCACCTTGAAAAAAGAATTAGAAAAATATAATTTAGGAGAGAAAACAGCAGTTTTATTAGGAATTATGTACCAAGAGAGTAGAGGTGAGGGAAACGACCCAATGCAGTCTTCTGAATCACTGGGGTTAAAGCCAAATGAAATTCAAGAGACAAGCTTGAGCATTGAACAAGGGGTAAAACACTTTGCTAAAATGTACAAATATGGAAAAGAAAAAGATGTTAGCATGGAGACAATTATTCAAAGCTATAATATGGGACCAGGGTATATTGATTTTATTGCCAGTCAAGAAGTTAAACAACACTCGGAAGATTCGGCTAAAAAGTTTTCTAAGATGAAAGTTGATCAAAATCCAGCGTTATACACTTGTGGTGGAAATAAAAATAATTTTAGGTATCCATATTGTTATGGTGATTTCACATATGCCACAAAGGTAAATGAAAAAACAAAACTTATTGAAGAACTTCTTCGAAATGTACATGCCCCTTCTAAATAAGCTGTAAAATGATACTGTCATCAACAATAAAATATTAGAATGTAACTTATATTTTAAATAATTATTTTTTGTTTATATTTTTGTTATGTTCTGATGCAGGATTCCTATAATAGGGATCACGAAATATAGCTATCAGGCTAACAATACAAAATATCCCCTAAAATAAAAAAAGACGTTATTCTTTCTGAGAAATCATTGGAAAAAATAACGTCTTTTTATCGATGTAACGGTATCCTATATAAAAAATTTCAATCTTATTTCAATAAGGTTAAATAAGATTGAGACTCTTTTGTTATTTACTTTATGGATAATGGAATGGTAATCAAAAATTGTACGCCTTGTTTTGTATTACTCATAGAATACGTGATAAAAAGGGATTCTAAAATTTGTTTTACAATATATAACCCTAAGCCACTCCCTCCCGTATTTCGATTTCTTGACTTTTCGATTCGATAAAATGGTTTAAAAATATGTTGTATTTCTTCTTCTTTTATTTTGACACCTGTATTGATAACTCGTATTTGGATGTTGTTTTGTTTAGAATCCTTTGTTAACTTTATATAGACTTTTTCGTTATACGGTGAATACATAATCGCATTATGAATGATGTTTTTACAAGCTTTTTCTAAAAGAACATAATCCGTATAAACAAAAATGTCAGAATCGACTTCTTTTATTATTTGAATGCCTTTTTGAGAAGCAAAAAATTCGAGTTTTTTTGTGATTGTATCTATTGATTTCGAAAGATTTACTTCTTCCACTTGAAGTTTAAAGGTATGTTGTTCTAATCTTGACATGCTTAAAATTTCGCGAACCAGTTGTTCTAGACTTTCAATTATTTGGAAATTTTTCTTTAAATATTGGTCACGATTTTGATAAGGGCCGATATTATATATCATCCCTTCTAAGTATCCTTTCATAACAGTAAGAGGAGTTTTTAATTCATGTGCTACAATAGCAAAGAATTCCCTTCGCTTTGTTTCTATTTCTCTTTCTTTTTCAATATCACTTTTTAATTGCTGATTCGCTTTTTGTAAATCAAAAATTGCCTGTTGTAAATTGATGGACATATCATTCAAGCTATTGGACAATTCCCCTAATTCATCCATAGAACGAACCTCAATTTTTTCAGAGAAATCCAAGTTTGCCATCTTTTGTGCACCTTTATTAATATAAATAAGTGGTTTAGTAATAAACCTTGAATAGAGATAAGCACTTCCTAAACCAATAACCAGTACAATGATACTAATATAGGGTAGAAAACGTACCAAGACCTGTGAAGCTTCATCGATTGGTTGAAATGTTGCGAACACCACAAGCGTTAAGTTAACATCTTGGAATTGTATTGGCTTAGTAGCCTCATATGAATTACGAGATTGAGCCAAACCCTTTATTGGTACTGTTGTAACAAAACCTTTTGCTGGAGTCCCCCCCTGAATAGTCCGCTCCCGAACAGTACCCTCTTGAATAGTACTCCCTTGAATAGTACTTCGAAGAAAAGGATAATAAATAAGCCTTCCCTCATTATCTTGAAGATATATCATTGCATTATTTTTTTGTGCGTATTCATCAACAAGTGGTGTTGCATTTTGAAGCGTAAGATCTTTAGATTTATCAATTATTTCTTCGATTCCCGTTTGAAGCTGATCTGTTTTGTATTTCTCATAAAATTTAGGGAGAAAGAAGTATAAAGTTACATAAATTAAGGCTGCAAAGGCTAACAAAATGAGGGATGTAGTCATAAAGAGTTTATAGGTAATTCTCTTCATCTTCATGATTTTGACAATCCTATTCATCGATTTTATAACCAATGCCCTTTACTGTTTTAATATAGGGTATATCTAATTTTTTTCGTATGTTTTTCATATGCGTATCAATCATTCGTGTGTCTCCGGCATACTCATATCCCCAAATTTTTTCTACGATATTTTCTCTTGTGAGTACCTTTTTTTCATTTTGAAGTAGTAGTTGCAAAATTTCAAATTCTTTTGTCGTTAAGGGAACTTCAACTTTATTTACATATACTTTATATGCATCGCCATCGACATGTAGTTCTCTAAATACAAAATGATTATCCGTACTTTGATTATTACTTCTTCTCAGTACTGCTTCGACTCGTCTCATCAAAACATGAAAAGAAAAAGGTTTCGTAATATAATCATCGATTCCAAGATCAAATCCTTTCATTTGATCTTGTTCTTCTTCTAGCGCAGTTAGCATAATAATTGGTATATTTGACTGACTTCGAATCATTTTGGCAACTTTAAATCCATTTAGGTTTGGCATCATCACATCTAGAAGAATTAAATCGAAGGATTGCTTATTAAATTGTTTCATGCCCTCTAATCCATCTGATGCAACTATAACTTTATACTGTTGTGTCATTAAAAATTGTTTGATTAATTCTTGTATTTCTTGATCATCTTCTACCACCAGAATGTGATAGTTCTTCATAATATCACCTCTTGTAGTCATTATAACCTGCCAATCTGGAGTTGATGTGGAGACGTATTAGAAACACTATAAAAACTTCACAAGAAAACTACATGTATTTCAAGTCAGCTCCAGATGCATGAGATAGGTTATATACATAACAAGACAGAGGGAGGTAATTAAGATGTCACTGGAAGCAAACATCATTCTTTCTTTATTAGATGTACAACTGTGGATGGTTCCTCATTCGAATAATAGACGCATCAAAGAGGAAAAACAAAAATTGAAATCAGCACCGTACTTAAATAAATACACAAGTGTAAATAAAAGAAAGCTATATAAGTCTAGTGAACAAAAATAGGGAGGATCAAATGGATTCTCTCTATTTTTGTGTTCAATAACTAGATACTGAAAATCTTTACTATAACTCTAGATTAACTCCATATAGAATACAGATTAAGTTTGTATGATACATGTACCAAAAAGAAAGGAATGATACATGATGTTGACGACTTACACAATCTATCAAATTTTATCCCTTCCTTCTTATTTACACACAAACCTATTACCATCCATTCTCACGAGAATGCTAGGGTCTAAGTTTATAACAAAAGAATAAATAATCTAATGGATGTTGATTGTCCCTTGTTTCCGCTTTTTGCAAAACACCTGTATAAACACGCATGCTACTATGTACATTGAATACTCTATTTGTTGAGTGCCGAATAGGCTCTTTTTTTAGAGACAAGCTCGAAGTGGGTTTGAATATCGTTATACATATATTCATAGGAAATTTCAAATATAATGTTACCTCTACGAAAAAACAGTTGATTTATGTTTAAACCATGTCTAAAGGTAAATTTTTTTTTTTTTGAAATGGTGATTCTTAAATATTACATTCATACATCTTATTTCAAATATCAAGATAAAAATATTCAATTGTAAATTAAAGGAGAAAGGGATGTTCACAATGGGACACTATGATACAAATCAAACAGAAAGCAATAGGAATAAAGCTTATAAAAAAACAGGGTATTTTTTCACGGGAATAATTGGTGCAGTGATTGGTGCAATTACCATTGGATTGACCATCCCTTATATAAATGAAATCAAAGGAAGTGCAGGTCAATCTCCTAAGCATAACGAAGTAAATCAGGCTACGCCGATCTCTTACAAACCAGAAGATGTGAGCAATCCTCAAAATATGATTGAATCTGCAAAAGAAGTTGTCGTAGGTGTCATTAACTATAAACAAAATGCAGATTCATTTAATACGCAAGATCAATCAGAAGAAGCTGGTTCGGGATCAGGGGTCATATATAAAAAAAACGGCAATAAGGCTTTCATTGTTACAAATAATCATGTGATAGACGGTGCGAATAAAGTAGAAGTAAAATTGAATAATGGTAAAAAGGTTCCCGCTAAAGTAGTAGGGACAGATCCATTATTAGATTTAGCGGTATTAGAAATTGACGGGGCAGATGTAAAAAGAGTCGCAACACTTGGAGACTCAGAAAAAATTCGTACAGGGGAAACGGTGATAGCCATTGGGAATCCATTGGGGCTAGAAGGTAGTGTAACAAAGGGGATTATTAGTAGCAAGGAACGAGAAATACCTGTTAGTACCCTCGGAAATCAACAAGTTGATTGGCAAGCACAGGTAATTCAAACAGATGCAGCTATTAATCCTGGAAATAGTGGAGGAGCTTTGTTTAATGAACAGGGTGAAGTCATTGGAATTAATTCGAGTAAAATTGCACAACAAGCTGTTGAAGGAATTGGATTTGCAATTCCGATTCATATAGCCAAAACGATCCTAGAGTCTCTTGAGAAAGATGGAACAGTTAAACGTCCGATGATGGGTGTACAGTTATTAGATGTGGAGAAAATGACAGATTCTGCACGCCATCAATTAAAATTACCAAAAGAGATATCGAATGGTACAGTATTGAGGAATATCTCAAACCAATCACCAGCAGAAAAAGGTGGATTACAACAATATGATGTTGTAATTGCATTAGATGGACAAAAAATAGAAAATGTCGTTCAATTCCGTAAATATTTATATGAAAAGAAAAAATTGGGGGATACAATTAAAGTAACAGTTTATCGAAATGGTGAAAAACTAACAAAAAACGTGAAATTAGTGGATTAAACAAGTACCGCTTAAAAATATAGCCACCTTTGGGTGGTTTTTTTATATGTGCTTTTTGTGTGGGTACTAGATATATCAGAGGTGGTAAATGTGATGAAGCAAAAAGAATGCCCACATTGTTATTCCATGCAGGAGGCTAATTTTCTAGCTATAGTAGCTCATCCTGTACTGTATGGGACATAAATAAAGGGAGTTATCCTGTGTTTGTATTCCTTCCTCAAGTAAATCGGTTGGGGACTAATATTTTATACCTTTTATTATTCCGTTTGTCCTCATTCCACATTAAATGGACTGACCCTTTACCGATGTTCAAAATCGATTACATATTTTAATTTGTGTTCCAGTTTTTTTTGACTATATTAACGAATCACTACATATGCACTCCAGATAAGCCCTAATATCTTTAGATAATCTACTGAATATCTTCATATAAACTCCAGATAGTGTATTTAGAATAACAACTATCAAGGAGGTTAGGAAAAATGAATTTTATAAAACGTGCAATTCTCAGTATGAAAAAAAGAATAGGAACATCATTAATTTTGATGGCGGTCTTTCTGATTGTTACAAATTTAGTGCTGGCAGGATTCGCAATCCAAAATGCATCAAAAAAAGCTGCTGATTCAGCAAGAAAAAAACTGGGTGCTGATGTTACTTTAGGTCTTGATTTTGATAAATTAGGAAAACAAGCAAGGGAAACTGGAGAAGCGCCTAATCCGCCGCAGCTCAATACAAAAGAAACAGATCAATTAGCGAAGTCCAAATATGTTAAAGACTATAATTATATAACCCATAATTTCGGAATTGCGGATGGATTTAAATTAGTAGGAGCTTCAGAAGGAGAAGATGAAGGAAAAGGAAAAGGTAGAGTTGCAATGGTTGGAGGATCAGGTTCAGGTTCAGAAATAGATATGAATTCTTCTCTTATGATAGAAGGAGTTCGCAAGAATTTATTACAAGAAAGTTTTAAAAATGGAAAAAGTAAAATCATTGATGGGAAACCAATTACAGAAAAGATGCAAGATCAGAATGTAACTTTAATGGAAAAACGATTAGCGGAACAAAATAATTTGAAAGTGGGAGATAAGGTTAAAATTCAATCAGGGGATAAGAAGGAAACTCTTGAAGTTGAAATTATTGGTATTTATGAAACGAATGAGCAACCAATGGGTCAAAATCCCCCTCCTATGATGAATCCAGCTAATAAACTATATATGCCTCACTCTACTTTAAAGAAATTAGAAACAGATGAAGGTATGAGTAGCATTCAGGTCGTGTACTTATTGAACGATCCACAGTATATTGATGCATTTAAAAAAGAAGCAAAAAAATCTAATATTGATTTTAATTATTTTAAGTTAGATGCACATGATTCATTGTACAAGCAAATGATTGGTCCTATAGAAAATATCGCTTCTACGTCTCAAATGATTATCTATATGGTATCTATTGCAGGTGCGATTATTTTAGGATTAATCATTATGTTATCGATTAAAGCGCGTCGTAAGGAAATGGGGATTTTATTATCTATTGGAGAGAAAAAATGGAAACTGATGGCGCAGTTCGTAGTAGAAGTAGCATGTATTGCTATTTTAGCATTTGGATTATCCCTAACAACAGGAGCTAAAGTTTCTCAATTCGTAGGGGATAACTTACTTTCGAGTGAAATTGCTACAGCAAGCGAAGAAAAAGACAATTCACAACATGGTAGTGTAATGATGGTTGGAGCTGGTGGTACTCCACAAAACCAAAATGAAGATCCAATAGATAAAATTGATGTAAGTGTAACAGGAGAGGATTTAGGGAAAATGGGGGGGATTGGACTGACTATTGCTATATTAGCAACGCTTCTTCCGGCATTATCTATTCTACGCTTAAATCCAAAACAAATTCTTTTAAAAGATGAATAAGGAGGCTCGATATGGAGACAATTTTACAATTTAAAAACTTAGATTATTATTATGAAAGTAACGGAAAAAAGGTAACGATACTAGATAATGTGAATTTTTCTTTTCAAAAAGGGCATTTCTACACGATTTTAGGACCATCTGGATCTGGTAAAACTACAACTCTTAGCTTAGGTTGTGGGCTGGATATACCTAAAAATGGTTATGTACTGTATAACGGCAAGGATATTAGAAAAATTGGCTTGGATCGATACCGTAATCAACATGTATCTGTAATTTTCCAATCTTATAATTTGATTACCTATATGACTGCTCTTCAAAATGTATTAACGGCAATGGAAATTACAGGTGTGAAGGTACAAAATAAAAAAGCAAGGGCATTAGAATTATTAGAAAAGGTAGGGCTCACAGAAGTAGAAGCAAAACGAAATGTCTTGCAATTAAGTGGCGGGCAACAACAACGTGTAGCAATTGCTCGAGCACTATCTTGTAATGTCGATTTACTAATCGCTGATGAACCAACAGGAAACCTTGATGGAGAAACAGCGAAAGAGATTATTGAGCTGTTTCAGGAGCTCGCCCATCAAGAGAATAAATGTGTAATTGTTGTTACGCATTCACAAGAAGTTGCAAAAATATCAGATCGAGCAGTTTATTTAAGTAAAAAGAAGTTAGTAGTAAATGAAATTAATAATAGTTAAGAAAAAAGTTACTATTGTTCTTAATTCACATAATTTTCAAAATTAAAATCTGTAGATGTTAATATTTGTTATATAATGTATTTGTCAAAGCATTACCCCTGTAGTTTCTATGATGAATCTGTAAGATAGTTTGTTTGCCCCGTATATTCATCTTAAACTAAAAAGAACTTGTAGAGATTCCTACAGGTTCTTTTTGTTTTAAGGGTTATATATGGATTTAAAATATAATTGCAATTTTTTGAGGGGGAAAAGTACATGTTTGTAAAAGCAGAAAGATTATTAGTACGGAAATTTGAGTTCAAAGATTGGCAAGCTGTCTATGAGTATACATCAGATATCAATGTTATGAAATACATACCTGAAGGGGTTTTTACTGAAGAAGATACAAGGAACTTTGTGAATGAAAACATTGGTAAAAACGCTAAGAACTTTCCTGTGGTATTAATAGATGAAGATATCCTGATTGGTCATATAGTATTTCATAAATATTTTGGTGAGCATACTTATGAGATTGGTTGGGTGTTCAATCCAAAATACTGCAATAAAGGATATGCTTCTGAAGCAGCACAAGCTACATTGAAATATGGCTTTAAGGAAATGAAATTACATAGGATTATCGCTACATGTCAGCCACAAAATATCCCATCGTATCGAGTGATGGAGAAGATTGGAATGAGAAGAGAAGGCTATTTTAGGAAATGTATACCACATGGGAATGAATGGTGGGATGAATATTATTACGCTATTTTAGAAGAAGAGTAGTGTCTCAGAACGCATTATTTAAATTGAAACTTCTATTCCTAGAGAGGCAAGTTGACTAACGTTAGTAGGATTCTTGCTACCAAAGGCGAAATCCATTTCTGCTATCGCCGACTTGCAAGACCGCGGTGTCCCATTACCACTCTCGTGATTGACCCTATGGGTTCTTAAAATATAGAATATTAGCAATATTTTACGGTAAAATGTGTATAACTATAAATTATTAAATAGATTGGAGAATACTAGAATGAAAGTACAATTACTAAGAGTAGGGATATTGGCTTGCTTCATGATATTTTGCTGGTCGTATGAAGATGTCTCTGCTGCATCTACGTGTGAGCCATATGGTGAAATTAAGCCTAACCAAAATCCCTCTCGCCAGCACATAAATTGCCTACTAACGAACGCAGTATTAAAAGAAAATTTTCCTCCTGAAGTTGTAAAAGCTGTAGCTACACAAGAAAGTGGATGGAAACAATTTGATGGAAACGGCCAGCCAATCATAGCACAAGATGGTGGAATTGGGATTATGCAAATTACCAATCAACCTCAGTTCGATCAACAAAAGTTAAAATATGATATTAATTATAATATTGAAGCAGGTGTTAAAGTTCTTCGTAGCATGTATCAGCGAACAGATCTACCTAAAGTAAAAGCTGCTGGACTAGAAGTAATCGAAAACTGGTACTTCTCCGTTATGGCTTATAATGGAACAAAACCTGCAAACAGTCCTTTGTATAAAGCTACTGGTCAAAAAAATTTAAATGCTTACCAAGAAAAAGTGTTTTCTATCCTAGAACAATACAGTTTTTTAACGAATTTCCCGAAAGAATTCTCCTTCCTCAAGCGTGTGAAGGGTGTAGCCTAACGGTAGGTGGGAGATGAATTTCGGTTTGGCGTAGCCAAAAGGTTTTCCTTTTTATTTTGCCTCTGATATAATCAGTCTTATAAATTATAAAGGCTGGTATATAAATGAAATTAGATAGTAATAACCATTCAGTATTCTTGTTGTATTATCACCTTGTGTTGGTCGTGAAATACAGAAGAAATGTGTTTGATGATGATATGTCAAACTATGCAAAAGATATGTTTGTTCGACTATCTGAAAACTATAACATCACATTAGTTGAATGGAATCATGATGTAGACCATGTTCATATTTTGTTCAAGGCACACCCTAATACAGAAATGACAAAATTCATCAATGCTTATAAAAGTGCAAGTTCTCGACTTATTAAAAGAGACTTTCCACAAGTGAAAAAGAAACTTTGGAAAGAGATGTTTTGGTCAAGAAGTTTTTGCTTGCTAACTACTGGTGGTTCGCCAATAGACGTAGTAAAAACATATATTGAGAATCAAAGTGAAAAGTGAGGTGAAATGATATGACAAAGCAGAATAAAGCATATAAATTCCGTTTGTATCCAACAGAAGACCAAGCACATCTTATGCGTAAAACCTTCGGTTGTGTACGTTTCGTGTATAACAGAATGTTAGCTGAACGGAAAGAAGCGTATGAAAAACATAAAGATGATAAGGATCAACTAAAGAAACAAAAGCTCCCCACTCCTGCAAAATACAAATCAGAATTTGAGTGGTTAAAAGAAGTTGATTCATTAGCTTTGGCAAATGCTCAACTAAACTTGCAAACTGCCTATAAAAATTTCTTTAGTGGTCAAAATGACTTCCCAACATTCAAAAGCAAAAAAGACAGAAAGTCTTATACAACGAATGTAGTGAACGGAAATATTATATTGCTTAACGGTCATATCAAATTGCCAAAACTGAAAATGGTACGTATCAAACTGCATAGAGAAATACCACAAGACCATATAATCAAGTCATGTACGATTTCTATGACACCTACTGGTAAATACTATGTGTCCATTTTGACTGAATACGAAAAAGAGATCGTACAAAAGGAAGTAGAAACAGTTGTTGGATTAGACTTTGCGATGAATCAATTATACGTCAGTTCTGAGGATGAGAGAGCCAATTATCCTAAGTTCTATCGTGAAATGTTAGACCGATTAGCAAATGCTCAACGAGTATTATCAAGACGTACAAAAGGTTCAGGGCGTTGGAATAAACAACGTATCCGTGTAGCTAAGCTGCATGAAAAAGTAGCAAACCAACGTAAGAACTTCCTTCATCATAAGTCTAAAGAGTTAGCTACTCATTTTGATGTTGTAGCTATTGAAGATCTAAATATGAAGGGAATATCGCAAGCACTTCATTTTGGAAAAAGCATCGCTGATAATGCTTGGGGTATGTTCACTTCTTTCTTAGCTTATAAACTAAATGAACAAGGCAAACAGCTTGTGAAAATAGACAAATGGTTTCCTTCCACAAAAACATGTAGCAGTTGTGGAAACGTGAAAAATATGTCATTATCTGAGCGAGTCTATTCTTGTATATGCGGTGTAAATCTCCATAGAGATTATAACGCAGCTATTAATATCAAAAATGAAGCAATACGCCTATTAGCGTTAGCATAGATAGCAATAAAATAACCCTTGGAACAAGGGAGTTAGCTCGGCTGTCTTAGGACGAATTCGTTAGCTACCAAAAGTAACGACTAACCGAGAAGCCCCCACTTCAAACAGTCCGTTAGGACGTTAAGTGGCGGGTAGTTCACTTGGCTACAATTAAATTTCTTGTCTTATCGATATGATTAAGTAACATACTATACTCTTCTTCATACATAGCTAAACGTTGCGAAAGAGAGTGTTTCTCTGCTTCTAAATATTCAATTTGATTTTGTAAAGTTGTCAATTCATCCATTTCTTTATAATTTTGTAGAAATGAAATAATGTCATCTAAGTTAATAGATAAAGAGTTTGTTTCTTTTTTTGTTGGGAGGGAGAAATGTTATTTTCCACTTTTCGATTTTGTTTTGCCTGTTGTATTTCTTCTTCGTATTGTTTTCGCAAGTAAGAGTTCCAACGAAATCCGCAAGCAGCAGGAGTTCTGGCCAATGGTTTAGCCGCTTCTTTAAATGCAGCTAATTGTGTTCCGCCGTTACGAATATTTTGAAGCACTATTGTTGCAAGGAGTAAATCGTTATCGTTAGTCCAGGAATCTTGTCTTGAAATTACCACGTTTCCATCCCCCTTATATGCTTTTTATTATATATATGTAAGTACTTAAAATGATAGAAGCTCAACTTCTCTTAAGATAATTAGGAGCAAATTAATAGAAGTATGTATTTTTAAAAATGCGAAATTGCATAAAAAATAAGGTTGACTATTCACTATAGCTGTAACTATAATAGTTACAGTTGAGTAACTGAATTAATAGATTTGATGACCTGAATTAGTTGTATTAGTGATGTATAAGCAATTATTAAAAAATGAATGGAGTTGAAAATATAAGCCTACATTTAAGACGTTTGTATAAGAAAAGAAGTTAGGTAATATACATTTTTTTATAATTATATATAAATTAAAAGAGGTGCACATTTTGAAAATTTTTAAGGGAATTCTAGTTTCTTCAATTGCGTTAACAGCATTTAATGGGGTAGGTGGTATACTTCCAAGCGAAAAATCAGAAGTTGCCTACGCCGCTACTTACAATTATTCAAATAAGCAATTGAATTCTACTGTACATAAGCAAGTTACTAAACAATTAATTTTGAAATTTAAAAATGAAGCAAATTTACCATATCAGGATGGGGTAGAAAAATTTATTAAAGAAGAAAAACAAGACCCTGAATTAATTAAAATTTTAGCCGAATACCCAAATATAACTATAAATCGACTTTTTAGTTCTTTAAACCCTACAGAAATTAAAAATTTAGGTGAAGAAATAAAAGACTCGGATCATATTTCTTCTAATTTGCTAAACTATTATATTGTAGAAACCCAAGGTAATATTGATGTACAAGCATTACTTGTAAAATTTGAGAAATCATCTCTTGTTGAAACGGCATATTTACAGGAAGAAGAAGCACCACCAGAAGAGCGTTTACCAAATTTATCTGTTAATCCATATGATGAGCCTAGACTTACAAGGCAAGGTTACCTTGAACCAGCACCATTAGGAATCAATGCACCTTATGCCTGGGGTATAAAAGGTGGAGATGGAAAAGGAACAACTTTTGTAGATATGGAGTATGGCTGGTTATTTACTCATGAAGATTTAGTGAATCAGAAAATCGAATTGATATCAGGACAGAATAAGAGTGAACACCATGATCACGGTACTTCAGTCTTAGGGATTGTTTCGGCAGAAGATAATAACATAGGCGGAATTGGGATTGCACCAAAAGCTAAGGTAAAAGTTGTATCCCAGATTAGAGATAACGGTAGATATAATACAGCAGATGCTATATTAAGTGCAGTTAACCATATGCAAGCTGGAGATATCCTTTTATTAGAAGCCCAAGCAACATATGATGGATATGGAGATAAGAACTATCTTCCTGTAGAAGTAAAACCAGATATATTTGATGCAATTCGTATAGGAGCAAATAAGGGAATTATTATTATTGAAGCAGGTGCAAACGGCGGAAATGATTTGGATCAATTTAGAGACCGTAATGGTAAACAAGTTTTAAATCGTAATAGTCCTGATTTTAAAGATTCAGGGGCAATTATGGTTGGGGCAGCTTCTGCAAGGGTCCCTCATAAACGTTCATATTTCTCTAATTACGGTAGTAGAGTGGATGTTTATGGGTGGGGAAATGCAGTAGACACAACAGATGCAAAGCCAAGTGAATTTATGACAAATCTATATACATCTAGCTTTAGCGGAACGTCTAGTGCATCACCTATTATTGCTGGTGCTGCTGCATCAATTCAAGGGATCGCAAAAAATAATCAGGGGAAAGTATATACACCAAGCCAGCTAAGGGATATTTTAAGTGATTCTAGTACTGGAACGAAATCTAATGATCCAACTACCGATAAAATTGGTGTGTTACCTGACTTAAAAGCCATCTTATCTAAACTTGGTTTTTCACCAAATTTAAGTAATGATTCTTCCATTGTGTTTCCTGAGGAACAAGAAATAAATAATGGAAATAAGGGAAATGAAGGATCTACTATTACATTCCCAAAAGAGGATTCAGCTAATAGTGAAGGGAACTCTAGCTTCATTTTCCCAGAATAATTGTAGAGATATCTTTTATTTAGTATGAAAGACTTTTATATAAATAGTTGTTTATAATACTAGTCAGATAGGCTCTTATGTGTAATAGCATAAGAGCCTATCTGTTGTCCTTTTAACCATATGAGGAGGAGATATATTTTTAGTGTAGTGAAGTGTCTTATATCTACATTTATATAATATTCAGTGTAGCCACATTATAAATTTAGAAATGAACTATTTTTCAATTATATGCATAACCGCAATTGTTGGTAATAGTGCAGTCCAACCAACTGCATAAACATTTAATTTTTCAACTAATTTGTAGTTTTCACTATTTGAAATAGGTAATCCATTGTTATAGAAATTGCTGTATAGAGTGATGGAAACGAATGTGTTTAAATAATTAGATAGAAGGAGGGGCTTATGTTAAGGATTACTTAAAGATAAGCCCTTTCTTTTTTATTATTTCATGACATTCATCCCAAAATTCTAAACGATGTGGAAGTAGGGGTAGTTCAAGATAGTTTGTATTTAATTTATGATAACTTTAATAAATTAATTTTTACTATCGTATGAATTAGGATAAATTATTATAAGTTATGGTTATTACTTAGTATTTTGTTTTACTTGATCTTTTAATTCATTAAGGGTCTTACCGCTAATATTGTCAGTAATAGTTTCATGTATTTCATTTTTCAATACAATTGTTTTACCTGCAATTTCTGCCTTGGAAGACATTTTACTTTCATTAATAGTTTCTATGTTTGTTTGAAGATCAGCTTTGTTATTTTCATCAAAAGTAATTGCAAATGGTTCAATTGCTCCGTAGTAGTTTCCAAATAATTGATCTTTCTTCAAAAACATCATATATTTTTTATTAACTTTAGGCTCGATATATAAAGGATCCTTATTTTGAACCTCTTTAGTAGTTACCTTAGTAGCTTGTTTTGTAACTGTGCCATCTGGTGCAACAACTGCATTAGAATCTTCAAGCTTAACTGTTTCAGCAAAACGATGATTGATTTTTATTTGTTTATTTTCATTCACACCTTTAATTGTTTCGGAAATGTTGAAATTATATAGATGTCCTTCAACATAGTTTTCTTTGTCCTCTTCCGATGGATTACTTGGATTACGTGCCATATTCCACTTAGAGTCAAGACCTCCATATTCACCAATTACAACTAGATCGGCTTCATTAATCATTTGATTT
>NZ_CP043832.1:0-289651 GCF_008432245.1 Bacillus sp. BS98
ATTTAGTATAAACAAGGTTGAAAATTTCTTTCTTCTGGTATGTTTTATATTTATTAAACAATAGTAAGATTTCCGAGTTTATATTTCTGAAATTTCAGAAATATAAACTCGCCAGGAGATCGAAATTAATTACATTCGTTCAACAAAAGGATTTTAACGGAACAAATTGAAAAAGAAAGGATTATTTATATGCAGAAAAGGAATCATTATATATTTCAAAAACCGATGAAAGTAATTGCGACATCTGCTATTTTGACAACTACAGTATTTACACCTATTATAACAAACAATTTAAATGTACACGCTGAAACAGTTAATCAACAAACTACAAACCAATATGAACTAAGGGAGTTTGAGCTACCAGCTACAGGAAGCTATCAGGATGAAGCCACAAGAGAGAGAAGAAGTGAACAAAAAACTATATACCAACTGGAATTTATATAAAACCGAATGAAGAGGTTACAGTTGAAGTATCAGGAACGAATAAGATTAGAGCAATTATTGGAACACATGGCTATGATAAAGAATGGGGAAAAGAAATTAAACTTTCTCCTGGTACGAATAAGATTTCATCTCCAAATGGTGGGTTATTAGGACTTGATAATAATCAAACTACAGGAACAGTTAAGGTAAAAGTCACACAAGGTGGGAGCCATATTCCACTCTTTGAACTAGGGAAGCATACGAAAGCAGACTGGATGGCGATGATGGACAAGTATCCAAATGCACATGCTGTTCAATTAAAATCAAGGAAAGCAGTACTTACGGTTACTCAGGATAGTGCTAAGAAGCATATAGTGAATCAAGATCCTATCCCGTTATTAGAAACATATGATGAAATGATTCGAGCGCAAGATAAAATATCTGGATTATCTGAAACAGATCCTAATCCTTTACATCGTTCGACTGAACGTATTTGGGCCTTTATAGAAAATCCTAACAGACCAACATGGGGCATGTATGCAAGTCTAGATGGAGCTGCATTTACTACTGCTGGTAACGCAATTGAAAGTGCTTTAAATGTAAATAAATTTGGATGGGGACAAATGCACGAAGCGGGACATGCAAGACAACAACACCCATGGACGTGGAATGATTTAAGAGGGATGGGTGAAGTAACAGTTAATCTATATTCTTTAGCTGCACAAAAGCGATTATTCCCGAATCAACCGACGCGCTTAGAAAAATCAGGTGATTACGATAAAGCTTTTGCATACTTAAAACAAATAGATAAAGACTATAAAAATATAAATGACTTGTTTGTGAAACTTGTTATGCCTTGGCAACTTCATCTCGCATATGGTGAAGACTTTTATCCGAATCTTCACAAACTATATCGTGAGTTACCAAAGGATCGACTTCCAAAAACGGATGAAGAGAAAATTCAAGCATTCATTTACAATACATCCAAAGTAGCGAAACAAAATGTACTCCCGTTTTTTGATCAATGGGGACTGAAAGCATCACAAGAAACGCGACAAAAAATAGAAGCTTTGAACTATCCGATATTAACCGCACCTATTTGGGAAGCAACAGATTCTAAACCTGTAATTGTAGAAGAAACTCCAGATATGGAACCGAATTTTACAGTACCTGTTGGAGCGACAATTACTATAGGTAGTTCATTCGATCCAATGTCAGGAGTGTCTGCTACTGATAAGGAAGACGGAGACCTTACTAATAAAATAACAGTTGACGGTAAAATAGATACCTCTAAAGCAGGCACTTACGAGTTAACTTACACAGTTAAAGACTCTAAAAATCATAAAGTAAACGCGAAACAAACGGTTACGGTTAAAGAGAAAGAAGAAATAAAAGATGAGCCGCCATCACTAAAAGTACCCTCAGAAACTACAATTTCGGAAGGGGATAAATTCGATCCAATGAGAGATGTAAGTGCTACTGATAAAGAAGATGGTGACCTTACATCAGAAGTAAAATATGAAGATGAAGTAGATACAAATACACCTGGCACTTGCACGATTAAATATATAGTTAGAGATTCTGCAGGTCATTTGGCAACTCAAATACAAACTGTAACAGTTAAAGAAAAAGAAAAACCTATTGAGATTCAAGAGCCTGAGTTAACTGTACCTACTGAAGGGAATATGAATGCAGAAGACAAATTCGCACCAATGACTGGGGTTAAAGCTATTGAGAAAGAAGATGGTAATATTACTGATAAAGTAAGACATTTTGGTGAAATAGATATATTTAAAACGGGTACTTCCGAGGTAAAATTCCTTGGTCGTGACTCCGGTAGTAATGAGGTAACTACAATACAAAAAGTGGTAGTGACAGATAAAGAAAATGGTATTAATAATATCCCTAAAAACAGTAATTCTGATGAAAAAGAAGATATGTATAAAGAGCTTCCAAAAGCAGGTACAACTACAAATAACAGTGCAGCAATAGGCATATTGATGGTTCTTGCAGGTATGGTAATTACTTTTGGTTGCAAATTTAAAAAGGTACTAAAATAGTTGTACCTCAGTGCATTGAATAAAAGTAAGACTGAATCAGGAGTTCAAATTGAAACAATAGAGAGATTGACACTCCCACGTCTAAAGAAGGACTAAAGTCCTGCGTGGGCTTTCTCGTATCGTAAATTCTGTAATTTTTTTGTTACCTTCAAATGAATCAGCTATATGTTAAAATGTTTATATTCCTCCTAATCAATTCATGTGATTAGGCGAGCCCTAAGGAGTCCCTATCTCCTAAGGGCTCTTTCATAATCTATTATTCTATCTTATTTACCTACTCCATAAAGCAAATTAATCTCCCTTGCATACCCACAAATTATCCTCCTCAACATTAGATGCCTTGAAATCTCTCTTCAAGATATTAGGTACTTCCCATGACGAGAAGTATTTATCCATTATTAATACTGTTTATAGGTATGTAGTTTTTACACAATTAAAATTGATTAACTATCTGTTTTTCGATCTTTATTCTTATAAAGTTATAAAGTATAAAGATCAAGTATACATTAGTTCTTCGCCAAGATTCCCTAAATGAAAATATATCCATAGGGAAGCGTGTAGAACCTTGCTATAACGATAATAAGAAAATACATTCAATATATGTTAGCTATATGCCTGCATTGCAATTGTAGGATTAGCAAAAACAAAATAATAATTTGGAAATGCTGCATAAATTGTATGAACAAATATTAATAATCCTATCTATTGTTGAAGAGAACTAAAAAAAGAAGTTGTCCCTAAAAAGTCGTTTTTAAACGGATTTTTGAGACAACTTCTTTTCTTACATATTGTAAGTTAAATTTGAGAGTAAAATAAAATTAAGCATGCTATTATTTTGTAGAAATTCCTACATACGATGAAATATCAACATTTAATGCTTCTGCTAAGCGAATACCATATTCGCGATCTGCACGGAAGAAGTTACAAATAGCTAGTAGTTTCGTACGCTCATTTACGTCTTTCAAGTCATTAGTTAAGTTTGCAATTAAGTTGTCTTGCTCTTCTTTAGAGAATGAACGATAACGCTCACCGGCTTGTTTGAAGTCGTTCGGTTTCTCATTTTTTTCACGAGATACATAGCCTCCTACTCTCATAGTTGAATCGCGGTATGTTGGGTCTTCAACTGGATTTTCAGTATGGCGGCTCGGTTCATAGTTTATTGTAGATGGGTTTTGATTTACTTGCATCGCACCATCACGTTGTTGATTACGAACAGTTGCGTATGGGCAGTTACAGGGATTTGTAAATAATTTGCACCAAGTCGGTAACGCTGTGTATCTGGGTAAGAGAATAAACGACCTTGTAATAGCTTATCTTCAGACGGTTCAATACCAGGTATAGTTGCACTTGGTGTAAAGGCCACTTGCTCTACTTCCGCAAAAAAGTTTTGTGGGTTACGATTTAGTGTCATTGTCCCTACTTCAATGAGTGGGAAACAATCTTCTGGCCAAACTTTTGTTGGATCTAATGGGTCGAAATCTAAAGAATCCATTTGATCTAATTGCATCACTTGTACGTATAGACCCCATTTGGATGATTTCCTTTTTCAATCGCATCGAATAAATCGCGAGTTGCATGATTGAAATCTTTACCTTGTACTTGTTCCACTTCTTTTGCACTTAAATTTCGTACACCCTGCTGTGGTTTCCAATGATATTTAATGTAAACAATTTTACCTTTTGCATTAATCCATTTAAATGAATGGACGCCGAAACCTTCCATTTCACGATAGTTTGCTGGTGTACCATAATCAGAAAATACCCATGTCATCATATGAGTAGATTCTGGTGTTAACGTCATAAAATCCCAATAACGATCTGGCGTTTGAATATTTGTATCAGGTGCTGGCTTTAAAGAATGCACCATGTCAGGGAATTTAATTGCATCACGAATGAAGAAAACTGGTAAATGGTTACCTACGATATCGTAGTTTCCTTCTTCTGTATAAAATTTAACAGCGAACCCACGCGGATCACGTGCTGTCTCCGGAGAGCCTTGGCCATGAATAACTGTTGAGAAACGAACGAATACAGGCGTTTCAGTTCCTTCATTTTGTAAAAATGCTGCCTTCGTATATTGCTTCATACTGTTTTTAGTTACAAATACACCGTGAGCACCTGCACCACGTGCATGTACAACGCGCTCTGGAATACGCTCACGATCAAAATGGGCAAGCTTTTCTACTAAATGATAGTCTTCTAATAATACCGACCCACGGCGACCAGCTGTACGAGAATTTTGGTTATCTCCAACTGGAGCACCTTGGTTTGTTGTTAAGCGATTATTTGGATTCATGAAGTGGAACCTCCTGTTTATAAACGATAATAATTTTTTTATAATAATTATTATAATTTAATATATATTTAGTTTTATTTCTTGTCAATAATTAAAAATCGTTTTTATTTCATTTTTTGAGATAGGGTCCGCGAATCAATCTATAAATATATCTTGTATATTTACCATAGCCAACCTAAAATACTCTGCAAAAAATCCATGACTCTTTTTTATCACCTAAAATTATTCAACCGATTAGTAATCTTCTAAGCTAGAGCATACTAATCACACATCTTTTCTGCAGTTTCATTCCCCTTATATTTATATAAATTAATCCGCATGAGTACTCGTCCATCATTTTGGAATTTTTTTTAAACAGCTCCAGTGGGAACTATATGCTCAACTAAGTAATTATTTCATGTTATGTAGTATGTATATTAAGTTGTAATTATTATAAATTGATAATTGATAAAAGTAAATAATTTGTCGATAAATGTCATGAAAAAACCAATATCAATTCTTTTTTTATAATTTTTATAAAAAAAGAATTGATATTGCATGGAGATTATATTAATATCATTCGAGGATATTATGTACTATTTGGGGCTACCGCCAGCATTTTGGAACAACCAAGCTTCTTAAATGAAAAGATCTCTAGCGTACGATATTCGCCTTTAGGCTAGGAAGATATTAATTTCTTAGGAGAATATAAGTTTGGGAGATTACACCCAATAAGTTTACATTGCTTATGTCTTTTGAATATTAAAGAGCCGATTTGCTCATAACGAGGTAAATTGGGCTCTTTTCTTCTCTGAATTTTCTTAGCTTGGTTTTTTTCTGAAATAAATGTTAATTATGAGGAGAGAATGCCGATGCTTAGAAAATGCCGAAATATAGGGAGCTTATTATTAATTCTTACTTTGCTAATTGTAGCTTGTGTATTACAGGCCTTGGGAGAGGAGAATGGGGAATGACGGATGCAATTATAGAAATTTTTATGAAATTCATTGTGATTTATTGTATAGGCTGTTTTGGTGGTAGTTTGTTATGGAAAACGAAAACAGATTGAAAGATAAGGAGATTCACTATGAGCCTTCCCACCCAAAAAAAGATGTTGCAGCGAGTTAAAAAAGAGGCAACGTCATACTGTAATGTTAATCCTTTGGCTTTTGCAATAGGGATTAGAAATGGATTTTTAATGGTAATGCCATTTTGGTTAGTTGTATTGTATTTAGTTATATAAAAACGCCATAACTACGAAAGGGTGGGAGAAATGATTGCTTCGAATGGAATTATAGATATCCATTCGAAAAAGCAGGCCCAAGAATTCACAATGGAAATGACAAAACAAATGCTTCATGAAACCGTTGGATTCAAGTGGGGGAGAAATGCATAATCATTTTTAAGTGGAACCATCTTTGATATTAAAGCTAAGTATAAAGAACAAGCTCATTTATCCGAACTTAAAGTGTTTGTTGTACAAAGTGAGAAGAAGGACAGCTTTTTAGAAGATATCACTAGCCATTTGAGATTATCCTTCCTCTCATTCATGCTTTTTAAATCATGTTAGCTTGAAGAATCAATACGTGCTCTTTGTTCCTATCCTTTCTGGATCGTATATGAGGGCAATAGAGGGGGGGAATAACAAAATGAGTTTAATTACTCCACATTATTTGCTTGTAGGTGGATGTTCGAAAGACAAAGTGTTACAGGCACATAAAAAAGCAAAAGAAATATTTAATCAGAATAACGAAATAAATAAATTGATAAGTCCGTTGAAAAGCGACTCCTTTTTTATACTTTATGATGGCAGCCATCACAGATGGAAAAATGAAGATGAATATATGAAGGCGAAAACGGCATATGTTCAATACCTTGTAGAGTCTGATATTCAGTTTGTAGAAATGGCAACACAAGAATTAATTTCTTGAAAGCATGCAAAAGGTCCAAAAAAACTAGAACAGCACATCTATCATGTAAAAAGAAAAAAACGGCGCATCATTAATCAGCTAATCGATTGGGGAGTTTCAAGAGGCTCAACTTTATTCAGGTGAATCAGAAGAGAACTTGTATTATCTAGTCAAAGCGTTTTGAGGTGTATATAAAAACGTGGGAATTTAAGAGCAAACGATGAAAAATATTTCGTTTTCACGTAATAAATTATGTGGTCGTAGAGTTGACAGGGGAATGAGATTAAGGACGAAAAAGTCCTATCACTTAATTAATATAGAACGAATAAACTAGGGATACCACTCCATGTCCACCAACTTAAGAATCTTTACTAGCTCCACGTTATTCTTTCTAAAAGACTAAATCGAAAGGATGACAGTTTTTTTACTAGATTTTTAAGTTGATGGACATATATAGTGACTCCTAGGAGTTGATACATATAAAAAAAGTGCACATGTATATAAAATTTTTTGAAAATAAACTACCAGAATCTTAGAACTTATATCAAACCAATAGCCGTTTATCAACAAGAGTAAAGGAGCGGTGAGTATGACAACAATCTTAGTATTAGAAGATGATATAACCATCCGTAGTTTTATTACATTGAACATGCAGCGTGCTGGTTTCAATGTTTTAGAAACCGATACAGGTGAAAAAGCTCTTGAACTTTTAGAACAGAATAATGTTGATATTGTAATACTTGATGTTATGTTACCAGGAATAGATGGATTTCGGGTATGCAAAAGTATACGAAAAAACAATGAAGATATTGGTATTATTATATTAACGGCACTTGTTCAAGAGAAAGATCAGGTACACGGTTTGACAATTGGGGCAGATGATTATATTAAAAAGCCATTTAGTATAATTGAATTAGTAGCACGTGTACAATCATTGCTAAGAAGAATTCAAAAAAATAAAAAGGAATTGGAATTGATTCATTCGGGGCCATTTCAATTAAATCTTCTGCTAGGAGAATTATATAGGAATGAGATAGTAATTGATTTAACTCCAACAGAGCATATTATTTTACGATATTTAATGGAAAATTCCATGAAACCAATTTCACGTAATGAACTCCTAAATAAAATATGGGGTATAAATTGTGTAGGTAATACAAAAGTCATCGATGTGAATATCAATCGTCTTCGTCAAAAGATCGAAACTAGTCCTTCTAATCCTGAGTTTCTCCTTACGGTACGAGGAAAAGGATATAGATGGAACGAAAACAAACATTGCAACTAATTTGGCAGAAAATCGATTCGCTTATACTTTTTTTTAATTACAAAAGTATTTACAAAACTTACAAAAACTATTTTTAATATTGAAAGCATTTTAATATTAGTGTTAAGAAAACAAATTTGGGCAATAGGGCAATTCAAAAGAACGTCGAATCAGTATCATTTTCTGATGGGAATGAATTGAAAATTAAATCTATTTCTTTAAGATTATAAATGTTAAAATCGATGTTTTATCGTTATATGTAGTATCGGCTACTATTATTTCTGAAGCATCTGTATATAATAAATTACCAGTAGATATGATTGATGGATATGCAGTTTTTTGATAAATAACCCCTACAAGAAACAAGTTTTTTGTGGATAGCTTGTTTTCTTTCACCCTTACAGAACTGTCATCTTTATCATTTTAGCCAAGAAGACTCCTTCCTCAAGGAACGCGAAGTGAGTAGGTGGGAGATGAATTGGCTTCGGACAAGAGATGGCAGGAAGCAATCTTAATTGTTCGACATACATAAACTGTTACTTCACTATCTATCGAATGTATGTTTGTTGTATAATAGACACATGCCGAAATGGAGGTGAAATGAGTGATGATTAATAAAGCATATAAATTTCGTATCTATCCAAATCAAGCACAAGCAACCCTAATTAATAAAACAATTGGCTGTTCTCGTTTTGTATTCAATCATTTCCTATCTCTATGGGATAACGCATACAAAGAGACAGGGAAAGGTTTGACATATGGTACATGCTCTGCCAAACTTCCTGCCATGAAGAAAGAATTTGTTTGGCTCAAAGAAGTGGATAGTATTGCGATTCAGTCGTCTGTTCGCAACCTTGCGGATGCTTATACACGCTTTTTCAAAAAACAAAACAGTGCCCCGTGTTTCAAATCTAAGAAAAACAACGTACAATCTTACAACACAAAACAAACAAATGAAAACATTGCCGTTGTAGGAGACAAAATAAAATTGCCAAAACTAGGTCTTGTTCGATTTGCCAAAAGTCGTGAAGTAAAAGGACGTATTTTAAATGCTACAGTTAGACGGAACCCTTCTGGCAGATACTTTGTGTCCTTGTTAGTTGAAACAGAAGTACAAGAACTTCCGAAAACACATTCTTACATTGGAATGGATGTGGGACTAAAAGATTTCGCCATTTTGTCAGATGGAACAATCTATAAAAATCCGAAGTTTTTTCGATCATTAGAAGAGAAGTTGGCGAAAGCACAGCGTGTTCTTTCTAGAAGAACAAAAGGATCTTCTCGCTGGAATAAACAGCGAGTAAAAGTGGCTAGAATTCATGAATACATGGCAAATGCTAGAAAAGATTACTTGGACAAAATCTCAACTGAAATCATCAAAAACCACGATGTTATCGGTATAGAGGATTTGCAAGTATCGAATATGTTAAAGAATCATAAGTTAGCAAAAGCAATTAGTGAGGTATCATGGTCACAGTTTCGAACCATGTTGGAATACAAAGCAAAATGGTACGGCAAACAAGTCATTGTCGTATCGAAAACATTTGCTTCCAGCCAATTATGTTCTTGTTGTGGATATCAAAACAAAGACGTTAAAAATCTCAACCTACGTAAATGGGACTGCCCTTCTTGTCGTACACACCATGATAGGGATATTAACGCAAGTATTAATCTAAAGAATGAAGCGATAAGGCTTCTAACCGCAAGGACTGCGGAGATAGCCTAATAAATTAGAGTTCAATAGAACTCTTTACTTAGGAATCCCCCTCTTCTAAACGAAGTGAAAGTGGGGGTAGTTCAAGTAAGGTTATTAGATAGTTTATTTAGTTTTTAAAATTAATAATAGGATTATAGCAATCAACAATAACTTTTTAAAAATTATAGGAGTGTGTTAATAATGATCGTAACAACAACTAATACTATTCAGGGTAAAGAAATTATTGAGTATATAGACATCGTAAACGGTGAAGCAATTATGGGTGCAAATATCGTACGCGACATATTCGCTTCTGTTCGTGACGTTGTAGGTGGCCGTTCTGGTGCTTATGAAAGTAAATTAAAAGAAGCTCGTGACATTGCCATGGAAGAAATGAAACAACTTGCAACGCAAAAAGGAGCAAATGCAATTGTTGGTATCGATGTAGACTACGAAGTCGTTCGTGATGGAATGCTAATGGTTGCAGTAAGCGGTACAGCTGTACGTGTCTAAATAGAAAGCAAAATATAACCTAATTGGTGAACTGCAATTCTAATTGTTAGACATAACTAACAATTAGAGTTGCAGTTTTTTATAGAAAAATACTCTTTGAAAAAAATTAGTTACATAGAGGTTCTGGCGAATAGCTAACAATGTATCAAATAAGTCGATACATTAGGTGTAGGGTTTACACAATCGCTATTAACTATTGGAATTTCTGGCATATCCCAAAAAGGATTCTTGCGAAAGTACATGAAGGGAGTCAATTCCTTGGTAGAGGTCAATTCCTACTACTAGAAACCACTGATTCGGTTAAGCAAAGTTACTTAGGTAAGAAACCATCAAAGGTGATCTTGGAATTATGTCTAATATGAAAAAGCCAAATGCAACATTTTCAGATGAATTAAAGGAAGTAAAAAAAGAGAATAAGAGTGTCTCAAGCATACCAGGGTATGTTGAAAAAATAAAAAACTAATTAAATCAAAAAGATGATGCAGAATAAATTATTAATATTATAAACATATATCGATTCAAAAGGAGATGTTTAGTTTGTTAAATTATGAAAAAGACGCAGAAGTTTTTAAGGCATTAGCTCATCCAGTAAGAATTGAAATTTTGAAAGAATTAATTATAAGAGGGGCATGTAATGTAACACAAATTGTAGGTATACTGGGTATCCCACAATCTACTGTTTCACAGCATTTAGCAAAGATGAAATCTCAAAAATTAATTAGAAATGATAGAAAAGGATTAGAAGTCTACTATAGTGCCCAAAACAAAACTATTAATTCCATTGTTGAAATACTACTAGATTACAAATCTACTAATTGTAAGTAAAAAATAATAATCTTTGTTCCAGAACCCCCTAAGTCAATCAAGGATTCTTAGCGGATTGATGAGACATATGTAAAAATTAAAGGTCAATGGATGTACTAATACCGTGCTGTTATTTAAAGTTAATACAATTAATTTTCATGTTTCAAATACGTCAATGACTTCTTATGATTAAACTACCCCCACTTTCACTTTTTTAGAAGAGGGAGATTCCTAAGTAAAGAGTTAGGCTATCTCCACAGTCCTTGCGGTTAGAAGCCTTATCGCTTCATTCTTTAGATTGATACTTGCGTTATAAACATTTTCAGTCTTCCTTCTTTTTAATTAACTCTTTTACAAAACCTTTTACTTTCTCTTTTTCTACCTCACTACATTTTATTTCTTCAAATTCAGTTAGGTTTATATGGATCTCTTGTAATAGTTCATAAATATCTTTCATACTATCTCACCCCCTAAATTCTTTCTTATTTTAATTTTTTATGCAATTAAGAAAGTGAATCTAAGGCATATTTAGTAAAAATTTATTCTTTCCGTATTATCGAAATATTTAATTTGTAATATGTAACGTTAATAATGGATAGACAATTTCTTATACCTTATATAACGTATTAAACAAAGTGATTTCTCACACTTACCACAAATTTTTTTTAGATCGCATACCATACGATTCCATGCTAACAAAAAATTGAAAATGTCTATTTCTTAAATTGCATCATTTAAAATACTTTCCAATTACTCCCCTCTATATTTGTAAATACTTACTTGATTGAAAATTTTCTTTTTAAGTATCACTATTTTTATATCAAATAATTACAGAAAATTCTGAATTTTATTTAAAAAATTTTGAATGTGTCTTTCTTGAAAAAAACTGTGATAATATTTAAAAAAACGATTTGAAGTTAATATTTCCCACCCTATTTTTAATTGAATTATTTTTTCATTTGAGTATCTTTACCTTATTTACTTCCTATTTGTTAGTTTATTGTATTCTGTTCTATATATTTATTTTTTAATGCGGTTGTTTAAAAATAAAAAGGTAGTCAGTCTGCAATATCTAAATAAATTAATTAGATGTTAAAGGGGGAAAAAACATTGAAATTGAAAAAAACTGTAAGTTCATTAGTATTAAGTGCTGCAATACTTGGTTCAGGAGCAACAGCAGCATTTGCTGCAACACAAAATGTAGGGGGGGGAACATGGAATTATGGAACCGGTGGTGGTTCAGTTTGGTCAAATTATTACCACGGAAGCAAAGTTCACAAATCTTCAGTAATCGGACAATATTATTATAGTTCTCCATGGACGAACCCAGGTTATACTTCATATGCAAGTGCACCTGATACAGCTGGTGTAGATGAATCTTATTGGTCTGTTAAATAAAAAGTAAGAAAAATCCTAGAACTCGTGGGTTATTACCTGCATGTTCTAGGATTCTATTTTATGTGACTTATATACATATAGATAAGCAAATTATTTTTATTAATATTTGAAGACAAAGGGTATTCTATCTTCATTTGAATTCTAAATGAAAATAGAATACGGAAAATGGAGACTGGTATGAAAAAAATATTAATTACTTTAGTACTTGTAGCCTATGCTGTATCTTCATTTGTATTTACTAAGCACTTTGAAAAAAGAGAAATGGTAAATATAAATTTTTCTGATAAAAATGGAATTCAAGTGGTTGAATTGAATAAAGATGAACGCCCGGAAGATAAACTAAGAAAGATTGAGGAATTATCCAAAAAGGAAAAAATCAACATCTATAAATTATCATATAAACCGATTAAAACTTCAAAAAAACAAAAAGTAACTATCTATGCAGCTATCGGGGATGAAACACAATTCAAACAAAAATATCCGCTAGAATGGGGAGAGATATTCACTCAAGATCATTCCGCAGCAAGTTATTTGTCATCAAGAGATACGAAAGATAAAGAGCAGGTTGGAAAGATAAACATATTTTCACCTGAACTTATGGTGGAAATTAGGCCTATAGAAGCGGCAAAAGATGAAAACTTGAGAGGCGCTTATTTTGTTGATAGTAACAATCCAAACGTTGTTCAAAAGGTAAAAGAGAAATTAAATACCGAAATCGGGTTCAAAACGGAAGAGTCAGAACGAGTAGGTGCTATGAACATCCTAGAAAATCAGGGAGTTGATAAGTACTTTATTATAGTTCTTACTATAGTTCTGTTACTCATCTTCCTGAGTTTTTTATATTATATATTATTAAATTATAAAAGTTTGGCAATTAGAAAACTGTTTGGATATACGGATAGAGAACTGATTTTTAAGCATCTATTAAAAGAAAGTATTCAAATTCATACGTTATCCTTAATGGTAGTTATTATAGGACAAGTAATATACTTGTTTTTTTATAATGGGATGAGTAAATTCTTAGATTTTGGTAGTACATGGATTGTGTGGCAATTAATTTTTTCAGGTATTTCTATTCTAGTTAGCCTACTTCCTTCTTTAATGATATATCATATAAAAATTCTGGAACTATTAAAAAATAAAAAACCATTAAAACTAGTTCAATTTTTAAATTATAGTTCAAAGTTTATCTTTTCGATTTTTCTAATTATCTTTTCTTTTAATCTTATAAATTATTATCAAGATCTAACTGTACAAAACTCTAACCAGGAACAATGGGATACAACAAAAAATTATAGTTTTTATGAATATCAAAGTAATATTATAGGCGACCGCACAAACTGGGAATATGAAACTGGAATTAAAAGCAAGAAACTATTTGGAATAACTAACCAAAAAGGGGCTTTGCTTATAAAACCATCAGATGGTATAACGTACAAAAAACAGTTAGAGTATAACAATTCTTTAAACAATACTATAGGAGATGTTAAAGAGTATGATCCTCACGGCGGTAACACCCTTCAAGTGAACTCTAATTATTTACAAGATAATCCAGTTTATGATTTGAATGGTAAAAAAATCAATATCGATGCTGATTATGGTGACTATTTAGTTATATTAGTTCCCAATAAATATCGCAGCAACGAAGCTGATATTTTAAAAATGTATAAAGAATGGTATCAATTCACAAGGTTTATTGATGAAGATAAACATAAGGAAAGCATAGGAGAAAAAATTGAACCACATAAACAGGTTGAAATTAAACTTCTCTATATCCAAGATAACCAAAAACATTTTTTGTATAATCCTATGCTAGAGGTTAACAACCAAAATTATAGCAAGGGCGCTATATTGATTGTTGTTAACTCAGAAAATATGGGTGGAGACAGCTATTTAAGTTATTTAACTGGGCGTTATTTTTTCCCAAAAGTAGATAATCCAAGTCAGCCTTATAAAGAATTAAAAGAAGACATTAAAATCGCAGGTCTCCAAGATATCATTCTTACAACGCCGTCATTATATAGTATTGTAGATGATTATCTCTTTAAATTAAAAAGCGAACTTCAATTTACTCTTCTTTTTGTAACATTATTACTTAGCATAGAGATTATTATTACTTGTTTTACAATTTTAAATTATTTAGAAAGAAATAAATTTATTCATGCCGTTCAAAGAATCAATGGCTTTGATTTTTATAAGCGACACAGTAAAATCTGTTTTCTCTTAAGTCTTTTTTGGTTAATAATTTATTTAGGTGCATTAACATTTAAATTAGCAACCTATACAATTATTTCACTTATAATTCCAGCTTATTGGTTAGTTGAATTATTAATTGTTTATTTCATCATTCGATTTGTAGAAAAGAAGAAAAATAAGGACGTATTAAAAGGAGCGTAGTTCAAGTGGAAATTGAGCTAAAAAATATATCTAAGAAATATGAAAATAAACAAGTGCTTGATAATTTTAATTTGGTTGTAAATAAAGGAGAAATGATGGCTATTACGGGTCAAAGTGGAACCGGAAAATCAACGCTATTAAATATAGTAGGTCTTTTAGAAGAACCAGACTCTGGAGATGTAATCATACAAGGAATAGAAAACGCTTGGAAGAGCGAGAAAAAACAAATCGAGCTTTTTAGATATACAATAGGCTATCTCTTTCAAAATTATGCATTAATTGATAATGAGACTGTGAGCAAAAATTTAGATGTAGCACTAGAATATGTTAAGTTACCTAATAAAGATGACAAGAAAAAAGAAGTTCTAGAAAAAGTTGGGCTACTAGACAAATTAAACAGTAAAATTTATCAACTTAGTGGTGGAGAACAACAAAGAATAGCATTAGCTAGGCTCATGTTAAAAAAGAATGATATCATCCTAGCAGATGAGCCAACTGGATCATTAGATGAAGTGAATCGGGATCAGGTGCTTAGTATATTAAAATCATTAAATAATGAAGGAAAAACAATTCTAATTGTTACTCATGACCCTGAAGTATCTAAAATATGTACTAACGTTGTTACACTATAAATTTTGAAAATAAGGTATTAACGGTTATGGTGCAAAAACTTCAAAATAACTGTAATGAAAAATCCCCCATAGATCTTATACCTATGAGAGCTTCCTAAGGGTATTTCATATTTGACTTAGTTCTATTGTAACAGGCTTTCGTCATACATGAGAAACATAAAGATCCTCATAACAAGAAATTCTTTAAACCTTTGCTGAAAGGGAATGTACGCTTATCTTATAAAAAAAGAATGCTCCTTTAAATAACAAAAAGGGCATTCTTTTTTTAGTGGCTTTATTCTCCAGTATCCAACTTCATTTTAACTGAGGCTTTAGCCTTTTCTGGTAGATGGCCTTTAAATTCGAGTTTGAAAGGTTTCGTTTTTGTGCAACTATTTGAATTAACGCAAGTATCAATCTAAAGAAAGAAGCGATAAGGCTTCTAACCGCAAGGACTGTGGAGCTAGCCTAATAAATTAGAGTTCGATAGAACTCTTTACTTAGGAATCCCCCTCTTCTAAACGAAGTGAAAGTGAGGGTAGTTCAAACAGGTTTCAAGGGATATGTTATAGGAATATTACTTTGGTTAAGAGTGAATTATGGAGAATTAGTGAAAACAAACAATAAAATCACCTTATGAAAGACTTTTGTAATATTTACGTAAGAGATTTGAAAGGTTTTTAAATTAAGATAACCTTTCGAACGTAAGATTCGGATTAATAAATAGAAAAATAAAAAGCGAGGAATGACATTATGAATGGAAAAGAAACAAAAAGGGTAAAAAAAATTCTTCCTGTAGGAATTGGAAAGAAGGTAATCCCTGCAACAGCGGCATTAGGTATTCTTTTTTCTATGGCTCCTGTTGGAGAAAGTAAGGCTAGTGCAGGGATAGGTGCGGTAGTAGATATAACTATTACTGTATTAGGTGCTGTAGCAAACACTTATGAAGCACTTGGAATAAGCCCAGGGGATCGAGACCCAGGTACTCACATTGATGTATATGCAGAAAACGAAACTTACCAAGCTCCTAGTTTTAAATCTGGGGAATTTAATATTTCTATGTATCATACACAAGGTGATTTGAATTTTCTTAAACAAGTTAAAGTACGCTATCCAAATGGAAAAATTGAAATTCATCAACTAAAATCTGGACAGCAGCTTAAAATTACTGAAGCAGGTGCAATTATAGATTTAAACCCTAATGCAGCAAATGTTTCAGAACACGATCTTCTTTACATTACACAAGCACAATTAGACGAAGGAAAGACCGGAGTTGTGATAAATCAAGGCCAACATGCATTTGTAGAAAAAGCATCTGGTAAAAACCCAAGATTTCTTGGTCCACTTTACAAAAAATATTCCGGTGACTCCTTTGGCGATTGGACGGTGATTGCTAGAAATTCAGATTACCTATTTGATCAGATAGCAAATAAATTATCAGATGAACAAAAACGATTGATAACATTAACTTCAAAGCCAGTATCTAAAGATGTCCTTGACAACTATGTTAATAATGATCCTAAAGCTCGTGCAGATTTTTATGATCGATTATCTGATGTATTGGCGGAGCGTACTAACGTCCTAGAGACATCTATGGCACTGCCATTCATTACACTAAATGACGGTAAAGGTTATCAAATTATCCCTTATAAAAAAGGAACGAATAAAGTAATCGTAAAGACAGGTTCAAAATATCTTTCAGGAAAAGAAGGAAACGGACTTCAATATTCCGATTCGCTTGGCGATGATGAAGTGTTTGAACTTGTTCAGATAGGAAATTCTAACGATGGGAAATTTCAATTCCGTTTGAATAACAAAAATGGGGTAAGTTTGGCTGGTAATCAATATACTTCTCAATTTGGTACTGATTGGAGTTTCAAATCTGAAATTCGTTTCTCTGATAAAAGCAACAATGAAATTAACAATTGGTTAATAGAGTGGTATCCAGGTAAAGAAAATGAGAAACAAAATTATGACAAAATAGAGATTATATCTAATGAAAAGGACCCTACTAAATATAGTGCAAAAGATTCCTCTGGAAACGTGATAAAGAACAGTTGGATAAATCGAGGTACTGGTTATTCCTTTGCAGATGCTGAAGGAGTCATTTTGACAGGCTGGCAAGAAATTAAGGAGAAGACTTATTATTTCTCATCCCCTTATGGCTACATGGTTACTGGAGGAGGAAGTGATTCACTAATTGATGGGAAGTACTATAACTTCAATGACTCCGGTGTTCTGCAACGATCAGCATGGAGAGACCTATACTATTCTGATGCCTCTGGAGCGTTTGTTAAAGAAGGCTTGAAAGATATAGATGGGAAAATTTATTACTTCCAAAACTTCGTGCCAAATAAAAAAGAACTACGTTTAGAAGATCAAGATGTCATCCTTCACTTTTCCGACAAAGGTGTGCTGGAGAGAGTTTCTAATCTAAATGGGGAAGCTATAAACAACACTGTTAATGTTAAGCTTGACAACAAAATATTAGCATTTAATAACGACGGTTCAATTTTGAAAACAGGAATCAACAAAAATGCGAACACAATAGCATATTATAGTTTAGAAGATGGCGCTTTCTATACCGGCTGGAAAATGATAGACGGTAAAAGATACTATTTCACAAATGGCCACAATACTATTTTCAATAATTATGAAAACATTGACGGGAAAAGATTTTATTTCCATGAAGATGGATCTGTTAACCGAGCAGGATTTGAAAAAATCGACGGTAAACTATATCACTTTGACAATAACGGCGTAGCACAAACGGGCTGGCAAACTATCGATAATAAATATTATTACTTCGATGAGAATGGGGCAGCTAAAACAGGATGGTTCCAAGTTGGTGGTGGATATAGACCTTGGCCTCTTGCATATGGATACCTTTGGTATTGTGCTAGGGAAGATGGTTCCCTTTATGCAGACGGTTGGTTTAAAATTGACGGTAAAGATTATCACTTTGACCAATGGGGACATAAAATGTAATAACATAATGATAGTTTGAAAATTTAGCCTATACGTATAAAAATGGATCATGACATGGACTGATTATATTTTCCATGTTATGATCCGTTTTAATCTTTTTAGATATACTCCCTCTTATTAGTTCTCGATTCTATTCTTTGAGACTAAATAAAAAATTCGAACTAGACTTAAGTTCACTTGAAGCTGAATATATATTGGAATTTATGATGAAAGAAATTGGCCCACTTGTATATAATCAAGCTGTAGAAGATGCATGTAAAACATTACGTCTTCAGATGGATGTTATTGAAGAAGAAATTTACGTGCTACAATTTCCAATAAAATAGAAATGATACACCCGAGCCCCCTTTTTTGTAGAAAAAAAGGGGGCTTTTGTCATCTCATAAATCCTTAACATAGGAAAATCAGTTATTCAACTTTTAAAAAATGTCTTAGCTTAGGTTTTATATCATTTAGTTGGCGGGTATCTCGAAGAGAAGTTGGTAAAAGTACAGCGTGGAGATTTCATTTAATCTATATCATATTTTCGCTTACAACTATTTCTAACTTTTACTTTCAATGCATTTTTTAACCAATTTTGGTTAAGTTATTTTCATAGAGGTTATTGCTAATTCAATGGACATATTTGCATATCAGTATGCCTGATTTTTAAAATATAAATTTCTTAAAAACTTTATGTAACTTCTTTCTGAAAGGAAGGGTATTATCAATTGAAACCTTATGAAAAAGTACCTGATGAATCTATAAAATCTTTACAGGATTTAATGCAATTACTAAAAAAATCTAAAGATTTTATAACATTGGAAATCAATTCAAACAATTCCTCTATAGTCATTTCATATTTTAGAACATTAATCGATGTGAATATATTCCATGAAGAGATTTTAACTTATATAAAGGAGAAGAGCTTCGATTCATTACAAGATATTCAGTCTGTCTTACCCTTTGAAAATTCAAAAATAACAAATCAAATGGAAGATATTCAGGATAGTATTTTAAGCGGCTATATACTTATTCAGTTCGATACAGATAAATTAAATGGCTTGTTAATAAATGTGTCAAAGAAAGAAAAAAGAGATATTACAAAAGCTGAAATTGAATACAATATCGTGGGTCCACAAATCGCGTTTGTTGAAGATTTAGATGTAAACTTAAATTTAGTACGTAGAAAGCTTCCAACACCTTATTTACAAATGAAGGAATTGAAGGTAGGATCTCTTTCTAATACAACCGTTGCAATTGTATATATTGAGGGAATTGTAAATGATCAAAATCTACAAGAAATTATAAAACGGGTGAGTCAAATAAAAACAGACCACGTTTTGGATAGCACGTATTTGATTCAGTTAATTGCAGACAATCCTAATTCTATATTTCCTCAATTTTTGAATACAGAACGACCAGACCGTGTAGCAGCTGTATTGGCAGAAGGGAAAATTGCACTTTTTGTAGATGGCTCACCTTACGCTATCACCCTTCCAACAACATTAATTGACTTTTTTTCTACGACAGAAGATTACACCATGCCTTGGATTATTGCCTCATTTTTTCGACTGTTAAGGATTTTTGCTTTTATCTTTTCTGTTTTAACGACTCCATTATATGTTTCGATCTTAACATATCATTATGAGCTTATTCCAAAAGAACTTCTTGCAACGTTGATCATATCGAGAAGTAAAGTACCTTTTCCTCCATTAATTGAAGCACTTTTTTTAGAAATAACGATTGAATTACTGAGAGAAGCGGGGACACGTTTACCAACTAAAGTGGGTTTAACTGTCGGTATAGTAGGGGGTATTGTAATTGGACAAGCATCGGTGGAGGCAAGTCTTACAAGTAACGTACTTATTATCATTGTTGCACTTTCAGCTCTTAGTTCATTTACAGCACCAATATATCGAATTGGTAATACAATTCGAGTAATTCGTTTTCCTTTTATAATAGCTGCACACCTGCTGGGCTTATTAGGAATTGTTTTAACAAGTTCTTTCCTTTTAGCACGCTTATTACGTACAGAATCATTAAGACGTCCTTATTTGTTCCCTTTTTATCCCACACGCCCTACAGATTGGAAAGACAGCATTATACGTCTGCCAATCTCAGCGATGTTCCGACGTCCAATTTTTTCAAGATCTAAACAGCGTTTTCGTTTTAATCCAGAAGAGGTAGAGAAAAATAAAATCATATCACGAAATGATTTTGATGACTGAATTTGACAGGGAGGAGCATTATGAAACAGATCCCAATTGAGTATCAAGTATCTCCATATATGGTGTTTTTTTTAATTATTACTATACAGATGGGGGTTGGTATGCTTGGCTTTGAAAGGATTAGTGCAAAATTAGTTGGAAATGATGCATGGATTAGTACGCTACTTTTTGGAATATCTGTTAATCTTATGATTTGGATCATATATCAGATTTTAAATCAGGGTAATGGAGACATCATTGCAATCAATCAAAACGTACTTGGAAAATGGATTGGTGGATTGTTCAACTTCATTTTTTTATCCTATATTGTATTGTTAGGTGCAACAACACTACATACTTATATCGAAATAGTACATGTTTGGATGTTTCCTTCAATTTCATCTTGGGTTATAGCGGGGGCTTTTTTAGGCCTATGTTATTACATTGTAACTGGAGGATTTCGTGTAGTTGCCGGAATCGGCTTCTTTGGAATCGTTATCCCAAGTATTCTAATTTTCACATTTTTTTATCCTTTGCAGTATGCAGATTTCCGAAATTTATTTCCAATTGCACAGCATTCATTCCTAGAAATTATGAAAGGAATGAAAGGAAATATGTTTAGTTTTTTTGGATTTGAAATGTTATTGTTGTACTACCCATTTATTAGAAAGGCAAAAACGTCTCAAAAATATGCGCACTATGCAAATTTAGTAACGACTATTGTCTACACATACCTTATGATTTTAACTCTTGCGTTTTTTAGTGAAAAACAACTCGCGAGCGCGATATGGGCATATTTAAGCATGATTAAAATTATACAATTTCCCTTTATAGAACGGTTTGAATACATTATTGTTTCTTTTTGGGCTTTTTTTATATTACCCAATGTTTCCTTTACACTATGGGGAGTAAGTCGTGGTATAAAAGAGGCACTAGGAATAAAGCAAAAATATGTTTTGCCAGTCATCATCGTATTCATCTTTGTTTTATCATTTTTCTTAAATAACCGTAATAAAATTAACTTATTAAATACTTGGACAGGTCAAATTGGCTTTGTATATATATATGTATACCTACCTGTACTATGGCTAATTCAAACCGCCAAAATAAAGTTAAGGAGATAAACATGAAGCGATGGATACTTTTCCTTATATTAAGTGTCTTCTCAATAGGTTGTGCTAAAACGAAAATTGTGGATGACATTGATTTAGTTCAAGTTGCGGCATATGATACTGAAGCAGAAGGTAAGCTAAAAGGAACCTTTGCGATTGCAGCTTATAAAGGAGGCGGGGAAGGTGAAACGAAAATCTATTCAGCATCAGGCCAGACTGGTAGAGAAGTTCTTGCAAGAGCATCCGAAAAATCTTCTGGACCTCTAGAGTTAGGTCAATTGCGTGTTATTATATTTAATGAAAAAATAATTGAAAAGGGAATGCAGGAAATTTTAGAGACTTTGAACCGAAATCCCAGTGTAGGAAATGCAATTTATTTAGCAATTACAAATGTAAAAGGTGAATCACTATTAAAGGGGAACTATTCTAAAGAAAAAGAAATTGCTTCCTATCTATCTTCTTTACTGGAGCAAAATATGGACAATGGAACGCAACCAAAAACAAATTTTTTTATGTTTTTAAACCAACTTGATGATGATGCGAGAGATTCATATTTACCGATGATATCTAAAAAAGATAACGTGTTGGAGTTAAATGGAATAGCACTTTTTAAAAGATGTAAAATGGTTGATACAGTGAAACCTAAAGATTTATTTGTATTTAAATTGTTGACAGATACTTTTAAACAAGGCACATACCAATTCAAACTACCTGGTTCTTCAAATACTTACGCCACGATAGAGAATATAAAGGCTAGAACAAAATATAAGATGGAGGGGAATAGCAAGCATCCATTCGTAAATGCTCATATTCAAGTTAAAGCTGAAATTCAAGAATTTACAAAAACAAAAAATCTAGATAATCCTAGAGAAATAAAAAAATTAGAAAAAATTATGGAAAAAGAAATAAAAAAAAAAGCAACTACATTGATAAAGAGTTTTATTAAAAAAGGCACAGATCCTATAGGACTTAGAAAACTTGGTAGAACTCACGTAAGAAAATGGAACAGTCAAGAATGGGAAGAATCCTATAAACATTTACGTTTTCGTGTAACAGCTGATGTAAAGGTAACCCAATCTGGTGTTACAGAATAAGTAAATCAAATAAGATATGGAAAATTTAAATAAATATGGTCTCGCAGGAGATTAGGGAGAAGAGAAACTAGTAACAAAGCATCTCATAAACATTAAGATGCTTTGTTACTAGTTTTTATTTATGAATTTTCACATAGTATTTTTTAATATAAGTACAGCCAACATTTCGGAATTTTTGTATGCTAAGCGAATTTTAACCTAAAAAATTCGAATTCCTGTACGTTAAGTGAAGTGACTTTTCATTCACATAATCCGTATTATTTGAAGTTAATAAAGTATGTTACACTCTCTTTTTTAAGAATGTTTCCATAATATCCTTCTGGAATCTTTCATAATCAAATTGAAAAGCTACATTATGTGTTTTATAGCCTGGATTCGTAGCAAAACGAAAGTCTGCAATGCTTTGACCAAATCCTTCTCCTTGATCAGGAATAACTTTAATGGGTACTCTTGAAAGGCTAACAGCCTCTTGATTCAGCAAATACCACACTGTTACAAAATCATGCATAGGGCTTCCGCTTATACCAGGATTAGACTTGGAGTAGAAATTATAATAATAGTCTAACATAGGTTTGATGATGAGTCCTGCAAGATCCTGTGTATTCCGATGAAATGCATCGATTTGCTGGACCATTTCGGGTGTAACAATCGCATGTTGAGTTACATTTAATGGGATAATTGTTAAGTTCTTCGCATGCTGCAGAATTAAATTTGCTGCATAAGGATCTGCGTAAAAGTTAGCTTCAGCCACGGCAGTCACGTTACCTGGATAGAAAAAAGCTCCGCCCATGCAAATGCATTCTCTTACGTTACGCATTGTTTCTAAATTCAATACAAAGGTCGTAGCTAGCGAAGAAAGTCTTCCCAAATTGATAATTGTAAGGTCTTCTAAATTTGAATGTATAATTTGATAAATATCATTTAAAGGATAAACTGGATAAGAAATTTCAGGGGGAATGATAGGTCCTAATCCGACTTTTCCATGTACCTCAGGGAAATAGTGAACCAATATACCTGTCAACGGTACAGAAGCACCAAGGAATACAGGTATCTCTTTTTTTCCCGCTATGTACTTCAAATAGTTAATATTTCTTATTACATTTTCTCTTGATACATTTCCATAATCGGCTACAATCCCTACAAGTTGAATATCTTTACGAAAAAAAGTGTACAGCATAGCAAATGCATCATCAATTCCCAAATCTGTAAACAGAAGAACCTTTTTTTGCATATGTCTTCCTCCAAAATTTATAGAATTCTACTTTCACTAATGATGTAGTGATTAGACTAAACTTGTACGTATATATTTTATGTATTCCTAAAGAGTGGATTCTATTCATTTGAAGTAGCTTTACTCATCTAAATTTGATATTATGTTCAATCGCAAAATACATAAGGGGAATTAGAAATATGGAAAGACCCGTTGTTATTGAGGAGTATACACCGGATTGGGCACTACAATTTAAAGAAGAACAAAAGTAGAAAACTGCATAATCCTTAAAAATACAACTTATCAAGGTTAGTTGCGGTTTTGAACTACTCACCACTTAACGTCCTTACGGACTGTTTGAAGTGGGAGATTCCTGCGAACACCGATGTATCCACCGGTTATCTTAGCAGGCTCTACCCGTAGTCCCTACGGTGGGAACATAAATATCTTGTACGTTGACTCACCACACTCCCTACTTTAGCTTGGTTTTCGCAACTTCGGCAAGCGTGGGGCGATAGAACGTTGAAGAATTTACGGTTGCAACGTTTTTCCGCGACCAACCTCATATCTTCAGTTTTCGAAGAGCAATCTGTACAAGTATATGGTAGCAAATATGTTGGCTTATGCCAACCGACATTCATCTCCCACCTAAAATTGGTGTTTCACACCTTCACATTTTTGAGGAAGGAGTTTTCTGTCGGAAAACGATAAATTCCTTAGCGTACCATTTTCTCAAAATGATATGGTGATCCCAAATCATCTTCGAGAATCTATCGTGTAGATCTGTATGCATCCTCTATATAAATCATAAGGATTGTTTGCATGTTGGCTTTAGTTTTATGTACAATAAAGGGAAAGATATAGTCTGAAACAGGAAGAGGAGAATCATGTCCAATTCATTAGTAAATTTACGTATCGATTTTGCATTTAAGCAGTTATTTGGCACAAATGGGAATGAAGATATTTTAGTTGCTTTTTTAAATGCCATATTAAAAGATTCTTTAGAATCACCTATTGTTTCCCTGCAATTAGAAGATCCACATTTGCATCGAGAATATGAAGAAGATAAATTATCCATTTTAGATATTTCGACTACATTAAATACAGGAACAAAGGTAAATGTAGAAATACAATTGAATAACAATCACGATATGATCAAACGAAGCTTGTATTATTGGGGAAGGCTATACACCTCTCAATTGCAAAAAGGAATGCCTTATAGCTCACTTCATAAAACGATTACCATTAACTTGTTAAACTTTGTGATGTTTCCAGAATATGAAGCATTTCATACAACAGGAATCCTTTGGAATCAGCAACAACAAAAGCTATTAAGTGACGATATAGAAGTTCATATTGTAGAGATTCCAAAGTTACTACAGCAATGGCGCGAAGAGAAAGTTAATCCGTGGGAAGATTCTTTTGTTCGTTGGTTATTATTATTACCAGCGAATGAAGATGAGTATCTCACACAAACATTGGAGGACATTGCCATGAACGAAGATCCGATTTTACAAAAAGCAATAAATAAGTGGGAACATATGAGTCAAGATTCTTCTTTCCGTCAAGCATATGAAGCAAGAGAAAAGGCCTTAATGGATGAGGCAGCAAAGTTTGCTCATGCTCGTAACGAGGGAAAAAAAGAAGGAATTCAAGAAGGGGTTCAGCAAGGAAAAATACAGATGATTAAAGGTATGCATGAGCTTGGTGTACCACTTGAAACGATTGCTAAAGCCAGTAAATTAGGCATAGATGAAATTGAACGTATTTTAGAACAAAAATAATCAGTAATAAAAAAAGAACCTATGAAATTTAAAGATATATAACTACAAGTAAGTATTATAATTAAAAGCCTATATCGAAAATTACTAAGTAACTTTCGATATAGGCTCCTTTTATTTAGATTGGTCTATATTAATCAAAAAAAATTGATTAATTAGTTGCATAATGAAATAAGAAAGGTATATACTTTATACATCGAAAAAAGTTGACGAAGGGAGTGAATAATGATGGTAAAAGATTTTCAGTTGTATGAGAAGAAGTTTAAAGCACTGGCTGATCAAAAGCGGTTAGAGATTATGTATGAACTTTGTCAACGAGGACAGACTTGTGTATGTGATCTAACAGAGGCTTTTGAAATGACTCAATCTAAGTTGTCTTATCATTTGAAAATCCTATTGGATGCGGGTTTAATTGTAAAAGAAACAAAAGGTACGTGGAGTTATTATGATTTAAATGATGCTGAAGTAAACAATTTATTATCAGAAGAACTATGCTGTATCTTTAGAAAAACAGGAAAAGGCAGCTGTTGTTAAATTTTTGTGCTATTAATCAAAAAAAATTGATTAATAGCATATAAAAAGGAGGAATTATCTATGAAATATGTTCATGTTGGTATCAATGTTACTAATTTAGAAAAGTCTATTGAGTTTTATGAAAAGGTATTTGGTGTATCGCCAGTTAAAACAAAAGTTGATTATGCAAAATTCTTATTAGATAATCCAGGTCTGAATTTCACACTTAATGTACGAGATGAGGTAAATGGGAATCAGGTGAATCACTTTGGCTTCCAAGTGGATACAGCCGAAGAAATTACATTTCATAAAGAAAGATTAGAAAAAGAAGGATTCTTTGCACGTGATGAGATGGATACTACTTGTTGCTATGCTGTGCAAGATAAGTTTTGGGTAACTGATCCGGATGGTAACGAGTGGGAGTTCTTTTATACAAAAGCAGATAGTGCTGTTCACAAAATAGAAGATCCATCTTGTTGTACCACTTCTAACGAAGTAGAAAAAAATTCTTGTTGTTAATAGGAGAAGGAGGATAAAATGAAACGTTTATCTTTTCTAGATCGATATTTAACACTGTGGATTTTTCTAGCGATGGCTGTTGGAATTGGTTTAGGATTTGTGTTTCCTAGTGTAGTAGATGGTCTGAATGAATTGCAAGTTGGAACAACTTCTGTACCACTTGCTGTTGGTTTAATTTTAATGATGTATCCGCCGTTGGCGAAGGTCCGCTATGAGGAAATGGGTCGTGTATTTAAAGATGTAAAAGTTCTGGTTCTATCTTTGGTTCAAAACTGGATTATTGGACCTGTACTTATGTTTGTTCTAGCAATTATTTTTCTCCCTGATAAACCAGAGTATATGGTAGGACTTATTATGATTGGTCTAGCACGTTGTATTGCGATGGTTATTGTTTGGAATGATCTTGCTGATGGTGATAAAGAATATGCAGCGGGTTTGGTGGCTTTTAACTCGGTCTTCCAAATGTTATTTTTCTCGGTTTATGCATATGTGTTTGTAACAGTAATCCCCGAATGGTTAGGAATTGAAGGGGCTATTGTTGATATTACAATGGCAGAAGTAGCTAAATCAGTATTTATCTATTTGGGTATTCCTTTCCTAGCGGGTATGTTGACACGCTTTGTATTAGTGAAGTTAAAGGGGAGAATGTGGTATGAAAAGGTGTTTATACCTAAGATTAGTCCCCTTACATTAATTGCATTGCTATTTACGATTATCATTATGTTCTCTTTAAAAGGAGAAATGATTATTAGCGTACCATTAGATGTAGTACGCATAGCGATTCCGTTATTGATTTATTTTATTGTGATGTTTTTTGTTTCTTTCTTTATGGGAAGAAAAATCGGTGCAAACTATCCTGTGACAACAACATTAGCATTTACAGCAGGTAGTAATAACTTTGAGTTAGCGATTGCTGTGGCTGTTGGGGTCTTTGGTATTCATTCAGGTGCAGCATTTGCAGCTGTCATTGGACCATTAGTCGAAGTACCTGTAATGATTGCACTTGTAAATGTTGCTTTTTGGTTTAAGCGTAAATACTTCAATGACCAACCAGTATAAATTGAAAAACAAAGGTGGAAAACAACATGGAAAACAAAAAGACGATCTACTTTTTATGCACGGGAAACTCATGCCGCAGCCAAATGGCAGAAGCTTTAGGGAAACAATACCTAGGTGATAAGTGGAATGTATATTCCGCAGGAATTGAAGCGCATGGCGTGAATCCAAATGCAATTAAAGCCATGAAAGAAGTGGATATCGATATAACAAATCAAACATCAGATATTATTGATACAAACATTTTAAATAGTGCGGATTTAGTGGTTACTCTTTGTAGTCATGCGGATTCAGTGTGTCCGTCTACACCTCCACATGTGAATCGTGTTCATTGGGGATTTGATGACCCAGCAGGAAAAGAGTGGTCTGAATTTCAACGTGTTCGCGATGAAATCGGTGCACGTATTAAACAATTTACTGAAACAGGTGAATAATCAAATACAAAAGACCTTTCAAAACATGAAAGGTCTTTTGCGTATCATACTCATGTTAAGTTAACAAGCATTTTGGTTTTACCATTCCTACAATTTTGACAATTTACCAAGTAAAATGGCATTGTCTTTTTTTAGTTTTTTGTTTTCTACATCCAACTCGGATATTCTTCTTTTTAGGGACTCAATCAACTTGTCTTTTGAGCTTTCGCTGAACATCTGTTTTTTTTGATAATCTTTATCTTCTAATTTTGTTTCTTTATTGCTTCATCGATTGGCTTTATAAGCTCTTCCCGATAAGAATATAAGAATGTTTTACTCACACCTGCCTTACGGCATATTTCAGCTTTTGAGATTGGATTATTTATAGGGTCATCAAGGAGCGTTACCTCCTTTAAAATACCTAAAACAGCCTGTTTCTTCAAGTCGCTTTCCATTTTCTTTGTTTCAACCATTTTTGAGGTATTCGGGTTCATATTAGCCATCAATGAACCCCTCCAGTGTAAAAGTGTTTCGCTGCGTCGAACGTTTCACCCTTTTTGATGACTTCCAATGCATTTTGGTAGAACTGCACAACTTTATCAAATTCCTCAATCTTTTCTTCAAGCCCAATCTGTTTAGCTTGGTTTAAATGGGTTGTGAACGCGTCTATGGTATCTACAACAGCGTTCTTATGTCTTGGGAGTATCTTTTTCTTGATACACGTTTTACAAGCAACTTGATGGGGACAGGAAGGCATTTTATATGGATGCTCACAACACCCATCACCTTGGTCGAAAATAGCGATAATCTTATTTTTGACCCACTTGTTATCGCCAAAGATTTCTTCTTGTCCAGGTAGATTCTCTTTAATTGCAGTGGCATCAGATTTAAGTAGTTTTTCTTTGAACTCTTTCTTTAATCGTTGTTGGTACACTTTAATATAATTCTCCGTCATCGTAACAGATGAATGTCCTAAGAAGTTTTTAACAGCGTAAATATCCACCCCAGCATCAATCATTTCGGTAGCCACCGTGTGCCTGAACTGGTGTGGTGAAATTTTATAAATATCACCAGACTCTGCGCCGATGTTAGATAATGGGGTTTTATTACAAACTTTATTCAGGATCCCTGTATTAACAACAGTATATTTAAACACTTCTGTTATAGGATTACCTTGTACATCATAAGTAATGATTTCTCTAAATAAATACTTTTTCTTATCTGAAGTAGGCGGTAAATCTTTCACCCGTTCCACAAACTCCATATTTACGTCAAATGCACATCCTTCATTATGTCTCTAAATAATATTTTTGCACCAGAACCCAAAAAGTTACCTAATGAAATAACCTGTCTAATTTATGCGGGCACTTCAAATTATCGTGCCCCCAAAAAATAGACATCCCCCCAATAGCCCTCGAAAATAAACATTTTTTGAAAAATTTATAAAAAAGAAAATCGACAAAAATCTCTAAGAAAAGGCTCTATACTAGGTTTTTAAAAAATCCTAATATAAAAACTAAAATAATATAAATACCCATAATTATTCCTATTATTGTTTTATCAGGAAAAATTATACTTAATTTTCTGAACATTTTTTATCTACAAATACAATTTATTTATTAATCAGAAAATTCTATTTTTATGCTAATATTGGTGGTGCAGATCTGTTGCAAATATTTGAACTACACAATTATCTTTAAAAGGGGGAATGTGAAATGGAAAAGGAATATATTCATGAAGAAATGCTAGAACTTGAAGATCTTGAATTAGATGAAGAGGATTTATTAATTCGTGCAGGCAAGACATTAGGTTAAGTTTTTAAAATAAGGAGGTTACATATGCAGTTTAACTGTATATGTAACTTTTTTAAGGTAGGGTATACAGTATGAAAGAAAATAAGATTATTTTATTATATGAAAGATTTATTGAATTAGACTATGAAGAAGAGTTAGATAAAGTACCAAAATTAAAAAACAGAGGGGTACTTTTGCATTTTTGGAAAAAATGGTATGAAATTAGTGAAAAACAATTCGAATTTATAATTTGGAAGTCCATTAATACTGTAGATACTTTAGATGATCTGGTCAAAATAACTGGGACTTTAAGTTTGGCTTTAAGATTATTAAAAGTATTAAAAGAAAGAAATTTAGTTGAAATTATAGAAAATAAAATAAGGTTTTCACAAGATTTAACAAGTAGTATTTTATATGAACCAGCCTCTCTTCCTAATACAGGATATGAGAATAAAATAAACAAAAAAAAATATGCTCAATTTAAAGCTACTTGGGATAGTTCGTTGAGAAGAGCTGAAATAATAAATCAAGAGTTATCATCTAATAAAAATATCTTTTTTTGCGGAGATGATGATTATACAAGCTTGGCCCTTAAACAATATAAAAACAGAGAAATAAGTGTAGGAGATATCGACGAAGAATTGATTGAATATTTTAAACGTACAGACAATGATATTAAGTTTTATAATTTTGATGTTAGAAATGAAGTTATAGAAGATTTAAGGAATAAGTATGATGCAATACATTGTGACCCTATAGATGATGGTAGAGGGTTAGATTTGTGGTTAAATAGAGCTAATGAATTATTAAAAGGTCAAAAGGGTGATTTAATTTTTTTAAATATAAGTGTTAAAAGATTAGGTAATAGGGCGGTTTATTTGCAGAATTTCTTGACATCTTTAGGCTTTTATTTAAAAGAAATTATTCACGATTTAAGTTCTTATAAAGTGGCTGAAGAGCCTTACATTGATGAAGAATTAATAAAAAAAGACTTAGATGGCATAGGCTTTTCTAAAGATACATTCCAAAATTTATATATTCAAACGGATATGTTAGTTTTTGTAAGATTAATAGATAAACCAACCCTTTTTCCGCAAGAATATTATGAGATTAGAAGAAAAATATAAAATAACTGCGAGGTAATATAATGTATGTTTTAGGAGTCAATGGGTGGGACTTTGATGTTCATGATGCAAGTGCGTGTTTATTTTATAATGGTAAATTAATAGCTGCAGCTGAAGAAGAAAGATTTATTCGTCAAAAAAAAGCATTAGATAAAATTCCATATAATTCAATAGCTTATTGCTTAAAGGAAGCTGAAATTACTCCAAATGAAGTAGATCATATTGTTATGGGCTGGGATGTAGAACAATTATATTTTGAGAAGTATTCAAAGAAGCTTAACAAAGATGAATGTCTTGAAAAGATTTTTCCGAAGAGAATTTTCAAGAGAGATAAAGATCCTCAAATCCATATGTGTTCTCATCATTTGGCACATGCTTCTGGTGCGTTCTTTAGTTCAGGATTCAATGAAGCTACCATAATAGTTATTGATGGAAGTGGAGAAGAAGAGTCAATAACTATAGCAAAAGGAAAAGGTAATATAATTGAAGTACTAGAAAAATACCCGTTAGAACATTCTTTAGGTATTTTTTATGAAGCATTAACTGTATTTTCAGGTTTAGGGAGGCATAATGAAGGGAAGTTAATGGGCCTATCTTCATATGGGGAAGAAATATTTGAATTTCCTGAAATACTGGAAAATCCTTTGAAACCAAATAGAAATACAGTTAGTATGAATGGTAAATATTTTTCGGTATTAAAAGATTGGATAAAAGTTATTAATAGTATAACAAAGATAGCTCCTAATTATATTAAATATGAATATAATCCAATAGATTCAATACTATTAATGAATTCATCAGTAATGGAATATAAAAATATTGCAGCCTCAGGTCAGGCAGCCTTGGAAAGGGCAATTGTTAAGCTTGTAAAAAAAGCTGTTAATCTAACTGGAATTAATAATTTGTGTCTTTCGGGAGGAGTAGCATTAAATTGTATAGCAAATAGAATTATAGCTGATTTACCAGAAGTGAATAGTCTGTACATTCAACCAGGTGCTTCAGATAGTGGGGTAAGTATTGGAGCAGCTACATGGTTTCTTGCAGAAAATGGTATAGCGCCTATATTCACTGTAGATCATGTATATTCTGGTCCGGAATTTACTGATTCTAGTATCTTAAATATATTAAAAAAATATAATTTGTCATATATAGAATTAGGTTCTAATAAATATGATAGATGCTCCGAGTTATTAATGCAAAATAAGATAATAGGAAGATTTTCTGGAAAGATGGAATTCGGTCCTAGAGCTCTAGGAAATAGAAGCATAATAGCTAACCCTCAGAATAAGGATATGTTAAATAAAGTAAATACCATTAAGAAAAGAGAGCAATGGAGACCATTGGCTCCTAGTATCATAGATGAAAACGCTTCTGTAGTATTAGAAGAAAGAATAAATAACCCTTATATGCTGTTAAATTCTACTGTTAAAAAAGAGGTACATCATTTAGTTCCAGCAATAGTTCATGTTGATGGATCAACAAGGGCCCAGGTAGTTACGAGGGATATGAATTCTGATTATTATGAAACAATCTATAACTTTTACCAGAAAACAGGAATTCCTGCAGTAATGAATACATCGTTTAATGTAGGAAAAGAACCAATTATATGTAACCCAAGTGATGCTATCAGGTCATTTTATGGATCAGAGATGGATGCCCTTTTATTAGGTTCATTTTTAATTCTTAAATAAAGGAGGAGAGATTTTGAGAAATAGAAATTATTCTAATCTACAGGATGAAAAGGTAAAGGATTTGGTACTTAATAAAAAAAGTTATCCTTACTACCCAGAATATATACTATTAGATTTAATAAAAGAGGAAACAGTTTTTAAACGAGGAGCTTGCTCAAAGTATATTCATCACGAAGAGTTTAATACATGGCAGGAATATTTTTGTGGGGATTATTACGAAAAGCCTCAAGGGAAAAGAATTGCTTTTTTACAAGTTTGTTCTTGGGCTAAACCATATGATTTTTCATATATTGGTAAAAAAATTAGAGAAGTTACAAATAAATACCCAATGGTTCATCCAATTATTCTATCAAATGCGGGAATTATACCATATGAATACCAAATGAATCCTACTTTTTGTGCGTACGATTGGATGGATGACATTGAGGATCCAGTAATTTATGAAGAATTAATGAAAGAATATAGGGATAAATTGATAGAAAGAATTAGGAGCTACCTAGAATCAAATTCATACGATGTAGTAGTACAATATGGTATACCGGTAAAAAAATATTCAATGGCTCCTGTAATTAAAGATATTTGTGAGGATCTGGGAATTACTTTTCTTTTAACCCCAGATATAGAAACATATAGAAATAATAAAGATAAATTAGTCGAGTTAAAGGATTCAGGAGAATTTTATTGTTTAGATGAAGTTTTGAGTAGTATGGATAATTGTTTAAATAAGGTGAGTAGATATGTTGAATCTATCAATTGTAATACCGGCTTATAATGATGTTAGATTGGAAAAGTGTTTAAAAAGTATTGATGAAAATGTAGAGGTTGTCGTTGTCTTAAATGGTGCAACAGAAGAAGTAAAAAAAATCGCTTATTCTAGCAATGCAGTAATTGGGGAATTACCTACACCTAATTTAGCAAAAGCTTATAATTATGGAATTGAAATTTCTAGTAAAGATAATGTGTTAATTATGGATTCAGATTGTGTTTTTATGCCAGGTACCATCAATAAGTTATTCAAATTATTAGATGCAGGACCTTTGGCTAAAGGAAGGGTGATGTTTTCCTTTAACAGTAAAATTGGAAAAATCATTGCACGCGCAAGACATATACATACTTGCAAAAAAAATGCATATTCACCTCCATTGGCATTTAATAAAGCAATCTTAGCGAAGGTAAATGGATATTATTTTGATGAGAATTTATCTTGGACAGAGGATTATGATTTTGATATTAGAGTTAAATCTGCAAATCTTAAGATTTTATATGATGATAAAGCAAGAATTATTCATCCAGAGTTAAGCATTAAGCAAGATTTGAAAAGTTCATTTAATTATGGTGTAGGTCATGCACGTGGGGTTTTACACAAAAAAGATGGTTATTATGAACCTAAAAATAAAACGAAGTCCATTATTAACTCATATAAGTATATTAAAAAAAAATACGGTTATTTAACTGCTTTCTATCTCATATTTTGGCAGCTTGCCTTTTATAGGGGATATAAAAAAGAAATGCATTAAGGAGGAAAACAATGCAGCAACAATACGATGAAATTTCTGAATTATACGACATTATTATCCCAGAACCTGATGGTATTTTTGATTTTTACAGTGGTTTGGTAAAAGCAAATGATGAAGTTTTAGATTTGGGGTGCGGTACTGGTAGATTATCTTTTATTCTTGCTGAAAAAGGCGCGAATGTAACTAGTGTTGATATATCAGCAGGAATGATTGAAAAAGCCAGTAAGAAGTTAGATGAGATGCCAAATATTAAGGATAAAATAGAATTTAAGGTTTCTTCTGCTACAGATTTTAAGTCTGAAAGAAAATTTGATTTTATATTTATGTCTGGTGGTGTATTTGAATATTTACTTACATCGTCACAACAAAAATTAGCTCTTAGGAACATTAAATTACTATTAAAAGAAGACGGGATTTTTGTTTTCGATATTATTACACCTCCAACTATTCTTCCTTATTCTAAGAGAGTGAGTGATGGAGGAAATAGTCCTATTAAAGGGGAGAATTTTAAAAAATATAAAATTAAATCATGGGATGTCGTAAAAGCAGATCATTATAAGCAAATAGTTGAAACCACTTGTTATTTTGAGGTTTATGACATAACAGATAATTTTTTAAGTGAAAAAAATTTTAGATTTCTTGCAAAATATACTTTACCATCCGAAATGCAGTATCTCTTAGAAATAGAAGGATTCAGTATAAAAAATTTTTATGGTGATTACAATAAAAATCCTTTTGGGAGGAATAGTGAATTTATGGTGTACGAATGTAGGAAGCAAGGGGGAAATTTTAATGATATACAGTGTGAATAGACGCTCTTAAAAAGTATATTTTTCTAGTGAAAATAAAATGTATCCAGTTAGTATACTCCAGAGTAAATAATTTTTAATTAAAATAATAGGTAAATGATTTACCTGTTCAATAAAGGTGATGCTGAATGAAGGATATTGTAAAAAAACATTTAGTTATAGCGCCACACCATGACGATGAAGTCATTGGCTGTGGTGGAACAATTGCTCAAGCTATTAGTAAGGGTGAACATATAAAAGTAATAATAATTACAAAAGGAGATTTATCTGGAGGAGTAGGAGATTTAAATGAAATTATTTCAAATAGAGAGAACGAGTGTATAAATGCTTGTAATACATTAGGGATAGAAAAAGGAGATATTAAATTTTTAAAGAAACCAGACAGATCACTTGTGTATTCTTTAGATTTTGTGGAAGAAATTATTCATGAAATCTCAAAATATAAGCCTAATTTTATTTATTTCCCCCATGATATGGAAAGTGATAGGGATCATCGAATAGTAAATGAAGTTGTATCAGAAGCAATATTCCTGTGTCAATCGGGGTTCTTAAAAGAGAATTTTGCTCCGATGTGTTTACAGTATGAAGTATGGACTCCCATGAAAAACTATCAGGTTGTAAAAGATATTACCAGGTTTATTGAACTGAAAAAAGCATCAATTAAAAAATATGAATCCCAACTTAAAACATTAAATTTGGTTGATGGAGTTTTGGGGCTGAATGCTTATAGGGGTATGCAGGCAGGAGTGCAATTTGCAGAAGTTTTTAGGGTGGTAAGTAAGTAGTAAAAAGGAGAGAGAAGATGGATATCATTGAAATTGAAAATGTATCAAAAACTTTTGAAAGAGTAAAAATTGAAGAAGGATTAATAAACTCTTTCAAGAGTTTATTTAAAAGAGAAAAGGTCACGGTTACTGCTTTAAGTGATGTGTCATTCAAAATAAAAGAAGGTAAAATAATAGGGCTTATTGGCGCGAATGGTGCTGGTAAGTCTACCCTAATGAAAGCCATGGTTGGGTTAATTAAACCAACTTCCGGGAGAATCTTGATAAATGGATTTAACCCTCATGATAAGAAGAAAGATTTTTTAAAGTCTATTGGCGTTGTTTTAGGACAAAAAAATCAGCTATGGTGGGATCTTTCCCCTTACGAAACATTTTTATTACATAAAGAAATATATGAGCTGTCTGATACAGAGTTCAGAAAGAATGTAGATGAATTAGCTAAAAATCTCGGGGTATCAGAAATTCTTAAATCGCCAGTAAGGAATCTATCGTTAGGAGAGAGAATGAAATGTGAGTTGATTGCTTCAATATTACACTCACCTAAAATATTATTTTTAGATGAACCGACTATTGGATTGGATTTTCTTGCTCAAAAGAATATCAGGAATTTCCTCAAAAATTATTGCAAAGAAAGAAATACAACAGTTGTAATAACTAGCCATTATTTCCCGGATATATATGAGCTATGTGAAGAATTAATAATATTGAAGAATGGAGAAGTTGTTTTTAATAACAATTTCAAAAAAATAAAAGAAGAAATTAAGAGTTATAAATATATATATCTTAGCTTTGAAAATGAAATAAATTCTCAAGATCTTAAGAAATATGGAGAAGTTAAAGAGTCGGATAAATTTAGTGTAACAATAAAAGTTCAAGATAAGTTAGTGAACGAGACCATATCTAGCATATTAAAAGAATTCAATGTTATTGACTACAATTTGACTGAAATGTCATCACAAGACCTCATTGAAGATATTTATTCAATGGAATCGACTGGAGTGAAAATAACAGTATGAAGAAGTATTTAAAACCAATGATGCTTTCATTTCAAGCAGTTTTTCAGTATCGCATGAATGTTGTATTATATATGATTTTTGGTTTAATACCGCTTGTGGCTTTAATACTATTGTGGCATTCTCTCTTTGAAACACAAAGCAATATTCAGGGTTATACTCTTGAAATGATGATTACTTATGTAATAATTGCTAAGTTAATTGAACTTTTACTAATTCCTGAAATGCACTGGTCGATAAATGAGGAAATACAATCCGGTGAATTATCAAAATATCTTATAAAACCATTTTCATATTTTGGATACTGGTTTAGCCATAATTTAGGTAACAAAATTATTCATTTACTGATGTCAGTGATACCGATAATACCGATAATATTCCTGAACAGGGATTATTTCCTTTTGCCTACTTTAAAATATACTTTCCTGTTCATTCTTTCAATAGTAGGAGCATCAATACTATATTATATGGTTTATTATTTGATATCACTCTTCTCATTTTACTTTGTAGAGATATCATCCTTTTTCTTTACTGTAGATATAGTATTAGAATTATTATCTGGATCGCTTATTCCGCTTGAATTTTTACCAGCTCCATTAAATACAATAACTCGTTTTTTACCTTTTTCATACTTAATTCACTTTCCGGTAAATGTATATTTAGGAAAGTTAAGTGGCACTGAAATTGTAAATGGATTAATTTCACAAGTGATATGGTCTTTAGTTTTCTATGTCCTTATTAGAATACTTTGGAAGAAGGGGTTAAATAAATATGAATCTGTTGGTGCATAAATATGATTAGATATTTAAAAATGTTAAAAGCAATTCTTAAAATTAATTTAAGTAATATTATGATGTATAGAGTTAACTTTTTTTTAAATATATTAGATAGCGTTGTTTGGTTCATTGTTACTTTAGTATTTTTTAATAGTATATTTGATAGTTTTGGTAATATTAATGGTTGGAATACAAATGATATTTATTTGTTAATTGGAACAAGTGAGTTGATAAAATCTTTGATGTTTACTCTTTTTATTAATAATCTACCGTATATACCGAGTTTAGTTAACCAAGGAAGTTTAGATCAGATATTGTTTAAACCTATTAATAGTCAGTTTCTAGTTTCATTAAGAAAGCTTGATTTAGGCAACTTAGGGAACTGTTTACCAGCCGTATTGTTAATTAGTTATGCATTATTACAAAAGGGAGAGAGTGTTAGTATTGTAAATGGATTTTCTTTCTTGGGTCTATTGTTTTTAGGGATTATACTCTCGTATTCTCTGTGGTTTATTTTAATGACTTTATCTATATGGTTAACCAAAGTTGAAGGTATGCATGAGTTATTTCTTGGTACTATGACATTACTTAGATACCCATCTTCCTTATATAAAGGAATAAGTCGATTTGTTTTTTTATTTGTTTTTCCTATTGTTATTGTTAGTAATATTCCAACTTATGCTTTAATTGGTCGATTAGAACTAAACGATGTATTCGTTTTATTGGGTTATTCTATTGGATTTTTTATTATTTCAATTTATTTTTGGAAGTTTGCCTTAAGATATTATAACAGTGCAAGTAGTTAAGGGGAGAATAAAATGTACTCTAATGATAAAGCAATAGTTGTTTTTAGTGGTGGACAAGATAGCACAACATGTTTATTTTGGGCAATGCAACAATTTGCAGAGGTGGAAGCTGTAACATTTAACTACAATCAACGTCATAAGTTAGAAATTGATTGTGCAGCGAAAATTGCGAACGAGCTTCGCATTAAACATAAAGTGATAGATATGAGCTTACTAAATCAGCTAGCCCCAAATGCGTTAACCAGAATAGATATGGAGATTACACATGAAGAAGGGGAATTACCATCGACATTTGTAGATGGGCGGAATTTACTATTCTTATCATTTGCTGCTGTATTAGCAAAACAAGTTGGAGCACGTCATATTGTAACGGGTGTATGTGAAACTGATTTTAGTGGTTATCCAGATTGCCGTGACGTGTTTGTGAAATCGTTAAACGTTACATTAAATTTATCTATGGATTATCCATTTGTCATCCATACACCACTTATGTGGATTGATAAAGCAGACACATGGAAATTATCTGATGAACTTGGCGCATTCGAGTTTGTTAGAGAAAAAACATTAACATGTTATAACGGAATCATTGGTGATGGTTGCGGTGAATGTCCAGCATGTCAACTTCGTAAAGTAGGATTAGATACGTACCTACAAGAACGCAAAGGGGAGAATGAATAATGGAAAATTTTTTCGGGTTTCACATTGTAGAAAATTTACAAAAAATGGACAAGGATATTCAGCTTGAGCAATTAAAATACCATAATAAAAGAGTAATGGTTAGCAAGGAATTTACATTTGATGCAGCACACCATTTGCACTGTTATGAAGGGAAATGCAAAAATTTACATGGTCATACATACAAAGTTGTATTTGGTATTAGTGGATATGTAAATGACATTGGACTTGTAATTGACTTTGGAGATATAAAAGAAATTTGGAAAAACGAAATAGAGATTTATTTGGATCATCGCTATTTAAATGAGACATTACCAGTGATGAATACGACTGCGGAAAATATGGTTGTCTGGATTTATGAAAAGATGGTAGAAGCATTAATAAAAGGGAATCGATCAGAAGAATATAAAGGAGCTCGTGTCGAATTCGTACGTCTCTTTGAAACACCAACGAGTTATGCAGAAGTAAGACGGGAGTGGATACTTGATGAGTAGGATTCCTGTGTTGGAGATATTTGGCCCAACCATTCAAGGAGAAGGAATGGTTATCGGACAAAAAACGATGTTCATTCGCACAGCAGGTTGTGACTATAGCTGCTCTTGGTGCGATTCAGCCTTTACATGGGATGGCTCAGCAAAAGAACAAGTTAGACAAATGGCACCAGAAGAAATTTGGAATGAACTTGTTGGAATTGGTGGAGAAAATTTTTCTCACGTTACAATTTCAGGTGGAAATCCCGTTTTGCTGAAAAATATTCAGTTTCTTCTTACTGTATTAAAAGAGAATGGAATTCGTACAGCGATTGAGACGCAAGGGAGTAAGTGGCAAGAATGGTTGCTTCAAATTGAAGAAGTGACAATTTCGCCAAAACCACCAAGTTCGAAGATGAAAACAGATTTTACAATGCTAGATTCTGTTATCCATAAATTAGAAAGAAAAAATTTTAGTTTAAAAGTAGTTGTATTTGAAGATTACGATTTTGAATATGCAGTAAAGGTGCACAAGCGATATCCGCAAGTACCATTTTTCTTACAAGTTGGGAACGATGATACGAAAACGGTGGATGATGCAGCGCTTATTAAAAACTTATTACAGAAATATGAACGGTTGATTGAAAAAGTTGTACAGTGTAAAGAAATGAATGATGCAAAAGTATTACCTCAACTTCATGCTTTAGTATGGGGAAATAAACGAGGCGTATAAATAAGGGCATTTTATGAATAAATTAATAAGGTGGAGATAATATATGAGCTTAAAAACAATCCAAAGTGTAGAGATAGATACTGACAAAATTGAAGTAGCAGTAAAAATGATTCTTGAAGCAATTGGAGAAGATATTAATAGGGAGGGTATTTTGGAAACCCCAAAGCGAGTAGCAAAAATGTATAAGGAAGTTTTTCAAGGTTTAGGTCAAAACCCTTCTGAACATTTGTTAAAAATATTTAATGAAAATCATGAAGAATTGGTATTAGTTAAAGAAATTCCGTTCTATTCTATGTGTGAACATCATTTGGTACCTTTTTTTGGAATAGCTCACATAGGTTATATTCCTAATAATGGAAAAGTAACTGGGTTAAGCAAATTAGCTAGAGCTTTAGAAACCATATGCAAAAGACCACAGTTACAGGAAAGAATAACCAATGAATTAGCAAATGTAATTTTTGAAACTTTAGAGCCAAAAGGTGTAATTGTAGTAATTGAAGCTGAGCATATGTGTATGACAATGAGAGGTGTGAAAAAACCTGGTTCAATGACTATAACTTCATCATATAAAGGAATATTTAAAGATAATAGTACACTTCGAAGTGAAACCTTAAATTTGATAGAGAGATAGAATTATATTATTGATTGAAGTCTATGCAGTATAAATATTTAAAACAATTCAAACGGACAAGGTAAGGTGAAACGGGATATTTGTTTAACCTTGCCCTATTTCAATTTTATTATATGTTAATTACACATTAAAATTCATCATCACCAATTAAGTTACCTACATCATTATCCTTTGTAAGTCTTTGCTTCAAGTAATTTTCTTTTGTAGTTCTATCATTTTTATGCCCAACTGCAGCCGCTATGACATGAGGTGCTAGCCCCTTATAATCATATAAGTACTGTACATAAAAATGTCTAAAGAAGTGAGGGGTAATTCGTATATTCTCTGTAAAAGGTAACTTGGTGTCCTTTATAATTTTAGAAATATATTGTGACAAATAATTCTCTCTATAAGCAGTATGGTTCTTTGTTTGAAATATAGTCCCACCATTTTTATTCCCAATGTTTACAGGTAACCTTCTCCGGATTCGAAATGCAACAATACGGTTAAAAATGTCCTTATTAATAGAAACAATCCGTTCATTATCTCCCTTTGTATCAACTGTTAAATAGTAACGTCCACGTATAGCGTCATACTCAAGATCTTCCCATTTGGCATGAGCGACTTCTGCAACACGTAATCCGGTAGTAGCCAGGACCGATAATAAAGCGTAATTGATTTCATTGTCCTTATAGTAATGTAGCAGATGCTTCACTTCCTCATATGATAACTCGCGTTTGGGTTTATGTTGTTTATTAACGGTCGTACTTAGAATCTCTATATGAAGAGGTTCCCGGATATATTGAATTTCATACAACCATTTCAAGTAAGAGCGGATTACACCAAGTTTTCTACTAATCGTAGATGCTTTGTACTTTTCTTTTGATTGATAGGAGAATGCCTCCTGGGATAACCACTTTTGGTAGTTTCTGATATGTCGTTTTCTTAAATTCCTCCAAACTTGGCCAATTACATAATCTTTAACATCTTGCTGCAGAAATTCTGTACTTTGTTTGATAAAAAAATAGAACTGGCTTAGATCACGTGCATATAGAGTCCTGGATGCATCCTTTATACGTTTTTCTTGGTCAAAATGTGTTTGCCGATTTAAGTAGTAGTACAAAATTTCTTCATCTGAAAATCCCTCATATGTATATGAATCTTCTCTTTCGTTATTTTCCTTTTTAAATTCAGCTTCATTTATATAATCACGATTCCATAATGCAATTATGTTTGCGAAATTTTGTTTTTGTTTCTCTATATTTTCTAAAGAATTTCCACTATGAATTGTAATTAATTCAAATTTCATTGTTATTCAACTCCTTATTAATTTCTTTTGTATTTACTATTATACCTGAATTACATTCAAAATTATTTACATAGCAAAATTAAACTTTATAAAAATGAAAGTGTCATATAACCATAGAAAAACGCCCATTTTCTATGGTTATATTAATCTAACTTATATAACTGTTTTTGTTATTATTTTTAAATGAATATAAAAATTAATTTAATTAGTAAATATAAATCATTTTTATTAAATTGTGTAAAAAGATTAAACTTTAAATATGTTATAATGAATTAAAGTTATATATTATTTAAAATTAAAATTAGACTTAAATGTTTTTTAAAATACATATAAATGAAATATAAGAGGAGAGGAAATATGAGTGAGAATCAGCAAATGATTATGAATACAAACGAAGTGAGGGAATATTTAGAAGTTAGTAATTTCGTTGTTAATAATTTAATCAAACAGGAAGAATTAGTACCAATCAACAAGGATACATGGCGTTTAGATGGAAGTTTCCTTTTCAAAAGAGAAGATGTGGAAACAATTAAAAAGGGAAGAGAAACCGAAGGTATTACCCTTTACCAAGCTAGTAAAAAATATGGTATAAGCACATATCAATTAGAAAAATGGTTAGGGGAAGGAGAATTAGCCGCTACTATACGGGAACATCGTAACCGCGAAACAAAATTCATTAGAGAAGAAGAGTTACTTCAAGTTATAAAACAATTTGATCAAGAAAACACGTTATATACATACTCACAAAAGTATAATACAGTCCTTTTCCATAAATATATTCAAAGTAATACGATAGCAAGGGTCATTTCTATTCCTAAGCGTGGTGATATTATGTTGATTGATGAATTTGGAAGTGAGTTCAACTTAAATGAAGCTATTAAATCAGGATTCGTACCAGCATACGATCTACCTGATAAACCACGTAGTCATCATCAAAGGTTTGTTAAATTCCGTTTACCTAAGTCCGATCAATTACGCAGCAATTCTTTCCAATTGATTGACTTAATCCTTCAGTACGTATCACCAAGAAATCTAAAGGTTTCAGAAGAGGAGGGTTTTTGGTATTTCGATATACGCCAATCTCTTATTGAATTACCTATGGGTATGCAAATGGAATGGATAGAATACTTAACACCATATATAATAGAAGGAAAATTAATAAAGCGTGTAAATAATAGTATATATTTAGATAGTAGTAGCGTGACAAAACCAGTTACACTTTCTAGCAAAGAATATCAAGCAATTAATAAAATAGTAGAAGAAACCAACACTACCATTGAAGAATTCATTGCATCTGCTATTAACCAAAAAATAAAAGACTATCAGACTTCACAAAACTAAATCATAAAATAATTTAGTTTTAGTTAAAAAAGACATAAATTAACGTAGATAGATAATTTATGTCTTTTTTGTTTTTACTATCATTTATACAACTAAGATTACTCCCACAGCTACCTGATGATTACAAGTGATATAATCATAGACAACACTCAAAATTTTCAATAGGAGGGTATGATATGCGAATCACGATACAAGAATATGTAGTCAATGAAATAGATTCAGGACCATATGGAATAACAGTAGGAAAAGACGGAGCATTGTGGTTTACGCAACAGAAAGGGAATCGAATTAGTAGAATAAATGCTAATGGTGAAATAAATTCTTTTCCAATTCCAACAGCAAATGCAGGAGCTATGTCAATTATCTCGGACCAGACCGGTGACTTATGGTTTACGGAATATAACTCAAACAAAATTGGTAAAATATCGATGAACGGTCTTTTTGAAGAACATGTACTCCCCACAACGAACGCTGCACCTTTTGGCATAACGGAAGGTCCTGATGGAGCAATATGGTTTACAGAAATGAATGGTGGTAGAATCGGAAGAATAACAAAGTCAGGTGAAATCATCGAGTTTGAATTGCCTAATTCCAAATCATTTCCTTCATTTATTACTTTGGGATTAGACGGAGCATTATGGTTTACACAGAATCAGAACAATACGATTGGGAGAATAACCACTAAAGGTGAGGTAACAGAATATCCAATCCCAACACCTAACTCCGGGCCAGTTGGAATTACGAGCGGCCCAGATGGAGCATTATGGTTTGTACAAATCATGGGTAATAAAATTGGTAGAATTACGTTAAAAGGTGAGTTCAAAGAATTTGTTATACCCACGCCGAACGCTCGTCCTCATGCCATAATACCTGGGAAGAACGGAGATCTGTGGTTCTCGGAATGGGGAGGTAACCAAATCGGCCGAATTACAGTTGAAGGAGTTATTACGGAATATACGATACCTACAAATAATGCAGAGCCACATGGTATCACGTTTTGTCCAGATGGCGATCTTTGGTTCGCTGAAGAGTGCAATAAAATTGGACGTTTAACAATCATCACGTAATAAGGATATCACCCATCGCTATTAAGTTCAGAAAAGTAAATATCCCAAAACGAGAAAATTGACATCTCCAGTTGAAAATGTACAACTTTTTCGTTTTGGGGTTTTATAAAACTCTAAAGTTGATGGATGTGTGTTGCTATCTCTATAAGTTTTTAAATAATTAGTCAATCTATCTTATAGGTATTTGTAAAAAACGAGTGAAATAAATCTCAAAATGAAAAGAATACTTATATCATTGAGTTAGAAGTTATATTTTGAAATCTGTATTAAAATCAAATTTAGTGGAATGCTCAACTAAACCAAGTACAATAATAAAGGATTAAAGGGAAAATTCTATTTCGACATCACAACAAATAAGTTTTGTGAAAAACAAAATTTATTTAATCTTAAGATGTTAAAGTTAACTGTTTGATATTAAAATGTTATATACTGGCTATGTCTTAGAAACAACCATGTAATCGATATTAATGTGTATAGTTGAATGTATCTGAAACTAAAATATCTTCATACTGACGAAAGGGAAGTGAATGATGCATGTATAAAGAGGCAAAAAAATAAACACTTCAAAACTTCGCACGAAATACCAATTTCACGAACAATAATAATGTTAAATAAAACTCTAATACAGTCTCTAGGGGTTTGAACTTAATTACATTGATCTTAGCGTATTGATATGTGCCTATATAATTCATATTTTATAGTAAATTACATTTTAATTTATAAGATTTTTTCTTATGTTAATCTAATTAATTCCTCATAATCATGATTAAAATAACCAATTCATATTTGATAACAACTTTTAAACTGTTTCCACATATTGATTTTTATGTGAAAAATCCTTTATTTTATCTACATTTACATGTGATTTTTCTACTAGTTTTATAATGTAATTTTAATTTATCATTTGGTTATCTATCATTTTCAATAGAATGATTACGCTATTCTTATTCAATTTCAGTTAAATTATAGCAACCATAATTTAATTATGTAAATAAGTCCGTGTAAAAATTGAATTTCACGCGAACTTGTGTTCGTGTGTTTTTTCTGTTATAGTAGATATGAGGTGATTTTTATGGATTACAGCAAGCAACGTCAAAAATCCGTACATCGTAAGAAATTATACGAAAATTTAAATGAAATGCCCTTTTACATAGAAGAATTTGTGGAGTACAAAGAATTGCATGATGCCTCTCCCTCCACTCTACTGAATTATGTATATGATTTCAGAGTCTTCTTTAATTGGTTATTATCTGAACAAATTATTGAATTGAAACCCATAAAAGACATATCCTTCTCTGATTTGGAGAATTTAAAGAAAAAAGATGTTGAGAACTTTATAAGGTTTCTAAAATTACAACAAAACATGCAGAATTCCTCTGTTAACAGAAAAATTTCGGCCTTAAAGTCTTTATTTAAGTACCTTACCTCCCTATCAGAAAATGATGCTGGAGAATGTTATTTTTATAGAAATGTAATGGCTAAAATAGAAATACATAAAGATAAAGAAACATTAAATGCTCGTGCAAAACGTATGAGATCTAAGATATTTCATAATGATGACGATCAAGAATTTTTGAATTATGTTAAGTATGAACACGAAAAATCTTTAACAAAACATCAGTTGTTCTATTTCCTAAGAGATAAAGATCGTGATGTAGCTATCCTTTCCCTTTTTCTTGGTAGTGGTATTCGTGTAAGTGAATTGGCCGATCTTCGTATGGAAGATATGAACTTAAAAGAAAGACTAATTGATGTGATCCGAAAAGGAAATAAAGAAGATTCAGTATGGATTACCCCCATTGCGTTGAATGATATTGAAAAGTATATGGAAATTAGAGATAACAAATACGCTCCAGGGAAAGAATTAAAAAATGTGTTTTTATCGAAGTATAAACATACTGCACAGCCTCTTTCGGTTAGAGCTATCCAAGATATAGTAGAAAAATATACGAAGGCCTATGGAAAAAGAATGTCTCCCCATAAATTAAGACATACACTGGCAAATAAATTATATATGGAAGAAAAGGACTCATTACAAGTGATGCAACAACTTGGGCATACCAGTCAAGATACAGCTTTGCTATATACACAACTTGGGGAAACAACTATTAAAGATAGTTTAGGAAGAATAGGAAAGAATAAACAGTAAAGAATAAAAATTCAGCAATTTTTTATTGCTGAATTTTTATTCTTTCCCATACATTTATAATCGGTTTTAAATTCTATATATTATTCATTATAATATTTGAGTCTCATTTTATACTTCTATAACGAATAATGCGAAACTTATTATGAATTAATTCAATTTATCACAATAGCCGTATAGACATAAGGATTACTATGAATCCTTTCAATTATTTTAGCCGATGGTAATCTGTCTAATTCAATGACCATAATATTATCTATCTTTTGAGATGAACAATGAATTTTTATAATATTAATTTCATAATCATTGAATAAGGATGTTATAAAAGCGAGAAATTTACAACTGTTTTTATTTCGTACTAAAAGATTTGGACTGTTTTCTGATATTTTAACATTAAAACCATTAATTTCTGAAATAAGTATTTTTCCCACATCATTTTTATATGTAACAACTTCTATACTTTCTGTTCCATTTAACAAAGAAATTTTTGCAGTATAAGGATAACTTGTTTTTGCATAACCTTCTACAAATTTAATTACAGTACAATTATCAATAATAAATGGAACTTTTTCTAACATATCCTTTTCAGAGGAACTAAATATTCCTTTCAAAAAGCCTATTTGTAATTCATGTTTATTCGTGACGTTTTTAAAGCTTCCATAAATTGAAATATTCACTTCTTCAGGTCTTAAAATAAATAATTCTCTAGCTAACTTACCCATTTCGGTTCCCATAATTTCAGGTGATAAATTATTAGTTTTTACAATATCGAACATAGAACAACTTTCCATAACTAACTCCCCCTCACTTAAAATACCCCATATTTATATGGGGTATTTTAAGTAATAAACCATATGTAATTTTAATATAGTAAAATATTATTTAAATAAGTAATTAATATAACCATATATAAAGAATTTAAAATAATAGTATTATACTATGACTTGTTCTTCTTTCAAGAAAGGTATATCGAATGCAATAAATACTTCGGTTAGTGCATTTGTTAATTGTATAATTTGTTCTTCAGTGTGATTTGGAGTAATGTTTACCCTAAATCTCTCGGTCCCAATTGGTACAGTTGGTGAATTAATTGGTTGTAAATATACATTATGTTTCTCAAGTAACTGACGTGCAGCCGCTTTACACTTTGTTGCATCACCAACTAAAACTGGTAATATATGTGTCTCGCTTGAATTCATAATTGGAATTCCCGCTCTTTCAAAAGAATTCCTTAGCATTTCTGTTTTTTTATGTAAACCATCTCTTTCTACTTTAGAAACCTTTAAGTGCTCAACACTTGTATAACATGCCGCTACTATAGCTGGTGGTAGTGAAGTCGTAAATATAAAACCTGAGGCAAAAGATCGGATTGCATCAATCATTGGTCCCGAACCTGTAATATAACCTCCGATAACACCAATTCCCTTAGCCATAGTCCCTTGAATAATATCAACCGAATCTGCAATACCTAGATCAGCAGCTATTCCTGCCCCTCTAGGTCCATACATACCAATTGCATGAACTTCATCAAGGAATGTTAAAGCGTTATACTTCTTAGCAAGTTTAACAATTTCTTCAATTGGTGCAATGTCACCATCCATAGAATAAACTGACTCAAAAACAATTACTTTTGGTCGATTATATGGTTGTGATGCAAGTAATTGCTCTAAATGTTCTGTATTATTATGCTTAAAAATTGTACGCTCTACCTTCGTACTACGTATCCCATTAATTATAGACGCATGATTAAGCTCATCGGAAAAAACAATACAATCTTCAAATAAACGTAGTAAACACTGAAGTGTTGCATCATTTGATCCATATCCTGTCGGGAATACAAGCGCAGATTCTTTACCATGCCATTCAGCTAATGATGACTCCAATGCCTCATATTGATAATGTGTACCACCAATATTTCTAGAACCACCTGATCCCGCACCATATAAATCAATTGCATTATGCATAGCCTCAACAACAACTGGATGTTGTGACATACCTAAGTAATCATTACTGCACCAAACTACTACAGGCTGACTATCTTCTGATCCATTTAATTTAGCTAAAGGATATTGTCCACGAATTCGATTTAATGTAACAAACTCACGGTATTGCCCACTTTTTTTCAGTTCTACTAGCTTTTCATTTAATATTTCTGTATACATATTGTGCCTCCAATTATAAGTTCTCTAACTATCAATTTAAAGGGGTAATGTAAAAAAATGTTAATAAAGTTGTGGTGCTCTCTCATTATAGGCATAATGCACAAAAAAAACAAACGAAAATTTTAAAAATAAAATTTTTTCGGTAAATTATATTTTTACTCTTCCTATATATATATATTTATATTAAATTTTAAGTTTTAATACGATTAGAAATAGTGAAAAGCTGATAAATAGAGTGTTTACAGCCATTTATCTAACAAGAAAATAAATTTTTTATTTTTAAATTTTTTTTCTAAAGAGTTAGAAAATTAATATTGATATAATATTTAAGTCATGATAATATTTGGCTCGTGAAAACTAATTTTACAAAAAAGGTATTTTTAGGTTATTAAAGTTAATAGTTAAAGATCAACTATACATTCTCAAATTAAGTTTATGATTATGAAAATGATTTATCATTATATTTTAATTCATAGATAAAAATGTCTTTAGTCTGGTTATTATAACCCCTAAAAATACAGATCCATCAAACAATGAACTCTAGGAGGAAATTTGATTATGCAAGAAAAATTAGTGATTCGTAAAGCTACCATTCAAGACACTGAAGAATTAGTGGAATTAAGAAAGATTTTATTATCTAGTGGTGACACACATTATGCAGCAAAAAGTGAAGAAGATAATTTGGCCTGGCAAAATGCTTATCGCCATTGGATTAAAGAGAATATTTCAAATGAGAATGTACTGATTCAGGTCGCTCAATATGATAAAGATGAAAAAATATGTTCATGTGTTATTGGAATAATTGATTTACGCGCTCCTATGGTAGGTGCACTTAACGGACGAGTTGGTTGGGGACAATCTCTTGTAGTAAGCAAAGATAGACGTGGTCTAGGAATTGCAGAAGCCATGATGGATGCTTTTCATAATTGGTTTAAAGAAAATGATGTTCAAAAAATTGTTGTTCAATCTAGTAAAATGGCTGAAGAGTTCAATAGAAAAAGAGGTTATCTCCAAACTGGAGAACAGTTATTATTTAAAACAATAGAATAGGAGCATACCAAAATGAAAGTCTTAATTATTGGAATGGGTTTTTCAGGGCAAATGTTTTTAGAAGCTTTCCATAACATCTCACATCTATACAATAATGATATTGATATTGCTTACACTTCAAGATCTCAAAAAGATATTAATTTAGTGTATTATCCGACTATCGAATCTGCTTTAGAATTATTTAAACCAGATATTTTAGTAATATCCGTTAATGACGAAAATCATGGAGAAGTATTATTTTCAATTCAAAATTTCAACGGATTTGTAATATGTGAAAAGCCTTTTGTTGATCCAAATTTCAAATTAGAAAATGCAGAGAAACTATTAAAATACACATCGGGCTTTTGCTTAAATATGGTTGCAAGATATTCACAAGCCGCTCGATTATTAAAAGCATATGTAAATGAAAATAATTTAAAATTAGTACGTGCCAACTTCTTATGGGAAAAAAATAGAATTAATGACTACCGACCTACAACAGGAGTTATCAGTGAAATTATACACTCTTTAGATCTTGTTCAATGGATCAACGGTAATTCATCATTAAAATTAAGACATATTCAAGGGGTAAAATCTGATTATTCAATCTCTGGAGATGAAATTTCAGATAGCGTTTCTGTGATGGGTGAAATAAATGGTGCTGTAGTGACAGGGTACAGTAGTTTTGTAAACTTATTCAGAAGAAGAGAATTAGATTTTGTTTTTCAAGATGCTAATAATCAATTAATTTTTGCTCAACTATCTTATGACACGCCAAACTGGTATGAAGATTCAGTAAAAATTTGGACAGAAACTAGTACACAATCTGAAGAACTGTTATACTTTAATTCCCTTGAACATGAATATGATGGGGATAGAAAAATAGAACGAATTATAAATGTAGTCAAAGATGTTACTGATTTTGTTATGCTAGAAAAAGAACCTTCTTTTGGTTTTCCAAACCTAAAAGATGCAGTTCGCTTACAGGAATTACTTAATGAAATTGATTCTAAGAAATCGAGCTTTTACACAGTTAAATATAACAGTTCGGAGAAAAGGGTCTTGCTTAACGAAAATAGCGGATTTGGGCGACTAGGATAAAAAATAGCAAGGAACTTAAAATAAGTTCCTTGCTATTTTTATAAATTCCTGAACATAATAGCCTTCTGCTTGTGTTAATTCTGTAGAATGTTTATAAGATATGTATATATTTCTATAATGCCTATCTGGTAATTTATATATCTTTATATTATCAAATGATTTTAAGAAAAGCTTTGGTCCTATAGAAATACCTATTCCTAAATCAATCATTTTCACTATTGTATTGCAGTCACTTATATATGAATGAACCTTAGGCTCTATACTGTGCTGATTAAAAAATTTCTCAACTTGATTTCTGTACGGCGCTGCTGGCATAATGATATTATTTTGATCAAAGAAATCCTTTAAAGAGCAATCTTCAGGAATTACCTTTAAGTCATTTGGTGTTGCTATAACTAACTCATCTTCCCAAAATGGAACGGATTCACATCCGAATTCCCCGTTAATTGTAAATCCCAGGTCAATTACTTTATTAATAACCCATTCTTGAATTTCATCATAAGTCCCCTCAAATATTATAATTTCAATAAACGGATACAATTTATTAAATTCTTTCATAATTGGAGGTAATATATGTTTTTTTACACTTGTAAAGGCCCCAATCTTTAGTGTTTTAGGCAATAATTCATCATTAAAATTAGTCTCTATTAATTTACGGTTTATATTTAATATCTGACCAATATACTCATAAGCTTTAGTGCCATGAAGAGTTAAAGTAATTGTTCGACCAGTTCTTAGGAATAAAGACGTTCCTAATTCCTTTTCTAAGCTAGAAATTGCATGGCTTACTGCAGATTGCGTCATGTTTAATTTTTCAGCAGCCTTTGTAAAACTCCCCGTTGTAATAACTGATTCAAAAATTTCATACTTAATAATACTCATGAGTTTTTTTCATCCCTTGCATTAATATTATTCATTTTATTTAATTCCATTCATTAAGTATACTAATATTAACCTACTTAAGCTAGACGAGTAATGATTATCAAATGTTATTTTACCTTAATTTAATCTGCAGATTTTTAATTACTATGGCATTATTCAATAATTATATATAGCTCAATTATTATAATTGAAAACGAAATCCTTATAGAGTTATATATTAATTCAATAATCATTCTCTATCTGTATAAAACTAGCAACTAGAGTGTATAAGATTGATAATTTATTTTAATCTTGACAATGTAAAGGTGGCAAAACTATGAAAAAAGTTATTTTTTTAGCTATTGGTATGTTTGCCTTGGGATTCGATGCTTATATTATTGCTGGACTAGTTCCTGGAATTAGTGATACCTATCAAAAAAGTGCATCCCAAGTTGGGCAAGCGGTAAGTATATTTACATTATGCTATGCAATATCCGCTCCACTGTTTGCTTCTCTCTTAGCAGGTAAACCTATCAAAAAAGTTCTATTGACTTCAATAGTTATATTTGGTCTTGCAAATGCATTAACTGCAGTATCTCCAAACTTTTCGGTATTCTTAATATCAAGGGCAATTGCTGGTGTTGGTGCTGGATTATTTTCTCCTTTAGCTGTCGCAGGCTCAACTATGTTAGTACCTGTAGAAAAGAAAGGACGCGCACTTGGCTTAACAATCGGTGGCATGAGTATGGGAACTGTATTAGGTGTTCCTATAGGTCTTTATATCGCAGACAAGTTTGATTGGCAATCAGCAATGTGGTTTGTGGTACTACTTAGTTTAATTGCTGCTATTAGTATTCTTAAGTTTCTACCACATGTTCCAGTCACAGCACCACCTGCTATGAAAGAAAGACTTGCAATGTTTTTAGATAGAAGAGTTACTATCACTGTTTTAATAACATTCTTTGCAAGTATTTCAAGTTTAGGTTTATATACCTATCTATCGCCATTATTACAAGATCTTGATAACTCAAGTGATTTAACAATTTATTTATGGGCTTGGGGATTGGGTGGATTATTTGGAAGTATAACAATTGGATATTTAATTGATTACTTCAAAAAACCAAAAACTTTAATGGCTCTTATTTTAATTATCTTAACTGTCTCAGTTGTATGTATTCCTATAATGATTAATCTAACAATTATAAAGTACTTACCATTTTTCATATGGGGAGCAATGGGATGGGCATCAGGAGCACCACAGCAACATATTTTATTATCCTATCAACCTAAACATGGAAGTGCAGCTGTCGCCCTCAATAGTTCTATTAACTATCTAGGAAGTTCAGTAGGTGCCACATTAGGTGGAGTAGTAATTTCTCTTGGAATGGGGACTATGGCTCTAATCTACTTCGCGATAATTTCTATGATTATTTCATTAGGCCTACAATTTTATAGCATGAGAAGTAATACCTTTAACATAGCTACTAAAAAAGCTGTTTAAAATAAGTCTATTACAATTATAAAACATAGAAATGGCATTAATTAGTCTGTATCTTTTTATAGAGAAACAAAAAGAAGGCGGTTCTTTTAAAACCGTCTTCTTAAAATAGTAATACCATCTTTCATATAGCTAGTTATTTAATGTTTTCTTTTATTAGATATTTAGGTTAAACAATTTATATTTCTATCATTCCTCTATTATTTCATATTCATCTGAAATAATATTTTTATTCCATCGCAATTGTAAAATAATACCATTTTTACATTAAATTCAATATTTTATCTAGTCACCCTCAAAAAACAGACCCTCAGATTCGCATGTATCAGGTTTTAAACAACAAACCAATAAAAATACATACAAAACAACTTAAAGGCCTAATTCAAGTTGTTGAGGTACTTAAAAATAAATCTACTGTTTTCATCCGGTTTTGTTAAGCAATTTCTATAAACTATATGCTAATCTCTCAATTTTTTATCTTGGATCTCTTCTAAGTCCTTTTTGTATCCCTTTTCTTTTGCTACATGATTCATTATGAATAGTGTCTCATACATTCCAAGAACCTGAAACAACTAAACTATCTTTTCTATATAACGTATATTTTGTTATTTTACACGTATTCAGTTGCAATCCGGTCCTATTTGCGCTTTTCCAATTTGTACAATCTATTTATTTTGTGCAATCTTAGCACCTTCATATAATTTATCCGTATAATTTTTAAGGTCCTGCCAATTATCCTTCGCTGTATTCAGATCTGCTCTTATAATCTCATCAAACAGGTCTAGATTAATGTTGTCAACACTGTCAATCAATGATTTATATTTTTTCCCCACTGTCCCCCACTGAGTCTTTATATTTTCAAGAGCAGTAACAGCTGTACCAACTGTTGCAGCCATATGTTCCGTTTTATTTTTGGCATCAGTCAAAATAACTACTTCGGCCTCTGCTCCAGAAATTCTGGACTTTAATTGTTCTATTTCTTGTTGTGCAGATGCGATATTCTTGTCAGCAGTGACAATCAATGGTATACCAACCGGAGGCATAAATACAGATAAAGCTATATAGCCACCACGTTTATCATAGTTTTCTTTAATTGTATTATTACAATTCTCAATTCGTTGTTGTAGAAGCGGAATACCCACGTTCGTACTTTCTAGAATATTCTCCAATTGATTGAAATCTTCTTTGAAATTTCTTGTATCTTCTGCTATTTCACCTTGAAAATTTTTCAATTTTTCTAACAGTGCATCTAATTTTTGACTATTGTACAAAATACTATTGTACAAATTTTCTAGTTCATATTTTAATTTCTCCGTATCTTTTTGCTCTATAGCAGTTAGTAAAAGCTTATAACTTGCTTGAAACGTATCATTATAACTTACAATATTCTGATGCGTGTACATAATACGAGTTTTAAAATACATGAACCAAAAGTCGGCATTCTCTATTGCATCCCGTTGATGCTTAATCATGTTTGCTTGTAAATCACCATTTATAGAACTTATTTTACTTAAATCTGTCAGCTGTTGATTACTGATTGTATTGGCATATGAATCCATTGTAAGGATATTTGCCACCATTTTTCCCATTACTTCTTTAAATTCACCAGGACCAAGGGAATAGTTCTTCAAACTTTCTTGCTGTTGGGACACAGTTTGTTCTGCTGCCAAAGTATGAAGTGGAATTACATTACTCGCTGCCATTCCCGTAATGATTGTTGACAAAATAATTTTCTTATATAAATTCTTATTCATCTTTTTCACCTACTCTTTCACATACATCACATGTTTTATTAAATTCATAAGCTTCGATTCTTTACTTCAAATGAATTACGATGATTGCAAATAAAACAACATATTAAAATAGAGATTCTCGTACTTTCTTATTCTATAATTTTTATTAAGTTTCATAACTATATAGGAAGTCTCCTGCTCATACTTGAACAGGAGACTCACATTATATATTCTTCAAAAAGGAAACTCAGTATATTATATTTTCATTACTTCGGCAATTTCTTGAAGTAATATTATTTTTTATCTTCTACGAATGAAATCTCACTACTTTGAATTTTTTCAGCATACTTTCTAATATCCGCCCAATGATCCTTCGCTGTATCCAGATCTGCTGTTATATCCATAGCAAGGAATTCTGGGTCAACAGCTTTAGCACTCTTAATCAATGAGTCATATTTTGTTCCCATTCCATCCCACGCAGTCTTTATATTTTCAAGAGAAACAATAGCTTTATCAATTGTATCTGTTAAATTTTTAATATCACTTTGCACTATCGTTAACCTAGCTGACTGTAGTTGCGCCATTGAAATATTTTGTGTTAGCGTTATAATTTCTTCTTGTGCCTTAATTATCTGCTGCTGCGATGAAACTACTCCGTATATCCCGCCTCCTAATATAGGTGCACCAATGGGCGCAAAAGGTGAAAGAACTAAATATGCACCAGCAGCAGTTGCAACCGACGATGCAATATAAATTTTGTTATTCTCATCGATTAATGCTTTATTTGTTTCGATTTGTTTCTGAAACAGTGGAATTCCAGCTTCTTGACCAGTTAAAATATTTACGATATCTTCAGAATTCCCTTTTAAATTTTGTGTATCTTTTTCTAATTTGCCGCGAAAGCTTTTTAAATCCTCCACTAATTTGGTCACTTGATCTTTATTCTGTGAAATTTCACCATTCAACTTTGTAAGCAAAGCTGTTAGTTTGACTGGATCATTTTTATATTGTAATAAATAACGAGAATAATTTTGGAATTTTGTATCATAACTGATAATATTTTGATTCGTCGTAACTATCCCTGATTTCAAATTATTTAACCAGTATGTTGCATTTTCTCTAGTAAGATTTTGGTTGGCTTTAATGGATGTTTTTAAATTATCGCCAACTGAAGGTAAACCATCCAAATTAATATCTGCTTGTTTAAGAATAGTTAAGGCATACAGGTCCATTACCAACATATTGGATTTAGTATCCTTCATCGCATTATCAAGCCCTGTTGGTCCAAGGTAATAACTAGGGTATTTAAGGTCTTGATTTGCATAAATAGGTGCTGGTTCCGCTGCCGAAGCATATGATGGCATAATGCCACCCGCTACGATTGTTGCTATTAATGTAGATAAAGCCATTACTTTATAAGGTTTTTTCATCACATTTTTCTCTCCTTACATTATATTATTAAGAATTATTGTTCTGGATTCTACAAATCTCATCCTGTTACTTTTATTTTTGTAACACTCTCTTGATATTCCGTTGTTTGTTTTTTCAATTCATCCGTAAACTGTTTAAGCTCTTTTAATCGTGCTTGTAATGAATTTGAATCTATTTTTGCATCAGTATTAAGACTTGTCCCCGTTTCAATCATTATGATATTAAAGGTGTCCCAACTACTTACTAGATTGTCAAAACTCTGAGTTTGCTTTTTAACTGTTCTTGTAAAGTTATTTAATTGCTGCTCAATAAGTGTCATTTGAGTTGCTTGCACTTCAATATTCGATAAATTTTGTACCAATTGAATTAGTTTCTGTTGCTTTTGAGCAATAGCTTTATTCAGTTCTGTTACTTTATCATTTGTGAGTTCTCCATATTGGTTATAAACCGCTTCCAAATTAGACACGTCTACAGTTTTATCCTTAACTCCGTCTTTCAAAATATTAATAACCGACTTTGTAATATTTAAAGAACCGTCTAGATTTTCTTTTGGTAGAGCTAGAAGTTTTTCAAAATCTTCTTGAATACCTGCATTAAGTTGTCCCATTTCCGTTCTTAATTTTTCAATGTCACCGTCGGAACCCTTATAAGATTCAAACGCTTTGCTAACTTTACTAGAAAATTTATTACTATCTTCAACCAATTCGTTTTTAGAATCGTTTAAGTCTTCCGAAGTTATTTTCATATTATACTGAATTTTTTGAACGTCACCTTGAAGTAAGTTAAAAATACGTACAAATAATGCTCTTGCTTCCGGATCTTCATTCATCTTTCCAGATAGTTCAACTAATTTATTGTAGTAATTTGTAAATCTTATTCCGAAACTCTGTATCTCTTGATTTACAACGGATAATTTGTGGTTATTTACATCCAGGCAGTCTCGAACATGGTTTCTTATAGTGGCTTGATCAGTTGTTATTCCATATATAGTACTTACATCAAGATCTGGTTGCTGTAATATGATTAGCCCATATCCTTGAATTAATGGCGTCTGTGATCCTAAGTTCGTAATCGAATTTGATAACCTATCCATAGCGGGTCCAAGTATACTACTTGGTTGTAAATAAGTTGTATTACTTTCTGCATAAATATTTACAGGTGAGAAGCAACTTGTAGATACTGCTGTAACTAATAACCCTGCGACTAACGCTTTTTTCATGGTGATCCCTCCCATTTATTGGTGCCTTTTGATAAAATAGTTGGACTAAATTTTAATTAATCTGAAACCTAACATTGTAACTATTAATCTATATAGATTATTTTAAAGATGATTTTTTAGGAATATAGATTGTAAACATTTGTACATAATGCTCTACTATAAACTTATTTCCTAAGTCATTACATAAAAGGCATATACGAAGATAATCTTGATTTTACATGTCTTAAAATGTAACTAACATCTTGTGCCCTTATTAAAACATCAAATTTTCATTGCGTATATAGTAAAATTTTGTTGATTTTTGTATAATTTTGTCCTTTTTTGTTTTTTTATCTTAATTATTTGATATGTGTAGAAATTAAAATACTATACTTCTAAAATTGCTATGCAACTTCACTACTATAATTAAAATAATTATAATTTAATAGTACTAATAAAAAGGTACTTAATTTAATTTAACTAGGTGAATTTTCATTCCAGAAAAATTATTTCAGTATAACTTTTCAATACTTTTCGCTTATTTCTTCCTCTATATGGATATGTAAAATTGCATATCTATATAGAGGGAAGTTAACTATTATATATACATAGTCATAAGGGTTCTATTGCAAAGTTTTTGGAGCTGAGCTAGACTGTAGAAAGAATGAGATGAGGAGCATAACATATGGGATATTTTAAAGGAAAACAATTCGAGAGAGACATTATCTTGGTAGCCGTCGGCTATTATTGTTAAATTATTGTGGTGTTTCTGAAATCTTGAAAGAACGTGGTATATCCGTTCATCCTACAACAATCATACTTTAGGTGCATGAATATGGAAAAAGAAAAACAAAACGGCACACCCTGTTTGGCATTTAGATGAGACTTACATCAAAGTTAAAGGGGAGTGGCGCTATCTTTATCGTGCAATTGATGGAGATGGACATACTTTGGATATTCAACTTCGTAGAACACGTGATCATCAAGCGGATTAAATGTTTATAAAGCGACTCGTCAACGCTTTTGGAGAACCATCGGTTCATACGACAGACAAGGCCCCGGCTTTGCTTTGTGCATTTAAAAAATTAAAGAAAAACAATTATTATACACATACCAAACACTGTACCATTAAACATCGTAATAATCTTATTGAACAAGATCATCGACATGTAAAACGACGCTTTGCCAAATCTTCTGGATTCCAAAGTATCCGTAGGGATTGAAACGATTCAGGCTATATATAAACAGAGACGAGGTCTTGGATTAGACTCCGTCTTTTCGGCGTACAATGCACTACAAAAATTAGTAGCGGTCGCTTAACCCGATCTCCACTTTATAACCCTCGCTCAATTTTTTTCACACTTTGCAACAGAACTTTCAATGTTATCTAATTGTCTCTTATAATCGTCACTACACTCTGAACGAGTTAGTAAAACCCCTCTTTCTTCAGGTAATAAAATCCTTAAGACCTCTCGGTTCATTCTCTCTTCTACCACGTATCAATTAATAGCTATTAATCCCTTATTAATCGAAAAATTGGCTCTTGGTCATGGAAACCAATACAAACAGGAATATCTAAATCACTTTTTGGAACACTCTTTAGATACGCAATAACTGTTCGTGCAATCAAAAAGATTATAATTCCATGTGATGCCTCAGTAGTATCAAACCCATCACTTTTATCATATATAGTACTAAACTCTTTTTGTTCTGGACCTTCTATACAAAATTCCCATTCACATGCCCAATCGTCATCCTCATCTTCTATAGGATAATAGTCCTCACACAAATAATATTGTCCAGCCCAATTATTATCTAAATCATATTCAAAATAAACACTTTTTATTTTATTATTATTTAAATAATTACTAACCTCTATAAACCTTTCTTTTAATTCCTTTTTATATCCCGTCATGTCTATTGCATTTATTTTTTTGCAGCGTCCATACCTGCTAATTGTACACAAATTTGATAATATTTTCTTTCAATTCCCTCACACTGTAGTACAAAAATATCATTCTGCAACTCATCTAAATATTTATAAATCTCACGCATTTTTATCTCCTCTTCTTTTTATTTTTCCAATATGGTGAATATAGCATATCTGAATTTTTTAAACATGTTTTCTTAAGCTTCGATAAGACCTTAGAAACTGCTGCCTATCCCCTTTAGCTTGCTTATCAATCTTTTTCATATTTCTTAACATAAATTCATGGTATGCATTTGGATGTCTCCCCTGATGACGCATCCTTTTTTTATTCCAGCCTGCATCTAAATCTAAATCATATTTTTTACTTATTTTCTGGAATTGATTTGTATATTTTTCACTTTTATTTGTTGCAAAGTGATGCACTTGAAAAAGCTTCTTTTTCATAGCATTTAAAGTCGCCCGTTTAATTCCTTTTTTCGCTGCATAACGTGCGACATGAGGAGCAGCCATTCTTGCGCCATGTATAGCTACTGGAATTAAAAATTGAGCAAAGTGACCATCCGCATACGTATAGCCATTCTGCGTCACAAGATCATCTTCATCACCCGGATCTGGATCTATTGATAAGAATACACCATGCTCTGGATTATAGTATCGCGCAATTAAGTAATATTACCTAACTTTATGCAAATGATACAAAAACCAATGCACATATGCATATTAAAATAAAAGGGGGTCATATGATGGAGATAAATTCCACTATATGACCCATTTTTACACGTATCTCGGCTGAACCCCATTTAGACTCTTCACTTTTTATTCGAGCTTAGACCTCGATCAATTAATTTATTCATAGTAGGCTGCCGCTAATAACACCTGTGCAATGAAACCCCATGATATATTTTTCGGTATCTCTTCACCTCTGTTTTGATAGACTCCCTCACAATCATTTAACCACGCTTCCATGCCCTCTAGATAATCCTCTATTTTTATATTTTCCCATTCATCTTTATTCTCTTTGAAATCTTTTTGCAAGTAAAATAGAAATTCTAACAGTTTCTCTTTTGAATCCACATTACTAATTAAATCATAGATATCCACATTATTACCCCTTTTATATTTTTTCTACTACCTCTAACCATTATAGATTCCCTTTGATTTTTAGTACTTAGTTTACCTTTCCTTAGTTCTTTTTGTATCTCCTTCGCTGTAGCCCATTGAACCCTAACATTCACACCTGCTTTTTTTGCAGCATACAACCTCCTATTATCAAAGGAATGGATATTACCTTGATGCTTAAATATTTTAATTGGTGGTAAATTTCTTGAACTAACCTGTCCTCTTTTCATTTGATTAGCCAACTTATTTACCGATCCACCACTTTGGAAAGTCCCTTTTACACTATCCTGTGTAAAACGAATATTCTTAGCATTCTTCATCTGTACAACTTTTCCAATTTGTCGAACAGCTTTAATACGTGGCCCACCTACAAATCCTTTTAGCCCTGCTTTCCCAACGCTTTTACAAATTTTACTAGATTTATAAGCTCCATACGCATCATAAGCGGCAAAACCAGCGTTAATAACTAACCAAGGTACATGACCATCTGGATCCGTCGTCATAACTGGGTTATTATCCGTATACGTGTATACGTTCATCGTAATCGGATCATCTTCATCACCCGGATCTGGATCTACCGATAAGAACACACCATGCTCTGGTTGGTAATATCTCGCAATCAAATAATACATGCCAATCTCTTTATCATACATGTATCCTGCATATCCAAACGGATTCTCTGCTGCGATATCTTTTGCGTCGCTCTTTAATACGTTACCCCATGCATCATATTCATAGTTTGCTACGACTTGTCCATTTTGGTCTGTCATTGCAATGACATCACCACGTGGGTTGTAGTATAACGCTTCTTCTTATGATTTTATAATCAACAAAAATTAATTGTATACAAAAAGAGAGAAGAGTCTACATCACATCAGCTCTTCCCTCTTTCAATTACTTCTCTGTTTATTATTCTACTTTCATTTATTCTACATCATATAGCAAACATTCATTTTCCAATTCAAATAACGAACTTACTATCCATTTGTCATAAATTTTCTTCTATATAATTTTTAGCTACCTCATTGTTTGGGTCATCTTTTAATATATCTTTTGCCCAATTCATAGCTGATTTTTCTTCAAAAACATCATCTGGAACACTAGCAAAAAACAATAAAAACTCCCTATATTGCATATTATTAGGCTCCAATTCGATACACTTCTTTGCATGATAAAAAGCAGCTAGGTATGCCCCCTCTAAATGACATAGTGGATGACATAAAATATCTGATGCTAGTGAATGTAATCTAGCATCATTTCGACTCTCTAAATAACTAGTCAAGAAAGTGTATACAATAATATTGGGTTCATTAAAAGACCATTCTATTAATAAATCCTCTAATTCCTCAATACTTATTTTATTTGCATGTGCTATAGCATTTCCAATGTCTCCTCGATAAATTGCATCTTTTAACAAATTATTCATTATTTTACCCACCCATTTGATATATATATCTTCCCGTTCTTTTTAGCATACGTAACCGTTACTTGTTGTCCTTTCACCTTCATAGTTCTTTGATAACTTGATTTTTTATATGGTGTTTCCTTCCCTTTCCTCATTACCTTCCCCATAACTTTAGAAACAGATTTAAAATCACCCGGTTTTTTTTGTAACTTTATTCCAATTGTGCTTTGGAGCTAAAATATGCTGTACTTTATTAGTTTGCTTCCCTATATTTTTTAATTTTTTGTTCACAGCCCCAGAGTGTTTATAATTATTATAAACTGTCTTCGCCTTATTACCTACCCACTTTGCTGCCTGTTTACCATATTTCGCACCATAGCGGATTGCATATTTCGCACCATACCTAGCTGCTACCATTCCACCTGCAATTGCAACCGGTACTAACCATGCCCATTTACCATCTGGATCCGTCATCATCACTGGATTATTATCTGCATATGTGTACCCATTCTGTGTCACAGGATCATCCTCATCACCTGGATCAGGATCCACTGATAAGAATACACCATGCTCTGGATTAAAGTAACGAGCAATCATTAGAGTAAGTAGTAAGGATCAATCTATTGAAAGACAACTTGTGACTGCATCAGAAATAAATATTCCTGAAGAATACATCTTTATAGAGAGAGCGAGTGGAAAAGATTTTAAGCGTCCTGAATATCAACTTATGAAGCGTATGTTGAGAAATGGAGATATTTTATATATTCAATCACTAGATCGTTTGGGAAGAAATAAACAAATGATTTTAGACGAATGGCAAGAATTAATTGAGGAAAAAGAAATTGATATCGTTGTGTTAGATATGCCCCTTCTTAACACCATGAAATATAAAGATTTAAATGGAATTGAAACCCTTATTTCAGATTTAATTTTGCATTTATTAAGTTATATGGCTGAAGATGAAAGAAAAAGGATTCGTGAACGACAAAAAGAGGGAATTACAATTGCACTTCAAAAAGGTGTTAAATTTGGCCGCAAAAAAGTTGAAATTGATGATAATTTTATAGAAACTTATCAAGAATGGAAAAATCATAAAATTACTGCAGTAGAAGCAATGCAAAGAGTAGGAATGAAGAGTAATACATTTTATAGAAGAGTCAAAGAATACGAATATAGCTTAGAAAAAAGCAAGCTTCCTTAAAAGGCAAGCTTGCTTTTTTCTAATTCCCCCTTTTCAAAGGGATGGGATAAGCACCATAGTTGAATTCTAGTTAGTGACAAATCTCTAATCTAGTTGGATGTTACAAAACTTAGCAACATAATTTTTATAACCTTACAATAGTATAGTGTTCCACTTCTAGTTCTACGTTATTTAATTACGGGATAACTCATAATCAAATATAAAACAATAAATTATCGTAAAGATTACTAAACTAACATACTGTACTGTGAGAGGAATATCTGTTAGTACTGATGTTAAAATATTTGTAAAAGTAACAATAATAAGTAAAGCGAGTGCGGATACCATAAGTACTGCTGATAAAAAGAGTCTTTGCTTTATACACTTAAGAATCAAACCTAACCCTGCTAATATTAAAATTATCCGTATTGGATATTTTAATATTAGTGGAAACAAATTGTCTATAACATAAATATTTATCATTTATATTTACCCTATCACTTTCTTCACTTAGATTTTTTATTATTTTAACGATAACTTTTATACGCTTTTTTATATCCCTTATATGCCGCCGATCCAAAAGTATAAGCATCTTCTATTAACCCAACGCCCCAAAACACTTTAAATCCTACTTTAAGTCCAGCCTTTCTAGCAGCTTTATTTACGTAGGCTTTATTATAAGCTGGCCTGTTCTGTTTTTTATATTGAAATTTCCCTTTAGAATATCCAATAGAGAACCCCACTGATAAGGATAAGGCCTTCCCAATACTAGCATAACTTTGATAAACAGCCTTAGCACCTGCTTTAGCACCGGCCTTCGTTGCATACCAAATACGTTTTCCTTTCTTTTTCCATGCTTTATGCCCATCCGGATCAATCTTCATTACAGGATTATTATCTGCATACGTATATCCATTTTGTGTAACAGGATCATCTTCATCACCCGGATCTGGATCTACTGATAAGAATACACCATGCTCTGGATTATAGTAACGAGCAATCAAGTAATACATGCCAATCTCTTTATCATACATGTATCCCGCATATCCGAATGGATTGTCTGCTGCAATACCCTTTGCGTCACTCTTTAATACATTACCCCATGCATCATATTCATAGTTTGCAACAATTTGTCCATTTTGGTCTGTCATCGCTACCACGTCACCACGTGGGTTGTAGTGGTAGAATAACGTTTGTCCTTGTGCTTTCATCGCGAGACGTACACCGTCTATTGAGTATACATATTGACGAAGGACATTTCCCTCTCCATTTGTTTCATATAAAGGATTAATGCTGTCACCATCGTAGAAGTAACGTGTGATTTGCCCATTTACTTCTTTTTCAATACGGCGACCATCATCGTCATATTTATATTTCGCAAATGGTGCCGTTTCACCTTGTTTCGTAATGGTCGTTAATTGATCTGCTTCATTCCATGTATAGCTATACTTGCCATCTGCTGTACGGTTACCATTTGCATCGTATTTCAACTTTTCATTTCCGTACGTTTCTAGTTGGTTCCCAGCGTTAAAGGCTAGACTCACATTTTTTACTATTTTTCCTGCTACTGTTTCTTTAACCGTTTTACGGTTACCAAAACCATCGTAATCATATTCGTATTTTACAATTTCTTTTTTTCCGCTTCCAAGGTCTCGTGCAATCTCAGTACGGTTCCCTGTTTTATCATATTTGTAACGTTCGAGTAAGATTGTTTCTCTAGATATATGTAGAGTTTCAAAATTTTTGTTATGCTTCACGTACGCTATAAGGCATCGAGATTACTCACGATATATATAAACAAAGGCGAAGTCTTCAAAGAGACTCCGCCTTTTCAACGTACAATGAACTTCAATAATTACTAGCTACTTTCTAAACAGTATTCCTCATTTACCAACCCGTTTTTGCTTTTTTCAAATTTGCAACAAACCCCTAACTTACCCATTAAAAATCTAATTATTACTAATATATATCGACTTACTATAACTCTAGACTAATATGTTTCAACTGCTCTAATTAATAAATTCCGAGTATATTCATAAACATTTAATTGCTGATGCAATTCTTGATACTTTGATTTTTCTCTAAATAAGAACATATATTGGGGATACATTTGATAAAAATTTTTATACAATAATCTCCTTTGATGAATAGGAATTTTTTTTTGAGATAAAACATAACTTAAACTTCCTTCAATTATCGAACAATAATTGTAATAATCTTCAGCAAAGCAATCTATATTATAATCTAATTGGATGCGCTCAATATCATCTGAAGGATATGGAATTTCTAATTGTATTTTAGCATTCTTTATCTCTTGCAATAATTCTAAATTAATTTTTGCCATTGTAATATTCACAATCCATTCACTTATTAAATTCTTAGCGCTTTTTCTTTTTCCATCCATTATTCCAGTAAGTAATTATCTTACCGTTTTTAGTATAATAACCACCTTTTTTCCCATTCTTAATTTTATAACCTTTTTTTCCATTTGATAAAACTACTTCTTGTCTCAAATGTTTGTTTGATCGATAAAAAGATCTAGCCATATCTGTATATCTTTTTTGGCCATAAGATTTTTCTTTCCAAGTTACATGCTTTTTATGATGATATGCTAGAGATTTTGATCTGCTTTTAAATGTTCCCTTACTCCAATGGCGTGTCGTAGTATACCAATTCTTAGCAGCTTTATAAGCTATCTTTCCACCTTTGAAAGCTGCTCCACCGACTAAACCAACGCCAACAGCTATTGCTGCTGCTTTCCAGCCATTCTTTTTATAAGCATTATAACCATCATATGCTGCGAATCCTGCATTGAATACCATCCATGCCAAGTGACCATCTGAATCCACATTCATCACTGGATTATTATCCGCATACGTATAACCATTCTGCGTCACAGGATCATCTTCATCACCCGGATCTGGATTATAGTATCGCGCAATTAAGTAATACATGCCAATTTCTTTATCATACAGGTATCCCGCATATCCAAATGGATTCTCTGCTGCAATACCTTTCGCGTCATTCTTTAAGACATTACCCCATGCATCATATTCATAATTTGCGACTACTTGTCCGTTTGCATCTGTCATCGCCACTACGTCACCACGTAGACTGTAGTGATAGAATAACGTTTGGCCTTGTGATTTCGTCGCTAGACGAACACCATCTTTTCATGATCAACCTTTTTCAAGGGATAAAAACATTCAAATAAAAAAGGGAATCCTTGTATAGATTCCCTTTCTACAAAATAATAATTACTTTATAATTTTGGATATTCTCTTGATTGACCGTTAAACAAATCTAAACCAAAATTATTTTTGATTTGTTTTTCTATTTGTAAAAAGTCATCTTGAGGACTCTCTCCTATAAAAGTTAATATTCCTTTATCCATCTCCAATTTTTCAAACCAATGAAAAGAATTTAATTTTTCTTTCCCAATATAACCAGCAAAAACATCACCAAAGTAATTGCACCAAAATATCCCAGGTATTCTTTCTTTTAAAGTACCGGTTACATGTTGACGATCTATAGCATTTTCTTCACTTATATATCCGTATAAGGCATTAAATAATAATGTTATTTCTTTGAATATTACTATTATAGCATCTTTATATTTATTAAACGTTTTTTCCTGAAAACTAATATCTAAATAATTTATACTAGCTTCCTTAGGATTATTCCACCAATTTACCATAAAAGAAAACCCTTGCCCTTTACCAAGAAGCCCCCCCGCAGTACCAATCAATGCATCTAATTCTTCATCATAACAACCAGGTTCAGCCAAATTCCACATTTCCACTGCTTTTTCTATAGTAAATTCTTTATTTATGGGCTCATAAAGTGCAATTTTTTTGACAGTAAGTCCTTTATTTTGTAGCGTATTAAAAAAATAATTTGCATATATCTTGGAACCAATATTCTCTTTAGTATAAACACTCATTGTTACAGTCAAAATAAAGCTCCTTTCTATAATAATTTAATTTTGATTCATTGTTTACATTATTAAACAATATTTTTCAACTTTCAAAAAATTATTTATGAGTATAGTATCGATTTTTCCCATATCTAACTTTTATTTTACCACCTGATTTCTTTATCGCTGCTTGAAGTGGCTTAGAAACTCTAGAATGTTTCGAAACAACTAAATCAATCCTTTTCCCAGTTTTTACATACCTTCTAAACTGTTTGCTCATTGATACCCTTCGAACATCTTTTATTTCTGTAATTCTTCCTTTAGATAAACTATCAGGTATAGTACCATTTATACGTTTAGAGTTCTTTTTTAATCCCAGTTCTCTTAGAGCTTTTTTCTCAAAAGCTCTTCCTCTAGCATATCTATAAGTATATTTTGCGCGTTTCTTAGCTGCATAACGTGCGCCATGTATAGCTACTGGAATTAAAAATTGAGCAAAGTGACCATCCGGATCTGTCATCATCGCCGGATTATTATCCGCATACGTATAGCCATTCTGCGTCACAGGATCATCTTCATCACCTGGATCTGGATCCACTGATTTCGCAAATGTTACAAAATCCATTCAGTACATTTTAATAAGAAATTTTTCATATATTAACGTAAAAGATTTATTTAGCAGTTAATTTGATGTCGAATTTATCAGAATTTTGTATTTTTTTGTTGTTTTATCTTGTTATTGATGTTAAACTTATACTTACAAAGAAAGAGATTAAATAGGAAACTTCGCTTTATAAATTTTCTGATTTTTCAGTCTTTACCTATTTTACTCCACTCCGTTAGATTGGCATGTTTGTGTATTCCTTCCCTACTCTTTCTTTGTTGTACCCTTCATAAGAAAACAATTTGTTCCTATCCAAGTTGTTTTCTTTTTTTTATACTTAGTTTATTATTTTTATTAATACAGAAAATATTTCGGACTAATCACCACTTAACATTCTAGTTCAATGTTTGAAGTGGGAGATTGTTAGGTACTGAAAACTTATTGGTTTCTAGTTCATTAGGCTATTCCCGTAGTTCCTACGGCCAGGAGACGACTGTCCCCCATCTTTTAAGCAATTACTATTTCTTATCGCCTATTTAAATAGATACAAAACTTATACACATTATTTACTAACATGGGTTGTAGATGCCCTGATTATATATCCTTATTAGCATTCATTTCCTATCTAAAATTAATGTTTCTTACATTTAATATTTTAGTGAAGGATCTATTGTTGGAAAAAGATAAAAAAGAACTGAATTTTTATCAATACTCATTTCCCTTTTCCAAATAACAAGTCTAATCACCGCATAATTCATAGAATTTCCTTTCTATTTTTCAATATATTTACTAAGGGGGAATATGGCATGCTTTTTACAGGGTTCATCATTAATCTATCTATTTTTGCATTCTTAGTTAGTACATCTATTTTTATTCAAGTATTTATAAGTAAAGTAGATTCTAAATCATTTCGTTTATTTTGTGGTATTTACGCAGGTATCATAGCTGCCATTTTAATGATTTTTAATTTTAAGCACATGGGATTGTTTTACGACCTGCGAGTCGTTCCACTAATTATTTCTTTTATTTATTTTGGTCGTACAGCTGGTTGGATTACATTAATGTTTATTTTATTTATGCGTATTTTCTACCTTGGTGGTGATTGGGGACCAGCTTTAATAGCATCTTTAGGAATAGCTATTATATATACTATATTCAAAACATATCTAAAAAATATCCATCCTTTTAAAAGCGTTTTTCTTTATCTAGCTGCTTATCTAGTTATAATTCATGTTGTATTTGGATTCTTTTTTCCTTCTATACCACTTATACTTCTTAACATCCAAGGTACATTTTTTATATCATGCGGACTCTTAATTGGTATTTTTCTTATGGAGTCGTATCAAAAGTTATATGTTTTAACACAAAATTTAGCCAAAGCGAATGAAACATTACTAGAATCAAAGCGAGAATTAAAGGATACTGTACACCAATTGCAAGGAGGTATTTTTAAATTCGAAAAAGTAGGGGGGAATTTTGTCCATACTCTATGTGATGGACAATTATTTTATCAAAACGGGTTTCACTCTCAGCAAGTCGTAGGTAAATGTTTATCTAATATAGATGCTTCAATTATTCCATTTCATTTAATTCCTCGACTATTAAAATATTATCAACAGGCATGGGATGGTGAAGAAGTAACTTTTGAACTACCATGGCCAAATGATGAGGCTACGATACTTTTCTCTCTTAGACCTGTTAAAAGAGGGGGAACAGTGGTTGAGGTAGTTGGTTCTACTGTTGATATAACGAAAAGAATAAATGCGGAAAATGAACTGAAGGTTACCAAAGAGCGACTAGAATCATTTATTAACCATAATGTAGATGCTATCACTATATTTGATTTAGATGGGCATATGTTACAAGCGAATAAAGCTTATGAGAGAATATTTGGTTGGTCAGAAAAAGAATCTGTAGGAAAAAAATTACCTTGCGTGCCTGAATTTTTAATAGATCAAACTTTAGAATATATAAACCACATTAAAAATACCAATATGAATGACCCAATTCTTACCCGTTTTGAAACTGTTAGACAAAGAAAAGATAAAACTTTAATTGATGTAAGCCTGACAATTTCGCCTATTTTAGATTTTAGAGGTAATGTAATTGCTTTATCAGGAATTTGTAGAGACATTTCTGAAAGGAAACAAGCAGAAAGAAAACTGCATCAATTACACCAGCAATTAAGTGACAGTGAAATGAAATACCGTGCACTCATCGAACAAGCAACTGATGCAGTATATGTAGTGGAACTGAATGATAATGAATTACCAACTCGCTTTATCGAAGTAAATCCTGTTGCGTGTAAAAGATTTGGATATAGTAGAGAAGAACTTCTTTCGATGTCTTTCCCTAGTAACGTTCTACCAGATTCTCCAATGGTCCAAAGAATCATAGAAAAAATTAGAGAAGGGCAAACATCTTTTACATTACAAGATGAATTTGTTTTTCCTAGAGGAAAAACCCTGACAATTGAATTTTCTATTCGTGTGTTTAACTTGAATGGCAAAAAAGTTTTCTTAAGCATCTCTCGAGACATCACTGAACGGCTAAAAACAGAGGAATTATTACGAAAATCGGAGAAACTTGCTGTAGTAGGTCAATTATCCACTGCAATTGCTCATGAAATTAAAAATCCTTTAACAGCAATGAAAGGATTCATGCAGTTATTACAATCACTGGGAAATAAGGATACCGAGCATTACATAGATATAGTGTTATCAGAGATTGAACGTATAGATAGTATTACTAGCGAATTTATGACATTAGCAAAACCTGAGGCATTAGAAATTAAAACTAATGACCTGAATGTATTAATGAAGCAAGTTGTAATGTTACTTGAACCTCAAGCGACAATGAATTGCATACAAATTAAAACTCAGTTTACATCTGATACTTCATTCATACTTTGTGAATGTAATCAATTAAAGCAAGTTTTTATAAATATCTTAAAAAATGCAATTGAGGCAACTTCAATGGGAGGGGAAATATTGATTCAAATCGAATATGCACCTGATCAAAATCAAGTAAACATTCGATTTACTGATTATGGGTGTGGAATTGAACAGGAACGTATACCTTACCTAGGAGAACCATTCTATAGTCTCAAAGAAAATGGTATCGGTTTAGGATTAATGATCTGTTATAAAATTATTGAGAAGCACCAAGGAAAGATATTTATTGAAAGTGAAGTAGGTAAAGGAACAACAGTCAATATAGATCTACCTATATCTACTCTCTGAGGGTGGATTAAATGAAAGTAAACACAAAAAACACAATTAATTATACAAACTTAAGAAATCTAAAATTAAGACCCACACATTTTGATTAAACTTTTTTCAAAATGTGTGGGTCTCCTCTATTTATAAAATCTATATTTACAGCAACACTTTGATCAAGCTATAATTCAAACCAACATAACCAGTCTTTTTATCTCATTCGTTGACGAACTAATACGAATCCACCTAAAGCCAATAACAACATTCCAGCAATATATGAAATCATATCCATTGATGTTCCACCTGTTTTAGGAAGCCATACTGATGTCGTAGAATTTTCTTGAGTAGGTGGATTTTTTGAATCTGTACTTGGATCTTTTGGATCCGTACTTGGATCTTTTGGATCTGTACTTGGATCTTTTGGATCTGTACTTGGATCTTTTGGATTCGTACTTGGATCTTTTGGATCTGTACTTGGATCTTTTGGATTCGTACTTGGATCTTTTGGATCCGTACTTGGATCTTTTATATTCGTGATGTCATAACCATGTACTTCTGATTTATATCCATTCACTGGTTGTTCTTTCACTTCATACTTATATGCATTTCCTTCGGCATCATATGCCGCTAAGTCTGTAAATGCATATTTCCATTCATCTGCTGCGCTCACTTCTTTTGTCGCGATCACTTTGCCATTTTGTAGTAGATCTACCTTGATCATTGTCGGACGGTCTTTCGCATTGTCATCCTTCCATGTCTTCGTTCCTTCTACTTTTGTTTCGCCTACTTTTGTATTTGTAATGTCATAACCTTTTACCTCTGATTTATATCCATCCACTGGTTGTTCTTTCACTTCATACTTGTATGCATTTCCTTCGGCATCATATGCCGCTAAATCTGTAAACGCATATTTCCATTCATCTGCTGCGCTCACTTCTTTTGTTGCGATCACTTTTCCATTTTGTAGTAGATCAATCTTGATCATTTCCGGACGGTTTTTTACATTTCCATCCTTCCATGTCTTCGTTCCTTCTACTTTTGTTTCGCCTACTTTTGTATTCGTAATGTCATAACCTTTTACCTCTGATTTATATCCATCTACTGGCTGTTCTTTTACTTCATACTTGTATGCATTTCCTTCGGCATCATATGCAGCTAAATCTGTAAACACGTACTTCCATTCACTTGCTTTACTTACCTCTTGTGTTGCAATTACTTTGCCATTTTGTAGTAAGTCTACTTTGATTATTTCCGGACGATCTTTCGCATTTCCGTCTTTCCATGTCTTCGTTCCTTCTACCTTTGTTTGGCCTACTTTTGTATTTGTGATGTCAGTACCACTTACTTTTGATTCATATCCTGGTACTGCTTGCTCTTTCACTTCATACTTGTATGCTTTACCTTCTGCATCGTATGCTTTGAGGTTTTCAAATGTGTACTTCCATTCTGTTGCCGCTGTTACTTCTTTTGTATCTACTACTTTACCGTTTTGTAGTAAGTCTACTTTGATCATTTCCGGACGATCTTTCGCATTTCCGTCTTTCCATGTCTTCGTTCCTTCTACTTTTGTTTGACCTATTTTTGTATTTGTGATGTCAGTACCACTTACTTTTGATTCATATCCTGGTACTGCTTGCTCTTTCACTTCATACTTGTATGCTTTACCTTCTGTATCATACGCTGCTAAATCTTTGAATTCGTATTTCCAGCCTGTTACTTTGCTTACTTCTTGCGTCGAAATCACTGTACCATTTTGTAAAAGGTCTACTGTAATCATTTCCGGACGATCTTTCGCGTTATCGTCTTTCCATGTTTTCGTTCCTTCTACTTTTGTTTCGCCTACTTTTGTATTTGTGATGTCATAACCGTGTACGTCAGATTGGTATCCCGCTACTGGCTGTTCCTTCACTTCATACTTGTATGCTACTCCATTTGCGTCATATGCTTCTACATCCGCAAATGCATATTTCCAGTTTGTTGCCGCTGTTGCTTCTTTTGTATCTACTACTTTACCGTTTTGTAGTAAGTCTACTTTAATCGAGCTTGGACGATCTGTTGCGTTGTTATCGTTCCACGTTTTTGTTCCTTCTACTGTTAAGTTCGCTACTTTTGTATTCGTAATGTCATAACCATGAACCTCTGATTTATATCCATCCACCGGTTGTTCTTTTACTTCATACTTATATGCATTTCCTTCGGCATCATATGCCGCTAAATCTGTAAACGCATATTTCCATTCGCCCGCTGCGCTCACTTCTTTTGTATCAATCACTTTGCCATTTTGTAGTAAGTCCACTTTGATCATTTCTGGACGATTTGTTGCGTTTCCGTCCTTCCACGTCTTCGTTCCTTCTACTTTTGTTTGTGCCACTTTTGTATTTGTAATGTCATAACCTTTTACTTCGGATTTATATCCATCTACTGGTTGTTCTTTTACTTCATACTTGTACGCATTTCCTTCGGCATCATATGCCGCTAAATCTGTAAACGCATATTTCCATTCGCCCGCTGCGCTCACTTCTTTTGTATCAATCACTTTGCCATTTTGTAGTAAGTCCACTTTGATCATTTCTGGACGATTTGTTGCGTTTCCGTCCTTCCACGTCTTCGTTCCTTCTACTGTTGTTTGCGCTACTTTTGTATTCGTAATGTCATAACCATGAACCTCTGATTTATATCCATCTACTGGTTGTTCTTTTACTTCATACTTGTACGCATTTCCTTCGGCATCATATGCCGCTAAGTCTGTAAACGCATATTTCCATTCGCCCGCTGCGCTCACTTCTTTTGTATCAATTACTTTGCCATTTTGTAGTAGGTCTACTTTGATTGTTGTCGGACGGTTTGTCGCATTTCCATCTTTCCACGTCTTCGTTCCTTCTACTGTTGTTTGCGCTACTTTTGTATTTGTAATGTCATAACCATGAACCTCTGATTTATATCCATCTACTGGTTGTTCTTTTACTTCATACTTATATGCATTTCCTTCGGCATCATATGCCGCTAAATCTGTAAACGCATATTTCCATTCGCCCGCTGCGCTCACTTCTTTTGTGTCAATTACTTTACCATTTTGTAGTAAGTCTACCATGATTGTTGTCGGACGGTTTGTCGCATTTCCATCTTTCCACGTCTTCGTTCCTTCTACTGTTGTTTGCGCTACTTTTGTATTTGTAATGTCATAACCATGAACCTCTGATTTATATCCATCTACTGGTTGTTCTTTTACTTCATACTTATATGCATTTCCTTCGGCATCATATGCCGCTAAATCTGTAAACGCATATTTCCATTCGCCCGCTGCGCTCACTTCTTTTGTGTCAATTACTTTACCATTTTGTAGTAAGTCTACCTTGATTGTTGTTGGACGATTTGTTGCGTTTCCGTCCTTCCACGTCTTCGTTCCTTCTACTTTTGTTTGTGCCATTTTTGTATTTGTAATGTCATAACCTTTTACTTCGGATTTATATCCATCTACCGGTTGTTCTTTTACTTCATACTTATATGCATTTCCTTCGGCATCATATGCCGCTAAGTCTGTAAACGCATATTTCCATTCGCCCGCTGCGCTCACTTCTTTTGTGTCAATTACTTTACCATTTTGTAGTAAGTCTACCTTGATTGTTGTTGGACGATTTGTTGCGTTTCCGTCCTTCCACGTCTTCGTTCCTTCTACTTTTGTTTGTGCCACTTTTGTATTTGTAATGTCATAACCTTTTACTTCGGATTTATATCCATCTACCGGTTGTTCTTTTACTTCATACTTGTACACATTTCCTTCGGCATCATATGCCGCTAAGTCTGTAAACGCATATTTCCATTCGCTCGCTGCGCTTACTTCTTTTGTATCAATTACTTTACCATTCTGTAGTAAGTCCACTTTGATCATTTCTGGACGATTTGTTGCGTTTCCGTCTTTCCATGTCTTTGTTCCTTCTACCGTTGTTTGTGCCACTTTTGTATTCGTAATATCATAACCGCTTATCTCTGATTTGTATCCCGCTACTAGGTGTTCTTTCACTTCATATTGATAAGCTACTCCATTCGCATCGTATGCTTCTAAATCTGCAAATATATATTTCCAACCTATTGCTGCTAGTACGTCTTGTGTTTTGATCACATTTCCATTTTGTAGTAAGTCTACTTTGATCATTGTCGGACGATCTATTGCATTTCCATCTTTCCACGCTTTTGTTCCTGCTACTGTCATTTTCGCTACTTTTGTATTTGTAATGTTGTAGCCATTTACTTCTGATTTGTATCCCGCTACCGGTTTTTCTTTTACTGTATACGTATAAGCAACACCATTTGCATCATATTGCGCTAGGTCTACAAAAGTATAATTCCAACCGTTCGCTGCTGTTACTTCTTTTGTTTGGATTATGTTTCCATTTTGCAATAAGTCTATTTGGATTGAGCTTGGACGATTTGTTGCATTTCCATCATTCCATGTTTTCGTTCCTAAAACAGATGTTTTTGCATCTTTTGTATTGGTAATGTCATAACCGTTTACTTCTGTTTTATATCCATCCACCGGTTGTTCTTTTACTTCATACTTGTACGCATTTCCTTCGGCATCATATGCTGCTAAGTCTTTGAATCCATATTTCCAGCCTGTTGCTTCACTTACTTCTTGCGTCGCAACTACTTGACCATTTTGTAGTAAGTCTACCTTGATTGTTGTCGGACGATTTGTTGCGTTTCCGTCCTTCCACGTTTTTGTTCCTTCTACCGTTGTTTGGCCTACTTTTGTATTTGTAATGTCATAACCGTTTATTTCTGATTTGTATCCCGCTACTGGTCGTTCTTTTACTGTATACGTATAGGCACTACCATTCACATCATATGATTCTACATTTGTAAATGAATATTTCCAATCATTTGCCGCTGCTACTTCTTGTGTTTGGATTACATTTCCGTTTTGTAGTAAATCTACTTGGATTGAGCTTGGACGATCTGTTGCATTTCCGTCTTTCCACTTCTTCGTTCCTTCTACTGTCATTTTCGCTACTTTTGTATTTGTGATGTTGTAGCCATTTACTTCTGATTTGTATCCCACTACCGGTTGCTCTTTTACTGTATACGTATAAGCAACACCGTTCATATCGTATTGTGCTAAGTCTGCAAATGTATAATTCCAACTATTTGCTGCTGTTACTTCTTTTGTTTGGATTACGTTCCCATTTTGCAATAAGTCTACTTGGATTGAGCTTGGACGATCTGTTGCATTTCCGTCTTTCCATGTTTTCGTTCCTGAAACAGATGTCTTTGCATCTTTTGTATTTGTAATGTTGTAGCCATTCACTTCTGATTTGTATCCCGCTACTGGTTGCTCTTTTATTGTATACGTATAAGCATTACCATCATTATCATATGCAGGTAAATCTGCAAACGTATAGTTCCAGCTATTCACTGCTGTTACTTCTTGTGTTTTGATTGAATTTCCATTTTGCAGTAACTCTACTTGAATTGAGCTTGGACGATCTGTTGCATTGTTGTCATTCCATGTTTTCGTTCCTGAAACAGATGTCGTTTTTACTTTATTCGGAATAGTAAGCTTTACACCTTTATCAGCATTGGCATCAATGGTAAAAGGTACTTTTACTTGAGGATCAAAATCCAAATAGTTTGGACCTGCAATCTCCTGTACATAGTAATTACCTGGGTCTAAATTAGGAACCTCGACCATACCTTGTTGATCGGTTGTATACGTACTACCAATTTGCTGACCTGACTCCGTATACAAGTTAAATGAAACATTTGGTATAAATTTTGTCTCATTACCGGCAATGTGCTTCACAATTCTTAACGTTCCCTTAGGAGGTAAATCGCCTTGCGCACCGCCGCCCTGATCTATATTTTTAACACTGACACTATCTGATTTAGATACTTTCTCTTCACCTGTAACCTTGTAGTCTACGTTATAATTATTATAAAATGCTTCTAATTTCTTTCCACTATCAGTTATATTTGCTTTATATTCAAAAACAAAAGTAAGACCATTGGCTTTATCTTTATTGATAACAGCTTTAAATCCATTATCACCAATAAATGTAACCGTGCCATAACCTTGCGCTTGGAATTCTTGTGGTGTCATTGGAGCTGCAAATCCTCCAATACGGAGACTATCTTGATTTAGCGTTTGCCCTTCTTGTAAAGTATCAACCAAAACAATATCACTATCTAAATTTTGTTTTGAAGTATTTGCATTTAAAACCCATTGTACTTCATTAGTGTTTTCTGGTTGAATGCTACCCGTTTTGTATGAAAATGGTGAAGATCCGCCACCTCCACCACCAGTCGGGCCGATAATCGTTACCGTTTTCTTTTCTAATTGTGTACCTAAATTCGTTTCAGTTGTTACCGTTTGTCCTTGTGCAACATCAATTGCTTTAACTTGGAAATAAAAATTCCCTCTAATATTTTTAAGTTTCTCAACCGTATCACTAAATGTACATACAACATTAGTTGTCTTTATTTGACAAGTACCAAAATTAACACCTGCATCATTATTTAATGGAATAGTTCCACTATATCCTTTCAATTCTGAAGGTAATGTTAATGTTAATGTATCTCCAGCTTTCATTTGATTCCCAGATTTATCACTAAACTGTACTGCCATTCTTGTCGTTTCTCCGGAGTTAAGCGTCGTTTTATCGATTGTAAAACTATCAACAAATCCTGTTGTATTTAACTCCTGTGCATTTGCTATTATCGATGTGAAACTCTGACCTATAGTAAATATAAAAAGCATTAGAATCGAAAAAATCGAAGTTACTTTCTTGATCATGTCATTCTCCTATCAGTTATAATTAGATGGCTCTAATATGAATATGCAATGACAATGACTTTATAGGCTGATGGTATTCCATTTCTTTTAATCGTTATACACATAAAGCTTGAAAACAAATTTCTATAAATAATTCTCTTGTACTCTACTAAACTTCATTTTTTAAATGTAACATTACTTTCACTAAGTTTAATATTTACAAGTTAAACAATTTTCGATATAATTGTAACTGGCGAAGTTACGTTTTTCATCATTCCTATAAAATCCCGAGATTTTATATCATATCTACCGTCTTATTTTGAGCATACATTTCTGATTAATAATGCTTTTATTTCAACGCTATTAGTTTATTGATATTACCTTTTATTGTCTTTATATTCACAATATTAATATATTCAGTTTTTTAATCGCGTTTTTAAATGATTTATAACATTATTCACCAGAATCTTTTTCCCCCTCCTATAGGCATTCTTTCATGCTCCCATCCGTAATATAGGGCTTTTTAAATGCCAAAGATAGTTTTTGTAGTTTTTGTAATTGATTTTGTAATTAAAGAAACCAAACGTACATTAATATCCCTCTTGAGATAAGATCCTTATTTTATACTCCCTCCTATATACACCAAAATATTGTCCTTAAATTATTGTTCTACACCACTACCTAATTCTTGATTCATTTAGTAAAAATATAAATCACAAATAATTTTGTTTATTCAAATGTCACTTAAAAATCATTTCTCAGATTTTTAATTAGATAGTCTTATAATTTTCAAAAAGATCATCAAAAACGTTTATCAATTTCGGTCTACTTATGCATTTAGAATCTTAATTAAAATCTGCATGAATGATAAACTCCATGGCTAAATCTCGTTATACCGAATCTTCAATGAAATTCTCAGTTTGTTGACTAGATTCATAATTATTTGTAGCTGTTTATTTACTTGTATGAACTCACATTTTTCGTTGCTAGATTGAAAAAAACGTCTCAATTCTCTCTACAAATATTTGTAATAAGTATGTTATTCATTAAGATGTCATACAAACAACAGAATACTTATCCTCTACTTTTACCGAATAATTACATTCCATTCACCCCGCTATCTATACATAATGTTCAATATCATATATAAAATAAAACAAAGAAAGAGTAGTAAACATGAGTATTATTCATTTAATAATTAGACTGAATCTTCAGTCTTTTCTGTTCGGATGGAGATATTTTCGGCTACTCTTTCTTTGTATTATGAGTTTAGCACTAAATATAAAGTATCACAAGACAAAAAATCACAAAATTCTCACAAATTCGACATTTTTTCACAAACTAATATTACCACTAACTAGTAGAGGTCACCCTATCTCTCCATCAACTTAAAAATTTTATGACGCACTTAAAACAAAATTGTACATTTTCATCTTGAGAATTCAATCTTTTTATATTTGGGTTGTTTTTTAGCTTGATGTTGATGGAAGGTAGATCCAATTAAACTGATTTCTCTATTTCGTAGATTTAGGAAAATAACTTATTGTTGAAAACTCTTCAACATAACCAGAAATACATAGTATCACATCAAAGAATATAAATCTATATTGATTTTTTTTTAATAATTTATATATAATTATAATAAATATAAAATGAAAGTCAATATCAATTAGGAATGAGGATGATGAATATAAGAATGATAAAACATCCATGCTTCGGAATGAATACAGGAATGCCAACTAAATATGACCAGGTTAAGTAATTTGAATCATAATTAGATTACATAATCGATTTTGGGTATGGGTATGGGTAAGAAGTTATTCTATTTAGTACTACATGAAGACAAATAGAACGATAGAAATGTAATATGTTCTTACTTCCATTTCTCATAGTATTTAAAAATTATCGCCTGCAACCTGACTTTGTATAAAGATTTTCTAACTTGGGTAAGAAGCATAGTTATTCCTTTTCGCGTAAATTAACTGTATAGTTTCCGTATTCCATTTTTCTATTTAATAACTTAAATTGCATAACAATCGAGGAATGCTTCTCTAAATTCTTAATATTTTTGGCGAATTTGTAACAGAACCTTTAGTTACAAGCAATATTCTTTAAATACAATGTTTTATCAACTAAGGAGGAAACAGTATGAAAGGCTTAAAGTTTGTTTATAAAACTCCCCTTATATTAACAATGAGTGTAGTATTGATGGGATGTAACACAGCAAAACAAGAGGCTCCGCAAAAACAATCTACGAAGGAAAATACGCAGTGGTCATATAAAGGGACTACTGGTCCAGAGCACTGGGGAAAATTGAAACCAGAATACAATATGTGTTTAAATGGGCAAGAACAATCTCCGATAGATATCAAAACAGAACAAATAAAATCAACAGTTGATAATAATCTTTTGCAAATAAACTATCAACCAATATCATTTTCTATTAAAAATAATGGGCATAGTATTGAGGGAAAAGCAAATAGTTCTGATGATTATCTCACGCTAGGAGAAAATCGTTACACATTAAAACAATTCCATTTTCATACACCAAGTGAGCACCAATTTGAAGGAAAACATGCAGATATGGAATTACATCTAGTCCATCAAAATGATCAAGGTCAGTTAGCAGTAGTTGGTATTATGATCAAAGAAGGACAAAAAAACGAAGGTTTTGCAGCTATGTGGCAAAATCTCCCGCACAGAAAAAATATAAAGGCCGATGTGCAACATACCATTGATATAAAACAGATTCTTCCTTCTGATCATTCATCCTTCCGTTACATGGGGTCTTTGACCACACCTCCTTGTACTGAAAATGTCCAATGGATTGTGATGAAACAGACAATAGAGATGTCCAAAAAACAAATTAAAGTGTTCCATAAATTATTCCCAACGAATAACCGACCAGTTCAACCAATTAATGGACGAGCAGTATTATAAAAATCAGTAGTGCGAACCAATACCTTGATCTATATTACCGATTTATGTATGTTTATTATACGAGAATCATAGCGAAGTTTTGAAACCCAGACAATTTAAATAATGATTCTCTTGCTCAATGAAATTATTAATTTTTTTGCACCAGTATAGAAAAAAGTTGTTGTCCTTTAGGACAGCAACTTTTTGTTCCTTAAAAAAGAAAAAGATAACATACTAGATATATTATATATATAAATCATTAGTAAAAATCTCTTTTTAAAATAAAACCCTATAATTATTATATAATAATTATAGGATAAATAAACAATGAACCTTATAATTCATAGTACATGTCTTGCTTAAACAAATACCTTAAAATAATAAAATAAATTATATTTTTACAAAAAGAAAACAACCTGTATAAAACAGATTGTTTTCATTTAAGGGTAAAACAAAGAAAGAATGGCAAAAAGACACAAACTTATAAAGCACAAAAAGTAGATCGATTAGATAGAACTAAGAATTCTGATATCATACTAGTTAGGGTTTCTGTTTACTCTTTCTTTGTTATTATGAATATAGCATCAAAAAGACATATATCAACAAAAGGTAACATAATTGTTACTTTTTCGGCATTTAATCATAACCCCTTACAAACCATATCCTAATAATGAAAAAAGTGACGTACTTCTTTCATTACTTTCAGTATAGACAGTGATATTATTTTTTGTACCAGTACGACAAAAACTGCTGTCCTAATGGGACAACAGCCTTTTCATTATACTGCATTTTCCTTTTGTAAGGTATTATTTTTTTAACCGTAATTGAAGTAAACTACAAGTCTAATTATAAAACATATTGCAAAGCCACTCCATGTTTTTGCTGGACGTTATAACGCAAAAAAAAACAACCTGTATAAAAACAGATTGTTTTCTTATGTAGGGTGAACAAAGAAAGAGTGGAAAAAAATGCACAAACTTCTTCGACACAAGAAGTACATAGGTAGAGAAAACTAAAAATTCTGAAATATCACTTGATAAGGGTTTTTTGTTTACTCTTTCTTTGTTGTTATGAATATAACATTCAAATCGACAAATATCAACAAAAAGTAACAAAGTTGTTACCTTTTCAGCATTTAATCATAATTCTCCCATTCGGAACATATTTTGTATTTGATATGAAATGCATACATGCTTATTTTCAGCAATTGCAATATAAACTTTATCATTTTCTTCCAGAAGACTCCCCCTCAAAAATATGAAGGTGTGAAACAACACTTTTAGGTGGGAGCTGAATGTAAGTTCGCATAGGCCAACATGTTTGCTGGCATTTACTTGTACAGATTGCTCTTCGAAAACTGAAGATATGAGGTTGGTTGCAGAAAGACGTTGCAACCGTAAAATCTTCAACGTTCTATCGCCCCACGCTTGCCGAAGTTGCGAAAACCAAGCTAAAGTAGGGAGTGTGGTGCGTCAACGTACAAAATACTTATGTTCTCACCGTAGGGACTACGGGTAGAGCCTGCTAAGATAACCGGTGGATACATCGGTTTTCGCAGGAATCTCCCACTTTAAACAATCCGTTAGGACGTTAAGTGGTGAGTAGTTCAATTAAAGGTAACAAATGATTACAAATAAGGTTTCATCATTTACTTATCGAAAAATAAATGTTTTAATTTTGGATGTAAGGTCCTTACATTCTATAAGATACAAAAGAAGTAAATTTCAGTTTTTTTGTATCTATAATTTAAGCTTAGTAAATATTTAATAAGTATGTATGTGTTGTAGATTATTCGATAAGTGAAAAAGCAAAAAGTATCATCTGTGGTATTACCTCAAACCAAACAAGTAACACCTCTTCAATATACAATTAGATTTTATTGTGTTTTGAAATTCATGGGGTACAGTGAAGCAAAAAAATATTTAGAAACACTATGGAAGAACCTTTATTTAAGTTCCTATTATGGAATTATTGGAGTTCTTTATTAAAACTTGTCATGCTTAACGTTTAAATAATTCTGGAGCGCAAAATTTCACCAAAAAAAGTCAATAAAAAGAGTGACACCTTGTCAATCAGCATGAATTTCTGCAAAAGTCTAAGGTATGAGATGCAATTTAAAGTTAAAACAGATATGACAATTTATACTCACTATCTTTGGCTCATATAGTGGGTATAAATTGGTTGGTTTTAGTGTTAAAGGTGTATTGAAAATTGAAGTAAGTTAGGGATTTTAAAATAAGTTTGGGACAAATATCTCTTGAAGCGAAGAATAAGCAGTATCTCAAAAATGTAATCTCGCTAATGACTCTGATTCCAAATATTCGTAGCAGTGTTATATCAAGTAAATACACCCTAGAACCTACTCTGATGGCTACAAAATCTGTAAACAAACAGCGAATTTAAATTTATATAATTCAGGAAAGTTGAAGCAAAGAATACAGCTACTACAATATCCTTTGCTTTTACAGGCTCACTTAAACGGGTAATATAAATTTAATTCATTCAGATATGTAAAAAAAGTCAAAATGTAAGGCCCCTAATCCTTTAAAGTGTTTATATAAAAATGACGTAGAATATGTTCTACGTCATTTTTATATATATGAGAGGTATCCACCTCTTCAGAATAATGGTGTCGCTTTTAAATAAAGTCACGATGCTTTGAAAAAAGATGCGATGTTTATAATAAGGCCACGAAGGTTTGAAGACATGTCTTATGAGTTGTAAAACATGATCCTTTCAGATTATAAAACCTAAGTCTTTTGTGAGTTCTTCCAAAATAGAATGAGTTAAATGTCTTCGCAGATCTTCAGCAAATACTGGTAATCCCTCTTAAATCAAAAGATTCATAAAAAACGTTATTCTTTCTAATAATCTTGTTTAGAAAGAATAACGTTTTTTTATTAGGTTCTTAGGTTGATAGACATATATGGTACCCGCTAGAAGGTAATACATATAGAAAACAACAGTAGCAAAATAATAATAGAGTATTGGTTCAGGGTGTTCAGGATGCAATTGATTAAATAAAGTTTTTGTGTAATTCCACAAAAGTGAGATGTATTTTTCTCCCTTCTTAACAATGAAAAAACGTTTTGAACACTCTATACTCTAATTACATTGAACTACTCAACGTTTTTTTATACTGATACAGATAAAACGTGGCTTGAAGTTTATACCTTTGATCATAAGGAATGGCCAAAGATCAAAAATTATGAAGCGGCAGTTAAAACAAGAGAGCATGTATATGAAATTCCACAAAAACTCCAACTACCAGAATCCTAAATCTTTTATCAAATCCATGGCTGATTATCAACGAAAATAAAGGAGCAGAGAGTATGACAACAATTTTAGTATTAGATGATGAGATAACAATTCGTAGTTTTATTACTTTAAAGATGAAGCATGCTGGTTTCAATGTTCTAGAAACCGATACAGGTGAAAAAGCTCTTGATCTTCTAGAAAATCATAATGTTGATATTATAATACTTGATGTTATGTTACCAGGAATAGATGGTTTTCAGGTATGCAAACAAATACGAAAAAACAACGAGAAGATTGGTATTATCATGTTAACGTCACGTGTGCAAGGTAAAGATCAGGTTCACGGTTTGACAATTGGGGCAGATGATTATATTAAAAAGCCATTTAGTATAAATGAATTAGTAGCACGTGTACAATCATTGCTAAGAAGAGTAAAAGAAACTAAAAAGGATATGGCATCAATTCACTCAGAACCATTTAAATTAAATATTCTGCAAGAAAAATTATATAAGGATGGGATAAAAATTGACTTAACTCCAACAGAGTATATTATTTTACGATATTTAATGGAAAATTCCATAAAACCAATTCCACGTGATGAACTCTTAAATAAAATATGGGGTATAAATTGTTTAAGTGACACAAAAGTAGTAGATGTGAATATCAGTCGTCTTCGTCAGAAGATCGAACCTAGTCCTTCTAATCCTCAATTTCTCCTTACTGTATGGGGAAAGGGATATAGGTGGAATGGAAGAAAACAATGAGGAGAAAATGTATCACCTGGTTACTACTACTAGTGATAAACAAAAACAGTTAGAAGCATTATCAGGAATCGTTTTATTAGTAAGTAGGAGATTAGCTAACCTTTTTATTCTTGATAAAACTTCCACTGTAATAATATAAAAACATATTAATTATTTATAATTTTATATACAGGTTCATTAGGAGGTGTAAAAAGATGAAACAAGCCAATTTAACTATAACTATAACCCTAACACTCATTCAACTATTCACTTTAGTAACTACCCTATTTATTTGCTCCACAAATGTTCCATTTTTTCCTTGGTTTATTAAAAAAGGATTTGGGTGGATTGGAATCTTTATTACTGCCCCTGTACTATTAATTATAGGCACAATTATGACATATTATGATAAGAAAAAAACAAATTCTATCAAACGAATGAGACAAAGTATTCCTTTCATTACTGTAATTTTCTTCATGTATGTCTCCTTTTTCTCTTTGACAGATAGAATTGTAATAACGACTTTTATCGTTAATCTTGTATTAGTTATCATTACAATTACGTTTTTAGCACAAGATATTTCTAAATTACATAGAAACAGAAAATATAGACTTAAAAGAATACGAATGTAACAAAATTGTTCTGATGTATATACTGATTAGCACAAAAAGACTCCATTTTGATTAATCTTTTTCAAAATGGAGTCTTTTTGTTTGACGTAAAATCAAGGAAATAAATTTTTCTGATTAAATTCTATTCTAAACTAATAACATGCTTATGTTCTTTATTATAACAAACCTTGAGTTTAGTTAATTATGGAGTTAAATAACTTGTTTTACAGCTAAATCCTATTGATAGATATAACAAAAAGACGTTTTGACTACCTCTATTTTAAAAATAAAATGAATGGTAAATTATCTAGACGAGAATCAAATTACCTATCTATATGCTGAACAACAAGTGAAGCGTATTCTTTTGCTCCTGTTGGATTTAAATGAATTCCATCTGGTTCGAAATATGATTGATTTTCAGCACTTGCTGCATACCAATCAACTAGCACAGTATTTGGAAATTTGGAAGAGACTTCTTTTAATTTCTCATTAACTACGGACTCCCACGGACGAGGTATTCTAGTATTAACTAATACAATTTCACGTTCATCACCTATTAACTGAATTAACGATTCTAGTTGCTCAGTAGTAAATGCCCCATTTGTACCTAATCCAATAATAACATGACTTCCTAAAGTGCCTTCCTTTTTCATTCCCTCTACTATCTCCAATGCTTGAGACATCTGTCTTCCAATTTTCGCATCAATAGTAATATTAGGAAAAGCATCTTTTAAATATGGAGAGATATCGATCATAATTGAATCACCAATGGCTGTAACAGTTTTAGGTTGTTTAATTTGTTTAGAGGAATCTTTATTTTCGTCCTCTAATGTTTTATCAACCGGTTTCTCTTCCTTAGTAACTGGATGAGCAGGTTCCTCATTTTTTTTCACTTGTACCGCCTCTGTCCTAACTTGTTTAGAATTGTCTTTTACTTTGCCGGCTGTTGAGAAACCAAAGATAACTGTTATGGAGAGGAATATTGTACATGCTAAAGCAACTCTATTAACGAATGATAAGTCTCTTATTTTCAAGTCCTTTAAACGAAGATTCTTCAATGCACCTTGACGAATTGGATTTTCAATAAACTTCCACGAAAGATGTGCCATAATTAGAATCAAAAAAACTTGAAAAATAGCTTTAGTAAGATGAGGTCCTTCTGTACTAGCTTGCGAGCTCGTCAATGTGATAATCGGATAATGCCAAAGGTATATTCCATAGGACCGAATACCAATCCAACGTAATGGTTTAAACCTTAAAAGCACACTAATTCTGCTAGTTGGATGAGCAAGGTTGGCTACTAATAAAGCAGTAACAACTGATAAAAATAACATTCCTCCACGATATAGGAATGAGTCATATTGATTTGTCTCCCAAAACATAATTAAAATAATAATTAAAGCGATTCCCCCAACTACATCTAAAACAAGACGGGCTGACGGAATAATTTTATTAGAAAGTCTATTACTTGGCCAAAGTAGAGCGAGTACTGCCCCTATTAATAGAGAAAACGCTCTTGTATCGGTACCATAATAAACTCTACTTGGATCACTTCCTGGTTCATACAGTACAGCCATTGCAATTGCTGAAGCAATTGCTCCTAAAAAAATAAATAGTGTCATACGTGATCGTTTTTTTATGTAGTAGAATCCTAAGCTAAGTATGAATGGCCAGAATACATAAAATTGCTCTTCAACGGCCAACGACCAAAAATGATTTAAAGGAGTAGGTTGGCCAAAGTTATCGAAATATGATAATTTATGATAAATGTACCACCAGTTACTAATATATAATACTGCTGCTAACGAATCTCCCCGCATTTTTCCTAGTAAGGAGTTATGAAATAACGTCACCCATGCAAAAACGATAATGAGCATAACAAACATTCCTGGAAGTAATCTTCTTGCCCTACGTATCCAGAAATTTTTTAAATCAATTCTTTTATATTTCTCCCACTCAGTAGCAAGAAGATCGGTAATTAAATAACCAGAGAGCACAAAGAAGACTGTAACGCCCAGGAATCCTCCAGGTATCCATTTATAGTTGACGTGATATAACACGACACCTAGTATAGCCAGTCCTCTTAAACTATCTAATCCGACCATATAACGATTATTTTTCTTTAATTGTGTGGGCATGTATAATCCTCCCTTAAACTTTGCTGATATGTTTGGTTACTTTTTCTCATAAGTAATTATCAACAGAAAACAAATGAAAACTCTATGAATATGAGAAAAAGTACATCTATACAACGAAACTTTTATATAGAAATTCCTTAATTTGTAATTTTATTCTTTGTTACCAAGCCAAAAAGTCGAAAGAGCATTATAAAATGCTTTTTCGACTTTTAGATTATATCATTTAGTTAAACTAGTACTAGAGTACCCCCTTCTAATATTTCACAATCCCAATTTATCCTTTTTACAGATTTTCAATATAAGAAGCTCGGTGTAAAATTTTGATTAGTCTATAGATAGAAGAATTTCAAGATACTTAAATTCATAACTATTTCTCTGGCTTTTGCTCTTTTATTTTTATCTTCGCATCTTTATAAAAATTTAATTTCTCCTTATTATACTCTGTAGTATATTGATTGAACTTTTCTTTTTCCTTTAGTGTTTCTTCATTTATTACATTGTAAGCTTTAACTTTCTCACTAATCTCTTTTAGTTTTGTTTCTTTTTCTTTTAGCTTTTCATAAAGTTCCTTTTCAATTACTAATGATTTTTTGTAACTTCCATTCATTTTTAGAAAAGCATCATAACGTTTTTTATAAGCTTTTTCTACTGTTTTGGCTTGTTCTTGTAATTTTTTATCCTCGATTTTATTTATATCATTAAGAACTGATGTTACTTCTTTTTGTGCTTTTTCTAATACATCTGCTTCATTATCTAATTCTTTCTCACGTTCAGATACATTTGCAACAGCTTGTTCTACTTGGGGTAGTGCTTCCTCATTATTCTCTTGTCCTTTCTGTATAATTTGATTATACAATTCTTGTCCCTTTGCTTCTAACTGCTCTAATTTTTTTACATTATCAGATAACGTTTTTTCTTGATTTGCTGCCTTTTCAAAAGCAACGTATAATTTCTCTTCTGACTTTGCTCCTAAACATCCCCCTAGAAATCCAATTGATATGATTCCTATTAGGATCGCTTTTCTATTAAACAATTTCAATCCCTCCTACAATGTCAAATACGTTTATCGTGCCAAAAATTTACTGGAAAATGTTCCTCTTCATGATACGCTTCAAGTTCATATCCTTTTTCTTTTAATCCTTTTATGATAGCTGGTACAGCAGCAACAGATTGCGGATGAATATCATGCATTAAAATAACTTCTTGTGGTTCTGTTGCACCTGCTAGTACATTTTGAACAATTTGAGCTGAAGCTGAATCAATTGGCATCTTGTTATACTTCCAATCTAAAGAGTCAATTGTCCAATCCCAAACTGTAAAACCAGCTTTTACTGCTTTATTGCGAAGTTCTTCATTTAGTCCTGGCATGGAGCCATATGGTGGACGTGTTAATTTGGGAGATTCCTTCAGAATATTTGCTATTAAATTTTGATCTTCCTTCATTTCATTTACATACTCACCATCGGTATATAATTTCTTAAAGTTATGTGTCATACTGTGCATGCCCACATAATGGCCTTCTTCTTTCTCTCGTTTCACTAAATCCGGAAACTGCTTCACGTTTTCACCAATTAAAAAAAATGTTGCTTCCGCGCCATTTTGTCGTAGGATGTCTAACAACTCAGCTGTATATTTACCAGGTCCATCATCAAAAGTAAGATAAGCAACTTTTCTCTCTTGGCCATTAAAGCGCTTTGGTGCTTCTTTCTTTATTTCATTTTTGGCTTGTTCACTTGCTAATTGCACTGAATTCTCTTGCTTCGTTACGGATCTTGCTGGTGAAGTAAGAGATTGATACATAAAATAGCAAGCTACTACTGCAATAATTGCTATAATTGTAATAGATATACGTTGTATATTAGTAGTATTTCTCATAATAGTAATCCCTTTCGCTGCATATATTAATTTTATTATGTGATTCACATTTGATTTGCTATGACGTTAATAAATAACAAATCAAAGTAATAATTTTTCTCTTTTTAATAGAAGAGATATAAGTTGTTGAGGATATATACAATGTCCAAAGCTACATTGAGGGTGTTTTTCCGCGTTGATACGATTTACAGATAATCCTTTTGAAGTATTTGGAGGAAAAGACGTTTATCCTTCATATAATTTTTAAAACTTCATTAACGGATATGAAAACGATTCCTGATATGTTTATATTAACTATTAAATCGATTAAAGCTTTCTTATAATACAAGAAGATTAGATAATAATTCTATCCAATCTTCTTGAGGGATTCAGATAGTTTAACTATTTTACCGCTAATTTCTTAAATCAAATGACAACAACTTAGCTTCTTTTTTCATCTTATTTAATACATGAAAGGCTCATGTTAATTTGGTTTATTTTTTCGCAAGAGCTTCTTCTATAGAAACACAAGCATAGCCGAGTTCTTTTGCAACCACTTCACATATAACTTCACCGTTCAGCATGTTTACACCGAGTTTTAATGCATTGTTTTCAAAGATTGCTTCTTGCACACCCTTATTGGCGATTTGTAAAGCATATGGAAGTGTTACATTAGTTAAAGCGATGGTGGAAGTTCTTGGAACTGCCCCTGGCATATTCGCAACAGAGTAGTGAAGTACTCCATGCTTTTCGAATGTCGGGTTATCATGCGTTGTAACATGAGCGCAAGTTTCCACGGCCCCACCTTGATCAATGGCTACATCCACGATTACAGAACCGGTTTTCATTGCCCTTACCATTTCTTCTGTAACTAGCTTAGGTGCTTTTGCACCAGGAATTAAAACAGCACTAATTAATAAATCTGCTTGTTTTACTGTTTCCGCGATGTTAAACGGGTTGGACATCAATGTTTTGATTTGAGTACCAAAAATGTCATCCAGTTGGCGTAACCTTTCTGCATTCAAGTCAATAATTGTTACATCAGCACCTAGGCCAATTGCCATTTTCGCAGCATTTGTTCCTACAATCCCTCCTCCGAGAATAGCGATTTTTCCACGATTTACACCGGGAACACCTGCCAGAAGAATCCCTTGTCCACCATTTGATTTCTGTAGGAATTGTGCGCCAATTTGCACAGACATTCGTCCAGCTACCTCACTCATTGGTGTAAGAAGAGGAAGTGTATGATTCACTTCTACAGTTTCGTAAGCAATTGCAGTAACGCCATTATCTTTAAGAGCTTGAGCTAAAGCTGGCTCTGCAGCCAAATGCAAGTAAGTGAATAGAATTAACTCAGGACGAAAGTATGTGTATTCACTGGTGAGGGGCTCTTTTACTTTCATAATCATTTCTGATTGTCTCCATACTTCTGCAGCACTTTGAATAATTTCTGCACCCGCATATGCATAATCTACATTTCTAAACCCACTTTCGACACCAGCATTTGTTTCAATCAGTACTTTATGTCCAGCCTTTACAAACGTAAGAACTCCTGCAGGTGTAAGTGCAACACGGTTTTCATTATTTTTAATTTCCTTTGGAACTCCAATAATCATGAAATGATTTCCCCCCTGTACTTATCTTTGTGTAACTTAGTTGTAGTCCAAGTATAGGGTATTAAAAATCTTTTTTCATTGTTGAAAAAAAAGAAAAATGCAGCATCCTTTTGTGGAATTCCACAAAAGGATGCTGCTACAAGAATTTTTTTAGTTTAAGATCCAAGAACATAATCATTTTTTTATTTGGATCTTTTAAATCAATCTCACTGATTTCACAAATACGTTTAAGTCTATAACTTAATGTATTCGGATGAATATTTAAAGATTTTGCTACCTCCCCCACATTGCAGTCTTTGTTCAGAAAGGTTTCCAACGTCTCAACAAGATCACAATTATACTTATGGTCATAATCATACAGCTTTTGTAACGCTTGATTTTCATACTCTTCACATTTTCTTTTCTCAAGGAGAAGGTCAATCAATTGATAAATACCCATATTTTGATATCCGTAGATATTTGCTGTGTCGCAAGGGAATTTTTCCTTTATAGATAAAACAGTTAGAGCCTCTTTATAAGCTTTATCAACTTTTTGATAATCACTATAAACACTACTGAACGCTGGCTTGATAGACTTAATTCCAAATCGTTTTTCCATTTTATGCACAAACATTTCAACGAAATTGTTGATTTCATTGGACGGTCGATTAACACCATCTAATGGAATAAGAAGAATTAATCGATTACGATCTATTGTGCCAAGTAAACCTTCGAAATGTTGGCTTGTTTTTAACAAATAAGAAATCTGTCTTTCTATTTCATTTATAATTGTCTGTTCAAACTGGAATACGATGATAGTAAATACAGATGCAGGAGTAATGTGCAGTCGATGGAAATTTTCAATAATCTCTTCATTTACTTTTATATGATTGGTCAATAATTTCCATAAAAATTCTTGTGATTGTTCGCCCTTTATATTTTTACGAGCTTGAATCTGTATTAATTTACTTTTTATGGCCTCCGCAGCTTTTTTCAGCAAGGTGCAATTTTCCTCAGTTAAGGGATGTTCGTCTTCCATAGCCCAGATGAACCCCAAAACTTCCTCTTTGTTCCAAATAGAGATAGCAACCCTGTTACTGAGACCAACACCATCTATCTTCTTTATACGAATAGGTTCACGTTTTTTCAAAAGTTCAGGAATAATGCCTTCTTTCCACAAACTATTAATTACTTTTTCAGGTACACGTCTTCCCATAATAGTTGCAACTCTCGCGGAGTCTATTCTTTCGTCATGAGTACTATATGCCAGAAGTCGATGATTCACATCTTCAATTGTAACTGGGCATTGTAGAATCTCACTAATTGTGTCCGCAAACTCTTCTAAACTGTTAAAGTTGATTTTAGAGAAATCATTTTTCATATATGTCAAAACTCATCCATCCTATTTTAAATATAGTTTTTATCGTTTTCCGACAGAAGACTCCTTCCTCAAAAATGTGAAGGTGTGAAACACCAATTTTAGGTGGGAGATGAATGTCGGTTGGCATAGGCCAACATGTTTGCTATCATTTACTTGTACAGATTGCTCTTTGAAAACTGAAGATATGAGGTTGGTTGCAGAAAAACGTTGCAACCGTAAAATCTTCAACGTTCTATCGCCCACACTTGCTGAAGTTGCGAAAACCAAGCTAAAGTAGGGAGTGTGGTGAGTCAACGTACAAGATACTTATGTTCTCACCGTAGGGACTACGGGTAGAGCCTGCTAAGATAACCGGTGGATAATTGGTGTTCGCAGGAATCTCCCACTTCAAACAGTCCGTTAGGACGTTAAGTGGTGAGTAGTTCAACTACTGTAAAATGTAAAAAAGTATTCATTGTGTAAATTAACAAACCTATAACACTTTTTATTAATAGTAAGGAATCACTGTAACTCACTACACGTTGAAAAACCAAAGTTTAGTCGCAAACTTCGGTTTCGTTTATATAGAGCATGAAGCGTTTCAATTCCTTTAATCGTAAGAGAAGTATGACCCCGATTTTGAAAGTCTGTGGATTTCAAAAAACTTCGCTATTTTCGAAGTTAAATATCTAATATACGTCCATATTTATTGATTGTACGATATAGATAACACCATTTTTTTGAACTTTATATAGTTTTTTCATCTAGCTTCTAGGATAGATGAAGGCTTTTCATATTCTTCTTCCATAATGGTCATACCAATTACAACTTTATTAAAACATTAAATTCCCAATGCGTAAACAGTAGATTTTTGTCGAATGTATTCAGTGATTTAATTATTATTTCATCAAATATGGGTTTTTGATGAAATAAGGGAATTATGGATACCTTTTTAGAAGATATTGCATATGTTTGGTTATATATAATATTTATCTTTGAATTGATTAAGATGGCTTCCTGCCATCCCTTGTCCGAAGCCAACTCATCTCCCGCCTACTCTCTTCGCGTTCCTTGAGAAAGGAGCCTTCTTGGTTAAAATGATAAAAAACACTCGTTCTGATTAAGGACGAGTGCTTTTCTTTTTAGGTTATCTAACAGGGATAAACTTCCATGAGCTAGGTTTTTGTTTTTTTTCACCTAGTACAATCCAATTTTTCTTTGCATTTATATTCTCATAATTTAATGGATAGTCATCTGTAAAAATATTATATTCTGTAGGATTGTCCAGGTTAATTTTAATTTTAAAATCAGCTAAACTATCAGATTTTTGAGCAAGGTGAATCCAACTAGAATAATTAGACCAATTTAAATATTGGAATTGGTCGTAATTTGAGTGCTTCATGCGAAGATATATACTCTCCCCGTGGTGTAGCTTTGCATCATTTTCTTTGTAGAATTCAAATTCCATAGGTGTACCAGATAAACCATTGTTTTCTTTATTTGCAAGTGTGACATAATCGTAACGATTTGCCATATACCATTCAAATGTTAGACCTTGATAAGGAGATTCACTTGGTACGATATAATAGTTTCTCCCTGCTTCTATGACGTTTCCTTCTATATCATAGATTAATGCAGTCTCTATACTTGGAGATTTTACATTTTCAGTAAAAGTTTTAAACCACAGATTTAAGAAACCTGCTGTATTGCGCTGAGCTTCTCCTAAGCTTCGCTGCACAGCTGGGGTAACCATTTCTTGCCACAATTGTGCCTTACCACTATTATAATACTTAAATGTTTTATCATTAGTAATATTTTGGATTTCAGGTTTAGCTACTCGGGCTGCATAATCAATCCATTCTTCAGGTGTGGATAGAGAATTGTTATAATTCCCTCCAGTATTGACTGCAAATTGATTTTGAATGGTTGTAACATAATTTTCAAAGTAGCTATGATATTTTATAGCTCTCGTATCAATTGCAGTAAAATTTGCTGCATGCATAGGTTGGGTAGCATCTGTAAAGTAGTGCGTGGCTACTCCTAAGTAATAGAAAGCTTTTTCATAGTCCTTATTTCGTAAGTGTTCTCCAGATTCATAAAAGTATTTCTTACCTTGTGTAAGAGCCGTTGGATTTGTTTCTCCTCTATAATTTTCTTTAGTATCAGGATCATAAAAATGAGATTTCCATCCGCCTTTAAAAACGCCGCCTATTCCTGTTCCACCATCATTAAACTCTGCATTATAATCTGCATCATATAATCCTTTAGAAAATAGATCTTTATATTGTGGATAATTTAAAAAGTCCACAGCCTGCTTATTTGCTTCAATATTAGATTCTGTTTTCATAATTTCAATAGCTTGTTTTGCAATCCATAAATGTGTACTTTTATCAGAATGATACGGAGCTTCTGCAGACCATCTTGCAGTAATAGGATCATTCTCATTTAAATCAATTTGATCGAGATGAGCATAACTACTTTGAGGACATGCTCCTAAAATAGTTAAAGTCACTCCAGCTATACATAGTGTTGATACGATTTTTTTCATTTTTTATTCCTTCCTAAATATAAAGATTCTTATGCGGATATTCATCTTAACAACGACAGTTAAATAGCTCTAATAAAAGAGCGATTAGCAAAGGCTAACTGCTTAATTTCTCTCTTAAAGGAATACCATCATACATCGATTAAATTAAAAATTTTAAATTAACCCTAAACAATAATTTTCCTTCTCTACCTCTAGTTATATATAAAAGCGCGTCTTATTTAAACATGTTTTTTTATGTAATTTTACATATCCAAAAATAGGGAATTAAATAACCTTCCATTTATTATATTAATGAAAGACCATTGTCTTTAGACAATTGAAATTATGATGTTTTAAGTTAATAATCTATATCCATTAACTTACGAATTTTCACTACCTCTAAGTACAAAAAACGTTATTCTTTCTAAACACTCTAAGCAAAAGCATCTATAAATAAAATTTAATTAATTGGTATATACTTCTTGAAACCCTTACTTATGGTTCCATTGTATCCATTTTTAGTGAAGAATTTATGTGCTTTTATTCTAGTTGCACTACTTAATAAGATAATTCTTGTGGAACCCCTTGCAATTGATATCTGTTCTACATGTTTCAATAACTTTTCCCCTATCCCATTACCTCGAAAATCTTCATTTACAATTACATACTCTAAAACAGTATACGGTCTAAATTGGTATCCAGGATCAAGACAAAACGTCATAAATATACTCCCTTTGACGTTACCACTTTCCTCATAGACAAACAAAAAATTATTAGAATCATTCCTTATCTGCTCAATTCTTTCTGGTAAAACCTTAATATTTTTGCTATGTGGTGCTAATTTTTTATATAGATTTTCAATTACATTACTGTCCTTTGGTTCAGCTTCACGAATCATATAACTACCTACCTTTGCATTTAATATATAATGATAAAGACAGAGATCGATTATGACTATAACTCTATATAGGCTTTTTCCCCACCTGGAATCTTAATTTTTTTTACATTATATTCTTTAATTATATATACCTTTATCGCTTCAAAATCTATATCAAAAGTAAGAATTGGATTTCTAAAAAAATATATTACTTCTTCCCCATCATAAATTCGGGCTTTTATTGTTTCTTTGTCCGAGTGAAACGATAAATTGACTCCTTTGTAAAAATATTCGTAGTATCCCTCTTCGTCCTGCTCACTTTTATCTTCAAAAGGAACACATTCAATATGATATATATTCCCATTTACATTTATTGATTTCATACAACATTACCCCACTTCCAATAATATCTATAAAAATTAGCATCCATATTTAGCAAAGTAATTTTTGAAATTATAACATTTTCCAATGTGTCTATGAATTTTATTTGCTAATAAATTCATAGACACATTATTTATTCATTTTCAAATTTCTCTTATCAATTTCACGATATAACGCTGAACGACTCAGCTGCCTACCCTTTTTTCTGAAGAGAAAAAGTTTCCTTATACAATTGTATATACTATTCAAGCTCCTCTTTTGTTAAAGCTTCTTCAGCTAAGTATATAAAATCTGTCTTCTGTTGATATGTCTTTTTAGAAAATCCCCACTCTTTACTCCCATTTTCTTCTTCTATTCCAAACTATACAAAAAAAACACCCAAGAGCCATCAAAGGTGTTAAATCGCCTGTTCAATCTCCTACAGCAAAACTGGCGGAAATCCCATAGATATGAGAAAAAAACGGTCTTTGATATATTAAGTGCCGTTTACAATTGTACCTTATCTGATAATCAAGTCGCTTAATTCAAAAAAGTGAAACCCATTAGGGTTTATTTCGTATGCAAATCTTTAAATTCCCTACATGTATCCTCTAGAAAAAAAGAAATAACCTCTACTATAAGTGACGTTGTATGAGCTTAGCTTGATAGCGATGTGGCGAGACCCCACATCCATCAACTTAAGAAAAGTAAACACCCCAAAAACAAAAAATGAGCTGACTTCTCAAAATAACTAACTATAGAGAAAGAAAAATTTCATTTAGTGGGTACTTCAAAACCTTAGCTTGATTGCGATGGAGGCACCATATCAAAAAAAGAAAATTGTGCGTTTAGACATATTTTTCAACCGCTTCCTGTACGTTAAGGGACTCGTTATTTTTTTACAGTTTTTTATTATGACATTCTAAATAATTAATTATAATAGGTGAAAAAAACGATCAATAGTTGGGGTACGGAAAGGATTCGAATTTACATTCTTTCTCAATACATATCATGGATAAATAAAGTAAAATATGGGTTGGGGCTATGTCTCATGTTGTGTTAATCCTAACAATAACTAAGGGTACATAATATGCTTTCATACCTTTGAATAATTTTTTTATAGAAGGGATGGAGATTTAACTGGCTCAAATTGTTGGTATTGATAGATACCTTTGTACTGGGGCTTTAATCTATATGCGTGAGGGCCTTTCCCTAAGTCTTTTCAGGAAGTAAGGATCAGTAAGCAAACACTTATACAATATGAATAGAGGAGAGGAATGCCATATGAAAATACGTAGTCAAATTACATGTGCAAGTCTGGCCCTTTTAATAGCTGGAAGTTCCCTGTTATATACAACACCAACCTCAATTGTAAAAGCAGAGCCCACTCAAAATGTATCTAGTTCGTTACAAACAAATACTCAACGAGATCATACTTCCGTCAAGCAAGCAATGCGGGATACATTGCAACTTGGATACCCGGGGATACTTGCTAAAACTTCTGAGGGTGGAAAAACGTGGGGGTATGCCACTGGAATAGCGGATCTGAGAAACAAGAAACCAATGAAAACAGATTTTCGCTTTCGCATTGGGAGTGTGACGAAGACGTTCACCGCAACAGTTGTACTTCAATTAGTTGGAGAGAATCGCCTGAAGCTAGACGACTATATCGAAGACTGGTTGCCTGGTGTCATTCAAGGAAATGGATATGATGGTAACAAGATTACTATCCGGCACATATTGAACCATACAAGTGGTATCGCTGAATACTCAAGGTCAAAAGACGCTGATTTTACGGATACAAAAAAATCGTATACGGCTGAAGAGTTAGTGAAGATGGGGGTGTCTCTGCCTCCAGACTTTGCTCCAGGAAAGGGCTGGTCTTATTCAAACACAGGATACGTATTACTGGGCATTCTTATTGAAAAAGTAACTGGAAACAGCTATGCGGAAGAGGTTGAAAATCGAATTATTGAACCACTTGAATTGTCGAATACATTCCTACCAGGCAACTCAAGTGTTATTCCAGGCACTAACCATGCCCGTGGATATGTCCAACCAGACGGAGCAAGTGAGCTAAAAGACGTTACTTATTATAACCCAAGTGCAGGTAGCTCTGCTGGAGATATGATTTCTACTGCTGACGACTTAAACAAATTCTTCTCTTACTTGCTCGGTGGCAAATTACTGAAGGAACAGCAACTAAAACAAATGCTTACTACAGTTCCTACAGGAAAAGAAGGAATCGATGGATATGGTCTTGGGATCTATGAAACTAAGCTTCCAAGCGGTGTCTCGATATGGGGACACACAGGTGGCATTCTAGGGTTTACTACTCTTGTTGGAGGTAAGCTTGGAGGCAAGCATACGTTGGTCGTCAATTGGAATAGTTTGGGTAGAACTGACAGTCCTAATCCTTTTAAAAAAATTTTACTTGCTGAATTTAGCAAGTAGGAAAAAAGGAAAAATGTATCGTAGTTTTCATAGTTAAAAATATACTTTTCTGGTTCAAAAGCCCCAACTTATTTTCAAGAAAAATTTGGGGCTTTTTTTGTTTTGGTGGCGTTTATTCTTCTTAAGTTGATGGTCACGTGGTGTTACCCTACATCTATCAACTTAAGAAAAATATATATAGTGGGCAAGCGTATAGTGTCAGCAACCGCATAATGAGTCACCGATTTAAATTGTGATGTATTTTATAGTTAAGGATTTAGCCTTGGATTACTTAAATTCTTTTTTCCAGATAAAGCATATATTATATCTTGATGCTTTATCGTCCTCTTATGATTACCAGGTATCCGGAAATTGTTTCGGTGTTCTTTAATTGTAATTAAAGTTTGAAGTTCTACGTTTAATACTTTTGCGAGGACATGATAGTTATATCTATTGTCTAACAAAGAAATTATTTCATAAAACATAGTTTTTCCACCAACTAATTTTACTAATTTATTCTTTAGCTCACCCTTTTCTCTTGTTTTTTTATTTTGCAGTTCTTTTAATTCCAATACTGACTGATGTTGTTTCTCTGTTTCAATTTTTTGTAATATAACTTCTTGTCGTTCCCTTTTTTCTTTAGCTTCCTCAATTTCTAATAACATGGATTTTTTATTTGTCTGCTTAATGTATTGAGTATATAACTCTGGGAACTCTTTTTGAACTTCTTTGTTTAATACTGATTTATATTTCATTATATAAGTAACCCGTAATAAAGAACGTTTTAACAAACTATCTTCAATGAGATACGCTACTTTATTAAATAAATGTACATACTCCTTAATATTCGAATAACTATTGAAATGAGCTAAAACTCTACTCTTTATACTAAAAGCCTTTCCCACATAAACAATATTGTCATTATAATCTTTAATTAGATAAATACCACTGTCAGATTTTTTTAATTTATTATCCAGTTCTTCTAGACTCATAAAATGCAATTCACTCATACTTCCCTCTCCTTAGTAGTTTAAATCATGAAAAGTAGTCAAAATTTCCAAAAGAGCACTTGGCTGCCCTAGCATCTCTCATTTTCTCTCTTACTAACAGAACACTCCTTCTTCAATTTCTGTGAAGGAGTGATAGTACCCGCAAATAATAGTAATCTTTAATGATTTTTTTCATATGAGATAAATGAATAGAGAAGAAAGTTTACTATTCATTTATCTAAAAAAAGTTTGTTGGTATAAATTAAGGTTATGAAAATCTTTCTTGCAGATTTTTAATGATACACTCTGATGGTAATTAATAGTGCTCAAGTAAAGTTTAATCTAACGAAATTTATATTAAGTTTACAATCAATACTACAAAGTCTAACCAAAAAATACAGATTTTTTTTAATATTAAACATTAAAAAAGGCGTACTGCCCTATCACAATTAAGTTAAGATTTTAAATTTCCACATAGCAAAAAAAGAATTTCTACAGCTAGTAATTTATAAAAATTTAGCTTATAGTTCATTTTATGTAAATATACATTTTTTAAGTTGATAGTAGTAGGCAAACACTCATATTTTAACAAAAATATAAGCAAAGCAAATTTCAACATAAAAATAGTCTGATTTTCTATCAAAAGAAAAATCAGACCATTTTTATATTATAGATAGCAAATATTGACACAGTATACATTATCTTTAAATTCAACATCATACTTCCCTTTGTACAAGAATAATTTTATAATTTCCTTTAAATATAGAGGGTTCCTCATATACAATTTTCATTGGTAAATCTATACATATGTCACTAAACTTTCGATTAATATCTGTGCCTACAAAGGAAGTAATACTATTGATTATGCTTCTGCTTATACTGGAAGACATTTCCTCCGGCAAAAATTTATCAAAAACTAATAAGAATCCTGTTTGTTTAGTTACTCGAAGAGCTTCAGCTAAAGCCTGCTTTGGATGTTCCACAACACTTAAAATGAGATTTAACGATACTACATCAAAAGATTCATCTGGAAACTGTAATTGCTCTGCATTCATTTGTAGAAGTGTAACTTGATTTTCCTTTATTTTAGTTCTTGCTTTGTTTAACATATCTTGTGAAAGATCAATTCCCGTAATATTGACATCTGAAGGAATAAATCGTAAGTCCTCTCCAGTTCCGACACCAACAAATAAAATATCTTGTTTCGACTTAAGAGGAAGAAGAGAGAAAGCTCGCTCCCTTGCCTTTATAAATAATTTGTTACTCATTAAGTAATCATAAATTATAGAAATACCTTTATACTTAAGTTTATTCGTATGATTTTTCATCCTTTTACACCTCTTTATAGTTATAGAAAAATACGAAAAAGACAAAAATATGCATTGCGTTTTCTGCATGTACTCTATTTTATAAAAAATCTCATTCCTGACAGTGAACCATGTAATCTATGTGCTAATAAAAACAAGGATTCATATATGTTTCTCCACAAATCTCTAATACATTTCCCACTATCAAGGATTACAAAATGATAACCTTCTATTTGCAAGTAAGATCCCATACTCAAACTAGCTTGAACAGCAACAGCAATGACAACATAAAATCTAAGAAATAGTTCTCAACAGTGCCTACTCTTTTAAAAAACATATGAATAATTGCTCATATATTCATATGTTTTCGTTTATTATAGCATTCTACTTTTAATCGTCAAGGGGACTTTATTGATTTTTTAAATCATACATTATGTATGATTTTATTTATTCAAATTTAAAGGAAAGAAATAACTGTATTTGCATTTATAAAATATTTTCATAGGAATCACAATCTATATTGGGACTTTAGCAACATGTCTATCAATTTAAGCTTTTTAGGAGGTAGCATCACATTGCTTTCAGGCTAACATTGAGAAGCTAATTTCTATGTTACTCAACTATCAATATGATTATTAATAGAATTTTCTATTGTTATTATCTCGCAATTTTATCATATGATTTTGAAATCGGTTCCTCATTTAAATTACTGTGTTTTATCGAATAAATGAAGTATATTATTGCCCCAATAGTAATCCAAATGCTAAAGTACAACCATGTCCTTAGCGGTAAATTTAGCATTAAGAACACACAACATACAATTGAGATGCTTGGTAATACAGGTACAAAAGGTACCGTAAATCCACGTTTTAAATTTGGGTGTGATTTACGGAGGATAATAACTGATACACAAACTAACGTAAACGTTACTAAACTACCGATGTTAACTAAATTAACCAATTCTTTCAAATCAATAAACCCAGCTATTACAGAGCTCCCTAATCCTGCCAATCCGGTTATAAAGGTGGGTGCTCCAGTCTTCTTATTGACCTTCGCAAATGATTTGGGTAACAGTCCATCACGACTCATTGCAAAAAATACTCGTGTTGCTGCATACATATTCGAGAAAATAACAGCCATAAGACCAATTACAGCACCTGCAGCAATTACACCAGCGACTTTTCCTTGCCCTACAACTTCCATTACATAAGCCATTGCCTCAGGCACATTTAATTCTTTATAGGAAACCATTCCTGTCATAACAAGGCAAACCATAACATAAATAATTGTACATATGATTAATGATGCAATAATACCAATTGGGAGATTACGTTGCGGATCTTTTACTTCTTCTGCTGAAGTTGCTAATATATCAAAACCCGTAAAAGCGAATAAAATGGCTGCTCCACCAGTAAAAACTCCACTTAAACCGTATGGTGCAATTGGTACCCAATTCATTGGTTTTACATAGAATATACCAACCGTAACAAACAATAAAATCATTCCAATTTTAACCAATACCATTATATTATTGATACGTTTACTTTCCTTCGTACCGCGCGATAACATCCATGTTAATATCAATGTAATGATTACCGCTGGTAGATTCACAATACCACCTTGCGACGGAATCTTTACTAGAGCTTTGGGTATCTCTAATCCAAATCCCATTATTAAATTGTGGAAATACCCTGTCCATCCAGCAGCAACAGCCGCTGTTGCCACTATATATATTAGAAGTAACGACCAACCTACTAGATGAGCAATAAACTCACCAATTGTTGCATACGAATACGTATATACACTACCAGACGTCGGGAGTGTAGAAGCAATTTCTGCGTAGCATAATCCTATAAATCCACATATAATTGCTGCAAGTACAAACGAAAAAATAACTGCTGGACCAGCATCTCTTGCTGCTACTAATCCAGTTAACACAAGAACCCCCGTTCCAATTATCGAGCCTACCCCTAACATAATTAAATCAAATGCTCCTAATGTTTTCGTTAAGGTCTTGCTTTGATTATGCTCTAACAATTGCGTAACGGATTTCTTTTTTAATAAATTACTCATTTTCTCTGTATCCCCTTTAAAAATAAGGTTTATTCTTCTCGTTATTGTTGTATATAAATTTACTTAGTTATTAGCTAGCCTCATAATATTTCTTTTACATTAAATAGATTTTAAATATTCTATAAATTAATTGGTGTTTTTAGGTTAATACATTCTATTTTTTCTCTTTAATCCAGTGTTCAACAAAGATTAGCTACAATATATTATAGCTGGTTTGATTTGCCCCCAAAGCAATAAATAACAGATTTACACATTCTAAAGAGATACTTAGCTTTCTTCCTCGATAGCAATACGATGATATCATATACAAAAATAATTTATTTATATAATTGAGTTTCACCAGAACTAAGGTCATTTTTCTTTCGTAATACACTAAAAATATAACCGCATACACCGCCTATAATAGCTGGAAGTACCCATCCTAAACCTACACTATATAAAGGGAGAAAATGCTCAAGAAAATTATGAATTAGTTCGATTTTTATTCCAGCAGCATTTAAGCCATCTAATGAACTAATAATAAATGTTAATATCAAACTCCCTTGATATACTTCAAATCTACCATTAAATACAGAGTGTAAAAACGTTAAGAATATTAAAGTAATAGCAATTGGATACATAGTTATTAATACAGGGATCGAAATCATAATTAATTGTGTTAATCCTATATTTGCAACTAGTGTACTGAAAACAGACAAAATAATAACAAATTTTTTGTAAGAGATCTTTGGAAATAATCCATGAAAAAAAGAAGAACAAGCAGTGATAAGTCCTACGCTTGTGGTTAAACATGCTACTGTAATCATTAAACCCAATAAAATTGCACCATACGAACCAAAATAATAGTCCGAAACTTTTGCTAAAACTTCAGCCCCATTATCTAAAAGACCTAGCTTTTCAACACTAGAAGCCCCCATATAGGAAAGTGCAGTATAGATAAGAGCTAAGAGTGTAGCAGCAATAACCGTTGCTTTTGCACAAACAATTATAAGCTGTTTTTTAGTGATAGCCCCTTTTTCCCTAATTGCATTCACAATAATGATTCCGAAAACAAAAGCTCCAAGAGCATCCAATGTTAAATAACCTTCTTGAAAACCTTTAAAGAATGCATCTGATGTATACCCTTCAACAGGTGCTTGAATTCTGCCAATTGGATGAACAAAAGCTACAACTACGAGCATTCCAATAACGGTTAATTTGATAGGAGTCAAAACTTTTCCAACTATATCAATAATTTTTGTAGGATTAAGTGATAATAAACATGTAACTGTAAAAAATAAGATTGTAAATATGATTAATGTAACAGGACTAGCATCATTTGATAAAAAAGGTTTAATTCCGATTTCAAACGATACATTTCCAGATCTAGGGATGGCGTAAAAAGGACCAATCGCTAGATAGAGAACGGTTGTAAATACAATACCAAATACCGGATGTACACGACTAGCTAAAGATTGCAAATCATTTTTACCTGAATAAACAAATGCTGTTATTGCTAATAATGGTAAACCAACTCCGGTAACTAAAAAACCTGCATTGGCTATCCATACGTTTTTTCCAGCCATTTGACCAAGCATAGGTGGGAAAATTAAATTTCCTGCTCCAAAAAACAATGCAAACAGCATCAATCCTATAATAATAATAAAGGACGTAGGAACTTTATTTGACATAACAAATCCTCCGATTACACATTTGTACACGCTCTTTATTTTTTACATAATTTTAATACTAGTTTAGCTTATTCCAGCCTAGAGCACCGTTGGGGAAGAGTATTTTATGGTTCCACGCCCTATAAGAGAATAACAACAAACTTTTAACTTAAATAAAAAGTTTGAATTAATGGATATGACGTTACGCCTAAACAATGCTTCTCACTTACTAGTTAAACTAGATATTTCAACAGATTTTTGAGTACAACGTTTCATAGCTGAAATGATAGCTGTTCTTAAACCTTTTTCTTCAAGTGTTGCTACAGCTTCTATCGTCGTTCCACCTGGAGAACAAACCATATCCTTCAATTCACCTGGATGTATCCCCGTTTCCAATACCATTTTTGCAGAACCTAATACAGCCTGAGCTGCGAATTTATAAGCTTGATTTCTTAGCATACCACCAAGTACAGCAGCATCTGCCATGGCTTCTATAAACATATACACATATGCCGGAGAAGAACCACTAATAGCTGTTACAACATCCATTAGTTTTTCATTTACGACCTCCGTTTTGCCAAAAATATTAAATATATTTAGTACTTCTTCTATATCTTTTTCTTTAACCATTTCATTAAAACATAACGCAGACATTCCTTCCCCAACAAGTGCCGGTGTATTAGGCATTACTCTAACAACCTTTAACTTTCTACCAAACTCATTCTCAGTGCTCTTCATACTTTTTCCTGCAGCAATAGTTACAACAATTACATCATTTTTTATCTGATCTTTTATTTGGTTAATTACTGATGGGTATAAATCTGGTTTAATTGATAAAATTAAAATGTCCGCCTTGTTAGCTACTTCATTGTTGTTAGTAGTTGTAGTTATGTCATAGTTATCACTAGCATTTTTTAAATTACTGACGTTTAAATCTGAACAAATTATTTGATCTGGAGAAACTAAATTTTTGCTAATCATCCCACCTATCATAGCAATACCCATATTTCCACATCCGATGAACCCTATTTGTTTATTCATAATAATTCAATCTTGCTCCCTCTATTATAAAATTTATTGATTTGAAATTATTATTCTAAATAAGATCTACTACAATTCCTGTATATGCCAATGAAATTTAAAAATTATCATCCCTATACAAAAGTCTTCTAAGAATCACATATATAAACGTTTTATACGCTTAGAAATAAGTAGAAAGCCTTCTGTTATTAATCTATTAAAGTAATGGTTTGTTGGTTTTAATCAAAGTTGTACACACGACCTTTACATGTTTGCAAAAATCCACTCTAATTATAATTAATAGTCAATAAATGATTTTTTGTTAAATCTCTTAAGAACATGAATTTGTCCGCTTTTTTACAACTAACTTATACAAAAAGCCTGATGAATAAAGGAATCAATACACTTGCAAGCTAATTCTAATAGAAACATAACTTTAATTTGATAATTAATACTACAAAATCTAATCAAAAACACATGAAACAATTAAAAAGTTTCAAGAATATAGTAAGCTATCTCAGGTGAGATAGCCTGTTTCAAATACATGTTATCTTTGCTACAATAATATTATCTTGAGAAAAATACTTATTTTAATACTTTTTCCTCTTTTATTAATCTTAGTAGATTGTTTTTAATTTCAGACATGCTGATATTTTTTCTTGCAACACCGGTTTCCACTGCAGCACGTGCAACAGCATAAGCTACATGTGGCACCACCCTAGGATCAAACGGGTTTGGAATAACATAGTTTACATGAAGCTCTTCTTCTGAAATTAAATCAGCTATTGCATAAACAGCTGCTAGCTTCATTTCTTCATTAATTTCTTTTGCTTGTACATCTAAAGCTCCACGAAAAACTCCAGGGAAAGCAAGTACATTATTTACTTGATTAGGAAAGTCAGAACGACCTGTACCAACTACTAGCGCTCCAGCTATTTTTGCTTTATTAGGCATAATTTCAGGTGTAGGGTTAGCCAAAGCAAAAATAATAGGATTATGATTCATAGAATGAATCATATCCTCATCAACTACATCTGCAGCTGATACACCAATAAATACATCAGCATCAATAAGTGCCTCTGCTAATGTTCCCTGCTTCTGTTCTACATTGGTAATACGAGCTATTTCTTCTTTAAGTGCATTCATTCCAATAGGTCGCTTTTCATATATTATCCCTTTTGTGTCACACAAAATAACATTTTTCACATGCATATGAAGTAAAAGCTTTACAATGGCTATCCCAGCAGCACCAGCACCATTTACAACAATTTGCACATCTTCAATTTTTTTATTTGTTAACTTAAGCGCATTAATTAGGCCAGCAATAGTTACAATTGCAGTACCGTGTTGATCATCATGGAAAATAGGAATATCACAAGATTTTCTTAGGCGCTCTTCAATTTCAAAGCACTGAGGTGCTGCAATGTCTTCTAAATTTATCCCACCAAAATTTGGTTCTAATAATTTAACAACCTCAACAATCTTATCTGGATTATTGGTGTTTAAACAAATAGGAAAAGCATCGATTTCAGCAAATGATTTGAAAAGTAAAGCTTTTCCTTCCATTACTGGCATAGCTGCTTTAGGTCCGATATTTCCAAGTCCTAATACTGCAGTTCCATCTGATATAACTCCAACAAGATTGCCTTTCATTGTATAGTCAAAAACTTTATTTTCATCTTTATAAATCTCTAAGCATGGCTCCGCAACACCTGGGGAGTAAGCAAGACTTAAATCTGTTGAGTTTTGTACTTTAACTTTAGGATAAACACCAATCTTACCCTGTTTTTCTTTATGCATTTTTAATGCTTCATCTCGTAAAGGTGACATATAATTTCGCTCCTATAATTAAGTTAAGAAATAATTAAATCAACATTTTTATTAACTCTATCTTAAACTTGATAGTATATGATATAAGTAAGTCTTCTAATGTTATCTTTATCTTTTATTGATTTTACATTCTTTCAAAAAATCGATATGAGTTTATTAATAGCTATAAAATAGACACAAACTAACGTTTTAAAATTTATTTACATTTTTTCAATCATTATTAAAGTATTCAAACTTTTCATCTTTGAGATATTTAATTTCGTTAGATTGATAGCGATGTTCTTTTTGCTCGTTCCTATGTATTATCATTATTTATTTTTATAACCTTTTAACATATCTTTTGAATAGCGACTTGGGTATAAAGTGTTTAACATCTTGTATGGACTTCCATTCCAATATCTTCTTAATGGCGTCCATAACTTATGTTTTATTAACCATCTTTGTGTATAAATAGAAAGTAATTGTTCTTCTGTTAGTTTTTCCTTTTCTTCAATAGTCCATTTCAGCGCCTCTAATGCCTTTTTTTCGGTCCAAAATCCAGTAGGTGTGAATTTATATTCCCATTCTTTATGTTGACCAGGATATAACTCATTGATCATAGAGTACGGACTGTTGTTCCATAATATCTGACAAGGAGAAATTAATTTATGAATAGTAAGCCATTTGACACTGTAAACTTGTAATAATTGAAAAGAAGTTAATTTTTCTTTTTCTTCAATAGTCCATCTTAATGCCGCCAATGCTTTTTCTTTGGTCCAAAACTTGTTAGGAGTCATACTGAATTCCCATTCTTTAAATTTATTAGGATATAAAGAATTTATCATTGCATATGGGCTACCATTCCAATACATAACTAATGGCGCACTGAGTTTATTTTTCTCTAACCATTTTTTACTATAAATTTTTAATAGTTCTACTTTACTTAGCTTTTCTTTTTCTTTAATAGTCCACTTTAATACTTCAAGAGCTTTATCTTTAGTCCAAAAATTTAATGGTGCCATACCAAATTCCCACTCTTTAAATCTATTAGGATATAAGTCTTCAATCATCTTATAAGGACTATTATCATAACCATGTTTGAGCGCCCCAAGTAATCGATATTTTATAATTAAACGCGTATTCCATCTTTGTTTAATATCTTCTTCAGTCCACTTTAAAATTGTTTCAATTAAATATTTTGTGACCCTTTTAGATAGCTCTCTATTGCTATCTTCTTTCCATGTATTCGGTGGAAATCTACTTCTTTTACCGTCTAATATTTCTTGATAGATTTCCTCTATCTTCACCGCTCTCGCTTGCAATTCAGAACTCCCTCCTATTTAAACTAGTAAAGGCAATGTAACGATTCCTCTTTCTTTCTTAATGTTAAATAAAGCTCCTTTATTAAATCCCTTTATCGACTTTAAAGAGTAGAAGCAATGCATATGATGAAGAAAAAATTAAATTTCAATAAAATCATTTCTTTAATTTATAATAAGAAGGACATAAAAAAACAAAAAGTTACAAAAATTTTTAAATTAAAATTTTTATAGCTTTTTGTTTTGGTGTAAATATAATGTCACTTAAGACGTCTCACCTTTTTAAACTTGATGCCCCATAATCTTCAATAGTTACATTTACATGATATTTAATCGGTACCTTACTAAATGTTCGATCCCAATCTTTTTTGACTTTCTCCCATGTTCTCGGGTTTTTAATTCTTAATTGGTTGCTAAAGCCCGCAATGTCGACTTGATATTCTTTTTGTATTTTTTCAGTAACATGATGTACCAAGTGCTTTACTTCTTTTTCAACAGCTTTTTCTTCCTTTTTTAAAAATTCATTTTCAAAATCTTTTTCTGATTGCATCCAATTTTCAGACAAACGCCCTTCTGACTCAATGTTTACATCAAAAGAAATCTTATCTCCGTTAACATGCGGTATGATTTTGCTTTTTATTGACTTTATTTCGTAAATAATAAGTTTCCTTGATTTTCTATCAAAAGTTTTTACCACACCACCTTTCCTTTTTCCGTTTATCCATATTAATCCTTCCAATTCCTGTTCGTTTAAAAAACCTATCAACTTTTTTGTTTTCCCTTTAATTACAGCAGCTCCTGCAAATTTTGTTTCCCCATTTATCGAAGCCACATTTTGTAAAAGAAAACTGGATCCTGACCGCATCTTTCCTTCTAATTTAGTGAGCGAGACGGGAGGTAAAATCCTTGTTGTTCTATTTCTATTATCTGCAATTCCAGTCAACTGAAATGCTGGGATTTCTCCATTTTTCTTTGATTCCAAAACCTCCCTCGCTGGGCCCTTGCTAATTAAAATCATACAGCTAAGTCGAACTTCATTGTCACGGAGATACTGTTCAAGTAATTGTTCTAAACTGTATGTACGTACAAGACTATCACTAATAACAATGTTTTTTAAATGTGCGCTGAACATTTGGTTCTCCCTTTTCAATGAAAACTCACGAACAATTTGATGAATAGAATCACCGGTCTCAGAAACATTTATATACCGTTTTTGTTGTCCGTTTCCTTTACTTTGCGCTTGCGAACTAATAATTTGATAAGTAGCCGTTATAAGGTTTCTTTTAGGATATTCTTCTTCCTCAACCTCTTTCTCAATTGTTGACTCCTTCCCTTTATCTAGTGCTATACCTGCAGTTAAACTCAACTCTTCTATTTCTTTACTGCTCCAACATCCTGTTAAAAATAGGAGCACAAGCATCGATAACATAGCCAAATAGAACCGTTTACAAATAAAGTTATTTTTCACGCTACTCCTCCTTTTAATCGCATAATAATGAGAAGGAGCAGTGGCAGTAAACCGAATAAAAATAAAGCAGCATTACCGAGCATATCCCCCAATTTAAGTAAATCATTTATATTTTTCGAAGTCATAGCAATGATGTAAATAATCGGAAGCAAAACAAACATAAACGGATGAATACTCTTTTTAAAGAGTTGCGCTACTCCTAATGCAGCAGCATAATAGCTAATCGTATAGGTAGCAAATATTTGCATAATCCATATTACAAGCAATAAAGACTCAAAACGTTCAAATATCAAACCAGAAATTTCAAAACTGCGCATAAGGTCAATTGTCGGCCATGTTCTTGTTACAACTCCATCAATAGATAATGCACCAATGACCATTACAACAGTTATTACATAAAAGACTAACGGAATAGAAATTCCAACTAGAATGACTTTTACTGCTTTATTTGGTTGTTCCATAAACACCAAAAGAATTAACATAATTTCAGGACCTGTATATGCGAGAGACGTTGTTTTTATCCCATCTAACACCGGTTTGATCCCCAAACCTAATACGGGACGGAGATTATCTACCTCAAATATTCCGATACTCATAAAGGAAATGAGTAAAAAAATAAAAACCGTTATAGGAAATATTATTTCAAACATCCGTGCAATTGAATTAATACCACTCATAATCAAATAAAGACCTATCCACATAAAAGGCATAATAATGGCCCATGTAGGAGTTCCTTCCAGTAAAAAAAAGCCTATTACTTCTGCCATTGAACGAATTTGAAAAGCTGAAGTTGTAAGAAAATAACCTATAATAAGTAAACTAAGCAATCTGCCTATCCATTCCCCTACAATTTCTTGGCTGTATTGATAAAAAGTTTTTTCTGGAAACTGCTGACTTAATTTTACCATGATTATTCCTGTAACCATTGCGAGTATCCCACCTAATATCACACTTAGCCATACATCTGGTGTTTTCACTTTTTCCACAGATGCTCTGGGCAGAGTGAGAATTCCTGTTCCAAGTATGTAATTTACAATAATAACAACTGCCTGCGAATTTGTTATACGGTCTTTGGGTTTAGTAATCACTGAAGGCCACTTCCTTTCGTCATCAGCTACCTTTTGCGGATAGTATTTTTGGTATTCATTATTTTCGGTCGGCGTCTCATCATTTTTAATGGCATGCGAACCATAAAATCTTTCCAATCACTAAATTGATACGGAACAGCAGGGCTGGTATAAGGAACGCCAAAACTTTTCAATTTCACTAAATGACTGCAAAGTAAAAGAAAGAAGAGAATAACTCCATACAAGCCAAAAATCGCAGCACAAAACATAGCTACAAAACGAAGAATGCGTAACGTAATCCCTACACTATATTGTGGGATAGTAAAGGAAGAAATAGCTGTTACCGCAACAATGATAACCATTATTGGACTAACAATTCCTGCTTCAACGGCGGCCTGACCAATAATTAACCCGCCCACAATTCCCATTGCAGGTCCAATCGGTTTAGGCAGACGTAAACCTGCTTCCCGTAAAACTTCGATAGCCACTTCCATAATCAACGCTTCTATTAGAGCGGGAAAAGGAACTCCTTCTCGCGATCCGATAATTGAAATAGCTAGCTTAGTGGGAATTAATCCTGGATGAAATGAAATAAAAGAAATATACAGTGCTGGAGCAAATAATGAAACAAAAGCTGTCATGAAGCGTAATAAACGGAGAAGCGTACCAGGAATCCACCGTTCATAATAATCTTCTGGTGATTGCAGCAACATACTAAATGTAACTGGAGCAATTAAAACAAACGGTGTTCCATCTAACAAAATAGCTACTCGGCCTTCCATCAAAGCACTAATAACACGATCAGGTCGTTCGGTATTCTGAATCTGCGGAAAAGGACTGAAATAATTATCTTCAATGAGCTGCTCTATATAACCAGATTCGAGTACACTATCTATGTTGATTTTCTGAATTCTATTTTTTACTTCTTCCACCAATTCTGTACTAGCAAGATCTTTAATAAAAGCCACAACTAACTCTTTTTTTGCACGTTCTCCTACTGATAGCTTTACTAATGATAAGTTCTCATCTGCACAATGCCGTCGCAAAAGTGAGGTATTATCACTTAATACCTCAGTAAAACCCACCCGCGGACCTCTTACTAAAGCCTCCGATACTGGTTCTTCAATGTTCCGTTTATTCGCTTTTGTTGTGCCCAGAATAAACACATCTGCTAAACCATCAATCAAAAGAGCTGTCGAACCTATCAATACTTTTGATATCAAATCATTTATGTAATGGACTTCTGCTACTTCACTAATTGAAAGAACTTTATTTTTAATATATGCTTTTGAAACGGTACCCTCCACATAAGAAGATTCATTTTTATATTCGTCAGAAAAATCATCCATTAGTAATTTCATAATATGTTTGTCAATTATCTCTTTATCTGATAGTCCCTCAACAAAAATGATCCCAGCTTGAATACCTGTGCGTCCAATATTAAACTCCCGAAAGCGAATATCAGAATTATGACCGATTTTTTGTTTTATGAGTTCTAAATTGGAAGCAAAATCATCCGTGAAATGAATATTTGCATTTTGAGAAGGCTTATATTGTTGATTAGTTTCACTTTGAATAGTATTTTTTTGCACCTGTTTATCTTTTGATTTCCACCAACTCATTCTTACCACTCTTTCTCTGACATACGGACCCAATGAAAAAATCTTGAGATAGTATATGGAATTAAAAACAAGATAAAAGCTTGTACAAATATTTTCCAATCCGGAAGATAAGAAACAATTATGTTCCACATTTTGATCACCTGCTTTATATACAGTACTAGGATATATTTCAAAAAATCGGTATTTAATTAATTAAAAATCGCCATCAGACCAAAGAACAGAAAAGCGAGACCATATGCTATTTAATACCAGCAAACTAGTTAACATAAAACATTTCTGACCTAAAATACGATTTCCATTTATAATTTGTTAGATATTATTTCCTTTTCTCTTATTTATATGCCCACATTCAAATTGCAAATAATATAAGTATCAATGTTGCCTCTTAAAGAAAAAAAGATGCTAGATAGCATCTTTTTTTCTTTAATTCAACTTATTATTTATTTATATTTTTAGCTAAATTACTTTTGTTTTTTCCATATAACATATATATAATAAGTCCAATAACCATCCAAATATAAATATACCAATTGAGATTTTGAATTAGTAAGAGTTTATCATCGTAATTCCAAGTGAATTCGTTTTGCTTCAAAATAAAGGACCTGAATAAATTTTTTCGTATCAATACGAGCCGGTAACGTTGGCTCATTATTCAACTCTGTCATCTTTCTCCTTACGGTAGTAAAATCAAAAAATCTCGAAGCATAATTTTCGAACTTCGGGTTTAAAAAATCAGTAAGTCCAAGGGATGCTAAATGGTTTAATGATTGATAAATCGCTCTCCGAATCCGTTGTTTGGAAGCTTCTATGAACCTTTTTAATTCAGTATCTTCAGCTGATTCTCCAAGTTTTTTTTGAGCCAAATTCACAAAAATCTCTTTTAGTGAGGGAAAACCTTGTTCCAACGTTTTATCTTGTTCATATTTATATAAATAATCTAGCATATCCATTAAATCTTTACTTCCACTTTCACTGGCTATTCCTAATTCAGATAGAAGAAAATGAATGGCATTTTGAAAATGGTTGAAAGTATTTAGATGCTTTTCATTACGATATTTTTCCTGCATACTTGGATCACTATCCAATTTTAGTATCGTATTGAGCGATTCTTGAATATTTTTTATCGATTTTTCCAAACGAATTCGTTCAATGACTTTCTGAACGACTGTTAATACTTCAATCCGGTTAATTGGTTTAATAATGTAGTATTCAACGCCAAGCGAATACGCTTCAGCAATTAATTCTTTTGATTCTACTTGAGAGACCATGATGATTTTCCCTTTAAACGTGGGTTTTATTTGACGAATTGTTTTTATTCCATCTTGAATCGGCATTAACAAATCGATAAATAAAATGTCTATATTTTTGAGAATTAGCATTTGTTGATCTAACAATAAACCATCCTCAGCTTCTCCTACAACCTCTCCAAGATCTTCATCCTCAATAATTTGAGCCAACATTGAGCGAACCGCTTTTTCATCATCTACTATATAAAAATACATAGAATCACCCTTTCGAAATTATATGATCAACCCCTAATCTAATTATAAAGATTGATCCTTTTCCTTCGGTTCTGTCCTCAAGCGTAACATCACCTTCAAGTTGTTCAACTATTTCTTTAACATACGATAGTCCGATGCCTGTCGATGGATTACCTAAATTATCATATTTAGAAGTAAACCCTGGTTCAAAAATTGAATCTTTATATTTTGAAGAAATACCGGGACCGTTATCTTCTATTCGAAATTCAACGAAATGATGGTCTTTATTAATGTCAATTGTGATGGTTCCCATATCTTGGATAGCTTCTACAGCGTTTGTAACGATATTATTTATAATAGATAAGATTGTGTAAATATGATAGTGAGGATGCACGCCATCAATTTTATATACAAATTGGATGTCTTTCTCTAGTAACCGGGCGTATTTTGCATTTGCTCGTATAATGATGTTTACCAGTTCATGTACAGACATATAATCTGTAAAACTTTCATCAGAAATTAACTTTGAAAGTCCAGCAAAAATACGTTGGTTATCCTTTTTAACATCATGGACCTCACCAGCAATTTGTAATGCCTGTTGCCTTAAATCCTCAAACTGAAAGCTCATTTTTTTATGCTCAAAAGCGTCTAAGCTTTTATATAAATCATAGGATTTTTTGGTTATATTCTCAGCATCCTGTAACGTTTTTTTTAAATGAACTGCGTCTTCATATAAATTAGAGATGAGTATAAGCATGTGTTCATTTTGTTTCTTTATATGTCTCTCCCTTGACTGCGCTTCATACAATTTCATCATATTGAAAAAGCTTAGAACTATAAAACTATGGGAACATGCGGTAACGATTATCTCATTTATTGCCTCTGATGTTATCGATGTTTTTAATACGAAATATTGAATCATTAATTCCACACTGTCTGACAATATTTCAATGATGCAACCAATGAATCCAATCATCAATGGTTGATGATGAAAACGTTCGACTTTTGCTAAATGAAAGAGATAAGAATAAGTAAAATAAAAGAAAAAACTAGGATAGTGGGTATGGAAAGCAGCTATCCAATCCATATTATCTTTTATGATGACATCCATTGAGATACGAAATACTACAACGACTATTGCTGTTAAAAAACCTGGTAAAAATGCTGGGACTCGTCGAAATAATAACAAAAAAAAGAAAAATGTTGGTGCACCAAAGCTCATTCTAAATGTTTCATTTAAGGGAAATGACTTTATTTCACCTACTAATGGTACTGTAAATATCATCAAAATCAGAATATAGATGTCTTTTTTTACTAAATTACTAAGATTCAAAATAATCACTTCTCACTTTCGCCTAACAGTCAGTATACAAACCTATTTACATTAATACAACAATTACTCTATTTTTTCAAAAAACGATAAATAAGATATAAACGAAAGCATTACATATTGTGAGTATTCAATACATTCTTCTATTTTAGAAAGATATTTTGTAATCTAAAAATGTTCAGACACATTATACGCTCTGAACATTTTTGTATTCGCAGTGACACCAAAACATTTATGATCCTTTTTAAAATATACTTAAATCCCATTGTTTTGCAATATGTTCTAATAACATAATCCCTGGTAAACTATTCCCATATTCATCAATGGCTGGTCCATAAATACCAATACCACATCCATCTTGGAACGGTAGATATTTCCTAGATTTTGAGGGAACAAGTGTCATAATTCCTCCGGACACCCCACTTTTAGCTGGTAACCCAATGAAAGCTGCAAATTTGCCAGAAGCATTGTACATTCCACAGGTAAGCATTAAAGCTTTTGTTAACCTAGCCAATTCTTTAGGAAGCACTTGTTCTTTACGAATAGGGTGATATCCATCATGTGCCAGTATAAGCCCTATTAAGGCAATATCCTCTGTGTTTATTTCAATTGAACATTGTTTTAAGTAAACCTCTAGTACCTCCTCCACATCTGACTCTAAAAAACCACTCCCCTTTAAATAATGTGCTAAAGCCCTATTGCGATGAGCTGTTTGCCATTCTGATTGAAATACTATTTCATTAATAGAGGGACGCTTCCCTATCATTTTTTCAATTAATACGAATAGAGATTCTAATTTTTCTTGCACCGTTTCTCCTGGTAAAAGCGAAGCTATCGTAATTGCTCCAGCATTAATCATAGGATTAAAAGGTTTTCCTGGTTTATGCATCTCTAAACGAATAATCGAATTGAAGGCATCTCCAGTTGGCTCTACGTCAACTCGCTCTAATACATAAGAAATACCACGGCTTAAACAAGCGGCTATAAAGCCAATTACTTTTGATATACTTTGTAGAGTGAAAGGTACATCCCAATCTCCTGACTTTATGATATTTCCATCTGGTTCTACTATACAAATACCTAATTGCGATAAATTTACATTTCCCAAAGCGGGAATATAACTGGCGCTTTGTCCCTTAGCTGCATAAGTTCGATAATGAGCTACCCATTGATCTAAGCATACTTTTTTTTGACCCTCAATTTGAACGCTAGAATCCTTTATCATTTAACTATATTCCTCCGTACTATTAACTTCATATAGAATAATTTTTTCTTTAATATAATCAATAATATTTGCACTAGAACCAAGAAAGATATTCAGACATTTTACAGTCTGAATATCTTTCTTGTTACATACTTTTCTTTTTTGAAGTTTCCTGATAATTGTCCCAACATTCAATGTCGTCAAGCCCTTTAATGTTTTCTTTATAAAAAATAGGATCTTTACCAGCCTTTTTCTGTTTTATATAATCTTGTAACGCAGCAAAGGCTATTTTTGAAAGTAAGGTAATAGCAATTAAATTAATAATAACCATAAAGCCCATAAATAAATCCGCTAAATCCCATACAATTTGGACCTTTGCAACCGAACCGAATACAATCATAGCCAACACACTTATTCGGTATATCATTAACCATACTTTACTTGTATGTAAGAATCGAATATTTGTTTCCCCATAATAATAGTTACCAATTAACGCGCCAAATCCAAATAGAAAAACAAAGATAGCAAGACAACCCGATGCCCAAGAACCGATGTGTTCACTTAATGCTGCTTGTGTAAGTGCAATACCATTTAACCCCGGTTGTTTGTATGCATCAGAAAGCAAAATAATAAATGCGGTGCTAGTACAAATTATTAGTGTATCCGTTAATACACCAAATGCTTGAATCAATCCTTGCTTCACCGGATGGCTCGTTGTTGCCGTTGCAGCAACATTTGGTGCACTTCCCATACCAGCCTCATTTGAGAATAAACCACGTTTAACTCCATGCATAAGCGCTGCACCAATTGAACCGCCTGCTATTTGTTTAAAACCAAATGCGTTTTGGACAATAAGAGAAAGAACTTCCGGCATTTTTGATATATTGGTCACTACAACAAATAATGCAACTCCAATGTATAATACCGCTAGAAACATCACCTTGTATTCCGCCATTTTTGCAATACGTTGTACACCACCAAAGATAATAGCAGCGAAAGCAATGGCCATTATTATCCCAACAGTTAGACGATCTGTACCGAATGAGTTTTGAAAAGCAATTGTAACTGTATTTGATTGTACAGAATTAAATACAAGGCCAAAAGTAATGGTGATTAAAATAGAGAATAATACTCCCATCCAGCGTTTGTTCAATCCCTTTTCCATATAATAGGATGGACCGCCTCGGAAACCAGTTTTATCTTTTACTTTATATATTTGTGCTAATGTGCTTTCAACAAAACTGGATGCCGAGCTAATAATAGAAATAATCCACATCCAAAATACAGCTCCAGGACCACCTAATGCAATTGCAATCGCAATTCCTGTGATATTCCCTGTTCCAACGCGAGCTGCCATACCAATACAAAATGCTTGAAAAGGAGAGATTTGATCTTTAGAACCATTCTTTCCCTCCATTAACACACGGACCATTTCTTTTAGCATTCGAAACTGCACAAATTTCAATTTAAATGTAAAATAAATTCCGCAAACAACTAGCATAATAATTAACAATTTTGACCATAAAAAATCATTCGTTGACCCTACTATATCCACCAAAAATCTTTCCATATTATCACCCCATATCAAAAATTCATATACCTTAATCTATATAAAGTCACCTATATTTCCTGACATAAATACCTCATTTCATATACAAGATAAAAATTTTATATAATAATGGGATTGCCTTGTTTAAACGAACCTCTACAATATGTAACCAAAAAACTGACATCTTGCAGGACCTAACACTTGTACATATGGATGCTCTAGGTCCTTCTGTAAAACTAATATTCTACTTCAGCAATGCGGTTGCACCATCATGTTTGTTTCGTTTACCGGTGATTTAAATTTAAATCACAATAATCCTTTATATATATTTCTATTATTTGCACAAACATATAAAATAAATTACCAAAAAAATTCAAACACCTTTATGCGCTCTCACATTTATTCACAATTTATTTTCTTTGATTTTTAATTAATGCTTCTTAGAAAAGCACTAGGTTGCCTTTTTATTCCCTTCTAAATACTTTATATTTATATATCTTTCTCTTCATTTACCTACAAAATTTTGCTGTAAAACCATCTTTAAAATACTTTTTAACATAAATTTTTAAAAAATTTTCTACATCCCAGAAGCTTTTAATTCTATTTCCTTCTATGAAATAACGAAAATCATTAATAAATTTTTTTTATTTTTGATAAACATATACTAACGATTTTTTGCTGTTCATTTATTAAAAAGAGTATTTGTTGGTGTAAATCAAGATTACAAACTCGCCCCTTACACGTTTGTAAATGTCCGGTTTTATAATAATCAATAGTGATTAAGTGTTTTTTTGCTAATTTTCTTAAGAACACGAATATATCTCCTTTCTCACTACTAATCTCTAAAAATAGCCTGTTAGTAAAAAAATTTAGCCTAGATAAAAAATTTACGAAAAACCTATGAAGCGCTTTCAATCTTAAGTTAAGAGAAGCGTGCCCTTAATTTATAATCAAAAGTACAGAATGTTACCAAAAAGTACAGATATTTATAAAAATTTTTATAAATTTTTAAAGATTTTTTCATCACAAAAAATACTGATATTTTTCACATCATTAAAATTTATTAATAAAGGAATTGTGCACCTTTGAAGAAAACATTGAATTTTAAATGGATGTTCCATATGAATAAGAAAACCTGATTAATTGTTGAGTACATAAAGTTATTGGTAGGAAAATTGCTCTAATTACACATAATTCACCTCCTGATTTGGAAGTGATATAGAGAGAAGAATTTTAAGGATGCTCTATCTTTTGAATCAGAAAAATTAAAATAATCAAAGTGGACAACACAACAGATAATCCTTTCATTCTTCTAGAAAGAACAAAGGATTCTTCGAACTAGAATAAACAACAAGTGAAAATTGCAAAAATGCATAAACATATTGCAAATGTAAAATCTAATTATCTACATAAACTTTCTACTGAAATCATCAAAAAACACAATATTATCAGTATGGCAGACTTATAAGTTAGTAACATGCTCCCCTAAAACAGCTGTTAAAAGCGATTAGCGAAGTAACTTGGTCACAATTTCGAACTATATTGGGATATAAGGAAAAATGTTACGAGAAGCATTGGCAGTGAGGTACCCTTAGGAAATACGTATGTATACTAATTCATTGATAATATTGGCATTTATTTCAGAATAGGTTTTTATACAGTATCCGAACATCGCGGGTTCTGTTCTACCTAACCTTTGATAGGTCTCTACTTACCTAATAAAATCATATATATTTTTTCTCTTTTAAGACTTCATGTGAATTAATTGAAATCAAGAGTTGACAGTGTATTTACGGAATGTTCAAAAAACAATGTATTTAATTTATTTATGATATCATACTAAAAAAACATTTGTTTTCTCAATTAATCCTCTAGGTAAATTCGCCTATATTAGACAAAGTTAAAACGTTAAAAGCTCTAAGGAAAATAAATTATTTTGAAGGAATGACATATTAAGAAATTCCTATTTAATATACAGATTATAGAACAACCAATTAATAAGAAAGGCTATTAAGTTAATTGCAATATAGGGAGTTTGTTGGATATATATTAGTGAATGTATATTTTTCTTCCGTTTCCTTCTACTAAAATAGATTACAGGTGGTGTATTGTGAAAGAAGTAGTATTCCTTCCAAATAAAAAAAGACTCTTTACGAAATTCGTATTTTTAAAAAAGGATATAGTGTTTACCATTTCACTGATACTAGCAGTTGTAAGCTGTTTAATATATTCGCCAAAGATTGAATATATTAACTTTGAAGTGCTTATTAGCTTATTTAATCTAATGGTGGCCATTAAGGCTTTTGAAGAACTAAAGATATTAGACAAACTTGCCGTTGCTATTTTGAATAAATGCCATAACAGCAGGTCAATATCTATATTTCTGATTTTGTTATGCTTTGTTTGCTCTATGTTTGTAACAAATGATGTTGCTCTCCTCACTTTTGTACCAATAACACTTTTCATTAGTAAAAAGACACAAATAAATATGATGGATACAATTATCTTGCAGACAATTGCGGCAAACATCGGAAGTAGCTTAATGCCTATGGGAAATCCACAAAATTTGTACCTCTATTCTTACTACGGAATTAAGCTTATCCCATTTTTAGGTTCAATCCTGCTTTTAGCTGTGCTTGGGATTAGTTTGTTGTTTATATTTACTCAAAAACTTCAAAAAACAAATTTAAAATTAGATCTACCTGTTATTACCGTAAAGAGTCGAAAAAAAGCTACAGTCTGGATTTTGATACTTGTCACTATCATTGCATCTATTTTTGGGTTCATTAATTATTACATTGCGCTAATAGTCACATTGATGGCAATTTTTATTTTGGATAGAAAATTACTATTTAAGATTGATTATTTACTTCTGATAACCTTTGTCTGTTTTTTTATTTTCATCGGGAATATTTCCCATTCTAATGCGTTTGAGACATTTGCTCACGCTAATTTAAGAGGAGACACCTCAGTCTTCTTTAGTTCCATATTTTTGAGTCAATTAATTAGCAATTTTCCTACTTCAATTCTTCTATCAAACTTTACTTCTGATTGGAAACCATTATTACTAGGAGTAAATATTGGAGGGCTTGGAACAATTATTGCATCTTTAGCCAGTGTAATCTCGTATAAACTATTCATTCAAGCCAACAGTAAAGATAGCAAGAAGTATTTAATCAAATTCAGTGTTTATAACTTTTCATTTTTAATCATACTTACATGCATACAATACTTCATCTTTAAATTTCTAAAAATTTTTTAAAAAAAGGGATTACCACTGGAAGAATAAAAACATATAGTGTTTTTATTTCTTTTCTGGAGTAATGAAAAAGCCCAAATTCTCAGCATGAAATTGAGAATTCGAGCTTTTTCATATAGGTGTACAGCAACATGCCCATCAACTTAAGAACTTCATAACACCTAAAAAAAGACTGTACATTTTCACCTTTTGATGCCAATTTTCGCGCTTTGGAATATTTGTTTTTCTAAGGTTGATAGCAATGTGGTAGGACCCCTAAAGATACAAAATATAAAAGGATGATCGTAATCAATCTTTAATTACGACCATCCTTTATACATTCTTAATTTAAATCTTCACCATTAGAAGCAATGACTTGCTTGTACCAATTGAAACTTTTCTTTTTGTAACGTTTTAATGTTCCATTACCTCCGTTATCCTTATCTACATAGATAAAGCCGTAACGTTTTTTCATTTCAGCAGTAGAAGCACTTACAAGGTCAATAGGCCCCCATGTAGTATAACCGATTAAGTCCACACCATCAGCGATAGCTTCCTTTATTTCAGCAATATGATCACGGAAATAGCTAATACGGTAATCATCATTTACAGACTCATTTTCTAAAATATCAACAGCACCAAAACCATTTTCAACGATAAATAAAGGGATTTGGTAACGGTCGTATAACGTATTTAAAGCAATTCGAAGGCCTTTCGGATCGATTTCCCATCCCCATTCAGATGCTTCTAAGTATGGGTTTTCTACGCCTCCTAATTGTAAGTTACCATCAGAAGCCTTATGTTCTTCAGGAGTTGCAGAGGCCGTACCGCTGTTATAATAACTGAAGCCTAAATAGTCTACTTTATGAGTACGAAGAATTTCTTCATCACTAGGCTCCACTTTAATTGTAATATTATGTTCAGCAAAGTAGCGCTCCGTATAGGAAGGATAGTATCCACGTACTTGTACATCTGTGAAAAACACTGTTTCACGATCTAACATCATGGCTGTCCACACATCTTCTGGATTACAAGAATAAGGATAAGTTGGAGCATAGGCAAGCATACAACCAATTTTGCTATCTGGAATAAGCTCATGACCTGCTTTTACTGCCAGAGCACTGGCAACAAATTGGTGATGAGCCGCTTGATATTGTGTGTGTTTTACATTTTCTCCTTCCTCAAACTCAAGTCCACCGCCAGTAAATGGGGCATGGATAACAAAATTAATTTCATTAAATGTCATCCAATATTTTACTTGATCTTTGTAGCGAGTAAAAAGAGTTCTAGCAAAGCGCTCATAAAATTCTATAAGTTTACGGTTTTTCCAACCACCATAATTTTTCACTAAAGCGAGTGGCATTTCATAGTGAGAAATGGTAACAATAGGCTGAATGTTGTATTTTGCCAATTCAGAAAATATGTCATCGTAAAATTTTAAACCTTCCTCATTTGGTTCTAATTCGTCACCATTTGGGAAAATACGAGTCCATGCAATACTCATACGGAAGCATTTAAAGCCCATTTCAGCAAACAAGGCGATATCTTCTTTATAGTTGTGATAAAAATCAATTGCAGTGTGGTAAGGATAATAGCCTTCCATTGAATAATCTTGCGGGCTAAAAACACCATGTGGTAATACGTCTGCTGTAGAAAGGCCTTTTCCTTTTTCTTGGTATGCACCTTCTATTTGGTTTGCTGCCGTTGCACCACCCCATAAAAAGTCTTTTGGAAACGGTTTTGAGAAGCTATTCAACATTATGTGTCCCTCCAAAATATGTTCAACCAATTGGGAATAAGTATAGTTTATCCCCAATCAGCTAGATGTTATTAAAATATTAGAGTTAGTAAATCTTCATTTTTAGTAATTTGTTCTTTATTTGTTTCAATGATATCCGTATATTGTGCAGTATTTGTAATAATTACAGGTGTTGTTACAAGGTAGCCAGCCTCTTTAATCTTTTCTATATCAAAGTCGATTAAATGTTGTCCTTTTCTTACTTTGTCACCCGTTTTCACATGTGCATTGAAATATTTTCCTTCTAATTGAACCGTATCAATGCCAATATGAATAAGAATTTCTGCTCCATCATCTGATGTAATACCAACAGCATGTCCAGTAGGGAAGATCGTTGTAATGACACCGTTTACTGGTGAATGGACTTCACCAACAGTTGGCTCAATCGCAATCCCTTTTCCCATTGCCTCAGATGCAAATACAGCATCTTTTACTTGGTTTAAAGGAGTAATGGTTCCTGTTAAAGGACTTACAATTCCTTCTTTTTTTACAACCGTTGCACCAGCTTCTTTAGATGTTTCTTTATTTTGTAGTTCCTCTTTATTCTCGTAACCTAAGAAATATGTTAAGGCTGCTGCTCCCCCTACTGTCATGATAATCATTAAGAAGTATGGAAGCCATGGTGTTGTTGTACCACTTAGTGTAAATATAGAATGAAGGGCAAAGGCATTGTTTTCAGCTTTAAATGCCCCAATGAAAGCACCACCAATCGCTCCGACAATAACAACATATTTTAATGTACGTTTATGAGTTGCAATTAATCCGTATAGAATGGGTTCTGTTACACCTGCAAGTATCCCTGTTAATGCTGTTGAACCAGCAAGAGATTTTGTTTCTTTATTTTTTGTTTTTAAAAAGATACCTAGTGCGATACCCGTTTGAGCGAATGTACTTGCAGCCCACATTGGGTCGATTGGGTCTCCACCGTTCATTAAGTTTTCGATACTCATTGGAACAAGAGCCCAATGTAATCCAAACATAATAAGGAAAACCATGGTACCACCAACAACAGCCCCAGTTAATAGTCCGCTATGTTCACTTAAGAAATTAATTCCTGTAGCAACCATTTTACCTACATAGGTTCCAAAAGGACCGAATGCGATAGCAGCTAATGGTACGATAATCATTAATGAAAGCATTGGTACTAAAAACATTTGTAAATCTTTGTATATAACTTTTTTCAAGAATTTCTCTAACTGAGCGTAAATAAGTACCGATATAAATGATGGTACGATTTGAGAAGAATAGTCTATCAAGATAACTGGTATTCCTAGGAATGAGCTTGTATCTCCATTAGCTAATAAAGCTGTAAAGTTTGGTTCTAATAGAGCGGCTCCGATAATACCACCCATGTATGGGTTAGCTCCTAATTTCGTAGCTAAAGTAAAACCTATCATTATAGGTAAGAAGTATAGAATAGCATTACCAGCGGCAGATAAAATAGCATACGTACCACTTTTATCCGATAACAAATCAAACATGACTAATACGCCTAAAAGAGCCTTCAGCATACCTGCTCCTGCAAGCGGTGCTAGTAATGGAGTAAACGTACCAGAAATTAATTCGAATATTTTTCCAGAAAGCGATGTTTTTTCTTCAGATGTTTCATTAGCATCTTTTGAGAAGTTACCAATTTTATTAATTTCTTTAAATACATCAGAAACATGGCTACCAATTACTACTTGTTGTTGGCCACCAGTTTGAACAACACTAATAACACCTTTTACATTTTCTAATACTTCTTTATTTACTTTGTTGCTGTCTTTTACTTTAAAGCGTAAGCGTGTAGCACAATGTTCTAAACTATTGACGTTATTCTCTCCACCAATATGTTGGAGAATTTCTTTAGCTAAGCTTGTATAGCTCATTTATAGCACTCCTTTAATTTTATTTTTATAAAAAAACCTGGGTTGATTTTTCTTATTCGAAATAATGAACTCGAATAAGAAAGGTCAACCCAGGTTTTGCCTGCCGAACAGTCACAATCCTGTGGTTCAATTATTATGTTTTTCTCGTGATGTAATACGGTTAATGTGAAGCATTAAATAAAGCATTTCATCTTTGTTTGGTTTTTTACCATAAGTAGACTCAATATAAGCTTTTACCTTTTGGGTACATTGATAAGCTTCAGGATATTTTGCCTTTACTTGTTCATATAATTCTTTCTCACCTTCAATAGCAGATTGATTATGAGTCAATCTATAGGCAAAATATCTTAAATGAGTAACAAAGCGACTATAATTAATTGAATTTTCATCTAGCTCTAAACCGTAATGATATTTAACGATAGTAAGAACATCATTTACCATTTTCGTCATATTCATCGTGTCTTCCATATCATTTTGGTTTTGTTGAGCATTAATGAGGTGAAGAGCAATCGAACCAGCTTCATCTTCAGGTAGCTTATAACCAGTTTTCCTTTCAATGATTTGTAATGCGTGTAAGGCAACTTCATATTCATTGCGATAGAATTTCTTTACTTCCCAAAGCAACGCGTTTTTGAGTATGAAACCTTGTTGAAAGCGAGAAATTGAAAAACTAATATGATCGGTTAAGGTAAGATAAATATTATCACCAATTTTTCCAGATAACTTTGATTTAGCGTAGGTGATAATTTCATCCGATAAATCCAAATGTTCGGATGGAATTTCGTTAATAAGATGGGCTAATTTATCTGTTAAACCTTTTGCTTCTAAAACAAATGTTTTATCAACTTGGGAAGGATCAATATCTTCGCCCGATTTTTTTTGGAAAGCAATACCTTTACCCATGACAATCATTTCTGTATTATTATCATTTTCTACTAAGACTACGTTATTGTTTAATACTTTTTTGATTTTCATATATCATCACCTACTTATTAGCCTAAATAAAAAACCTAAATTCATACCAAAAATACAGCATAATTGTATTCTTGGTATGAATTTAGGTTTTGCCTGCCGAACAGTCACAATCCTATGTGAAAAGTATTCAATTACTGTTTATCATTAACCACTTAGATTACAACTATGTTTGATAACGTTTTCAAGAGGTTTTTTAACCATATGCATAGCTTCGATACTACTTAGTATATAGGTGCTGTTCGAAATGATTTCAATCTCAACATGGAACGGGCCCTTTTTTATACTCGATATAACCATCTGGATTTGTAATTTTCACAGTTACGATACAAGCATTTGCATGTGAAAAAATTTCTTTTTATAAAAATCAATAATCACTTCTTGCTCTAATCTTGACCGCATTGTGTTTACAGCATATGGTGTAAATTCACGCGCATCACCAGGATATTCAAAAAGTTTTCCTGTTGTAGGATCTTTAATATGTTCTAACCAAGCATACGGGGCAAACACACTTCCTCTAATTTTCACGATGTCGGCCATGAGAAACCTCCATAATTTATTAATTTTTGTTTCGTTGGATCCCTTATTTCTCTTATAACTAATTATAGTAAATTTGATTGACTATATGCCATATAGTACAATAGAAATCGGATGAAGTCAATCGTATTGACTTCATTTAAGGAGGTTTTATGTATGAGTCATCCAGTATTTAGTGAATTGGACCTTACGTCACTTTTGTCATTATCCTTTAGCGCATCAATCAATGAACTACATGACAAATTGAGGGAATTGGGATTTGGAGATATTAGACCTATACACGGTTTTATGTTTAAATGCATCACTCCTAATGGAGCGACAGGTATAGAACTAGCCGAATATTTAGGAATTACAAAGCAAGCTGTGAGTAAAATGGTGGATTATCTTGAGAAAAGTGGTTATGTAATGCGCAAAGCTCATCCAACTGATAAGAGAGGGAAAATTATTGTTTTGACCGAAAAAGGTTGGCTAGTAGTGCAAGCAAAAGAGAAGATACTAACTGAAATTGAACAACGTTGGATTGAAAACATAGGCGATGAAAGAATGCAAATGCTCAAGGAAGATTTAACAAAGTTAGTTTATGAAGCAAATGAGGGTAAAACATCATCGAGGTTAAGACCTGTCTGGTAAATAATGAGTTTATAAAAGGGGCCTAACCGTGCACCCATCAAGTTAAGATATCATAATACCCCCATCTTTACATCTTGATCGTTTTTATCGTTTTGGGGCATTTGCTTTTCTTAGCTTGATTGTGATGGGGTATTAAAAAACGTTATCCTTTCTAAATAAGCTAGATTGGGTATTTTTTCTCAAACCCCCGAACAGGGGGAATTAGCTTAATTGATTTTAAATTTATACGCTATGTCAAAAAGTGTACTATATGACATAGCAAAAAATAGGTCTTTTCATTTCAAAATTACAACCAAATCACTTTTGAAACATATCAGTAGAATTCTAGATGTTTTGACACACCTATTTTTAAAAATAACCCAAAATCCTTATAAATAAGGATTTTGGGTTACTTTTTTCTAATTCCCTCTTTTCAAGGGGATAGACAAAAACACCCAAGAAACAAAAAAAGCTTGTGATTATTAATCAAGCAAGCTTTTTTATCAAACTTTATTTAAAAGTTACACCTTGTATGTTTTGGTAATACTTATGGTTTAACAGGCGAAGAATCAGTTAGAACATCTACTTCTGCTATAGAAGCAAATCCATTCTTTCCGTTCGTTACTTCCACTTTTACATATTTAGCGGAAACAGGTTCGAATGTTGCCAATTTTTGTGTCATACTATTTTCCCATGTTCCAGAAGCTACTTTTTGATAGTTACTACCATCCATACTTGTATAAATATTATAGTTTAAAATACGGCCATTAATCCCACCATCTTGACGCGGGAGACACGCTACTTGAGTAATCGATTTCGTCTGATCGAGATCTAACGTTAAGTTGTATGGATATTGATTTGTTGTACTCCATTTGCTATGCCAAATAGTGTTTGGATTGTCATCAATTGCATTCCTAGCTGGATCATGCCATGATTCCTCGCTGTTTGCACTTGCTTTCATTATTTTTTTAGACAATACAGCTAGTGGTTTAACAGGTTTAGCATCCGTCGCTTCCCATATAGGGGCAATTAATGTTGGATTATTTAAAGCTTCTACTTTTTGTCTCGTTTCTTGTGATGCTTTCAGCCCCCATTGATCAAAAAATGGAAGTAAATTTTGTTTCGCTACTTTCGATGTATTGTAAATAAATAATTGTATTTTTCCTTCAGCATCTAATCTAGTTTGATTCTGTGGTAACTCTCGATATAGTTTGTGAAGATTTGGATAAAAATCTTCACCATATGCTAATTGAAGTTGCCAAAGCATAACAAGTTTCACAAACAAGTCGTCAATATTTTTATATTCTTTATCTGTTTGTTTTAAATACGTAAAGGCTCTATCGTAATCCTTATTTTGTTCTAAACGTGTTGGTTGATTCGGGAATAATTGCTTTTGTGCAGCTAAAGAATATAGGTTAACAGTTACTTCCCACGTACCCCTTCGATCATCCCACGTCCATGGCTGTTGCTGCCTTTTATGTCCTGCTTCATGCATTTGTCCCCATCCAAATTTATTAACATCTAAAGCACTTTCGATTGCGTTACCAGCAGTAGTAAAAAATACTCCATTAGTACTTGCATACATGCCCCAAGTGTTTTTGTTAGGATTTTCTGCAAAAGCCCAAATGCGACGAGTTGGACGATGCAACGGACTCGGGTCTGTTTCAGATAACCCTGATATCTTATCTTGTGCTCGAATCATTTCATCATATTTTTTTAATAGAGGAACAGGATCTTGGTCCACGATATATTTCTTGGCACTATCCTGCGTAACAGTAAGTACTGCTTTTTCTGATTTCAATTGTACAGCATGTGCATCTGGGTACTTGTCCATCATTGCAATCCAGTCTTCTTTCGTATGTTTCCCTAGTTCAAAGAATGGAACAGGGCTCCCGCCTTGTGTTACTTTCACCGTAACTGTTCCTGTTTTTTGATAGTTATCAAACCCTAATAAACCACCGTTCGGAGAGGAGATCGTGTTAGAACCAGGAGAAAGGTCAATTTCTTTTCCTCCTTCTTTATCATATTCAGTTGTCCCAATAATTGCTTTAATCTTTTTTGTTCCCGATACTTCAATTGTAACTTGTTCATTCGGTTTTACATAGATTCCTGTTGGCATATATGATTTTGTATATGATCTTCTTTCTCTTTGTGCTTCTTCATAGTAATCTCCTGTACCTGGAAGTTTAAACTCCCTCTGTTCATACTGATTTTCAGTTTGCGTGGCAACCGTTTCAGCTTGAACTGTCAAGTTATTTGTTAAAGTAGGTGTAAATAGTGTAGTTGCCAAAATAACAGATGTAGCAAGTACTTTCATCGGTTTTTGGAACATAAAATTATTCCTTTTCTTCATATAAATCATCCTTTCCTTTTCAATTCGTTCCATTAAAGTCCTTTCAAACAAAAAGTGACTTAAAATCAACCCTTATTGTGTATTTGGGAGTTACTTGACGTTTCTCTTTTTTCGAATCTAAATATTTCTTCCTTTTAAATATAGCAAGGAGGGAATATGTAATTGGAATAGAAATACTTATTTTATCATTTGAAGTAAACAAATAATTATAACAAGGGAAACCCCCTCATTTTTTGAGGGGGCTCCAGCACTTCACTTTGCTTGTCCACGTACTGTTGAAGTATATTGCAATATGTTTCTTATTTATTTAGCTATTGTTCTTGCTATCGTTTGCTTACTGTCTCTTACAATCGAAGGATCTGTAACAACTGAACCGTCTGTTCTCTTTACTGTATATTTTGTTACCAGTTGATATGCTGTAAATCCTGTGTTTTTACCAGGTATACTTGGAATACTCTTTTCCTCTGTTTCTTCCGTTGCATTCGTAGAAGTTTTAGTAACTTCTGTTTGTATTGTTCTTGAAACACTCGATTTAATTGATAGAGATGATTCTCCAAATTTCAATCCCAAGTCTGAACCAAAGCTCATTGCAAGCGTATCAGACATCTTTTTTTGATCTATCTCACTTACACCTGATTTAACTGTATATTTACTAGTGGCACCAGCAGGAATAATTTCTGAGCGTACTTTCTCCCAATATTCTTCTTTTACTAAGACATAATATGGTGAATTGTGTATTTTTGTATAATCACTCGCACCATTATCCTTGACCATGATAGATGGTATTAAAGATGCCCCAACAACAACAGAATTTGACGTTTGAGGTAATTGTTGATCAATAGTCCCACTTGTATTATAATCTGGAGCATTTGGTCTAGTTCCTACAGCTGGTAAGGTTGGTAATGAAAAAGTACTGCGTGCAGCTGGAATATGAAATACCCTATTATTATCAGAAGGATTTGATTCATCCAAATCTACATAATCTTTAAATCCATACCTTTGAACCCCCGCCCAAGATGCAACTTTCCCAGATCCTTGGTTTACAATTTCAAAATTATTATTTCCCTTGTCTCGTAAATACCATTGTTCATTAGCGGCACCAGTCCAACTCGTTTGTCGCAACCCCTGATCATTGTCATTGTAAAAATCACGAACACCATCACTACCAATGAAAGCATTACCAATCCCTACAGGTTTTCCACTATTTTTATTTACGATTGCATATGCTCCTCCATCAAGTGGGAAAAATACAAATTGTTCATTGTCACCACGGGCTCCATCCCATAGAACAATACCTGCATCATCAGATTGCCACCCTTTATATACATCCCAAGCTATGTTTGTATTAGCTGCCAAATGAATAGTATGATATTCATTATTTGCTGGAGCTGCTGCTTGACTTGAAGGAGCCCAGATAGATAGACTCATTGCTCCTACACCTAACCCTGCCATGACTTTTTTTGATACTGATCTCATAATATTTCCCCCTAGTTTTGCCGGTAAAATCCCTACAAAATTACAAAAGATGAAATTATACTGTACATTGCTTATACTTTTATTGCGAAATAAAATCACTTTTGCTATGTAGAAACTTAAAACCAATTTTGTACAAATATAATACTTTTGTGATTCGAGACCTTTTAAAATAACTGAATATTAAGAAAGTTTGAAACAACATAATGTTACTTGCAACTTTACTAAACTCCTATTTAGTGTAATTTGCCCCTTTCTTAGTGGTCGTACCAGTTATGTTATTTATTAAAACATTAAATTTCCGATGCGTATATAGTAAGATTTTGTCGTAAATAGTAGAATTTTATCTTATATATTTGATAATTTTATTGTTACATACTTAATATGAGTGAAAGGATATTATACTAATAAAATTAATGATGAATTCTATTGTATTAATTATAATGATTATAACTTAATATATTCAATAAAAAAATAACTATATTAATTTAGAGGGGGGTAGTTTGTATTTTAGAAAAACATTTATAGAATAATTTAATGGTATTACTTATACTTTTTTACCTTTATTTAGGTATGCATAATTGCATGAAATGTGGATATATCAAGTAATATATGATATATTATTAAGTTTTATGGAATAATTCCCGATATTACTGTTAATAAATAATTAATTTTCCATATTATTCAAAAACATCTTTATATAGTCATAAAAAAACCTCTGAAATACAATTCATTCTAACCACCTCAATACTTGACATGAAGATAATAAGATGGATTCTTATCGATCCGTTATAACAAGAAGTATTGAAACATGAAAAGGCCGCAAAGCTTTCTTGAAAAAGCGCTTTGCAGCCTTCTGGTTTCTTGTTTTGCTTAAAAAAATGGTTTGTGTTTCCTTTCAAATTAACACCATGATATAAATATATCCATTGCCATTTTACTTTGATATATGTTTCATGGACTCTTCAAGAGTCATTGGTTTGAGGTGAAATCAGATTCATTTGTCCAATTCAGAACCATACTGATGAACGCAACGCATAATAGTTGTATAAAAAATGGATAAACCCCGTTTCTCCATCATTTTCACAAAATAACGTACCATTTCTAGAGTAATAGAAACAGTATGCTCAAGTTTTAGAGATTACTTACACGTATATTAAAGTTTTTGCACCAGAAACAGATACCAAGCTTATATTACGGTATATTTTTCACGATACTGTCTAGGAGTCATGTTTGTAATTTTTTTAAAAACCTTTATAAAATAACTTTGGTCATGAAAGTTAAGCAAAGTGCAAATATCTAATAATGGATATGTAGTTAGTGTTAATAATTTTTTTGCTTCTTCTACTCGTTCCCTTTGAATATATTCACTTAAAGGAATTCCCACTTCTTTTTTAAATAATTTAGATAAATAAGTAGGGGTAATCGCCAAATGATCAGCGAGTTCATTGAGAGATATTTCATTGTAAACATTTTTTCTAATATGATTCAGGCATGCAGTAATCGTTTTTGAATACTTTTGCGCATTGTATTCTTTCACACGATCTGCAAAAGTACGTAAAGCGTCTCCTGACAATCGCTTTACAGAGTCTACGTTATCTAGTTGTTCCATGGTTTGTATATACAAAAGACTAAGAGAAAAAGCAATATCTGATGGAAGGTTACCATCTATCGCATATCGAGTAGCTAGAGTAATCGCAATAATTCCAAGAACCTTTTGGTTTCTGAGTGGATCTGCTGCTAAAATAATCCCATCACCTTCTTTTGGAATCGCATACATATATTGTAATAATTTTTCTTTATTTCCTTCTTTGATTGCTAAAAAATAATTATGTACAAATGCCCTGTTGTGAGTTTCAGGATTATTTTGTCGGCGTTTTAAAATATATAAATCAGGTTTCACAATTTTATAGGGAACTTCCTCTAGCAATTTATTTTTTTCTAAAACGATATCTACATCTAACTTTTCATTGAAAATCATGTAATGTAATAAGATTCCGATATCAATTAAAGTAGTTTTTTTAATCTCAGGTAGGCACTGATAGTAGGCTAGTCTTTCTTCAATTTTATTACTTGAGTTAAATTCTTTCCGGATGTTAAAGGCTATATCATCTGAGCTCTTTGGGTGTATAGTGGGACCGATTATAATAGTCCCTTTTACACAATCATGATTTGCTATATGAATTAGGACGAAATTTTCAAGATAACTGTTACATCTGAAAAGTGGGAAGTTATCGGGATCATTTCCTTGATAAATGTCACTAAGATGTTCTTCTTTAGAAGAATAAAATGGACTACAAACATCATCAGAAATAGAATGATATAAGATTTTTTTGTCTGTAGATAAAATGTGAACAGGTACATTAAAGGCTTTATGTGCGAGATCACACAAGTGTTGTATGTCGATGGAATTATTCATTACCTTCTCCTTTTAATTGGGTTAAATGATAAATTTTCACATTATTCCTTTATAGATTCATAAATTATTTGCCGTCAGGTATAACTCACGACAAAATATTACTATAAAATATCAAAATAGTACAACTCACGACAAAATATCACTATATTCTTTTATAAAAATCATATATTATTTATTTGCAATTTTTATACAAATATAGAAATGGGTAGGGAAATTGCAGTACGTTAATCGGTTGTTATTCCAGCCATTTTGAAAACATATTTGGACGCTGTGGCTGTTTCAGGAAAAACATTTAAATATTCAAAAGAAGGATCAATAGGATTACTGACAGGGAAAAAAGCCTTACACATTCAAGCACGCGGTGATATTTACTCTGAAGGGTCAGAAGCTTATAGAGAAATGGGTCATCTTTATTTAGAAGTTATGATGGAATTTTTCGGTACTTCCTCCTTTGAAGGAATATTTATTGAGGCCACAACAAGTTTCCAGAAAAGGCACAAGAAATGAAGAAAAAGGCTATTCTTAGAGCTAAAGAAGTTGCTAAAGATTTTTAAATATTTTTTTAACAAATCACTAAGCTTCTACTTAACTTTTACCTAATTCATCACTAAACAATTTTTTTGCACTATTGACAGACAAATACGGATTTTATCATTTGGGGAATCATCTGTTTCGTAAGTTAATGAATGTTTGGTTGATCACCTTTATAGACTTTATTCTTACCAGACAGGTCTTAACCACGGTGACAATTTACCTTCATTTGCTTCATATACTAATTTTGTTAAATCCTCTTTGAGCATTTGCATTCGTTCTGCACCTATGTTTTCAATCCAGCTCCCCTCAATCTCAGCTAGTATCTCCTCTTTTGCTTGCACTACTAACCACCCTCGTTCAGTCAAAACAATAATATTCCCTCTCTTATCAGTGGGATAAGTTTGGCGCATTACATAACCACTTTTCTCAAGATAATCCACCATTTTACTCACAGCTTGCTTTGTAATTCCTAAATATTCGGCTAGTTCTATACCTGTTGCTCCACTAGGAGTGATGCATTTAAACATAAAATCATGTACAGGTCTAATGTCTTCAAATTCCAATTCACTCAATCTGTCATGTAGTTCATTAATCGATGTACTAAAGGATAATGACAAAAGCGATTTAAGATCCAATTCATTACATACTTGATGATTCATATATAAAACCTCCTCCAACAAAGTCAACCCGGTTGACTTTGTTGGAATTCCATTGTACTATGCTTAACATAGTCAATTATGTTGACTATGTTAGATTCCATCGCACTATGCATAATATAGTCAATTGAATTGGCTATATTATGATTATGAAAGAAATAGGATTCACCAAAATAAAAATTAATAAATTATGGAGGTTTCTCATGGCTAATATCGTTAAAATTAGAGGTAGTGTATTTGCACCATATGCTTGGTTGGCACCTATTAAAGATTCTTCAACAGGAAGAGTATTCGAATATACTGGTGATGCACGTGAATTTACACCATATGCTGTAAACACAATGCGGTCAAGATTAGAGCAAGAAGTAATTATTGATTTTTATAAAAAAGAAATTTTCACATTTGCAGATGCTTGTATTACAACTGTAAAAATTACAAATCCAGATGGTTCTATTGAGCATAAAAAAGGAAAAACAGATACACAAAACATTGTATGTACGAATGTTTTGTGGGGCGCTGATGAAGTCTCTTTTGAAATGAAGGCAAGTGCTAACAATCCTTTAAATACAGCAGCACCTGCGGCTGACTATTTATTAACTATACGTGTTAACAAAAGTGGAGCCTTGCATATTGAAGGTTCTCATGATGGGTTCCCTTGCTATGAATTTTATAAGCAAACGGATTTTGGTCGATTTGAATTAATCTATACACATGATTACAGAGAAACTGGTGACACTCCAGCGGCGCTAGCTGGAGAGATGGAATACAGTTTTAAAAAGACAATTTAAATATAAATATGAATCAGAAGAGTATCACACTTTACAAGCGGTAGCTAGTATAAATGGAAAACAATTGATTGTTCTAAAGAAATTGTGGCCTGTTTTGCTCAATGATTAAAGGTTATGTATTATCCAAAATAAAATTAAAATTACAGAGGTGCTTCTCATGACTAATATCGTTAAAATTAGAGCAAGTGTATTCATTCCAATGTCTTGGACTGCAATAGGTTGGACTGGACCTAAGGAAGATAAACAAAAGGGAAACTTAATCGAATTCGAAGGTGACTCACGTGAATTTACCCCTTATACTGTAAACGCTATGCGTTCTAGAGTTGAACAAGAAGTAGTTGTAGATTTTCATAAAGAAGAAATTTTCACATATGGGAATACGGGTATAACAACGGAAAGAGTTACAAATTCAGATGGTGTCGTCAATAAAAAAACAGGAAAAGCTAGTACAGAACGTATTGTATGCACTGATATTGAATGGGCTTCTGATGACGTCAAGTTTCAAATGAGTGCAAGTGCTAGCAATCCATTAAATATAAATGCACCTACTGTTGACTATCTTTTAATTGTGCATGTCAAAAAAGATGGTACTGTTGATATTGAAGGTAAACATGATGGATTCCCTTGCTATGAATTTTATAAACAAACAGATTTTGGTCCGTTCGAACAAATTCATACACATGATTTCAGAGAAACTGGTGATACACCTGAAGCTCTAGGTGGGGACATGGAGTACAGTTTTAAAAAGATATTGTAAGGATGATGTTTTACCACATTGTTATTGAACCAAGATAAATTTGTATTCATGATAGGTATATCGCTCGCAAAATGGGAAAACCCATATGAAATAAATCTATATAAGAAATGCTATTGGTTTCATGCCGTTATAGATGATTCCAGGCAATATAATTTAAATCGATGTTAAAATAATGATGAAAAAACCATTCGAGTTTTTCTATTTTGTTGCCGGTATACCATTGTTATCAAACTAAGGTTAGGAAAGATCAGTTTCAAAAGAAACTTTTTTCTTTTTCTAAAAACAGTGTAGATACTTAATTAGACGTATACTGCTCGGGGGATGTTGTAGAAGCAAAAGAATTGTTTCATTTCTATGAAAAACCGAATCTTGATTCTCCTATAGGAGCAAATCTAAAAATTGTTTTAGAGTTTATTGTAATCTAAGCACAATAAATCATGGGTCAAGTATTTAGAGAGTATAAGAATGGAACAATCCCGTTACATTATTAGTAAATAAATTTTTCGCCGTAAGTATGCGGATACAATGTAAGCATATATTTTTTTATCCAGATGTAACTTAACGTGTTACATCTGGATAAAAAAAGTGAGGAAACGTATATATGACTATAAAAATTAAAGTTTATTCTGATTTTATATGCGCATTTTGTTTTTTAGCAACAGGTCCTTTGAATGAGGTTGTAAAGGAAAAAGATGTAGAAGTAGAATGGATGCCATTTGAATTGCGTCCTAGTCCATCTCCGAAAATTGATCCACGGACACAAACTCGTGTAATGGCAGCTTGGGATTCATTTATTTATCCTACTGCTGAAAAATTAGGATTAGAAATAAAGTTACCACATTTTCGTTCGTATACACATCTTGCGTTTGAAGGTTATCAATTTGCAAAGGAACTTGGAAAAGGAAATGAGTTTCACCATAGAGTGTTTATTGCACATTTCCAAGAGGTACAAAATATTGAAGACATCGAAGTGCTAACAAAATTAGCGGTGGAAGTGGGACTTTCTCAGGTTGCATTTAAAGAAGCATTAGTATCACGAAAGTACCGAAAAATGCATCAAGAAGCTCTAAGACATGCCCATCAAGAAGCTCAAATTATGGCTGTTCCAACGTTCATTATTGGTGACGAAGCCATTCAAGGATTTACTAGCAAAGAAATATTAGCAAAGGCGATTGATCAAGAATTAGAAAAGGGTAAAGAGAATGAGTTAGCTGGACTGTAATGTATACGGAGATTGTTAATGCTATAAATACTTGATGATTCATATATAAAATCGAATAAAGTCAATCGAGTTGACTTTATTCGATTTTTATTGTACTATACGGAACATAGTCAATAAAGTTGACCACATTGTTTTTTATTATAAAAGAAATGGGATACCCATTTTTACTGGGTAAATATAGAACAACGTAAAAGTGAGTAACAGGAGGAGAAGAGAATGACAACAGTTTTATTTGTAAAAGCAAACAACCGTCCAGCAGATCAATCAGTGAGTGTGAAATTATATTATGCATTTTTAGCAAGTTATAAAGAATCACATCCAAATGATACAGTGGTAGAGCTTGATTTATACAATGAGGAATTGCCATATGTAGGAGTAGATATGATTAACGGTACATTTAAGTCTGGTAGAGGATTTGATTTAACAGCAGAAGAAGCAACGGCTGTAGGTATTGCTGATAAATATTTAGATCAATTCCTTGCAGCTGATAAAGTTGTTTTTTGTTTCCCATTATGGAATTTAACAATCCCAGCTGTACTACACACTTATATTGATTACTTAAACCGCGCGGGAAAAACATTTAAATATACGTCAGAAGGTCCAGTAGGTCTTATTGGAAATAAGAAAATTGCATTATTAAACGCAAGTGGCGGTGTATATTCTGAAGGACCAAAAGCCCCAATGGAAATGGCTGTTAAATATGTAGCAAGTATGATGAGCTTCTTTGGTGTAAAAGATATGGAGAAAGTCGTGATTGAGGGCCACAATCAATTTCCTGATAAAGCAGAAGAAATTGTTGCTGCAGGGCTTGAAAAAGCGATTAAAGTAGCAAGTACGTTTTAATTAACAAAACACTTGTCACTCTATATGGCAGTACCAACACTTTTATAGCGGTGGTACTGCTTTTTTATTTGCTTAGCTCGCATCAATTGGGTAGTAAGGATCCAATTGATGCGAGCTTTCCATTAAGTTTTCTTTCTGTTATTATTTTTTGAATACCATATACATATTTTACCACAAATAGTTAATTTAATATTTATTGGGGAATTAAAAACAAAAGTAAACTAATATTCAAAAGTTTATTTTCATTTTATTATGAGAGGTATCGCCAGCATTTCGGAAAAAACCCACGCTAAGCAAAAATACAATAAACTACCCATATGGACAGCTTATATACAAAATAACTAAAATCTGACCTCACTCATTAATTGCTTTTTTAAAATGCTCCTTGTATTAAATACTTTAACAATCGAGGTGCAATTAAAGTCGTAACGATAATTACAATAATAACTGAAGTGAAATACTCCCGCTATAATACTTATTATCATTTTCACTCCCCCTTACGTTTCCCCTTATCATTCTGATTTACACCCAATGATTGAAGCTGAATATTCAATTCCATTTACAATTGCTTGTGTTCGATATTGTACTACACCCTCTAAACCCTTTGAACGAAACTTTTTTACAACTTTATCTAAGTCCATTTTTAAATCCTTACGACTCCCAGTTCTAACTATTTCAATTTCTATAGTTTTCACAGTAACATCTCCTAAACAGAATGGTAAAAATTTGTTGCGTTCACTATCTCTTTGTTCTTCTTTACAATACATTTAATCTATTAAGATTTAAAAATTATACAACAAAAGAGTGACTCGTTTAGAATCACTCTTTTCACCTACCTCTTAACTTCATACCATTTATAATTGAGTTCTTCACCAAAATCACTTGTGACAATCCCTTTGACCGATGAATGTTGCAAGTAAGAACGGCCCACTCAATATTTTCTATTCAAATATGATAGAATGAAAATATATCCAAAACGGAGGGAAAACAAATGAATTCAAACACAAAACAGTTTATTTATGATATCCAGCAAAGAAAGAACAATTATATAGAAAATGTATTAATAGCAATACAACACCCTAAAAAAGAGCAATCTGAACAGGTCATTCAAAATATAGTAGAGAAGATGGATATGATGATTAGTCTAGTTACTACGTACATGGGGATTGAATCAGGATCTACGGAAGAATTAAAAGAACTTCAGCAAGAAATTATCCATGCTCAAGCATATATCCAAAAAAGGAAATTTGAAGAAACACAGAGATAAAACCCTGTGTTTTTATTTGGACGTCTATGAAACCAATTTGTTATAAATCAAATTAAATGTAATTTAATCATTGTTTTGGCATAATCCATACAATTTGTTGAATTCGTACAATATACGGTACCGTATCTTCAATAAGCAAATGATCTGGTTTCACATCCTTTAACTTTCCTCTTACATTACCTCTTACAGTTTCAATAACCACATATTTACCAATTACTGATTGTAATGTCTGATATACGTAGGGATTAGGTGTACTTACCATATGTTGTTCACTCAAGTCATTTCCTTCCGAATAACTCATTCTATAAGACTCCTTTCTAATTTGCATTCTTTCTCCTAATATATGATATAAATCTTATAAATATGCTAGAAGGATAATTCATTATAGGAACGGAAATAACATTTTAATAAGGTACGGTTTCTATTTCTAAATTGCTAAAAATTATTTATATAAAGTTATTTTTACTAGTTAATAGATGATGATATACGGATATTTTGAATGTACATCTAGGTTGTTCCTTTTAGGATATGTATGATTTTAAATACGCCCTTTATTAGAATAGTGCTCATACTTTTTTTGAGATTCTTTCGTAATACGTGCATTAAGTAAAATTGCTAACAATAAATACACTCCGTATTTCCCACCTGTAGCTCCTATGATAATCACACTACTACAAACAAGTACAATTAATAGGATAAACGAAACGAAATAAATACGATTATAGTTCTTTGACATCTTCTCGTATTTTATGCGTTCTTTCCTTGCATCCATCTAAATTCCTCCTTTAAATTATCCGTTTCACTATAAGGTAAATCCTGCTCTTAAAAAGAAAACAATCTATCGTTTCAAATACTTAGTTTGTTTTTTATCAACTAATGTATATAAAATAAAAAGAAATCCTACCAATATTAAGCTTTCCACTATGATAATCCCGACCCTCTCCTTCCTTTTACCTCATCACATCAGATGGAATATACGAATATCCTATTATTAGTCGTAGCAAACAAAAAGGATCTGCCCTTCTCGTAAAGGCTGATCCTTTTCTTCGTTCATTCAGCTATTTTTAGCTATTCTTGATTAATTAGAATCACAGCTGGTCCATCTACACGAATTCCACCAACTTCGATTTTTTCATAAGGCTCAACTGTAATAGAAATAATCCCTTCTCGCTTCCTTAATTCATTACTTAATTCTTTTGTTAACATTTTTTTCATGTGTGCACTCCTTCTTACTGCTTCATTTACTATTGTTATGTAAATAAGATTAAAAATGGTTTCCTGGTCTGGAAACCATTTTTTGTAGTTGACCATATGGTGTTACCAGTTCGTTTATCAATTTTACGTAAAGAAGATAAACAATTACTATTCACTGTCTCAGTAGATATAAGGAACTCTTAAAGAGATAGCGGTGAGATTGATTGTTTTTTCTTCTAGAAATAATGACTTAGATAATATATTACCTAAAACAATGAAAGCCCTACCTCTCTTTCATCCTTACGGATCCTTGTCCGTGCCAGTGTGAATCAGGATTGCAAAAATCAAGTGACTATTTAATCGAGTTATTTGATGAAACTTTGAACGTTCGTAAAAGAAATTTAAAAATAAAAATGGATAAGATTGAAGTAATAACAAAAGAGGTTCCTACTCTAAAAGTGAGTTGAAGAAGTTGAATGTCTTTGAAATAATTTACTTTTAATAACCATCATATACCCAGAAAATTCAGGATATTTCTGGGGGATGTCATACATTATTTATAATAAATCTCAACAGAAACTTTTTATTTGTTTTTCAGTGATTCCTTTAATTAATTCTAGCTCACTGACCAAAAATTTATATGCATCATCCAACAATTTTTTTTCGCTTGTATTCAGTGCTTTTTCCTTCTTCATACGGATTAAATCACGTATAACTTCAGCACCTTCTTGTATTTCACCCGTTTTTATTTTATCCGTGTTTACTTTATGCCTTTGTTTCCACGGCAGTAATTCATCTGACTCTCCATGCTGAAAAATTTGTATAATGTGCGTTAATGCAAGTATATCAATAACTGGGCGTATATTCGAACTCAATATTTTACCCGTAGGAATCATGACTTGCATATTACTAATTGACATTTTTATTACATAATACAATTGCTTTTTCCCTGAGAACTCTTTTTCTTCTATGGCTTCAATTATACCTGCTCCGTGCATTGGATAAACAATGTTATCGCCAATTTGAAACATATAATCCACCTCCATATGTGGTAACCTTCTCAAGCTTAACACATATGTTATTTTTTATCAAATATTTCATAATATCATAAAATCATTTTTATCGTCAATAACTTTTTTAACGAAAATTAAATTAAGTAAAAAACACACCCAAAACAATAGGGATTGTGTCAGATTTCCCATAAAGGTAAGGGAATTTCCCCGCTTATATTCTTAAATCCATACTCATTAACGTAGATCAGTTTTCCCTTGAAACCGGCCAAATCGATCCCGTATTTTTTTCAATCTTATATGGTACTCCAAAATCTCAATTCTTGCTTTTTCTGCTAGAGGGGCAATTGGTCGTAAGTCTTTTAACCCCCAATACTCAACCACTACATCAAGTACTTGATCAAAATATTGTAGTGGTCCATAGTTTGCTTCTTTTGCAATCACAGCCATTCTATTTTCAAAATCAGGCATGACGGCACCTGGCATTTTAAAATTCTTAATCACATTGGCAATATGGTAGCAATAATTAGGTTCTAATTCCAAATGTGTTCGAATGACGTCTCGATAAAACGCATAATGAAGAGTCTCATCTTTGGCGAGACGGCGTAATAATGTAGCAAGATCTGGATCATGCTTACTTGCAACCTTAGCTACATTATTGTAAAACACCATCGTTGCAAGTTCTTGTAGCGTCGTATACGTCATGGCTTCGATTGGTGTATGAAAATCTGGCTCGAATCCACCCTCAACGACTGACTTTCTTAATTCATGTATTCGTTTAGGGTTCACACTTCGAGTGAGTAGTAAATATGTCTCCAATGAATTCGAATGTTGATCCTCTTCTGAAGTCCATGTGTGAATAAAGTCTGTAATAACAGAAAGGGAACCTTTAAAAGTCGCAGATAAATACGTTGTAAACCATGGTAAATTCACTTCTGTTAATAAAGCTGTTTCAATGGCTGTAATTACACCAGATGGAAGAGTAACTTGACTTTCATCCCAAGGAACTCTTTTAAAGTCCATTCCCTTATCCCATGGTAAAAACTCATGATAACCCCAGTCTATCTTCTGTGCTCTTATTTTATGTTGTTCATACAGTTCTTTTAAACGTGGTTCTAATCGGAAATCTAAATCATTTGTTAGCATATAAGTGCCCCCTTTTCTTATCATATAAATAGTCATTCTATATTTACTCTTAAAATTTTCTACAAATAAATATTACGTTCCTTTTTTAAAGTCAAACATAATAAATTTGTAACAAAATTCTTTTAAGAGCGCTATTTTTTTATATAATTTTTTCATATAAAAAGGGATACTGAGGATAACATTCATGGATGAAGATACTCGTCATGTTTTAAATCTTGGTGAGTGTAAAAAGGTGCAAGCCTATAAAGAATCGTTTTATAATAAAGATTGATAGTATTTTATACACACTATCAACTTATTTAGATGTAAAATCCATTTAGCGCTTGAAAAACAAATACAGTTGATGAGATAGCCTTAAACGACAATTCCCAACAAGATTAATATACATTGGCTAAGTTAGACCGAATTTATCACACAAAGGAAAGAGGCGATAAACATGGAGTCAACGGAAGCGCATATGAAGGAAAAACAACGCAGAGAAAAAATAGAAATAATATTCAGCCATATGGTAAAAGGAGAAGGTTATTTTCACGGTTCTTCTTATAAATGGAAAAACATTGTATATCAAAATTATAATAGAATACAACAAAAAGAGTTGGAAATCGAACAAATTATTTCAGAAATGGAAAAAGAAGGGGTCAGTTTTGCGCAGCATCGTTCACTCATACACTATCCCGTCATTGATTTTGTAAAATATATAGCTAAGATTTATAAGGAGCCCCTCAAATACAATAATCATATTTAAAATAAACCTTTATAAAAGGTTTATTTTAAGAGATTTTTAACTATACCCAAAAAAATATAATATTCTTTTTATTCGCAATCCTATTTATTTTTGTTATAATATCAACTATAACGTATTATATTCGTTTGTATATCTTCATATTTTGGGAATTTTATTGCACAAAAAGACAACTCTTAATTGGAGTTGTCTTTTATTTTTTTCAATATACATAATACTATTCTGATGCAAAAAATCAAAGATTCTTACAAGTATAGAAAAAGTAGGATTTTTCATAGTAGAGATGCTACTTTATTTCTTTATATTCCTTCATTATTTTATAAACCGTGTTTTTCTTTAGCTCCAACATTTGCATAAACATGATAGCTGTTATTCCTTCACTTTTCCATATAGAATAAGTTTCTTCTATATGGGGTTACACCCCATTGCTATCAAGCTAATATTTTAAAGCATCCCTAAAACAAAAAAATTGTACATTTTCATCTGGAGATGTCAATTTTCTCGTTTTGGGGGTATTTGCTTTTCTTAGGTTGATGGGCATGGTGTAGCACCAACAAAACGCGAATTTCGTACGCTAAGAAAAATTTTATAAAGAAAAAGCCGATTTCCTATACGTTAAGAAATTGACTTTTGGGATTTCTTTTAAATTAGAATTCTACAATTGGCAAAATAATTATTATTTACCCAATTGTTTATTATAAATATTAATTGAATGTACCTTTTCTGCTAATAAGTTATCTATTATTTGCTTTAATACCCTGGACTCCCTTAGTTCTTTATTATCAAATTTCACTAGCTCATTTATCTTAATCCACTTACTATCTAAGATTTCTTCTTCTTCAAGATACAATGAACCACCAGTAACCTCGGCATTAAAATGAAATAGGATAACTTGAGTGTTTGTACTGCTGATAAAATTATATACACCAGTTGTGCTATTAAGTTTTACATCAAAGCCTGTTTCCTCTTTTACTTCCCTGCAAGCTGAATGGAAAATGTCTTCACCATATTCAATACGTCCACTTGGAAAATTCCACTTCTCAATGGCAGTTGGTTTATTTTCTTTTATTATTAAGACTTTATCATCTTTAAATACTGATATACTAACTACTAAAACAATCCCATTTTGAGTCATTTTATTTCCTCCAGTATTTTATATTTATTGAAACACTTTACTTTGTGAAGAAGTTAATTTTAAGAATTCATTAGCATCTTTAACACATAATTTTATCCCTTTTTCCCAAAAGGTTTCTAATGTGATATCTTCTCCTAAGTGTTTCATTACTAAATCTTCTGTTGACATACTTCCTGAATCACGAAGCAATTTTAAATAGTCTTTTTCAAATTCTTTCCCTTTTTCTTTTGCGTTTGCAAATATACTTAATGCAAATAAATATCCAAATGTATATGGGAAATTGTAAAAAGGAGACTGTGTAATGTAATAATGTGGTGTCCATATCCATGAATGGAGTGAAGCATTATCAAGGGAACCAGCATACCCTATATCTATTGCTTCTTGCATTATTTCATTTAAGCGTGATGATGAAACAACTCCCTTTTTACGTTCCTCATAAAATTTCATTTCAAACAAAAATCTAGAATGAATATTCATAAAATTCATGACGCTACGCTTTAATTTCTCATCAAGTAAAAACAATTTTTCATCAGTAGATCCCGCTTTTTTCATTGCAGCATCTAAAATAATCATCTCAGAAAACGTTGAAGCAGTTTCGGCAATACTCATTGGATATTGTTTATTCATTCCATTAATAGGTTTCATCGCATGGTTATGAAAAGCATGACCTAACTCATGAACTAGTGTTAATAGATTTGTAAACGTACCGTCGTATGTCATAAAAACTCTTGATTCCTTCGAAAGTGGAAACCCAGCACAAAAAGCAACAGCTGACTTATTAGAGCGATTTTCTGATTCTATCCAACCCTTATTGAAAGCCTGTTTAGCGAAATCCTCTAATTCCGTTCCAAATTGACTAAAATGCTCCAATATAAAATCAACAGCATCTTCATATTCTATTTTTGCATCACTCTTTGTAACAGGTGCCCAAAAGTTAAAAGATTTCATTTTTTCATGACCATTCATTTTTGCTTTTTGATTTAAGTAGTTAGTGAAGGGGGTTTTGAATTTACGAACCGCAGACCACATTGCATTTAGCGTTTCCTTTTTCATACGGTTTTTCATTAAGGGTTCTTCTATTACATTATCTAAGCCACAATTTTTGTAAACTTGTAATCGAAATCCTGCAATATGATTTAATATTTTCGCAAATAAATCTTCGTTTTCTCTCCACTTATTTTCTAAAGCAGTATGAGATTCTTTACGAACTTCTTCATTAGGATGTGAACGTAAATTTATAGCTTGTCCCACTGATAATTCTTTTTGTTGACCATTTATTTGAACTTTAATTCTAATATTGCTCATAAACGAATTATAAAATTGCCCCCAAGCATGATACCCATCTACCATAAGGCCCGACACTAAATTTTGTTCTTCATCTGAAAGTTTCATCTTAGTATCTTTACGCCATTCATTTAGTATGAACTTGTAATTTGCTAAAACACCAGTATTAAGTAGGTCCGCCCACAAACATTGATTCGTTTTTATTAAAGGATTTTTCACTTTATTCAATGCAGATTCAAAACGAGTATGTATTTTTGTTATTTCTCCTTTTAAAGTTATAGCATGTTGATCCTTAGGATTTTGAGCAAGAAGACAGGTTATAAAAGAATTAGATTGTGATATATAAATTTGAATTTCTCCTATGTAATCAAGTAAATCTGCAACTTTTTCTGATTCATTTATGTTTCGCGGGGTATTAAAAAAATTTAGTTTGTCTTCAAATTTATTGACTTTAACATCTAAATCTTTTATATGTTCACTTAATTGAGACGATTTACTTCCACCTGGGAATAGATTATCTAAGTTCCAAACTTGCGAATATTTTGTTTCTTCCAATTATTTCTCCCCCTTAAATTATAATAACCCTACAACGACCGACCGACCGACCGAACGTACATTCTTTATTTTATCATATCCTAGAGTGTTATTTCATTATTTTACTCAAATGCTTTAAGTACATTTCTTTTTACTCCCCCAATCAATGCACCATAAATATCCATATTGATTATGTATTAAACACTATTAATAGTTCTAAAAACGACCATTTAAGGAGCTTTATTTAGTTCTAACAAAACTGAAAGAAATATGGTAAAAAAACAGTTCTTAAACTCATTACCATGAACAATCTCCCATAACAAACATTAAATGTAGCTTTGTTAATCTCGATATCCACTTTCAATTTACCAACTTCGAATTTTTATTTTCATCTGCCCCACTCTCCTTTTTGATTTGATAAATCATTTTAGTTAATCGGACAAATAAATATAATTCGTAAGCTGTTCGAGTATTTTTATGTAAAAGGAATAACTGTTCATAACCACCCAAATAAAAGTGTTTTGAATGTATACTTTTTTGGAGTTTTGGATTATTTATAACTAATTTTGTAATAAATTTCTCAATATAGATATACTTGTTAATTATGGATCTAATATTCAAAATTAACAAAAGATAAATTATAATAAAAATATGATGGTTATCCTTTTGTTTACTCCTTGTGCTAAAGATAGGATCCTTTTCCCGGATCTTGTCTTTTTATTTTTGGATTTTAGATACAAAAAAGAATCCTTACTGGCTTAAGGATTCTGCAACAGGAATATTCTTTATTTTTCTTCGATATCATCTGGTATTAAATATATAAAATCTGCACCCGGTGATGGAAAGTTGTTCTTTTCACCTTTCATCCTTACAAAGAGCAAAACCTCTCCTGACCATAATTTGTAGATTTATCGTTTTCCGACAGAAGACTCCTTCCTCAAAAATGTGAAGGTGTGAAACACCAATTTTAGGTGGGAGATGAATTTCGGTTGGCATAGGCCAACATGTTTGCTATCATTTACTTGTACAGATTGCTCTTTGAAAACTGAAGATATGAGGTTGGTTGCAGACAAACGTTGCAACCGTAAAATCTTCAACGTTCTATCGCCCACACTTGCCGAAGTTGCGAAAACCAAGCTAAAGTAGGGAGTGTGGTGAGTCAACGTACAAGATACTTATGTTCTCACCGTAGGGACTACGGATAGAGCCTGCTAAGATAACCGGTGGATAATCGGTGTTCGCAGGAATCTCCCACTTCAAACAGTCCGTTAGGACGTTAAGTGGTGAGTAGTTCAATATTCTCTTCCCTCTGTCTATTAACAATACTTGATTATAACTCTTTCATCTCGTGTTATTCTACGAATAGTTTAAGGTATAAGTACTTCTTATTTAATATTTAGTGCTGATTCACTGAAAACATATATTCTTTGTATGTTTTTCGTGTGGATAGAATAAGCCCCATCATTAGCATGTTCGAAAATAAAGAGCTTCCGCCATATGATAAAAATGGAAGTGCAATACCTTTGACAGGCATTAATCCCACAATCATACCGATATTTTGAAAAAATTGTAACATCAGAACGCCTACTATTCCTGCGCATAGTAAGGTGCCGAATAAATTATTTGCGGAATTACCAATTATAAGTATTCGGGAAAGCAGTAAGAAGAATATGCATATTATAAAAGTGGCAACTATAAAACCGCCTTCTTCGGCAATTGTGGCAAAAATGAAATCAGTATGTTTTTCTGGAATATAAACATTTCCAGAACCGAAGCCTTTTCCTTCTACCCCTCCACTACCAACAGCTAAAAGTGATTGTTGAGTTTGATATCCCTGATCTGTATGCTGAAATGGATCTAACCAGCCTAAAATTCGCGATTGTTGGTGAGGCTTTAATAAAGTAACTAACTTATTGAAGAAAATATCTGGATATTTCAAGTATATAAATATTAAAGCAGACAATACAGTCATTGGAATTCCTGCACATAGTACGATTAACTTTTTTTGAATTCCTGACATAAATATAATACATGCAATGGCTGCTATATATAGGAACACCATTCCCGTATCGGGTTGACTATATACAAGTAACGCTGGTGGAATAGATATCAAAAATATTTTACCAATCAAAAGTAAATCAGTTTGAAATGTCCGTGCCATATACTGTGCATTATGTTTTACAACTAAACTTGCGACCAGAAGAAGTAAGGCAAGCTTAAAAAATTCAGCTGGTTGCGTAGCACCAATAATTGGAAATCTAAACCATCTTTTTGCACCTGATATTTCAGGTGTAAAACTTGATACTGGTAATACCTTTAAGATGATAATTGAGATGAACCCCACAATATAAATCGGCCAAGCTAATTTTTGTAATTGATCTAAATCGAGATTGGCAACAATTAATAATAAAACAAATCCGATGGCGTAATTTACCATTTGTTTCATAGCAAAATTTTGGTTACCATATTGCCCGGTTTGCTGACTACTGTATATTGCAACAATACTGGTGATACATAATATGAATAAAATGAATATTAGTTTCTTATCTAATTTTTTTAAAAAAACTATTTTTTCCACCATTACCCCCCTAGACATTTTTGTATTTACTTTTTATAGGAACTATCCTGTTTTTTATGTGTACATTAACATTTATTAATATTTTACAATAATAAGGATAGATTGAACATTCTCAAAATTATCCATACTGATTAGACTACTTTAAAAAGGTCTATGATTAGTGTGGATGAGGAAAGTTTATTTAAATGGAGACATTATCAACCTAATATTATTTTGTTGAACGTGAAACGGTACCTACGGTAAAACCTAAATTTTTGTGACTTGGTGGAGTGCTTTTTAAATCCTATCTACTTTGCATGAGTCACTCCAAACCTATCTGAACCAGACATGTAGTCAGACTATTTTTAGAATACGGGTATCACTATGACCTGATTTAATAGATCCCTCACATGAATCTTAAAGCTCTTACATTAAAAATTTTCTGAATTAAATTTTGGATTTTTTCGGAGAAGTTCTTCAATAAGTTTTGCTTTTTCATTCACCTTTGTTGCATATGTGAAATCACCATAACAATATGGATACCTAAAATTATTTTTATTTCCACCACAAGTGTACATCTCTGGATTTTGATCAACTTTCATCTTAGAAAAATTTTTGGCCGAATCTTCCGAGTGTTGTTTAACTTCTTGACTCGCAATAAAATCAATATACCCTGGTCCCATATTATAGCTTTGAATAATTGTATCCATGCTAACATCTTTTTCCGTTCCATATTTGTACATTTGAGCAAAGTGTTTTACCCCTTGTTTAATGCTCAAGCTTGTCTCTTGAATTTCATTTGGCTTTAATCCCAGTGATTCAGAAGACTGCATAGGGTCGTTTCCCTCACCTCTACTCTCTTGGTACATAATTCCTAATAAAACTGCTGTTTTCTCTCCCAAATTATATTTTTCTAATTCTTTTTTCAAGGTGAGCTCATATTGCAATAAGCGTTTTTCGGCAGCAATCACTTTATTTCTTTGAATATTGGTTTTATGTTTAACATAAAATATTCCAAGCATGGTTCCTAAACCTAAAATACTAATATAGAATAATATAATAAATCGTGTTTTAATCGTATCCTTCATACACTCCTCCTCCTCGTATTAAAAATTCGTACCTTTTCGGACTTAAAATTATTTCTTTTCGGTGCAAAGTTTAATATAGAAATTTAAAGAAAAACAACCGCCTGAATTGGAGGATTTTTCAAAGCGGGTTATTCTTTGAATCGTTTCCGTCCCCCTACAAATGTCACACTTTTTTTTTGAACTTTGCTGTTCTTTGTTTTGCCCAATTGATACATTTCTTTTCAATTAAATGATACGATAATATAGAACAAAGTATTGTCGTTGTAATACATAAGATAAGAAGAAAAAGGGTGGGTATCTTTGCATACAAAAGTTTAAAGAGTACCATCGTGATTGGAAAATGACATAAATAGATACTATATGAAATTTCCCCTAAGTATACAAATACACCCTTATTTAAAATAGCTTTTACCTTTAGGTTATTCATTGCCATAATGATTATTATACTAACACCAATGACCACACCCCAATCTTTTAATAAGAAAGTAGTATCATTACTAGAAAGCCCATAAATCATAATGGAATATAGATATAGAAAGACCCCTAATGCGATAAGAAGTTTTCTGTTTAAGTTTTTCATACTTCTATATAATTGAGTAAGTTCTTCCTGATGTTTAAAAAGTAGCATTCCAACCATAAACATAGATGTGAAATGCAGTGTATCGGCATAACCATTATAAAACCCCTCAGCTTTCCCAATATGCAACATATTAAGGAAAATACCAATTAAAGAAAAGCTCATAGCAAACAGTATCGTTTTCTTCCAACTCTGTTTATAAAACAGAAGGAATAACAAGGGAAATACGATAGATATACGCATTTCTTGAGCTAATGACCAGATAACCGGATTATAATTATCCGTAAAAAAGTTATTAAGAAGTACAAAGTGATTCATCATATCTAATTTTGTTATTGGCCCTTGCCACTTATCATAGAACCAATCTCGTAGTCCCGTAACTTCATATGGTGAAAACAAAATAAATAAAGCAAAAGTGATGAATATCCAAAAATAATAAGGGATATAGATTCGTACAAATCGCTTAATTAAATATCCCCAATAATTTGTTTTTGAATGATAGAGTGCCATAGATAGCACAAAACCACTGAGTACATAAAAAACGATTACAGCTTCCCCACCAGCCCATAAAAACCTAAGCGGGGAAAATTTAATAGAATTAGGCAACGATGGTAGCATTAAACAAAAGTGTCCAAATACCACTGTGATAGCCGCTAGTCCTCGTATTGAGTCTAATTCGTTTATTCTCTTACTCATAAAGTATTCTCCTTGTAAATTGTAGTTTTTATTATTAATATAGATGACTATACTAGTGTGGTAAGCAAAGTAAATATATTGTGTTTATTTTTCGTTAAACTCCCGATATAAACGCTACAAAAAATTGTGTATCTTTTAAAGAGCTTTTTCATATTTATACATAAATTATAGAATAAATATAGAAAGATAAAAGAAATTTTATCTAAAGTTTTTTTTAAGGTTTTATTAAGGTTTTATTCTAATTTATTGACACACATAAACATATTTACTTATTTTAAAAGTTATTTTGCTGTTAATATAGACCACTGAATTGTACATATTGTGCTTATGCTTCTTTAAATTCCTGATATAAGCAGTACAAAGTCAATCTGTGCATCTTTTGAAGAGAATTTTCGTCTTTAAGCATGAATTATATAATAATAATCGTTAAAAATTTCATTCTAGAACATTGTATTGTCGTTTAGAAAGCATTATAAAACTCTTTTCTAAACCCTTGTTATAGTTTGTCTGTTTCTCTGTCCATTGAACACTCTTATTACCAGGCCAACCTGAGGTATTAATAACATGCTTTAATAGGTCTGGTCCTTTTAAACTTTTCTGTAAACCACGGTTATATGCACGTGTCATATTAGTTATTGCAATTCGAGTATAGGTTTCTGCATTTTTCAAATCTTCGTTCGTTAAATCTCTGGGTGCTACTCCACCTCGATGGAGTAGAAACAGTCCAAGGGATGTGCCCTGATTTCCAACTGCATTTAGATCAAACTTACTTTCAAGGTGCATATCCAAGCATAATTAGTGATTGAGTATGCACCTTCAATTTTTTGTTTCTCTTTTTTATGAATATATTTTTGTACATATGCGTTTTATATAGTGATTTCTAATAATAAGGAAGTAAATAATTTGCATACAAATAAAGCTTACTAATACAACAATTGAGCTTTGAATAACGGACAGTTCCCTACTTACTGTTTGTCCTAATTGGTGAAAAGTTATAAATGCAAAACTGCTGTGAACCATAGCCGCTACAATCGGCAAGAAAAATAGAATTATCATTTGTCTTGTCACAATTTGCTTTAACTCTTTTTGTCTTAAACCTAATTTTGAAAGCATCTGATATTGCTCTTTATCACGTTCTAAATCAGTAAATAGACGGAAATATAGAAAGCTTAGTGTAAATACGAAAAATACAATCCCCACCAATACACTTGAAATAGAAAGTAATCCATTTTGTTGTTTCAGTTCAAGCCATTTTGAATACAAAGAAGAAAAGGCATAATAATCCTCTTGACTCGTACCAATGAACTTCATAAGTTTTGTAGAAATTGCACTTGTTTCAGGCCAATTTTTTATGATAAAACCATATATGGTATAATCTCGGAGTACGCCTTCTTGTTGTACACTTAGAACTTTACTGTAAACAGCATCAGAGACAATAAAAGGGTTGTCAATCTCGGCGAATTCTGGGATATAAATTGTTTTTTGAACAGAAATTGGTACTTCTACTTCTTTTAATTCAAATGTTTTTCTATCCTCTGCACTTGTTTGGTTTTTCTTTGGTAGTATTGCGATACTTTCATTTTCATTTGTTAATTTTTCTATTTCATACCCTAATTTTTTAGCGTATTCATTATACGTAGAAATATTAATTAACATCAACCCGTTTTGTGCCCTTTTAAATTTTGTTGCTACAAGTTTATAATAAAATCCAGATTCTTTTAATTGTTTCTTTATCTCTTCAATATGGGATTTTTCTTGTGTATTTCCCTTATCCGATCGATAGGTAAATGCATATGGGGTCGCACTTTTTGCCAATTCAGGATTTGCGATTGCCGTACAAACTCCAATTGCTGTAAATGATACAGCTGATATAATTGTAACGATAAAGAACGTTCTCGCATTATCTTTCATTCGGAACGCTAATTCTGAAATAACAAGGAGATTGGTTCTTTTAAAGAATGTAGTTTCTCTATTTTTTAAAGTGTATATCACATATACACACAATTGAGTAAAGAAAAAATAGGTTCCAAATACAATTAATAAGACACCTACACCTACGAGTAGGAATAATTGATTCAAACTACTCACGTAATGCACCGCGACGATACAGTAGTGGACAGCGGAGTAACCTGCTCCAATTAAGATCATTGCTAACAAGGATATCCAAACGGACGCTTTCGGCTCAGGTTTTGGTTTTTCCTCTGATTTTATGAGTTCTACAAGCTCATTCATATTCAACATTTTTGATGTAAATAATGAAATGAGTAGGAATAAAACAAAAAAGGAAAGAGCTGTTACTCCCATAGACTTTAATGGGAAGTAAAATGATAACGTATGCTCTACTCCTAATAAAGACCCACTAACTAGTAAAAATAATTTAGAAAAAACCATCCCAAGTCCAATGCCTGCTAGTATAGACGGGATTCCAATCAACATATTTTCGAAAAAAATTAATCGATGAAGCTGTTTATGAGACATTCCATGTAACATTAATAATCCAAACTCTTTTTTTCTATTTTTTAAAAATGCGCTAACAGAATAGAAAATAAATAGAAAAGAGAAAACAAAGATTAAGTAATACGATAGTTGAAATCCTATTTTCCCAAATGTATTCATTATGGTACTTGCATGAGTCAGTTCCCCTTGTAGATTCGGATGAAAGACAAGTAGCCCATAAGTAAAGAAAATCATTACCGCAAATGTACTACTAAAAAAATGGCCAAGATATATTCGTTTATTCCGTATAACATTATTAAATGCGAGCTGTCGAAAATTCATTTTTGTTCCCTCCTAACATAGAAAGAATGTCCATAATATTTTGATAAAATAACGAACGATTGTCATTGTAGAAAATTTCATTATATAACTGTCCATCTTTAATAAAAATAACGCGGTCACAGTAACTTGCAGCAACTGGATCGTGCGTTACTAACATCATTGTTGCCTTTTCCTCTTTATTTAATTGTGTTAATATCTCCATTACATCTTGGGAAGCCTTAGAATCTAAGTTTCCTGTTGGCTCATCGGCAAGAACCAATTTAGGATAATGAATGAGTGCACGGGCAATCGCTGTTCGCTGTGCTTGTCCTCCTGATATTTCATATGTTCGTTTATTTAAAATTTCACTGATTCCTAATTTTTTTGAAATAGATTCTACTCGTTTATTTATTCTTTTCACATTCATGCCATCTAATACGAGCGGAAGAACCATATTCTCTTTTACTGTTAATGTATGCAACAGGTTAAAGGATTGAAAGACGAACCCTAATTCCTGTCTGCGAAATACGGCCAAATCATTGGGTGATAGTTGATAAGGATTTTTACTATTAATGAATACACTGCCTGATGTTGGCGAGTCAATAGTAGAAATCATATTCAATAACGTTGTTTTCCCACTACCAGAAGGACCCATAATCCCAACAAATTCTCCTTCTGTAATTGTTAAATTAATATTTGAAAGTGCTGTATGTGAAACCTTTCCTGTGTATTCTTTACTAAGATCTTTTACTTTTACTATTTTCATATGAGAAATCCCCTCCAAATATACAAACTAAGTATGAGCGCTGATAGATGATGCCTGCCGACATTTTTCCTTTTTTTAAAATACGAATAATTTTCTATTAATTGATGGTCTAGTTTCGTATTTCCTTATTTAGCCTGTAATTCTTAATCGAATGTTTTAAGCACTAAAATAACTTGATATCGTACCTCAGAATTTTTATGAATGTTTCTGTTTTCATTGTAGTATTAAGATTGTTATTCTCATATTGAATTACCTTTCATTTTTCTTACACGCTTGCAATGTTTCTGAAAATACAGTTTATAGAGTCTGCAGCCAAGATTCTTTTTTGGGAGATAGCAAAGAGGGATTTATCATATGCACTTTACTATACGGAACTAGATTTCTGTATAGTTTTTATTTGCAATTCATTGTGTTTTTCTTTACCAAACACGTATCAAAATCAATATTATGAAAGTAAACTACTGGCTAAAAGTTTACATTGGGAAATAGATAAAAAATTTTTAATTCATATCATTAACAAACATAAATGTTCAATAAACATACTTAATTACAAATGCAATTATTTGATTTATAATTATATTTAGAAAATAGAATGGAAAGGTCTTGATAATATGTTGGGTATTGATGTTATAAAAACAACAGAGGAATTAATTATTAAATGGCAATTGGCAAAAGTTAATATTCCACTAAATGAAATTATTGAAGTTACTGAAGATGATACTTATGCTGGCGTTGAAAAAAATGATGCAATTCGAATTGGGACACCTTATGCTACAACTGATCGCATCTTAATTAAAACTAAAAAGGAAGATTATGTATTATTTACTACTAATAAAGTTTCAATTTTAAATAAAATAAATGCTTAATAACTTGATTGGTTTAATATAATTCTTTAGAAAAAAGGCGACTAATGTAAAGTCGTCTTTTTTCTTTCAATACACTTGTTAACTTAATATTTTTCTTTAACAAAATGAGTTGATTTTTTCTATCCCTCGTGAATTTCTTTAATACTTTTTCCTTCTAAAAATGCATGTCCTGTTTTAATTTTTTCTACTGTTTCAAATCCATACTTTTCATACACTTTTTCTACTTTTTCGTTAATTGGAATCACCCAAAGATTATCTAGTCCTCTATTCATTACTTCACTTTGAATAAAATGAATAAGTTCACCTATTAACCCTTTACCTCTAAACTTTTCAATTGTAGCTACACTTTCCATTCGGGCCTGTTTTTCATGTTCAAAAATACAAGCGATGGAACATGCTACTCCATTGTATCTAAGTAAATAGTGAGTGAATGCTGGATGTTGGAATTCCCCTTGAAAAGCTTTTTTTCTAACTTCGCCTCCTCCAAACTCTTTTATATTACATTCAATATCTAAAGCTTCTTCAAAGTTTAATTCAGTCACCTTTTCAATAGTAACTTTTTCATTTTTATCTTTTTTAGTTAATTTCTTATTCCATAATTGGACTGGATTTATTAATTCTTCAAATCCAAAATTCTTTATTTGTAATTCAGAAATCAGTTTTTCTTGCATATCTAAGTTGTATATATAAAATCTAGGTACTATATTTTTAGTCTTATAGAAATGGACTACTTCATCTACTATTATTTGTGGATCTAAGCTTACTACACTTACATGTGCATGATTCGCATCATAATAATACGGATTACTTTCATTACAAAATATAGAACCCCATGATTTCTCTATTCGGCTAGTAAAGGTTTCAAGATATGCAAAATCAAGCTCAAGAACATTTTTTAAACTAGTCATACAATATTCCCTCTTCTCTTTTATTTCTTCAATATCTTCTATACATTATTATACATTTAAATATTTTAATTTTCAGTTTTTTCTAAACTATTTCTCATACCCTTCAAAAAATAAAAGTTTACATTGGAGTTTTGAATCATTTATAACTAATTTTGTAATGAATTTCTCAATATAGATATATTTAGTAATTACGGTTCCAATATTCAAAATTAATAAAAATTGGAGTATTATAAAAATATGATGGTTATTCCTTTTGTTTACTCCTTGTGCTAAAGATAAGATTGTGTTCCCGATCTTATCTTTTTTTATTATAACTATAGAAACAAAATCAAATCTATGAAAAGTCAAAAGGAGACGATACGAATTATGAATCATCCAATAGAAATGTATAACTACCACACATGGGCGAACCAAACGATTCTTGGGAGAATCAAGGAACTCCCGTCCGCTATGCTGAGTCAAGAAGTGAACAGCTCGTTTCCCACCATCGCCCATGCCCTTAGTCATATCTATGCGGTTGATAAGATGTGGTATCTGGTTTTAACAGGCACTGGAATGCAAGAGGCGCTGCATGCATGCATACCCTTGAATGAGAGTATTCTGTCTTCTGTAGATGAATACTCTCATAACTTTGCCGAGTTAGAGGAACAATACAGGGAATGGTTCCGAAGCCAGACCGATTTGGAGCAAACCATTCTGCTTGACAATCCATTTGCCAGCATCCGCCAAACACGGTTGTCGGAAATTGTACTGCATGTGGTCAATCACGGGACCTATCACAGAGGCAATGTTTCTACAATGTTGCGTCAGTTGGGCCACGCATCTACCATGAACGATTATTCACTTTATTGGTATCAGGAATCTACGAAATCAATTTAATCTCTGACGTCGAGAGAGTATGTCGATGATATCCAATCCCGTTTTCTGTACAACGGACAGGAGAACTTCGATATGATGAAATGACATCATCAGTATCTAAATCCTCAGCAGGAACGTATGAAAAATCGTTTTAAAGTCTTGGTTAAGGCACTGAACGTTGCTTTGAATTTAATCAATTCAGTCTAAAAAGGTCGATATTTCTGAGAACAGAGAAATCGACCTTTTTACTGCTTGTAAAATGAATATATGTATCATTACACTCTCTTGCTTATAACTTCAATATTGACTAGAATCAAAGGTTGTATAATGAATATAATTACTTTCCATACTTAGAAAGGAGATTGTTTTATCTATGGAAATTGAAAATCTAATTCCAATAAATTCGAGAGACGATTTAAGGGTTTGGCTACAAGAAAATTGTACAACTGAAAAATTTTGTTGGGTAGTAGTTAGTATGAAACCAACCCCAGATACGTTGCTATATTTGGACGCGGTCGAAGAATCTTTGTGCTTTGGATGGATTGATGGAGTCAAAAAGAAAATATCTGAAACCCAACTGGCGCAGAGACTGTCTCCTAGAAGCAAAAAAAGTTCATGGACTGAATTGAATAAAGAACGTGTCCGCCGCCTCGAAAAGTTGGAGTTAATGAGAGACGAGGGAAGAAGGGTACTTCCTGATATGGATTACGATTCTATTAAAATAGATAGGGTTATAGAGGAACGGCTAAAAGAGGACGGGCAAGTATATGGAAACTTTTTGGAATTTCCAGCTCTTTATAAAAGAATTCGGATTGACACGATACAAAGCAATAAAAATCAGCCAGAATTATTTAAGAGTAGATTAGACAAATTTATAACAAACACTAAAAGAAATAAAATGTACGGTCAATGGCATGATAATGGACGCCTATTAGATTATTAAGGTGCGCTAAATCGAATAGATATGAATTGTTTGTTAAGTTGGTGCTATAAGTAAACGGCAATAACCCACCCCTATCGGCTGAATCCCATATCTATGAAACATTGAATTCTCAAGTTTATAAGGGTGAGCTTGATTATTTAATTTTTAATGTATTTTAGAGGTGTTTTTTAGGCATACGGCAACAAATTCTTCTTTTTTGACTATACCGAATACGAAAAAATTATAAAAATGGGATTATAAAGTACACTTATCTTCAGTGGCTCCAAAAGTAAAAAATCGTTGCCGTATACCATCTTTTCCTTAACGTAAAGAGAATAGGTTGATTTGTGTCTAAAATGTGTCTAAACGTACAATTTTTTTTGATATGGTAACCCCAAATAAGAGACAAGAAATATGAATTGCTATCACCATTGGTTGCAGTCGTTTTGTATTTAATCATTTTCTTGTTCTATAGAATGATACTTATGTTACACAAATCACACTTTTATGTTCTTGCTTACTTTTTAAAATAAGCAACACCAAAGTTTTCATTAAATCTCTTACACCAAACAGAAACCGAGCCATATGTACTTACATCTATCCCTTCAGGAATTTCATAGTTTTGGTCGCCTTTGTTTCCCTTTAACTTTCCTAATTCAATATACTGGTGGTTTTTCACATCTTCATTATTTTTCAAACGATCTGTAGGAACTAATACTACTCGCACATCTGGCCCGTTAGATGTTGAAAAATTAGAAAGTCGTAAAACACGTTTTCCATCCGCTAATTGATAGATTGTTGCTGTTCCAGTTGTTTCATGGACACCGTTTTGAAACTGACCTGTACTTATAACTTGATCTTGAACTTGTTTTGTTTTCATTGGTTGCATTTCTGTCTGTGGTAATGCTTCATTCACTTGCTTATCAATGAATAATTTCTCCGGTCGGAACAAGGACCATAAGATTCCCACGACAATTATAAATCCACCTGTAAACCATATATATTTTCTTTTCATAAAGTAAAAGACCTCCGTTAATATACTGTTTAATAGTATGTTAACAAGGAGGTCTTTCATTTTTCTTTCATAAATATTACAAAAGTCTTTCAACGTTCTTATTTTTTTCTGATGTGATGGGAAGAATAAACCAAAATTCACTGCCCTGTTTTCCATCTGCGCGATCTCTCACACCAATTTCTCCTTTGTGCCTTTCAATCAATGATTTTGCAATGGCTAGTCCAAGACCAGATCCTCCAGATTGTGAACTTCTTGATTGATCTGTCCTAAAAAAGCGTTCAAATACGCGTAATTGGTCATTTGGAGAAATTCCTTCTCCTTCATCACGCAAAATGAACTGGACTTGTTGATTTTGCTTATTTTCCTCTACAATCAACTCAATTGTTCCAGAGACAGGGGAATATCGAATAGCATTATCTAACAAATTACCTATGACCCTTGCTATTTTACACGGCATAATTAATAGTCGGGGTAATCTATCAGGAACCTGCAATTGTAAATCAATCTGTTTGTCTTCTAATAAGACAGAATGTGACTCTAATACATCTAATAGAACTTTATCTATATGTGTGAAACTTGGATAAAAATCTACTTGTTCAAACTCTAACTTTGAAAGTTCAAATAAGTCATTGATTAATCCACTTAATCTTTCTATTTCTTTTAAGATCGTCGCTAAGTATTGCTTTCTCATTTCAGGATCTTCGATCAGGTTATCTTGTAACGCTTCTATCATCAATTGTATGCTAGCCATAGGCGTTCGTAAGTCATGTGAAATATTCGTGATCAGCTCCTTACGTGCATTTTCTCCTTCTTCTAACCTAGTAAACCCTTCTTCTAATTTTTTCGCCATCTGTTGAAAGGCTGTTGCTAATTCTTTAAACTCCTGTGGTTCTTTTCCAATTATATACATTGTTTCAAATTGTCTATCACTAAATTGTTTCGTTAATGCCATTAAATTTTTGATAGATCTCATGATAGGGCGTGTCATTAACCAGTAAATAAACGTAGAAATTATAAATGCCACAACCGCAATTATTGTTAATAGCTTTGTTTGTTCTGGTTCAAGTAACATTTTCGTCTCACTATACCATATAGCAAGTACCATGATACTCGTACTTAATACATTCATCAGTAATAATTGAATACGTAATCTCATGTTTCACTTCCTCCATTTGGCTCAAAACGATATCCTATCCCCCAAACCGTGTGAATCCAACGACTCTTTATCGTATGCTTCTCCAGTTTGTCACGTAAACGACTGACTAAAACAGTTACTATGTTTGTAGCCACTTCATGTTCAGTATCCCAAATGAGTTCAAGAAGTTGCGAACGAGAAAAAACTTGTTTTGGATGCTTTGCCATGAGATAAAGTACCTCAAACTCTTTCGCTGTTAATTCCACTTTATTTTCACAAACCAATACACATCTCGTCTTTGGATAAATTTTTAAATCTGGAAATTCTATCACTTCCGTTAGGGATTCTTTTGCTTGTATCGGTACCTGGCTGCCTCTTCTTAGTATAATTTGAACCCTTAATACTAATTCACGAGGGGAAAACGGCTTTGTTACATAATCATCTGCTCCCATTGTTAAGCCTAAAATTCGATCCCTTTCCTCTCCCTTAGCAGTTAACATAATAATTGGTACATTTGATTGTTGACGAATTTCCTCGCATAATTCCCATCCATCTTTTTTCGGCATCATTAAATCTAAAATAATTAAATCTGGTTGATGAGTAAGAAATAAATCCCAACCTTCTGTGCCATTTACAGCGGTATATACTTCATATTCTTCTCTTTCTAAATACCGTTTGCATACTTCTCGAATATTTTCTTCATCTTCTACGATTAAAACTCTTCTTTTCATCTGTAATCCTCTCTTCTTTTTACCAATAATACAAAAGGTGCTCTTATCTGCTTTCATCTATTACAGATATAAAATTCAGATATAAAGATGTAACGACTAATCCTAGATCTAAATCAGAATCCTACACTTTGGTCTTATGGTCACTAAAAACGATTAAAAGTGCCAATATAATCTAGATGATAATTTTAGTATTTAATTACTTATATGACTAGATAAACACTTAAAATAGTAGTATCCCAATCATATAAATCGAAAATTCAAATCAGATTTTTTATTACAGAGATTACTTATTTATCTTGTCAGGATCGATTTTATTGTGTATCTATTTTCCAAGATCTTTATAGTAAAAAACCACTGCTTTAGCTATGGTTTTTTACATACATGATTTCAAGTACAAACAAATGAAGGATACATTAAAAGGAATGAGTTCAATATCGAACTCATTCCCTATTAGCAGCCTACATTCTTGTTTCTAACTTTTTGGGTTCAGTCCATTACCGATGTTTTTTTAAACTTTGCAACAAAATCGTTCCTTTTTACTTAGCTTTGACGAGACTCCATTTATCTTCAAACCTACCACCATATGTCTGTCTATCATTACCATATGAGATATAACCAGCGTCATAAGTAGAAAACCCTAACTTGTTACCATCAGATTGTAGGTGCCATTCTCTCTGGTAATCAAGGTAGCCAGGGCTATGTGCATGATTAAATTTAAAAGTACTTGCATTTTGTTTTTGGTCAAAATGGATATACTTATCTTGAAGTTTTAAATATTCATAGCCTGAATAAGCACTATTTTGAACTTTAATGTGTAACTCTTCACCTGCTTTGATTGGTTGTCCAGGTTTAGGCTGCCCTTTTCTTTCAATAATTACATTAACTGGTTGAGTGTAATTCCCACCAGACGCAAGGTATTGCCACTTATCATTTCCTTTATAACTGAGCACAGGATTTCCACTAAGCTGCAGAGTATAAGGAGTTCCTTCTACAATAAGTTCGTCGCTGAATCGATGGGTCAAATAATTTTCATATTCTTTATTATACGTAACAACTGTAGAGATTTTTTGTGTCGGAAGTTTCTTTTGTGCATCATTGATTTCAAATGTAACTTTTTGTGATGGATTGAAATCATTCAAGCTTACAGCTTCTTTAGACTCATATACGTTTCCTTTTCTCACTAATGTTACTTGTTGTGTTTGTTTAGAATTTTTATTTTCAAAAGAAACAGAGATTTCATTACTCGCTCCGAATAAGCCAGGTACGACTGCTGCATAAAACTTTTTCGTAAATGGATCATAAGCACTATATGACAATTCCGGTTGCTGAATTTTTGTGAAAACACCGACTTTTGCGCCTTTCGAAACATAAGATTTTTTAGCATTTTCTAGATTTTCTTTCGCAATGATAACTTGATCTCCTCTGCTATTATCTATAAATTCATTTATCTTTTTAGAATCTACTTTAACATGCTTCAGAACCTCATTAAACGTTAAATTTGTATCACTACCAACACCTTCTGGTGCATACATTCTAAACTTCGGTTTGTTCCCGATATCAGTCTCTAGTATTGTAGTCGAAGCATTTACACGAGATTCAAATTTTCCTGAATCTCCTAAATTCATAAATTCTCCATCTTTCTCAATATACAATTCCATTGTACTCGTAGGTAGTACTTCAACAGAAAGAATTGCACCTTGTTCAACAGCTTTCAATTCATCTAACGATAAGTAAATATTTACATCTGCTTGATTATCTACACTATCTATCAATACTTCTGTTGTATTTCTTCCACCTTTTTCTGTACTTAACTGATTTGCTTTATAACGATCTTGTGTTGCCTTTACTGTACTGATAATCTTGTCTCCTAAACGAATGTTAAAATGAGGAGAAACATTTTGAGCAGATGCCGTCCCTGTATTTTTATATTCTAACTGTAAGCTCACTTTTGCTGCTTTTGCTGAATCGACAGTTTTTGCGGTAGACCAATCTATATTAGAAGAATATCTTTCGGTATCTGTTGATGTTTTCGAGTATCCATAGCTTACATTTAATGAGGCCTTCCCAGAAGGAACAGGACCGGCTGCGGAACCTTCGACACCACCTTCTACACCTGCTCCTACACCAAACGAATGTTGTGTCGATACACTTTTTTCCCAACCTTTATCAATGGACCCACCGTTTGAATCCGTAATAGCCGCAAGAGGAGTAACCCCAATACGTTTTATACCAACTTGCAAATTCGGTATATTTGCGACCATTGGATTAAATTCAGTATCAGAGTTACTGCCATAATACTGAACTTCATATGCATCTGTAAAAGGATCTCCATCCGAATTCGCGCTCATAGGATTTGTAATAAATTTTAATTTATCTTTGTCTCGCTCTGGATCCCATGCCTGTGCTTCATTTTTCCCGGTTTGTCGATTGAACTCAATTTTATAGCCTTTTATTTCTAAGTCGTTAGAAATACCATCTTGATCCCAATCGTCATTTTGTATTTCAATTTTTTCAGTAGACATCTTTCCCTTTTTTCCATCAATTCCATAGATAAGATCTTTTCCTTCTTTTGCATTTGCATCCTCTTTAAACATTTCAATTGTGCTTCCTGCATTCGGCTGTTTTATATCTGCTAAAGCAGGGGATGCTAAAGTCAGTGCCATCGATACACTACCTAATACACTAAGTGCTGGCTTCAATTTCTTCATTGTTATTTTTCCTCCTTGATTTTCAGGTGAGTTAGAACACCTACTATTAAGAACAACTTCATCATATCTAATACCTCTTTCATTTCTCTCTCAAAAGTGTTACAAAAGTCTTTCGTAAGTATAAAAATTCTTTCATACATCTATTACTTTTATTTTATGTATATAAATCCGGCAAACCATTTAGGCCGTGGTTAGTAATTGTTTTAGTTCATTTTAGGCTGAAAAGGCGGAATCTATTTGAAGACTCCGCCTTTGTTTGTATAGGGTATGAATGGTTTCGATTCCTCTTATCGTACGTAAAGCATGGAAAAGTGTTTGAAATCTAGAGGATCTAGCAGACCGGCGCTTCACATGGCGATGGCGTACTGCCTCCATATTGAAATCTTTTATAAATATCTAGCCAAATATTTATTTGAACATTCATAATCAATTACACAATCAATATAACTATGTCCAAACCTATACTTATTGTATATTTTTTACACAACAAAGAAAAAAGCATCCTATTTGGACGCTTTTATGCCATCGTTTATTTAAATGAAAATTTTTATAAGCCAAATACAACTACAAGAATATATGCTATCTCTTATCTTTATCTATGAGGTCTCACCATATCCATCAACTTTAGAAAAATAAACACCCCCAAAAAGAAAAAATGAGCTGAATTCTCAAAAAACTAACTGTAGAGAAAGAGAATTTTCATTTAGGGTGTACTTCAAAACCTTAGCTTGGTGGACATGGGAGTGGTACTCAGTATTGTAAAAAATGCTCTAATGGGGTAGTATAATTTTATATTTATTGGTCGGTTGACCAAACAAAAAAATAAGAAGGTGAAATACAATGTCTAATTCTAAAAAAACAGCTACTCGGGATCAAATACTAATGGCTACGTTTGAATGCTTAGCTGAAAAAGGTACAACCGCTATTACATTACGAGATATTGCTACAAAAGCGGGAATTACTTTAAGTTTAATTCATTATTATTTTCCAACAAAGGAGGGGTTATTAGTTAACGCTACCTCTTATGTCATGCAAAAACAAATTAAAGAAATTCAGAAGGAACTCTCAGATATACAAGATTTTTCAGAGAAATTAAAAAAACTTATATTTGTAGTACATCACCAATTCAAAAGTTCTGAATGGAGAAAAGTGTATTTTAGTTTATTGGCAGCAGCATCATGGTCACCGAAAATTATGGAAGAAATTCGGGTTCTACAGAACCAATTGATAGATCTAATTCAAGAATATGCTCAAACTTCCAATGTAGAAATCACAGATTTAGAAGCATTTTCAAGGGCTTTATTGGCTTCGATTAATGGATTAGCGTTACAAGTTATGCATGGGGCTTCAGAGGAACAAATTGCTCCGGCATATGCGATTATAGAAAAAGTATTTATTAGCATCTGCAACCCCAAAAACGCAATGAGCGATTACTAAGCTATATAATTTTAAGAAAATTCATGTGCCAATCCATTATTCATAACACCATATGGAATAAAGGATTGCAAAACATTATAAAGTGAGGCTACAGCATGACCGCATATGGATCATTTTATTTTTTCGCTATAGTTGGTATTTTATTGATACCTACTATCGTAGCTGGATTAAGAGGTAAAATGTTGCGCAAATATAATGCTGTCCTAACGCTAATTATGCTTGCTATTATCTTCTCGGATAAACCAAATCAAGCAATGCTGTTAGCAGTATTTATTATTTGGCAATATGTCCTTATTAAAGGCTATTTACTACTAAGAAAACAAAATAATAATACGTTCATGTTTTACATGGCTGTTATTTTGTCGATTTTGCCACTGATTTTGGCAAAAATTGCACCATTTGTACCTGAATTAAAATTCATTGTTTTTACTGGTATATCTTATGTAACATTCAGGGCGGTACAAATGGTATTTGAAATTCGTGATGGCTTAATTAAAGAATGCTCATTTTTTAATTTCTGGGAATTCATTTTGTTCTTCCCTGCTATTTCAACCGGACCTATCGATCGGTATCGCAGGTTCCAAAAAGATATTCAAAAACCACCAAGTGCTGAAGAATATCAAAATCTACTATACATGGGTATTAACCGTATTTTTCAAGGTTTTCTGTATAAATTTATACTTGCTTACCTAATAAAAGAAAATATTATGGATGCAACATTAGCTCACCAAAACACCATTTTATCAAATATGATTTACATGTATAGCTATAGTTTATATCTATTCTTTGACTTCGCAGGTTATAGCTCATTCGTAATTGGTGTCAGTTATATGATGGGTATTAAAACACCAGAAAACTTTAATAAACCGTTTATCAGTCGGAATATTAAAGACTTCTGGAATCGTTGGCACATGAGCTTATCATTTTGGCTCCGTGATTTTATTTACATGCGCTTTGTCTTTTTTGCAACAAAGAAAAAGCTCATTAAAAATCGCTATATGATTTCATATATTGGCGTCTTTTTAAACTTTTTGGTCATGGGAATTTGGCACATTACTGGTCATGATATTGCTCAATATATTATTTATGCTCTATATCATATTGCTCTGTTTATTTTATTTGATATTTTCGAACGAAAAAACAAGAAGCATAAATTTTGGCCCAACAATACGTTCATGCATGTCCTTGCAATTGTGATTACATTCCATTTCGTATGTTTCGGTTTCCTAATTTTCTCTGGTCACCTAAATCATTATTTTTAATAAGTAATTTCTATTCTTGTAACTAAGAAGTTACTAATAGTACATTTCGGATATAAAGGAGATTTTTTAATGACAGAATTCAAAAATCAAGTATTAGATATTTTAGAAGAAGTATGTGAAAATGATATTGTAAAAGAAAATCCTGATGTTCAACTATTTGAAGAAGGTATCCTTGATTCTTTTGGTACAGTATCTTTACTAGTAGAATTCCAAGAACGTCTAAATATTGAAGTATCTATTTCTGATTTCGATCGCGATGAGTGGGCAACACCAAATATGATTATTAAGAAGTTGGAAGATATCCGATGAAAAAGCAACCTTGGGTCCGATGCTCTTAGCATTGGACCTTTTTGTGGTTCTAGTACAAGAAATCTATAAAACTTGGACATTTTGATACTCTCACAATCATTTGTTTTCAGCCGCATGCTCTTCAATCTCTTAAATAAAAAATATGTTTGGGTATATGGTGAAGTGTTGTACTGGTTTAGTTAGCTGGGATGTAACCAAATTTAATTATATTCTGTTCCCAAAACTCACTTGTAACTTTATTATTTATACCTCAAGAAATACATTCCCCTTTAAAGAGGTATTGTATTTTAGACTCAATAATCATTAATCCCTCATGGGGGCACCATATCAGAAAAGAAAATTGTACGTTTAGACACATTTAATCAATTACCTGTACGTTAAGAGGTCCCCCTAGTATAGCTGGCATTGTTGACGTAGGCCCTGGATTTACTATCGACGCCCAAGTTGACATTAACGGTTCGCCTCAATATATAAAATATAAAGTACAAAACTGGAAGGGAAGTACGTTCCATATTACAGTTAGCCATGCGTATGTGAATGTAAATTAAGACGAAGAAAAGACCGCCTACTATGGGCGGTCGATTTTTACTAAGTATTTTTTAATGCTTGTTTTAACGTTTCACTTGTTTGTTCAAGCCATTCTAGGGGAGCCAGTTTTAAAGCAGGAAAATAAATGTCTGTATAATATTCAATGAATTCTTCTTTTTTTTCCGTGGATAGATCACTGTTTAAAAATGCAGTTATGTAATTTATAGTATTTTCTATACAAACCTTGTGGGCTTCTTCTATAAATTCGTGTAAGGCTTTTTCTGGTGTTCCCATATCTTGATGGAATGTTCCATCTAAAAAATCACTTAATTCTTCATAAATATAATCTTTATCATTCATAAATAGCCTCCTAAATTTCTATCTTATGGGGAATCCTGTTCTAATATAACTTCCTTCTCCATCTTTTTTTAAGACAATTTTAGCGTTCGTTACCTCTAAAACATCTTCAGATGTTCTTAATATAGATCGACCAATAATTTCATCACCTCTATACCTCAACGCTAAAGTTGGTGGGCTGTAGGGATCAGCTAGCCACCTTTCTATTTTACGTATATTTTGAGGATTAGTTAATACTGCATCAGCAACTTTTTGGGCTTTTTCTAAATCATTAAAAGATGAAGACCCAGTGATTTTCTGATCATCTATTAATCGTTGAGCCAATGCCTCATCAGGTATTGCAACATGTTTTTCTATTAAATGTCCGCCTTTATCTTCGTGTTTCTTTAAATCACCATCAAATACACGTGGACTATATTGATTGGATCTATCTATGTTTTCAGCAAGTGAAAAAGTATCTTTGGCTTTATTAAAAGTAGTGTAATCAAAAGATCTTAGATTAAGTGCATTGGTATCGGCAAGAGCAAATTGATTTTTGGGCATTAGAATATTATTCAACATGTCAACGCTTTGCTTATACTTATCTAAAGTTATTACGTTTTTAGTACCTTGTATAAAGTTTACACTTTCACTAAGTTTTGAGGTTTTGCCTGACTTTGATACTTTACCTAATGTTGAAATTTTATCTGCACCTTTTGTTCCTACAAATAATTCGGCAATTGCTAATTTAACTTGCATCTCTACATTTCCAACCCATTTAGCTCTGCTATTCCAATCTCCATTTACAACATCTTGATCCCACGAATCAGAAATAGCTTGTTCTACAGCAGCAAATGTCTCGTCGATGTGAGAAAGAGCATACACAGCGCCCTCAACACTATCTATTGGATGTAAAATTGTGTTTAATATTCCTTTAAGTTCATCTAACACCGCTTCATTTTGCCCTTTTTTGTAGTTATGATATTGCCCGATAATAGGAGTATTTTCTATCTGGCGAATAAATTTTTCGTACAACTGATCCATCGCTTCTACGTTATTTTCAACAGTATCTTTAAGTTTATCGAACAACGATTCTTCTATAATACTGGTTTCTTCAGAATGATGTTTTTTTTCTTCTGTAATCGCTTGGATAGAAGTTGTCCACTCCATATTCAATCCTTGTGTACTAAACGTGCCACTTGCAGGACTAAATCCTTTTCCACTTTGAACTTCGGCAAGACCAGTAGCAATACTAGATGCTAGTTGAAGGGCCGTGCTGTAGTTATTACTGGATGTTTGATTAAATTCATATAGGTGATTTAACTTTTCTTGAAGTTTATGCCTCATGACAGTAAAAAGATTCGCCATAGCATCCATCCCCGGAACTGGCATGGTTTGACTGATGGCTTCCATACTTGCTTTCATTCGGTCAATCCCTCGAATTTGTTCTAGTATTTCTTGTTCGATGACATCTGTTGAAGCTACTTGTGATTGAAATTGACTTGGAAAGGCATCATTCTGACGGATTAGTTCTTCACATAAGTAAATGATTCCTTGTGCTAAAGGACGAAAGGTTTGTACAAAAAATGATTTTGCACTGCTATATGTTTGTCCTTGTAGAACAGTATCAATTGCAAAAGCATCAATCGACTGAATAGCTTGTTCCATACCTTGAATGGTAGCGGTACATACAGCGTTCATGCTTTGAGTTTGGTTCTGTACTTCTCCCAAATACATATTTAAACTCATGCATTAGTCCCCCTTGCTAATTGTTGTTGCTGGTAGGATAAGTCTTCTTCTAAATTATTAAGGTCTCGTCTTTCCTTAAGCAATGTTTCTTTTTTGTTTTCCAATTCGAACGTAAGTTTTCGCTCAATGTGTTGTGCTTCCTGGCGGATATTCATAAAAAAATGAGATAATTCTCTATCGCTTTGCCAAGTTTCTAAAATGCGGTTAAATAAGCGATTACTTCGATTTTTCCATTCGTGAAAATCTGCTTCCGCTTGTTCCTGAGTTTGAATCGCGGATTGATTTCGGTCCTGTTTTTCAAATACATTTCGTAACTTCTGATTTAACTGTTTGCTTTGGTTTTCGATATCTCGATCCATCTTCTTCCTCCTACCGTTTTATCTTTACGAAGGTGGTCACATTAGCGAAAAGTGTTGTGAAGCTCGTGATCCATTCTCTCAAACTCTTTGGCTACCGAATGAATATTATCGACCTCTCGTTGAAAGGCGGTCCAAAATTGTTGTGTTAAATCTAAGGCTTGTTGATTCGCTTCTTGTGCTTTGGAATTAATCGTTAGCGTCGTACCCGTCGCCTTCGTGATTGAACGATTTGAGGCACTTTGGATTGTATCCGAAGCTTTCCTCATTTGCGTAGCGATTTGTGTTGCTGTTTGTAAATTACTTTGAAATTGCCCCATTCTTAAAAACCCTTTCTATAGTGTTCTGAACATACCAGTGAAATTTCAATTCTTCTAACTTATCAACTAACCTTTGTATACCCCTTCTTCCCTAATACGAAATTATACCATGTAAAAAACTAGAAATTACTCTCGAGAATAAAATATATTATAAAAGTATAAAAGGTTCTTCTTCATATATTTGTACCAGAACCGCTTATCTTGAATAACTGTAGAAAGATCAAATTTTCGTTATGGAGAACAATGAATTTCTTCATTTATAGTGCAGTACCCCATTCCCATCAACCTAAGAAAACAGGTCACCCCATGCCTTCTTACAGGAAGAATTATAACGTATTTTTTATTCACTCAATTACCGAAGTATCAAATATTTTAAATAGTTTCTTATCCCCTAATCACCGAGTACGTTTATTTCTCCAAATTACTGTCCATAATAATAAACAAAGACAAACCCTTTATCCTTAAGATATAGACGCTTTCTCAATGGTATCAAACTCGGCGATTAGGGTGGAGTGGTATACCTTAAGTTGATGGATGTGTGACGATACCCCTTTTAAAATTTAATGTAAACTAATGGCTAAAAGTTTACTTTCGTTTTTTTAAGAAAAACAAAGAGAACCTGTAGTAATTACTACAAGTTCTCCGTGAGATAATGCAAGGGCAAAACAAACTATCATGGTGACCCCTATTAGCTGTTTATGTAGCTTTAAGATAAAGTTAGATTAAAATTTATATTTACCTTTTATGATTTAACTTTTCGTTCCTCAAAATTCTTTTTATCCGATTCATTCGTAAAGCCTTCAGGCCAAATTCTTTCTTTGATCTCTAAGAACTCTTTATCTCTTTTAAGAATTTCTTTGAATTCCACAAATAATGAATCTAAATCTAATTCTTCTTTTCCACCGTCAAATATATATGTAATAAATGCATCATTTGAATTTTCTTCACTAACAGCAAGACGTGTCTTTGAAAAAGGATAAATCTTACCTTCATATTCTAATTCATCAATGGGAAATTCATTTCTTGGTAGATTTAAATCTGTTACTACAGTTTTTTGTTCTTGAACAATCTGTTTGTTTATGTTGGAAGATTGTCTTATGGTATTAATAATCGTCGCGGTAACAATGTGGGAATTTTTAAGCTCTTTAATCACTTCTTTAACATCATTGAAAATCAAGTTTTTATCTTTTATTATTTCCTTTTTTGTTAATACGACAACTCTACATGGATTCATAAAATCACTACCTTCTAAAGTTTTATCTAAATCTTACCATAATTACAAATAAAATTAATCGAATAAATAATCGGAATTTATTATTTCTTTTTTTGTAATGATCTACTAAATTATAGAGGTCTATTAATTTAAAGCTCCAATATTCTTTAAAAATTTAATCATTTACTTCTTCTAATTTTTTAATAGGAATTAAGTCTTGATAATATACGATTTACACATTTAATCCGAGCACCGTTAATGAATAGTTGTTTTCTTAACGTACAGGGAATCGGGTAATTTGTGTCCAAATTGTGTCTAAACGTACAATTTTCCCGAAATGATATGGTGATTCCTATTACTCCATAATTTTTAGATAGTGAACGATTTTAGATTACCTAAAATCATCATGATATCCTAAATAATATTTAAAAAGCTAAGCCCATACATCGCAGCAACTGTAAAAATGACTGTCCATACTGCAAGGCTGACCGTCATCCAACTTATGACGTGTGTCCGGTTAGATCCAAATGTTAAAGCTAATACGGCTGCAATATCAGTTCCTACGAGAATTGGAGCTAGAAGAGCCAAACCTGGAATACCATATCGTTCCCATATTTTTCTTGATCGGGTTTCTTTTTTAGAAGGTTTTGTTATACCTTTTTTTAGTTTTCTTGCTGCTTGCCATTTGGCATACTGTTTAAAGAAAAAACCGAGTAATAGAACCAAGATAAGATTTCCTGCAAATGCTGTTACTCCTACTGCAATTGGTTGTAACCCCCATGCGATACCAAGTGGTATAACGATTGATACATCCATCCATGGGGCAAAAGCTAAAAGAAATAACACTACATATTGCCATAATGCACCTGCATTTTGAGCCCACTCCACCATATTGTTTCATCCCCTTTGTTAAATACGATTTAAAATAAGAATAGTAGTTAACCAATAGACAGTGTATTGACCTGCACCTAGTAAACCAATGCACAATAACGGAACAAAATTATGTTGAGAAAAGAGGAAGCAAATCCCTGCCGTTACTGGAAGCGTAATGCTATAGTAAATATACACATTTCGACAAGCCTTATAGGTTACCCACTGCTGCCCTTCATCTATTTCACGAAATTCAGATGGTATAAAGCCAAATAACCTGATCTTATCATGAGGATTCTTTCGGTTATAAATTCTTGTGAGAATGAGCCATAAAAAAGTAACCGTCACTAAAATCCCGAAACATAACTTAGCTAAAATGACTTGTGTATTCATAAGAGAAAATAGTAAAAATGCAATAATCAACACAAATATACTGGCCCCTATGAGTGGGGATCTTAAAACCTGTTTTATCATAATCGTTCCTCTCCCTTTAAATAAAAAACCTCTTCTACGGTAACTTGAAATACAGCAGCTATTTTTAACGCCATAGTGACAGATGGAGAATAATCACCTTTTTCTATTAATCCAATTGTTTGCCTTGTGACCCCAATTGCATCAGCCAAGTCTTGCTGAGTCCATCTAAATCGTGCTCGTAATTCTCTAACTCTGTTTTCTAGCATCATAATTTCCCTTTCCTCATTTACAATTACTGTAATTGTAAATGATTACTAACAAAATGTAAATAATCATTTGCATTATGTAATTAATAATTGCTAAATACGACATAAATCCCCCCTAAGTTAAAAAGGGATCCCACCCCATCGCTATCAAGCCATCAAAACAAAATACCCCATAAAATGAAAAAATACGCTAAGCAAAAAATAAAATAAGCTGTCCATATGGACAGCTTATTTACATAATTCCCGATATCGGAAGTTAAAATTATTAATTATTTATGAAATCTTTTCTTTTGTGCGAGTAATGTTTCTTCTCCGTAAAGTGAATATAATCAATTCCTATGCATGGACTGAGATCCCCATCCAAAATATTGGTACCACCAAAAGCAAAATGCTTTAATTGGTGCAATTCCTTAACAAAACCAATGGAAGGTATATCACCACAATTCCAAAGAATAAAAAACTCTAGTGCCTTTAAATCCCCAATTTTATATAAGTTTTCAATATTTTTACACGCCTCAATTTCTAATCTTTGTAAAGAATGATTTAAGCCTTTTAAATCTCCTACATCATTTAATGTTCGTAAATAATTCAATTCTAATTTCCTTAAATTTTTTAACTTTCCTATACCTGTGAGAGAACTTATTTTACATTGAGTAAGAACTAATTCTTCGAGCTGTTCTAAGTTATTCAACTCTTGTAGATTTCTTTCTTTTGGGGCATATTTCCACATCCATAATCCTTTTAGGTTTTTGAGATGATCAAGTCCTTTTATCTTCTTGCTCCAAGTTAGAAAAAGCCGTTCTAAATTTGAAAATGCCCTTAGGTCAATTTCATTTTTTCCATCCAGAACAGTTGAATCAGTTAAACTAAGAGCTTTTAAATTTTTTATATGATATAAACCTGAAATATCCTTTAAATAATTGCTATCTAAGGATATTTCTTCAACGGTAGGACATTCACTTAAAAAATTCACGTCTTCGCTTTTATAATACCAGTCTATTATAGCTACCTGAGTAATCCGATGGTGGTTTATATACTCAATACATTCACTCAAATACTTATTTGATACTAAAACTTCTATCCCATCTGAGTCTTCTCTTACTCTGACATTACCGATCTTTTTTTCCATATGTACCTCCAGGATATATTTCTCTATTTATTAATATACCTTTAAACATCACTTATTTGTGAAGAAGAAACACAATTCAACTTATGTATAGTACATTCATTTCTAGTTCACATAACGTCTCATTATCGGTAGCAAGGAAAAAGACGGAATCTTATTCTCACAAAGGAACCTTCTTTTTTTGTTCTATGGATCTATACATTTTTTATACATTCCTATCCTGAAAAGGTTTTAGAGTACTCGTTTGTTACGGGATTAGCCGAAAAACTGTATAATATCTTGCATACTCTTAGCGTGCTTTTTTTCCGAAGTGCTGGAAATCCCCTTTTAAGAAAAAAGAAAAGACACCCTAAGGTGCCTTCCTGCGACTTGAACCATCGTGATATGGTATCGGATGCCAATCCAAATATTATTTTACCATGTTAAATTGTTTTATATATTGAGAAATATGAATCAGGTCTATATTTTTAAATTACTTGATTACGCCACCAGAAAACCCAGACATTTCCATAATATCAATTATTTTATCTGATACGATGGCTTCTTCTCCGCCTCCATAGTATGCGTTTAATGCGTTGATAAACCAATATGCATCGGCCGTTACTGACCTACCTGCAGATTTCATTGATTCAATAACTGTTTGAACATATATAAATTTATCATCAAATGATAATTTAACCCAATCTCTGCCAGTGGCATTCTTAATTTTTTCTACTTCTTCATTAGCTGATGAGGAAGTACTAGTTGAAGGGGATGGGGTACTATTTTTGGTAGGTTCGATATATTTTCCATCTTTGGCACTTGCATCGTAAATAATATTCTTCTCATCAGCACTTTTGTCTTTATCATCTAAGTGAAGCCAATCCCCAATTAAGTAAGGAAGATTATAGTTTGCATAGTATTCGTGTTTATCAGTTTTTAAAACAACATTTAACAATTCACATTTAACGCCTTTTCCACAGTATAATTCTCCCTCACCATCTTTACCTTGTGGCGTTCCACTTTGTTTCTTGATGATTTTACCTATAGATACCAAGTATTCATATTGTTCTTTAGGTTGTAAGTTATCAAATGAATCGTTAAGATAAACTACGATATCATAATAATAATATGGATTTTTAGCATTTTGATCTGATTTTTCTATTTCTTTATATGTTACGGATTTTAGGTGCTTTTTAATCTCTTTATCATTCGGTATTTCGGAAACAATACTATCCAAATTCTCAGTGGTTTGCTCTGGGCCCCCACAACCTGATAAAACTAACATTGCAGTGATAATAGTTAAAATGATTCTTTTCATAGTTGTCCTTAATTCTTATTGTTTTAATGGATGCCATTTACAATATGTAAGATTTCTCATCTCATAGTAGCAAACGATTCATTTGTATATTGTCACATTGTGTCGAATAAAAATAAAAAAAGACACCCAAAGGTGCCTTCCTCGGCTTAATAACCGCATTTTATTTTCCTCGTAGGCTCTGTTCATATGCTTTAATTTCATCAGTTGATCCAAATGTTTTCAGGTTAAATATTTTGTTACCATCAACACATACTACTAATAATCCATCTTTAGCTTGAATAACACTTCCAACATTGCCCTTTTTTAGAGAAATACTAAAAGGATGATCTACATTCATCGTTTTTTTCTTCTCTACATATTGATTAAATTCCATGCCAACTGGGAATGCCTCTTTTAATTGTTGAAGAGTATACTCAGTTGTAGTTGGCGGATCACTTTTAGGCTTTTCTTGTTCTGGTTGTTCTTGCGGTTTAGGTGTTTCTTGACTCGGTTGTGTCGTTTTTTGAGGTGAACTAGTTTGCTCTTTTTCATAGGAAGTTACTTTAGATTTCAACTCTTTGATTTGTGTTTTTAATTCTTGTTGTTCATTAAAGTGTTTATCGATAACTTTATCCATATCTTTTTGTGAATACTTAGGTTTCATATCTTCTGATTTGGAATCCTTAAAAATAGATACGGAAGCAATGATAACAACTATTACGGCGATAATGCCAATGATTAGTTTTTCGTTCATTTATGTTCCTCCTAAAACTATTTAATCATTATATAACAATTAAATAGTTTTAGGTAGAAAAAAAGACACCCAAAGGTGCCTTCCTCCGACTTGAACCACTTTAATTTTAATAATATGTATTGGACTCCCACCCAAAGATAATTCTAACATGTTTTTATATAAATGAAAGCGAATTCTTTAACTTACTTAATTACTTTGTCCATAACTTCTTTATATTTGTTAAATTGGGCATCTTCCATATCACCATTCATTTGTATAAGGAAGTTACCTTTTGCGTAAGTATGAGAGAATAGCATCTGATTACCATTACCTAAATCGTCATAGTATTTCTTAGCTTTTTCAAGGTCTTCTTTGTTTTTAAACTCAAATATTCTACCACCACTATCTTCACCTAATGCTGGAACAAGAATGCGTTTTGCTTCTTTTCTAGTATTTCCAAATTCTTTTTCTGGTAGGTCACTAGGATTGTCAGCTTCTAATTCTGCAGCTTTAAATTCTTCAATTACCTTACCAACCGTGACATTACTTGTCATTGATTTAACGCTGTCACAAGCGGATAAACCAAATAATAATAGAGCTCCAATAAGTAATACTGCTAATTTTTTAAACATAGTTGTTCATTCCTCCTAATGTAAATAAATCCGTAAATATAATAACAAATTATCTATCTTTATATTGTCATATATTGTCGAACGAAAATAAAAAAGAGAGCTGGAGCCTTCAAGGAGGTATGGAAACAATTATGAGCTTCGAGGGCCATCTTGGAATTCAATACTACAATTCATTTTTGGGAAGTGTATTTGAGAGCCTTTTATTTTTGGATTATAAGAGTGCTCTCACATTTACGACAAGCAATCTTCTCTTCCTCAAAAATGAATAAGTTTTCAGCATCACATTCTGGGCATACAACCGCAAATGGTGTTTTTATATTTTTATAACATAAGAAAGAAAGGGCTGCCAGGATTAGAGCTGGTATAACAAGCATCATAATTAAGAATAGGCCCGCAAAAACGCCTCCAATTATGGAAAGTGGTTTCATTAGTTTTCTACCCACGGAGTTTACTTGATTATCCTTCTTACGAAAAGCAGTAACAATGTAAGTTTTGGTTTCTCTTACCTGCTCAAATGCTCTTACCGTATTGTAATCTTGTTCATTCATAGTGGGATAGGAAGTGTTTTGCCCTTGAAACCCTCGTTGTATATAATAGTTGTTTGACTCAGCTATTCGTGGTGTATACGAGATTCCAGTTCCAGGTATATAAGTTGTTATTCTTGATTCAGTTGGAATGGAGTTCCCTCCCGTACCTGTGTATGTAAAGTTAATTTTCACACCCGGGGAAACTTGGATAATTCTACGAAACTTATAACCCATAATATTGTATCCTCTCCATCTAATTAATATAATTATTTACTAATTATAACAAATTTTTAACTTAAAATTAATATATTAAGTTAAAACAAATTAATAAAAAGATTAATATTGAAGTTTACTAATTTAAGGCGTTTTAGGAGTCCTTTTTTATAAAGAAAAGACCCCCTAAGGTGCCTTCCTACGACTTGGACTATCCTGTATTAATGCCGTTTCGATCAGCAAATTAAATTATAAAAATAATTTGTTATATTTCCATGTACCCTAGCTCATATAATGTATAAGGAGATTATTGGTTAATTAATAGTGCACATATATTAGGGAGGTACATAAGCCATGTTAGAGGTAATTACGGCATTTTTCTTACTAATTCTCCATTCCATTGTTTATCTCTTTTCAAGTGGAGAAACTAAGCAAATAGCAAAAAACATATAAAAGAAATTCTTAATAGTCCTGATGGAATAATAATATTAATCGTTGCTACGGCACTTTTAATCGGGGGGATATATTTATTATCATTATGATTTCGGTTTATGACTATAAACTAAAATCATATCCAAGTATACGAGACAATGGTTCACTTAGGAAGTATTCGTATTATGGTGGCGAATGGGACACAGGTGGTCTTTTTGGAGAAGCCAAATGTGTTTATAATAAAACTGATAAATCGGATAATAAATAATATACATAAAGAAAAGGCGCCCAGATAAGGGTGCCTTTTCTAATAGTTTTTTTAGCAGAAGCAACTGCATCCGATAATGATTAATAGAATAAATAATACAACTAATAAAGCAAATCCTCCAGCGAAACCGCAGCCTTCGCCACAACTACCACCATATCCCATAACAATAGTGCCTCCTTTAGGCCAGAGGGTAAAACTAGGGTTCATTCCATGTATTTTAATGGGTTCACATTACCTTATGTTTTTAGGTATTAATTGAGCAGGTCCTTTTGAAAATAAAGAAAAGACGCCATAAGGCGCCTTCTTCCGACCTGAACCACGTTCATTTAGTATAAATCTATCCGTATTATCCCCTTGTTATACGTGTAAACACATCCTATAAAACAGAATCGTCTATATACACCAGATTGTTAGTTTACAAAATACAAGAGATTTGAGATCAATATTAGAGTGACGCGACATCTTTTATAATTGTCAATATGTTACGTCTTTCAAAAGAATCTGCTTTATAGAACGTGTCCACGATTTATATTTTACTATATGCAATATTTATTTAGTGTAATTTTACGAATATGTATAATTACATAAAGCTTATGAGAAAAAGAGAGTATACTTTGATATTGTGTAATAAAGACAAGGCCCACCTACGGAAATAGGTGGGCTTTTTTATTGGGTATTACTATCTCAGTGCACAAAAGGGAATTTGTATTTAAATAATAGCATATCCTTAAAGTTCCTATATTGAGAAACAAAGAAAAAACACCCCAAAGTGCCTTCCTCCGACTTGAACGACTTTAATTTTAATAATATAGTTCTAAGTTTAAAAACTATAGGGATTTTTTCTGTGGGCTTTGTAAGTAGTTTTTACGAAATTATGAGTGTTTTTTATTCTGTATTTCAATAAGTTCATCTTTAATCATTTGTATATAATGTTCTTTTTCTCTTAGTTCAAATATAAATAATGCTTTTTTCATGTTATTAACAACATCTTCTTCATTATGTTGTTTAATCTTTAATAAATACTGACTTTTTAAATAGTATAGTTCACCTAGTAGGTATAAAGTGTCTAGATTAATAGCTAATTTGATGCCCTTATCAAGGTATTTTATTGCCTCTTCATGTTGATATGTGAGGTCCAAAAATTTTGCTGAATTTAAAATGATTTTTAATTTAATTTCTTTATCTCTAGGAAAATCTAACTTATTAAAATTGGTTAAACATCTTCTTAATATATTAATACTTTTTTCATATTCTTTGTGTTCTGCATAAAATATAGCCATTGTCTGCATAATATCTATTTCTCTTTCTGATAAAAAATCAGAATTGGTTAAAGTTAGTTCTAATGCATGATTTAAAAGAGTTAAAGCAGTTTTTGTTGATCTATTTACCTCAAATATAGCAATTGCTTCATGCCATATTAGAAATTGTTTATCTTCTTTTGATTGAAAATTATTTTGTTTTTTTTCTTGTTTTACTATTTCATAAAGTTCTTTATATTGTTTTTGCTTTGCGCAATCTCTCATTACGTATTTTACATTTTTTACGTATTTTAATTTCTTGTTTTGAGTTAGTGCAAATATATTATTTGGATCAATACCAAGCCGTTCAGATAATTGATACAACAATATGCTAGATGGATAAATCATACCTTTTTCTATTTTGCTAATTTGACTTTGTGAACATATTCCATGACATAATTCAGATTGTGATATATTTTTTTTAATTCTAATATCTTTAATGGTAATACCCAAATCGTAAAATTCCATTTTTTCACCTACTATTTAGAACTTTATTAGTTTAAGAATATTCGCTAATCTTTAATCTAATATAAAATTAATATATTTGCAATTCATGTTTATTTTCAAGGACTTAAAGTTTCTATAAGATGGTGAGGCTTTTTTATGTACAATAAAAGACACCCAAAGGTGCCTTCCTGCGACTTGAACCATCTTAATTTTAATAATATGTATTGGATGCCAAGCCGATCAAGTTAAGCTATCATAATTCTCCATGTTTCCACTCTTTATTATGAATATCTAATCCTTCTTGGCCAAAGTAATGGAGAATAAATTCTTTTTCATCACTATCAGTTTTTTTAGCTAGTTTAGATCCTTCCATACTTTGCTTTTTTCCAGAGCGTAAATAATGAATTTCACTATAGTCTTCAACTGGAGATTCAAAATCTCCAGCGTACCATTTGTTCAGAAGAGATTCATATCTTTGTCTTTCATCATCAGTATTGATAACATTTAAGTTGTTTTTTAGGTATTGAATGTTTTCTTTGGTCACTTGAAATTGACCTATAAAACGGGTACCGGGACCATGAAGATTATTCCCATGAAATGTGATTTTTTGGAGACACATATGTATCATCATGTCATTTATAGTTTGCTCATCTCGGATTTCTCCAATCGACTGTGCTGCTTTAGATAAATCATCTTCATTTACTACATAACTATCTTTAGGTTGCTTTTGAATGGTTTGAACTTTCGGCTTTTCCTGAACCTTTTCTTCTTGTTTAGGTTTTAATTCATTTGTGGTCTTCTCATTTGAGCTACAAGCAACCATTCCAATAAATAATGCGCTACATGCTAATGCTGTAAGTAATTTTCGTTTCATGTTGAGTGCCTCCAGTATATACTAGTTATTTCAGAAAAAATGTAAGATTTCTAATCTAATGGTAGCAAACTAGTTATCTGTATAATGTCGTATTTTGTCGAAAAATAATAAGAAAGACACCTCATGGTGCCTTTCTCCGACTTGAACCACTTTAATTTTAATAATATGTATTGGACTCCCATCCAAATATTATTTTAAGTAATGTTGGTTATTGAAAAATATGGTTCAAATCTATATTTTATTAAGTATACTATTTGTTTTTTTTCACTTCTTCTTTAACTTTTATAATTTTCCCTTTAATTTCGTCAGAGATAATAACATCAATATTGCCTTTTGTTTTTTTGTATTCTTGAAGTAATTCATTCGCATTTTGATTAAACGTTATTAATGTCCCGCTCGGTGATTCCATTTGTTCTTTTAAAGCTGTAATGGTACTGTACATTTTTTTATATTCTTCATAAAGTTCCTTATACTTTTCTGGTTGTTCTTTTGCAGCTTCAGATAACTCTCTTAGGCTCATTTCCATGCCGATATAGGTTGAGGACACAGTATCAATTGTTTTATCAAATGATTTTTTCTTTTCAGCGATAGCTAGATTGAAATCCTTACGATTATTAATTGCGTTTGACCAGGTTGTTGAGTATCCAGATAATACATCCTCGGAGATCATACCCATTGTTTCCGTTGCGATATAAAATGCAGCAGCAGATGCAATATTATTCGCTTCTTTCTTTTTTTGCTTTTCGGTTTCTTCCGAATTTTTTTGTACCATGTTCATAGATACAAGTGCGATTATTATAACTATAAAACCAATGACACTGCCAATAATTTTTTTATTCATATACATTCCTCCAATCGATTGTTCTCGGATGTTAGATTTTATTTATCGAATCAAAATAAAAGCACTCTTTCGAGTGCCTATTTTATGCAGATACAGTAGCTTTATCTTTACGGAAGATACCCATTAATCCGCCGATTAATAATAATACTCCTGGTAATAAGTAAATCAGAGAAATACAAATAAATCCTCCGATAGCAGCAACAGTCATCATGATACCGCCAACTTTCGCTTTACTTCTTACCATAACAGATCCAACGATTCCTAATACAGATAGAGCTACAGCGCCCCAACCTAATCCGATAATCGTATTTGCACCATCAGCTTCGAAAGCTGCTCCCATACCACCGATTAATAGTGCAACAAATGCACAAATAATACCAAAAATACCACCAATAAGTCCTAATACAAATTCAGCTGTTCGTTTCATGTTTAACTCCCTATATAATTATTTAGATTTAAAGAATACTTTATTCTGTTTCTGAGTTTCAAATTGAATCGTAAAGTCATCACCAGCATTTACAACTTGTGAAATATAACCTTCGCCTTCAGCGCCTTTGTATAATTTTTGATGTAACTGGTTAGGTGTTACAGCGGATAGTTCATGATTATATACTTGTCCTTCTTTTGATACTAATTTAAAGTTCATATCAGACAGTAAATATTCAAAATCTTGTGTTTCAGCATCTACTACTTTCCCTTTTACTTTAACTAATACCCATTCTTTTCCCTCAGGAGCAGGTTCGTTGAATTCATTTTCTTTTTTTAGAATTCCAAAAGCTTGTTCACCACGTATAACTTCTAAAATGGAAACTTCAACTTTCGCTTTGAATTTCTTAAATTCTCCACCGTCAGTATTTAAAATAACATCGTCTATAGAAGCAGTTTCATTAAATGCTATAGGATTAGAACGGTTACCCTTAGCGGATTCTGTTTTTCCTTCTTTTGAATTATCTTTTTTTGTTTCTTGTTTTGGTTGCTCTTTTTCTTTTGTTTCTACTCCATTACTAGTCTTCTCGTTAGATCCGCATGCAGCTAAACTAAAAGCAAGTGCTCCTGTTAAAGCGATTGTACCCAATTTCTTATACATTATGTTTCCTCCAGTTATGTAAAATGTAAGATTTCCAAAACTATCATAACAGAAACGGTTACAACTATTTTGTCATATTCTGTCGAAGGAAAATAAAAAAAAGACACCCAAAGGTGCCTTCCGACTTGAACCACTTTAATTTTAATAATATGTATTGGGCTCCCATCCGAGTATTATTTTATTATGTTAAATTGTTTTATTCATTTAGGGGTATCATCATATCGCCATTAACCTAAGAGTACCTACTACCTATTATTGTTATAAATATTATTCTGCCTAGGATTAATAAGAAGAGATGAAAAAGCACCTTCACAGGTGTCTTTTTTCATTATAGAAATATCTTAAATAAGACTCTTTTTAATAGTCTAATTGCAAAACCTTTGGATATTTTTAGGAATTATAATCAGGGTTTTATTTTCTCTCTGAATTCACATAATTTTCAAATATTATAACTTCACATTTTAAGATTTGATATATAATAAAGGCAACCCGTAGTTAGAGTGTTTGCTCCGATTCAAATTATGAGATAGTTTGTTTCACCTTTTTTGCATTATCTAAAAAAGAACTTGTAGGGATTCCTACAAGTTCTTTTTGTGTTTTATTTTAAATAACCTACAATTTTTTAAATAATTAAAAGGCATAAGCTCAGTTTTACTTTTTACCAGTAATATGCTCTTAATTTTATCTTTCTTGTCCATCTGTTTGATTGGCTTGGAACTCCATTTTTAGCGCAATACTATCCCCTTGGAACACGTTCTGATCTGTGCCGTTATCTTCAAATACAAACTTTATCCAAAACCAATCCATTTTCCCAGGTTTTAATCCCCCTGTTTCAGTCCACTTAGAATGAAATACTTTTTTGGAGGCAATCTCTGGGCTTTGTGATTTTAGTTCTGCAAGAGTTGTCTCGTATACAGGGCTTTTCGCAGGATCCCAATCCAAAAGAAATTGTACTTTAATATGTTTACCGAAATCTTCTGTAGTGTTATTTTGTTTTAAATCGTTTACAGTATAGTCTATTTTCATCATGATATCTTTAATATCTAATGTACCACTATTTTTTAAATTGAATTTCTTTAATATTTTGTCCCCAGGTTTTAAATTTTCTAAGTTAAGTGAAGTAGTTGGTTGCATAGCTAAATCCAATGTACCTGCAGCAAATGCATTATTTGTCACCACTTGATCGCTAAAATATGCATATGTTCCCCCACCAATTAAAGATAAACCAAGAGCGGCTGAAACCACTCCAACACCTAATTTCTTTTTCAATGACATTTTTTGTTCCTCCCATATCATTTTTATAATCTTTCTCCCTAATCAACCGAAAAGGTCCCCTTAATACAGATATACCATGAATTGTGAAAAAATTATATTAAAAGCAAAAAATTCCTTATTGAGAAAATTATGCTAATATCTATCTTCTGTAATGGTACGCCATCTTATCTTTTTTGTTTTTGGGTTTGAAATATAAAAAAGAGAATCCTTATAATAAGGATTCTGCAACAGGAAAGAACAAATATATAATAATAAAAAGAATTACTTATATTTTAATTTAAAAATAATATAAATAAATTGAGAAAATTTCGAACGACTTGAATATTCCCATACGCTTATATATAATTGATTAAGAGTTGGAATAGTAATCTGTCATCTGTTCCTTTTTTTGAAGAAGGTTGATCTCAATCTTCTATTTTTTTTGTGTTTTTTCCTCCTCCCTCGAAAAAAGGAAAAAGAATTACTTAAGAATTGTGGAAATTGCTTGCTTGTAGACTAGTTGTTGCTTACCATGAGCCATCATAAGAACGGTGAATTTATCCATTGCAAGGATCTGCCCACGTACTGGAACGCCATTCTTTAAAAACACAGTAACTTCCCCTTTTTTTCTTTCAATTGTTCATACATATCTTCTTGTAAGTTATACATGAAATGCGCCCCCTAATTATATCTACTTATCTTCTAATACTTGCTGCCTCTCATAATTGTCTATATACAACTATCGTATCACATTTAAATTAAAGTACGGCTCTAAGAAGAAATTGAGCCGATCCTTTTGAAAATAAAAAAAAGACGCGATAAAGCGCCCCCCATTTGGGTAATTAAAAAGTAAAGTTTCCAAGATAACTGAAAAATAGAACAGGTGCTTAGATTTTACCAGATTTTTTCGCTGAATGAACATGCATTATTGCATGCTAACGAAAATCCTGCTATTTTCCATTTTGGGGTACCCTATATGCCCATCAATTTAAGAAAAATAAATACCCCAGAACGAATTTTTGTTACAAGTTAGTACAAAGATTCGTTTTGGAGGTACTATAAAATCTTAGCTTGATGCGTATGAGGTGCTATCCCTTATAACAAGAATCAAAAAAGTTGAAGATAATATAACCGAGGTACAGTTATTGTTAGCTAAAATTACGGGTAATTTCAAGCGTGGTAATGAGAAATTTGGTAAAAATAAACTAAGCCTTTACTTTATAGTTCGCAAACAATGTTAGATGGTTTAACAATCGAGCGCCATTTTTTGAATAAAACTTAGATTTTTAAACCATTTTATTATCGGTACACATCAAAAAGTATAACAATTTATCCCGCTACTTTAGAGCAGTAAGAGCCCGATTGGTCCAACTAATCCATCAGTAGGGATGAAGAAAAATCCCCACTGATGGAAGTTTCAATTTATCCTGCAATCTCAGCCGAAGATAGTCCCTCATGAATATTACCACTTACAATGATGGAATGTCCCCAAAATATATCTCCATCCAAAAAGAATATTTCAAAATCACCTTCTGAATAAACGCTTAAGCTGCTTAATGTGATGGAATCGATGAACATTTCTTTTGTAATTTCGTCGATTTCCGCTTCTTCATCATCTTGTAGCCATTCATTTGCTAACTCTACCAGTTCTTTTGCGGCGTACATTTTCATTTTCATGTTCCATTCATATTGCTCTTTGAAAAGTACATGTGCTGTTTCCAGTGCAGACTTCATCATATGTTTGTCTTCATTCCAATCAAAATATAAATGACATTCTTCACCAGCCCAAGACATTCTCTTTTCAAAAGTTTTCACTCTTTTATCAAGTTCAAACTCACCCAAGATCCCATCATCATAAAAAACCGGTTTCATCGCATCTTGTAAGATGATTTCCAACTCATCATCTTTATATGGTGTTTCCAAAACCTTAACAAGCATCAATGAATTTTCTGACTTACGCACCTGTAATGTTACAACTGTATTTGCTGTCAAAATGTCTTTTGATTTTCTCCATTCTTCATCATCAACCAACCATGCGAGTCGTATGTCTTCTTTTGTAATCGTTTCATTGTTATGTAAGTCTTTCCACGCAATCAAATCAATTGACGCAGTCCACAAAATGTTGTCACCGCCTTTTGATGCACCAATTCCTAATGCCCCTGTGACAGCTGCTATTTCAATCACATTTTCTGAGAATCTATTTTCAAATCTACTTATTTCACTTGATTTACTCAATTTCGTACACATTCCCTTCGTCACCCACAGGCATAAGTACTTTGTGAGTTTTCCTGTTTTATTATAATTGGTCTATGTTTTGTAACAAAAACTAACGTTTAAATCACGTTTGTATTTAAAAATAATGAGCTTCATAACTCTTGAATTCATTGTAACAAAATACTGTATCCAAAGTAATTTGTCACTTTATAGTAGGGTTTAGTGTACTGCTACTTATTTAACTGTAGACCGGAATTCTTATGAGATAGATGAAGAGGATAGTAAGTAAGTATGTCTTCTTAGATATATTTAAAGAGGCTTATATTTAATAACATAGTGATGTTTTAAAACAATCAAATAAGATTATTAAAAAATATAACTTGTTAAGTGAATCTAGAATTAATGCTTATTATAAGGGAGTGTGAATTTCACGCCCCTGTGAACCAATAAAGGGCAAAATAACTTTCTTCTGTTTCCATAACAAAGAACACATCATTCCAGTCTGGTTCATAAGCATATGCACATCTGATTCCACTTCGAGGAAACTCGATAGGTTTGATATAAGGAGAATATCTGTTTCTTACTTCTGTAAATTCTTCTTTGGATATCATTTTCAATTCTTTTAGTTCCGCTCTAATCCCCTCTTCGAGTTCCTGCATGGTCATTTCCATCTCATTTTTTCCTTTATACCAATACCAATGTGTATTTCTCCGTTCAATGAATAGGCATTGTACTGCAAACTCCTCCAAATCATTAATACTGTCGTAGTTATTTTTTCTTTTGGTTTGTTCAAAAACGTATATTGTCTCTTCACATCCCCCTATTAATTCATCATCTTCAAATACAAAATATTTCACACTTACCACTCCTTAATTAATATTTTTTTGCTATTTATGTATTATTTCTTGCCAAAAATATTATTTAGTCCACTAAGTAAAAGTGCCAAGCCAGGGAATAGATAAAATGTAATTTTATTTACACAAACAAATAAACCTATTGCGGATACAATCATCAAAAATCCAGCCTCTTTACATGCACCCTTAGCTTTTATAAAGCCAAAGAATCCTAAAATAGAAAAAAATGCTCCCATACATCCAACAGTAAGACCTTTTTCAGCTCCTTCTAACTCTCCCATTTCGTATGCTAGTCTCCCTAGAAATAGAATGACTAGCGAACATAGTAATCCTAACAACGTACCAATCAGTCCAATTACATCTTCACCTGTTCGTTTCAATATAACAACCTATCCTATTTTTCAAATTATGTATGTTTTATGTCTGTAATATGATTGATGTATATACATATCACCTTTTCATGTTTATCAATAACTCTTAACTCATTTCGAGTAATCAAACATTGTTTCACCCTCCAAAACAGAACCTTTGTTCTTACTATAAACCTTTTGTTTTGGTTTATACAAACATTTTTTAATTAAATTCCAGTACGTGAAATTTAATTAAGTCTTGGATTAATAAAGAAGATAGACATCCCCTCCTTAAGTCATGTCTATCTCTTTACATGGAAACCTAAATCAACCATTGCATGATACATATCCAGATCATTTTAAAGAGTGGATCCTATTGGATACTGAACAGCGGAAAATTCTTAAGAAACACGTTATACCCAGATTGTTATAAAAGAGAAATACTTATTTCTTTAAAACCAATGAAATAAGTACAATGTTCTTCAAAATTCGAATGCTGAACAGTCTAATATCTCTTAATTTATTAAACTCACCCTCAATTCTTCATAAATTTAAAAAAGCTTAAATCCTTATGCACCAATGGATTTAAGCTTTTTATTTTGTAAGAATACCCTTTGCAACAAGTTGCCATTAGGATAGTGTATCAGCAACTTGTAGCTATTACTATGAATGCTACATTCTTCAAAATTATTACACATTTTTTAGATTTTCTTTATATTATTCTATGCTTTATTTAAAATTATAATTCCATATTTATGAACAAAAGTTTAGATTTATGGAAATTTGGACAAGTTATTATTACCACAAGCTTACTTAGGGGGGATCCCGATGTTTGGGTTAGGAAAAAAGAGAACTCCATTTGGTGAATATTTAGACCGTAGAGGGATTAAACAACAATGGTTAGTACAACGAACTGGATTAAGTAAATCTTTAATAAGTGATTTAGCAAATAAGAAGAATCGAATCCCCACCTTAACATCCGCAACTAAAATCATTAAAACACTAAGGAAATTTGATAAACGTATTGATTATCATGATTTTTGGGACATAAATGCTTAAAACAACTAAAATATATCTTCCATTACAAATGTTCTCATAAACACATTTCGGTTTATAGCATATTGCTCTAACTTTGATTGTCGATAGTCTGATAATGTAAAAAAATTAATTACTGGAACAATAGCATTCTGTCTTTTGTAGATATCTGTTATATGGCCATATAACTGTATTTTATGTTCGTTTGCCTTCATATGTTGCATACGATCTATTTCAACAAAATGGGGAACATTATCTTCAAAATACGTTGCGTCAGGAATAATCTGATACCGTTGACCATTAATTGAAAACTCGATAGGTCTTTCTGTTTTCCATTCTGGAAATCCAAGCCATATCCAGCTTTCGTTTCGCATTAATATGTGCTGTAATTGACTACTTTTCTTTACTTCTTTTGTAATTCCTAATAAATCCCGTCCCTTTTTATTTAAATAATATACGTGTTCACGAGCCATTTTTGTAATGTGACAATACGGGTGCATATCCTTTAATACACGATTTGCATTTCGAATACTCCCTAGACAGTGGATGGCTTGTAATTGCCTCCTAGTTAAAAAATCCAACTTACTCAAAGTGGATAAAATCTCGATTTGTCTCGCTTTCTGTTTGAGTGTTTGATGCCTCATTTTGCTTCACCACCTTATATTGCTTTAGTAACTCCCACATATCTGTATCCTTTAAAAAAGGTACCTGAATTTCTTCTGTACGATCAGTCTTAAATAATGCTCTTCCTGGAAGAGAAGGTAAATCTTCAAGACCTGGTTCATCCAAAGCAACTTGTGAAGCGACCACCGTTGGTAATCGAAAGCCTATTTTCGCATCAGCATTCTGTTTAATTTGCCTTGGTAATGTATCAGAGGTTGGATATTGCGTACAAAATATGAGCCGGAATCCTAAACTACCTCCAATTCTTGCGATTTCAGATAGCATCTCCTGGCACAAAAATAAAACATCACGTTGTTTTTTAGGTAATCCTTGTGTCGGACAAAGATTTGCTCCTTCATCTACTATGATGAAGCAACGTTCTCTAATTGATGTGTCTATGATATTGGTAAAATAGGACTTCTTCATTATTTCAATCTGTTTTACCATCTTTTCACGTACTCTTCCCAACATTTCTAATGACTGTTTCGGGTTTTCAGCGACTTCTACAACTTGGGATAACTCTTTGTAAGGGCTAAACTCTAACCCTTCTTTCAAATCAATAATAAAAAATTTCACGTGTTGAGATTGTTGTAAAATTAAACTAGTCATCACATTTTTTAAGAATACTGTCTTTCCAAAACGAGTCATTCCACTTACACACATATGCGGTGTTTTCTCAAAATCATGATATACATATTTATCTAACGCTTTCCCCACCATAACTCTCCATGTATGCTCTTTTAATAGATCCTTAGACCAATTCCACATTTCAGGTATTCTTTGGCTAAATACTCGAATATGAAGCTCTCTTTGATGAAACGATATTTTAACAGGTTTATATAGACCTTCTTCTAATACTTCAGCTAACTTTTGGATTAGTTGACTAGGTACACCAAGTGGTAACTTGTAAACATAATTCATACTTATATCATCTTTAATTTCTTTTATAAAAATGGGATATTGTAATTCACCTTTATGTTGAACACAAACCTTTGTAATTTCAAAAAACGTTGCAATTTTTTTCTTATCATTCGGTCCATTACTTTGGTAAAAATAAGCCACAGTTATAAAGGTTGCTGGGATTAATAAAAGTGACAACATTCCCTCCATACCTCCTTAAGGTAGTTGAGCCTGTATGGAAGCTTAGAAAAAGCTGTTTAAAATGCGCTATTATAATCATTTTCAACTACCAGATGTAATGCTAGCGTAGAAACACATCTAGCATATCCATTAGAACGTACCAAACGCTCCCAATTAGTAAACATTTAAGACCCGCACGTAGCAACCAACCTGGAAGATAAAAACCTTTCTTCTTCAGCAATTGTATTCCTAAAACTGAAGCTCCCGTCACGCCATACACAATCCCTAGCTCTCCTATGATAGTCATATTAACCCCATCCTTTTGGTTTAATGGACAAATTCCCTTTACCGTTCTTAAAAAGTTGATATTCATCTAATAGCTGATTCCAGGAGACAGCCAGTTCATCACCATATAGATCCTCTTCAATTTTTTGACTTAAATAATAATACCCTCGGTATTGTCGGTCTAAGTATACTTCATGTCGTCGCATGTGTTCTTGTATAGCACATACGTTTTCTTCATTTTTAGTCGCTTTGTACATTTGTTTCAATGTTCGAGAAGAATACAGATAAGGTGTACTATACAGCATTTGATATTGATTCATATGTCTTCACCATCCATATAGAATTCTAGATACACTAAATACATATGATAATGATATGAGTTTTCGAATTTGTCCCTAAAAAAATACGTCATTCCAAAATAGGAATGACGTTTAACAGGAATCTTAAATTCTCTGACATGTTGCTATAGCCTTAAAAAATAACTGTGAGGATATCTATAGATTTATTTTTGAACACACAATGGTATTTAATGAAGACTATAGTTTTGTTAGTTTTTCTATAATTATTGTTTATCGTTATACTATATTAGTTTGTTTATGAATATTAGTTAATAAAATCTAATATAAATATATATCTTATATATATTTAAAATATAAAGATAAAACTTATATAGGACTGAGAAATGTACGTTTATCCTTACTGTAACAAAGCCTTTTAACATTACATAGCGTAAAAAATCATAAATAGTAGAATTTTACAGCAAAAAAACAAACCATATTAAGCTCTAAAAACTACAAATAATCATAAATGAAACTTAGTATTTCTACATAAAAAATGAAACAAATTAATACATTATTAAACATATTTATTCAATCGTGAAATTTCATATGAATTAACGGAATCTCCACAATTTGATTAAAGTTACCCACAAAAGATTCACATTATGTGTTAATTAATCAACATAATCCATATTTAGCACATAACTCACATGAATATTGATGATTTTTGATAGATGAAGGCCTATAAGCTATTTATATCAATGATAATTGCACTAAATTACTCACATTAAGTGCTATTTATCTACTTATCCACGAGATTTAATTTATTTCTTATGATTTCTTGTAGGTATTTGAATGTATTTAGACAACTCATAACGTCTTTTTATGAAAGTATGTGTGGAAATTGAGATAAGTACCATACTATTTTTGTATATGATTGCATAAAAAAAGACTCTATTATGAATAGAATCGAGTAAAGTTATTTATTGTGAAGAAGGAGTAAATTTCTTTTAAATAAACGGATCAACACGAATAGCCCTCTATCTTGAATTTTTTCAAAAATAGAGAGCTAATGATGATTAGTTCGCTTTCATTGCTGTCAGTACTTGCTCAGCTGTTGTTACTTGGATACCAGCGCGTATTAACTGTTCAAAGGCACGCATAAATGTAATTAAATTGAAGCTATCTGGTACTTCAATAACACGAAGCTTTTCTTTCGGTAATCTATCTATCTTTTCAATGAACAATTCACGAACATCACTAGGAATAATACGCTCTTTATGCCCTCTTGCTTTTAAGAGTTCACGTATTTCAATTTCTAAAGCCATATAAGCGTTTAGGTTTGTACCTTGTTCATAGGCGTACTTTCTAAACAACGTTTCTTCTTGATACTTTAGATAGTTGCGGTGATACGATTCCTCTGTAACAGGTATAGCAAATTTAGAGTTTAGTAATTCATACGTTTTGCGGAACAACTTTTTGATGTTTCGCAGAGAGTACATAGAGAAATGCAATCCGAAATCAAATACAGCTTGTTCTTTTTGTTCTTTTGGAACATGCTGTGTAATAAGAGGATAGATACCCTCTTTAGCAGCTGTATCAAGAATTTTATATTGTGATGTTTGATTTAATAATTTCTTCAGTGTATATACTAACTTGCTTGGATATTCTTCATTACGATCTATCATGTCACGTAAGCTATGGATTACACTTCGAATTTGTCGATTGCATGTATGTTTTAGCACATGAATAAATTTGTTCATGTCTTGTGTAAATTCTCCAATACTCATCTCTTGTAGTACGGATTCGATAAAACGAGCTTTACGAGCATAAGTAAGCTTTGGTGTGAATGGATCACGATACTGTACTTCTCCGATTTCTTTTGTACATAAGAAATCCGTATGTAAGGATAGATATAGAGTTGTATATCTTTTTTTATTCTTAACCCCTTTTTGTAATTTACAAATTTTGAATAGTGGAGTCCCTGTACATGGTAATGCAGTTGTTAACTCTGTTATAACCGCACGTATCTGATGTGGGTATTTTTTATGCAAGAAGCGGTACATTCCACCAAAATGAGTTCTATTCCCTCTTTCATCTTGTTTGTCTAAGGAACGTTTTAGTGTAGTTTCACTGTGCTGTTGCATAGCCATATCTAAGAATAGTTTCTTAGATGCAATTGATAACTCAAAGAAAGCTTTTGTAAATACCACTGGGCTAATATAAACATATGCATTGGCCTTTTCAGTTTCTTCATTCATAAAATGAGTTAATTTAATTGTATATCGGCCATCTAATTCATTTTCAATCGAAATAATGTTATGTATACTTAATTTCTTTAATGCAATATAGAATTGAGAATGCTGTATGTAAGCAAATTCTTCTTTATACAGTTTGTAATCTTCCCACATCATATGTATTGTTACATTTGGAATGACTCCATTTGTGTAACATTTTTTATGTAGATATAAGAAGACCTCCAGATCTGCGTTTGTAATGCCATATAATTTATGCTTTCTTCCCATTGTTTCCGAAATAGCAGATAGTGTACGACGTGAAAAAGATGGTTTAGCCTGTGCTACGAAGCCATCCACATCGGCAATACGCTCTTCGTATGTCATATCATCAACAATATCCTCAAGGTATGTATCTTTATAGCTGTAGTATTTCTCTTCGAAAGTTTCAACAAGTTTTTGCCAAGACTTCAGTGTTACTAAAACTGCATTTGTAGATTGTCCATTTAGACTACGTTGATTACGAATAATAAATGATTTTCCCATCTTTTTCACCTCCTACCTATAAATATTGAAATAAATACCAAAAACTATAAAATATATCAATTTTGATTATATCAAATCGAAATTTGATGAAATGCGTCCCTTTAAGAGAAAAAATGAAAAGATGAAACGCCCTTTAATCCCTTGTGTATCAAGGGGTTTCAGGATTTGTTCTTTTTTTTTTATGGACATGATATAGCTATAGATTTTCATATTGGTAGAAAAGATGAAAAATAGAAAAAAAACCTTATAAACATGATTAAATCAACAATTATATCGATTTTTAAAAAATAAAAAGGGACATGATATGGCTATAAATTTTCATGTTAATAATCATGAGTTAAATAGGAATAACTCTTTAAATAGTGATGTTAATGGGCTTTATCTGTAATTTTCCAATTGAAAAAGGGACATGAATTAGCTAGGCGAGTTTTCATGTTCGGTTAAAAAAAGGAACATCATATAGCTATATGTTTTCATGTTGCATAAATACATGAAAATAGAGTTAGAAACGTGTAAATCCTTAATATGAAAGGGTTTATGGGCTTTTTATCTAAAAAGAAAGGGACATCATATAGCTGTAAATTTTCATAACTAATAGTATTGCTGTAATAGAAAAGCTTATATATCAAGGTTTAAGCAATATTAGAAAAAAATTTCGAGTTAGTAAGAAAGAGACACATAATGTTATTTTTGTTTCATGTTTTGTAAAAAAGGGACATGATATGACTATAAATTTTCATATTGATTAATTTGTGGTGTTCGAAGTAATCGAAAAATAACAGCATTAAACAAGACTTGTTAAGCCGAGTGTCACTGTTGAGTACCAGTTATAAAACGATTAAACTGTTTTTTCAAACCATAGTAACAATGTGTTTAACGTGAATGTAAGGAAAGACGAATAAAATGTCGTAATTATAAGAATTTTGTATTTTTTTGTTGATTTATATTATTTTTCATGTTAAACTCATTTCAACAAAGAAAGAGTAAACAAAAACCCTTAGCGATTAAAATGTCAGAATTTTCAATCTCTTTATCAGTTTACTTCATGTGATTTACCTGTTTGTGTATTGCTTTCCACTCTTTCTTTGTTCTTCCTTATAAAAGAAAGCGACTTGTTCGTATCTAATCTTTTCTTTTTTCATTTATTCCATAGCAGCTTTAGCTGCTTTTTCTTTTTCTATATTTTTGTCACAAATAATTTTTAAAGAAAACGGAAGCAATCTTTTTTTGAAGTTGAAATAAAGTTTAACCGTTTATAAAAAGATTATCTTTTTATAAAAAAGGTGCTCTGTTCTATCACTTTGGATTTTACAAATTGATTGAGTCTTGTATAATCAGTTACAGAGCGGGCTATAAGTATGCAAACTAGAGCCTTTAACATGTTAACAACGAAACAGGAATGTGAATATTCTGACTTCGTTTCTAGTTTTTATAAAAAGGAACATCATATAGCTAATTATTTTCAAGTTCAGATTAAGAATAACTAAATGTATATAAGGAGCAGAATTTATATGGATGACGTTCTACAATTGTTTAGAGATGCACTATCAATAACGGAACAATTGTATAAAAAAGATGAGCAATTGTGGCAAAAATGGGTGTCCTATTATGTTGAGGTTGAAACAGATAAAAGTAAAATTGTGACTTCAGAATACCTTTCTCCATCATTTTCAATGCTCGTACAGTGGCTAGAGCAACAACAAAGAAAAGGTATTTCTCCTCTAGATATATATAGAAATATTGATGAATATAGATTAATCATTGATGAGACAATAGGTGTCTTTATTGAACAAGAGTTTCGTAAAAATCAGACAGCTAGTAATAAAGTGCATACAGCAACAAGTGAATCAAATGCAAGCACATTGAATGAAAATTATTTAGAAGTGAATAACTCCGCAGTATATTATAAGTTAAGGGATGGAATAGCTAAAAATCAATTTGAAGAAGATGAAAATACACTGTTAAAATCATATCCTATTGAAACAAAGGATAGTAATGGAGTGGCACAGCTTTCCTCTCATAAAGATGAAGATCTAAAATTAACGAATATTGAAGAGGCAGCAAGATGGAATACATTAGTAGATGGTGTAATGAGTAATATGGATGATTTAACTGCAGATTGTTTAGATACCATCACGATTCAATGGTTGAATGAAGCAAAATCGCCCGATGAATTTATTGATTTTTCATATGAACAAGTTTTAGAGATGTGCAGTATTTCAAAGGCTAAGGCAAATGGTGTTGAATACTACAGGGTAGAAGATAAAATTAAAGTAGCGAAGCGGATTGCGGCCCTAGCAAGTATTTTTATATATCTAAATGATGACAATGAAGTAGTCGTATTAAATGATCGTGCTGAAACAGGTAAGCATTATGAAGTAAAACGTGAGGTAATTAAAAGACTATTCGTATTAGATTCTGTAGTTTTATGGAGAGATAAAAACACAAACGAATACATGGGAATAGAATCGTGCCGAATCAAACCAGGAAGTTTCTTATCTGGATATTTATATGGATCTAATAGTACTACCGCATTATTATCAAAAAAGGCACTTGAATATAATAGTTATAGACATAAATATCATAAAAGGTTAATTCGATATTTGACATGGCAATGGAGAATACGTCAAATGTTTTCTAGTTTACAAAGACCTTATTCCATAGGTGGAGATAAAGGTTTGTTAGCAGTTATGGGGATAAACCAGAAACAAAAACCGAATCGTATTCGCGAACAATTAGAAAATGTTCTTATGGATCTAGAAAAAGAAGAGGTAATTTCTCATTGGGAATATGATAATGGTTTAGAAGAAGAAAAACTAACAAAAAAGAATTGGTTTAAAAACTATTATTCACAGTTAGGAATAGTAATATTGCCGCCAAAAGAACTAATTAGTTCAATGGAAAACTTAGCAAAAAAGAAAACAATTGATACAATACATGAGGAAAATCAGCCAATAAAAATTGTAGAAAAACCATTAGATACAACTGAAAATGAACAAGTAATTAGAGAAAAAATAGAGTTTGTGCATATGAAAAAGAATATAACTATGCGAGAACTTTCAATTGAGATAGGTATATCGCAGCCTACTCTTTCTAGATTTTATAATAAAAAAACAAAACGTCTCTCTAGTACGGCGAGAAGCAAATTAAATCAATGGTATAAACGACAGTTAATCATTGATAAGATGTAAGTTGAAAATTAAACCTAAAAAAAGAGTCCTATTTCTAGGACTCTTTTTTTAGAGTATTTACATACTAATTACCAAATAAACTTGCTGTATCAAGATCATCATATTCATCATTCAAAACATTTGTTTCAGATTTAGAAACGTCTTCTTTTTTTTCATCTTCATTATCGGGCTTCTCTTCAGAAGTTCCAATTACTTCATTAGAAGATTTAATCTCATTATGGATGTTTTGATCATCATTTTTGATAATGAGTTTTGAATCATTCAATAGGACCCGTTTAACCTCATTTAAAAAATCTTTATCTTGAAGTAAGATCTCTCTTTGCATTTGTTGTTGAATCTTATAATCACCAACATCTTGTAAACCATGTTTATCAATAAAGTAACAGACAAGTTTATATAATGAATCTGCTATATTCCCTTGAGATTCAAACCATTTAAAGAACTCTTCATTCTCAATTTTTTTGAGATTCCAAAAGAAAGATTCTCTTTTCTTGTCAGCCATATTATCTCACCTTTTTTCGAGTAAGAATCTTCTTGATTACTTGCATCCCTCTAGCATTCATATCTACAGCATATTTTTCTGGTATCCATAATAAGTACATACCAACTTGCTCACAATACTCTAATAGTTGATTATATAACTCATCTTTAAAAGTAACACTTCCCCCACCGTATACACATAAAATTTCAGCTTCACTGGCGGTATTGCTTACATACTTTTCACTTGTATCTTCTAAGATAAGTTCAGCTTGTTCTACTTTTGTAATATTAAAGTACCCAGTTGCTTCTTCATAGTATTTATGATCTGGATCTTGAAGGATTTGTGAGAATTGTTGGCGTTTAATGTTTGTTCCACGTTCTTGGTTTAATAGCTTAACAGCTTCTTCTGTAGCATGCCCAACTCCACGTCTTTCTCCACTACAAGCATCAATGACTGGATTTACACCAACTGTGTATATATACTCAGTTGTTCCATCTCCAATGTCGCTATGTAAGATTTTTTTGTTCTTAAAGAAGGATTTTTCAACTGTCTCTACCTCAAGTTTGTCTTTATATAGTTTAATAAAGTCACTAAACATATCTTCTTCGCCTTCAAGGATTGCATATAAAGGAGGAACGCCTTCCTGGGTAATGTTTGCACTGTTGAATGTTAAGCTGACTGTTACTTGTTCTTCCCCTACATAAACAACTACAACATGATTTGAATTAGTAAAACGTTGCTCTAGGTGTTTTGCATTTACTGGTGTCCATTGGCTTGCTGGAATAGCTGAAATAAGATCAACAGTCACATTAATTGATTGTGGTAGTTGTTCAGTTCTTTCCCACTCAAGCTGAACGGATTTATTTGCAATTAGTCCTAGCATATTAATTAACGGCAAATCATCGTTATATTTTTGACCTACTTTAATGTTCATGTTTTTTGGGTTCTTCCCTGTCAGCATCGCTCGATTACCAATAAAGTACATACCAGATCTTCTAATTGATTTACTAGCAATATTTACAAACATATTGTCTACTAGATTAATCACATTTTTTTGAGTGTTTGTTTCTGTTACATTTGGCATTGAGTAAACGCTTTGATATACGTTTTTCATTTTTATGTATTCACCATTAATGTAACCTTTAAAAGAATCGTTCCCAATATCGCCTTCAATGTCTATATGAAGAGTTTTCCCTTTTGAATTCTTCATTATACATCACCTCTATAAAATTTATTTTTTATTTATATTTAATAAATATATTATACCTTAAAATTAGAGTGATTACAAGGTTTTGAAAGGAATTAACCTTAATTAAATATCAATTAGATATAATTTAAATATAAAATTAATATTTAATGGAATTGGTTTGAATTCAACAGTTAATTAATCAGGTTTTTATATAAAATAAATATAAATTAGATATTTATTTTATATTTATTAGAATTAGGTTCAATTCGTTTGCTAGATTAATTGTTTTCTGAGTTAATTGTATCTTTTGTAAGGCATTTATATAAACCTTGGAGAAGTTTTCTATATGAGTTGAATGAATTCCTTTAAGATATTCTTAGGAATTAAGTTAGAATTAATAATTTAAATTATAATCTTTTTAAGAGAATTTGAAGTTTTCGAGGATGTATAAAATCCGCTAACAGACAAACGTTATTGAAGTGTTAATTTGGTGTTTAATAATACATGAACGCTATACGTTATTATGGCGTTTATCCCTTTAATAACAACGTTTGTAAGGTTTTTGTTAACGAATAATAAAGTTGTTTTAAAAATAAAATAGTTGTTTAGAAACAGGCTGTAAAATCGGATTTTTACAGCCTGTTTCTTGTATATAGCTAGAATAAAGCATGTTTGGATTTCAATTTATACTCTATCCTTATAAACATCCATCACCCTAAACGTTTGAGAAATTAGCAATAAGTCTGGAGCAAAAGTAAGTCCATACGGGCTTAATTCCCAAGTGAGAAATTCAACACGCTCACTATACCAATAATCATAGCTTAAATCACCTGTACCCTCAGATCTGGAAAAATCACTTGTTACTTCATTCATTTTTAAAAAATCAATCTCTGTATATTTTATAATTGCTAATCGAGTATTGTCTCCAGCCAATACAATATCGTACTGACCAAACTTTTGAATTTCCTCTCCTTCAAGCCCGTAAACACAATGTGCAGCGTATGTTCCTGTTTTGATTCCTTTAACAATCAAACTTCTTAATTCATCTCTCATTTCCTTGGAATCATCTCTGAACACCTATGCATCTGGAACACTTATGTTTAACTCATTTTCTCTCGCGTACATATGCCAATATTCTTCTATCTTATTAACTGATATTAGTCACTCATCCCTATAATCTGTCAATATTTCAGAAGAACATGTAAGCCATTAAATAGATTAATTTAGGATGTTTTGCTTTCTCTGATCCATGTATATAAACGTGAGTTCACAGTTTACATAATAACATTCGGCATGACCCTCTAGATTTAGTGTAATAACTGATAGACAGCTTAAGTTATAGTGTCCAAAAGTAATAATGAAAGCATTAATTAGAGCGAGTAATTTGTATATGAACCAACCTAATTATTTAAGTTAGAATTCATTTTTAAGTAAATAAAGTAGTTAGTTGGATCTGAAAGTTTAATACTTCCAAGAGGATGTGATGTTTTAGAGAATGTAACTAAACCCCCTAAATCGTAAACGTTATCAAAGTGTTATTTTAGTGTTTAAGAATACGTAAACGCTATCCGTTTTTGCAACGACTATCCCTTTCATATCAACGTTTATGAGGGCTCATCTATTTAGAGGGATGCGACTTGTACTAAGATTGCTTAGAGATAATGATAAAAGATTTGCTGGTAAAGCTGAAAGTTGAGGATCTTAGGGACGCGTTATTTTAAATTTGTAGTTTCATTTAAAATAAGCTAGCATTCTATATTTGTAATAAAGAAACGTAATTTAAGTATTCAATATATAATTTCATTACAACAAGATTAAAATGAATACAGAATGAACGCTTGTGAAGTGGTAAATTAACGTTCTAACAAACGTGAACGCATAGCGTTCATAATCCGTTAAACCCATTGTTTTATGGGGTTAAGGCATTCTTACTTAAGTTCCATGATATGAAAATATTAAGAAGTTAGGGCGTTACAGCGTCTAACCAAGCTTCCCGAAAAACTGATGGAATTTTGATGATTTTGAAAATAACGATCTATACATTGATATTAATTAATACCGATGATTTTTGGGAGTCATAGGTAAGGCCAAAGAAATATATAAATACGTCTAATTGTTGAAATGGTGGAAGTACCTTAAACGCAATAAAATTGAAAGTAATACTCTAAATTTTATACAAAATTAAATTTAAATTTGAGTTGAGGATTAACTATATAGAATTGAAGTATAGAAAAATTAAGATTTGTCGTGAACGCTAGGCGTTTATGGTGCGTTAATCCTTTGATATTAAAAGGATTAAGATGACTTTGATATGTTTAAATTAAGAAAAGTAATTAAGAAAAGGTTGAGAAAAAGACAGGGTTTTTTGGCTTTTTCAACTAATAATATTATAATTGAAATTAAGTGTTTTTCTCTTTATTATACTTAGGCGATATGTATGAACTTTAGTAAAAAAGTATATGAACTTTTAATGAGTATTAGTTAGATGTATATTAGTAAATATACGTTTTACTTTTGAAGTTAAATAAGTATTAAAGACAGACATAAGAGGAATTCTTTTTAATGATGTATATTTAGCCTTGTGAAGGTGATTTCCCAAATAAAAAAAAGCGGTAATTACCGCTTTTTCTTATTTGGGAAATGTGTTTAAAAGAAAATCGCCCAATTATTTTCGATTGAACAAACGTTGAATGAACGTTTGTTTACTGTTATCTTGTTGTTCTTGGCGATCCTCATTTAACAATTGAATGGCTTTATCCAGTTTTTCCTGTAGTAACTGGATTTGTAAATCTTTTTCTTCCTTTTCTGAGCGTTCTTGTAATAATAAATTAATAATATCTTGGTTTTGTTGTACAATTTTTTCTTGCTGGTTAAACATATAGGAAAACTTATCTTGAATTATTGAAATATCTGTTTGTGAACGTTTCTGAAGTGTTACTTCAGTTTCATTTTCTTCCTGAACACTATCCGTTTTCGGGGCGTTTTCTTCGGCTGTCTCCATGCTTCGTGTAGCGGCCTCTTCTAATTTCCAGTTTTGATTTAGGTATTCCTTCATTTGTTTTAAAATATCTATATCATTTTCATAATAAATTCTTTGGTTACGTTCATTTCTTTCAAATATGTACTCCATTTTTTCTAGTTCAATTGACCATCTACGAAGTGTATTGGTGTTTATATCCAGTTGCTTTGCTACTTCTTGTGCAAAATATCCATATTCCAAACTTCACACCTCCATTATTTGTGTGTTAGATATTCTTTCTTTATTAGAAGGATCATTCCTCTAATAATAAAAATCTTTATTGGGCCACTAGGTAAGAAGCTTTACTATCTTTAAAATGTTTTCAGTGCAGCTACTTGTGTGCTAGATTAGTCTATGTATCTAGTATTAATGTGAATTAAATTATAAAGGTTATCCGTTTTGATAACGTTCACCTTTGGAAGTAAAAAGATATTTAGTAGACAATAGAATAACTAAAGAATTACTTAAAATTTTATTATTAAAAGTTTGTTTCCAATATAAGAATTTTACTAGATATATGTGCAAGAATCAAAGTTTTCATTAATAGAATTAGTATCCAGTTAATATTCTTTTAATTCAAAATACAAAAAATAATGAGGGGGTGTATTGAACGCTATGCGTTTAAATAGCGTTTTACTAGTAAATAATAATACTCAATGTGAAATAGAGATACTTCTAATGAAATTTTTTTCCTCAAAATGGCTTATAAGGTGTTTTAAACTTTTACATAATCTACAAAGTATTAGAGGTATTTAATCTTAAACAAAAATAATGCTACTAGGTTATATTTAATAGTTTACGTTTTTTAGTATGGTCTATCTTTTTAAAGTGTATTCAATAGCTAGTGATATTCTTTAGAAGTGGGGGAGGAAGGGGGAGGCATATAGATTCCATTTGAAATGAATAGAATTTTATCAGATTTTAGGGAAGCTGATTACAGGCATCTACATAATCATTTATATATTTTGCAAGTTGAATCGGATTCCCTAAAATTAGACAAAAGAGAAAGAATTCCAGAATGCTATATTAAATAAATCTTGTTTTAAAAAGTAAAAGCATTAATAACATTAGAATAAATAATGATGCTTTTAAACTTACTCTAGCAAGCTATTCAGCATTTTCTCTTAGTAAATTTCAAGTTTAATTTGATAGTTAAAGAAGAGCTAACTATAAATATATTATGGTTAACTGTATACGTAGATTTCCTGAAACTTCAAAATACAAATCCTATAAGATGATTTGTATTTTGAAGTTTCTTGTGTCGAAAAATAGCAAGTTTATGACTGTTTATAAGAGGATATGACAAATAGCCTTGCTATGGTTGATTTTTTTAAGCAAGGCTACAGACTAGTATGATTTTTTAAATTTAATTACTCTCTTCTAAAAAATTATAGAAAACAAATTCTCTTTTTTTATTTAAACCATGCAGTGATTTCTTTTCTAATGCGTTTTGATTTCTTCGTTCCCAGTTTTGTTTAGATTTTTGCCCAAACATTTTTATAAAATGTGCAGGATTGCTATTTTGAGCTTCATTGTATTGGAACCATTGCACACATTCTTCAAAATCCCATCTAGCATAGCGGTCGATATAATGTGGCATCCTTAAAGCAATTGTATATGCATCTTTTTCACTAAGATGATTTAGTTCTTGGCTTAAAATGTAGTAATAAGCTTTTCTCTGATCCTCACTTAGATAGTCATCTAAATCTTGTAATCTGTTATGCTTTTCTTTTAATACACAATCCTTATCTGATTTTTCTTGTTTATTTATGTCGAAAACATCTAAAGAATTAGACGAGACTTGTATATCATTCTTTAGATTTTCAGGATTGGCTACAAAATTTTTCTTAAAGAGTTTTTCACGTAGAAATTTAGTGAAAGTAGAGCACACATCAATTGCTAAAGCCCATTTTATCTTAAAATATTCAATGATTTTTAAATAGTTGTTATGTATGGTTAATATGTAAATTGAAGGGGCGATTTTACCATGTCTTCGCACTTTAATTTGTTGGCATACGCCCAGATCTTGCAGCCATGTTAACACGTAGTTAATGACTGGTTTTGAAATGCCTGATTTTTTGCTAATGTGTTCTTGCCTAACTTGACTATAGCCTTCTTGTACTAAATAAGATAAAACAGTCTCTAAAGCTTCATATTTTCTTTTGGTAAGATAATCTTTAGTGGTAACACCCTCATATTCTAGGACAATAGTATCAATATAAGTAGTAATTTTCTTTATTGCTTGATTTATAGCTCCAGAAGTCTTTGATAAGTGTTTGATACGTGGACTTAATTCAGCTTTTGCTCGACTGAGCAAAAAATTTTGTAAAATCACAAAAAAACCTCCTATTTCTCCCACTAAACACATACAGAAAAACATGGAAAAATAGAGGTTCTTATTCACATTAAATTCACTTTATGTTATAATTATAGTCATAAGTGAACATTAAAAAATGTTAAATAAGACCCTTGCTATTATAGGAGTTTTAAATTGGTTCATGTCGCCAAACTAGAGACCAATTTAAAACTGAGTATAGTGGGGTTTTTTTTATGTGTACATATTTTTAAAAAACATTTTCTCTTCAAAATACAATCTTTCTATCTATCTTATATTGTTATTAAAATAATATCAATCCCCTTAAGTAGCCTTTGTTATCCCATCTGTAAAAAAACATTTTAATTCATTTAAACATATCTGTATTTAAATGTTTATATCCTATTAATTTTTTGAATTTTCGGATAAATAAATATAAAATTTTAAAAATGGGCACTTTACACATAACTATAAGGCCTTCGTGTTAAAATATTTCTAATTATGAAATTTGTGAAAAAATATTAGATAATATAATGACAAGTTTTGATTACCCAATGATTAAATTTAATTATTAACCTCCAAGAATATACTGAAATACTACACTATAGATTAAAACGTCTTTTTAATAATTTATATTGGGTGATGTGTCTTGTGCTTGGAAGGGGGCTTTACATTGGAGAATTTAATGGGGAAATTGTCGAAAATTAAAGCTGAAAAGAAAATCAGTAGTAGACAACTAGCAAAGGAAATTGGAACAAGTAAAACAACAATTGATAACGGACTTCAATGTAAAACAGAAGAGTTTAAATTTGAGGTTTTCTTAAAATTAGTTCAAGCCATTTGTGATAATTTGGAAGAGCAAAGAAAAATCATTCATGAATATATTCTTCTTTGTAAAACACCATTAAATGTACAAAAAGCATTATGCTATTGCCAAGCAATGGGAGAATACAAAGTAATAACGGATATTATAGAAAAGCATGCTGATACGAAGGGATTAAAGAAGTACATAACAGTTTATAAAATACAGAATAAAAGAAATCAAAATATAGCAAGAGGTCAGCAACTTCTGGATGAGATGTATACCAAAGATTTCTCTTCAGATACAGTGTGTCAAGCAGCTTTAAATATTTTATATATGGAAGCAATGTACGATAAGCAAAATTATAATGCGGTTATTCCTTATGCTGATCGTACCAATGTTATTTTAAAAGAAGTGAAACAAGAGTACGTTAAGAGATGCATGCAAATGAAATATAAAGAGCGACTGGCTTATATATATTTAATGAGAAATGACTTAGATAGATGCCGCAATACATGTTATGAAATTTTAGACTCTGAATTGGATATTTCCATTATCAAGGCTACAGCTTGGTGCTGTTTAGGAGAAAGTTTTACGTTTGAATGTCCATCTACGGCTGAGAAGTACATTAAGAAAGCCATTTCTCTTTGTGAAAGTATTCAAGTTCCACAAAAAACACAAAAGTATTTAGCGTTTCATACCACACTAGCGCATTTGTATATAGAAAATGGTATTAATTTAGATGAGATAAGATTTGATCTTATTCATTCGTCTGAGAAGGCTTTTTTTGAATGTATGCATGGTGATTGGGAAAAAGGAATTAAACTATATGAAGATTTGAGAAAGGATGGTAAAAAATTCACGGCTTTCCAGCAGTATTCGTTTTCAAAAGTAAATAATGATATAATAGGATTAAAAGAATCGTTAGAATCTTTTGAATTAACAGGTAATATTTTTTATTCGCAATACGTCAAGAAAGACCTATTAAAAGAAGAGGTGAAGTCAAGTGAATAAATTTTTAGCGGTTACGTTATATACCGTAATGCTATTGACATCGTTTTTTCAATTAGAAACACCAGATTCACAACACGCAAAAGCGCAAGATACAAATAAATATGTTATGCAAAGGATGGTCGACCCCGGTGGTGGTTAAGCCGTTTAAGCAAGAAAGACGCTACTAAAAAGTAGCGTCTTTCGTACTTTATAATGGTGGCTCATTATTAAAAAGCGTAAAAATTTCGTGCCACTAACACATACAATTTGTGCAAAATACGGGAGGTTTACAAGATGAATCTTAATCAAGAGTGGTTTAATGAAATGATTAACCAGGATAATAATATTTTAGAAACTTATCGTGAATTATTACTGTTAATTGGAAGTTTCCAAGAAAAATAATGCCTTTCAGCTATGTTTTAATTTATTTTTAGTCTCAATTCTGTGCGTTAAGTATTTTGCATACTCAATTAACTCATTTTCTAATAATGGTTTATCTTTATCAGGAATGCTTTTATAACTTTCATACAAATCTTGTGCTAAACGTTCTACAATTAATTTTCGATCTTCAGTTGTAAGAGCTTCACTATCACCAATTTTATGATTTAGGAGTCGATCAGTACTTACATTAAAATAAATGGAAATCTTTTGGAGCATTTCAAAACTTGGCTCTTTCCTGTTATTTTCCCAGTTGGAAATAGTACTACTAGCGACTCCTAAAACAGCACCAAGTTCCTTCATATTTAATCCTTTAAGTGTTCTTAGAATTCTAACATTTTCCCCGAAATAATTCTGTATCATCTAGTTCACTCCAATCGATATTTTCACCTTTAGGATATTAATCAACTCCTTAAGGTGAATTAAATTCACCTTAAGGATAGAAAAGTATCCCGAAGGGATTGACATTCTACTTTAAGGAGAATAGAATGTGAGTAAGGGGGTGAGAAATTGACTATTATACGCAATATTAGAGAATCAAAAGGGTTATCAATTCAAGAGCTGTCGGATGCTTCTGAAATACCCATGAAAACTCTGTATCACATTGAAACTGGTACCAAAGGAGTTATTGAAAATAGGGCAAAAGTTCTTGCTGATATTTTCAATGAGCCAATTGAAAAACTGTTTTTTGCTACGTACTATCGTGCAAGATTAGAATAAAACAAATTTCATTTACTCATTAAACAATAATTATACATCTATATTGTAAATGAACAATACAGAAAAGGGGTAACATAATTACTTTTTTAAGTTGATAAAACTGAAAATTTAGTTTTTGGCGAACTTTATAAATTGCATAACATATGAGGAAGCTGTTAGTCATGTTGAAACGTTCAAGTCAAATGCTACTCATTACAATGACTACGCTCCTTGTAGCATTAAACCTCCTATTTCCGACAACAATAAACTTCTGAACGCTGAAGCTTCCATATGGATAGTAGACATATAAAGAAACATCCGCACCAGACGGATATTACCGAAGGAGGAAATACTCTCTTTTAAAATTAAAGAAGTGGGTCGATTTATTAAGTACATGGTAAAGGATTAGAAGAAACTGACACGAACTACACCAGAGACACCACAATCAGAACAATCATAAAAACCGAAGCAATCAGAAGCATCGCAACCACAGGTACCGGAACAACCAAAAGTAACCGGAAAACCTGTCATTCCACACTAGAGAAACCACTACAGATTGTTATAAAACCACAACCACAACAAATACCAAAGAAAATTGAAATTTATCTTCCAACAACAGGCGGAAAAGCCGAAAATCCTTACATAAGATGGATCAGTCTTGCATGTGTTGTACTTGACTTAATTGGAGCCGTATTTGCAGTTAGAATCCGTACGAAAGCTCAATCGTGATATAAAAGAATATGAACCTCATTTTAGTGATGTAGCTGAAAGTCCGTTAAGCCTCGTTATTGGATGTCGGAATGCATGTTTACTCGTCATTCCCATTTGGACGGTTATTTTTTGGATAGAGAGCAAGATATAAGAAACCGAGAGGGAGATGATATGAAATGTCAGAAATCTACGTCGGTAAAATAAAAAATTTAGGGAAACTTGGGGAAGCCGTGATGCGGTGCAAGAATGCTTGGCTTTCTAAAGAACTTATACAAGGTATTTCAATCGCTCAAACTGTAATCAAGCTAAAAGAACGGTATGATTTCTGGATAGAATCCGCTACGACCTTACTAGCAGGAATTATTTTGTACTTAAATCAACGACATGGAGATTTGTACTATTTAGATTTAGAAAAGGTTAGGGAATTTGTACAACAAGCAAAAGAAAAAGATCCCTATCTTTTGGAGTTAAGTGAGTTATTGAAGAAAGATCATCCGGCCTATCAAATGTTCAGCGTATTAGCCTTATCAGCAAAAGAAACAAGGCAAGGCACAATCAGTACAATTTTACGAATTTTAGATGAGCAGCAAGAACAATATGAAAAATTAGAGAAACAGAGAGAGTATCTTGGGTTTCAGTATTAGTTATTAGTGGAAAATGAAATAGGAAGGAGTGCAACGTATGTTAGGTGTAGCTAAGAAGTATACAAAGTTGATTAGAGCGTTGAAAGAGCTGAATGAAAGGGAAAAGGTCGCAGGCGTGATAAAAGCTCGTTTTGGGGCGTATAAATCAGTCATAGAAGGTGTGAAAGAAACAACAGATGATTTTATTTTCATTTTTGATCCGAAAGGCAACTTTTATGAAGATACTCATCAAGAAAAACGAAAACAAGGATATCAAATCATCAAACATGATTTACTAACTGGTTATGAAACACTACAAATGGATCTAAAACAAAAATCCGTTGTGTACATCAGTGTAGAAACGGAAACGAGTACGTATCAAGAGAGAGGGGAAGCATTATCAAATTTCCTTCAATATCTAACAGAATGCAAGAATATAAGACCGATTCACCTGGTATTTCATCAATATGATTTGTACCCAATCCCTCATATGGAGCAGTTTTTAAAAGAAAGCGCAACATACCACATTCAGCATTCAATCGTAGTTGAATCTCAATCCGCATTACAACACATATACGGAAAAGAAGCAGCGCAACGCATCATGACCTCGTATAACACAACAATCTTAGCATGATATGAAGCACTCGTTCACTATTTCATCCTATCTAGATGGCTAGAAAACTAGACAAGGGAGAAGCATTTTTCTCCCTTCTTTATCAAAATAGGAGGCGTTCATATGGGAAAAGAAAAAAGACTCACATTTTATGATATTGCCGCATCACAAGCTCACAGTGTTAAAACTTTTGATGGAAAAACATACGAACTGAAAGGTACCATCGCAATTGAAAATAGCACAGGAAGCATCGAAAAGGTAGCTCAAATTTATTATCAAGTGCGCTCGGTAAGAGATGAGCATCAAAACTTAATTGCTAAACGAAAAAATAAACATGCGGAATTAGTAGCTGTAAAACAAAAGTGTAAATAAAAAAAGCGATTTTGAAGTGTGCTGAGAATATAGCACAAAACAAGTTGCTCTTTGAAAATTTGAATATATATATTGTGTATCTTTTCCTTTTCGTAATGATGTAGAAGGATGATATACGGCTTTCAATATATATGCGTGCTTCCCTTCGAAAGGTCACTAGAGGGGGTAGGTATACGATTATTGTTGGGTGAGTAAGATCGTAAAACTCATCTGTGACCACTGGGAAATGCATTGTATCAAAGACCTGTTTGTGTCAGTACTCGTGAGGAATATCCCATTTTGACATTCTGAAGAAGCGAGGAACATCACAACAGTAGATACATAAGGTTCTACGTTCACGCCAAAATACGTAGTGCGGTATTGGGCATATAGAAGCTAGGTCGGGATTAGTCTCTATACGCATGCCAATACAGGGTTCGTCATTCCAGCCATAAATGATATTTCCGTTTTATACACTTATTTCTTTTGAACTACTCACCACTTAACGTCCTAACGGACTGTTTGAAGTGGGAGATTCCTGCGAACACCGATTATCCACCAGTTATCTTAGCAGGCTCTACCCGTAGTCCCTACGGTGAGAACATAAGTATCTTGTACGTTGACTCACCACACTCCCTACTTTAGCTTGGTTTTCGCAACTTCGGCAAGTGTGGGCGATAGAACGTTGAAGATTTTACGGTTGCAACGTTTTTCTGCAACCAACCTCATATCTTTAGTTTTCAAAGAGCAATCTGTACAAGTAAATGATAGCAAACATGTTGGCCTACGCCAACCGACAATCATCTCCCACCTAAAATTGGTGTTTCACACCTTCACATTTTTGAGGAAGGAGTCTTCTGTCGGAAAACGATAAATGTTATGAAATAAAGACAAATGTTTAAGTTTAAATGTGTCTCATCACACTTCAAAATCGCTTGTAAAAATTTGATATAGGGAGGAACATACATGAGTCGTAAAGGGTGGATCATTTCCGCTGTTGTTGGACTGTTAATTGCAATTGGTATTGGTTCAACATTTGTCTTTAGTTCGGGAAAAGGGGAAGTAATGGGACTTAGTCCGTTAGAAATGAAGAAGTTCATGAGTGAGGATGGCACAGGTTTTGTTATGCTAACGTCTAACATGAGGCATAGTGAAGATTGGATCTTCCTTGTAAAAAAAATAGCTGAAAAAGAAAAGATTGAAGTAAAAGGTTTAGATGAAAATCGTGACGATATTCCAAGTACAAGTAACCCTCATGATTGGGGATTATGGCAAAGAAGGGATACTCTTGCATATTATGAAAAAGGTAAGGTAAAAAAAGAGATTAAATTTACAAGTGATAAACTTTCGGAACTTGAAAAGGAAGTAACCTATTTTGTTCAAAATTGCAAAGAGCAATATCAGAAGTAATCACATAATCATTGAAAGGTGGTGATATAGTGGCGATTACACAGAGGGAATTAAAAAAAGAAAAAGATATGGTAGCAAACCTATTAAGAGCCAATGGTCAGGATTATAACCATTGGCTTCATTTACATCATCAGAAATACATTGAAGAAAATCAAGATTTAGTAATGAAAGCTTTACAGGCCTATAAAGCAACATCAACAGAAGTAAAGGAATACAGTAAGGCGAATGAATCAAGTCAGCTTAGTAATGTATAAGCATTTAAAAATGAAAAGGGAGTGAATGTATATGTCAATGTTGGAAACATTATCTCAAATGTTAGTGTTAGGTGATGCGATGGATGGCCTAGTTAATACAGGAATTTCATTTATTACATGGATGCAAAGAGGAGCACAGGTTAGTACAGCGATTGTATTTTGCTGGGGCGCTTATCTTTTAATTTGGGGTGGTGAACGAGGAAGACATAAATGTGTTTGGTGGTTTATTGGTGGGGCAGCCGGACTCGTTATCGTAATGGGATGCATGTACTTATCAGAGAGCGTAACGAGTAATATTAAATTTGGTCAAATCTTATTCCCGTTTTTCTGGATGAACTAGTGAAAAAATATAATTAAGGCAATGAGGAGGCTATGCAAAGGGTATGGCTTTTTTTGTTGCCTTTTTTCATGGAATTTAAAGTAAATGAGAGAGAGGAGAAGCTATGTTTGTCATTTTTAAGAGTAGTAATGGAACAGAAATTGAGTCGGGTAAGCAATATTCGTTTCATGAAGCTTATATCTTAACGAAGCGATTAGAACGAGTTTATAGAGAGACAGGCCGGCAAGAACATATTGATTTCGATTTGTTAGATGGTCATTCCAATGAAATTTATAACGGTACGTTATCACTTGGTTCGAGATATGCAGATCATATTTTTGATCACATTTCTAAAAAAATGAATGTGATGCAATTAGATCCGGAACAAGAGGAACAAAAGAAGGAGCTGTTAGAAACATTAGAAAGAGAAATCAATGAATCTCCTTTTCATGAAGAATATGAATATCAAGAAGAATCACCAGAAAGGAAGGGAGAAGCCTCTTATAGTCCATCGAATGAAGTGAAAACACAAATAAAGCCTGGAAAGGAAAATAGAAAAGGATTCAAGGTTATTGCGAGTGTCATAGGAAGCATGGTGTTAATTGGAGCTGGTGCCATATTCGCCTTTAAGTTATTCTCTTCCGAGCCAGTTTCGAGTGCAAATGCTGGCTCTGAACAATATGTAGTAAAAGGATTACAACAGGCAGCCATTCAACAGTATGGAGAAGCCGTTAAATACTTCGATAAGGTCAATTACACAGAATTAGACAAAGATAGTCAGAAGGCAGTTCTATTTACTTATTTATTAAATGGAAAGGCGAATAAGGCATTACAATATGAGCCGAAATTTGCAGAAAGTGTGGTTGCTTATTTTATCGGAATAGACAATATGAATAAAATCAATGAAATTGATGTCAAAAATGATGTAATCGACTTTGAAAGAGCAGCACTTAATAAGAAATATGAGGAGGTAGTTAAGCTTAAAGGGAAAGTCAATATGGACGGTAGACGTGAAAAACTCATTGTTGAAGCTTTTGTAAATCTAAAAAAATATGAAGACTGTTATTCTTTTGCCAAAACGCAAGGAAATAAAAACATAATAAAAGAGGTCAAAGAATTAGAGAAACGAGATATTCAACAATCTACGATAAGTGAAGAAGAAAAGAAAGCTAAGATTGAAAAAATTGATAAAGATCTACAGAACATCTAAGGGGGAGAGAATAACATGCCTTTAAATTATGAGAATCTGTATAAAAAAATGGGGATTGTTTTTCTTGGTGGTTCATTGATATTGAGTACGACAGGTTGCAGTTGGTTTGGAAGTAAGGAGTCATCAAAAAGTAAATCAGCTATTACAAAAAAAGTAGATAAGAATAAGCCGGATGAAAAGAAAGAAGATCTGAACAAACAAGATTTCGAAGCAATTACAGAGAATGCAATTCAAAGTAAGGATAATGAAGTTGCTTATGTTCTCGAAGAACTGGATAAATCGAAAATTAATTTTAAAGAGAAATCTATTGTAGGTAATCTTCAAAATGGAGATGAAACGACTTCCCGTGTTCTAGCACTCTTTGATAAAGAAACGAAAGATCAATCAATTCAGGATACAGCAAAGGATAATGTGATTGCAGCCATTACGGATAATAAGCCACAAGTCAGCGTGAATGGAGATCATTTTGCATTTGGCGATCAAAATATTGATTCTTCAGTAGCGAGTATAGGAGATATTCTTCCACCAGAGAAGAAACCAGATGCAATTGTGAACCCACCAATTATAACGGAGGGTGAGAATGGTAATACGGAAAATACAGGGACAGAAAAACCAAAACCACCGATAGAGCCACCAATAGAACCGGAAAAACCAACAAATCCGGAAAAACCGACAGAACCGGAAAAACCAACAAATCCGGAAAAACCGACAGAACCGGAAAAACCAACAAATCCGGAAAAACCGACAGAACCGGAAAAACCAACAAATCCGGAGAAACCAACAAATCCGGAGAAACCGACAGAACTGGAAAAACCAACAGATCCAGAGAAGCCAACAGATCCAGAGAAGCCAACAGATCCAGAGAAACCGACAGATCCAGAAAAACCAACAGATCCAGAAAAACCAACAGATCCAGAGAAGCCAACAGATCCAGAAAAACCAACAGATCCAGAGAAGCCAACAGATCCAGAAAAACCAACAGATCCAGAGAAGCCAACAGATCCAGAAAAACCAACAGATCCAGAGAAGCCAACAGATCCAGAGAAACCGACAGATCCAGAAAAACCAACAGATCCAGAGAAGCCAACAGATCCAGAAAAACCAACAGATCCAGAGAAGCCAACAGATCCAGAGAAACCGACAGATCCAGAGAAGCCAACAGATCCAGAGAAGCCGACAGAACCGGAAAAGCCAACAAATCCAGAGAAACCAACGAATCAAGAAAAGCCAGTTCTGAAACAAAATGAAAAGATGGTAGCAAGTAAATAAAGAAAAAATCAACTGATATTGTCAAAAAGGGTACTCATAAAAAGAGTACCTTTTTAATTTGAAAGGGGTCATATAGATGTTTGTTAATAGTGCAAATTTAGTACAAATTTCAAGTCTAGATAAAAGTTTAATGGTGGTAGGTCGAGTGGGAACAGGGAAAACGAGGGAATTGAAGAAAATGGCTTTAAGTTTATCAAAAGTATTAGTGTTAGATCCATTTAAGGAATACGAAGAATTAGAGAATCAAACAGAAGGGCATGTAACTTTACAATATTTAGATTGTGAATCAAATGAAGAATATAGAGATTTTAAAATTACAGATGATGTGATAAATGTAGCTAAACAATTTGAATATGTAATTGTAGATAAAACCAATTATTTATGTCAGGAAGATTTTATATACTTTCTTCAACAAATGAAGGATTCCGATATAAAAGTAATAGCAAGTTTTCAACAAATGCCTTCAGATGCCCAAATTACTAAGAAATTTGTGTATATTATATCTTTAGATGTAACGAATGATTTCGATAAGATAACAGAGTATGAAAAATATAATTATGATTCGGGATTTGGCTTGAAAAAGTAATACGTGTGGCTAGATTGAACAGAGGTGATGCTTTGATATGTATAGTGAAAAGATATCAATCAAATATAAATTAGCTGAAAAAGAAGTACTCATTCCATTGAGTGCTTTTTTGTTTGTTGGAATGTTTTTGATCGCTAATTTTTTACTCAACTTATCTTTAGAGCTGATAGAAACAACATTTAGTGATTTATTACATCCTAAACCATTTCATATGGAGGTAGGATTTCTTTTTCAGATGCCAATTGCAGAACATCCAATTTACTACTTGCTTGTTTTCCTTGTAGTGATTGGAACTATAGCGAGAACAGTGTACAAATTGAAATCTTCCTTTAAAAACTTAAATAATCATCAGAAAGGGTCTAGTCGTTTTACAACAGTTGAAGAGTTGAAAAAGCAATACCGAGCTGTACCAGATCGAGAAGAATCATTTAAAGGTGGCGGTGGTGTTGTTATCTCACGATTAGGTGACAAGGTAGTTATTGATGATAGCCCGGTAAACAACTTAATTATTGGTACAACACGCTCTGGTAAAGGGGAAACCTTTGTATTTCCTACAATTGATGTCTATTCTAGAGCGGAACATAAGCCTTCATTAATAATTAATGATCCAAAAGGTGAAATTTTTAGTGCTTCCAAAGAAACGTTGGAAAAACGGAGATATCACATTGAAGTTTTGAATTTATTAAACCCACTTGATTCTATGAGCTACAACTTGTTGCAGCTTGTCAAAGATGCCTATAAAGATGGAGACTATTCAACGGCCCAGGCATTATGTAAAACACTCTCACACACTTTGTATTACAACCCAACTGTAAAAGATCCTTTTTGGCAACAGTGTGCTATGAGCTTGTGCAACGCCATGATATTAGCAGTTACAGATAAATGTATTGCGGAAGGTACAGAAGAAAAAATCACAATGTATGCAGTTGCAAATATGTTATCGGAACTTGGTTCAAAAGAGGTAATCGTAGATCCGGAAGCTGATCCACAAAATGCATTAGATTTATACTTTGAAGGCTTACCAGCGGATAGCGTTGCGAAAATGCAATATGCAACCTCAAACTTCTCAAAAGGAACAACACGAGGCGGAATTTTCACCCAAACAATGAACGGACTTTCTATTTTTACATTTGATGAAATCGCTAAAATGACAGCGAAAAATAGTGTAGATTTAAAATGTGTCGGTTTTGGAAAAACGATAAAAGGAAAAGTAACACCGAGAAAACGAGTAGAAATTGTATTTCCAGATGGTTCAAAGGAATCTATTAAGGCAGATATTACAGGACGTTTTGCATTAGACTTTAAACAAGTAATACAAGTTGGAGATACCATTCAATGTAATGAAAAGGAAGAGCCTAAAACGAAAACATCTATTTCTATTACAAAAATAGATGGAAAAACGGGTCATACAGAATTTAAAGTAGTAGAAGAAAATGAAGGTATGGAAATAACAAAAGTGGATTATTTCGATAAACCAGTGGCTATTTTTATGATTACACCAGACTTTGATTCTTCGAATCATGTGATTGCTTCTATTTTTGTAAGGCAGCTTTATTTTATATTGGCTAAAGGTGCATCCTTCGCTCGTGGAGGGAAATGTTACCGTGAGGTAGTTTTTTGCCTCGACGAGTATGGAAATATGCCGAGTATAGAAGGAATGGCTAATATTATTACAGTTTGTCTCGGTAGAAATGTTCGCTTTAACCTTGTGATCCAGGCATATGCACAATTGAAAAATAAGTATGGTGAGGATGCAGATACAATTGATGGAAACTGTGGGAATACAATTTATATTCTAACTAACGATCAAGAAACCGCTGAAAAGGTTTCCAAAAAACTAGGGAATCAGACGATTAACCTACCTTCCCGAAGTGGAAAAGGTCTTTCTACTGATAAAAATAAAACGGAAGGTCTAGATCAACGTCCACTGTTAACATCAAATGAACTGATGAATTTTAAAGAAGGAGAAAGTGCCGTTATTCGTGTCATAAAACGTCAAGATAATAATAAAAAGCGTATCAGACCACGTCCAATTTATAATACAGGAGAAACAGCTTTGAAGTATAGATGGGAGTACTTAGGGAAAGAGTTCGATACAGATAAATCTATTTTAGATATAGATATCCACTCCTTACATGATGATGTAGAACCGAAAAAACTTATTGTAGATTTTCTAGGAGAAAGAAAGGAAGAACAAATTCAGAAAGAACCATCAGAGCCAGAACAGGAAGATTTGCCACCAGTAGAGACACCGCAGCCAGTAGAAGAGCCAACAATGATGGGAATTGATGAAGAGATTCCGGAAGAGGCGTTTCAACAGGAAGTTAGCCCGTTTGATTCCCTCTCCATTGAAAATTGGAAAGGAAAAACGGTTAACGAATTTTTCGAATCTGATTTAGCGTTTTTGAAACTGGTTGATAAGTTCTTTTTAGCACAGTTAGGCAAATCAATAGATGAAGTGGAAAATCAAGAAATGGGCGAGTTTTACAGTGAATTTCAAATGTTAGCTCACAATGACCACATCGACAAAAGTGTTTATCAAGCAGTCGAAAACAAGATTAATCGAACCTTGCGTGATTTAGAAGAAAAAGAACAAGTAACAAAGCACTCAAATGATTGAGTGCTTTTTTGAATCCAAATATAAAGGGGGAATAGGTAATGGGTGTACCGACAATAACGGATAAAATGCAATTGATTTTAGATAGTTACTCGTCATTTGTAACAGAAGAAAATGAGGTCATTCTTGGTCTGGAAGATGCGGTTCTTTTCCTTTCAGTAGATCGGGAACAAAAAGGGAAATTGATTATTCGTATGGACAGACTGAATGAAAGAGTGAAATGGACAGCAAAAGAAGTATTAGGGCAATAGCAAGCATGAGAGGAGGATAAATAGTGAAAGATGAAGAGATTTTAAAGGTCTTAGAAACGTTCTCGGATTATCTTCAAGTAGGGGATATCGTGAATTATGTATTGCGTTGGCTAGGATGGTTCCTAATTGTAGGTTTATCTTTAGTTGTAGATGCTTTAGAAGGTGTGACAGATGCCATACTGGGGATTAAGGGGTTCTTTAATTCACCAGAAATACAAAATTTTGTTGATATGCTATATCCATTGTTTGTCGTTTTGCTAGCCATATCATTTTTATATATTGGCTACATGTTCATTATGAACAAACAAATGAACCGTTCTCAAATTATCATCAATATTTTCGTAACATTGAGTGTACTTTGTTTATTAAGTACTGGTATGACAAAGGTCGATAAGTTCACCGATGATGCCATAGCTGTTGTAAAATCAGAACAAAAAGGTTCCTTAAGTGATGAAATTATTAAGAAAAACATAACAGATGTTGCAGTAATAGATCAAAATGGATGGAAAAAGAAAGAAGATTTGAATCCGAAAAATAATATTCCTGAAAAAAATATTAGACAAATAGATATTACAGAAAAAATTGATTCCGATTTCAAATTTACGGAAGACAAGGATTTATCAGATGGTGGTCAAAAAATCCTACAGAATAAAAGGGTGATGGATGCATTAGGAGTTGCATCTTTAGCTGAACTAAAAGATGGGTGGTTTGATTTCTTTCCAGAAAAGTATTATCGCTGGCATTGGAATTTTTGGAATATATTCTTTACTTTACTGATAACAGGATTAACTTTGTTATTGGTAAGTATTAAATTAGCTAGATTATGTTATGAATTAGCATTTAACTATTTGTTAGCCAACATATTAGCACCAGCGGATGTTGCGAATGGTCAAAAGTTAAAAGCTGTATTATCTAATATCCTCAATATATTTATAGCAACGATTATGATATTCCTATCTTTGAAACTATATATAATGGGAACAGCGTTTCTCCATGACAAATTAAATGGTGTACCGTATCTGATTGCATTAGCCGCATTTAGTATGGCAGTTCTAGATGGCCCGGCAGTCGTAGAAAGACTATTTGGAATAGATATTGGTTTAAAGAGTAGTTGGGGCATGTTAGTAGGTGGTTACGCACTTGGTAAAGGAATCGCTGGTCTTGCAAGTTCAAAACCAATGAAGGGTCTCGGAAATATGATTGGAAAAGGAGCGAAAGGTGCAGCACAAGGAACTGGTGTTGCAGCGGCTAAAACCGCAAGTGCGGCAGCGATGGCAACAGGTGGAATGGCTGGTCTCATAAGTGGCTTGAAAAATGAAAATGAATCTGAAAATAAAGATTCCTTACAAGATCAAATGAAAAAAGCTGGTGAGAAGGAAGCAAATGGAAATGATGTAGCAAATAAGGAAAAAGATAAAAAGAATGGTGGTATGCCATCTATTCAAGAAGAAATGAAAAAAGGAGGGAACGAAAACCCAGGGGTAGCGAATGGGCAAGAATCGAGAACAACAAGTCTTCAAGATGAAATGAAAGAAGCTGGAAAATCAAATGGAACAAGTGAAGGAAATCAAACAGCAGAAACAGTAAGACAAGGAACAAGTGAAGGAAGTCAAACAGCAGGAACAGTAAGACAAGGAGCAAATGAAGGAGGTCAAACATCAAGCCCGGCACCAGTAGAAGCATCAAGACCAGTACCAAGTGGAGGAAGTCCGGCACCAGTAGAAACACCAAGACCAGTACCAAGTGGAGGAAGTCCGGCACCAGTAGAAACACCAAGACCAGTACCAAGTGGAGGAAGTCCGGCACCAGTAGAAACACCAAGATCAGTACCAAGTGGAGGAAGCCCGGCACCAGTAGAAACACCAAGATCAGTACCAAGTGGAGGAAGTCCGGCACCAGTAGAAACACCAAGACCAGTACCAAGTGGAGGAAGTCCGGCACCAGTAGAAACACCAAGACCAGTACCAAGTGGAGGAAGTCCGGCACCAGTAGAAACACCAAGATCAGTACCAAGTGGAGGAAGCCCGGCACCAGTAGAAACACCAAGATCAGTACCAAGTGGAGGAAGCCCGGCACCAGTAGAAACACCAAGACCAGTACCAAGTGGAGGAAGTCCGGCATCAGCCGACAATGTAACGGTGACACATAGTAGCCCAATTATTCCTTATGAAAGTGATAAGGAAGTGGCAGCAAGTAGAAGTCAGGAAACACGGACATTAGGACAATATACAACTGATAAAGTTAAAAATACAACATCATCCGTGAAACAAAAGGTAAGAGGAGTACAAGAACGCATTCATAATTCTGAAACGGTACAAAATACAAAGCGTTTTTATCAGTTGGGGCAAAACACGGGTAAAAGTTGGAGAGATATTGTAAACAAAAATAAAAATAATACAGATAAAAAATAAGCGTACGATTACGCTTATTTTTTATTGTCGAAAAGGAGGGAATCCCGATGAGAAGCTATCGGATTCCGAAGGAAATCAGTACAGAATTACGGATTAATAAAGTGCTTTATTTAATAGATTTCTTTTTATTAATTGGCTTATTAGTTGTAACGATGATTCTTAGGAATTTTGTACATGATTCCTTTCAATTACCATTTGTTATTTTCATGGCAGTTATTGCAATTATCATGATTTGGCGACCAAGTACGAATCCTCAAAAACGAATGTATGAAGTGTTGATTATTACATTGCTAAGAAGAAAAGGTGCATATTGCGCCATTGATAACGATCAATAAGGGAGGGGTCACATATGGCGTTATTCAGCGAAAAAGATGTAGAAAAAGAGAAACCCAAACAAATAGAAAAACCGATCAAAAAGGCATTTCATTTTAACGAAATACAGTTAGAAAAAAAACTTTCCGAGCCAAAAGATATTGTTAAGGTGGTACCCGACAAAAAGAAAGAAGAAAAACCAAAGGTAGAACCAAAAGTAAAAAAACAGAAGAAAGAAAAGCCAAAGAAAGACGTTTCGAAAAAGAAAAATCCAAAACTGTTAGGTTTTTTATCTAGAAAAAAGAAAGAAGCACCACCAAAGGTAAAGAAAAGTATTGCGGAAATTATGCAAATTGTAGACATGACGGAGGATGGCATATTTGAACTGAAAAATGAGGAGTTTTTAGAAATTCTTCAAGTGGAAGGTGACGATATGTTCTCTAAAAATAGCGATGAGCAAGCATTTGTTATTTTCTCACATGCTTATTTTTATCAAGCCTACAAACAGTCCATTAAACTTGTTTTCTTAAACTTTCCATGTCAAACAACTGAACAACAACGTTATATAGAGAAGAAAATTAAAGAATGTACTAGTCCTTTGTATGAACGGATTTTAAATCAAAAGTTAAAAGAACTGCAGTTTTTAGAATGGGGCAGAACAAATCGGGAAGCCTTCTTATTTATTTACGGAGAAACGGAATTAATCGTAAAAGAACGTGTAGATGCAGCAAAGCGGTATATTAAACGCTCTACCGAACTATTAGATGTGGATGAAGAGAAAAAGTTAGAGCTTATGTTTAAATTGTTTAATCAAAATGCAAAATTGGGAACGAAAAATATATGGTAGTAAGGGGGAAACAAGATGTTTGCGTACAAAAGTAAAAAATCCAAAAAGGAAAAACAAGAAGAACTAAAAAAGAAGAAAGGTTACAACCCTTATTTAGTGGCTAGAGTTCAGCCACAAGGGGGAATCAGCTTTAAAGAAAGCTATGTGCAAACAGGTGATGGATTTGCTACTTGTATTCATGTTTTTGACTTTCCAGCAGAGGTAAATGATTTTTGGTTAGAGCAAATTATGAATATGCCAAATGTGATCACAACATTAGATGTAATGAGTGATGATCGAAAAGAAGTAGTTGAATCGATTAATAAATCCATGAGTGAACAAAGTGTTCGGCATGATACAGCAAAGGATAATATAGATCGGATTGATGCGAAAAATGAATTTTTAGAGTTGGAAGCTCTCTATACGGATTTGAAACAAGGTGAGGTCATGAAACGTATTCATATCCGTATCTATGTTTCCGCTAGAACGTTAGATGAGTTAGAAAAACAAGTAAAAGAAATCATGGAAACATTAGAGTCTTATAACTTTCGTGGAGCTGTTTTTTTAAATGAACAAGAGTATGAGTGGGATGCACTCGTAACAAGCTTTGATACACAAAAAAATTATGTGAACCGAAGAAAAGGGAAAGAAATTCCGGCAGTCAGTTTGGCTGGTGGGTGTCCGTTTCATTATTCTTATTTGCACGATCCATACGGTACGTATTATGGAACAACGAAAACAAAAGGAAATGTTATTTTTGATATTTTTCATAAAGACGAACAAAGAAAGTTTTATAACGGTGTAATGATTGGAAAGCCTGGTGCTGGAAAATCAACATTACTAAAAAAGAAATCAGTAGACTATGCAAGTAAAGGGCATTTTATTCGTATTTTTGATATTGTTGGTGAATTTGAGGAAACAGTACGTGATCTGAACGGGAAAACAATTGCATTAGATGGTTCACAAGGTCAAATTAACCCACTTCAAGTATATAAGACAGCAGAACTTGAAGAAGTTAGTTTCACTCAACATTTATCTAAATTGACAATTTTTTATCGATTCATTGCGCCAGAAGCAAAAGATGATGAAATTAAAGAATATGAAAACTTGCTTCGTAAATTATATATTCGAATGGGATTATGGAATGACGAAAAAGGAGCGAAAAATGAAATTACAACAAGAAAACCAAATGAGTATCCCATTTTCTCAAACTTTTTATCTTTTGTTCGTGATGAATTATATGAGAATGTAAAAAATAGAAAACACCATGAGAATTTAGGAGAAAGCAGAAAACATCGTTTAGAGTTGATTGAATTAAATCTTGTAAATTTAGTAGAAGCATATGCACAATTATTTGATGGTCATTCCACTATTGAAAACTTTAAAAAAGAACAAGTTGTATCGTTTTCCTTACGAAACATTTCAAATTTTAAACCGGAAGTATTCCAAGCGCAAATTTTTAATGTTTTTAATTTAATATGGGATGAAATGATATCCAATGGTGCGCCACAATTAGAGGCATATACTAAACAACAACTTGCTTTTGAAGATGTAATTCGTTATTTCATTATTATTGACGAGGCGCATCATATCATAAACACGAAAAAAGAAAGCGCTCATGCGCTACAATTTTTAACGAAATTTAGCCGAGAAGATCGAAAATATTTTGCAGGGCTTTTATATGCAAGTCACACGATTCGGGATTTTGTACCGGAAGGATCTTCACAAGAAATGATTGATGAAATTAAAAAGTTATTTGAACTTACACAGTACAAATTTATTATGCAGCAAGATAATAACAGTTTAGATATGTTACGAAAAGTATTTGCAGGACAGTTAAGTGAAAGTGAAATTGCAGCGATTCCACATTTACCAACAGGGGATGTCATTTTAAGTATTGGGGCTGTCAAAAACATTCACTTCCATGTAGAAGTAACAGATGAAGAATTGATGTTATTCGGGGGAGGTGCTTAATACCATGCATCTAGTTTTAAAGGTTATACCAAAAAAATGGCTCATCACTTTAGCACTACTTGTGATGGGTCTTTTTTCTTTTCTTTTACTTGGAATCTTAAGCATTTTTATTGCAGCAATGGGGAGCGATAGTGGAACAGACACAGGTGATATTACGTATACAGGTGAAGGGCAAGTCATGAATGTTTCGCCCGAAGTTTTAAAATGGGAGCCAACTATTCGGAAGCATGCGAAAGCCTTTGGTGTGGAACCATTTGTCGCTTTAATGCTTGCTCAAATGATGCAGGAAAGTGGAGGCCGAGGTAGCGATCCGATGCAATCATCAGAGGGGGCTTTTAATACGAAATATTGTAAATCACCTAACTGTATTACAGATCCAGACTACAGTATATGGGCTGGTGTACAGGAATTTAAACATGCGATAGAAAGAGCTGGTGTAACGAGTCCTGGTGATATGGATCATATCAAAACAGCCCTTCAAGCATACAATTTTGGAACAGGATTTTTTGATTTTGTTGGCGCAAATGGTGGCAAGTATACGAAAGAGTTAGCAATTAAATTTTCACAACAACAGTATCAAAAAGTAAAACATACTGGCATGTATCATTGCCTTAGACCAGAAGCCGTACCATATCAAGCGTGCTACGGCGACATTTTGTACGTTGACGCAGTTTTAAAATATTATCAGCCGGGTTCTGTCGTTTCTGGTGGAGGAGGAAATCCAGGAAGTGGAGGCAGTAGCGGTTCAAAAGTTGCCGATGTAGGTCGCCAATGGATAGGGCGTTCTACCTATGTATTTGGTGGGGGACGTAACACAAATGACATTGCAAGAGGGATTTTTGATTGTTCAAGTTTTGTACGTTGGGCATTCGAACAAGTAGGGATGTACACCAGTCCGATAGGAGCTGTAAGTACGGAAACATTAAATAAAATCGGTACAAAAGTATCCGCAAATGATATGAAACCGGGTGATGTTATTTTCTTTGATACCTACAAACATGACGGACACGTTGGAATTGTAATTGATAAGAATACGTTCATAGGATGCCAAACGAATAAAGGTGTTTCTATTGAAAATTTAAATAATCCGTATTGGAAAAAAGTCTTTTCTGGTCATGTAAGAAGGTTCTAAAAACAGAAGGAATGGGAGACTGAAAGAATGAAAGATAAACGAAAATTTTTGTTTATTGTGTTTGTCATTTTAGTTGTAGGTGTGACAGCTTTTAATATCTATTTGAGCAAAAAGTCAATGAGTGATGGCAAAGAAAAACAGTTAAAACTTTCAAATGAATTACTAACAAAACAAAATGAAGACTTAAAAAAACGACTAGATAAGGTGCTTCCTTCCGCACAGGAACAACAGAGAAGGGCATACTTATCGACAGCCGAAACATTTATACAATTATCATTTCACAGAGAAAAAGAAGGGTACAGCGAGCGAAAAGAAAAGGCAAAATCCATTATGAGCGAAGAACTTTTACAACAATTTTATCCAACTGATAAATACGAATTAGGAGATACGTATAAAACGAAACCAATAGAAATGAAGTTTTATTTACAAGAAAATGAACCCGATAAAGAGGAGGTAAATATGTTAGCTGAATTTATAAATGTCACGACAGATTCAACGCAAAACCGAGAAGAAAAAGTAAACAATGTGTTACGAATCATCATGAAAAAAGATAAGGAAACATGGCGAGTTACAAGTGTGGAAGAGTTAAATATGAAAGTTTTATAACGAAAAAGGTGGGGTGAGAGTGTGATAGGTGCAATTGGTAAGAAGAGTGAAAGAATCAATCTAAGAAAAAATAAGTCGTGGATCTACCTAACAATTATCAGCTTTCTATTTTTTGGATTTTTCGCTTTCTTGACATCTAAAATTTACATGCCAAACGATGAAAAACTATTCCATACAGAGACAAATAAAGTAATTAAGTTGTCGGGTATGGGGAAATTGATTGTAGAAAAAAGGGAATACAATCCACACAAAAACTTTATACAAATTTACTTTCGATTAGAAGGATATGAGGAAACAGGATATACATTTAAGGCACAGCAAAAAGCAAATCCAGGTGTTCAGTTACCTGTCAAAGTATTGTATGAAGAGAACGGAAAATATGTTGTAGAAGTAAAAGAGTTATCTCCGAATTGGGGAGCGTTAGCTTTCGATATTTACAATAAAAACGGTGAAAAAGAACAAATGGATATTCGTAAATTCACACAAGATGTTAATGAATATGAAGAAGAAAATGCAGCAACAAAAAGTCCGAATAAATTAGTTCAGACAATTTTTACAGATCAAAGAAAAACAAAAGCAAATGATGAACTGTTAGCCGAAGATAAAAAAACATATGAGCTAGATTTTATAGAAAGAGACAAAAAGGATATCGAAACAAAGATAAAAAATTATGGGAAAGCAATCAAACTGGAAGAAGAAAATGCGAAGACAGTTTATGAAAAAGTAAAAGAATTACAAGGTGAAATGAAGTACCAAACTGAAGCAGAAAAAACGGAAACACAATTCAAAATAGCATCCTTAGAATCAAAAATAAAATCATCAGAAAAGAACGTTGAATTGTTTAAAGGAGAACAAAAAATCGCACGAGATAAAATCAAAAAGTTAGAGCAAAAGGCACAAGAAATTAATAAAAAGTGAAAAAAGTCATATCGTCAGTGAGTACTCACCAGTGAAATTTGAGTACTCATTGAGTGCTCATTTGTTGGTTTTTGTGTCATCAGTGAGTACTCATCAGTTTAAATTGTGTCATCAGTGAGTACTCACCTTGCAGGTTTTCTTGTTCCCATCGTTTTGCTAGGCTCCGCCTAGCTTCACACCTTAGGTGGGAACAAAAACCCCTTATGCTCTTCTCACTATTTTTTGATCTCTACCCAGATTTGCAGAAAGGAGAGGGAAAAGTGGAAATTAGAATTAGAGAAGTAGATCCAATTGCCGTAAAGAAAATAGATGAAATTGCAAAGAGGAAAGGATTATCCCGGCAGAAATTTTTGAAAGACCAAATTGAAATGCTGGCATTTTTTCAGCAGCAAAATAAAAGGGAAATGGAATTAGAAAATCTCATTGAAAAGAACATCCATATGATGAGTGATTGTTATAGTGCAATGGAAAAAATGAATGAGTTTATTCAAATGATGATGCAGGATGTTGAAAATGAGTAATGCGGTTCCTGTTCAGTCTTCCGTCACACCGGGTGTTGTTTTAAAAACGAAATTTGTGTTACCAAGTTCCGATGCGTTTCAGAACTATATTGAGTATGTAGATCGAGAGGAAGCGAAAAGTGAAGTGAAGCTGAATCCGAAAATGTTCGAAACGTATCAAGACTATATGGGGAATTCAGAAAAGACATCGGCACTATTTACGGAACACGCAAATCGTTTAACAGAAAGTGAAAAAAAGTCCTTAAAGGAAATGTTTAAAACCGCTCATGAAAATGGAAGTATCATGTGGCAAGATGTCATTTCTTTTCATAATCCCTGGTTAGAGAAACAAGGGATTTATGATGAGAAAACAAAAACATTGGATGAAAAAAAGTTAATGGATGTAACACGGCTTGCGATGAAGGAAATGCAAAAAAGAGAGGGGATAGAAAAAAGTTCAATCTGGTCAGCAGCTATTCATTTTAACACGGACAATATTCATATTCATGTAGCAACTGTTGAGCCATTCCCAACGAGAGAACGTGGTAAAAGAAAACCCAAAACATTAGATGCGATGAAGGGAAAAGTCGTAAACAATTTGTTAGATCGTAAGCAGGAACAAAAACAAATTAATGATCTGATTCGAAACAATATGGTGGGAAGGAAAAAAGAAGATTCCGTTTTTGATTGGCGCAATCAACATCTTAAGCCGTTATTTTTACAAATCTATAAACAGCTACCAAGTGACAAAAGACAGTGGCAATATAGCTACAATACGATGCAACCATTAAAGCCGGAAATTGACAAATTAAGCAGTCGATATATTCAGCATCATCATAAAAAAGATTACGATCAGTTTCTCCAAAAGTTAGATAAAGAAGTGCAAGTTTTTAAAGAAGCATATGGAGAAGGCAAGTATGATAAGAAGCAATATGAAAATTACAAGACGAATAAAATTAATGACTTGTATAAAAGAATGGGGAACGCCTTTTTACAAGAAATGAAGGCATATGATAAGGAACAAAAGAGAATCCATCACATGAAGAAATCAAAGCCGTTTCAAAAATTTCAACAGAATGTTTCTATTCAGTATTCTATGAGAAAAGTGGAACGTGCTTTTAAAAGTGAATATGAAAGCTGGAAGAACCAAAAGTATTATGAGCGTATGCAAAAAGAAAGTGCATACCAAAATGAGAGGGGTTATTAAATGAGTACAATTAGAAGACAGGTAACGATGGATCAAGAGACAGAGGATTATATAAAGGATTACATGGAGGAACACGGAATTCGATACACAGGGGAAGCAATGGGAAGAATTTGCAAGGAGCATGAAGCGGCAAAAAATACAGAATGGTCGTTAAATTATATAACAGAAGTGGTATCAAAAAACTTACATGATGTGTTAAAAAGTGAGCTAACAAAAATTCGTCTTGGTGCAAATAGTGCGGATAGAAATACGCAAATTTTAATTGAGTTATTAAATGGTTATTTCTTTTTAGAGGGCGTAGATAGCCTTATTACGACTGATAAACAAGAGATGGGAAGTGTGAAAATAGCAAAAGAAGTCGTAGCGGAGCGAATAAGTAACGCAAGACAAAAACGTATAGATCATGAAGCAGCAAAGAACAATGTAACGTAAGCTACATTGTTTCTTTTTATAAAAAAACAGGAGGTTAGTAGGATGTTATTATTTCGTGAAGATATCACATTAGGTGTCATTAAAGAGGTTGGAGAAGGTGAACTTGTTTTACTTGTAAAAGAGGAAGAACTAACAATCAAAATTACACGAGAACAAGAGGAAGAACTTGCAGTTCATGTTATGAATCAAGAAAATATGTTAGTTCCGGTTAATGTAAAAACTCATGAGCTTTTCTTTGATACAGCTGAGAGATGGAATGAAGAAGAAATGGAGGAATTACAAAAAGCGAGTGAAAGAGTAGGAGAAGATCATGAGTAAAAGTTATAAGAAAAAGTATCAAACGAAATCACCAGAAGAAAAGAAAGAAGCGGTGCAAGCTTTAATAAAAAAGATGGAAAAAAGTGTAGAAGGTTATTTTCGTACACCGGAAGATTTAAAAGAGTACTTAACCTTTATGGCAAAGTTTTATCACTATTCACCATCTAATATTTCATTAATACAAAGTCAATTCCAGGGAGCCAGTGCAGTTGGTTCCTTTTCTTTTTGGAAAGAAAAAGGATTTCCGGTTAAGAAGGGTGAGAAAGGAATTAAAATTCTTGTTCCAAACCGAACTGTTGCAAAATTTAAGGACAAAGAAGGCACTTGGAAAACAGTAACTAAGGCAAATGAGGAAGAGAAGAAACAAATTGAATCTAAAAGCGTAGAAGTGATGCCTGGTCGCTTATATTTTGCTGTCGGTCATGTGTTTGACCTGTCTCAAACAAACGCAAAAGCGGAAGATATACCTCGTATTTTTCCGAATCGTTGGCTAGAAGGGAGCGTTACGGATTACCAGAGTTTGTATAAAGGAATGGAAGCCATTGCGGAAAAAAACGGTGTAAAAATTATTGAGCCGAAGCAAGAACTTGGGGTCGCAAAGGGAGTTAGTTACACCTTAACAAAAGAGGTTGCTTTGAATCCTAGAAACAGTGAATTACAAAATGTTAAAACACTTCTTCATGAATTGGCACATGCCAAACTTCATACAGCAGAGACACATATGAATTACACAGCACCAGAAAAAGAGTTTCAAGCAGAAATGACAGCTTACGCCGTTTCTTCTTATTTTGGAATTGATACAAGCGAATATTCATTAGGATATTTAGCGAGCTGGACACAAGGAAAAGAAATGAAAGATAAAACCAAGTTGTTGAAAGAAGTACATGAAACTTCGATTGAATTTATTGAGACAATTGAAAACACATTAGAAAAGGAAAAAGAACAAATAAATGAAAAAGAGGTGGAAAGTATGGCGAATCAAAATGAAAAACAGGACGAAAAAAATATTTTATTGGTCGAATTTATGAGTTTAAGTAACACGACACAAGAACTTGTTTCTGTTACAGAGTTAAGGGAACAAGCAGATAGGAACCGTGAGTTTGAACCTGTAGAAGGTGGAGAAAAATTGAGTGATAAAGAATTTATTGATGCATTTAACGTGGCAAATCAAGAGAAGTATGCAGCATTAAATCAGGATGAAATTACTCGTCCAACTATGTTAATTCAATGGAGCGAAAACGAAAATTTTAAGGGTAGTCAGTTGATTCCATTTGGAGAAGCCAATGAAAAAATGGCTGAAGTCATTAAAAATATTGAAAAAGCAAAAGAGGAAGCAAGAGAAAGGGATGAATACGTACCATATGATAAAACTCGTTATCATATTGCCATTCCAAAAGAAGTAGATAGAGATTTTGGGAGAATGGAGCTTGTGAGTATGGATCGTTTGGATATGGGGGATGGGGACTACAAGACACCGTATGAACAAATATTAAACGAGAAAAGGTATTTATCGGATGAAGTAAAACAAGCGTTACGAGATGAAGTGATGAATTATAGAAATAACAAAGAAATACCGATGGAAAAAGCACAAGAAAATCCATTAGAAAAACCGAAAGAGACACCCAATCACTTAGTTACAATTGAAGTATTAGCAAACAGTATACAAGATGAAGAGCAGGCAAGAATCCACATGATGGATGCCGTTACGAAAGATATCAATTATTTGTCTGTATGGAATCAAGATAAAACAGATCGGGACGATTTATATGTTTCCCTCATGGAAAAGAACGGGAAACGAGAAAATGTGTATCTAGATAACATTTTGAAACCAGATTTATATGAAAAGGTTCAAAGCTCTATATTTGATGGAAGAGGAAATTTGTCATTTGTTGTTTATGAAAAGGATGCAAATTTGAGTCTAGATGAAATTGTAAAAGATGAACGATATGGAATCTTAGTTGATAAAGCGGAAGAACAAAAAGATTCCTCATTTAATGAAAAAGAAGTGGAATTGTATAAAGAAATGAAAAAGGAAGGATATGCACCTATTGCTTCTTTAGATCAACAAATTCAACCTTCAAAAGAAAAAGAGTCAGCTACTTTAGATAAGGATTTAAGCCGGAAATACGAAGCATACAGACGCTCACAATATGAAGAAACACCAGATAATATTGATAGTATTGTCACTCGTGTAAAAGCTGAAGAGCGGTATTATAGAACAAAGTACGTTTCGATTGATAATGAGCTGGTAAGCCAGGAACACGTAGTGAAATTAGAAAACCAGGTGGATGAGAAGCTTGGGAAAGAAGGAATAATGGTGAATCAGTCTACAACTTCAAAGGAAATGGATGTAGATAAAAAAATTCAGCCATTGAACGGAAAACAAACGAATAGTAAAGAAAAAGACAAGGAGCCAGAGCCTGGTAATGTAGAGCAGTCGAAGGCTACAAAGAAATCAAGTAGAAAAAGAGAAACAATGGAAATGGAACGATGAAAAATTTTATAACAGGAAAATCAGATTAAATCATTTTTTGTTACTCAATTGAGAAAACAGAAAGTGATTTTTTTATATCTAAACAAGAAAGAGGGTAAAAGTAAAAGCCCTCTTTCTTGTTTGTAGTGTTAAGTAACAATAAAGTTATTTAATTTACAATAAAGTCGTTTAAAAAACGCCAGTCATACTATTGAAAAAAAGGGCCAGATTGTAAAGCAAGATTGTACAACTAACTTGGAGGTTAGAGAAGGATTTCACGAAACTAAAATAGAATTTCACACTAGTACTTTTATATGATTTATTGGATAGATTCTCTTTATTTTATGAGTAATAAGATATATTGCATGAGTACTAATGAGATTAACAAAAATACGAGGTGTCCAAACATGAGTTTTTATTTTAAAGAATGTAAACAAAGTGATATTGGGGATTTAATCCAAAGATATGTTAGTACATTAAGTTCTCCTATTGATTCCGTTTTAGAGGAGCACATTCTCAATTCCGTATTTTATACAATCAGTTACAACTCCGAAGTTGCAGGTTATTATGCCATACTTAGTAACCAGTCCCTAACTCAATTTTATTTAGATTTATCATACTACAAAAAATCCCAAGAGATTTTTGACAATGTTCTTAAGGATCATTCAATTCGGTCAATACTGGTTCCAACATGTGACGAACTTTTTTTAAGTTTGGTATTAGATCATGATTATAAGATCGAAAAACAAGCTTACTTTTTCCAAGATAACAAAGTGGAAATTCCAAAGGGAAAATTATTTAAAGATGGGGAATTCAGAGCTGCGGTGCCTAGCGATGCTACAAAAATAACTGAGGTATGTCAGGACTTCCTTGATAAAGTGGAGGAACGTATTGAAAATAGGGAAATATTCACCTACACCAAAGGAAGTATTCTGCTTGGAATAGGAATTATCGAAACAAGTAAGTTACTTGATAGATATGGAAATATGGGCATGTTTACAAATGAACAATACAGAAAAAAAGGAATAGGCAGAACGATAATTCATCATTTAAAGGAATGGTGTTATGACAATAATCTAAATCCGATTTGCGGTTGTTGGTATTATAACACTCCCTCGAAACAAACGTTAGAAAGTGCTGGTATGGTCTCTAAAACAAGATTATTAAATATCAAAGTCCTATAGATTTTTAAATGAATGAATTTATAGCTAATCTTGAGTTATTCAAGAATCAGGCGCAATTGTTGAAGAAGACTCAGATTTTAAACGACTTTATTGTTATTCAATTTAAGCAATGTAATTCACAATACAGAGATATTAAACAACTATTAAAAACACCGTCTAGGTTAACTGGACGGTGTTTTGTGTGATTATAAGGGCAGAATTAAACATCTTTATTGTAACTGATCATGTAGAACGAAAGGAGTGAACGTCATGAATGTATGGCTGTTTGCGGGCTGTATGTTCCTTGTAGCAGTTTTTTTGAACACGTTGTTATTATTTGGTCACGGAATTATGAAAAAGCGAAGAAATAAGAAATGGAAGCGTAAAACTGAAATTGCAGATTAATAGGAGGTATTATGTATGGGAAAAACATTATTTATTGCAGAAAAGCCGAAGGTAGCTGTTGAATTACTAAAATCACCTAGATTTAGAAACTCGCAAAAGCATCCAGGAAGCAAGCCTTATTATGGCTACTATGAAAATGAGAATTACATTATTAGTTGGTGCCGGGGGCATTTATTAGAACTAAAACATCCGGAGGAGATGGACGAGAGGTACAAAGAATTTAAATTTGATCACTTGCCAATCATTTTAGAGCCGGAATATAAAGCGAAATCGGATAGTCTTGAACAAATTCAAATATTAGTTAAGCTTTTAAATCGTCCCGATGTAGATCATGTGGTCAACTCCTGTGATGCAGATAGAGAAGGTGAGCTTATCTATCGTGAGATAGTTGAACATGCAGGTGTGAACAAGCGAGAATCTCGTCTTTTTATCTCTTCCTATGAGGCCGCAGAATTAGAAGGAGCGTTAAACCGATTAGAACCAGGAACAGACTATGATGGGCTTGCACAATCCGCTAAAGCGAGGCAATACCTGGATTATATTCTAGGAATTAATGTTACAAGGGGCTGTACATCCAAACTAGCAAGAAACCAATTCTTATTGGCTTCTGGTCGTGTTCAAATGTGTATCTTGAATGAAATCCGTCAGAGAGAAATCGCTATCCAAAACTATAAAGAACAAACCTATTACAATTTAAAGCTACTAACGGAGAACGGTTTATCACCAGTAATGAAAACAGAAGATCAACTGATAGATCCATCGCCACTACAAAAGCTTGGAGATAGCTTGAAAGAAACGAATGTAATCGTAACGGAATTTAAAGAAAGTACGAGAAAAAAGAAACCCAAATTATTATATAACTTAACGGATATCTACAAAGATGCTCACGCCAAACTGAAGATAAATGCGGAAAAAGCAAAAAAACATATTCAGAGTTTGTATGAAGAAGGCTTTATTACTTACCCTCGTTCTTCATCCAGGCATTTACCCACTGAGCAAGTGGAACGAGTGAAAGAAGTAATGGCAGCGTTAGAAAAAAGCGCCTATATGAATCTCGTACAACAAGTAATTCCATCTTCTATTACGAAAAAACATACTACTTTTAATGATGAATTAGTCAGTAGTCACTTTGCCATCATTCCAACAACAAAATTATATGTCGGGACCAACCGAAATCCATTAGAAAAACAGTTATATGACTTAATTGTAAAACGATTTATCGGGAATTTTATGAAACCAGCAATCTACCTGGTAAGAGAAGTACATTTTATAGATCAAGAGGGCAACACATACAGTACAAAAGAAAAGATCCTACAAGAGAAAGGGTTTTTAAGTGTGTTTCAAGTGGATATAGAAGAGGGATCAGTTGAAGTATTTCAGATACCTATTTTACGAGAAGGAGATTCTTTCAGAATCGTTCAGTATGACTTGATTGAGTCTCGAACAAAGAAACCAGCCTTTCATACGGAAAGTTCCATTTTAACCTTTATGGAGACGGCAGGACGTAAATTGGATGATGAACATTTGAAAGAACTTATGAAGGGAAAACGGATTGGGACAGTCGCAACGGAAGAAACGTTTATTCCGAAACTGTTAGAGCGAAGCTATATTGATGTTACCAACAGTCAGATTCGAACCACTAATATTGGTCGTGCGTTTATAGATGCTTTTCCGGTAGATGAAATCAAAAATCCAGCTTATACGGCTGAAATGGAAGGGATGATCTACATGATCGAAAAGAATGAAATGAAATATGAGGAATTTGTGGAGAAAACAAATACGTTTGTAAAAAACACGGTGGAACAATTAGGCGAAATGGATGATAAGGTGTCGGATAGCATTATTAATACCTGGAATCAGCAGATTGAGGTGTGCAAATGCCCTTGTAGAAAAGGAAAAATCCTTCATAAAGGTAATTTCTATGGTTGCAGTAATTATCCGGAATGTGAAATCTCCTTACCGAAAAAAATTAAAGAAAAAGCGATTCCGGAAGCGCAAGCGAAAAAGCTGTTTGAGGATAAGAAAACAGGTCTTTTAAAAGGATTTAAGTCCAATGAGAAGGAGTTTTCCGCTTATCTCGTATTACATGAAGGGAAAGTTAAATTTCAGTTCCCAACACAAGAAGAGCTGTCATTTGGTAAATGTCCAAAATGTAAAAAGGGTGATATGCTTCATCGTAAAACGTTTTATGGATGCACGGAGCATAAAAACGGATGTGATTTTATGTTACCAGCCAAGATGAAAGGGAAAGCAATCCCTGGTAATCAGGTGAAAAAGTTAATTCAGTATAAAACAACGGATTTTATCAACGGCTTTCAAGGAGAAAAGGGAGAATTTACAGCAGCAATCTATATGGAAGCGGACGGAAGTTTGAAATTCCGTTTTCCAACGACTGAAGATCGTACCATTGGTAAATGTCCATTATGTAAGAGTAGAGTTCTTGTAGGAAAAAGTAACTACTTATGTGAGAAATACAAAAAAGGCTGTGACTTCATTATTTTTGGTACATTCTCTGGTAAAAATTTAAGTAGTAACCATGTGAAAAAGTTATTAGAAAAGAATGTAACGGATCAGATTAAAGGGTTTATCTCGAACAAAAACGGGAAAAAATTTGACGCTCGTTTATCATACAGTGTACAGGAGAAGCGATTAAAATTCTTATTCGGCAAATAAAAATGAAGAGTATCAAATATAAGTAGTAAAAGAGGACTAGGAAACAGCATAGTCCTCTTTTTTATTTCATTTTATAGAGTAAAGGGGGGATTCCGTAATGGCATATGTCAGTGCGGAGGATGCGATGAAAGCAAGAAAAGTTGACTTGATTTCATATCTGGAAGCAAAAGGAGAAACGTTTAAGAAAGAAGGTAACTATTATCGTCATACGGAGCATGATAGTCTCATCATTAAAGGCAATCAATACGCCTGGAATAGTCGAGGGGAAAAAGGATATGGAGCGATTAGCTTTGCGATGATGTACTATGACATGACATTCCCACAAGCCGTGATGGACATTCAGAAGGGGGACTACAAAGAGTTTGATCGTTCAAAAGCTGAAGAGGAGCGCAAAAAAGAGCAGCAGCCGTTTAGCTATCCAAAACACTTAGAGGTGCCGAAACAAACAGAAATCAAGCGATACTTAATTCATGAACGGAGAATAGATCCTCGCTTGGTGAATTGGCTGATTAAAAAGGATCTCATCGCCCAAGATAAGAAAAATAATGTGGTTTTTAAATGGAGGGAAGAAGGAGGAAAAGGACAGGTTATTGGTATGAACCGTCAAGGTACAGTCAAAATGGAGAATAAAAGAGGAAGCTTTAAGCAAATTGTCCCGAATTATGAAAAAATCAATGCCGGTTTTACGGTTGATGTAGGTAAACCGGATAAGATTTATTTTTATGAAGATCCTATCGACATGTTATCTCATTGGAGTATCAAACAAAATAAGATACAAAACGCTCGCCTGGTTTCTATGCATGGATTGAAGTCAAAAACAGTAATTCAATCTTTAATGGATGCGAAAAAAGAAGGGCACGATATTAAAGAGGTCATTATGGCAGTTGATAATGATAAAGCTGGGAAAGACTTCATTCAGACAATGAAATGCTTTGTAGACCTTAAAGAGGATATTCCAACAAATGAAAAGGATTGGAACGATGTCCGGAAGAAACGAGTGAATGAGCAACAGGCAAAAGAAACAGCCCAACCAAAGAAAATGAAACCAATTAAAGAGGTGGAGCGAAGTGTCTAATCTACCAGAAATGCCAAACATATTACAAATTTTGATGTATGGTTTTATCCTTTACGTTCTTTTTCGTATTTGTAAATTCATGTACCGGAAGATCCAGGAGCGAAGAATATTAAAGCGAATGGCTAAGTCTGGTATTGGATGTTTTTTCCCATCCCCCGAAAAGGGGGGAATAAGAAAAAATTATTGTATCCACTTTTTATAAGAGATTGCACCAGAACCATTTTTAATCCATACAATAATTATAAGCATTCTAATAATTTATATTATTATTAATAAAAAATATTTAAATATTCCACCTTTTCTAAAAATGTATTATACTGTAAATTGCTGAGGGGAACATTTTAGTGTTTTCTGGTAAATATTAAATTTGTTAGGTTATTATTGGTGTTATGGTAACGAAAACCTTATATTTCCCCTTGAAGATAAAGCATTAGCAGCAATTACATCGAAATATCATAATAATAATTTTCATAACAATATCATGGAGTTATAATTCGGAAAATTCTAACCCTTAAGTAATATAAAGTGCTAAATAAAAATATTTAGACAAGGAAAGGAAGATAAATAAATGGAACAGAAAAAAAGTTTAGATATTAAATTAACAGAGTTAGGAAAAATTAATTATGCTCATGTACCTGATAACCCGGGATGTGCTGGTGATGTTTGAGCATTTTTTAATTAAAGCTTTATTGAGCATTTTCTTAATTAGCCTAATCGTGTTAATCAGTGTGATATGGACTAAAATAGAAAAAACTCTGGACAATACTGTATTTAAAAAAGTTTCTAAAAAAACCAAATATATAATAACTATGATACTTGTTATGGTGGGAGAATTTGTTCTCATAGTCATTACTTCATTTAATTGGAGAGCTTCAATTATTGACACACTCTTTTTTGGTAGTATTATTTTGTTCTGCTGTATATGGTTAATACCTTATTTTGTTAATCAACAACAAAACGTCGCTAAAGTTATGGATAAGCATTTTAGTGGAGGCGTAGATTTAGGTGAAATTCAAGTTCATCGTGCGAAACTTTCTGCATTTAATTTAGGAAGTATTGTATTTTCTATAGTGGGAATTTTTATACCTATTTGTTATTACTTTAAATACTTTTTATAACGGTTTATTGGTTTTGTTGCAAATTTTTTCAAGATACAGCGATAAGTAAGATTGCAGATATTTAAGTAGAAACAACTTAGATGTATAAGACAATCCATTTGAACGAAAACAGTAATATACCCTACAAGTAAAAGAGACCCTATAAGGTCTCTTTTACTTGTACTAGCTTAAAAATGAAACTCATTTCCAAAACATCCACCAAGACTTCTTTTTCAATTTGGCTGCAGCTATTTCCTCCTAAGCTTTAGCATCTTGAATCTCTCTGACCATCTTCATAAGGTTATCGTGGGGTTTAGCCGAGATACGAGTAAAAATAGGTCATAAAGATACAAGATGTACCAATGTTAAACATACCCCTGCAAGAGATATATGCAGCACAAGCCTATTACAAAGCAAATGAGGGCTGGGTTGTAACGAACAGTGTGTATACAAGACAGGCGAAAGAATTGGCGGAAGCTTGTAATGTAAAACTAATAGATCGTGTAGAACTTCAAAAATTGATTAATAAAATTAATCCTGAATATTCGGCTGAAAATGTGTATCAAGGGGTAAAACCTGCAGAACGGAAATGTCCAACATGTAAACATGATTTAGTCGTTCGTAATTCAAATAAAACAGGAAATAAGTTTTTTGGTTGTTCTCAATATCCTACTTGTACACATACAGAACCAATCAATACATGAGCTGTGTGTACAGAGATAATAAAGTTGTTTAAAAATCCTTCTTCTACTAACAAGGCAGGTTAGTGGAAGAAATAGCAAGTGCGTTTAACTAGGAGAAGTGTCGATGACATTAAAGAAGACACCGAGGTGTCTTCTGTTTTTTAAATTAAGAATATCGATAAATCAGGATTTATTTACTTAACATTATACTTATTTTCGGACCGAGGCATCTAATCGGTGAGTATATACAAACCAAGTAATGCTTGCTGTTAATAATGTTGACGAAATTAAAGCTGTAAGAACACTATATGTTTGCCAAATAAGTATCGTTGACCAATCGAAGGCAAAAACCATTATACACTGGGCAATCGTAGCGATTAGGAAAATAATTGTTACGATTGTTCTCTTTTTTGTCATTGGCTGCTGCTCATTCGTTTTCCTTTTTCTTAATCCTAAGAAAAATAACAGAACGGCTAATAGGCAAAGAATAATTGTGGTAGACGACAAAATGATGTCCAAAAGCTGTGTGCCACTTATCTCATATGACTGAGTTAGATTGCCGTTTAATATATTTTTAACTTGTAGTACCAGGTTTATATTGGTATTTGCGCCGTTGCTCAGTAAGCAGATGGCTGTTCTTTCATTTGGCAGTATGGCTACTTCGGTACTAAAATTTGGATTACCCCCAGTGTGTTCTATAAACGTTTGTTCGGCGTTTACCGACCAACCTGCCGCATAATACATATCATTGACAGCCGAAACAGACATATCACCCCTATGTGATTTTTCGATAGCCCTGTGAAATATTTCGGGTATGTCCTGCACGATACCCATCTGTATGCCCATCCAACGCGCCATATCTTTTGTATTAGAAATGATATAGCCGGCAGGTTTATTCCCAGCATAATCCGGAGCGTTAAATGGAGTTGTTATAAAAAAGGAAGAACGGTAGCCCTGTGCTAACTGTCCAGTGGCTTGAGCATCTTCTTTATAAACATACGTCTGGTGAAGACCTAAGGGTAGAAATACCTGTTCCTTCATAAAGTCTTCATAGCTTTGTCGTGATACAATCTCAATAACCAAACCCAATACGTCATAATTAACGGTTCCATAGTTATATTGTTCACCGGGAGAGAACGCCAATTCTGCATCTACCAGCGTTTCCACAGTCTTTTGCAACATATCAGGCGTATTACCTTGTGGAATATTTTGAAGATGTCTAATATTTGTTAGGCCGCTGGTATGGTGAAGAAAGTTATTTAGTGTAAGGTTTTGCATATCAACAGGTTTACCTTGATACTTTAACGTAAACCAAGGTAAATATTTTTGGATAGGGTCAGTCATTGATAGCAGCCCTTGCTCTTCCAATAGCAAAATCCCCATACCAGTAAAAGCTTTACTCACCGAGGCCAACTCATAGAGTGTATTTTCACTTGCAGACAATCCCTTTTCACGATCTGCATACCCAGAAGAAAAGTAGAACACTTCACCATCAGCAAGTATTGAGATTGACATTCCAGGCACACCTGATGTACGACAGGCATCATCTAGCAATGCTTGTATTGCCACAGATTTCGAATCTGACAACGCATAACTTTGTGTTGCGAATCCTGAGAATAATATAAATATCGTTAATACAAAAACAATAGTCTTTTTCATACACTCTCCTTTTTGAAGAATTATTAGGGTATAAATAGCTTATTTTTATAATTATAAACTAAATTCTAATTTATCTTTCTGTTCATCTATATAACATGAAATAATTGTGAAGATTTACACTTAAACTAACGGTGGCGTTAGTTCAATAAGAAGTAAACAACTTTATTATTCATTTTTTAAGCATTACATAAGCAGATGGATATAATTTGAAACAACTTTAAAGAGCCTTGCTGCATATAGAATGTAGTAAGGCTCTTATCTTTTTTAATCAAAATTCAATAACTTTATTATCACTATACACTGTGATGAAAATCCAGCTCTTTTTCTTTTTATTTAGGCTCCGTTAAAAATACTGCAAATGAATAATCCGCTATTATTTACGCACTCTAATCCATATTATGCAGTAAGTTTGGAGTCAATTATATGTTTAAACGGAAACTGTTAATGACATTTTGTGGGGGTATAATGATGATTTTATTTACATCTCCAATAGAAGGAAAGGCAGAAAATATATCTAATAAAGATTTTTATGATTCTTATAATACTTTATTAGCTCCTTACGCAAGTGAGACTATCCGAAGTAAACTTGGACCAGAACACCAGTATAGTTTAACGGATGCAAAAATTATAAATATTGAGCGTTCTCAAAAATATACCTTCACTTTTATTGTAGTAGCTAAATATAGAACGTATACGAACGCTCACAATCCACCTAATCATGTTGTAACAATAACTTATAATGTTAGTCCAAGTGGGGTAAAAGTTATCGATTTCAAACAAAAAAGAAAGAAAGTGAGTTTACAACTCATTTTCTTTCTATATCAATAGGTAGAGTAGCTGACTTTTGGAATTCAAATAAAACAGGAAATAAGTTTTTTAGTTGTTCTTAATATCCAACATGTACACATACAGAACCAATTAATACATGAGCTGTGATGAAAATCCGGCTCTTTTGTTATTTTTAGGAATTAACTTAAAAAAATCATACTCTCATCAAAAAAAATGGCTTCTCAGATTTCGATATAACCAATGTTTATTTAAAAGATAATGCATAAGACCTAAATAATAAAGTATGCGTTGCAAGCGGAAATAAGCAGTTTAAAGTGAGTTAGGGGATGTTATAAAGAATTTTTTATAAAACATCTGAAAAATAAACAAATAACCTTGTAAGGTTGATTGTTTTATAAAGGTAAGGAGTGAGAATATTGGAGAATACAGTAAAAGAAATCATTGGTGATTTAGAGTATCTGTTCAAGAATGGAGAAATTGGCATGGAAGTAAGTAATCCGCCTTACTATCAGAGGTTTTGTAAAGTACTGGATGCAACAGAAATGCGCTATGATTTACACATTCATGAATATGATGAGGATTCCCTAGTTGTTAAACTAGTGTAAAATACAAATGTTTTAAGGGGTTAATTTTCTTAAAGTATAAAAAGAGAATGAGGAGGAAAAGGATATGAAAATTGGTACATCTGAATGGCTTTCTCTTAGTAAGGATATTAAGCTAAAGTTGATCCGTTTGGCTGTCATAGATAGTAAATATAAACAAGCAAAATAAAAACCCTTCATTTGCTTAGCAGCAAACAAAGGGCTTAGTTAATGAGTGACTGAAGAAGAAGGAAATCTAGTCCATTTCCTTCTTTATTTATTGTAACATAAAAGGAAAAGCACAAACAAAGGAGAATTCCCATGAAAGAAATTGATAAATACATGACACCATCTGAAGCAGCTTTTTATTGGGGGATTCCACGTGAGACAATTAAGAATAAATATAGCCCCTCTCTAATGAACGAAAAGCAAATAAATGACTTAGAGCGCATGTTACAAGAAGGTTTAGTGAAGTACTTTTTGCATCCTGAAGGGAAGCGTAAGGAATGGATTATAAGCCGACAGGCAATGTATGAATGGTTTGGAGAACCAAAAGGCAAGTAACAAAAACTCCACCAAAAGACAGTAAAATAAATAACCGGTTCCTTAACGTACAGGGAATCGGTTATTTTGTGTTTAAAATGTGTCTAAACGTACAATTTTCTTTTTTTGATATGGTGACCTCATATAGGTTTAATAAAATCCTATAAATTCTCTGATAGAGTTTAATCTTTGGGAACCGTATTATAATTTATAAGGATTATTTTTTGTTAAATTTTTTAATTCGTTTTCAAGGGAAAGCTTAAGGCTTTTCTTTTTCTTTTCAATGGATGTGATTTTATGAAAAGTTAACAAAGATAACATAGAGAATAATTTATAATATATCTCTGTAGATCCGTTCTTATTGTTTGAAATAATTTGCTCCATAGTATAAAATCTCCTTTTTTAACACAGTCCTATTTCTAATTTGAATACTTGGTTATTATTTTACCAATTTTTATTAAAATCTTCTACTTTACTAATTATTAATTCTTGATAACCTATATTCTAATTCTATATTTACCTTTAACAGTGCAATTTTTTCATTTGGGGGATACATCAAAATGTTAAGTTGATGGGCATGTATGGTGAAAGCCTGTTACAATAGAATGGAGTCGAAAGCCCCTTAGGTAGCTCTCATAGGTTTAAGATCTATGGGGGCTTTTTTAATAAGGAAACACAAAATTTCACGTACCGCATTGTTTAAAAAGAAACAAAATACATAATCAATAGTCTACATTTAATTTTGTGCTTAATTAATTCGCTTAATGGATACTGTATGGTGTGTTATAAATAGATTTCTTGCGAAATATGTACCTGGAGCAGTATTTCAATTTAAATGTGTTACGATAGTTATATATTCGTTTTGCTAGTAAAAGGAGATGAGTGTCGATGAAAAACCACATAAAAGTAAATGGGAAAATCCTTCAAACAAATAAAAAATGGTCACATCTCAAGCAAAAACAAAAAGAACATATTTCTAATTCGTTACGTAGAGAATATACACAGTTTATAAAAACACATCATAGAAAACCTAAAAAGTATGAACATGATGAGATTCTTCATGAAGTTATGAATCAAATACAAGAACGTGAAATTTGGATTCCTTATGGTGAAGTAAAAAAATATTATCTAAGCAAAATAGGAAGATGGTTTAGAAAAATAGAAAGTGAATGGGAATCACAAAAATTCAACAGTGAAAAGCAACAGGTATTAGAAGAAAGGTAAATCCAAACAAACCACAGGGGGCGCATTTCATGTTTAATTTACAAGAAGATATGTATGAACAATTGAAAGAGAAAAAAGGGGAAGTTACTGTATTTTTAAAGAATGGCGTTCCAGTGCGTGGGCAGATCCTTGCAACAGATAAATTTACCGTCCTAATGATGATTCATGGTAAACAACAACTAATCTACAAACAAGCAATCTCTACACTTACTATGTAATTCATACTGGTGTATCGCCAGCATTTCGGAAAACCCCCACGCTAAGAGCATGCAAGATTTTATACAGTTTTTCGGCTAATCCAGTAACAAACAAGAAACCTAAAACCGCACTATAATGGGAATGTATAAAAAATTGCATAGATTGATAGAACTAAAAAAGGAGGTTTCCTTGTAAGAGTAGGGTTCCTCCTTTTTCCTTGCTACCGATAATGTTGCGTTATGTTAACCTTACATGAATATCCTATTCATCCAAATTTGCACAAAGTTGTCCTTGCTAATGATACAATTAGGATAACGGAGGGATATTATGAGTTATATCGAATTTTATGGAATACCGTTTCTTATAATCGGTACTGGAATATTCGTAATTATCAAGGCTGATTCACCCAAAATTAGGGCTAGAAATCTATCCTTCGTAATGATCTGTTTAGGGATAAATATACTCGCAATTCCAATGGATTTATTTATAAGTATGATGGCAACAGTTTCTCCATATAGTACTGAACTTGATTTTTGGATAGGAATTTTTTTTACTCAGGGAATACCGCTCCTCATGCTACTTGTAGCTTTGATATGGTGGTTTATCCGCAAGATCAAAGAAAAAATTGACACATAGAATTTTAAAATGACTTCCACTAACGGTGATTATGTGAACTTCAGATCAGATTGGTATTTAATAAAAGAAATTTTATAAGTTGATTGAACATCTAAAAGGAGTATGGGGGATTTTGAGAAAAACTAAACTGAGAAACTATGTGAAATTATTTATTCTCTACTTAATTATAATTTCAATATATTTCCTATTGTTTGATTACAGTAAAGTGTATATTAAGACAAAAATAAATAACGAATTTTTATATCAATTATATTTATTAATAGGACGTATTAGTATGGGTTTGGTAATATATTTTATTCCAGATAAGCTAGATATTAAGATTAAATTCAGATTTAAATTTCTTATAGTAGTTATCGCAATGATAACTACTATAATTTTTCTTGATATAGTTGGTTTAATGGAATAACTTTGATAACTTCATATAACTAGGGGTTCAGCCGAGATACATGTAATTTTGGGTCATAGTCTGTATTTTATTTCCATTATCAGATTTCAGTGTAACAAAAAGGTGTTTTATTAATAATGTTACGGATTATTTTTGATACAGTATTTTGTTACAACTGATTCAACGATTAGGATATTTCATATTTTCAAATGCAAAACGTAACAAAAACGAACGTTTATGTTACAAATATCTCTGAAAAACAACTTTTGGTAAAAAATGTATTTCTATGACCTAGTTTTACACGTACCTCGGCTGAACCCCATAATAGGAAGTTATGTTAACCCCACATGAATTCTATATACAACCAAAATTACACAACATATTACTTCTCCTAAATGGTACAATAAGGAAAAAGGGGGTTCTGAATAATGCCTTTAGGAACCACTATTTCTTACATCATTATTGCAATAATCATCGGTGCACTGTTTGGCGGGATTATACGTATAATTTGGCATACCAGCAATCGCAAAAAGCAAGATCCAGTTGAGAAAAAGTTAGATAGGGTTATTCAACTGTTAGAAAAACAAAACAAAGATTGACCCTCCCTCCAAACAGGAGGGGTTTGTAATAACTACCAATAACTCATGTTATATTAACTAAATTAGCTTAAGATTAAATCATTGGAGGAAAAAGTATGAAAAATAAAATACCTCTAATAACATTCATTTTAGCTGCTTTATTTGTAGCTGGAGGTTTTGCGTTCTTCTACTGGATCAAAATATTCCCATTCAACTAAATAGACCTAACTACCAATAACACTGATTATATGAACGAAAAGCCCCTTAAGAAGATCTGAAGGGGCTTTTCTAGGTTTCTAGATAGATTGACTCCTCATAATGAGACGTTATGTTAACCCCACATGAATATCCTATACATCTAAAAATCCAAGTAAATCATTTCATCTAAATGTTATAATGAAGAAAAAGTATTAAAAAAACAAAAATTAAGTACCTATAGTTTAGGGAGTGAAGTTATGATAAGTGTTCACGATAATAGAATTATTTCGTACCAAGTTAATCTCGATAAAGAAGAAATTCGTATGCATACACTTACAGAATCAGGAAGGAATGTATATATAGTTTTTTCAGGTGTCCTAGCACATTTTTTTGAAACTCATCTAAAGCATAACATTATTTTTAATATAGACGAAGATCCAATTCTAAACTTTTTTAAAGAAAATAAGAAATTATTAGAGGAACAAAGACCTTATTGTTGGCCTATATATTATAAAGATATTAAGGAATTAGAGGAAACATTAATAAAAGGGAATTATCTTTATTACAACATTTGTGCATCTTTAGGTCTAACTGGTTGGGTATTAGCTAAAAAACTTGAGATATTAGAATCTAATTAAGTTAATATTGGTCTTAAATGCACTTCCAATAACGATAATTATGTGAACACGAAAGTCCTCCAGTTAATCAATCTGGAGGACTTTTAATAGTCTTTTAAATACATTGAATCCCTATAATGAGACGTTATGTTAACCTCACATGTATAAGATATACAAAGGAAAATCTAAGTAAAGTATCGAAGAAAATCACGAAAAGAGGGATACCAATGGAAAAGTATTTTGAGGAAGCACATCGTTTTTGTTCTCATAATAGAAATCTCTTAGAAAAAGATATTATATGTGGTTGTTTTCACTGCTTAAAAATATTTAGTCCTAAAGAAATAACAGATTGGTGGGAAAAGGAAGAAGATACAGCAGAATGTCCTCATTGTGGAATTGATTCAGTTATCGGAGAAAGTTCTGGGTTTCCCATCACAAAAAAATTTCTAGTAGAGATGAATAAGAGATATTTTTAAAGATTTATTGACTTTCGAGAATGAGACGTTATGTTAACAATGCTTGCATAAGATATACAGAAGGTCAAGGTGAATTAACAAGCTAAAAGTTATAATGAGAGAGGCGAATATGTAGTGAAAAAAGGAAAGCTTGGAGTCATTGAACTTCTTGAAAAATATCAAGGCGGAAATGTTATTTTGGAATTTCATGGAGAGGATTTCAGATCTCATGCGATTATAAGAAAAATGGAGATACTTGAAATTAAAAGGAAATACATTAAATTACAAAGCCAAGAGGATCTTAGCACATCAGATATATTGTTAGATGAAAGTGTATCCTTTAAGATCCTTAAGCATCTACAAAAAGAAATAGTTATTGAAATACACCAAAATGGTAAAGAGTTGTTTACATATAAAATGACTCTTAAAAAATAAGGTGGGATAGAAATGGAAGTAGATAAAGAACAAGAAGAGATGCTTGTCAAAACATTTTTTGAAAAAAGGGTACGAGAAAGAATACTACACGAGCTCTTCTCTCCAAAGAAAAGACAAAATGTCTTTCATCGCCTATGTCATAATTTTAACTCTATACTATCTACGAAATACATGATTGAAATAACAAAACCTAATTCGGATCCCGACAAAATCGTTTCTCTATTGCATAAATATGGTGCAATAGATTCGTGTTACGTAATAGCAATGGATAGTGATTTAGATTGCAAATATATACCACTATCCATTGCCATAGAGAAAGTCATTGAGTCTGGGTGGCCTGCCATCATTTCGTGTATTCCAAGTAAACTTGCATTTTTCCAAGCTGAACAAGATCCCATGGGTTTAACTCCACGATACCTCTTAAAGCGTTAAAATAGCAGTTAGGTCGAACTTTATGAGCTCGAACATGTAAAGTATGCTAGACTGATTGACTTCCTGTAACGATCATTATGAAAATAAGCTGTCCATATGGACAGCTTATTATATTTTTTGCTTAGCGTGGGTTTTTTCTGAAATGCTGGCGATACCCCTATTAACTCTTCACGAGACAAGTAAACGGACCTTTATTTAATACTTAAATTATCATTCCGATTTTTACCACAAATTCTTTTTAATTGTATAGCAGGTGAGAATTTTCTGTACTTATTTCGTTTTAGCTTCCATACTTTATGTATGTAGTGCATTCTTATCAATTTTCCCCATTACTTTAACTCGTAGGGGCATTAACTTTAGAACTCTGCTAATGGATAAGCAAGTTAATAATTATACTTGAAAATGGAGTGATACGATGAATAAGACGTATGATGTCATCATTACCGGTGCTAGATGTGCCGGCTCTACCCTGGCAATTTATCTTGCTAAGGCAGGTTTCCATGTGTTGTTAGTGGACCGAGCGAATTTTCCAAGGGACACATTATCAACCCATACCTTTTTCAATAATACTGTCGCTCTTCTTCGAGAAACCGGTGTCCTGGACAAGTTATTGGAAACAAAAGCACCGCCGGTACGGGATATTAAATTTCAATTTGAGGATACCGTGATAGAAGGTCTCATCCCTGAGGTTTACGGAGAGGAAAGTTGTTATTGTATTAGAAGAACTTATCTCGATCATATTCTACTTGAACAAGCCAAATCCCAAATGAATGTAACTGTTTTAGAAGGATTTCGTGTGACGGATGTCATCCGTGATGACGAAACAGTGATAGGCGTGAAAGGTTTAGACGGCGACAACGAGAAACAAGAATTTTTAGCTCGCCTGGTAGTCGGGGCAGACGGCCGATCCTCTATTATTCGCAAGCTGGTAAAAAGTGAACTCAAAATAAGTATTCCGGCAACAGTCGGCATCTATTTCGGGTATTTCTCTGGATTTCGCCACGATAATGTCCCTAAATTTGAAGTATACAAGATAAAAGATAACACAGCCATTCTCTTTCCGACGAATGATGATTTATATGTAATTGTCGGCATTTTCCCATTAGAAAATAAGGAATTGATAGAACGGTTGAAATTAAATCCGGAAAGCTGTCTACGCAATTTCCTTACAGATAACTTTCCGAATACAACAATTGGGGCGCGCTTGAAAAATGCAGAACTAGTAGAACCGGTCAAAGGCATTCTCGGATATGATAATTACTGGTATAAAGGAATGGGAAAAGGATGGGCGTTGGTTGGAGATGCAGTTTGTTTTAAAGATCCTGGCATGGCGCAGGGTATCCATGATGCTATATGTGGAGCACGTATATTATCCAATATTCTATCAAAATATAAGGGACAATCCGATCAATCAAATCAAATGTCTGAAGAATATCAAAAGGCAATAGAAGATGAGTTTATGGTTCGGTTTCACATGGGATGCCAAATTTCGAAGAATGAACGCATATCTGAACAACAGGATGCTGTCAACAAGCTAATCAGTTCCCATCCAGAGGCTATAGAGAAGTTTTTAGGGATTTACAATTATGCAAACGAGCCCGCTGCTTTAGAAAAAGAACTCGCACGAATTATGCAATCGATCTAGCAATGATTTTAGAGATTAAGTGATTTAAGTACAAAAATAATTCACTATGAACCTCCCCCACTTACTCGCTTCCGCTTGAAGTGGGGATTTCTTAGCATCAACAAAGACAAGGTCCCATGAGAAGTGGATTTTCCATCTCCTCTCTGCACCTATGCAGGGACTCCTTTTCTTCATTTGACTAAGTAACTTCTGCACATGCAGAAGGGTGGGAACACACCGTCTACTACTTTTTGCTTACGCAATCCACAAATACTTTCTCTTCGTTTCTTCCGGGATATGACACATCTTTCCGTACAGTTCTTTTGCCAAAATGTTGCGGGCACCGTGAATGTCCCAGTGTTCTTCGTAGCCGTACACACAAACGTAGTTACGTGTCCGCACTTTCTTTCTTCTTTGGCAACAAGGGCATGTTTGAGAAGTGTATGCTTCGTCTACGAGAAACAATAGAGGTACCTTTAGCAATCTAACCTATTTCGATGCTGGAGCCAGAGTGACTTCGGGTGATGTTACCTTGTCATAAAAATCTAAGAATTTGTCACGATCGGCGCTATCACGGTAAGCCATGGCGACACGTGGATGTTCATTAAATACACCAGAGATCATGTAAGGTATGATATAGCCTCACTCCCACTCTTGTCGCATTTCTAACAAGAGTATATCTTACTAGTGAATTCTGTATATATTATTATGTGGGGTACCGCCAGCATTTCGGAAAAAAACCACGCTAAGCAAAAAATACAATAAGCTGTCCATATGGGAAGTGAAATTTATACTTTATCATTTTAGCCAAGAAGACTCCTTCCTCAAGGAACGCGAAGTGAGTAGGTGGGAGATGAATTGGCTTCGAACAAGGGAGGGCAGGAAGCCACCTTAATTGTTCGGCATACATAAACTGTTACTTTACTACCTATCGAATGTACGTTTGTTGTATGATAGACACATATTGAAATGGGGGTGAAACGAATGATGATCAATAAAGCATATAAATTTCGTATCTATCCAAATCAAGCACAAGCGACCCTAGTTAATAAAACGATTGGCTGTTCTCGTTTTGTATTCAATCATTTCCTATCTCTATGGGATCATGCATACAAAGAAACAGGAAAAGGTTTGACATATGGTACATGCTCTGCCAAACTTCCTGCCATGAAGAAAGAGTTTGTTTGGCTAAAAGAAGTGGATAGTATTGCGATTCAGTCGTCTGTTCGCAACCTTGCGGATGCTTATACACGCCTTTTCAAAAAACAAAACAATGCCCCGCGTTTCAAATCTAAGAAAAACAACGTACAATCTTACACAACAAAACAAACAAATGAAAACATTGCCGTTGTAGGAAACAAAATAAAATTGCCAAAACTAGGTCTTGTTCGATTTGCTAAAAGTCGTGAAGTAAAGGGACGTATTGTAAATGCTACAGTTAGACGGAACCCTTCTGGCAGATACTTTGTGTCATTGTTAGTCGAAACAGAAGTGCAAGAACTTCCGAAAACACATTCTTACATTGGAATGGATGTGGGACTAAAAGATTTCGCCATTTTGTCAGATGGAACAACCTATAAAAATCCGAAATTTTTTCGATCATTAGAAGAGAAGTTGGCAAAAGCACAGCGTGTTCTTTCTAGAAGAATGAAAGGGTCTTCTCGCTGGAATAAACAACGAGTAAAAGTAGCTAGAATACATGACAAATGCTAGAAAAGATTACTTGGACAAAATCTCGACTGAAATTATCAAAAACCACGATGTTATCGGTATAGAGGATTTGCAAGTATCGAATATGTTAAAGAATCATAAGTTAGCAAAAGCCATTAGTGAGGTATCATGGTCTCAGTTTCGAACTATGTTGGAATATAAGGCAAAATGGTACGGCAAACAAATCATTGTCGTATCGAAAACATTTGCTTCCAGCCAATTATGTTCTTTTTGTGGATATCAAAACAAAGACGTTAAAAATCTAAACCTACGTAAATGGGACTGCCCTTCTTGTCGTACACACCATGATAGGGATATTAACGCAAGTATCAATCTAAAGAATGAAGCGATAAGGCTTCTAACCGCAAGGACTGTGGTGATAGCCTAATAAATTAGAGTTCGATAGAACTCTTTACTTAGGAATCTCCCTCTTCTAAACGAAGTGAAAGTGGGGGTAGTTCAACATTGGTCTTTTTTAATCTACTAGCCCTTAATTCTTTGAAATTCTTGATTAATTCTTCTCCGAAAATATAAATAACTTTTTCCCATGGATGCCCTAAATAACCCCACTTAAAGTCTTTTTGCAAAAAGAAATAATAATCTCCATCCGGAAAAAATGGGATTTTCCATTGATGATCATCTTCGTTTAGATTTAAATTTAAACTAGGATTCATCCAGTAGCCAGCATGCTGCCAATCTAACGCATATATATATTCATGTTTCTCGGTACATAAAATAAGAGCTTCCAATAATATATGATCAAAAATATAATCATCGTCATCAGTCCATTTTCCTTCAAAATAATTAGGTAAATCATAAGTAATATATGGACAAGAAAATTTAAATGATTGGTCACCATCAATATTAGGATTAAAAGCAAATTCATCATAAAATCTATCCCAAACATTCTCATATTCTTGTTCATTTAACAAAATCCATTTTTTCAAACTCCGTACCTACTTTCTAATATTATTATATAATTAAAATACCACGATGAAATTGTATATTCTATTCATTGCTAATTTACATAACACATTATTATCAGTAGCAAGGAAAAGGAGGAACCCTACTCTCTCAAGGGAACCTCCTTTTTTCGTTCTATGGACCTATGCATTTTTTCATACATTCCCATTCTGGCGCGGTTTTAGGTTTCTCGTTTGTTTTTGGATCCACCAAAAAACTGTATTAAATCTTGTTTGATCCTAGGGGTCACTATATATGAACACTACGTATTTGACTTTCTCAATAACCAACATTACTTAACGTGGTAAAATAATATTCGGATGGGAATCCAATGTTATTAAAATTAAAGTGGTTATCAAGTCGGAGGAAGGCACCTTAGGGTGTCTTTTTTTAAAAAAATATATAAGCGCACCATCCCTTTCCTAATAGAGGTCCCCCTCATGCCTCCTTACAGGGAGAATGATAAGGCATATTTACCCAATAACCAATTTCTTACATGTTTTAAATAGTTACAATACTTGTATTGCTTCAATAACATATGATCATTCTTAAGAATGTCATTGAAATGTATTAATAGATTCTAGTGCAGCAAAATAAATTATGCTATGATGTGAGCAAATATAAAGCTATCTAACGGAGGGATTCACATGCCGCATGTTGTGTTTCGTGGAATTACTACTGAACAATTAAAACACATAAGCAAGCCATTAGTAGAAGAGCTCGCAGAGATTTGTGAGTGTGGTACGGATAATTTTACGTTGGAACTACCAAGTTCTACGTTTGTATTCAATGGAGAAGAAATAGAAGCGTTTCCTCTTATTGAGGTGAAATGGTTCGAGCGTGGACAGGAAATTCGTAATCGATTTGCCAAGGCCATTACTACATATGTAATGGATTTTGGGCTTCCAGAAGTAGAGGTTGTATTTACGGTTTTCACAGAATCAGCGTATTATATTAACGGGAAGCATTGTGCAAGTTAGAGCCAGTTGAAAGATTTTTGTAATATTTATAAGTGGTAGAACCACATCGCTATCAAGCTAACTAGACAAAATACCCGCTAAAAAGAAAAAGGTGTTATTCTTTCTGAGAAATCATAGGAAAGGATAACGCCTTTATATCAATATGACGGTATCCTATATGAAAAATTAACATCGTTCCAAATGTATATATTGTGTTCATAAGCATCTAAAAGGCAAGGAGTTGAATCATGAGGATCTTATTATCTAATGTAAGCAAAATAGGAAAATGGTTTGGAAAAATAGAAGGTGAATGGGAAATACAAATAGACCACAATGGAAGGTAGAAAGTATTAAAAGAAAAGTAGCTAAAAATAGGGGGCGCATTTCATGTATAACTTACAAGAAGATATGTATGAACAATTGAAAGAGAAAAAAGGAGAAGTTACTGTATTTTTAAAGAATGGCGTTCCAGTACGTGGGAAGATTCTTGCAACAGATAAATTTACCGTCCTAATGATGGTTCATGGTAAACAACAACTAATCTATAAACAAGCGATCTCGACACTTGCTATTTAATGGGTACCGCCAGTATTTCGGAAAAAACCCACGTTAAGCAAATTTCAACACAAAATAGCCGACTTTAATCCCTTTAAGACTAAATCGGCCGTTTTATATTCAAAACTTAGTTGTTTGTAATATCAAAAGAAAATGTTTCTTTTAGTCCCTTTTTCCCGTCAGAAGTGATTTTTATTGCTCTTGTTTTAGGTAAACGTTGAACCCAATTTAGTTCTAATAGTCTTTCTAGAAGGGCATTTCCTAATGCTCCCGCAAGGTGGTGACGTCTTTCACTCCAATCTAAACATTTGTGTGTAAATGAACGACGCTTTTTCTTAACCCTTTCAAGATCAATTTGAAAATTTGTAAAGAATGACTCCCCTTTTTCAGTAACAGTAAACCCGTCCTTTTCTTCATAAATAACACCTATTTTAATTAAAGAATCTGTTAATTGTACTCCTAAATTTCCCGCAAGATGATCATAACATGTTCTTGCAAAACGCATCGCTTTATCTTCCGAAGCCTGTTTTAATGATTTAATTTCAATGGGTGGAGCTATTGATAAAAATGACTCCATAACTTGAGCAACTTCCGGATTTCGAATTCCATAATATCGATGTCTCCCCTGTTTTTCAACTATAACTACATTCGCATCGACCATTTTTGTCAAATGGAAACTAGCCGTCTGTGGTTTGATTCCTGCCATATATGCTAATTCGCTTGCAGGGTGGAATCTACCATCTAATAAGACTGTTAATATTGCTGCACGAGAAGCTTCACTCACAAGAGTAGCAATCATTGCTACATTTGGATTTGCGTTCATTTTAATTTCCCCCTAATGTAATCCATATTTCGATGATAATCGAAATGTTTATATTCTACAATAAATAAGGAAGAACATATGAATAGGAGGAGAAATAAAGATGAAAAAAATGGCTCAGGTTTCAAACACAGAGACTATTAAACCTAAAATTCTATACTACGGAACTCCTGTGATTTTACTAAATTCACTAAATGAAGATGGAACAGTAAACATCAGCCCTATGTCATCATCATGGGTATTAGGAGATTGTATTATATTAGGAATTGGACTTGGCGGGAAAGCTATCGAAAATTTAGAACGACATCCTGAATGTGTAATCAATGTTCCGAGTCCTTCATTATGGGAGAATGTTGAACAATTAGCCCCCTATACAGGGAAAAATCCCGTTCCAGATTATAAGAAAAAGAATGGATTTACATATGAAAAAGAAAAATATGATATTAGTAAATTAACACCTACTGAGTCTAAATCGGTAAAACCTACTCGAATTATGGAGTGTCCAATTCAAATTGAGGCAAGGGTGAAACATATTCGAATTCCTGATTATTCTCCTGATTTTGCAATTGTTGAGACACAAGCTATACATGTACACGCTCATAAGGAAATCATTCTAGAAGAAAATCATATTGACCCAAATAAATGGAGCCCACTTATATATAATTTCCGTCATTATTTTGGTCTTGGTAACCAGTTAGGTAAAACCTTTCGATCTGAAATATAAATAAATATATTATCTTTTAAAGTGGACAATCCTTTCCTAATTAAAGTTAAATATTATGGTAAGAAAAAGTACTCATACGAGTACTTTTTTTAATAAATGTAAACCTCAAGTAACCCCAAAATATACAATGAAAGGTAGTAGGTAATCCTAAGTTGATGGCGATATGATGATCCCCATCAATGAACAAAATAATGTAACATGGTAAAATAATATTTGGATGGGGTTCCAATATATATTATTAAAGTAGTTCAATTCGGAGGAAGGCACCTTAGGGTGTCTTTTCTTTTGTACATTAAAAAGCCTCGCCATCCTATGGAAATGGTGAGGTTCTTATGTATATTACTCAGTATCCTGTTTCCTATAATAATTCCTTCTTGATGGAACATCTATTGCCTCATAATCATAACAACAAAAATAATTACTGCAATTACGAGTACCGAAAAACATAGACTAATATATGCAATATTAATTAACCAATAATTGCAACTATATTAATTTTACATTACATTAAGGGTGGAGAATATTCTTATACTAATACAGCGCTAAATAGTAGGGGGAAAAATGGAATTTAACGATTTGGGTATTACCATTAAAGAACTTCGAATTAAAAAAAATATATCACAATCCGAATTATGTCATGGAATATGTTCACAAAGTCAAATTAGCAAGATAGAAAAAGGTATGATTTATCCATCTAGCATATTGTTATATCAATTATCAGAAAGACTTGGTATAGATCCAAATAATATATTTGCAATAACTCAAAATAAAAAATTAAAATATGTAGAAAATGTAAAAAGTGTAATTAAAGATTGCATAAGGCAACATCAATATAAAGAACTTTATGAAATAGTAAAAAAAGAGAAAAACGAAAACAATTTCCAATCAACAGAAGATAAACAATTTCTAGTATGGCATGAAGCAATTGCCATATATCGTGTGAATAACTCAATAAAATCGGCTTTAACTCTTTTAAATCATGCATTAAAACTAACTTTAACCAATGCTGATTGTTTATCAGAAAGAGAAATAGATATTATGCAGACAATGGCTATATTTTATGCAGAAAACAAAGAATACAAAAAAAGTATTAATATATTAAGAAGATGTTTAACTAATTTTAATAAGTTAGATTTTCCTAGAGATAAAGAAATTAGATTAAAGATCATTTATAATTTATCAAAATGTTTAAGTTCCACATGTCAATACGAAGAGGCAATAAAATACATTGATAAGGGCATCCAATTAGCTATTAATTTAAATACTTTATACTTATTGGGTGAACTGTACTATGGAAAAGGTTCAAACCTATTAAAGCTTAACCAATCTAATGACGAAAATGTTGCTAATAACATGAAAACAGCATTATTTATATTTGAATTAACAAAAAACGAAAACAAATTACAAATAATTAAAAAAGAGTATTTTGAAAACGAAGATAACCATTCATAATTTCTTAAAAACTACTTACACAGCTCAAAGGAGAAGTCCCTATAGTTTTTAAACTTGGAACCATAGTATTAAAATTAAAGTGGTTCAAGTCGGAGGAAGGCACCTTAAGGTGACTTTTCTTTATACATTAAAAGGGGCTCGGTCTCGACAGCATTTCGGAAAAAGACCATGCTAAGAGTATGCAAGATTTTATACAACTTTTCGGATAATCCAGTAATAAACAAGAATCCTAAAACCGCGCCAGGATAGGAATGTATAAAAAATGCATGTAGCCATAGAAAAAGAAAAAGCCGGATTCCTTGTGAGAGTAAGAATCCGGCTTTTTCTTACTAAAAATAAAGGACGTTATGTTAACCGGCCGTGTATGGAATATACATCCAATTTTCATGACAAATCACTTCTCCCGAATGATACAATCAAGGAAGAGGAGGATTATTATGAAAAAACATCGTTTTAGAAAACTACTTTTATGTTTTACAGCTCTTTTAGTGTTACTTGCTTGTCAAAAGTACAACGGTGACTTACAACAGTGGGGTAGCACTGTTGATACTGTTGATACAGCTAAACTAAAAAGAAATAACATTCCGTATGAAATAAGAGATGGTAAAGTATATATTCCTGAAGATGCCTTTAGCGATGCTACATACTGTTGTACATAAGCAGTTAATATAAGCTCCCTTCTAAACTGGAGGAGGGGTTTGCTATGAAAATCATTAATGGGAGATAAAACATAAATTTTACAAAGAAAGAAATTAAAAAAGAAATTAAGAAAACCAAACGAAAATCGTTAATTGTATTATTTTGTATAGTTGGTTTGTTCGTATACGGAGTGTATTGGGCGTTTTTCAGTATGGATCGATTACCGACAGGTGAAAAGATTGCTGAAAAACAGTCTCCTGACGGAACATATACATTCAAAGCTTACGTAATAAACGGTGAAGCGGCAACGAGTTTTGCTGTTAGAGGAGAGTTAGTATTTAATCATCGTAAATATTTCAAGACAAAGAATGTATATTGGAATTACCAAGAGGATACAGCAAAGATTGTCTGGAAAGACAAAGATACAGTAATTATTAACGGACATACGTTAAATGTTCCTGAGGAATCATACGATTTCAGAAACGATTAACTGTAAACTTATAGATTCATTGACTGCTGCTAACGATGATTATGTAAATAAGCTGTCCATATGGACAGCTTATTGTATTTTTTGCTTAGCGTGGTTTTTTTCCGAAATGCTGGCGGTTCCACTACTAGTATTCTTGCATTTAAATTATTTTTAATATATTATACTTATATGGCTATATAGGAATGAGTGTATATAAAAATACCAAAATGTAATATAACTTATGCTTGTCTTTTTAATATGTATCTAGTAAAAGTACATTTTTATCAATACAATTATTTTTTCAATATAAATGGAAGCTTTTAAATGGATGTTTATTTACTTTCAATGATAGGAGTTACTGGTTCTAGAACATAGAGGAACAAGGCACCATACAGAGTAATCTGACGAACCTAAGAAGTTATTGTATGCAGTTTGTTCATCTCAAGTACAACAAGAGAGCCTTACCTCTCTAGGCAAGACTCCACTAGTGTAGTCGTATAATTTTTACATATCAAATAAGAAACAGAAAACATATAACACAAAGTAGCAGAACCCTACCATTCCGCCTACAGCTAATACCTGTTTAACCCAACTCTTAAATTTTAGATTACTGTAAATCTCTTGTACTCTTTCCATATTTCCTCCTATTAAGAAGAACCCTTAAAGACTCTCACCTCGCTATGGTAACATTAAAGAATGACTAATAGAGGTATAATTTTTGTCTAAACGTATAAATATGCAATATTGCATACAGAAATGTATTGTTACAAATGTAAACGCTTACTATAATAAGGGTATAAAGATTAATCACATCCTAGTACTAACAAAAGAGGAGGAAATAATATGGAAATCGCAATGGCAGTTTTAAAATTTATCGGTGGAGCAATCCCATTAGTTCAAGAACTTCTAAAAGCATTTATGTAAATTCACTATTTAGCAATTATTTATAAAAATTATAATACAAATGATCTGTATATCAAAGATGAATTGATATACAGATTATTTGTGTGAGTAAAGTTCCTTTAACACTATTAATATGCAATATTACATATGAAAATGTATTGATAGAATTGTAAGCGCTTACTATAATGAGAGTATAAAGATAAATCACATCTTAGCAACAACAAAAGGGGCGGAAATAATATGATAATTTTAAAATTTATAGGTGGAGTACTCCCATTAATTCAAGAACTTTTAAAAGCATTTATGTAAGTTCAATATTTAGCAATTATTTATAAATAATGATTATACCTTAATACGAAAAAAGGAAGAAGTTGATTTTTATGAAGACTACAAGAAATACAAAAGGAAAAAAATTACTAGCAAGTTTAATAATCGGCTTTTGCACTATTAATTATTCATCTATTTCATTAGCGGAAACACCTAAAAGTAATTCAGCTAATGCACCCAAACAAGCTATTGGCATTGATACTGGTATAGCAAATTTAAAGTATGATAGTAGAGATATTTTAGCAGTAAATGGGGATAAAGTAGAGAGTTTTGTTCCGAAAGAAAGTACAAATTCAAATGGTAAATTTGTAGTAGTGGAACGTGAGAAAAAATCACTTACAACTTCACCTGTGGATATTTCAATTATTGATTCTGTGGCTAATCGTACGTATCCAGGAGCAGTACAACTTGCAAATAAAGCTTTTACCGATAATCAACCTAGTCTATTAGTGGCTAAGAGAAAACCTATAAATATTAGTATAGACTTACCTGGAATGAGAAAAGAAAATACGATATCTGTCCAAAATCCGACATATGGTAATGTATCTGGAGCAGTAGATGATTTAGTGTCTACTTGGAATGAGAAGTATGCATCAACACATTCGTTACCTGCAAGAATGCAGTATACAGAATCTATGGTGTATAGTAAATCACAAATCGCAAGCGCTCTTAATGTTAACGCTAAATATCTTGATAACAGCCTAAACATTGACTTTAATGCCGTTGCAAATGGAGAGAAAAAAGTGATGGTTGCGGCATATAAGCAAATATTTTATACCGTAAGTGCTGAACTACCTAACAATCCATCTGATCTTTTTGATAACAGTGTTACGTTTGATGAGTTGACTCGTAAAGGGGTAAGTAATACGGCTCCGCCTGTTATGGTGTCAAATGTAGCCTATGGTAGAACCGTTTATGTAAAATTAGAAACATCATCAAAAAGTAAAGATGTACAATCTGCTTTTAAAGCTCTAATTAAGGGTCAAGGCGTTGAAGCAAGTGGACAGTACAAAGATATTTTTGAAGAAAGTACCTTTACCGCTGTCGTATTAGGCGGAGATGCAAAAGAGCATAACAAAGTTGTTACAAAAGATTTTAATGAAATCCGAAATATTATTAAAGATAATGCAGAATTAAGTTCTAAAAATCCAGCATACCCAATTTCATATACAAGCACTTTCTTAAAAGATAACGCAACTGCTGCTGTTCATAACAATACAGATTATATTGAGACTACAACTACAGAATATTCAAGTGCGAAAATGACGCTTGATCATTACGGTGCATATGTTGCTCAATTTGATGTATCTTGGGATGAATTTTCATATGATCAAAATGGGAAAGAAGTATTAACACATAAAACTTGGGAAGGAAACAACCAAGATAAAACGGCTCATTACTCTACAGTAATACCGCTTCCACCGAATTCAAAAAATGTAAAAGTCGTAGCGAGAGAATGTACAGGTCTTGCATGGGAATGGTGGAGAACAATTATTAATGAACAAAATGTTCCATTAACAAATGAAATAAAAGTTTCAATTGGAGGAACAACTTTATACCCAACTGCTAATATTAGTCATTAGGTAGAAATGAAGCACCCTGTTTACAGGGTGCTTTTTTACATGGTCACAAGTATATTGGGGTCTTTTTCAAATATAGCATACTCATCAGATAGCGATGGAGTGTAGACTCATTTAGTAAACTTTGCAACTGAACCACTAATTTTAATTTTTATAGATTTGCAAGAATTTTGTTGTATTCAACTTAGCGTTTTTTGACACTCCCACGGCTAAAGGCACAAGCTGACTAACGCCAGTGGGATTCTTGCTACCAAAGGCGAAGTCTATTTCTAGTATCGCTGACGTGTAAGACTGCGGTGTTCCATCACCACTCTCACAACAGACTATATAGGTTTGTGGGCTACGGTACTGTGACCATACCGTACAAATAGTTGGTTCTCATATGATTTTACGTCTTTTGCATGACCATGAAATGTTTATAAGTTTTATATCTGAATTTTCTGTTTTGTTTTTATATAATTTCAAACAGGAGGCGATTTACTATTATATCTAGAATTGTGTAAAAGTGTTAAAAAATGGGATGGGAAGTGGTATTTTGAAAAAGGTGATTTTATCTTCAACATTAGCTGTATCTATGGCTTTAGGTGCATTTGCGACATTAGGAACGTCACGTACATATGCAGCAGAGCAAAAGATTCAATACAACCAAGAATTTCAAACACCATCTTATATTGGGGAAGAGTGGAAAGCACCAGAAGGACTAGATAAAAAAGAGACTGTGTTCGAGTATTTAAAGAGTAAAAAAGACATGTTTAAATTAGCAGGAAATATGGAGAAACATTTTGAAATCGTTAAAGAAGAAAAAGACACAGAAGCAGAAACAACGCATGTGAAGCTTATTGAAAAATATAATGGTGTTCCTGTATATGGATCTGATCAAACAGTAGCACTTGATAAAAATAATAATGTGAAAGCATTTTTTGGACAAGTTATACCGAATTTAGAAAATAAAAATATCCCATCAACTGCAAGCATTTCAGAAGATGATGCTGTAAATATTGCGAAAGCTGGTATTGAGAAAGAGATTGGAAAAGTAGATAACTATGATGGTATGAAGAAAGATTTATATGTATATGAAAAAGATGGACAATATTATCTTTCCTATCTTGTAAAAGCCTCTGTTTCAAAACCAGCACCAGGCTACTGGCATTATTTTATAGATGCAACAAATGGCAATGTGATCAATAAATATAATGCGGTCGATCATATTACTGGTTTTGGATATGGTGTTTTAGGAAACAGACAATCATTTGAAATTGTTCAAAATGAAAAAACAGGTGCATTCCATTTATTTGATGGTAAACGTGGAAACGGTGTTTATACGTTTGATTGGAGAAATTTGTTGAAACAATCCTATGATTCAACATCAAAAGGACTGGGATATACAGGTTATGAAATTGAAAGTAGATCCAAGTTCTTTGAAGATAAAGCAGGTGTTGATGCACATGCAAATGCAGAAAAAGTATATGACTATTATAAGAAAACATTTAATCGTAATTCCTATGATAACAAAGGAGCGAAGTTACGTTCTGTTGTTCACGTAGGAGAAAACTGGAATAATGCTAGTTGGAACGGTGTGTATATGGCGTATGGTGATGGTGATGGAAAACTGTTTATTCCATTTTCAGCGAGCTTAGATGTAGTTGCTCATGAGTTAACACATGCTGTAACAGAGCATACAGCAAATTTAGAGTATCAAGATGAGTCTGGTGCATTAAACGAGTCATTTTCGGATATTTTCGGTGCGATGGTAGACCGTGATGATTGGGAGGCGGGAGAAGATATTTATACACCAGATATAGCAGGGGATGCGATGCGATCCTTAAGTCATCCTGCATCTATTCCCAATCCATTAGAACCCACTCAAGGTTATCCAGATCATTATAGAAAATATTATCCTGGACCATATGATAATGGCGGTGTTCATATTAACAGTAGTATCAATAATAAAGCAGCATATTTATTGTCGGAAGGTGGCTGGCATTACGGTGTGGAAGTAAATGGCGTTGGCCGCGAAGCTACAGAAAAAATTTACTATCGTGCTCTTACAAAATATTTAACAGCAAAATCTGATTTTAAAATGATGCGCCAAGCTGCACTTCAAGCCGCAGAAGATTTATATGGTAAAAATTCAAAAGAAGTACAAGCTGTAGCGAAAGCTTATGATGCAGTTGGTATAGAGTAAGACCTGAAAAGGACCTGATATATAACTTCAGGTCTTTTTTTACTGCGTAATCAGGAATGATTTTCGCTATGACTTTATAAACATTCATTAAATGAGAATGTAAACCTCATAACTCGATAAATATATTGTTCACGCTTTTCTTCTTCTGTTTAAGATAAGAAGAATACAATTTTGCAACAACAATGTCTTTTTCACGTTTCCTTGTACACTAAGGGTCTATGTATATTAAAAAATTTCAACTTGAGCTACAGTATCTGTTGTAGCATTTGCACCTCCTGTCGTTACTTTTAGTGAAATACGATCACCTACTAGAAATGTCACCGAAATATCATTATTTATATTGGAAGTTTGAGTACCAGTTAGTGAAACAGTAAGAGGTGTATCTATACCATTTTTTCGAATTGTCAAAGTGACCGTGTTTGTACCTCCAGGTCCAGTTAAGGCCTGAATTGCTAAAGATTTTATTACTGCTTTTTGGCCTAATCGTAGAAAGGCTTCTGTAGTTGAAACGGCAGCCGTCCCAGGTCGATAAAAACGAGTCGCACTATTTGGTAAACTACCAGGATCTGCCCAAACAAGGAATGTAGGTTGTGAAATTGTAGAAAAACCAAAATTGTTAGCATTTGAGTTTTGAAGATTTGTTGAACTTAAAACCAAAGTTCCGGCAGTTTGAGATATATCCGCAGTAGGACCTTGAATAGATGCTAAACGTAAACTTAATTGTGCTCCAGCCCGATTAACTTCTGCACCAATATATGATCCAGATCCACCTGAACTAGTAGTAATTAAATTAATATCACGACAATGAAAGTTATGTGGATTCGTGTTAACTAATAATGTTCTTTTATTTCCAAGACCAATTGATCTAGTCGTTATTGTGGAAGCTCTTACTGTACTTATACTTTCATCCGGAGTTCCTGTTCCAAAAGAATGAATACCATAAACATTGGAAGTTCCGCTTGTTGATGCAGTTGAATTATCTACTGTTACAACTGCGTTTCGTAATCTAGCTGTTAATGATGTGGTACCCGGAAAAGCAACCCCTGTTAAATTGACATGATTAATTGAAGTTAATAGTACAGTAATATCTTCAACTCTTGTATTTTCACCCATTGTTAACACAGTTGTATTCAAGGTTACATTCTGTTGACGAATCGTTACAGTTAACAAGCTAATCCCTCTTAATGAATTTCCATTTGGAATGACTACTGTCTCATCGTAGATTCCAGGAAACACAAAAATCGTTATTCCAGTGGCACTTATTGCATTAATTGCTGTTATGGCGCCATTAATTGTTTTAAAAGGATTCCCCCCAATGAAAGCCGTTGAATCATTTCCTGATTTCATTACTACAGCTGTATTAGCTCTAGATATCAAAACTTCATGTATACTCATTTAATCTCACTCCTTTACATTTCAAAATAATTTTTAGACCAAATGATATATACTTCCTTTTATTTTCAGCATGTAAAATGATTTCGGTAAATATTAATTATTTTCCTTCATATCAAGAAATTGATTGATATGTGTTCAAGTTAAGTTCAACTGTATCATTTTTTTTGAATGGTGGCCAATTAGTTGTGCATAAAAAAGAGACACATTTTGTGTCTCTTAGGATTCTTGAATAGTATGAATAAAATAGTAGAGTTTTACAAAAAGAATATAGCATACCACATCATTAATAAAAAAATCCACCCAATTGTAAGTACTAAGTATCTTAAAAATCCTACACAAAAATGCATACATACTCCTTTTAGGTATATTGTATACTATTTAAAGAAAATTTATTATGTCATCCTGCTTTACATACGAATGGGTAAATTCATTTTCTAATTTGTTCCTCTATCTATCATAATTTCCATGAAATTCTTAATAAACTGTTTTTGATTTAATTTTAATCCAATTCTAGTTCCCTCAGCTTTTGCACCTGGTCGAAAATCTGCGACAGTCTGTCCCCTTAAAGATTCTAAATCAATCTCTACTTTTCGATACATGTATTGAAGAAAATCTGGATTGACAATTGCACTCATCGCAACAACATCATGTAAAGGAGCGCCTTTAATACTAGGGTTTAATTTTTTGTAGGCATTAAAATAATAATCATAAATTGGTTTAATTAATGATTTAAATGGGGTAGTAGTGTGTTCTGCAATATATTCCGCTTCATTTGGAAGTAAAATAGCTGCATTTGTTACGTTTAAAGGAATTATTGTTAAATTTTTAGATTGATTAATTACAAACCGGGTTGAAACTGGATCACCATATGCATTTGCTTCAGCTACAGGTGAGACGTTTCCTGGTTGAAGAAATACCCCCGACATTATGTATATTTCTTTTATGCTTTGCATTGTTTCTTTCCAAAGGTTTAAAGCGATTGCAAGAGAAGTGGATCTACCTACATCAACGATTGTTAATTCTTCCTTATATTTTTCAACAATTGACAGAATTAGACTAAAATTATGAATAGGAATTGATGCTACACTTTCTGGTGGTTGGATAGGTCCAAGTCCTTCTGCACCATGTATTTCTGGATAATAAGCAGTGAAACCATTAAGAAATGGTAAAGAGGCACCACTTATAACAGGGATATCTGTTCTTCCAGCTAATTGTAATAAGTAAACAGCATTTCGAGTCGTTTGTTCTTTTGTAACATTTCCGTAACTTGTAACAATTCCGACAATTTCAATTTCAGGATGCAATAAACCGTATATTATTGCCAAAGAATCATCTATACCAGGGTCTCCAAATAATAATACTTTTTTCAAGGGGAATTCTCCCTTCTTACATAACTAAATATTTAATAAGACAAGCTCTATATTATATATGTAAGAAGACCATATATTTATGATTTATATTTTTAAAATTGTTAAAGGTAATTGTTGTTGGAATATTCCGTCTTCATTTAAATGTTTATATCAAAGTAATAGCATGTGATAATAGACATGTTTGTTTAGAAAAATCTAGTTTATGTAGAAATAAAATTGACTTTTTATTTCTTATTTCACTTGTGGGGTTTTTCCGGAATGCTGGCCGTAACCTTATAAAGAACCTTCGATTTGCGCTCTCTTCATATGCTATTTTAGAAAGGGATATTATGATGAAAAAAAGTAGTATAAATATAAGCATATCAATTTTAATACCTATTTTATTAATGATATGTCTTATTAATGTTAAATACAGAATCATATTAACTTCATTATTTGGAGCTTCGATTTTTTCAACAACATTTCTTTGTGTGATTGGATGTATCCTAGCTGTTTTATCATATATAGAAAATAAAAATATTTGGGCAAAAATCGGAATAATGTTAAACGTGTTAGTATTTTTTATTCCTTTTATTTGGATTTTCGGATGTGATAAGTAGTTTAGATTTATGGGTACAACTTTATCACCATCAAACCAAGAAAAGCGAATACCCCAAAACGAAAAAATGAACTGAATTCTCCGAGACAATTGTGGCGAGATAAAATTTTTGTTTTGGGGTACTTCAAAATCTAATCTTGAAGGGCATGGAGTGGTACCCCTATTTATATTATGCACTTCTTGTGTGTGGGTGGGTAAACGCAAACCACGTCACTCTTATATAATTTTATATGTATCACAAAAACTACGTTTATTTTTCACAAATTTCACACAAATTATTGATATTCTCATCTATAGTGATAGCTAATAGCTTTGAGAGAAGGGAACTGTATATGAAAAAGCTTTGTTCTCCTCTTCTGTTATTTTTAGTTTTTTGTTTTCCAGGAGTAAGTATTTATGCGGAGTCTACATTACAATCAAAAATTGACGCGGCTTCCCCTTATGAAACAATTACATTAGAGAGTAGAGTTTATAATGAAACAATCAAAATATTGAAACCGATTACAATACAAGGAGATAAAAATACTAAAATAATCTCTTGTGGTAAAGATCCTGTCATTACAATAAATAAGGAAAACATTATCCTCAAAGATTTGAAAATAGAACAATGTAATGATAATACAGATCAGCCAGCAATATTAGTATCGGGAGATAAACACTATATCAATGGATTGGAAATTAACGCATCATACATGGGGATTAAGCTAGAAGATGCTAGGAATATAAAAGTTGAGAACAGTACAATCGTTGGACAAAAACGGGCTAATGGAATTGATTTATGGAAATCTAATCGTAATCTGATAGAGAATATCAAAATCCGAAATGTCCGTGATGGTATTTATTTAGAACAAAGCGACAATAATACAATAAGGGAAAATACAATCTGGCAGTCTCGTTATGGCATTCATCTTATGTATTCTGATAGAACTGTTGTTGAAAAAAATTTATCAAAAGAAAATACAACGGGTGCTATGATTATGGGAACAAAGGAAACATCTGTAGTAGGAAATCGCTTTATTGACAATAAAAGTAATGTTCATGCACAAGGTATATTACTTTATGATGCAATAAAAACAAACATTTTACAAAATGAGATTGCTAATAATAGAGTAGGTATTTATGTAGAAAAGGCAAAGCATAATACTATTATGAGTAATTCAATTTTTCATAATTTTATCGGATTACAATTTAAAGATACCCGTGAAAATGAATTTACTCAAAATGTAATGATAGGGAATGTTAATGAATCACAAGCTACACAAAGCAGAGAAAATAATATCTATAAAAATTATTGGGATGCTTCTTTAAAAGTAGATATAGACGGTTCAGGTATTAGTAACATTCCATATAAAGCAGATGCCTATTTTCTTTTGTTAACACAAGATATTCCAGAATATCAGTTGTTCTTTCAATCACCAGGGATGCGTATTTTACAAAGTTTCATAAAAATTCCAGATCAATCTTTATTGGTAGACAAAGAATCTAGAATGGAACCAAAAGGTATTACGCAAAAAGGTGAGGAGGTTGCGTTTCAGTATAACATTTTGATTGTAAGTGTAAGTTTGTTACTAATGGGAAGTATATTGTTCATTTTAGGGAGGAAAAATTGATGAGAGTTAAGTATATGTTATTTACTATTTGTTTATGTATGGTATTCGCCGTAGTAGGGTGCGGTAAGAAAGAAACTAAACCAGTTGCTATTAATGAAAAAAATGATAAGTGTGATGTGTGTAATATGGCAGTAATGGATAATCAATTTGCAACTGAGGTTATTTTAGAAAATGGAAAAGCTCTAAAGTTTGATGATATTGGTTGTATGTATAAGTGGATGGATGAACATAAAAATGAAAAAACACAAGAGAAATTTGTAAGAGATTACACTACAAAAGATTGGGTTGCAGTGGATAAAGCTACATATGTATATGATAAATCAATTAAGACACCAATGGCTTATAATGTAATTTCTTTTAAAGAAAAGAAAGATGCGGACAGCTTTGTAGAAAAACATACTGGGAAAATCCTTTCTTCTAAAGAACTAGCAGAACATAAATGGGAAATGAATAAAGAGATGATGGGAAAAGAAAAGAAAGATCATGGTAGTGGACATTCTCACTAATAAGTGATTAATACTATGAAAAATTAGTGAGAAAAAGACAGCCAACTATGGTTGTCTTTTTCATTAGAGAGGTGAATAGCTATGTGGAATATATTACATTCAGAATGGCGTAGTGCAGTAAGGGGTAAACTTGCATACATGTTTTTGTTTCTTTGGATAACTATATTTTCTTTAATATTTGTTATGGAAAGAAATACCCCGGCTTTAGCAGGCTATACTAATGTAACGGGGACAATGGTAAATCTTATTTTATATATTGTACCTTTACTTATGTTAATTATAGGAGCATTCTCTATTGCAGGTGAGGTGGAAAATGGGAAATGGAGACTTTTATGTACGTATCCTTTAAAGAGTACCTCATATGTAATAGGTAAAACTATTGGCCAATTTATAGGGCAAACAGCTATTTTTTCAATAAGTTTTGGAGTAAGTATAATAATTGGTTTAGTAAACGGTAGTAATTTTGATATGTTTTGGGTGGTAGCAACGTATATCTTCTCTGTTTTATTAATTTTTTTATTTTTATTACTGGGAATAACAATCGGTTCTTTTTCTATAACAAGATGGCAAGCTTTAGCCATAAGTATCGTAGTTTGGTTCTTTCTTATTATGATGTGGCCAACGGCTTTAATTAGTGTTCTTAATTTTGTTCCATATTCAATGATTGCACCATTAATAAAAATATTATTGTTTTGCAACCCAGCAGAATTTCTTCGAATTATATTTGTAATTCAACTAGGTGGTGGAGCAATATTTGGGCAAGTATATGATCAGTTGGTCATAATTTTTCAAAGTAAAGCTGTTATTTGGATTCTACTAATATACTGCATTATCTACACAACTGTGTTCTTGTTTATGGCGGGGTGGCAAATGGAGAGGAGAAGAAAAAAATGACAGTATTAAACCTCAAAGAAGTTTGTAAAAGATATAAAAAGAAAATAGCATTATCTCCAATCTCACTTCAAAGTAAACAAGGAGAGTGTATCGTATTATGTGGTGGGAATGGAGCTGGGAAAAGTACGCTCCTTGATATAATCGCTGGAATTACAACACCGACAACTGGTACTGTTCAATTAGGGAATATAGAGTTACAGAAAGATAGAAAACAGTATTTGAGTGACATAGGTTATATGCCAGATGATTTTCATGCACAGCAAGATATGACAGTTCAAGAATTTTTATTCTTTTATGCTGCTTTTCGAAATATAGGAAAAGACAAAGTACAGGCAGTTATTGAATCAATAGGCTTAAATGAGAAAAAAAATGAACGATTACATAGACTATCTAAAGGGATGAGACAGAGGCTATTATTTGGGCAGGCGTATCTTGGTAACCCTAAAATTTTGATATTAGACGAACCAACAAACGGCCTGGATCCGTATTGGGTAGATGAGTTTTTAACTATATTAAAGACTTTAAAAAGAGATGGTACCATGATCATTTTCTCCACACATATGATGGATGTAGCTGCTGAAATTGGTGATCGGATAATCTTTATGAAGGAAGGAAAAGTCATAGAAGAAATAAAAAATGATAGGAACTTAGAAAATTTAACGATAACGTTATTACAAATGCATAGAAGATAAATTGTACATAAAACAGCTACTTTCATTACAGTAGCTGTTTTATGTACAACTTACCATTTGAAAACTAAGCAAATTATCTCCTGAAATTACAAAAATGCAAAAACAGGATTGTTAATCAATCCTTATTTTAAATGACTAATATAAGTTCTAATGAATGAAATAGTAAGATGTAATGCCTGAAGCTAATAATAGGTATTTTCATTTGTCTTATTTCAACATTCACGGCAAGCTTATGGGTTAATAATAAATCCACGGTAAAGTTATGCTTCTTTTAGCAGCAACTTTATGGGGAAAGTCACAATATAGTTTTAAAATACTGAAAATGGTCACATGAAATGTGAGATATTGTACTTGTAAAAGAGGAGGGCATTCCTATGAAAGAAACAGGTATTTTACGAAAAGTAGATAATATTGGACAAATTGTGATACCAAAAGAAACAAACAAAACTTTATAAGTGGATACAAGAGATACGCTAGAAATTTTTGTAGAAGAAAATGTGATTATTCTACAAAAATATACATCGCATGGTACTTGTCCTATCACGGGAGAAATATCTGCAAGGAATGTAAAACTGGCAGGTGGAAAGCTGCCTCTGAGTCCAGAGGGTGTAAAACAACTGCTAGCTGAACTAGAACAATACAAAGTAACGGTATGAGAAGAATAGGGGTAGAACTTGTTGGAAACGAAATTACAAGCATTTCAAAAGGATAGAGGTAAGAACAGGTTATTTTTGCAGGAACAATTGTTACAAGAAGCGTTTCAAAAGAGAAAGGATATCATGTTAATTCTGTTAAAAGGGTCACATATAATAGGAATAATAAGAGGATATGATACTTTTTCTATTTTAATAGAATTTGAAGGGAAGCAACAGCTTGTATATAAACACGCAATCTCCACGATTCGGTTCTAAAATAAAACAGTAGCCCACGGACAGCAAGTAGTCTACAAACAAATATTCTCCTAAATTATTAAAAATTTTTAGTTCCAGAATTCTTATTATATAAGGATTCTTTTTTGTATCAAAAGTATACAAGGTAAGGTAAAAAGATAAGATCGGCGAACACGATCTTATCTTTAGCACAAGGAGTAAAAAAAAGGATAACTATTATATTTTTATTTTGCTTAGATTCTTGCTGATTCTTAAAATTAAAGCCATAATCAACAAGAGTATATATTGAGAAAGTAATTACAAATTTTGTTGTAAATATTTAAAAAATGAAAATAAACTTTCACTTGCCTCTACATATTGAATTAATAGAATTTTTTTATCGAATTTTTTTAATGTCTTGAACAATTTCGTCATAAGGAGTATTTTCGACACCTGAATATTTTTTTAGAACTTTTCCATTTTTGTCAATCAGATAAAAACTTGTACCATGTATAACTTGTGTATCATTTTCTGGTTTAGTTACAAGTGATTGGAAGTTTTCTTTAGCAAACTTTTCAATATCTGTTCTTTTATATCCCGTGAGGAAATGAGTCCTACTTCCATCCATTTCATAGGCCTTCATAAATTCTGTTATTTTTTCTGGTGTGTCTACTTCAGGATCCACACTAAATGATACAAATTCTACATCTTTAATCCCGTCCGTATTCAACATTCTCTGGAGTTTTGCCATATTGGCTGTCATAGGTGGACAAACTGTTTGGCAACTTGTAAAGAAGAAATCAGCTACCCAAATTTTATCTTGTAACTCAGCTGATCCAAATTGCTTCCCATTTTGATCTGTAAATGAGAACTTCTGCACATCCCAATCAAGTGAATTGTTGAGTTTTTCATCTTTGCATGCTCCTAGAGCTATAACTATGAATATAAGTATAAGTGATCTAATGAAATTCATTTTTTTCATATGTATTTATCTCCTTTCAATTTCTATAGATTTTACGGAATGGTTATATGAACTACCCAATACTCGGTAGTATTTACTTTGGTTAATTTTTATTTTTAATAGCCGCCGAATTAATCTTAACAAAACCGAATGAATCCCCTTGTTTCAGGGTATTTATACTACTACTACTATGCATATAGCTTCCTCTTTGATGTTTATAGTTCACAAGAATGCTTATAATTAAGATTGTTAGGTATGTTATTAGTACATACATTGCTTCTTTATTTTACGGATTATAATAAAAGGTTAAAGGTAAATTAAAACAAGAAGATATTATCTAGTACTTTGTTATACAAAGCGCAATCTTTGATAAGAAGTATTATATGTAAGGAAAAATAGATAGTTCATTCTAGAACTTATTTACAATTATGGTAATAAATTAATCTCGGTGTGATCCTTGAATTAATATCCTTCATAAGAGTGAGAAAACACCATATATTTGGATAACGTGTTAAAAATAGAGTTAACTATAGTATAAATTAAAGATTAAATTATACATATTGAGAAAATATTTTAGAGATTGAATATTAAGATTTCCCCTATTAAAATTAAATTTGAAATGAAAGGATAATCTTTAAGCATGGCCTTTATGTAGAAAAGAGATAGGACTATTTCTATCTCTTTTTGTTATGCTGTCAGTTCATATATCTTTAATTAATTCTTTAGACACATGTAAAGGAATTTAGATTATGCCTGATATATTCCTTTTATTAAGTTAAATAAGTTAATTGATTCTAGAATTTTATAACATTAGGAGGATAGCAAATGAAAAATTATCAACTTACACAGATTTTAAGAGAAAAAAGAAATATAGACAAAAATTATTATGAATTTTTGCATGAAACAGATCTAAGTATGGGAATTTATGAATTGAAAGCAGGATCTTTAGATATGCAACAACCACATACAGAAGATGAAGTATATTATATTATCAATGGCAGAGCACAACTTGAAGTAGAGAGTGAAAATATTTTTGTGGAACCTGGTTCTATTATTTATGTAAAGGCTAACATGAAACATAGATTTCATACTATTGAAGAAGATCTCACGGTACTAGTTTTCTTTGCACCTGCTGAATACTCTTGCGAAAAAGATTTTTAATTACAACGATAATTGCATAATAAGAAAGGTAAAAATAAATATCTTTTTATCAAGTTTGTTTAAATTAGACAACAACTAATTATAGGCAAGTATGTAATTCCATTAAAGAAAAATAAATTTTTTCAATAAATAATAATCAATAGAAAAAAACATAAATGTTAAAAATAGTAAATTAATGTTTAAAAAAGGTAAACTTTACGGCGTTTTAATGAATTCTTGTTTGTTTTTCTTAAGTAAAAATATCTAGTTGTATGACTTTTAATTTGGTAATTTTTAGTATTTTTTTACATAAAAATATATTTACGGTAAAATATTTCTAAATATTTCTAATCTATTGAACAATTAAAAGTTTTAGTATACGATTACAACGTGATATCAAGATATACAGAGAAGAAAAGGAGATTACATATGAAAAATAAAAAAATTGGAATCATCATGAGAAAAGGTTATAGCATTCATGGTGATCATATTGAAACTGCAGGAAGAATATCTGATGAACTTTACTTGTTTACGAGTGTACCAAGTAAAACAATGGATGCGCGCTTTAAAGAAGTAATTGTACTTGAAGAGGCTTCTGAAATAGATGCTGAAAATTATATTTTTACAAAAGGAAAAGATATAGGAATTAGCTTTTTTGTCACTTGGCAAGAAACTGATATTGTCTTAACTGCTAAAATTAATGAACGCTTTGGGAATAAAGCATTATCTGTTGAAGCTGCTACGACATCTCGTGATAAATCAAAGCAGAGAGAATTTATGTTAAAGAATTCTATTGCTAGTCCTAAATTTGCAAAAGTTAATTCTATAGAGGATGCAGAGAAAGAAATAGAAAATATTCCTTTCCCTGTAATTATTAAGCCTACTATGGCTGCTAGCAGTGAATCTGTATATTTAGTTAACAATTTAGAAGAATTGAATAATTCATTAGAAAAAATTATTAATCTTTCTAAAACAAATAAAGGATTCTACTTTAACCAAACACAACAATGTGTGGCATTAGTAGAAGAATTTCTGACTGGTGAAGAAATTACAGTTGATGGAGTCATTTTAAATGGAGAATTTTACCTTGGTGGAATTCACAATAAAAATAAAATGATGGGCCCATATTTCGAGGAAGATGAATACACTTTACCGTATGTTGGTGTAGATGAAGACATAGTTGTTAATATTGCTAAAGAAATATGTGGAAAATTAGCTATTGAAAACAGTTTATTTAATGTAGAACTGCGCCGAGATACGCAAGGGAATTTTAAAGTTGTAGAATTTAGTACTAGAATCAGTGGCGGGCATGTTTATCGTAATATACGTGATGTACACGGAATTGATTTAGTAGCCGTTAATATTCTTGGTTTATTAGATTGTAAAGGGGATATTATGGAATTCTTCTTAACTAGATCTACAACACCAAAATCTTGTACTTGTATTAAATTTGTATATAGATCTGGAATTATAAAGAAAAATGAATTGGGAATTGTTGCTGAACAGCCAGAGTATAAAGCTTACTATCCTGTAGCAAAAGTAGGATCTGAAGTATATCATGCTCCAAAAGGATTTGATATAACGGGCTTACTTTCATTAAGAGCACCATATAATGATAAATCTGATGTAGAAAAATTGCGCCAAAGAGCTAGAGTATTAGATAATCAATTAGATATAGAATTAGAAATTCCAGTTCATGCATAAAAACTTAAGTAAATCTGGTTGTTATATTCCTTGTTTTAAATGAGGAATATAACCGCTAGATTTATCGATAAATTATTTAATAGTATCAATTTAAAACCTAGTAATCCTATATGTATTCTCATGGAAATGGAGTGGAAAATATTATGAATAAAAAAGTATCTATTTTGGGAGCACCTACTTACTTCGGAGCTAGTATAGGAGGGGTTGACCTTGGACCATATGTTGTAAGATATGGCGGTATGTCGAAACAATTAACTGAAATCGGAATTGATTTTGTTGATCTAGGAGACATTTCTCTTCCTTCAACCAATAATAAAAATTATGGAATTGTCAAACAAGAGTTTTCAAATGAAGTAATTGATATATGTAAAAATATTGCTTCGACAGTTGAGAACGAATTAGATGAAGGGCATTTCCCATTAGTTTTAGGTGGAGATCATAGTATTGCAATTGGTACTGTTACTGGAATTCTTAGAAAAATACCACGATTGGGAGTAATCTGGTTTGATGCTCATGGGGATGCAAATACATTTGAAACATCGATTTCTGGTAATATTCATGGGATGTCTTTAGCAATTCTCTTAGGATACGGTAACGAAAAATTTAAAGATTTTCTAGAGAAAGAAACTAAAATTGATCCAAAGAATATCGTACAAATAGGAATTCGTGATTTAGACCCGGGGGAAGAAGAGTTTCTCAAAAATTTAGGAGTAACAATTTTTACAGCAGAAGATGTGAAAAAACAAGGAATAAAAAGTATTATGGAAAAGGCAATTAAGATTCTCAATAATAATACAGATGCAGTTCATCTAACATTTGATTTAGATGCATTAGATCCTGAATTTGCTCCTGGAGGAGGATTGGCAGTTCCACATGGTTTAAGTTTAGATGATACAAAAGAGGCAATTGATATGCTAAGAAATAATACAAACTTAGTAGCTGCAGAGTTCACGGAAATAAACCCTATATTAGACAAGGATAATATTACTGTCAACACAACAATTGAACTTATCACTGAACTTTTAAGTAAGAAAGTTACTATGTCTAAATAAAACTTTTTCTGGAATTATTTTTAAAAATATAAAAAAAATATAAAAAAACTATAAAAAATAAAATTATATACGAGAATTTAAAAAAAACGAAAAGGACGAGTCAAATGAATAATAAAATATATGACGTTATTGGAATTGGATTTGGGCCAGCGAACCTAGCTTTAGCAACTGCTATTGAAGAAGAAAATAATTCAATGGAAAGAATTTTTCTGGAAGAAAAAACGCACTATCAATGGCATCCGGGGATGCTTTTAGATAATACAAATATTCAAATTTCATTTTTGAAAGACCTTGTAACTCTAAAAAATCCTAAAAGTAAATTCTCCTTTTTAAATTATCTACATGAAAATGAAAGACTAAGCGATTTTATTAATCTCTCAGAGTTTTATCCGTCACGACTTGAATACAATGATTATATGTCTTGGGTTGCTTCTCAATTAGAAGAACATGTTTATTATAGTCGAACAGTAATTTCAGTAGACCCTATTGTGTCTGAAGATTCTGTCGAATTGTTAGAAGTTATTGTGCAAAATACAAAAACTAATCAATTAGAGAGCTATATTACTAAAAATATTGTTTTGGCTACGGGTGGAACACCAAGAACGCCAATAAATATTGAAATGAATAATAGTAGAGTATTTCATTCAAGTCAATTTAAAAACAAAATTAATAACTTTAAACAAAATGATGCTCATAAGTTTTTAGTTGTAGGATCTGGACAAAGTTCAGCTGAATTATTTTTCCATTTAATCAATAATTATCCGAAATCAGATATTACGGCAACGATGAGACCTTTCTCATATAAAGCTGTAAATGAAAGTAAGCTTGTTAATCGTATATTTGACGCTAATATGATTGACTTTATTTATTCTTTACCAGAAAAAAATCGAGATGCTTTATTAAAACACCACAGTGATACTAATTATGCAGCTGCGGATGGAAGTTTAATAAGCCAAATTAATAAAGCTTTATATAACCAAAAATTTCATGGAGAAGATCGTTTTAGAATAAAGCCATTTTTAGAATTAACGGAGATAGAAACACTGTCTGATAAAGCGGTTGTTTATTACAAAGACATAGTTAAACATACAGAAGTTGTTATTGAAGCTGATGCTGTAATTCTTGCTACTGGGTACGAAAGTAAAAAGAACCATCCTTTATTAAAAAATCTTAACTCGTACATTTCAGATAATATTGAAGTTTCCCGAAATTATCGTTTAGAAACAACGGATAAATTTAAACCTGGTATTTATTTGCAGGGTGTAAATGAAAGCACTCATGGACTGAGTGACACTTTATTATCTAATTTATCTATTCGGTCAAATGAAATTTTAAAAACCGTACAAGAAAATAATTCATTAACAGAAGAAAAAACTAAAAACGTGGTTTCATAATATAGGGGGTCTAAAGATGCATATTGAAAAGATAAATCCACAGATTTTCACAAATGAATATGATATTATGTGTCAACGATTATTTCCGCATTCTAATAAATTATATGATTCACCATTTGGTGCAATGTGGGGAATCATAGAACCTGGAGAAATTTCTAAAATTCATGGACATCATGAAGTTGAAACTTTTATTATCTTTAAGGGTGAAGGAATAGTTAAAGTGGGTAAAAAAGAAGAACCTGTTACGCAAGGGGACGCCATCTTTATTCCACCATTTGAAGAACATAGTTTGAAAAATACATCAGATGAAAATTTGATATTCTTCACCATATGGTGGGAAAATGCTTTTAGTAAAAAAAATAGCAAGAAGTTAGATTCAGGTAAAAAGAAATATTTAATAACGGCCACACCACCAACGCCTAATGGTGATTTACATGTGGGGCACCTATCTGGTCCATATACAGGAGCTGACATTTTAACTAGATATTTAAAACTTAAAGGAAATGAAGTCTTTTATATGAGTGGGGCGGATGATCATCAAAGCTATGTGCCGTTTAAGGCGGGACAATTAGAAAAATCTCCTAGAGAAACGGCAGATCATTTTGCTAATGAAATTGAAAAAACATTAAGGCTAGCAGAAATTAATCCGGATATTTTTGTAAAACCTCATTTTTCAACATTCCATATTGAGTTTGTCAAAGAGTTTTTTGAAAAACTTTGGAATGAAGGTAAATTAGTAGAAAAAGAAGTCGACATTCTATTCTGTAAGCAATGCGATAAGCACCTTTATGAAGCTTATGTGAGAGGTAATTGTCCACATTGTGATGAATTATCAGATGGCAACGCTTGTGAAAAATGTGGTAGACCTAATTTGTGTATAGATTTATTAAACCCAACTTGTAAATGTTGTGGCAGCGAACCAGAGAAATCTAAAATTAAACAACTATTTTTCCCATTAAGTAATTATAAAACACAATTAAAACAGTACTACAAAGAATTAAAAATAGGACCACATCTAACGGCATTATGTGAGAGAATGCTAGATGAGGATTTGCCTGATATTCCTATTTCACATGTATCTGATTGGGGAATTCCAGTTCCGGTAGAAGGATATGAAAATCAAACTATATATGTATGGTTTGAAATGGCACCTGGATATTTATCTGCAACAAACGAATTAATTCAGGATAAAAACCTTTCGTATACGTTAAGGGATTTTTGGAAGAATCAAGATACGACGATCATTAATTTCTTTGGATATGATAATGGTTATTTCCATTCAGTGCTTTTCCCAGCTATTTGGCTAGCATATAGTGAAGATATAACTCTTCCTAAAACAATGATAACAAATGAATTTTATCAACTAGAGGGTCTTAAGTTTTCAACAAGCAGGGGACATGCTGTATGGGGCAAAGAATTATTAGAAAATGCTTCACATGATGTTGTAAGGTATTATTTATCTTATAGTAGACCGGAAACAGTTGAAACAAACTTTACTATGGAAGAATTTAATCATATTGTAGATACGAATTTAAACCAAGAATGGGAATCATGGTTACATGATTTAAAATGCAAGTTAGAAGCAGAGTTTCCAAATGGTGCTCCAGAATTAGAGACACTATCAGGTAATTATTTAATGTATTATCAACATGTAAATCGAATTATGAATGAAATTATGAATGCATATGAACCAAATACATTTTCACCGCAAAAGGTAGTTAGATTATTAAACGAATTAGTGAGAATTGCTAAAAAATTCTCGGCAGGAGAAGAATTTTTAACGGTATTAAAGAATAATCAACAAAGAAGAAATACTGCTATTGCACTAGAATTATATACTGCAAAAATTTTAGCAATATTTTCTAGCCCAATCATGCCTACATTTGGTAAAATGCTATGGGGGGATTTGGGATTTAATGTTGACATGCAGTTGGATGAGGAAGTAAGCTTTTTGCCTGCTGGACAGAAAGTGGATCTTCAAGAGAATTATTTTTCAAAAACAAACGACAGTTTTTATCTTCAGAATATTTGATAATATGAGGAGGTAGTACGTACCTCCTCATATTTCCTAATAAAAAATATATAGGGAGCTCAAATTATGAAAGAGAAAATAAAAATTGGAGTAGTAGGCCCCTTTTCAGGTCCTAGGTCTGTATACGGACAAATGTTAATTGAGGGTGTAAATCGTGCGAAGCTAAATTATGCTGATAACATCGAATGGGTTTATCAAGATGATAAAGGAGATCCAAATACCATCAAAGATATTTCTAAAAAAATGATTGAATCAGGGGTTGTTGCTGTAATTGGCCACTTTAATAGTGCATGTGCTTTAAAAGCAATACCGTTTTATTCCAAGGCGAAAATTCCATTCTTAGTTCCTGCATCAACTAATTTAGAAGTTACGCTTAATAGCGAGGAATTAGTATTTAGGTTTTGTTCTAATGATTTGGTACAAGCTGAAACCGTTATTAATTTTTTGAAAACTAAAGATATTCAAACGATTACGGCAGTTTCCGATGAAACATTTTACGGGAAAAGCCTAGCAGATTTACTGTATCAAAGTGCAAATTCTTTATTTAAAGAAGTTACTAGAATTGAAGATTTTAATAGTGAAAATAATAAGCATAGCGATGCAATATTCTTTGCTGGGACACACTTTAACTCCGCAACTTATCTAAGGGAACTAAGGATGAGAGGGTATAAAGGAATTTTTATAGCTTCAGATGATTCTTATGTAGATGAATTTATAGAATTAGCCCAAGATTATTCTAACGATGCTTTTACCATAAAAGCAAAAGAGGATTATGTAGAAACATCATTTCTTGCAGCTTCGTATCTATTAGAATGTATTGAATCTAATGTAGAAAACTTAATTAATGAGTTAGCAACAGGAAATTCTACAATTAAATTTTCAAGCAATGGAGATCGTTTAGGAGCTTCATGGATAATTGCACAAGTTATTGATAAATCTTTTGTTGAGGTGAATTATCATAAAACATTCAGCTGATGTAGTTATTATTGGCGGCGGCATTATTGGTGCAGCTATACAGTATTATTTAACCAAGCAAAATATTACAAATACAATTTTATTAGAGAAAAATTCCTTTAGTAGTGGATCAACAGGCCAATCCGGAGGTTTTATAAGGGTCTATCATAATGATCCGTATCTAACTGAAATAGCAAAAGAAGGAATAAATGATTTTTTTAGTATTAGTGAAGAGGTTAAATTTAAGCAGACTGGAATGTTATATATTGAAAATGAAACACAGCATATAAAAATGGAAAAGCAAATTGGAGAACTTGAAAAATCTGGGCATAAAATTAGTATCCTTTCACCTGAAGTATTAAAGAAAGAATTTAAATTTATAAATTTTCCTAAAAACAGCTGTGTGGCTTACGAGGAACAAGCAGGGTACATTAGCCCATCGTTAGCCACGAATACATGGATTGAAACATCTAGAACTAAAGGTGCATTAGCTTGTGAAGGAATCGAAGTGAATGAAATTCTAATGGATAATAACTGTGTTGTAGGTGTTAAAACCTCCTATGGGACTATACATTGTAAACATGTTGTTGTTGCAGCTGGAGCCTGGAGTGGAAATATATTAGATACTATAGGCATTAAAATTCCAGTAAGAAGTAAAATTATTCAAATTCATTTCTTTGATGGAATAGGACAAACAGACCATCCAATTTTTATAGATGATAGTACTGGATTATATGGCAGACCTGATAATCTAGGTACTTCTCTAGTAGGATATCCAGTAGATAAGTATGATATTGATCCGGACAAAAAAATGTCAATTGACCCAAATGACTTTGAAAAAATGCTTCAAAATTCAAAAAAAAGATTGCCATATCTAAATAAAAAATTATTTATAGGTGGAAGAAGAAGCTTTGATGCATATACATCAGATAATCGAGGAATGATAGAACAATTTCCACAAGCACAAGGCTTAATCGTTGCAACTGGCTGGAGTGGTGGTGGAGTAAAGCTGGCTCCTGGTATTGGTAAGAGAATAGCGAAAATGATTACTGGAGTATAAGGGGAGAAAAGACTATGAACAATCTCGAGAATATTGAAATTTTTGAAGCGACCTATGATGATAGAGAGACTGTTATCAATTTAATTAGAATGTATATGGAATTCTATGAAAAACCTGTGCATGAAAAAAGTTCTTTAGATACATTAGTAAATACGATAATAAAAAATAAAGATTTGGGATTATTCTACGTTTGTACGGTTAATAAAGAGCCAGTAGGATTTGCTACTTTATATACCACTTTCAGTACGTTAAGTATGGGAAGAGCAATGATTTTAAATGATTTATTTGTTATCCCTGATTATAGAAAATTGGGTGTTGGGGATATGTTATTTAATACTTGTAAAAAGTACGTCCAAGACAATAATTATGCATATATGGAATGGGTTACCGCAAAAGATAATATAGTTGCCCAAAATTTCTATAAAAAACAAAAAGCAAATAAGAGTGATTGGATTGTTTACAGTATTTAAATAGCAATCTAATAGTATTTAGGGCGGATATAACAGAATATTTTCAATGTGCAATTTTGTTATGTATTTTCCAAATCCCTTTCTTTAAACAAGTTAAAACAAATTTAAGGTCAAACAACCGATATAAGAAAGAAGGAATGTATAATGCCAATTCAATTTATATTTATAGTACTATTGGCGCTGACTCTTTGTGGGGAAGGTATGTTAACAGTAACTCTAACCTGGACAATTTTGGATAAAGGGGGATCAGTTACTCATTTAGGAATTATATTAACATTAATGAGTTTGCTACCATTCTTTATGCAAAAATATTCGAAAAGTCTTAAGATGTGGTTAACAAAAAGTCCATTGTTAATTTTCTCTGGTGTCCGTTGTATCGGTATTATTCTGATTATAATAAGTCTTTTAAATAGTGAGCACATTAATGTTTTTACTTTATATATTTTTGCAGGTGTTTTTTCTATTATTTTATTTTTATCTACGCAAAGCTTGGAAACTTATATGTCTCAAATGGTATTATCAGGAGAAATTCCAGCAGGAAAGGCTTCAAATATGTTACAAACTGCAATACAAATTGGAGCATTTGGTGGGAACGCAATAGCAGGATTTATGATGAATGTAGGTGGATTTAATAATGTACTTTATGGTTTAGCATTCTCTTTAGGTATTGGGGTATTTTTACCTCTTCTAATGCCGCTATTAAAAAGTAAAGATGTTCAGCAAAATAAAAAACCTGTATCAAATCATATTGAAAAAATAAATCCAATAGATAATTCAAAAATATTATGGATTACAATTACTGGTATTGCTGTTTTAACAATACAACTTGCATCATTTAATTTTTTAGTACCAATTTTATTTCACGATGTATATCGTTGGGATCCTATGCAGTATGGATTTGTTAGTGCTGCAGCAGGTTTAGGGGCTTTATTAGCTACACTTGTTGGGAAATTTGAAAAATTTATTCCAAGGTCAATTTTTCTATTAATTGCTGTTTTTGATATTACTTTAGGATTAGTACATTCCTGGTATTTAGCAATTGCCGTTTCATTTATGCTTGGTTTTGTTTTTAATCGTTCACGTATCAATCAAAGAACTGTCATGTTTGACTTTATTAAAACAAAAGAAGAAACGGTTATTTGGTCAAGTCGATCTACACTAGCATTCCAGTTTACCAAAGCCGCTTTACCTTTATCATTAGCATTACCTATTCAATGGATTGGGATTATGAATGCAGGCCATCTGTTTGGAGTGATAGGTACGGTTGTTGCTGCTACTATGATGGTAATTTATCTTAACGAACTAAATCATAGAAAAAAAATAGAAGTTTTACAACAAGAAGTTGCTCCAAAATCATTTTAATAGCAGCGCATTAAATGAAAAGAATAGCTAATGAAGTAAATTTTATAACGTCGAAACAACGTATAAATAACTATGTAGAAATGAGTACTGTATTATACAGTACTCATTTCTTTTAGTTCGCCTTTAATTATAATTAAAATAGCCAATATCATCTCCTAATCCCAATTCAAATAAGCAATTAAATTTCAACTACTCTATTGATAGATTTCTCAAGTGAAACAATATCCATATTAATTCTTTATATAGATATGAGAGTATTAGTTACATTTTACTATGCATTTTGTGTAGTAATGTATTTATATTATGTTTTAGAGTTGTGTCACTTTACCTAAAAGTTTGCCGCAATTGGAAGCATAAACTTGCCGTGAATGCTGTTTGTTTGTAATAAAGTTTGATCAAAAACATGCTACAAACGTTGATTTTATAATAGATTCTTTTCCAGTAGATTTAAGATTGGTTTTTATAAAAATGGTTGATTAAAATTACACATGTTAACCTTGCTATGTGATTCTCTGATTAATAAAACGCAAAAAAATTTGGGAATAGTAACATCTATACACTACCATTATCCTTTTTTTTATAGAAATGGTTCGAATTCTCGACAATAATCCATCCTATAGTTATTAATGTTATAGAAAATAATCTAAGACCCAATCTATACATATAATCTAAATCTTTAAGATAAAAGAAAGATAATATCCCTATAACAGCACCAATTATCCCAATAATCAAACCTTTATATTTTTGTAAAAACATATAGTTACCCCTTTCATGTAAACAAAATATTCCATATTTAAACAATACTAAATTATGGAATGTTTTTAAAGGATTAAAACGTTTTTATATTCAGTTTATATATCATGTTTCTTTTTATTAATAAAAATATCCCTATAGATAAGTAAACCCAAAGGGATAAAACGATCAACTTTATTATAATCGGTACGAATTTATTTCAAAGCCACAGGAAGCATAAGTTTGCCGTAAACAAAAAGAACCATAAGCTTGCCGTTTTGGAAAACTTATGGTTCATATCACAAGTTGTGACTTAAACTTAATTTATATTGTCAAAAAACTACACCCAAATTGTTAGGAGTGTAGTTTTTAGTTATGGTGTTTATTATTAGGAAAATTCGCTTATAACCTTAATTCTCTGTCAAATCATAATTAGTATTTGTTTTAAATATTATAAGATTAGATACTATTTGAGCTACAGAAATATAATTATCAACAAATTCTTCTAATTCTCTCAAATCGGCTATTATGATTTTAGCAATAAAGTCAGTCTTTCCTGTAACTCTATAACAAAATTCAATATTTGTTTCAAGCTGTATACAATCTATAAATTCCTGGAATTGTCCTTCTTTTACTTTTAATTCTAATATTGCTTGTAAAGAATTTGTGGTTGTTTCTTTATTGCTATTTTCCGTTCCAATCATGTTAGTGGATTTAGTTTGAATAACGGTATTTTTCATTTGATAAAAAATCCTTTCAAATTAGTTTCAAATAGAAAAAATATAACCTTTTTCCATTACAGGTGAAATGGTAAGTCGAAGTAGGGTTTAGTATTATAAAGGTATTCAGATATAGATATAAAATATTATATGGTAAAAAATTTTAAAAGGAGGAATTTATATTATGAAAAAAGCATCGGATGATCAAAAGTTATTGAGTATCTATTTTCAACAAATTGTAAAAGCAATTATACTCATGAAATAGTATAACATTCTATCTTTCATTAAGAAGTATATTATTGAAAAAATTTAATAGATCTTGGTAATTATAATAGTTTTCCAAACGCTAAAGAGCAATTTCGTAAAACTGAAAATATTGAGAAATAAGAAAAGTCAGTCACTTGATATTGGATTTATTACGCGAAATGTTATAATACATATATAAGCATTATTTAAAAAAGCAACTCGAACCCCAATCCGAGTTGCTTTTTTATTATCTGCTTAATTATAAAATAACAACTAATTGAGTTGTTATTTTATAATATGTGATTGTTTGAAAATTGAATTTTTATATGCAATATTGCATATAAAAGCCTTTGTTTAACATGTTATAATTTTGTTAGTAAATTATTCATCCATTAATTTACTGCTATTCATATCAACAGATATGAAAACCCTAAATTTATAAATAAAAAGAGAAGAACTATGGTGGGTTCTTCTCTTTTTATTTATAATTATTTATTACTTTTAAAAAAGTCTATAGAATCTCAGTCATTTTAAAAAAGGTAGATTTTTATGAGTGAAGTGTCTGTATAAAATAACATATGTCTATCTAGTTGAAAAATATTATCTTATTAGTGAGAAAATTAAGAAGGACCTGATGTATTAAATCAGGTCCTTCAATTAAAGCACTAGAAAACAAACTGTCACCATTATAATAGCAATAAAAGGAATTTAATTCAATATGTTAAATGTTGAGAAATAAACGATAATAATTCCATTGTATCGTAAATAAAAGAGTACTTACTTCTCGTAAGTATTGCCACAATAGTTAAAGTAATCATACCAGCAATAATTAGACGCCTGTGAATCAGCATCACTATTTAAATTATTACCAGAGAGTAATTTATTTAGTTAGAAGAAAAAGGAAGGGTCCTATTTGACTCCTTCCTTTTTCTCATACATACATACATAACGCTTGTTGACAACTTATGAAATAATAGCATTCATCGCTATTAAAATATAACACTAAAAGCATTTTAATAGATATGTAATTATGCATACATCGTGCTATTTCATGAATGGGAACAAAACTATTTATCTCTTTTGGGTTGGAAACAAATAGATTTAGGTATAATTAGCTAATCATTGATTGCTAATTATACCTTATTTCTACGTATCTGAAACAAATTATTTTACTGGATTGCATGTTAAAGAGGGTAAGGGCTTTATGAAAGGTAGATTGTTCCTCAGTTTCTTGTTCATGATTTTACTAAGAGGATGCATAGGAAAAGAAGTTAGGTTATATACGATTCCAAAAGGGGTATTAGTCAGTGCACCCAAAGACACGCTCCGTTTACGGTTTCCTATCCTACTAAATTATCATTCTAAGTAGATTCCTTCTCTTTCAAACAATTCATTCCATTGATTGAACTACCCCCACTTTCACTTCGTTTAGAAGAGGGGGATTCCTAAGTAAAGAGTTCTATCGAACTCTAATTTATTAGGCTATCTCCGCAGTCCTTGCGGTTAGAAGCCTTATCGCTTCATTCTTTAGATTGATACTTGCGTTAATATCCCTATCATGGTGTGTACGACAAGAAGGGCAGTCCCATTTACGTAGGTTTAGATTTTTAACGTCTTTGTTTTGATATCCACAACAAGAACATAATTGGCTGGAAGCAAATATTTTCGATACGACAATGACTTGTTTGCCGTACCATTTTGCTTTGTATTCCAACATGGTTCGAAACTGTGACCATGATACCTCACTAATTGCTTTTGCTAACTTATGATTCTTTAACATATTCGATACTTGCAAATCCTCTATACCAATAACATCGTGGTTTTTGATGATTTCAGTTGAGATTTTGTCCAAGTAATCTTTTCTAGCATTTGCCATATATTCATGAATTCTAGCTACCTTTACTCGCTGTTTATTCCAGCGAGTAGATCCTTTTATTCTTCTAGAAAGAACACGCTGTGCTTTTGCCAACTTTTCTTCTAATGATCGAAAAAACTTCGGATTTTTATAGATTGTTCCATCTGACAAAATGGCGAAATCTTTTAGTCCCACATCCATTCCAATGGAAGATTGTGTTTTCGGAAGTTCTTGTACTTCTGTTTCAACTAACAGGGACACAAAGTATCTGCCAGAAGGATTGCGTCTAACTGTAGCATTTACAATACGTCCCTTTACTTTGCGACTCTTGGCAAATCGAACAAGACCTAGTTTCGGCAACTTTATCTTTTTTCCTACAATGGCAATGTTTTCATTTGTTTGTTTTGTGGTGTAAGATTGTACGTTGTTTTTCTTAGATTTGAAACGCGGGGCACTAGTTTGTTTTTTGAAAAAGCGTGTATAAGCATCCGCAAGGTTGCGAACAGATGACTGAATCGCAATACTATCCACTTCTTTGAGCCAAACAAACTCTTTCTTCATGGCAGGAAGTTTGGCAGAGCATGTACCATATGCCAGACCTTTTCCTGTTTCTCTGTATGCATTATCCCATAGAGATAGGAAGTGATTGAATACAAAACGAGAACAGCCAATCGTTTTATTGATTAGGGTCGCTTGTGCTTTATTTGGATAGATACGAAATTTATATGCTTTATTGATCATCATTCGGTTCACCCCCATTTGGATATGTGTCTATTATACAACAAACGTACATTCGATAGGTAGTAAAGTAACAGTTTATGTATGTCGAACAATTAAGATGGCTTCCTGCCATCCTTTGTTCGAAGCCAATTCATCTCCCACCTACTCACTTCGCGTTCCTTGAGGAAGGAGTTTTCTTGGCTAAAATGATAAAGTTAATTCCGCCATACGTATCGCGTGGCATGGTAAAGGGGAGCGCATATATCGGTGCAATCATTGAAAAAGTCAGGAAAAAATAATTGTGTTCTTAGTGAGATGTAACAATGATTTTTTTAAAAGTTATTGCATATATTTTATTAATTGACACTCCCACCCCTAAAGGGACCAGCTGACTAACATCAGTGGGATTCTTGCACGTCAGCGAAGTCCATTTCTGGTATCGCTGACGTGCAAGATTGCGGTGTGCTATCACCTAACCAAGAAAAATCTTATATGTATCAAAGTGTGTACCTATCTTCAAAAATTATAATTGTAAACAACAAATAAGAACGATCTGTGAGAAAACTTAGGGAAAAAAGGAGTGGAGAAATCTTGATACATCAATATGAATTGAATTTTTCAGTGATGTATAGTGGTAAAGTATCAAGCTCACAATCTACGGTGATTCCAGCAAGTTCTTTAGAGGAAGCAAATGAAAAATTACTATCAGAAGTAAAGCGGCGATTAGGGGATTGTAGTATAGAAATTAATTCAAAAAGTTTATATGTTTCAGAAGATAGCCGATATACCATTGAATAAGATAAAAAAGTTCCCTAGAAAGGGAGCTTTTTTTATCAATTTCACATGTAATTTTAAAAATATATATAGATTTATTTATGAGTTATTTGTATAGTTTAATTGTCTGTTATTTTTTTAAATTCATTTTTTTGAGTGCTCCAGAAATGGAGCCTTTTTTATGCAATAATCCACTTTCCTTAGGTTATTAAGTAGATCCATATGTGCTTTACTTTCTCTAATTAAGGAATCCGTCATATGTTCATCAACTTAATATTTTGAGATATTCCCAAAATCAAAAAAGAAAACTTTATAACTCTACAGTTATTTATGAGGATTCAACTCATCTTTTGTATTTTAGGGAGGAGTGTATTTTTTAGCTTGATGGCAATGCGATAGATTAACTTTTATGAGTAATTTAGAAGTATTTTGTGAGAAGTATAAGTTGACTAACATAACCATCTTATACTCCTTGCTACAAAAGAAATGACAATATTAAATTTCTCTTATTTTTTATTATGGAATAAATTTTGCAGCTAATCAAAACTTAGAAGAAACGATAGAAAAAATCCAAAAAATAATGAGTAAATTTAAAGTATCATAACAGCTTACTCATTTTATATTTACCAAAGATCGCGTAGAAGAATTAGAGGAGTCAATGAAGAGATGAAAAAAAGGAAAAAACTATTGGACTTATGGAAAACAATCACATTATTAGTGTGTACAGTTGTAATGTTTTCTTTACTTGTGACAGATATATTAATTAGTCATAATGTAGAACGGGCAACGGAAGATAGCCAAGCAGAGAAAGCAAAAACGATTGCACGTATTGTGGCGAATGATTCAGTTGTAATCGATGGCTTAACAGGAAAAGCAGATACTTCCGCAATCCAAACGTATACAAATAGGCTATTAAAAAACACAGATGTTCAATTTATTGTCGTTATGGACATGGGCGGAATAAGAAAGTCTCATCCAGATCCAAAGAAAATAGGTTATCATTTTATTGGAGGAGATGAGGGACCTGCATTGAAGGGACAGGAACATGTTTCACTTGCAGAAGGAACTTTAGGGATTTCTATGCGAGTATTCGTACCTATTTTTGCTGAAACAGGTGAGCAACTTGGTGCGGTCGCTGTTGGTATTTCAGCTGATAATGTGAAAGAGAGTGTGAAAAAAAGTAGACATATTATTTATATCGGTGTTGGAGTAGGAATATTAGTTGGTATTATAGGGGCGATATTGCTAGCTAGACATATAAAGAAAAGTTTATTTGGTCTTGAGCCACATAGGATAGCGAAAATCCTTGAAGAAAGAAATGCGATGTTACTTTCGGTGAAGGAGGGTATTATTGCTGTAGATAAAGATGCCAATGTAACTTTAATAAATAACGAAGCAAAACGAATATTAAAGAAAGGTGGACTCACGGGAGATATTATTGGTAAAAATCTTGAAATGTATACGCCGAATTCACGTATAAAAGAAGTGTTGCAAACGGGAGATGTACAATTAAACGAAGAACAAAATATTTACGGCATTACGATTGTGACGAATCGTGTTCCTTTATATGTAAAAGGAGAAATAGTTGGCGCGATTGCAACATTTCGTGATAAAACAGAGATTAGACAATTAGCAGAAGAACTAACTGGTATTAAGCTATATGCGGAAGCATTACGGGCACAATCTCATGAGTTTATGAATAAAATGCATGTCGTTTTAGGCCTTACACATATGAAACAGTATGAAGAATTGCAGAAATATGTAAGTCGTATGGTATCAGAGCATCAATATGAAATTGGTGGTGTTATGAAAAGAATTAAAAGTCCAGTATTTGCTGGTTTTTTACTAGGTAAACTTAGCTATGCTAGGGAGAAAAATATAAAGTTAATTATAAGTGAAGAATCGGACTTACCAGATATATATGATGATTGTATCATTCATGAACTTATTACGATTGTTGGAAATTTAATCAATAATGCATTTGACGCAGTAATGAATTGTGAGAAAAAACAAGTTGAAGTTGGAATACAACATGGAGATGCCTTAATGATAACAGTACAAGATACAGGCAGTGGAATACCAGAAGATATGCTGGATAAATTATTTACAAAAGGTTATTCCACAAAGGGAGATAATCGCGGTTATGGCTTATATCTTGTAAAGGAAAGTACACAGCAAATAAATGGGGAGATTTATATTTATTCATCGTTAGGAGAGGGAACTAAGATAACAATTGAAATACCTAATAGTAGGGATGAGGGGCAAATATGATTAAAGTTTTAATTGTAGAAGATGATCCGATGGTAGCAATGTTAAATACACATTATTTAGAACAAGTAGGAGGGTTTGAACTTGTTCAAGCAGTTAACTCAGTAAAATCGGCGATAGAAGTATTAGAGAAATCGCGAGTAGATTTAGTCTTACTTGATATTTTTATGCCTGAAGAGACTGGATTTGAGCTTTTAATGTATATTCGAAATCAAGAAAAAGAAATCGATATTATAATGATTTCAGCTGTACATGATATGGGGAGTATTAAAAAAGCATTACATTATGGCGTAGTAGATTATTTAATTAAACCATTTACATTTGAACGATTTAAAGAGGCATTAGCTATATATCGAGAAAAGCTTACTTTCATGACAGAACAACAAAAAATTAGTCAATCGGAATTAGATTCGTTAATTTTACAAAAGGAAAAAAGAGAGCCTATTGTCACTAAAGAGCTTCCAAAAGGATTAACGAAACAAACGTTACAATTAATTTGGGAGAAAATAGAGTCACTGAATGGACGGACGTTTACAACAGATGAAATGGCACAATTAGTAGGGATTTCAAGAGTTTCTATTCGAAAGTATGTCATGTTTTTGACTGAAATAGGAATATTAGAGAATAAAATGGTGTATCAGCATGTGGGAAGGCCGGTGAGTAAATTGAGATGCATTGACCAAAATAAAATAAGTTTTTACGTATAAGCGACTTATGATAAGTCGCTTATATTTTTTTAATTTCTTGTTGAGTGATGTAAGACTACTTATTTAGTAAGATAAGAAAATTGTCGAAAAAAAGATATAATTGTCAAATTATATTGCAGTAAGACTTGTTCGATGTTAAATTCTTATTAATAAGAAAAAAGGAAATGGGTTCGTTTCATTCTCATACCCTATATTTTGTAATT
>NZ_CP043833.1:0-35360 GCF_008432245.1 Bacillus sp. BS98
ACACTTACATTAGAAAGGTAGGAGAGTATTAAAAGGATAAAATATAACAACATAAAAAAAAACAGTTGGGAACGTGTTGCCCGACTGTTTTTTTTATGCCACAACCGAAGCGAAGCGGAGGGCGTAGTGATTTTTTTATTATAAAATCATTTGCAGAAGAGAAGTGTTCGTTTTGAAAAAATGACCTCTCAAATTCTTTTAAGAGCGGTTTTTTCAAAAGAATAATGCTATGAGTCTAAAGTGTGTTTAAACGTTTATATGAGGCGTTATTCTGTTTTTAACGAGTGGTGTTTAAATTTCCTTTGATTTTCAGTTGCATACTCGGGTGATCGAGTGGAAGTAAGTCCATATCGTATAGTTTTGCTTCAACTTTTCTCATAACTGAATAAAAATCTTTTTGAAGTTCACGATCACTCAACCTTAAAATTTCCCATCCTTGTTTTCTTAAAAAAGAATCTCTAACAGCATCCTTCTTTTTAGCTTCTGGTGTGTTGTGGAAAATATAACCATCTACTTCGAGACATAATTTCTTCCCGTTTGGACTATAAAAGGAAAAATCCAACCTGTACTTTCCTACTCTTTCTTGAACACATGGAGATACACCTAAACTTCTTAAAGAGTCATATACTTTTCGTTCTAATTTATTGGCACATTTTTTTCTTTTATCACAAGAAGTTGGGTCATATGTCGAGTTTTAGTTGTTATATTAGCCAAAGCATAAAAACATATTGAACAAATTAGAACAAATAAGAGAGTCATCATGCATTTTTCTCCTTTTTGTTATTTATTGTATAGGCAACAATTACCCATCTTTTGCATAGGTTATTATCATCTAATAAGTTAAATTTTACTTAGTTCTTTGCATAGGTTCTTATCTAGGTATTATTACCTATGTTTTAACTGTCCAAACACTGTAAATTAAGGAATTGTTAAAGATGTTGTTGGGGCGGTGAGGTCGAGAGACCGAAGAAAGCCCCAGTGCCCAACTTTCAGAGTTTTTATACACAGTAATTCAAAAAAAATCAGGTTAAAATTTGTTATTTAAAGGAGCGGTTTTTTTATGATTACTAAACTAAAAAAGGCATGGCAAACATTTAAAGTTGAGCAAGAAAAAAAGGAATTAATTAGAGTTTTGACTGAAAAAAACAAATAAAGCTTTTCATTCGGCAAAATTATACTTAGTCCAAAAAAACAAAATAACAGATTTAGATATGTACATTTATCCTAAAATTCAAAGTGTTCGATTACTGGATTTTGCCGAAATTGTTTTTACAATACCAAAGGGGCTGAATCCAAAAGATGTAAAAAATAAAGAGTATGTTTTTAAACAATATCTAAGCGAGTATGCGGAGTTAGAAGGGGAGTTATTAAGGTTTGTTATTCGTATTGTTCCAAATGAGATCAAAATGATTAAATACAATTATAACGCCTTTAAAATTCAAAAGGAAAAGATACCTATAGTTTGTGGTGTAAATAAATATGGAAAATACATGATCTATGACATGGTTGCACATGCGCATCTTTTAATTGCGGGTGAAACAGGGAGTGGAAAAAGTTCGCAAATTCGCTCTGTTTTAACAACACTTATTCAGAATAAAACACCTGATAATTTACATCTTTATTTATGCGATTTGAAGCAATCAGAGTTTCATTTATTTCAAAAAGTCAACATGTGCAAAGTGTTACTTATACACCAGAAGAGTTATATCCAGTGCTGTTAAAGTTAAAGAAAGAAATACAAAGAAGAGGTAAATTACTGAATCAACATGGTATTAATCACATTGACAAATTGCCAGAAAAAATTCCATATATAGTAATGTGTATCGACGAATACCCAATGTTGGCGGGGGAAAAAGAAAGTTTAAAAATTATTAAAGAAATAAGTGCTATTGGTCGAACGAATGGTGTTTTTTTGATCTTGTCAATGCAAAGACCAGATGCGGAAGTTTTAGATGGAAAAATAAAAAACAATCTCACTGTTTCAATGGGTTTTCGATGTAAGAATGCTACAAATTCGAAGATCATGGACTGTGCTGGTGCTGAAAATATACCAAAATCAGCAACAGGAAGAATGATACTTAATTTTGATAGTTTAGAAACCATTCAAGCACCTTATTTAACAGAAGAAAAAGCGAAAGAAATTTTAGAACCGTATTGTCGTTTAGAATCAGAAAAAACAATCGATAATGAATCAATTGAAACTTTAAAACGTGACTCTATATTTGGACAATTGGAGGATTGATTGGAATGAACAAGCGTGACCAATGCATTATTGACGATCTATATCGATTTCGTGTTTTAACAAGAGATCAGATTATTTCTTTGCATTTTTCTGATTTGAAAAAGCCAATCAGTAATTGCAACCTCGTTCTTAAAAGATTGCAAGATCGTGGGTATATTAAAGCGTTAAGAAATTTCAAACCGTATGTGTATATTTCATCAGATTCAAAGATAAAAGAATGTAGTCAAAAAATCCTACACTTTTTAGCTATTGCTGACGTTTATGTTGAAATGAAACAATATGATACACCATTAAATTTGATTGTAGAGCCTAAATTTGCGGAAAAAGGGGCTGTTGAACCGGATCTGTTTTGTTGTTGGAAAAAATCAGCTTTCTTTGTTGAAGTACAAAGAACAATTTATAGTGAAAAAGTCATGAATGAAAAAATCAGTCGGTATGAAGCATTTTATTATTCAGAGATCTGGAAAGATTTTGAGTGGCAAAAATCTGATAAAAAAGTATTTCCTATTATCATTTTCATTACTAGTACCAGATATAACATAAAATCAGATGTATTAAAAATAGTTCAAGTTCCTAGTATAGAAACTTTAATTGAACTATTCGATAATAATACAATTCGTAAAAATATAGAGAAACCTACAGTTCGTAATCAAAAGACTAGCGACAAAATAATAATACAGATTAATAATAAAACTTCACTTATTGAGTAAACTTTTGAATTGTAAAATTAAAAGCCTTAATAAAGGTTTTTTTTTGCTTTTAAAAGAACGTTTGTTCGTATATAATAAGAGCATACAATAAGAATCGAGGGGTTAATATGGAAAATTGGGGTGTTCCAAAAGTACGTGGGAGAGGCATGGTAAAATTTCAACCATTCGCAAGCTTGCCGGAACAGTATGAGGGAATACGTGAGATTATAGAGAATCTGAACAAGGTTTCAAAACCTATCCTTACAGAGGATACAAAGGAACGGATAGAACGAGCCTTAATAAATTCAATACAATATGATCAAGAAGTACTCATTTCCTATTATCGTGAAGGCATTATTAATAATATGTACATAAATGTATCACATATAGATTCAAGTACAAAAACTGTGCATTGTACGGATGCGTTTGGATTGAATACAGAATTTAAAATTGATGAATTTGTAGATGTAGAATAAGTAAAAGAAGGTCACGCATATTTAAGAAGACCTTCTTTTACTTATTTTCCCTTCCAATAAAGTCCATCTCTCAATATATTTTTAAGTACGACGAATAATTTCACATACCACAATATTTAATAAAAAACAGTAAACACAATACGATAAAAATCTAATGGAACACGAAAATAATACTTTTGCAATCAGTGAATTACTTAACCATTAAGGGGTTCAGCCGAGGTACGTGTAAAACTAGGTCATAGCAATACATTTTTTACCAAACGTTGTTTTTCAGAGATATTTGTAACATAAACGTTCGTTTTTGTTACGTTTTGCATTTGAAAATATGAAATATCCTAATCGTTGAATCAGTTGTAACAAAATACTGTATCAAAAATAATCCGTAACATTATTAATAAAACACCTTTTTGTTACACTGAAATCTGATAATGGAAATAAAATACAGACTATGAACCCAAATTACATGTATCTCGGCTGAACCCCATTAATTTATATAATGACTAATTAAATAGAATACATAACCGATCATCATTAATACAAATCCAATAACATGAATCAATAAACCAATTAATAAAAATTTAAATAGCTTCTTAAATACAAAAACAAAAAACTTAGTTAAAAATCCAACAACTATAAAGAAAATAATATTTGTCACAACTAATCCAATCATATTCATCGCATATCACCTCAATATTTTTTCTTCCTCCAAACCCTTTCTTGTGTTTGAAGAGGAAGTGAAGTTCCCAATGGGGATTAATTTCCCCGTTGGGTGCGAAGCTTTTAACATATAGCAAAGGAGTGTCAAAGGAAAAGTTTAAAAATTTTTGTTTGTTTAGTGAAGCCCGCTCTTTGGGCCTCACTAAACAGATCTTAACAAAAAATTTTCAACCCTTGACAGGATCGTACTGGAATAGGACTCTAACCGGTAAGGTTCGGGTGTCCTTACCGGTTAGAGTCCATTCCAGTGTGCTATGTGTTCAATCTTCAAACTCAAGAAAGAATTACAAACCAAACTTCCAAAAACGAATGTTTTTGACACGTTTTGTATTTTGTCTTTTTTTCTTCTTTTTCCGCTTTATTTTTATGCCAAAACTCATTACAAAAACTATGCACCTAAAAGGTACGTTTATGATATAATATAGGTAATGAATGTTGATATTTAGTCTTTTTTACAATAAACAACAATAATTTTTAACATTAGGGTGATTTTAATATGAAAATCGGTTACGCAAGGGTCAGTAAAGACGAACAAAATTTAGATTTGCAAATGGATGCCCTAAAAAAAGCCGAATGTGAACGAATCTTTTGCGAAAAAGTATCTGGCGTTTCTGATAAGCGTATAGAGCTAAAAAGAGCATTGGATGTTTTACGAGAAGGTGATGTATTAATTGTTTATAAAATGGACCGTTTAGCACGTTCCGTCAAACAACTTTATGAAATTACCGATCTATTGAAAGAAAAAAAAGTACAATTTATTTCTCTACAAGATAACCTTGATACAACAACCCCAGCGGGAAGGGCTATGTTTGGTATGTTTGCTGTTTTTGCTGAATTTGAAAGGGATATTATTAGAGAGAGAACGATTTCTGGTTTAAAATCAGCAAGAGCAAGAGGGAGAATAGGCGGTAGACCTAAAAAAGACTCAAAAAAAATCCAACAAGCTATGGAATTATACAATGATAAAGATAAAAAATTTACAGTAAAAGAAATTACAGAAATGACAGGTGTATCACCTTCCACACTTTATAGAGAATTGAGAGCTAGAAAAGAAGATTAATTACAAAGGGGAAATTCATATTATGTGGGGAACACTTTTCGCTGTAGTATGTTTAATTTTTCTAATGGATCTATTTACTGGTGTAAGCAAGAATAAATTTTTCAATCGGTTTTTGTATACTGGATTGTCTATCTTTTTATTTCTAAGCGTTGTGTTTGTACTTTCTTCGGTTATATTCTACTAAATTTAAAATGTTTTTTTCAGTAGTTACTTTTATTAAAATGACTATTGAAAACAAAAAACACAATAGGTTTTTACAAAGGAATTTTTTAATTCCAATAGAAAAGGATTAATAAGAACTATTAATTAAGGAGTGTGAGTTATGCCTAAGAAAAAAAACTCCAGTTTCTTAAAATTTGTGACTTCGAGAGGGAAACTTTATGTATACCTCGCTAAAGAAATCTATATACGAAAAGAGAACGGTAAAAATATATCTAAAACAAAAACATTATATGGATTCGGAAGGTATGATATAGCTTTAGAAAGATTATATTGTTGGCGTGAAGATCCAGAAACATTTCCAGAAGAACTAAAAGGAATGAACTATAATTGGTTTGATATAAATGATTGGGTTTTAACATTAGAAACCGGTTATTCGAAAACAGGGCGCAAACTCTCAGCCCTGGCTCGCTTGTAGTCGAACCAAATAAAAAAAGAAATGGGGTGGTCACAAATTATCAATTGTGACCACTCCATTTCTTTTTTATACTTTTCATATCTTGTTAAAACTTACTGAAGTCCGCATAATTTATTTAAAAATGATATAATTAATTTGCAACAAAATATTCTGTATTTTTCAAAATGGAAGGACGGATACTATGACTTTAATATTTGATTCGATACCACTTGAAATTTATGAAACTTTAAATAACGGTGTACTTTGTTTTAACATTAGAACTGATGAATACACACATGGTAATAATGATCCGAGTGTATTAAGTGAAGAAAGCATTACAATATCCCTTAAAAATAAAATGATTAAGATCAGACGCACATCAAGTAGTACATCCTCAAGAACTAATCAATATGAAAACATCTCACTTCAATCCATTCCATATAACAATATAGATAACATAATATTAGATTTTATATTAGACACTAATAGTAACTATAAATCTAGTCTTGTCAGATTCTTATTTTTGCAAAATGGTCAAGTAGTGCATGAGTTTAAATTTTCAATTCAACTGTTACATATCCCAAAAGAAGATCTTCCAAAAGTAGAAAAAGTAATACATAACATTCATGAAAATTTAGTTAGAGAAATTTTAACGCCTGTTTCCAGTGTGATGTAAATTAAATTTGGTTGCAAAACAACTATATTATTCCCTAACAACTACGCCCTCCGTTTCACTTCGGTTGTGGCATAAAAAAAACAGTCGGGCAACACGTTCCCAACTGTTTTTCTTATGTTATTATACTTCTCCAATAAGAGGGCATTAATTATGAATAACAAAATTGTTTTATGACCAAGTCAGCGATGTTTTCAATTATTAACTCCCATTCCTTATTATTGGAATCTAATATAGTCGGAATCAGTAGATCCATTTTTGCATCCCTTTTCCCATGTACTCTACTGTTGCGATACGCATATAATTTGTTTGCCAATTCTTCCTTATCAGTGTTATTACTTATTAATCCCTTTGAAAGTGCTTTATCCATTATAGATCCTATATTGTTTGTTTTATTCAAAAGACTTCCTAATAAAATATCTTCTCTTAGTTTATAAACATCTGTTATTTTTTCAAGGACTTTATCTATGTCTTTATTTTGATTATAATCAAGAATAAACGATTTGAACTCATCTTTTCTATTAATTAAAAAGAAATATTCAAGCACTCTATAAAAATTTAAAAAATCCCGCTTTCGTTTTCCTTCATTGTAAAGGGCTAACGCTTCAGGGTATTTACCCGATTTAAAATTTGTATCCAAGTTACTTTCATCTACTATTTCTGTCTCTACCCAATACTCATGAAAATAGGAATACTGATAAACCTCTGGGTAATCATTAGACAAATCAGATGGACAATACTTATGCAAAATGTACATTGCGTTTTGAAGATAATCTTCAAGCATTTCCTTATTTACATTTCTTAGTTTAATTGTGTAGAAATTTGCCCATTCAAAATGTGAATCCGTTGATATGTGGTTAAAAATTAATTTAAATATGTTGCTCGGGCTACCAATCTCAAATTCAACATCATCAATTTTAAAATTTTGCATTACTGTTTCTGAAAGTACATCTTCTATTTGAGTATATGAAAATAAAAACTCGGCATAATTGCCAGTATAAAAACCTTTATCCTTAAAATACTTAATTTTGCTGTTCAGTTCATAATTATAATCCCTCAAGTATCTTTCTAACCAATAGGTTTCCCATCCCTCTTTTGCGCGGTTATCCGCTGGGATAAGATTTTCTCGATCAATAACCACCCTAATTTCAGTTTCCTTCTCTTTTAGTACAATTCCATTGTCATCGTTTTTTAAAACCTCAACAAGTTCTTCTTCTATCCACTCTTGGTAACATTTTTTTAATAACATTCTAAACAATTCAACACTATTAACCGGCTCCATTGTCATAATCTCCTTTTACATATCAAATACCTTTCCCACCACTTTACTCTACTGTAACTATTTATTTAAAAGCTACAAATACGTCCTACTCTTATAAAGAACAGAAAATTCAGATATTTTTAGAGAAACAGACAGTTCTCTTGTGAGTGTCACAATGTTTTAAAATTTCTGTTATTATTAAATACAAATATATAGTACGGTAAGGAGGGGTTTTATGCTTACGTCTACAAAAAACGAAAAGCTTACAAATTTACTGAATGAGTGGTACATAGAAATTAGAGCAAAGCGTGTAAGCAATGCTCAACTGTTAAAAGAAAAAATAGATGGTAAAATCAATGAACTTGAAACAACTAGCGAAGATAACCAGACAAAAAATTTGCTATTGTATTATTACCTTTTAGATTTTAGATACACTTATTTAATAGATAATTTAGGATTATTAAAAGAAAGCTTTGATAAAATTGAATCATTTGAAGTGCCCAATGATAGTCATTTAACTTATTATTATCACTTTTTTAAAGCAATTCATTTGAATGAGTTAGGAAATTATAATTTAGCAAGGGAACATTACGATATAGCCGAATCACTTCTACAGTATAGTGCTGACAATCTTGAAAAAGCGGAGTTTTATTATAAATTATCTACATTTCAATGTGACACTCAACAAGTATTGTTATGTATTCGAAACGCCACTAAATCAAAGGATATCTATTCAGATTATCCAAATTATGAAATAAATGTAGCGTTTTGTGACAACCTTATAGGTGTGGCTTGTATGGAGTTGAAGGAATGGGAACTAGCGGAAGAACATTTTACTTCCGCAATGAATCAATTCCAAAAAATCGGTGAAGAAAAGTTCATTACTATGGCTCGACACAACTTAGGATGGATGTATTCAACTCAAAATCTCTCTTCTTTATCCATTCGATACCTTTCAGATGTTGCTGAAAAATCACCAAACCATTATAAGGCTATCTACATTAAAGCAAAGGAACATTATAAATTAAAAGAACACGAAATTGCTAGTCAATTAATTGAGCAAGGATTAAAAATTTGTAATAAGTCACAAATTGAAGGGTATCAACATCACTTTGAAATTCTAAAAGCTCTAAATCATAATGTAGATGCTAAAACATTAGAAAAGACTATCCTTAAAGGTATTTCTTACTTTGAAAGAGAAAAACTATATGAGTATGTTCAGGAATATCATGAAAAATTAGCAATCAAGTTTTATGAAGAAAAACTTGGTTCAGAAGCAAGTGATTATTTCTATTTGAGTTCAAAGGCAAGAAATAAAGTTTTTGAGAAAGGGGCATTGAAATGAAAAAAGTAACAATCAAATTATTAGGGGTTATTACAGCTTTAACATTAGCACTAGGCATATACAGTCCTACTGAGAAAAATCAAAGTCCTCAACTTGCAAAAATGATGACACATGGAGATTATGGTGGTTGATCCCACAATTAAATGATTAAACAAAAAAGTCATACGCATTTTGTATGACTTTTTTATATTTAATCAAAAATTATTTTATTAGCTTTTTGTCTGTTCAGCTTTATTAACCATTTTACCTTCTTCATTTACATTCCGTTTATTATTAGATTTTGGTTCTACTCCTCTAATATATTGACTATTTAAACCGGTTTTCCATCTTGAAGATGAATCAATACGCCACTTGCCATTTTCTTTTGTCCACTCTAACCAAAATTCTCTGTCAATGTATTGATAAGCTGTACCATCTTGAAATTCATCATATTTTATATAAGTTGTTATTGTAGATTTTTCTTGATCTATTTGAGTATCTTTATCTAGAATATAATACTTCCCGACAGTACCGAATAATTGATCTCTACCCGTAGTTAAAAAAGAAATTTTGTCACGATCATCACTTTGTAAGTTTTCTTCATTAATCCTCTTAATAAGTATATCTTTATAAAATCCATTTATACTTTCACTTGTGATAGGTTTGTTTTCTTCATGAATAAATTTATCCATATATTCTTTTGTGCGATCAACAACTATTTGTATATCTTTATTTGTTACTTTCTCTTTCTTTGTGTCCTCATTATCATTCACTACATTTTCACTTGATACAGTTTGTTTTTTTGAATCATTTTTACTCCACATAATACCCGCCATTACGCCTGAAACAACTAATAAAACAGCAATTACAGAATACAATATTTTAGTGTTTTTCATTTTAATTCTCCTTATTATTTTGTAATTCTGTAGTTCTAAGTTGCTATAAATATCAAGATAGTAGAGGATTAACATTTCATTCTTTGTAAGACCCCCTACAATCTTATTTCACAGTATTACATGTCAATCCCTCTATGTTTACCTAATTTCTTCATACGGTTTCTTCTTAATTGGTTCTGGTGCTCAAATTCCCTAATTTCAGCTTCACGTTCCACCTTATTTTTAACCTGTTCTAACACATCAGGTGCATTTAGAAGGCTTTCAATCACACCTTCTTTTTCTTTATTATTTTGATATTGGTTATATGAATTTTGTTCTTGTTGTTTTAACTCTTTAATATGTTCTTGAAGTTGACCAGAAACTTCTATACCATTTTCTTTTTCCATTTTAATGAGTTCTTCACATTCAGTAATTTCCTTCATTACTGTTTCATATTTACTAATTGTTTCTTGATCTTTTAAAACAGTTCGCTTAAATGTATTTGATTTGTTTTCTAACTGTTCTTTTGTCTCTAACAGCAATGGTAACCGTTCTTTTACGTTTGAAGATTTCACAAGCGAGTTTATAGTTTTCTGGATTTCACTATAATGTTCCTTTAAAGTAGATTGCTTTAATTTTGTATCAGTTAAAATTGCTTTTAGATTTTTTTGTTTATCTTTAAAGTCATATACTGATCCAGTGGATTCATTCCAATCTTTAATTTGAACCATCAATTTTCTTTCCTGTTCATCTAGTAAATGACTATATACATAAATATCTTTATAGCTATAAGTTTTTTCTACATATCTAATTGCTTGTTCTTCAAGAACTTGCTTCGCTTGTATAAGTGTAGGTAAAACAACATTTTCTGTTTTTTCTTGTTTAGAGATTTGACGTTGTACTTTTTCCATATTCCATTTAACTTTTTGAAGAGCATAAGATAAGTTATTTGGATTAATATTTTCTTTAGCAAACCATTCTTTAATATTCTTCAAGTTTTCTTTATCACTTCTGGATTTAAATAACTTACCATCAATTTTTTGTACTGTTTCGTACTTACTTATTACTTCATCATAAAAAGATTTTAATTGGTCAATTTCAGATTTCAAAACAGAAGACTTTATACCAGATGATTTTGTACACATCTCTTCAATTTTATTAATTATTGTTTTGTATGTTACTTTATCCTTTAAGTGTTTATTAGCCAGATTTAATACTTTATTTTCAGTTTTAGCAATCATTTTTTGAGACACAATTGTAAATTCTTCATCTCTCGTTAAATCATTATTTTTCATTTTTTCTAGATAAAGATCTATAAGAACATCTTTCTTCTCATTATCTAAAAGTGTTCCATCTTCTTCTAAGAATGAATGTAACTCTGAATCTGACTTAATGTGATTTTGCATTCGGTCAATCACAACTTTCTTAGCTGTTAATAATGTAGAAATATCATCTTTTGCTTTCTCTACTTTTTCATTATCCTGTTTTTTCTCACAAGACAATTTCCAATAATTTAGTTGTTTTAAACGTTTTGCTAAGTTATCAGAAGTTAAGTCATTTCTTACAATATTAGTCGCTTTTTCAAGCAACTCATCTTCATTAACTTCTCTTACAACATTGCTGTAATTTAGACTTGGGTTATGTTTAATCTTATCAAGAATTTTAACAGCATATTTACCCTGTTTTTCCATTGGACATTCATCTAAATAAACACCTAATCCATTACGTGTCATATAAGATAGTGCTTGTAATTCATAATGATTTTTAGCTTTTTCTATATCATTAATTTGAGAATTAACATTATTTTTTTGCTGATTATACTCTTCATGAGATATAACATTCTTAGTTAATTTTCTATCTAGATTTTTATCAATTTTATTTAAAAACTCTAAGCGATCCTCTAAACGTTCATACGTTACAAATTCTTTTATTTGTTTTTGAACATTTTCGAAAACAATATCTTTTTCTATAGATTCAATAATGGAAAGCGTATCATTTGAATTGATTTCTTTTATTTTATTAGTCAATCGAATTGCAATTTCTCCACGTTGTTCCGGCTTCAAACTATTAAGATATACTTCAAAACCAGTGTGTTCTAATGTATATAAAGCTTGCAATTCATAAGATTGTTTTTCAAATTCTAAGGCTTCTTTAGAAGAATTGATTTTCTCTATTTTCCGATCAAATAAGTGATTTGAAACCTTATTATTATCAAGTTTCCATTTTAAACGATTTTCATCTTTTGTAAGGAAATATAATTTCGTTTTAATTGCTTCATATTTAGACAAGGATATCGTTTTTACTTGCTCTGTTTCTTTTTTATGTCCTTGTTTTTCTAACGAATTTAAAAGTTGTTCTCTCTTTTCTTTTAAAGAAATAACACGCTGGTTATACTCTTTTACCTTACGGTTTTTATCTCCAATTCTCGTTTGAATTCCACGTTCTTCTAATTGGTGGAAAATATGACCTAAGTGTTCTGTAGGTAATAAATCTTTTCCTTGATTCTCGTAACTTCTGTGGTCAATTTTTTCTTGAATACCTTCTTTTTTCAGATACAAGTTTGCATACTCTGACCATGCTTCTCTAGTTTCTAACAAGAATGATTTGGCATCCCAATTTCTATTTTTTACAGTGAATCCTTCATCTGAAATTTCTCTCGTTGTAAGCATGATATGAGCGTGTGGATTATCAGAATGATCTCTATGAATAGAAACATCAGCTACCATTCCTTTTTCTACAAATATGTCCTTTGCAAAATTCAATACAAGCTCTCTTTGCTCTCCAATAGATAATTCTCTTGGGATTGCAACAACAACTTCTCTTGCCACTCTACTGTTACCACGTTTTTCAGAAAACTCCACTTCATTCCATAATTTTTCTCTATCCAATACCCAACTGGGAGCGTGAGAAGGTGCAAGAATATGACTATCTGGTTTCACTTTTCGATTATAATTTTTAGTCTCATGTGTTCTTTCACAATATAATTGTTCGCCACTTCTATAAGAGGCACTCGCAATTGCATTTTGACCTTTACCTCTTGATATTGTTTTCATTTTTAAGTGATAGATAGCCATTTCATTTACACCTCCTTTTATTGGAATAGAGAGCACAAAAGCCCCGCAGGGTAAAAAATCGTGTCTACGATTTTGAAAAGCACATACAAACTTGAAGATTCGAAGAATCGAAAAGTTTGTGTAAGTGCGCACTGTACCTTCTGTACAGTGATCATTGTACCATTATTTACTTATATTTACCATTATTTTTTCCAGAATATTCTTGATTTATTCTTTCTCATTCTCTATAATGATCTTAAGAATCTATTTATTATTACTTATACTCTCTGGGTAGGGGGTAACAATTTGGGAAAAGAAAATACTGAAAATGAATTAATAAAGATTGATAAGGAATTAGAATTATTAAAAATTCGTCAAAGAGAAATAATTCATCAAGATGGGTTAAAGAAAAGAAAAGAACGTACAAAAAGATTGATTCAAACTGGTGCATTATGCGAAAAATATTTTGAAATTTCACACTTGGATATTTCTGATAGAGAAGAGGTATTCAAAATTTTTTCTAGTTATATAAAAAATAATTTACCGCAAAAATATAAACAGGATGGTGAATAATTATGGTGAAAACTACAGAAGAACAATTAAAAGAATTGCAAGAACAGGAAAAGCTATTAAAAGAAAAAAAACGTGAATTAATGAGAAAAGCTAAAGAAGAAGCTAAAGAAATGCGTGAAAAAGAATTAAAAGATACTGGGTTACTATGCGAAGAACATTTTGGAATTGAACAATTAAGTTTAGAGGATAGAAAAACATTATTTTCTTATGTTTCCAATCTTGTAAAACAAGAAATGAAAACTTTATTTAAAGAAGACGATGCAATAGAAGAAAAACCAACAACAGAAATCAATTCTTTACCTGAAAAAGTTGGGGTGTAAGTTAAATGAATATGACTGAATTTCAAAAAGAATTTTTAAATAAACCAGCGTTTAAGTTTGAATCAAAAACCGAAAGTATAACAGTTAACTCTTATGAATTTAAAGATTTCTCTTTTGATTATTTCAGTGGATTATGTGACACCAATAACATTAAACATATATCATTAAATGATTGTACAATTGAAAAATCTATTTTTATTTTCAACAGAGAAATTGAAGTAACTAACAGTCTTTTTACTGAATGTCATTTTGATTTCAAAAAAAATAAGGATGACATTCAGCATTTTGTTAGCTTTAAAAGTAGTTCAATATTAGATTCGAACATCGACTTAAATCAGTTCAATTCAATAGCAAAAATTCATCATGTTACTATAAAAAAATCAGACCAAATTTCTTATATAAATGCAAACTCAAATAATAATTTTGAAGTGATTGATAAAAGAACTCAAACGGACTTAGGTTCATTTAATGACATATTAATTGCCGAATCAGTAGTGAAAATTTCAGATGCAACTTTTAAGGCGAATGAACTAAATAAGACGCCTAATCTTAAATATAATGGTCTTACTCCTTCAAATGACTCAGAACAAACTTATGGATCTATCCTTATCAACAAAAATTCTCAAGACCTTTTTAAGACTCCAATAATCAATTCAACAAACAAAACTCCAAATCTTAAATATGATGATCTTACTCCTTCAAAAAATCCAGAGCAATCTTATGGTTCTGACATCATCAATAAAGAATTTCAAGATATCTCAAACAATACAAAAATCGAACCTTTTTTTGATGGACTAATTGATAATTCGTTTAAAAAAAATCCGATTTTTACAGTGGAATGTTTAAAACATTATATCGCTGAAAATCATGCTGATATTCATCTTATTGAATCAGTAAGTACAGAAAAATTCACTGTGAAATTCGAAAAGTTATCTGAAACACTTCTAGTAAGTAAAAACACTTCACCTTTAGATCAGAAAGAAGCATTAAAAGATATTGCAAACGAAATATTCGATCCAGATAATACACTCAAACTATCCAATATCATGCAAGATAAACAAAATGAAATAGAACAAAAACAAACAATATCCTTTGAAAGATAAAAAGAAATACAATACCTTTTAAACATTCTATACGCTTCCATTTTTGCGTTTGAGGGAATAGCATCTAGCGAACACAAGAATGGACTCTAACCGGCAAAGACACGGTTTAAGCCCAATTCCATCACGTTCCTGTCAAGGGTTGAAATTCCTTGTAAAGATCCGTTCAGTGAAGCCCGTTCTTTGGGCCTCACTGAACAAACAAATAATTTTCAACTGTTCCTTTGACAGTCCTTTGCTATTTGCTTTTCAAATCACATCCCACAGTGAAAAATAATCCCCTGTGGGAACTTTCTTTCACTTCAAATGTCCTTTCTGTGAGTTTAAAATAGAGCAACACTTTAAATCATTCCATTTCCAAACAAAAAACCAACACATTTCTGAAATTGTGTTGGTTTCAATTTATTAATCGCCAAATATACTGTTGGCATTTACACCTTCATATTTACTTTTTATACTTTCAACTTCTTCTGGAACTTTATGATTTTTGTGTTTCTCTTCTTTAATTTCTTTTTCTGTTGTCTGATTATTATTTTCTAATACAACCGTTTCTTGATTCCCCTTTTCTGAGTGCATTACTTTAGGTACTACTAATTGATGTGACATTTTACTTGCAATTTCAGAAAGGAATTTTTCATCTTGTAGTAACAATACTTCTGATAATTTTTTTTGTTTGTCAAAATTGTCTATATCATCTGTTCCTAAAAATCTAATTGCAAATTGCACTAACGTGTTTAACGATCCAGATATATTACTTTGGTTCTCAATCCATTCAAGAAATAGAGGATCATTTTTTATCTTTTGAAACTTCCAATTATATTGTTCACGCTCTTTTTTTGTCATTTTTTCACCCTCTTATATTACCCAAGAATTTTTCTTAAATTGTTCATCCCTTCTGAATTAAGGTTTATTGCATACTTTTCTGGAACGTAAAATAACATTAAATCCGTTTTATCACAAAATGCTAAAACTTTGTCATACAATTCTTCACGTAATGCAATAGACCCTCCACCGTACACCACAATAATTTCAGCTTCACTTCCAGTTTCATTAAGGTACTTTTCTTTAATATCTTCTGTTATTAATTGTGCTTGTTCATATCGAGTTTCATATAAATAATCTGAAGCTTCTTCATGATACTTATCACTTGGATCAAGTATAATTTGCACAAATTGTTGACGCTTAAAGTTTGTACCTTTCCTTTCATTTAACAATCTAGAAGCTTCTTCTGTTGCATGACCAATACCTCGACGTTCTCCTTTACAACTATCTAAAACAGGATTTAAACCTTTTGTGTAAATGTATTCTGTAGTACCATCACCAATATCAGCATGTAGTATCTTTTTATCTTTGAAATAATCACCTGTCACTTCTATGTCTTTCAATTTGTTTTTATATAACTCTTGGAAAGTTGAAAACATATCTTTTTTTCCTTCGATGATTGCATATAGGGATGTAGCACCCTCTTTTGTAACTCTAACCTTTGAAAATTCCAACTGTACAGTTACCTGTTTTTCACCCACGTGAACTATTACAACATGTTTATTTTCTTTAAAACGCTCCATTAAATATTTTGCTGTTTTTGGTGTGTGTTGGCTTGTAGGAATAGCAGTTATAAGATCCACTTCAACATCTAAAACACTAGGGATTTCTTTTGTTTGTTCATATGTTTCTTGAACCATTCTTGCCGAAATTACACCTAAAATATTTACAACTGGCACATCATCTTCATGTTTTTTCCCAACCTGAATATTCATACTAGTAATACGATTACCTTTTTGTAACGCTCTTTTTCCAATTAAGAAACTTCCGTTTCTTTCAATTCCGTTACTTGTGATATGAACATAAAGATCATCAAGAAGATTGATTACATTTTTTTCATCATTTGTTTCGTAGGATTCAATTCCTCCATACACACGTTGAAAAACGTTTGGAACAACTTCATACTTCCCATTAACAAACAATTTTAAATTACTATTCCCTAAATCCGCTTCCACTTCCACGTGTAATTTGTCTAACACTTGTGATTTTGCCATTTCTTTACCTCCTAATAAGATAATTATATAAATTTTATATAAAATAGATATCGTTCAATTGATTACATCATTTAACTCTTCTAAATTATAACATTTACAAGAATAAAAATCAATAAAAATTATATAAAATTTATATAATTTTTATTGATTTACACGAAACAACTCTTAACTTTAACGAAAGCAATATTTTATTTATATAAAATGTATATATTATTTATATATTACAGGCAAAAAAATGATAGTTATGATTATACAATATATTAATTATATATTTTTTATATAAAATAAGTGAAATTGGAGTGTTAAAAACCTATAATGTATAAAATTTTACGCATTGCCATTTCCCCCATCATGTATAATAAATTATATAGCGTACTCGGTAATTAGACTTTTAAATAAAGGGCGGGAAAAAGAAACATGATGAAAGAAATCCCATTTCAAGAAGGCAAAGTAATCTTTTTTAAAGAAGCAAATCTATGGAATGATTTGTTAGAAAGATGTAAGAGCGACACAAAAACTATTGATATAGCGACATACAATTTTAATTTTATGAACAAATATGAAAGAAGTTTTTACAAGGAATTGTCAACCCTTGCTAATTTAGGAATTGATGTTAGGTTGCTATATTCAATAATGACATTCTCTAAAGAAGATAAATTAGAAGTCGAGGAAATTTTCAAAAACTTTGTGCTATGTGCCAAACTTACTACCAATCATTCAAAAATTTTTATAACGGATAATTTTGCATATATTGGATCCGCTAATTTTAGTTTTAATAGTAATAAGAATTACGAGTGTGGTGTTATTTTTGATAACAAAGAAATCGTTTCAAAAATACGGGAATTATTCATGGGAGAATTGTTTGAACAAAGTGAGCTTACAAATATCCCTAAATGTTTTGATCCATTTGATTTTTTACCTAGAATATTAAATGTTGTTGAAGTTCTGAGCAAAATAGAAAAAAAAGAAGACTTATGCACTGATAACAATATAGAAAACATAGCGCAATTAAGATACTTAGATGATCTAGAAAAAAATTTAAAAGACTTGGGTCTTCCAGTACCTGTACATTTTGACTGGTGGCAACTTTTCATGCTACTTTCTGAAAAGAAACAAGTACCCGATTTTATGTTTCATAATTTCAAAGAATACCTTTATGCACTATCCTTATATTTGAACAACGTAACACAGTATGTTAACGAACAGTATGAAAGCATTGGAAGAATTGAATTACTGAAGAGAATTAAAGTAATAAAATAAAAAATTGTAGATAAATGTAAGTACTAATTTATTTAAGGAAACATAGCGAAGCTTAGGGAGATCTTTTTAGATCTCCTTTTGTTTTAAGTAGCACTATTTAGGGAAGCATGACGAGGTTCAAAGAGAAATGGGGAGGTTACAAGAATATAAAGCTTTTAAAAGGGCATAGAGCGTTTATGAATGCTTAAAGAGGGTAAAGATGCTCTCTTGGTCTAAAAGAGCGTTTGAAGTGGAAGAGAAGTTCCCACAGGGGATTGTTTTTCACTGTGGGATGTGATTTGAAAAGCAAATAGCAAAGAACTGTCAAAGAAACAGTTGAAAAACTTTGGTTTGTTCAGTGAAGCCCGTTCTTTGGGCCTTACTGAACAGATCTTTACAAAAAATTTTCAACCTTTTGATGGAATTGTATTGGAATAGGGCTTAAACTGGCGAGATTCGGGTGTCCTTGCCAGTTAGAGTCCATTCTAGTGTTTGCTAGATGTTATCTCTACAAACGTTTTTTAAAATTTGTGCTTAAATTTTAATTATAAAAGTAGATTATAAGGTTCTTATTTTTTAAATCTTGTTTTAAATAAATACAATAAATACATTAGGAACTATTTTCCCTTGATTTTTCTTACTGTACCAAGGCTTCTGGAACTTTTTCTAAGTAAATTTCTAAGTAAATTTCTAAGTAAAATCCTAACGGGAAGGGGGAATATTTAGGGATTAAAAGAGTATTTAGATGGGACTTTTAAAGGAAACAATATAATCCGAATTTTATATAATGCATGAAAAATTGAGTTGTATTATTTATAAGCATGACAAAAAGCCCTGTTAATTTATCAATTTTTAAACAAGGCTATCAATCTGTATTTTTTTGAAAATTATTTGGTTTCTTCTAACCAGTTATAGAAAATGAATGGTTGGTTAGATCTCTGTCCTAAATTTACAAATTTCTTGTTTGCTTTATTATTTCTACGTTTTTGATCTAATTTAAGTCTTTTATTATACATTTTCGTAAAGTGAGCCGGATTACTATACTTGGCTTCATTATGTTTAAACCAATTAGCACAAGATTTAAAAATTAAGTATGTATTTTCATCATATGGCGACACCCGATTAGCAATAGCGTAAATATCTTTTTCAGATAGGTAGTTCACTTCACTTTTAAGATGGTGATATGCTTTCCTTTGCCATTCATTTAAATATTCATAAAGTGCTTTATATCTATCATAATAGTGTTTGTCATTTTCTTCATGTGATGATGACTCATCTGTATCTTCAATTATCGGTTCTTCTGGTGTGAAAATGTCTAATCCTGTACAAGTAGAAATCTCACCTTTTTTAAGATCAACAGATTTGTTGTTTTTCTTAGTGATTTTTCTTTTTAAAATATCTGTGAAAGTTGAATAAATATTGATGATATAAGCCCATTTTTCTTTGAAATATTCCACAATCTTTAGGTAATTGTTATGTAAAGTCAAAACATAGATGGAAGGGGCTACTTTACCATGCCTTCTAACTTTGATTTGATGGCACACTTCTAGATCTTCTAAGAATTTAAAAGTATCTATAATTAATGGTTTAGAAATACCCGATTTTTCACTAATATAATCTTGTTTTACTTGAGAATATCCTTCGTGAACAAGAAAAGATAGGACAACTTGTAAAGCTTCATATCTACGAGGTGATTTAAGGTGTTCTTGAGTGGTTTCACCTTCACAATCTAGAAGAATGCTATCAATATCTTTAATTACACTTTGAATTGCACGATTAATAGCACCTTTCTTTTTGGGAAGTTGCTTTATACGAGGACTTAATTCTTCTTTTGCTTTACTGAGTACAAAATTTTGCACTGTTTCCATTGGAAAACCTCCATTTTTTCCCGCCACAAAATATAGGAAAAAAGAGAGGATTATCTTCACTTTTTATTTGCTTCATGATATAATTTCTCTACAAGCAAATAACATATGGAAATAACCCTATCTTTGGGATTTTAAATTGGTTGACAGTTTGCCGACCGATACCAATTTAAAATTGAGTGGTGGGGTTTTTTTGTGTATTCAATTAACTTAAATAGGTTATTTTTTATATTTTTTAACGGTTAGAACGTTGTTTTCAGTAGTTGTACATCTATTTTATAACGATTCGAAACGAATATCAATCACCTAACTGATATTTCTCACCAATAAACTCCCAAAATTAAGTAATCACAATGCGAAATATAACAATTTTTCATTTTTTTGCTTGAAAATCCATTGAAGTATGCTATAATCCATGCACACAAAAACATGCTTTCTGTTTATTCATGGTATGAAAAGTAGTTTTTCTCAATAATAGAAAGAATATTCAGATTTTTTACCGTTCAAAGTGTGAGGGGAACAAAGTCATTCTTATATAAGATTGGGAGGATTATGCATGCTAAAAGAAAATTTCGAGAAGCCACAATATGATTATGATTTTTTTGTATTTCTTCTTTCAAACTGTGAAAATCATAAAGATCTGTATAGAGATCTAAGTGATAAGATTAAAACAGTAAGAAAAGTAGATGATTTAATGAAAAAACTCTAGTCAACACTAGAGTTTTTTATTTCATGCTGGATATAATTTAAGAAGTTTTCAAATTCAGATTGTAGTTTATCATTTTTATACCCCCAAAACTCTAGGTATTCCGTTAGTTCTGATTCAACTATTTCTCTTTTTTTAGGTGGTAATTTTAGCATCTCCTTATAAAGATCTTGTGCCATCATATGAATTTCTTTACTTTTTTCTAGTTCATTTTTCTGTTTAATGAGATCATTTTCTTTTTCTTGAAGTACATTTTTTTGTTCATGTAGTAGTTCCTCTTCATAACTTCTATCTGAATTACCAACTAAGTAATCAGTACTTACATTAAACAGGTGTGCACATATTATTAAAATGTTATAAGGAGGTTCAGCATCTTTATTTTCCCAATTTGAGATAGTAGTCTGTGCTGTAGGTGTACCAGAAAATTCACCTATTTTTTCACCTAATGTTTTCATACTCCAATTACGTTCTGTCCTCAACATTTTTATTCGTTTTCCAAATGTATTCATATTTTATTTCACTCCTAAGCACGTCATCCTATATGTTTTTAATTTATATTATAGATATTTTTGTCTTAATGTTTTTTTAAATAGAAATAGCTTGAATCCTTCTGACATCTATTAATTAATATATCAGAAAAAATAAGTAATGGAAAAAATTAAAAGTTTTTTCTAAAATTAACCGAAAAACGGTTGATTTCATTTTTAAAGTGATGTATTATTGGGTTAAGATAACTCAAACAGGTTAAAGCGTGACAGTTATCTGAAAAAACAACTCAAGGAGGTTAAATGAAGTGCTTTTAAAAAATGAACGTCAATCTAAAGGTATATCTTTAACTGAAATTGCAAAACAAGCAAATATGAAACCGCAAGTACTTTATGCAATAGAAGTAGGAAAGACCGGTGTTAACGCTGAACGGGCAAAAGAAATTGCTGAATTGCTAGATAGACCTGTTGAATACTTTTTTAAACCCACTTATTACAAAATTCGTGAATAACTAAGTATTTTGGTTTACACATTATAACATGAATTTTAACTATATAAGTGAATAATGACATGGGGTGAAACAGTTGTCAAAAAAAACAAAATTAACTAGAACAATAACAGTTTTAGGTAGTGCAACATTGATTCTTTCTTCTATGACTGGATGCTTTGGTAAAAGTGAGACTACATCCAAGAAAAAAAGCAAATCTGAGGATGTATCTAAAGAGAAGAAGGGCGATAAAAAAAACGAAATCGCAAGTGCTATAGATCCAAATGCAGCAATAACAGAACAAGTTGCTGAAATAGTTGAAAAGAATAATGAAGATAAAATTACAACAACAGTGAAAAAAAATCTAACTAACGAGGAACAAAAACAACTTAAAGAGATTCTAGATACAGATGCTAAAAAAGAACTTACACCAACAGTTAAAAGTTATTTGAATGATGAAGAACAGAAACACCTTTTAAATATTTTAGATGAAGGAAACGTACCAAACGTTGTAACACAACCAAATAAACCAAAAGATCCAGTAATTCCAACGCCAATGGATAAACCAACAAACCCAGTAATTCCACCACCAGTAGATTTACCCACAGGTCTAGAAAAACCGAAACCGCCAGTAGACCCACCAACAGATCCAGAAAAACCAAAACCACCAGTAGATCCACCAACAGATCCAGAAAAACCAAAACCACCAGTAGATCCACCAACAGATCCAGAAAAGCCGAAACCGCCAGTAGACCCACCAACAGATCCAGAAAAACCAAAACCACCAACGGATACAGAAGCACCAGTTATTACAGTAAAACCAAATGTAACAGTAAATACCGGTCAAAATCTAAATCCATATGATTTAGTAACTGTTACTGATAATGAAGATACTAATCCGATATTATCTATAACTGGAAGTTACGACACGAGCAAGGCGGGTACTATTTATGTAACTGTAATTGCTATTGATAAATCGGGGAATCGTTCTAGTGCAACTGTTCCTGTTATTGTGGTAGTTCCAAACGAAGGGAAAGATACAGAAGCACCAATTATTACGGTAAAACCAGATGTAACAGTAAATGTTGGTCAAAGTGTATCTGTTAATGATTTAGTAACTGTTACCGATAATGCTGATACTAATCCAGTTGTCAAAATTAGTGGAGATTATGATACAAGTAAAGCTGGAAATATTGAGATAGAAGTTATAGCTGTCGATAGTTCTGGAAATCAAGCAACTGTCAAAGTACCTGTCAAAGTGGTAGATCCAAACGAAGGGAAAGATACAGAAGCACCAATTATTACGGTAAAACCAAATGTAACAGTAAATGTTGGTCAAAGTGTATCTGTCCAAGATTTAGTAACTGTTACTGATAATAAAGATAAAAACCCAATTGTTTCAATGGGAACATACGATACAAGCAAAGCCGGAAATATTGAGATAGAAGTTATAGCTGTCGATAGTTCTGGAAATCAAGCAACTGTCAAAGTACCTGTCAAAGTGGTAGATCCAAACGAAGGGAAAGATACTGAACCACCTGTAGTTACACCGAAATCAAATATAACGGTAAAAGTAGGGCAAAGTTTAAGTGGAGATGACCTTGTTAGTGTAAAAGATAATCAAGATCAAAATCCAGTTATTACTGTTGGAACATACGATACGAGCAAAGCCGGAAATATTGAAATAGAAGTTATGGTTGCTGATAAATCGGGAAATCGTTCAGTAGTAAGAATCCCTGTGAAAATAGTTGAAGATCAAAAACCAGAAGAAAAGCCGAAACCAGAGAATAAACCACAACCAGAGAATAAGCCACAACCAGAGAATAAACCACAACCAGAGAATAAACCACAACCAGAGAATAAACCACAACCAGAGAATAAACCACAACTGAAAAATTGAAATTCAAATAAAAAATTTAAGGGGAGATTTAAATGAAAGATAGATTTAAAAAGTTCATTAGTAGCCCTGTAACATGGCAATATATTGGGGTTTTAGCGGTTCTAATGATTTTTCTTGTTCCAGATATCGCATTTGGTGCGGGTGATGAAGATTCGATTAAACAGAAATTTAAAAGCTTAATTGATGCGGTAACAAGAATACTTTTATATCTCGCTCCATCAGTTGCAATTGCTGTCTTTGCTTGGCTAGGTATTAAAATGTATGTTGCTTCAAACCCATCAGAGAAAGCGGAATATAAAAGTAGTATGTTAAACACTCTTGTTATTACTGCAGTGATCTTCGTAGGTGCTTTAATTGTAAACTTTGTAGTTTCAGCGGTGGCGTAAATGAAACAGGATGAAACGGTATTAATTCCAAAAAACGTTGATGCCAAATTCGAATTAGTACCCAATACAGGTATTGGATGGCGTGAAATGTCTTATTACATCTTTTGTAGTCCAATATTTGTGGGAATATATTTTCTTCCCCTCAATCCCTTCATTCGAATGGGATTGGGGATACTCTTAGGAGTTATGATTACAGCACTAGCCATAATTAAACCAATTAAAGGCTGTCATATGAATGCCGGAAGATACTTGAAATCAGAATTAAGATTTCTTATCAAAAAGGAGAAAAAAAAGAACGTGATCTATTACAAAAAATATTAGGAGGGAATGAATTTGGTTTTTAAAAAAATGAAAGAAAAGAGAAAGCAAATACAACAATTTAAACGCACTCAAGAATTGATTCCTGTACAAAAGTTATTTCATCAAGCAATCCTTACAAAACAAAACATTCTAGTCGGTGGGTTACAAGTAGATAGTCTAAACATTGAATTGATGGGGCATGACGAACGAATAGATGTTAGGGATGAATTTAGTGCTTCTATATCAAGTATGCTTCAAAATATACAAATTAGTGTTCTAGCTGAACCGGTTGATCTTTCAGACATTATTGAGTTTCAAAAGAAAAAAGTTGCTCAAGAATCAGTAGCAACTCGACAACTGTTGAGAAGTGGATATATTCGTTACTTAGAAGAATCTTCTCAACAACAAAACACACTAAAGAAAGAAAGATATATTTTTTTAGCTGAAAAAGTGAATGACATCAATAATGAAAAACACATTTATGATCAATTAGATATCTTAATGGAGAAGTTAGATACATTAAAAGCGGGCTTGTATTCTTTATCGGAAGATGGTTTTGAGGCAAATATACTAAACGCCAATGATATTATTCAAGTTTACCAAGTTCATTTCAATAATTATCAAGCTAGGATTAACCGATTCAAGTCGGTTGCTCCAATCCTTGTAACTACAAATGATAAGGAAGTGAATGCTAATGTTTAAAAAGAAAAATAAACAAAAAGAAAAAGAAAAAGCATTTGAATTATTTTCAATCTATGACCAGATAGCTCCTTCTATTTTTGAAGAAGAGCGTGATTATATTCAAGTAGGCGAAGGATTAGAACGAACATTATGTATTACAGATTATCCTTCTATAGCTGAAATGGGCTGGTTGTCAAAACTATATCGTCTAGAAGGAAATATCTCGTTCACTTTTCATATAGAACCAACCTCATCAAGTGAGATGATAAAGCACTTAAGTGGATCAATTCAAGAATTAGAATCTCGATTAGTATCTGGAAGACTAACCCCGGAAATGCAACAACGTGCTAACTTTGAGAAAGAAAGTGCTGAGGAATTGTTAAAGAAATTAATTTCTAATGATTCGGGCGGTATGATTTATGTCCACTTTTTAATTCGTATATACGCTGAAACATTAGACGAACTTAATAAATTAACTAATCGAGTGAAAAATACTTTAGCAACAAAAAATTTACATGGCTATATACCTACTTCTCGTATGCAAGATGCTTTCTTTTCTCATTTACCAACACTAGATCATCGTCTAGATGATTATACAAGGAGGAACATGGACTCAAAGGCGTTTGCAACTATGTTTCCTTTTGATGAAACGGAATTATTTGCTAAAGATGGTGTCGCAATTGGAAAAAATGTAAAAACAAAATCTTTAATTCAGATAAACAAATGGGAACTTTCAAATCGAAATGGGGTAATTCTAGGACAGTCTGGATATGGAAAAACAGTAACAGCTAAAACGTTTTTACTTCGTGATTATATGGATGGGATTCGGATTTTTATTATTGATCCAGAGGACGAATATTCAGATATGGTTAGGTGGCTTGATGGAGAAGTAATTGAGTTATCAAATACAACAGATACAATTATTAATCCTCTACAGGTATTCTTTGAGCGTGATGAAGAAGGGGGAAGCCCATTACTTCAACACGTAGAACGATTAAAAGTGTTTTTTAAATTAATGCGTCCGACAATGACAATTGATGAACTAGCTATACTAGATAGTTACTTAATGGAATTGTATGCTTCGGAAAAATTCAATATTAATTTCAAAACAAATTTCTTTAACTTAGAACCAAAAGATTATCCTACTCTGGGTGATTTATATGAATATATCATGAAAAAAATAAAAGAAGATGAAACACAATTAGAAATGTTCTCTTATGTTTTAAAGCAATATGTTGAGGGTGCGAATAAGATGATTTTCAATGGTCCTACAAATGTTAACCTAGATAGCAACATCATTTCTTTCAATATTAAAAAATTAGGTGTAGGTTCACAATTACAGGTGTGTGCAATGTATAACGCTATCACATTTTTATGGGATGAGATTACAAAAGATAAGGAGAAAAAATCATTGTTTTTAGATGAAGTTCACGTTCTTGCTGATCCAAATACTCCACAGTCAATGGAACTGGTTTATCAGATTTATAAACGTATTCGTAAATATGGTGGTGGGGCTTGGAGTGCAACACAGCAAGTTGAAGATTTCTTAAATGCAACGGATGGACAACGGAATTATGGTGGAGCGGTTATTGAAAATAGTCTTATGAAAATGCTTCTTCCACTAGAGGGTAAATCATTAAATGATTTGGTGACAAAAGCACAAATAAAGCTTTCAGATGAAGAGTTAAAGATCTTAAAGCCACGTAAAAAAAATAAGGGTCAAGGGTTGTTCTTATATGCTGATAAACGAGTCCATCTTCAAATTGAACCGACTGAAACAGAATGGGAGTTCATCGGGGGTAAACCAGAAGTTAAGGAAGGTATAAGTGTATGAGTCAAAATTTCAAAAAAATGATAGTTGTTACAGGTGTTCTGGCTCTCTTTATTTTGATTTTAGACTATATTAGTGCGGTTGCCTTGCGAATGTTGTTTTTTCTCTTACAAAACAAAGATGAGATAGTAAATATGCCCGATGGTCAAATTACCAATACCTTTATAGAGTATTTAACTAACCCTTTAACAACAATTAGTTACGCTATGAATGAACAATTGTATATAGTGTTACAACTTTTATTTATAGCTTTATTTTTATACGGTGCTTTCCGTACTTATCGAAAGCTACGCTCTCACAAGTTAGAAGATGCAAGTGTATATGGAGCATTTGGTACAACACGTTTTGCGGAAGAAGATGAAGTGTTTGATAAGAAGGGAGAAATCACAAATAACATAAGCGAAGATGGAACTCTTTTAGGAAGATTTAATAATAAGTTCATCGTAAAAAAAGAAAAGGGTAGGTTAAACAACAATGTTTTTGCTGTAGGAGGTTCTGGATCTGGTAAAACTCAAGCATATATACTCCCTAATATTTTAAATACAGTTAAAAAATCAATAGTGGTAACAGATCCCAAAGCTGAATTATATGAATTGACTTCTAAACAAAAAAAAGAACAAGGGTATGAGGTTCGTTTAATCAACTTTTCAAATATGAAGATTTCAGACTACTACAGTCCATTAACTTATTCAAGAGAGGAACAAGATGCTGAAAAGTTCGCAACAACACTTATTATGGCGGGGGTTGAAAAAGGGAAAACACTTGATTTTTGGGAGGAACAAGCAATCTCATTAATCACAGCGGGAATCATATATATACAAGAGAAATATCAAGAAAAATCACCAGATGTATATACAATGGCAAGTGTTTACACTTTATTAACTGAACCGAACGAAGAAGAAATAAAAAAACTATTTGCGGATCTCCCACAAGATTCATCAGCGAAAATTGCATTTGCAAGTGTGAAAAATGCGGCAGGAAAAACTTGGTCTGGAATTGTGAGTCATGCAAATAGAGCGTTGAAATTGTGGAAACTAAAAACAGTTCGTGAATTTACATCACAAAGTCAGTTTGAGTTAAGCGATCTAGGGAAACGAAAAATTGCATTATATGTAGTTATTCCTGTAGCTGATTCTACTTACAGATCTTTAATTAATACATTCTTTAGCCAATTGTTTCAAGAATTATATGCTTATGCTGATACAAACCACAACAAATTAGATGTAAACGTAAAAATATTATTAGATGAATTTGCTAATATCGGAAAAATTCCTAACTTTGCGGAACGCCTTTCTACAACAAGATCTTATGGTATTGAGGTTTCGGTTATTGCACAATCCATTGGTCAGATTAATGACCGTTACGGAAAAGAACAAACAGACGAGATCATTGGTAACTGTGACATGTTTGTATTCTTAGGAACAAATGCAACAGCAACAGCAAAAGAAGTAAGTGAAAAGATAGGAGTAACAACAAAGAGAATGCGAAATGAAAGTCATAATCTTGAACAATGGGATAATGGGCAACACTCATATAGCTATATTTCAAGGGCATTAATGACACCAGATGAATTACTCCGATTACCAAAAGATGAATGTATTATCTCTTTAAATGGCATGTTTCCAATAAGGGCGGAAAAAGCTTGGGCATATAAATATCTAACCGATTCTTATAACCCGAATCATAAAGAACCGTTAGGATGGCATTTAGAAGAACAAAAGAAAGTTGATAAGGTAAAAAAAGAAGTAGTAGTCTCTTTAGAAAAGACAGAAGAAAATGAAGAATCAGATAAAGAAAAAGTAACAAAGTTAGATACAAAGGTCGAAATAATTGAAGAATCGGAAGAACAACTTCCAGAGGATTTCCTTCTAACATTATTTGTAGATCAACATGAGATGAAAATTGAACCAATTGATATTGAAAAAGATGGGGATCGGGTATATGTGAAATACGAATTGTATTTTAAAGATCCTAAAAATGGTTTGCTAACTATGACACAAGAACAATTTGAAATTAAAGATTTTGAAGCTGATATACCATTAGATCCTTATAAAGAGGGTGAATGTTACTATTTGGAATTACATGCATTACAGTCTTTAGAATTTACAATCTCGTATAGAGAAAAAAGAAATGATCTTGATATCCATGAAGAAATTCGAAAAAAACAAAAAGATGAACTGAAAAAGAAAAAAGCTTCTGGAGGTGTTTAATAGTGTCAACAATCATATTTGCGGATGGAACGCTAGAAGAAACAACGAATGAGTTCATTTATAGATATACAAAGTCATTATTAAAAACTGAATTAGATTTAGTGAAAATTAAAAGTGCAAACGATACAGAAGATGCATATTATTGTAGTTTTGCTGACGTTGTTCGAAATGATGTGGTTTTACGATATGAGAAAGAAAGGGAATATTCAACTCTTTCTTTCTTACGAAACATAAATGATTTGAAAATGAAACGTGTTGTAGCAATAGAGATTGTAAAAATCTTTGAAGCTTATGAGCACAGTGAATTTCGTATCTTACCTGTTCCAGAAAATTTCTATTTTAACAATGAGGGGAAAGTTAAATTTTTATATAAAGCAACTGAGAACATGCCAATAACTGGATTTGATAGAAACGATATGTTATCTCATGTAATTCGTCTTTTAGAATACGTTTTTTCAAATAAAAACTTCAAAGAATTGATTAAGGGTCGCTTTGATTCTAAAGATTCATTGATTCAAAGCATACAAGGAGTAACTTCATATGAACAGTTACTAAATGTATTAGAAGATCGTCAAGAAGTTCGAAAAATGGTGAATGTTGAACCTACAAAAACAAAACAAGAAGCAAAGAAAGAAGTCGCAAGCGCAACAGAAAAAACAGAAAGAACACCAAAGGCAAAAAATAAAAAAGAAAGAAAAAGCATGAACTTAAACTTTAATAAAAAGTTGGTACTTGGTTTATCTAGTCTATTAGCACTTTCTATTGCTACGAATGGATATTTTATAACAGTTAAGGAAGTAAAGCCTAGAATGGTAGAAGCTAAACAAAGCAAATATGAATTAATTGAAAAAGAGAATGAGTTACTCAAAAAAAAGGCTAGTAATAATTCTTCTGAAATAAAAGCAACTGAAAAACAACTTAGTAACAGTCAAGAACAATTAAAAAAATCTAAAGAAGAACTTGAGAAGAAAGATGCTGAATTAAAAGAAGTGATAAAACAGTTAAAAGTTGTTATTGAACAAAACAAACAATTGAATGAAAAAGTAAAAACTCAAACACAAATGCCTAATTTATAGGAAGAGAGGGGAATGAAAAATGTGGGATAAAATAAAAGGTTTTTTTACAACCGTAACTAATCCAATTGAAGCCTTTATGTCATGGATTGTAGAAAGTTGTGTTCAACTTATTTCTTATATTTTGGGTAATATTATTCAAGCAACGAAGATTGATGAAAATTTTCAACAGGTCGAAGTTATAAGTAATACATTTAATTGGGTTCGATTTGGTGTTTATGGATTAATTGGTAGCATTTTTATATACGCCTTGTTTAAACAATATCTTGCTGTTTCAACTGGGGCGGTTGAATATAGATCTCCACAAGCAATAATTGGTGATACGTTTAGATTTGTATTTCGGATATTGTTATTGCCACTCTTTATTGACATCATGATAAAAATTAATGGAGTTTGGGTGGATTTTATAACAAAAAAAGGTTTAGTAGTTGATAAGTTTTTAAAGTTAATTGGATTAGATAAAGCTAGTGCGGATAGTAAGAGTGTGCTAGAAAAAATCGGTAATGTCTATAAAGTAGAAGCAACTGTTATTGTATCGGTATTCGTAGTCTTGATGTTAGCTATTGTATTCATTGCTTTATTCTTCCAATTAGTAGTAAGAATGGGGCAAATTGTAATGGGTTATATATTAATTCCTGTAGTTGCAATGTCGGCTCTTAATCAGAATTTAGATTTATACGATTCATGGTGGCGTGAAATGCTTGCAATCATTTTTACACAAGCACTACAAGTCACTGGACTTTATCTAGGGTTAAACGTACTCCTAAGTGGTCATTTCATCTTTGGAACGGGGATTTTAGTTTCTACAATTACAGCACCAAGTTTCTTAAAGAATTTAACGTATTCAACAGGAACAGGTTCTGGTATGGGTTCTATGTTAAAAATGGTTGTTCGTCAAAAAGTTATGAAAAAAATGTAAAGGGAGGGAAGAGAAATGGGAGTAAGTACAGCAATATGGGCTGTTCGAAATTGGAAACCTATACTCATATCTGGATTAGTAGGAACGGCAATGGTTTTCACCCTACTTAGTGGGGGGGAGGTGAAAAAAGAAACTAATACCGGTGGTGAGGGAGTATTATTCTGTAAGGCAAAGGGGCAAGAAATTGGTGTAAATGAATTAAATATCAGTTTGCAAAGTGAAGGGGCTTTTTCTGGAAAAGGGCAAGCGTTTTTAGATGCCGGAAAAAAATATGGAGTAGATCCAGTTTTAGCGGGTGCAATTGCCATACATGAGACAGGTCATGGAACTAGTAACGCTGTTAGAAATAAAAATAATCCAGGGGGCTTAATGGATCCCTCTACTGGGTGGGCTACACTTCAAGTTTTTCCAACACTAGATGCTGGAATTGATGCGATGATAAGAAACCTCTTTCGAAATTATATTAGTAAAGGTCTTACTACACCACAATTAATCGGTCCAAAATATGCTCCAATTGGTGCGGCAAACGATCCGGGAAGTTTAAATAGATTTTGGATTCCTACGGTTACAAAAAACATTCAAAAACTAGGTGGAATGTCTTATGAATGTTCACAACAAGGTGGCGGTGGTTCAACAGGTGGGGGAACTGTTTCAGCAAGTGGATATGTTAATCCTATAGCCGGAAATCCGAAAATTACAAGTAATTTTGGGCATCGTATTTTAGGGGGAAGATCAGAATTTCATAAAGGATTAGACTTAGGGTGTCAAGATGGTGTAACACCAATACTTGCATCAAAAGACGGGAAAGTAGCTAAATCCTTTTTCGGAGTGAGTGGTTCAGGTTTTGGGGGCTATGGGAATGTTGTGGTAATAGATCATGGAGGGGGAACGTGGACTTTATATGGTCATATGTCAAAGTTAATGGTTACAGAAGGGCAAACAATAGGAAAAGGGCAACCAGTTGGAACTTGTGGGAAAACAGGGCAAGTTACCGGTCCTCATCTACACTTTGAAGTGAAAAATCAATTAGTTGGTGGGCAACAAGATCCATTACCTTTAATTCCTTTAGGTGGTGGAAAATAAAGAAAGGGGATTTAATATGAATAGACTAGTTTGTATTGGAATTAGTATCGTTTTATTAATTGGATTGGGTGTATCACTCTCATTTAATTACAGTCAGTCTCAAAAAAATAATGCACTAGAAGAAAAAATTAAAGTGTTAAGTGAACAGGATGTAGCTACAGCTATTGCGACAGAATTTGTAAATTTATCTTTTCAAGGGGAAATCAGCAAAGAAAATCAAAGGAGAATAAGAGAGATAACGACTAGTAAATTGCAAGATGTTTTATTTGAAAAAAACGATAATCATGAACATTTAGAGGATGAAGAAATATCAGAAACGCCAAAAATAGACCAAACATTTTTTAATCGAATTAGTGACAAAAAAGCAAATGTTAACTTTAAAGTAACACTCCTTTTTAAAGGGAAAGATGTTCAAACAGCAACTAAAATAGATGTTAACACAGAGTTAATTAAAGAAAAAAACAAATGGAAAGTTGATGTTTCAAAAATTAGTTATCAAGGGCAACAAAATACAGATCCACAACAAGATCCTCATAAACCACAACCAGAGCCACAAGTAAATGAACAAAATTCACAATAAGGTTCATTGAAAGGTGGCCTACCTGTTTTTTTAGGTAGCTACCTTTCAATGAATTTACCTATTTTAATAACAACAACTATGTTTGAAAAAACGTAAATAGTTGATGTTATAGATATATTACGAAAGGGAGATGCAAGGTGAGTGAATGGTTTTTTAGTAAAGATACTACATTAGCTAAGGTTTTATCATTTAATGAAACAGTACTTATTGCTCAAAGATTGGACACAAAAGACGAGGTAACAATTACATTGAAAGAAGGTGATTTTGAAGATTTAAGAAATATTTTGGATCTTGAGGAAGGGCATTTTATTTCGTTAAATAAGAATAATCAAATTGTTGATGAAGATGGTGATGTACTATGAGTGCCAAATTCAAAAAAGCTACAAGTGATAAAAGTGAAGAGGTAAGTAAGTTAATAGATGATATGCAAGTTGAATTCAAAAAAGCATTTTCAACTAAAGAGGATTATAAAGAATTGCTAAAATTTATGTCTCGATTTCATAATTATTCTTTTTCAAATTCATTATTAATTCAAAGACAATTTCAAGGTGCTCAAGCGGTAGCTAGTTTTAAAGATTTTAAAAAAGCTGGATTTGGCGTAAAAAAAGGGGAAAAAGGTATTAAAGTTCTTGTTCCATATCAACATAAGCCCGCATACTTCAAAGATAATAAATGGATTCCTCTTGAAAAAGCAAGTGAGAAAGATCAAGCAAAGGTTAAAGAAGGTGCATTTCGAACGAGAAAAGCCTTTACAACATTTGGGGTAGGGCATGTATTTGATATTTCACAAACAAATGTAAAAACTAATGATTTACCCAAAGTATTTCCTAACAAGTGGATTGAAGGAAATGTTGCTAATTATGAAAAGTTTAGAGAGGCGTTAGCTGGAATTGCAAAAACATACAATATTGAAATGATTGATCCACCACAAGAATTAGGTGTAGCAAAAGGGGCGTATTATCCTAGTTTACATGCTGTCTCTTTGAATCCTAGAAATAGTGAATTACAGAATGTGAAAACGTTAATACATGAATTGGCTCATGCGAGATTACATCAAAATTCATCATTATCTACACCAGAAAAAGAGTTTCAAGCTGAAAGTGTAGCATATAGTGTCTGTTCTTATTTTGGTCTAGATACATCGGAATACTCTTTAGCTTATTTGAATCATTGGACAGGTGGAAAAGACTTAGAAAACCAAAAAGAATTAATTAAAGATGTTAGAACTACATGTATTGATTTTATACAAAAGATTGAAGAAAAAGTATTAGAAGAAGTGAAAGAAATTAAAAATGAATCAGTAAAAACAGTAGAGAATTTGAGTATAGATGAACAAAGCGAAAAAGAAGACAGTTCTTTAGTAAAGAACGCATCATTAGGTCTAATTATTGTAGGTTCTTTAAGAGAAACAAAAAGTGAATTAGATTATAATTCACCTGTATTTGTAAAGGATTCTAATGTGAAATTTGATCTATTCGATTCACACTTAAAAATTACAAATTTAGATAATGCTTATTTAAACAAAAAGATGAGTGAAACAGTGATTCTTGCTGATTCAAGTTTTAAATTTGGTGAATTTAAAGAATATGTAAACGAAAAATTAGGGGGAACAAACAATTTACAAAGCTTTTTTGAATCTGTAAAAGAACGAGTCAAAATTGAAGAAAGAGAAATTAAAGCTTTTACACATTTACATCCTACAGAATTATATGAGGGGAAAATTAACTTAGCTAAAGATAATTTAAATCGTTTAGATATAAAAAAATTAATTGCTTCTGGAAAAGTAGAAATTGAAGGATTAACTAAAAATGAAGCATTTGAGCATTTAAATAATTCTATTGGTAAACCAGAAATTAATTCAGAAAAAAGTATTCAAGTAAATTTATCAAATATAGTCATGAAAATCCATATAATTGATGAAACCCTTCAACAACAACTTTCTAATCGTTTGAATAAAGATATAAAAGTAGATCTAAATGAGGATTTAACAAAAATAGAGGTGGGGATGGTCACACAGACGTTACATGAAAGAAGAGAAGCGTTAGTAAATGATAAAACCGAACCTCTTACATTTCAAAAGTTAAATAACCTTATTGCGGAACGAGAAGTAATAGATACATTAATTGAGAAGCCACTGGAACAACAAAAAATCAATACAGAACAATTAAATATAATTAGTAACGCTTTGGAACAAAAAATGATAAATGAAGAAAATCCGGCTTTATATTCAAAGATGGAAATGATTGAAGAAAAGTTTACAAATGTAGAAGATCGTTTGAATAAAGATCAAAAATTTCATAGTTTAATCAATGGTTACAAAGATCAAGAAATGATTTTAAAAGCCTTAGAACAATACATTGTAAATAATCATCCTAACGTACATTGTGTAGAAAGAATAAATAGTGAACAGTTTGTAACTAAAGTAGAACACCTTTCGGAAACATTGTTAATTAATAATCACAGTTCAATCCAAGAAACTGTATCAAGTTTGAAAACTGTTTGTGAAGAAATCCAAGATGATAAGCAAGTAGAACGTCTTAGAGAGTATTTAGAGAAAGAAATTGAAAATGAAAAAACAGAGTATATAGAAATTGAAACT
>NZ_CP043834.1:0-53355 GCF_008432245.1 Bacillus sp. BS98
CGTATCCTAATTTCATATAAAATTCACGGAGAAAACGCTGAACTTATCTTTAACATAAAGTTCAGCGTTTTTATCATTAATCAAAAAATTATTATTTTTGATCAAAAACAATGTCCGTATTGACCTTTAATTCATGTGAAGGAGCCGCCCATCCAGTTGCATCAAGAGCTGCTTTACCAACTTTCTTTGCATAAAAGGTAGCTGCTTCCGTACCATAAACCCAAGCTTTTGCTAGCCCTGAAGTTTTACCATATTCTACAGTTGGCTCTTGACTAGAATTTTCTAAGCTTACAACTTTAGTACCTAAAGAACTTGCTGAAGCTTGTGAAGAGAATAATGTTGTTCCGACTAGACCTAGTCCAAATGCACAAGATAATGCCACAAATTTAAACTTCTTTTTCATAAAAGTAATTCCTCCCGTTGTATCTTTATATTTAGTATTCGTATTAGAAAATACTAACATTTAAGAATTTACCATCCTTTTACAAAAAAGACAATATTATTTTTTTTGATTTATTTGTATTTACAAAAAAATATATATATTTGTAAAATATAAAAACCAAGGATTAATCAATATATTACAGTATCTGGTAGTCAAATAGTTTTATATTAAAATAATTATTTTAACCTAAATTTATAAATTAAAATTTTGAAAATTAATTTGGAATAGTTTTTAATGCACTAAATATATTGAAAAAACAATATATTTTTATTATTATCAAAACGCTAGGATATATTTATTTTTTGAGAAGAGGGGAAAAAAATATGAAAAAAAAACCTTTTAAACTATTACCTATCTTTACTGTAGCGATACTACTACTAAGCTATACTTTGGGGTTAGACAATCACTCTACCTATGCAGCAACACAAAAAAATTATTTATATTCTATACCCATGGATGAAAATATCATACCTATGGAGCGACTTGCAGAATCCTTGAAAAAACAAGGTAGAATAAATAATTCTGCATCAAAAGAAGCAGAATTACAAGCTGTCGAAAATTATATTAAAAAAAAGAAAATGGACACTGAAAAAGACCTTGTATCTAGAGATGAGATTACACAAGAAGCTTCTAATTTTATGAAAAGAGTTAAAGAATCAAATATAGAATTAAAAGAAAAATCAGCTCAAGTAGCAAACAGTAACGCAAGTAATCAAAAAGCAGGGACAAGAAGCTTAAATGGTAAATTACCCGTTCCTCCAGCAAAATCAAAGGAATATCATGGAGATATTCGTACGGATAAAGTCCTAGTTTTACTCGTTGAATTTGATGATTTTAAACACAATAATATTGAACAAGTGCCAGGTTATATGTACTCAAATGATTTTAACCAACAACATTACCAGAACATGTTATTCGGTGATGAACAATTTACCCTATCTAACGGAACTAAAATTAATACATTTAAACAATATTATGAAGAACAATCTGGTGGGAGTTACACCGTAGATGGTACAGTTACAAATTGGATTACAGTCCCAGGAAAGGCATCCGATTATGGTGCTGACGCAAATGAAGGTCGCGATAATAAGGGACCTTTAAAACCAAGAGATTTAGTTAAGGATGCTCTAAAATCAGCTGTAGCTAGTGGGCTTGATTTGTCGGAATTCGATAAGTATGACCAATACGATGTAAATGAAAATGGAAAGTTAAATGAACCTGATGGAATTATTGATCACTTAATGATTATCCATGCTGGCGAAGGCCAAGAATCAGGTGGTGGAAAATTAGGAGATAATGCCATTTGGTCACATCGTTCAAAAGTTGCCTTAGAACCGTTTGCAATTGAAGAAACAAAATCTTCAGTGCCATATTGGAATAATAAGATAGCTGTTTATGACTATACAATGGAGCCTGAAGATGGAGCAGTTGGTATATTTGCTCATGAATTTGGACATGATTTAGGACTTCCGGATGAATATGATACAAAATATTCAGGACAAGGTGAGCCAATTGAATCTTGGTCTATTATGAGTGACGGAAGTTGGGCTGGAGAAATCGCAGGTACAACTCCTACAAGCTTTTCGCCTCAAAATAAAGAATTTTTTCAAAATACAATGGGTGGTAATTGGGCAAATATTATTGAAGTAGATTATGCTCAATTAAATAAAGGTATAGGGTATGCAACATTTTTAGATCAAAGTGTAACAAAATCAGATCGGCCGGGAATTATTCGTGTCAATCTACCTGATAAACAAGTGAGAGACGGAATCCAACCCGAATTCGGTAAAAAATATTACTTTAGTACACGTGGTGACGACATTCACACAACACTAGAAACTCCTACATTTGATTTAACAAATGCAACAAGTGCGAAATTTGATTTCAAATCCTTTTTTGAAATTGAAAGTAATTCTGATATCGTTGAAATCACCGCTGTAGAAGAAAATGGGAATAAAACAATACTTGAGCGAATTGGCGAAAATGAAACACAAGATAAGTTTACTTCTACCAATTATGAATGGATAGATAAATCCTATGATTTAAGTTCATTTAAAGGTAAAAAAATAAAATTAGTGATTGAATATATTACGGATGGAAGTTTAACTTCAATGGGATTTGCGATTGATAATGCTAGCCTAAGTATAAATGGAGACGTTGTATTTTTAGATGATGCTGAAAGCGAACCAAAATTTAAATTAAATGGTTTTATTATGGCTAATGGCATTGAAAATAAAAAGCATAATTATTATTTGGAGTGGAGGAATTACGCAGGTTCTGATAAAGGCTTAAGATTTGCACACGCAATTTACAATACCGGGCTTGTTGTATGGTATGCAGATTCAAGCTATACGGATAATTGGGTAGGAATTCATCCTGGACGGGGCTTCTTGGGTGTCGTAGATTCTCACCCAGAACCAATTGTAGGCGAGTTAAATGGAAAACCTACTGTAGCAAACAGTACAAAATATCAAATTTCTGATGCTGCATTCTCACTTAATCCAACACCCAGATGGATAATTGGAACCCCAATGTTTGGGACTTTTGATTATGCAAGTTTACCAGGTGTTTCAAAATTTGATGATTCTAATAAATATATTAACAATCAAATTCCAGATGCCGGACGTGAATTACCAAATTTCGGTTTAAAATTCGAAGTAGTTGGTCAGTCTAGTGATAACTCTGCAGGTGCAATTCGTGTCTATCGCTAATAGAATCTTAAACTAATATTTTTCAGGAAAAATATGTATAAAATGACACAACAAAGAAGGGTTTTTTATGAAGTTTATAAAGCGTTTTAAGTATGTATTTATTACACTTCTGATAGCTTTTATTTGTAATGATGCTATCTTTACTTTTACTTCAATAGACGGCAAATCTATGATGCCAACTTTACATAATAAAGATAAAATTTTTATAAACAAAGCTGGGTATATTTTTAAAGAAGCTTCTCGATTTGATGTAGTAGTAATTGTAGATAATGATAAAAATCAACTGATTAAAAGAATTATTGGTTTACCGGGAGATAGTATTGAATATAAGAATGATATTTTATATGTAAATGGAAAGTCTTATCAAGAAAAATATTTGGATTTCTCCCAAAAGAAGGATGACCAAGATCTAATAACTTCTGATTTCAATTTAAAAAATCTAACTGGAAAACAAGTTGTTCCATCAGGGCATTTCTTTGTTTTAGGGGATAATAGAAAAAACTCTAAAGATAGTAGGTCTTTTGGCTTTGTACCTGAAGCGAAAATTTTAGGAAAAGCAGAATATATTATTTGGCCTGTTACTAAGATATGAGTATCAAAATAATATTAAATATAATGATTGAAGAAAAGCAATTCGATACAGGTATTATCATGACAGTTTCCTTTGCAAAAATATCCATCAATTGTTGATTTGAAATAAAGTTTAATCAAAAAAGCTCCACAAACACATATTATATGGTAAATAAGAAGACTCCATTTTGAAAAAAGATTAATCAAAATGGAGTCTTTTGTTAGAAATCTGCATTTAGTTTTTATAAAAAAGATTGATCAAAACTCATGAACATATTATCTATTATAATCGTTTACATATAGCATATAGTCCATTCTCTTCTTTAAACACTATAGAAACTTTATTGTCATTTTAAAATATGGGTTCATTATTTTTAAATTCTTGGACAAGAGAATTCAGGTGCTTTCTATTCTATACGGCTATAGCACATAGAATGCAATTTTCTCTTTTATCATGCCAATTCCATCTTTATCTTTCCCCTAAATTCTTCATTTTTTAATGTTTTTAAATTAAATTCATTTAGACTCTTACGTAACTTGAAAGCATCAATTCTATTTAACTCGTTTGCCATAAATACAATTTCAAATGAATCGCCTTTTTTATTTGTTGCATATAAGCCATTAGTTAAAACAAATGCAGTAGAACCACCCTTTTGTCCTGCATGTAAAAACCATTTTTTATTATGTTCATTTTCTATTACAGTCTCTAGAATTTTGTCCAATTTTTGATGCACTAATTCATCATAATAATTTTTGGAATTAATTTTTTCTAGCAAAGAGATATAATCAGAAGCTGCTGCTGATGTCAAACGATTTGACCAATTCTTTTGCAAGTCTAGTGAAAACATATTCAAATTCGGCAGCTGATGTTCATTTTTCATTAATTCATTTATTTTAAACGCATACTTCTTATATTCTTCTTGAGAGAGATTATTTAGATGTTTTACTAATTCCTTCTTACTTAAATTAAATTTCTCCTGCAAGAATCCTGGAATATATAAAGCTGACACAAATGGATATACTTCTTCATGATGTTTAAGACCTAATTCCTTTATATTTTGATTAATATTTTCAATCCCAAGTATATTTATTAAATATTCTGTATTTGCATTCGAACTATATTGTAACATTCCCCTTGCTATATTCTGTAAAGTTACACAATCATTTTTAATCTGATTATTTTGTATCATATCCTGTTCCCATTTTGGATGTGCGCCACCATCTGTGTTTTTGATATAATATTTCTTTAATTCGCTTAAAGAAATATATTCGTTTTCATTAATGATCCCGTTAGCACTTTGTTTAGCAAATTCAATAGCAATTATTAATTTAACCATACTTGCTAACGGTAACCTCTTATCTTCATTAATAGAACATAGAATTTCATCATTTTTTTTTATAATTAATGCACATGTATTCTTCTGTGCGTTTTCTTTAATATACGACAAAATATATTGTGGATCCGTTTTATTCATATCCTTCCTCGCTTGCATAAACACAATAACCAAAACCACTATACAAATAACTACAATCCCTAACAAAACATTAATAAACATTATAAATTTCTCCTTATTTAATTTTGACTTATATTTTTTGAATTGATATAAATACCAGATTTAATCGATTACTAGGAGGAATCTATCCAATTAAATAAATACCTACTTCAAAAAAAAGAAATAAAAACTACCATTCCTTTCTTTAATTCGCAAGAAAGAATAGCGTATTTATTTCAATATAATCCATAACAATACAGTGTTAATCTGAAGACAATCCTGAAATTAATCCAGGAATCTTTTTCTTATTTCTGGTGATGGTAACATACAATGTTCTTGCTTACCAAACCACCTGTATCTATTTTTTGCGAATTTTTCGTAACAAAGGTTCCGAATCGGCTTTGGAATTAATAGAAAGATAATAAGAAATTTCCATATACCTTTTAAATTTTTACAAATGTTTAGTATAGCATCTGATTTAATATAACTATTATTTTTGTCTATTAATACTATGCTATCTATTGTTTCATCTATTTCATACTTTTTTAACAATTTTTTACCCAATTCACTTTGAAGCGATGCGAATTGAAAATATCCTTTAGGATCTCTGTTAATAATGAACTGAACACTCTGATTACAGAAATTGCAATCACCATCAAATAGTATAATACTTTTCATAATTTTCTCCTTTCGGTAATTAATAGTATCTTATATAATTATTACCAATATGTATTATCATAATTTAAATATTAAGAATAAACAAACTCGCAGACTTAAAAAAATATATTTTAATACTAAGAGATACTCTATGAAATTTCTAAATATCGACTGACATATATGTACACCAATATAGTTGTAACATATATTGTGGAAAAGCCCATTATACTACTAGTACAATGGGCTGAGCCTTGAAAGTTAAATTATCCAAGACATTTGTGATGGTAATAACAATTTAACATAAATATACAAAAAAGTGAAATTACTCATGACGAAAAAATTTTAGAACGTGTGGATAAAGTTTATGAACTTACTAAAAGGTATTTAGAACAAAGAGAGAAAAATTCAAAATATAAACATGTTATGACCAAATCATATATTTATCAAAAAACACAACTTTTTTATTTTTTTACATTAATTATAAAATATGTTATTTATATTAATTTCAATATGGTACAATACTTTTATACAATTGAGGGATATTATGTAATAAAGATCTGTAATTAAAGCCGCTTGGAAATACATATTTAATAGATAGTATGATATAATATTTCATTTTCAAATAGCATGAAAAAAGGGATATTTTTAATTTATTTTTTAACAAGCCTATCTCTATATAATTTAATGAATGTTCTCTTCTTTTCTGCTCAAATGATCTGTAATTAAGATATGGAAGTGATTAATATGTGGCTTTTGGTTTTGTATAATAAAATTCCTAGCCATTATATATTTCGAATTACTCTTAATATGGTACGTGAAATTATATGAATGGGACTAATTATATTTCCTTATCAAATCACTAAAAAACTATGTATGGATTTCTTTCATCAAACACATAGTCAAGAAACTACTAAAGTCTCGCCGGTAAATTTAATGTTATGGGCTGAATATGCAGATTTGTATATTCAGCCCATAACATTAATAACACGGTAAGATAATAAAGAAAGCGATTTCATTTTTTTATAATTATTAATCAATTAATTTCACATAAATAATAGGGATAACATCTAATCTTTATATTTTTCATTTAGCTATCTATATATCGAAATAATCAGAAAATTGACAAAAAGAAAAAAGTTGTTTTCCTAATTTTCCTAGTACAGAACAACTTCCAATTACTAAAAAAGATGCTTGTAAAGCATGTTTTATTGCTTTATTAAATATAGTGTACATTTTTAAAACGGTTTTTCAATAGGCTTGATTTCCTATAACTAAAAAAAGAAACCGGTCTTTTTCTTTTTGTCTCTAAAAGGAGCAATAATATCGTGAGTAATATAATTAAACGACGTCATACAAATCAATATGCTCAAATACATAATAACCCCTTACAAAATGATTTAGTTGATTTACGAGCAATTGGTCTTCTTTCCCATCTTATGAGCTTACCTAGCGATTGGGTAATTTATAAAACGCAACTCTATAAAAAGTTTAGTAGGAAAAATATAGATGCAGCTTGGAAAGAACTTGCAAATAAAAACTATATAATTGGTTTTAATTGCTACATAGATGGAAAAAAGAAATCTTTTTATAATGTTTCGGATATTCCATTCGTATCTGAGGAACTTTCCGAATTCATTCTTGAGACTTGCTCAGAACTAATAAATTCGGGTGCATCCGTAAAATCTTTAAACCTAATGAGTGGCGGAACCCTTGTTATTACGGAGAAATCAACTGATGTACTAATGGTACATCAGTTGATTTCTCCAAAGAAAATTAGTGATGTACCATTAGTACAGCACTCTCAGTACAGTACTAATGGTACATATACAAAAGAAAAATATACAAAAGAAAGAAAAACAAATATTGATGATGAAGATATATCGAATTTTTTATTTTCAAGTAAAAATAGCATTCAAAATTCAAAAATTAATCATACTAAACATGCCCCTACTGCAGATAAAATTTGTTTATCAGATAAACAAATTTCAATAATTACCAATAAAGTTCGAGATCTTTTTAAAGATAAAATACAAAAGAGATCCTTTGATTCTATCTTAAAGAAATGTGTTAATAACTATAAAAAAGGCAATGTACCAAATTATGAAAATTACTTAATTACCTCCATAGAAAATAAGATTACAGATCTTGAACTTCGGAGGGAACGTGAGAAACAATTATTAGACTTAGTACCAAAATCTAATAATCAGAGAACCAAAAGACGAGAACTTGTTCCAGAATGGCTACATGCAGAAGAAACAGAGCAACCTAGTAAACAGAATTCAGCAAAAGTCATTGAGGCGGAACGTCAAAAACTCTTTGAAGAACTCCAAAAATATAAACGGAAAAATTAAAAAGGTTCAACAAAATATAGTTTATAGAAATATTCGTTCATTAAAGTAGGGTAATAGCAACTTGTAGCTATTACTAGGAATACTAGATTCCATAAAAACATTATAAGTTTTTCTAATTTTACATTTTATTTATATGGACTTTAAGACGACCTAGTAGTAATAAAATTAAATTAAATTAATTAAAGCGAATATAATGGATTGGTTTGCTATCGACAAACTAAGAAATAAATTTAACAAATTCATAGATAGACACAATTTAAGTCAACAAGATCTAGTTAGAGAAAGTAGAGTGAGTAGCGGTACAATTAGTTAATAATGTAAAGTTAAATTTTTATTTGCATAAAAAATAGAACCTATAAATAGAATATACAACATTTTGAGTCTTTAACTTCATTCCACAAATTGGTATCATATATATAGTATTTTGTTTATATGAAAGGAGTAACTGAATGTTTTTACAAAAATATAAAGGTTTGATTATTGGGATAATTGGTGCTGTTATAGGGGTAATATCCTTTGTTTATCTTAAAGATTTAGATTATATATATAAGACATGTCTTAAGGTATTTTCTGTAACATTAATAGTTATTGGATGGGTTATTACCTCTAATTCAGATCATTTCTACAAAAAAAAGAAGAGTAGTGACAGATAAATGTCATTACTCTCCTTTTTTTATGCTTTATTAATAAGAGGAGCAAATAGCAGAGTTAAAACATGTAATTCAAATCAAACTTTTTTATAAGAGACCTTGCAACAGAGTGCCTTTTTGTATTTTTCAATAAACACATTTAATTTATTGTTAAACAAATTCAGATTTTATATTTATTTGTATTTTTTTAAAGTTCCTTCATAATAAGCTACAATCGAAAACTTGGAACGTTCCTGAGAAACAAGATTGAGTGTCCCATGATAAACACCATCATCATATGTAAAAGTATTAGGGATGCTTATTATTGGACCGAGGAAAGGATTTGGAAATGTTTTAAAACAGCTTTTCACATATTCGTTTGCTTCTACATTTTGTGTAACGTCTTTACATATCCCATTATTGCTAGGAACATTCAATCCCTCCGCTTGTGCAGAGATTCCTCCCATAACAAGAAATCCTAATGTTAATACACTTACAACAAATTTTTTAAACATATAATCATCCCTTTTTATTAGTTTTCATCCTGATGAGAATTAATAACCGTGAACTACTCGCCACTTAGCAAAGCTTGAAGTGGGAGCTTCTCAGTTCCACGACGAAAGTAACCTTTCGTCTCCCTGAGCGTTACTTCGGGGTGTTCCACCCCTAGATGTCCAACGCATGGATGCTCTTTTGGTACGGTTGATATTTTACGCAGGAACCGAATGGCTTGGTTTTCGCACTCTATTTTCTTCCTGCAACCTTCTATATCAAGTTATCAAAGAACTTCATATAGCAAGTTTATCAAAAGTTTTTGGCTATGCTAAACCGAAATTCATCTCCCACCTATCGTTGGGCTACGCCCTTCACACGCTTGAGGAAGGAGAATTCTTTCGGGGAATACGTTAAAATACAGTTATTTTTTCAATTATAAACAATCTAAAGAGTGAGTTCGTTTTGTAACACTAATACAAATTGAGCACTAGCTGTTATAGTATATTTCCACTTGAATATACAAAATCCTCCTTTTTTAGGGTATGGAGACATCGCCGTTAAGTTAACAAAAACAAGATACTCCATTCCTATCAAGTTAAGAAAAGCAAATACCCAAAATGAGAAAATTGACATATTTAGGTGAAAATGTACAATTTTTTGTTTTGGGAGCGTTATAAAATTCTTAAGTTGATGGGCATATATGGTGACCCCTATTAGAACTTAAGATAAGCAATTTTTATAAGATGCTAAAAGAATATGAGACCACACAAGACCAGCTTTAATTACAAGTCTAGTTCCATTAAAAGAATAGCGAAAGTTACAAAACCTTCAACTTTTTAAAAAATGAAATAATAACCAATACCTATATTTCACTTAGTCGTAGAAATCAAAAAAACATACAAACATTTAACATTTTTATACTCTAAGCTTAATAGTGATATAATACTTCCTCAAGAAATAAGCCCCCAAAATATAATGAATTCAAAGAAAAAAAGAACCCACTGGAGATCGGGTTCTTTCAGAAGTGATGATGTTTTCTCGGCTTCACAAAGTGAGAAAATACAAAAATATAATACATTGAGTGTTAGAGAATTTCAATATTAAAAAACTCTTTCGGAATGAAAATTTTTTTATGTAACACTAGTATCTTTTCTTACTTCTATTTCTTTTAATAAGTCCATAAATTTTATCCATAATAAACTCTTCTTGTTCTTTCCAAATAGCTTCAGCTTCCTCTAATGTAGCTACTCTCACTAACTCCTCAATTGCTGTATCTTTAACTAAAAATGTAGCTATAGCCCCTGTAGCTGTTGAATATTTAGTAATAACTGAATCTATAATAGTATCAATTTCTAGTAACTTATTATTAGACTCCTCTTCATTTTGACTACTTTCGTTTAATATTTTTTTATCAGAAAGTTCTTTTAATCGAGAATTTAGAATAAATTCTACATAACCGATTGGCGAATCAATATCTGAACGAAAACGTATATCCTCAATTATCTCTAATACAATTTCTTTATGCTCTGCCCATTTCTCAAGCACTTTAGGAAATACTTTTTCTTTACAACGTTCTTCAAATCTTTTGATTTTTTGTTCAAATGTATTTGGCTGTTGAAACTTATCTAATTTTTTTTCAAAATGAACTAAATCAGAATCTTTCTTTTTCTGAGCACGAATGATGAATCTAATTTTTTGTACTTTCCTACCTATTTTAATTTCCTCAAATTCAAAAGAAATATCTGTTTTTTGATTTAATTCTTTTTGAGAGGGCTTCAATACACGTTGCTTGAAATTTGCATAGTTAGGGTATACATCCATTGCATCTAAATAATACCTTAAATTTTCTAAACTAATTGTACGTTCTTTTAAATCTTCATATTGCTTAAGTAGCTCATAAATACGTATAGCATATGTACTTTTTAATTTAACAACATTAGCCAATCTATAGCTTGTAAATTTGCTACTTAGTTCTAATAAGAATGGCTTTAATAAAGGATCAAAACGCATGTCAATTGTCCCTTTATTTCTATTGTAAATTGCTGAAGAAAGCCAAGATACTTGTATTAATTCTTCCCCAGCTCGGATTTCAATTACTTTAGATAATAGTTCCTTTGTAATTTTACTTAACTCTGTATATTTAGTAGATCCATTCAAACCAAGTAAATCATGAAATTGTTTAATTGGGAATGTGTATGTTTTAAAGTCCCGGTCGTTGGGTTCAATATTACTAGCCAAACAAAGTAACATTTTTTGTTCAACTAAATTCAAACGTGAATTAGCTTCAATCAATGTATTTGATTTGGAGACAATATTATTCTCTTTAATTTGTAAATCTTGATTTATAGACATATCTACATACGTCATTCCTTTCCTACCCCTATTACTAAATTAACTATAACAAACAAAATCACTTTGTTATAGTTAATTTTTTTCAAACCCTTATAATCGATTTCCCACTGTAAGATATCTAAGTACTCTACATAACATAATTATGTTATGTAGAGTACTTAGATAATGAAACTTTATCTTTTTAAATTTATAAAAATGTATATCATGTACCAAATTTGTTATCTTTAGAACCGTTTTTGTTATAGATGAAACCAAATTTGTTATCTTTGAAACCATTTTTGTTATAGATAGATAACCAAATTTGTTATCTTTAAAACCATTTTTGTTATAGATGAAACCAAATTTGTTATCTTTAAAACCATTTTTGTTATAGATAGATAACCAAATTTGTTATCTTTAAAACCATTTTTGTTATAGATGAAACCAAATCTGTTATCTTTAAAACCATTTTTGTTATAGATAAGTATTATAACCCCTTATATATCAATATGTTTCAGCTTCCTAAAACATATAAACATATAAAACATATAAAACAATTATTATATAAACATACAAAACATATAAAATTATGTTGAATGTATTAAAATATATTATCTTTTTATAAAAACTCCATATGGAATTTCAAACTATGATGTGTTTATAAAACCAAATTTGTTACGTTTATCTCTTTTTACATAGTTATAAATCATGCAACAAGCTTGCGAGTTGTTGTCCCTCATCAAAATCCTTTTATGCTATACCCTTAGAAACATTATGCTAATTAAGATTAGCAACAAAGTAATTCCAACTAAAGATCAAGATTTGAAGCCAAATATCATTGAATGGATATATAATTATTATTGAAGAGCAATCTGTAGGTCACATAGGTACACTTCAAAAGAGGAAAGCACTTTAAGTAAGTGCTTTCCTCTCCTTCTTATTATCATAATGGAGGTACCACAATGAAAGAACATAACAAAAATCATATTATATAAGAAAATACACATAAAGAGATAAAAGTACAAAATCAATTAGAGTTGAACCCTGGCGCTCTTTTAAAGAGGAAATGAAGGTGCTTGGTATTACGGATAATGACATTTTTCAAATCCATTTGATTAAAAAACGCATGTGAAATTGCGAATCCTCTTGTAAGTGTTGTAATATAAACACAAAAAGAGAGCAACATGCTACCAACATGTGCTCTCCTTTAGATAGCTGCTACCATCAAATTGGCGGTGGCCACTAAATAATAACACCTACAATATTTTAGGTGTTGTTTTTAATCATTTAGGCTTGTAAAATATTTCGTATTTCTTCTATACGTAAATTTGTAAACTTTGCAATATCTTCTATTGGCATTCCGTTTTTGTGCATACCACGAATAAGCTGTATCTTCCCTTGTTCAATGCCCTTTTCAATCCCTTTTTGTTCTGCATAAGCAAACTTTGCAGCCTCATCCATAAGAGCTTTTTCCCTTGCTTCATACGCTTGTCGGAAAGAAGAATCTTGACTCATACATTCCCATTTATTCATGGCTTTTTGTAAAATCGGGTCTTGGTTCATCGCAATATCCTCCAATGTTTGGGTTAAATGTTCATCTTCATTCGCTGGAAGTAGTAATAACCAGCGAACAAACGAATCTTCCCAGGGATTTACTTGTTCATTCCGCCACTGTTGCATGAGTTTTGGAATCTCCACAATATGAACTTCAATATCATCACTTAACTTCTTTTGCTGTTGTTGATTCCATAGGATTCCTGTTGTATGGAACGCTTCATATTCTGGAAACATGACGAAATTTAACAAATTAATTGTAATTGTTTTGTGAAGAGAACTATATGGCATTCCCTTTTGTAGTTGGGATGTATATAGCCTTCCCCAATAATATAAACTTCTCTTAATCATGTCATGATTATTATTCAGTTGTATTTCTACATTTACCTTTGTTCCTGTATCTAATGTAGCGGAAATATCTAAAATCGATAATTTATCCTCTTCATGTTCTCGGTGCAAGTGTGGATCTTCTAGTTGTAACGAAACAATGGGTGATTCTAAAGAATCTTGTAACATCGCATTTAAAAAAGCAATGAGAATATCTTCATTTCCACTTGTGCCAAATAATTGTTTAAAAGCAAAATCAATGCGTAAATTCACTAACTGTTGGTTAGACATGGGTTTTCCTCTCCCCACCTCATACGATGTTTTTCTTTTATTGTACAAAATAGAGTGGTAACCATGCAAATAAGTCCTTATCACCACAGACATAAGAATTTACCAAGATATTTATAATATATCACTGATTCTTATGAATTTAACATTTTGTATCTTTTGTAAAACTCGTTTAATGAATTATTAAATTAAAAATGCACCAAAACTTTTAAGTTATGAACACACCCCTTGTGATTTATTCCATTCACTTATCTTTTTAGTATCCTTATTTTCATATAATTGAGAATTTATTCTTTAGGCACAACTCTAATCAATGTTAAAATATTACATGTACAACTTAACAAAATAGGGGGTCTTAATTTCATGATTACAAATTCTGTACCAGAAGTTTTAACAACAAATGAAATTCGTGCCTTTCTTTCATTCTTAAAATGTGAAGAAATTTCCAATGATAAAGCTCTAGACGTTTTAAAACGTGATTGTTTTAGCGCAAGGAAAGTTCGAGGGGCAAATTACTACGCTACAAGTGAAATAGAAGAAGTATATAATTATTTAAAAGAAAGATATGCATTGCATTTTAAAAGACGTAATATCAAAGACTTTGAAGATTTATATGAAAGAGCTTTTGATTATTGCGAAAAACATCGTGACAACTTCTGCAAACCAATTAATCGCTACATATAAAATTATTATATTACCAGGAGAAAGCTGTGATGTTTTATCATTTAAACGTAGACAGGAGGACGATCAACATTGAAATTAACAGGTCTTGAACCATTATATCAAAGCATGCGCGCGCAAAAAATGACGCGTACAAAATTCAAAATCACAATAAATAAGGCTATCTTTAGTATCATTTATTTTATTGATTCGAAACCTCATAAACTTGCTATTGGAATCCATGCTAAAAATGTATTCTTTGAAATTCCAGTAAACAAAGGTTTCACGATCAAAGCTTATATTGACAAACATTACAAAGATGTATACGAAGCCTTAGGGTTATCACCAAATTCTACAAATCCATTTAGCTCAAGGGCTTTTTTTGAAGAAATCAACAAACGTATACCCACAACCACCAATCCAGGTAACACCCCAAAACCAAGGGATGTTATATATTTTAGAAAAGACGTAGAAGAGGCTGAAAAAATCTATTTTTTCGGTTGGAAAGACAATGATATCCGTGGCGAAAAATTAAGTGATGAAAACCTTCATAAAACTAGACAATTATTGGATGAAAAGGCCTACATAATGTGCAAAACCTATAATATCAGTAGCCGTTGGACCGATGATTCAGCTAAAGAAGTCGCTTATACATCACCCCGAAAAGGAAGATTAGGAAAAAATATTCCAAATTAGACTTGGATTAAAATTTAAAATCGGTAAAGAAAATAAACTGTAATAAAAACAGCCTACTTTGCCCCTAAACGCAGCTACTCTGGTACTGGGCCTTATAGGTTCATACTTTTAGTAAATCTTAAATTTATCAAGTATACTTTTAGGTGAAGAGTAACTGTAAGTTAACGGAGAGAAAGCACTTGTTTAAGTGCTTTTTTCCCCTTATTATGATTGAGGATTCACGATGAAAGAACATGAGAAACAAAAATCATATTTAATAAGAGAATACACATTACAAGATAAAAGCACAAAATCCATTAGGGTTGAACCCTAGCGCTCATTTAAAGAAGAAATGAGAGTGCTTGGTATTACAGATAGTGACATTTTTCAAATCCAACTGATTAAAAAGCTCATAAAATAATAAAAAAGCCTTGCTGTATAAACAAGACTTTTCTCTTTTATTTTATTTAATTGCATACCGACTATCTTCGAAAGCACATAAACTTACTGTATTCACTTTTATGCTACATTTTCCTAATCGCCGCTTTACTTCCGATTGTAATTTCTCATTTGCTTCCTCTAAAGAACTTGCTGGAATAATCGTAGATTGTGAGTCTGTTACCTTGCCACTATACATCACTGAAAAGTTCAATTCATATTGATGTATCAAGTTTTCTCCACTCCTTTTTTCCTGGACTTCCTCACAGATCATTCTTACTTGTCGCTTCTTCTTGTAGTTTTTAAAGATAGGTATGTATTTGCGGTACATACCAGCTTTTTCTTAATCGGATGATCGCGATTCCTACAATTAAAATCAAAAAGACTTGTAGGAAAATATCTTGTGTTTCCCATAACGTGCACAAATACAGAAGACTTTCCGAACAAAAATAATACATGGCCAATAATAGATTTATATTTGCGATTATCATTTGTTTCTTTACAATAGCGGCTATTCCTGCTAAAACAACTGTACAAACTCCTGTACTTAACAAAATATATGCAATAACTTTTAAAAAAATCATTCCAACACCCCTTTTTCTCCAAAAAACTCATTTAAACCGCTTAAAAGGCCGCATAAAGAGCACAATCTTATTCGATACCAAAATGTATTAATACCTCTTCGAAAATTAATTACAAACGAATCTGAAACGTCATTTTTTCTGAAATGGAAACTTTTTGTGTTGAAAATCATATATACTTTGTTTTCCGACACATCCAATCGAAAAGCCTGTAAAAAAAGTTGCACCAATGATTTTCAATCCCCATTGCCACGTGTTTTCTTGTAAAAAATGATGCGATACATAGAGGCATACCCCTGTACAAATAATGATCCAAATTCCATATTCATCATATTTTCTTTGTTCTAATTTTTGTTCGTGGAACGGATACACCCGGATAAACAAAAAGGCTATCAGCAAAACTGACAGCCCAATTCCCAATACAATCATTCTTTATCGCCCCATTTCCACTCGATTAAACCTCTTTATAACGCTTCTGTAACAATTGCTGTACACGTGCCGCATACATTCTAAAATAAGGAATATTTTGTGCGGCAACCTTTCCAAAATCCATTTGCATTAATGTTTCTTCTAACAGTTTGAACTCGAATTCTAAAAATGTATCATGCTGTTTCTGAATCGAATGCGGGATATTATGCAAGGCATCCGCAATTTCTCTTACATATGTCACACTGGATTCATCTTGGCTTGAATAGGAAAATACATTTCGAATTAATACAAACGTTTCTTGCAATATTTCATACCCGATATGATGCAATACATTTTGATTTACCAACTCCCCTCATTCCTTTCTCTATGGTCCTTCAATTCCTGTATTGATTTGGAACTCATAATTTTCTACAAACCATTTTTCACCTTCTAATAGTAAATTTAATTTCATGGTGTGTTTTTCTTGTTGTTCTGTTCCATCAACCGTTACATCTGCTTTATTATCAGCGGTTTTGATGTAGTACATATCTGTTATCTTTGCTTTCGTTTGAATGTGCATAGATCCATCATCTTCTATATGGTTATGTGCATCCTCTGGCGTATTTAATAATTTGTTTCGTGCTTCTCCTGTTATCATTTCTTTGATCTTTTCAAATCCTGGCTTTTCTTTTTGCTTGTTATCATTCTGTATTAACAGCTCTACAAACTGTTTTGCTACTTCTTGCCCTTTACCTTGGGTATTTTCTGTTAAAACTGTTACACGCTTTTCCAATGCTCGATTCTCTGTTTTTAGCTCTTTTACTTGTTCCGTCCATTTCTTTTCTGTCTGCTCAACTTTATACTGTAAGGTGCGATTTTGATTCCATAACCATACACTGATACCCACTAGTACAACTATGATTAAACCAACGATTCCCTGTTTCATCCCTAATCCTCCCTTTCTTTCCGCTTATTTCGGCAAATAAGGTGCTGGGTCGACTTGACCAAACGTCAAAGATGTTTTGATCTCAAAGTGAAGATGTGGCCCTGTTACTTGCCCTGTTCTTCCGCAAACACCTACCTGTTGACCGACTCCAATGTTTTGACCTTCCTGTACAGTAATGGACGACATATGACCGTATAAACTCCAATATCCATTCCCATGATTGATTACAACTACGTTTCCATATCCGCCAAACCCCGAACCGGAAGCGCCAAATTTCGCCAACTCTACAACGCCACCTTTCGACGCGGCAATTGGTGTGACACCGTCTTGGCAAGAATAATCAATACCTTTATGAATAGTGCCCCAGCGTGGCCCAAATGGGCTTGTAATCATTGTTTGAGCGATAGGACGAATAAACCCTTGTGAGCTTGCTGATCCAGTATCTACAACGCCGCCTGGCTTTCCCGCTTCACAATTAAAAGTAAGGCCGCCCATTTGCGCCACGAACTTTGTTACTAATACAGGCCATAAACCATTTGTTCCATGCGGATCATTTGCGGCTCCTGGCGGTGCATATTTCGCTCCTATTGCTTCTATTGTTGTAATCCCCATACCGATATAATTTTTATATAAGTTTCGTGCCATAGCGTTGATTCCTTCATCTAAAGTGGCGAACTTCATGAATCCTTTCATTTGTGAACTACCAGGGTCCATGAGGCCACCAGGGTTGTTATAGTTCTTTACTGCATTAGAAGTACCGTTACCCGTTTCCAATCTTGCAATGGCCGCTAATAAAACGGGATCGATTTGGTTTTGTGTTCCTGCATTTAAAAAGGCTTGTGCTTTCCCTGTAAAAACGCCGCCTAAATCTGTAGACAGTATACATACTAATATTCGTGATTTTTACCATAAATATATAGTACAGCACTTTAAAAACAAACGATCATTCCTGTCCATTATGAGCATTTCAGTAAAGAGAATAGCCTCAGAATTAATTCAGAATAATATGAGATAAATCTACAGAATTAGTTGCGACAACATACTTATGTTATTCTGAACTTATTCTTATCTTAAACTCATTGGTAGAACTAGGTTCCGCGGAATGTTTAGAAACTTAGATTTACCTTGAAGCTCTCCTGGTAAGGGTATCTTGATTCAGCTATGAATCAGATTCCGTTGCTAGGCAGATTTTCATAAAACTACGTAGGCGGGGCGGCGGCCATTCCCATTCCTCGCATATCGTCCTCCTTCAACATCGGCCCATCATTCGCCTTCCACTCATTCCTACACATCTATATATCCACCTATATCACAACTCCACGCCCTGTCTAGCCATGCCCACATGTCTCCGCAGGGCCACGCAATGTCCTGGCCCTGAACTCCCACCAAGCCCCAAAGAAAACACCTCGACCTAGAATCCCCTATTGCTTGTTTTTAGGGTTCTCGTATATAATTGCGGTACACAATTTTTAGGACAAAGGAGTATATAAACATGACTTGGGATCTTTCTGTTGATGTTTTCCTTGCTGATCTGTTAAAACATGGCCGTAAATCTTCCACCGTTAAACAATACCGCTACGATCTCACACTTTTCACATCATGGATTCAGAAATACGTCAAATTGCCTCCAGAATCGTTTTTTCATTCTTTTGATACAAATGTATTAGAAAGATACTTAAAAGCTCTTAAAAAGGAACGTGGAGCGTCGATTTCTAATGTCAAGCGTGTACGAGGCATTCTGATTAACTTTTTACAATTTCATGGTGCGGCCCAGGATTTAAAAAGTGATGTCTCCCCTCCTGGACTAACTTCTAAGCACTTTGCATCGGATAAAGAAATTAAAAAGCTATTCCGCGTTATGCGTAGTTATAACGGATTAACCGACTACCAGGCGTCAGGAAGAAAGTTTATTCTAGAACGTAACCTTTTATTGATTCATTTCATGTTAGATTACGGACTATCCATCCAGGACATACTCACGCTTTCTATGCATGATGTACACTTTGGGACAAATACGATTACCCCAGGAGGGCTACACGCCCACAAACGATCTATTACCCTTTCAAAAGAGTATGTAAAACTTGCCTTATCTTATTACAACAAGATTCCTAATCTGGTTAGGCCGCGCCAACAAACGGGCGACCCCTTCTTTGTGGCGTTTGATTTCGCCCCGCAAACGTTCCGCTGGGACTATGAAAAAGATCAACCCGCCACTTTGACTCGAATCGCTGTACAACGCATGCTACAGAAAGAAGCAAAACGCGCTGAAATTCATGTCACGCCTACCATGCTACGGAACCGTTTCATATTAAATGCGCTACAGAAGGGCATGAAACCCATTGAAATCAAAGCATTGTTGGGATTAAAAAGCGTTGAGGCCCTACATAGATACGTTCAATTTTGGAATAACCAGCAATAGAAAAAGTTTCATGTAAGCAACAAAAGCTCTGGTTTTGATTGCACCAGGGCTTTTGTTATGCTATTTTGGGTCAATATACATGCCCATCAACATAACGCAAATTTCGTACGCTTAGAAAAAAACTTTGCTACATATGTAGCAAAATTTTTTTAAATTATTTAATTCTCGCTCTACCATCAGCTTTGTTAACTAACACTTTAATGGTTTTAACAACCTTTTGTTTAATTCCCACAATGCTGTTTTACTACTAGAATTTTTGTGTGTAAAAGAAAATACCATTTTTATTTCATTTTATAATCAATTCGAAAGTAAACTTTTAAATATTAGTTTACATTAGGTTTGGTTATCTATTAAATTAAAAAAGAGTCCCGTTAAAGGACTCTTTTTTATCAATAAAGCATATTTTATTAGAATCCAAGCTTTTTCAAAGTATAAAGCCCGGCTGCTTTAGACATCATTTCTTCCCAATTTTCAAAATCAGTTACTTCGTTTATATACTTATCCCATTCATCATCAGGAATTTTTGCAAAATCCTCATCCGTTTCTACTTCAAATGCACTATTTTCAAAAAGTTCATCTATATTATTAAACTTTGTATATTTTTTCATAAAAGAATTGTTAAATAGAACGGGAAAAGGAATAGATTGTTTTCCATCCAATTCTTTTGCTGCTTTTTCCATGTTTTTTAAGTCTTTCTGTAATTTATCTAGGCCGTTCATTTCAAATTTAAACATTAAATATATCCTCTCCTTTAATTGTAATTATTTTTTCTTAGATTTTGCTTGAGATAAAGCTGACGCTGCGACACTTTTTGTTGCTTTTCCATATTTACCGTCTCGTAAAATCTTAGAAGCCGTCGTTGCAACTTTAGAACTTGTGACACGTTTTGAACTAGATTTCATAAACATATACCTCCTAACTCTATTTTTTTGTTACGAACGTTCGTTCCCTATAAATCTATTATATTCCAGTTAAACCCAAAAATAAAGTGTATATCGTGTTTCATTTTTGTTGCGAATACTATATATAGATTTCATTTTGATAACAAACTTCAAGTAAGGGTTTATGCATTTTAGGGTACAGCTAGCGTTTCGGAACCCCCCACGCTAAGAATATGCAAGATTTTATACAACTTTTCGGATAATCCAGTAACAAATGAGAACCCGAAAACCCACACTATGATAGGAATGTATAAAAAATTGCATAGATTGATAAAAAGAAAAAAGACGAATCTCTTACGTCCATAAGGGATTCGCCTTTTTCTTTGCTACCGATAATAAGGCGTTATGTTAACTATGTATGTATATGATATTCATATGGAATGTTATGTATTTACACTTCTAATTATGGTAAAATTTTCATAAAAAAAGAGGAGAAAAACTATGATTATAAATTTTAAGTTACCAGCCCTTTTATTATTTATAATTTGGGTTATTTATAAAGTTATCTATTATAGCTTAAACAAAAATAGGTTTAAATTACATAAGGAATTACTTTCTACTTCATGTTTTATATATGTTGTAGGAGTAATAAGTGTAACTATTTTCCCTTTAGCGATAGGTCTTCAAGAATCATTCCCAACAAGACACAATTACATTCCTTTTGCGAGCATAAACGAACTACTACATAATTCTTATTTTATAGTTCCTTTGCGCAATATAGGAGGAAATATTCTACTGTTTATACCTTTTGGAATTCTAATTCCAATGAAATTCAAAAAAATAAATAAAGGATTAAAAATAGTATTATTAGGTTTGTTAAGCTCTTTAACGATTGAATGTATCCAATTAGGGCTTACTTTTAGGTCATTTGATATTGATGACATTATTTTAAATAGTTTTGGAGTATATATTGGATTCTTAATCTATAAGTGGGTAACTCTGATTTTTATAAATAAACAATCCCATAAAAAGATACATCAAGAGCTTTAATCCAACTTCTGATAACGAGAATTATGTAAATGAGCTGTCCAAATGGATGGCTTATTTTATTTTTTACTCAGCATGGGGTTTTTCAAAAATGCTGGCGGTACCCCAACTTAGTGAAAATACTTTATATAAAAGGGTTTCTTTACCTTTATTGAGAATATAGTTATGTTCTTGATTTGTTAATTAAAAGGGAGAGTTAATAATGAAATTCAATCAATTATTCATATTTATTATTGGGGCATTTGTATGTAGTTTAGTATTTAATTTTGCTACAGGTAGATCTGAATGGAATGTTTTTTTCTTATTGACACTAGGGGCAATTTCAGGTTATCAAATTGGTAAAAATGAAATCAAAAAACAGATAAACAATATGAATTAAACTACAGATAACGAAAATTATGTAAACACAAAAGTCCTCCAGTTAAACAATCCGGAGGACTTTTAATAGTTTTCTAAGTTATCTTCCAAATACACTCAATCCTAAATAAATCAAACTATAACTAATTAAAGCACTTGCAAGCATCAAACCTATTTTTAATAATTTGTCTTTTATATTAGGCTTTACTTCACTTACAGGTTTTCCCTCTATAAAATCAACTATTTGACGATAAGTTTTTAAATTATGCTCTTTTTTTATATTTTCAACTTGCTGTGATGAAAACATAAGCAAAATCGTAAGTCCCACAGGTATTATAAGGCCATAATAACCCAAAAAGTAAAATATAGGTGCAATAGAAATAGGAAGTAGAATCATTAATGCTAACATGATGTAACTCCACTTAAAGAAAGTTGATTTTTGAAGTTCTTCTTTCATGATCTTTACATCTCCTTTAACTAAATCATCCAGGGAGACATTAAAGAGAATACTCATCATTAGTAAATTATGAATATCTGGATAGTTCCTTTCATTTTCCCAGTTAGAAATAGATTGTCTGGAAACATGAATTTTTTCTGCTAACTTCTCTTGGGACATATTATCCCGTTTACGAAAATATTGTATTTGTCTACCAATATTCATCTATACATCTCCCTTAAGTTTGAGGTTAAGTTAAAGGCTAATTAAAGACTACCAAATTTCTTTATAATAACGTGATTCTAAGGTGTAAAAATGTTTTATCATGCTATTTCCCCTTTATTTTTAGGTATAAGTGCTGGATCAACTAATACAATTGCTGATCAAAATTAAGCAACTGTTTAAAGAATAAACCTCTTTTGGATGGGAAAAGTTTGCTTTTAATTCCTACAACGAGAATTATGTAAATGAGCTGTCCATATAGGCAGCCCATTGTATTTTTTCCAAGACGCTGGCGAGAACCATATAAAAAATAACATATTAATAGCAAGGAGATACTTGTAGACTGAACTGTGCTATATTCCCCAATAGTTAAATTAATTAGAAATCAAAAAACATTCAATTCCTCCACTGAAATTCATAAGAGGAAATCTTCTATCGAATAAAACCCAAAGGTACAAACATATATCTTGTGAAGAATACATATAAATTAAAAATAAAGTTAACAATCTTTTTTATAGTTAACATAAATACAATATAACAAAAATAAATCATTATAAACCCTTAAAAATATAAGGTTAATAACGATTTCTTTTTGTTAACTAATATTGAAAAATACCTTCCAATAGATATGAAAAAATGTTATATTGTTAACAATATAACTAAAGGAGTGAATAATTAATGAAAATTACTATGATGAATAAGGATTCTGGAAACTCACTTGATATGAACTTAATTGATGGTTTCTATATTGAAACTCCTACAAACGTTGTAGAAATCAGCAAAGATGAAGCTGACTCTCATTTTGTAGCAACCATTACCAATCCTAAAGAATTATTATCTCGCCTACTTATTTCAACAACAATTCCAGGAGAAGACACAGAAAGATTCTTCTTAGTTGGAGACGAAGCTGCAAAACATGCATTAGCTAACAACCATGTCAATAAACTTCATGACAAGATTACAAGCCCTATCCCTTATGTGATGTTTTTATCAGCTGTTTCTTTCTATCATGCTATTAATGAACAGCGCGAATCGGATGACAATACAATTGAAATTGAATATTTCCAAACAATGTTACCTATATGGTTACTTAAACGAACAGCCAAATTTAGTGAAGCTCAAAATGCCATGGCAGAAAGATTTGCTGGAGAGCATGAAGTTACAATACATACTCCAGGAATGGAAAAAACTTTAAAAATAACTGTAGAAAAAGCGACTTGTCGTATCGAAGGCGAAATTGCACGTTTAGCAATTAAAAAGAATTTTGAATTAGAAGATCGTGAAGAAGCAAGCCAATTTGATAACAATGATACCGTACTTGTTGATATTGGCGGTGGAACAATTGATCTAGTATTATCACCAGCCGGTTTAAAATCACCTAAGAACCGTGATTCTATGCAACCGATAGACAAATTATCCTATCTATCTCATATTGAAAAATTAAGAAAAGAAAAGTTCCTAGAAAAATTCTCTGATTTACGTTCATTTGAAACATTTATAGTAAACAATTTCCAAAAGCCGAAAATGGAATTAGTTGATGGAAACACTGGCCAGCGTGTAGATTTAACAGACAAAGTTCGCTCTTCTTTAAAAGAGTTTGCTAAGTTTCTAATTTTAAAAATCCAAGATGTAATGCCTGCACCAGCTGATAAAGTTTATAAATATGTTTATTTCGGTGGTGTTGCCCCAATACTAGAGGCTAGCATCCATGAAGTCATAGAAGAAATGTATGGAGCTGAAATCGCTCAAGCAAATCATATTTTCTTACCAGATTCACGCAAATTAAATCTATATGGTCTTGAAGTAAAAAGTCGCGGCGAAATGCTGCAAAAAATAGAGAAATAAGTATAGTCAGAAAGGAGGAGCCGCATTATGGGGCGTACTAAAAAGACCGAGAAACAAACAGTCTTTGGACTTCGAACAGATCACATGAGCGAAGAAGTTTATAATCACCTTGAGCAAAAAGCCCGCTCCAAAAAGCTTGCAACTTATATTATTCAATTAGTTGAACAAGACTTAACACAGAAAGAGCCCTTTGATGCAAAAAAAGAACTTCTAAAAGTCTCAAAAAATCAAGAACAAATGATGAACGCCATAAAACAAATTACACAAACAATTTCAGATCTCCAGGTGGCTCCTGTATCTTCTGTCCTTATGCAAAACGAAGAGAATACCCATAATTCTCTGGCAGACGATTTATTAAAAGACGTAGGTCAAATGGGACAATTACTAACTAATACCAACATTACAGGATCATTAGATGAAGACGATTTAGAAGACCCAGATTTCTAAAAACAAAAAGAGTTGCTCTCATATGAGCAACTCTTTTTGTTTTGTCTAAACTTAAAATATCCCAAATAATTTCTTCCTTTTGGGTTCTTGGTTAGAAATATCAGCTTTAGCGTTGATTTTTTCTAATTCCGTCATAATAAGATCAAGTTTCTTTTCTAATTTCTGATTTTTTTCACGCTCTGCTTCAAGCTCTTGTTTAAATACATCATTGCTTTGACGTTCGATTTCAAGTTCTTTTCGAAAACCTATAAATTCAGTCTTTATATCTTCTAAGAAATTCCGAATTTCGCTTGATATAGATTGTAGCGCGTATTGCTCCTCTTCACTCTGAGACCTTGTCACAGCAACTTCTGAACGCGCTACACCCTGTGTCGCACGTGTTTGCTGTGTCATCAACACGCTAACAGCGTGATTCAATGAAACCTTAGTTTTTTCTCTAATCTCTTTTAGAGTATTAAAAACTGTCACATCATCGGCATGATACAGTCTTGTATCGCCATCTTTATTAAACTCATAGCCTTGTTTTTCGAGTTCTAAGCTATATTTTCTGATTGTACTCTCTGCTAGATTGGTGATACGGGAGACATCAATTGTTTTTAAGTACACTTCACTTACAACATCATCTTTTCTCTCCATTCAACCACCTCCATTATAGTATCGCTACACTCTTACCACAGTATCATTTTACTAATCCTTAATACCCATTGTACACTTTTTATTATGCTTGCAAGCAAGAATTTTTCACCTCTAGATTTCCACATAATATTTGCAAGGGAATCCCCATCACGGTTCGCATTCTTTGCTATTAGTCTTTGCTATTAGTCTTTGCTTTAGTGATTCGGCGTACCTGTATCAATTCTATAGCACATATAAATTTTGATTCTTGTTCTGGGGATCCCTAATTTTAGTCAATTAATTACTTTTCAATCCTTAGAATACCTTTTCCTGTCTTCCCATTATTTTAGTTGATTCCTTAATAACCATTTATATCATAGCATTCATCTCGTGCTATAGCAGTGATATACTCTTGAATGAACCAATTATTAATGCAAATCCGCAATCTCATGAGATAGAAATAGAATTTATTTTTATTCATCCCTAATCATAAACATTTTTTAATTGATATAGATATTTATGAAGTGACTGCAAGAGCAAGAAAAAACGAATCAACAAATCCTCCAAGAGTTACAATCTGCTAACGAGGTGAACTACCCGCCACTTAACGTCCTAACGGACTGTTTGAAGTGGGGGCTTCTCGGTTAGTCGTTACTTTTGATAGCTAACGAATTCGTCCTAAGACAGCCGAGCTAACTCCCTTGTTCCAAAGGTTATTTTATTGCTATTTATGCTAACGCTAATAGACGTATTGCTTCATTTTTGATATTGATAGCTGCGTTATAATCTCTATCGAGATTTACACCGCATATACAAGAATATACTCGTTCAGACAATGACATATTTTTTACATTTCCACAACTGCTACATGTTTTTGTGGAAGGAAACCATTTGTCTATTTTCACAAGTTGTTTTCCTTGTTCGTATAGTTTATAAGCTAAAAAAGAAGTGAACATTCCCCAACTATTGTCAGCGACACTTTTTCCAAAATGAAGTGCTTGCGACATTCCTTTCATGTTTAGGTCTTCAATAGCTACAACATCAAATTTAGTAGACAATTCTTTAGACTCATGATGAAGGAAATTCTTACGTTGGCTAGCTACTTTCTCATGTAACTTAGCTACACGAATACGTTGTTTATTCCAACGCTGAGAACCTTTATTGCGTCTTGCTAATACTCGTTGTGCCTTTGCTAATCGGTCTAACATTTCACGGTAGAACTTAGAATAATTGGCTTTCTTATCCTCAGAACTAACGTATAATCCATCCATCGCAAAGTCTAATCCAACAACTGTTTCTACTTCTTTTTGTACAATCTCTTTTTCGTATTCAGTCAAAATCGACACATAGTATTTACCAGTAGGTGTCATAGAAATCGTACATGACTTGATTATATGGTCTAATGGTATTTCTCTATGCTGTTTGATACGTACCATTTTCAGTTTTGGCAATTTGATATGACCATTAAGCAACATAATATTTCCGTTTACTACATTCGTTTTATAAGATTTTCTGTCTTTTTTACTTTTGAATGTCGGGAAGTCATTTTGACCACTAAAGAAATTCTTATAGGCAGTTTGCAAGTTTAGTTGAGCATTTGCCAAAGCTAATGAATCAACTTCTTTTAACCACTCGAATTCTGCTTTATATTTCGCAGGAGTTGGAAGCTTTTGTTTCTTTAGTTGTTCCTTGTCATCTTTGTACTTTTCGTACGCTTCTTTCCGTTCTGCTAACATTCTGTTATACACGAAACGTACACAACCGAAGGTTTTACGCATAAGGTATGCTTGTTCTTCTGTTGGATACAAACGAAATTTATATGCTTTATTATGCTTTGTCATATCATTTCACCTCACTTTTCACCTTGGTTTTCAATATATTTCTTTACTACATCTATTGGCGAACTACCAGTAGTTAGTAAGCAAAAACTTCTTGACCAAAACATCTCTTTCCAAAGTTTCTTTTTCATTTGTGGAAAGTCTCTCTTGATTAGTCGAGAACTTGCACTTTTATAAGCATTGATGAATTTTGTCATTTCTGTATTCGGATGTGCCTTGAACAAAATATGAACATGGTCTACATCATGATTCCACTCTACCAATGTTATGTTGTAATTCTCGGATAACCTAACAAACATGTCTTTTGCATAATCTGACATATCATCATCAAACACATTTCTTCTGAATTTTACGACCAACACAAGATGATAATACAACAAGAATACTGAATGATTATTGCTGTCTAATTTCATTGATATACCAAACTTTATACTTTATAAGACTGATTATATAAGAGGCAAAATAAAAAGCAAAGCCTTTTGGATACGCCCTTCACGCGCTTGAGGAAGGAGAATTCTTTCGAGGAATTCGTTAAATAAAATTCTATTATTGCAATATGTGCAATTAAAATAAAATTTTGATGAAATGCGTAAATCACAAAAGCTTATAGCATCCAGCCAAGAGCAAAAACAAGGATTCTGGTCTAGGATCTTTTCAAAAAATAAAGACGTATGATGAAAAACTACATCATACGTCTTTATTTTTCTTCTAACAAACAAGTTCTGATTCTTTAGAAGGTTCTATCCCTAATTCATTTAATGTTGCTATCAACAAAAGTATTTGTTTTTCAAATCCATTATTTAAAGAAATATCAGTAATACGAATCACTTTCCAACCATTTGTTTTCATGTATTTATCTCTTCTTCTGTCTCGTTTGGTTCCTTCTGGTGTTCGATGAAAAGGCCCATCAATTTCTAAATCTATCTTTAAACCCTTTGCAGAAAAAAATGCAAAATCTAACTTAAAACGTTTACTAGGTACTTTATATTGCACAATCGGATAATAACCATTAAAGCGCAATGCATCATATACTCTTTTCTCTAATTTGTTAGAGCATTTTGCCCTTTGTGTGTCACTGTTTGGATTATAAGTAGATGGTGGAGTAAAAATTTGTGCCACAAGAAAAAATACAAGTGTGCATCCCAATACAACGAATAAACCGGTCATCTTTTCACGCCCAATACAAATTTGAGTTAATACTCAAAATGTAATATGTCCAAACCCTGTCTATTTATCCAATTTTTAATTACTTACCTTATACGAGTAAAACAAAATTGTCCTTATTCATGTTCTCTAAGAATAGACGAATTTAATTTTTTTTGGAAAGTGCTTTGCAAAGATTTGTTGTATGATGCGTAAGTCAAATCTTTGCATTGTATGTATACCTCATTCCAAGTGAAATTATCAATAAATCGTTCGTGCAAATACTCTATGAATCTCGTTCTCTTGTATCTTACTTAAGTTTAAGTTGAATTGAATTGTATATGAATTTAACTTCCTGTCCATAATTGTAAATAAAAAATTAAAGACAGGAGAGTGAGATAAATGTTTTTCCGCAAAAATAGGACTAAATTAAAAAGATGGTTAGATCGGCAAGGAATTGAACAACAGGAACTATCCAAAAAGTCAAAGGTTTCTGTTCAAACCATCAGTAAAGCATGTAGAGATACAGATTACATCCCCAAACCTGAAATCATGAAAAAAATATTAAATACTATTAGAAAAATTGATCCTCACGCCAAAATCAATGACTTTTGGGACATGTAAAAAGCACAAGAAACAGTATCTTGTGCTTTCATAATTTTGCTTTGACTGAACCTATTTGAACCGAAATGTCTTTAGGTTTCTGTACTTGTATAAGAAAATGCTGAATAGAGGGCGCTTGAAAAATACGAAAATTAGAACTAGAAATCGGATATTTGAGGTCAGTAAGAATTAAAAGTGAGGGAAATACCATATTATGTTTCGGTTGCCAGGATTCTTTTTTCCATTCCATGCTACGAAAATACGATTCATAACGTTTGATTTTTGTTTGGATCGTAGCCTTATTATAAATGGAGTTCTGGACTTCTATAAAAAATGGACTTTTATGCCAAATGGTAAATATATCGGGTTCCATATAACCTTTCTTATATTTAGGTTCTACTTGAAATATCTTCGGTCTTTCGGTTCGTAATAACTGCTTATATACATCTACAATCGCTAAAAAATGACGTATCTTTTGGCTTCCTTTACGAATTGTATTTGGATAAGGAAAATACACATATGGACGTTGTGATGTATCCACATCGATATATCCTTCGCGGCTTAAACGCTTTGTAACAGTATTACAACATGTTACTGCATTCTTTACATTTCTAAAATGGAGATCAATAATATCATCACGCGACATACATCTAAATTGCTGTAAATGACCTATAATTTGTTTATCTCTATTCGTTAGCATCATCTAACACCCCAAAGATTTTGTCTTCTTGATGCTCTGGTTCTTCCTTCTTTATACTTTGCTCTTTAGATAAACGATACGGTTCTATTATTTCTTTCGCTTGGTCCAATGCCAAATAAGGAGCCTGCACCTTCTTTAAACCATCTAATTTTAAAATCATTTGGCCCGATTGACTTAAATTTTCTGATCCAGGCGTCCCTACAATGTTACTGTTAATTAAATCCGCACATTTAAAGCCCATTCTTACCGTCAAATTGAGCTTTAACTTGCCATCAAGTATTTTTGCATCTGGACGTTGCATACTTAGCATGAGGAAGATACCAAGCGATCTGCCGACAGCTGATATTTTTTCTATTATGGTGACACATTCCTTTTCGTCCTGTAGCATTGCTACTTCATCAATGGCAATAAAAATATATGGTAAGGGTTTATCTTTTGTTATTTGATTGTATTCATCAATATGACCTAGCTCATATTTTTCCATTACCTTTCTTCTATGCAATACCTCTTTCCATAATTTTGCTAACATGTTCGTCATTTCATGTTCTTCCATGCAAACATACTTCACATGCTTCACTCTTCTTAAAAAATGAAACTCTGAATTTTTTAAGTCTCCCAGGTACAAATGTAAATGCTCTGGTGACATCTGTTGGATTAATGTGGCTAAAATCACACGTACTATACTACTTTTTCCGCTTCCTGTTTCTCCCGCAATCAGTAAATGTGGTGTGTTTGAATCAACCATATCATACACAATCGTATTACCAAATTGATCCCGACCAACCACGATTGGAAGACGATATTGTTTTAATAATGGTTGCCATTGTTTATAACTGTAATCGTAAGGCTGTAAACTTGCATTAGAATGAAATACATGGAGTACAAATTTTTTAATATTACCTTCCATCATAAGATTTTCACCTAGTATTTGCTGAAAACAAAACCATTTCTTATGAATTTGAGCTGGATCAACGCCATTGGGTAGTGTAAAAGTGTACCGTACACTTTCTTTTCCTGCGTAAACATCATGAATCTTAGGATAAATAGGGACCTTCCCACCTCGTGTAACGTGCTCATCGTATAACTTCGCTTTCTTAAATACCTCTTCTAACTGGTATTTGTATCTCTTCTTTTTTAACCATCCTTTCATTTTCCATCCCCCTTACAACATGAGTAAAATACGAATAAATACATAACCAATAAACCCAATCCCGCCAATTCTTACACCGTAATATAGACCATTAGAAAGGATATTGGATGCAAAAACATAATCATTTCGTACTAAGTATTTCTCTAACAAAACAGCTCCAATTGTAAGTCCACCTACTATTCCCAGGGCTACATACGTATGAACAAGCGGTGAAGACATATGAAAAAATGCGAACGGACTAATAGGGCCAACACTAAATATTTTTGTTTGCTTTTTCTTCTTATAAGATTGGTCCATAAAGGCTTGAAAAGAAATTGTTTCTTTTCGATTCAGCATGTTTTCCCTCCTAAAACAAAGAATATCGTTAACAAATTTGGTATCCAGTCCAATACAAAACATATACAATCTAACACCATATGAGAGTTATTCTTAATGAGTTCAAATGTATCAACAGGTACATGTGTTATGAAACTCGCAAGTTCGTCTGATAACTTTCGTATTTCTTGTGCTGTACTGTCTAATGGTTCGGTCACATACCAACTAATCCACTTATATAAGAAATCTGTTGTATCCGTTACACTCATTGCATTTTGATTGAGCGCATCCCACCCACACATAATTTCATTTGTTGAACTTCCACACCATTCTGTAATTTCTTTCACACTTCGAAATTGCGGACTAGGTATGTTGTTCTAGCCTCTCGTTGGATCATCCCTCAAATAATATTTAATTTGATTACCGATAATTTCATAAGAATTATTCATTGTTTCCCCTCCTTTTGCTCATTCCATTTCTCCTACTATAAACAAAACTCAAAATCCCCTAAAAACATGTGATAATCAATGATTTCTTTTGATAGTACTATCATGATAGATTCTTTGGTTATAAGGTTGATATCCACTTTGGTAATTGCTTTGGTAAAGAATATGCATCGTTGGTTGTCTGATATGCAATTCCAAACCTTGTCTTTACAAATAAACCTTGCTACCGTCCCACTTCATAAAATTTAATGATACAATATAAAAGGAATTTCAAATCAATTCAGAAAATAGAGGAGGAAACAACTATGTCACTTTTACAGCAACATTTTGAAGCAAGAAGAGAATACATTTTCAATCGTCTTAAACAACCAGAATACATGGAAAGAAGCATAGAAAAAGTTCGACAAGCTCAAAAAGAAATCAAAAATACAGTGCGAACGATTAAAGATTTGTTACTTCTGGATAAAACAACTGATCCTTGTTTACCAGAAGTCGCTCAATTTTCTCTTCAACACATTATGAATTCCGAGTCGTTTGAGAATGTCAAAAAACTTGTTCCATCCTCTATAAAAAAGTTAAGTGAAGAAGAACGCGCAAAAGTATTAGATGAAACATTAAGCGTAGCAAACCAAATCATGAATCTAGAACGTACTGTTTTTATCATGATGTTTAATACAAAAGAGAAAATCCTCATGGATGCTTATAAGAAAAAGCCTAGATCACAAACAGAACTTCATTACGATGTTGCTGACAAAGAAGGGTTCGACAAAGCGTTTTATGAAGAGCGTATTGATTCATTACAAAATGACATTCGTGTACTATCTTTCAAAAAGCTTTGTGAGAATGAACCCGCACCAGAGGATTTAGAACTATTCAAACAACGTTATGAAACAATTATTTTACCAAAGGTACAAGAGATTGTTTCCCTAATTGAACCAAGTTTAATAGATGTAGACGTATTTTTAAATTCAGTAATTGAGTATGGTGTAGGAGAAATCACTTTAGATGAAATGATTCAAAAACTACACAAAAACCTTTCTCTATTTCACGAATTATCAAAGGTTGAATATTGCCCAACGGTTGAGCTAACAGTAAAAGAATATGTATTCTTAGAAGCTATGAACCGTTCCGAAAAAGGAGAGGAGTTGCAACCATCAAAATGATGTATACACAAGAGAAGTTTTATGAAAAGTTAATAGAAGAAAAAAAAGAAGTGACGGTTTTTCTAATAAACGGTGTCAGGGTACCTGGAAAAATTATCGCTGTTGATAAATTTTCGGTACTAATTTTAAGCAATGGAAAGCAAATGTTCCTTTATAAACAAGCGATATCAACTGTTTCTTTATAGAATAACAAACTTTCAAAATCTTACAATTATAACCTTTTTATCCTTTTTTAGGCATATATAATTCAAAATTTTCCATACATAATGTACTCTTAGATATAAGAGTTAGTTTTTTCCTTTAAGGCAAGGCTGGTTTCAGTCTTGTTTTTTTGTTTGCATTTTTTAAATACAGTTTTTTCATCATACTATGTATAAAGGAGTTTAAAAGAAAAAGTGGATATGAAATTACTACATGAGATGATAGAAGATAAAAAAAAAGAATTGGAGTATCTTGTAAAAACATATGGTTTTAGACATCAAAAAGTAATTAGTGTTAGTCAAAAATTAGACCTTTTAATCTATAAAGCAATGAACAGATATAGATTAGATTACAAAATTAGAACAAAAAAAGAATCCTTATACTAAGGATTCCCAACAGGAAGATAAGAGACAGATATAGAAATAAAAAGAATTAATTATATTATAATTCAAAAATATGAAAAGCCATATTGAGAAAAAACGTTAGATTGAATTTTCTGGTTAATTGTTTTAAAATAAAAACGAGTTGTAGTAACAAGCTGTCATTAAATCCCTTACACGAAAAAGATTGGCAAATATCCAATCTTTTTTTATGTAGATAGGCTCTCTTGCTTTTCTTGCATGAGAGCCTATTTACATTCGGGAACTACCTCTCATTATTATAAAGAAATAATCCATATAAAACCAATGGGTTTTTTGATATTGAAACGCTACATTTTCTATATTCTATGTTAAAATTAATAATTGAGGGTACAATTTTTCAAGAGAAAAAGGCAAACAATATAAATACTTTCTGAAAGTGTTCAATTCAAGTTCAACAAAAAGCATTTGCTATTCTATAGCAAATGCTTTTTGACAAATGATCTCCTTTTTTATAACATAAAAAAAGAATTGAGTGTACGAGACTCAATTCCTTAGGTGAAGTCATTTGCCAAGTAACTTTAATTCCATCTTATTGATTTTTTAATAATAAATATACAACCTAGTAATGATAATAGATATACAATGAGAATAATATATAATTGTTTTGGTTCAATGCTATCAAAATAAAGACTCATAATTGGATATGACCAAGGGAATAGTATCCAATAGTTTGTATGAGAGATAAAAAAGCTACCAAGTCCACCTATAACCCCTACTAATAATGAAAGTAACGGGATTTTATAAAATATTATATTTATTAAAAAATGTAGATTCACAATAATTAAAGAGCTAATTACCAGAAAAAGTATAGAAAAACTTAAACTTTGATAAACAGTCCCTAGATTATCAACCGTTAATACTATAGGTATACTAGTTATGATTAAAGCACATATTAAATAACAAAAAGTAAATATTAAGCAAAAGAAAAACTTATTACTTAATATAGTTTTTAAAGTGATCCCATGATAAATAGCAGACATGTATCCTTTTCTTCTGAATTCGTTTACAAAAGAAAATGACACTAATAGACCTATCGCAATAGGTAAAAATAACCTACAAAAAAGGCTCAGAATCGCTATATGCATGAAAGCGCCATCATTTAATTGAGGCGATACAGTTAGAAAAACTTGAAAACTAATTGGTACCAACAGAAATACTAGTAACAGGATATACAATCCATTATGAAGACTTTTTTTATATTCACCTAAAATACCCACTTATTTCACCCTTTATTATTCATATGTATAATATTTAAAACTCACAGTCAATAACATAATTCCTAAAATATATATTGAAGAACTTGCAAGATATAATAAAATAGTTGTTTCTTTAAACATTACGTCACTTACTATATTCAATGCATAAAATATTGGAAATGTCTTTGTAAATATTAAAGGGAATAATCCATATGTTACGATAAAAAATATCCAAATTACTGACAAGGATGCCGCAAGAATACCCTTTTTTATAATTAAGTGAAAAAGCAATTGAGAATATGGTATTGCTAAAGATAAAATAGTACAAAGTATCAACATTTTTAAAAAATAAAGTATTGATATTTCATATCCATTTATAAAAGTATAGATGCCCATAACCGAAAAATTCAAAATATTAAAGATCAAATAGAACAGTATAAACAATAAATTTTTAGCTACCAATAACTTGAATTTCGAAATGGGCTTTGTATAAATAATGGCCCAAGTACCATATTTATTTTCAGAAGAAATGATAAAATACCACATACAAGCAGAAAAAATACTTAACGTTAGTGTATTAAAGTTTACTGTAATTGCTATAAGATTTGTAGATTGAAACATGTCGGGATTATTCTTGTTAAAAATAAAATAACTTATACACAAAAAGCTTGATAATAATGAGAAAAACAAAGAAATTAATAATAATTTTCTCCCACCAATTTTCCTCATCTCACTATTTACACTTTTAAAGATAAATTGCATTATTATAGTAACTCCTTTTGTTTAGTTAAAGATAAAAATACTTCCTCTAATGTTGGCTTTTTAGGGCTAACTTCAAAAATATCTATATCATTTTTAATTATTATTCTGGTTAAATTAGGAACACTATCTTGATCTACTATTATTTTGAATACCCCTTCTTTTTCTATACTATAAGGTATACCCTCTGTATTTAAAATCCTCTCTGTGGCAGCAGTATCATTAACATGAACAATATATTCTCCAGAAGTAATAATACTGTTTAAATTCCCTTCATAGAGTAAGCTACCCTTATGTAGTAACGCTATGTGATCTGCTATCATTTCAATTTCAGCTAAATTATGACTAGAAATAAATATAGTCTTCCCCTCATTTTTTACTAAATGAAGTAATAAACGCCTTATCTCGTGTACTCCCTCTGGGTCTAATCCATTTGTCGGCTCGTCAAGAATTAGTATTTTAGGATTATTAAGAATAGCAAAGGAAATACCTAGCCTTTGTTTCATTCCCAAAGAAAAATCTTTAACTTTTTTATCTTTTGCTTTATATATTCCTGTAGTTTTTAATACTCTATCTATTTCATCTAAAGGTTTATTGATCATTTTTTGTACATAGGCTAAATTTTCATATGCTGTTAAATTAGGGTAATAGGTAGGTGAATCAATAAAACAACCCACATTTTCAAATAATTCTTCTTTCCATTCTTTAATATCTTTATTATTAAATAATATCGTTCCTTTATCTAATGGAATTAATCCTAATAACATTCGCATAGTTGTTGTTTTTCCTGCACCATTTGGTCCAATAAAAGCATATAAACTTCCTTCAGGAACAGATAAGTTTAAATCCCTTACAATGGATTGATTTTCAAAAGACTTTGTTAAATTTTTAGCTTGAATTGCTAATTTCATTTTGTTCCTCACTTTCTCATTCCCAAATAAAATTAAGTACCTAGTGAACTACCCGCCACTTAACGTCCTAACGGACTGTTTGAAGTGGGGGCTTCTCGGTTAGTCGTTACTTTTGGTAGCTAACGAATTCGTCCTAAGACAGCCGAGCTAACTCCCTTGTTCCAAGGGTTATTTTATTGCTATCTATGCTAACGCTAATAGGCGTATTGCTTCATTTTTGATATTGATAGCTGCGTTATAATCTCTATGGAGATTTACACCGCATATACAAGAATAGACTCACTCAGACAATGACATATTTTTCACATTTCCACAACTGCTACATGCTTTTGTGGAAGGAAACCATTTGTCTATTTTCACAAGCTGTTTTCCTTGTTCATTTAGTTTATAAGCTAAGAAAGAAGTGAACATACCCCAACCATTATCAGCGACACTTTTCCCAAAATGAAGTGCTTGTGACATTCCTTTCATATTTAGATCTTCAATAGCTACAACATCAAAATGAGTAGCTAACTCTTTAGACTTATGATGAAGGAAGTTCTTACGTTGGTTCGCTACTTTTTCATGCAGCTTAGCTACACGGATACGTTGTTTATTCCAACGCCCTGAACCTTTTGTACGTCTTGATAATACTCGTTGAGCATTTGCTAATCGGTCTAACATTTCACGATAGAACTTAGGATAATTGGCTCTCTCATCCTCAGAACTGACGTATAATTGATCCATCGCAAAGTCTAATCCAACAACTGTTTCTACTTCTTTTTGTACGATCTCTTTTTCGTATTCAGTCAAAATGGACACATAGTATTTACCAGTAGGTGTCATAGAAATCGTACATGACTTGATTATATGGTCTTGTGGTATTTCTCTATGCTGTTTGATACGTACCATTTTCAGTTTTGGCAATTTGATATGACCGTTAAGCAATATAATATTTCCGTTCACTACATTCGTTGTATAAGACTTTCTGTCTTTTTTGCTTTTGAATGTTGGGAAGTCATTTTGACCACTAAAGAAATTTTTATAGGCAGTTTGCAAGTTTAGTTGAGCATTTGCCAAAGCTAATGAATCAACTTCTTTTAACCACTCAAATTCTGCTTTGTATTTTGCAGGAGTGGGAAGCTTTTGTTTCTTTAGTTGATCCTTATCATCTTTATGTTTTTCATACGCTTCTTTCCGTTCAGCTAACATTCTGTTATACACGAAACGTACACAACCGAAGGTTTTACGCATAAGATGTGCTTGGTCTTCTGTTGGATACAAACGGAATTTATATGCTTTATTCTGCTTTGTCATATCATTTCACCTCACTTTTCACTTTGATTTTCAATATATGTTTTTACTACGTCTATTGGCGAACCACCAGTAGTTAGCAAGCAAAAACTTCTTGACCAAAACATCTCTTTCCAAAGTTTCTTTTTCACTTGTGGAAAGTCTCTTTTAATAAGTCGAGAACTTGCACTTTTATAAGCATTGATGAATTTTGTCATTTCTGTATTAGGGTGTGCCTTGAACAAAATATGAACATGGTCTACATCATGATTCCATTCAACTAATGTGATGTTATAGTTTTCAGATAGTCGAACAAACATATCTTTTGCATAGTCTGACATATCATCATCAAACACATTTCTTCTGTATTTCACGACCAACACAAGGTGATAATACAACAAGAATACTGAATGGTTATTACTATCTAATTTCATTTATATACCAGCCTTTATAATTTATAAGACTGATTATATCAGAGGCAAAATAAAAAGGAAAACCTTTTGGCTACGCCAAACCGAAATTCATCTCCCACCTACCGTTAGGCTACGCCCTTCACACGCTTGAGGAAGGAGAATTCTTTCGGGAAATTCGTTAAATTCTTGATTTATTAAATATCTATTTATCCTTTACCTAATGTTTGCAATCTGGATTTAGAAGATATTTCTCGTTGTTCTAATTTTTTATCAGTAAGTTCATAAACTCTATCTACACGCTCTAAAATATTTTCGTCATGAGTGATAATAATCTTAGTGGATGGTATGGCAAATATATTTTCAATAACAGTATTTGCCGTTTCTCTATCCAAATGGTTAGTTGGTTCATCTAAAATAAGAATCGGATATTCTTTCATGAACAGGCGTAACATAGCTAACCTTTGTCTTTGGCCACCGGATAAATTTGTTCCTCCCTCAGATATAAAAATATCATTTATACTTTGAAATTGAATATAATTACTTAGATTTAGTTTATCTATAGAATCCTGAATTTTTGAAGGGTCGTAATTTATATCAAAGTAAGATAAATTCTCAGATAGATTTCCTCTAAATAGAACTCCATCCTGAGTCATTAGTCCTATCTTTTTTCTTAATTCCTCACTGTTCCAATATTTAATATCTCTATCGTCTATAAATATATTACCCTTATCGGGAGTATGCATTTTTAATAATAAGTTAGCCAAAGTGGATTTACCGCTGCCACTTTCTCCAACAATAGCAATACTTTCGTTATTTTTAATGTTCAAACTTAAGTTTTCTATAATTTTTTTGTCATCAAAACTAAAAGAGATATTATTGAATTGAATTGAGCCTCTAAGAATGTTTACTTTAGTATCCGATTCATCTTTTTCTAAGTCCTCATCCAAGATGTCTAAGGTTCTTAATAAAAGTGGTTTAATTGAATTCCAATTTAAGATTGATCCTATAATTGTTGAAACCGGAGAAAATATAATACTAGCTATAGCAATGAAGAAAAAAATATTGCTTAGATTCCCTTCTCCTTTACTAAAATTATAAAATCCTACAGCAAGCATTATGATAATAAAAATTGTCGATAGGGAACCATTAAATGATTCTAAAGCATTTTGTTTTAGCGCTCGTTTATGTACCGTATCTAGATATTTATTATAATCTTTTTGCCATACAGATTTAATTCTAGAAAAAATCCCTGTGGCCTTTACATAATACATTGCTTTTAATGATTCATTAATTTTCCCTCTATGTTCTCCTAGGTAATAATTTTCTACTAAATTAGCATTATATATAAATTTCCCTAAGAAAATATTGATAAATAGGGAACTAGCAATAAAAAATATCAATATTAAAGTATAAAAAGTCTCCGTATATAATAGATACATCAATAATGGAATGATAACTACTATTGATATAATCATTTCAATTAGATCATCTAAAATATATCCTCGTATTGACTCTAGACTCATAATTCTTACATTTAAATCCCCTACATGACGTGTAGTAATCTTTTCTATGGGGATATTAAACATATGTTCAAAGACTTTTGTTGTACTTTTTCTATCAATTTCTTTTTGAAATTTTACTTTTATAATAGTAGTTATAGATTTTATCCCTATAACTACTATTAAACTACCCAATATAATTAAAAGATATCTTACATCCACTTGCTTTGAAGCATTCAAAATATCCATAAAATTTTTAAAAATAAAGGGGAAAGCAAAAAATGAGATTTGTGCTAACAATGCTAATAGTGCTAGTAAAATAATCTGACTAGGAGATACAAAATGATCAATATATCTAAGTAGTATATGTTTTTCATTTCTTTTAACATTTGGCTGTATGTTCTCTTTCTTTTCCATTACTAAGATATAGTTACAGAACATCTCTTCAAAACTTCTTATATCGATTACCATTGGCCCCGCCTTAGGATCTACAATATAAAATTTATTCTCTTTAACCCTTTCAATAATTACAAAGTGATTAAACCCCCAAAATGCTATCATTGGCTTTTGTATCCTTTGCAAATCACTTATATTTTCTATCCTATATGCAGTTGCAGAGAGTTCATACGATTCACTAACTTTTTTAATATCTAACAAACTCCATGCTGATTTTTTATTAATAATTTTACTATTTCTAATTTCTGAAGCCTGTACTGCTAAACCATAATAATGCATAATCATTGCAAGACAACTAGGTCCACAATCAAAAGATGTCATTTGCGGTATAAACTTAATTTTCTTTCTTAACATATTTATCACCTATTCTAGGCATTAAAGTATAAAATGCTATTTAGTTTATCATTCTCTAACCTTTGTAAAAAATACAAAATACTTCCTAAACCTGTAAATAATGCGATTTTATGAGGATTAAAATCTTCTATAGCAAAATTATTCAAAAAGTTATTTGTTACTTTCATAACAATTTGTTTTTCATTTCGCTCTAGCATTCCTCTATTTTCTAACTCCAATAAAAAGTCTAGTTTCCCCATTAAACCATGACATAAACAATAATCACTATTTTCATATAATGTACTTAAGATTTGATTTTTAAAAAAGATTAAATCTGATTGTATATCTTCATTTTGATATAATTCTAAAATTTTAATTCTTGATATTCCCATTCCACTAAACCCTTTACACCAACTATCTGTATAATTATATTCATTCATACTCATTTTCTCACTTTTATGTATACAATGTATTACCCTATCGTACTTATTGGTTTTTAATATGTCTTTTAACTTATAAAATGCGAGAAGTTGTCCTGATAATCCATGAACAAACCCCTTTAATGAATCTTCTAAATTTAGAGTATCGTGAGCTTTCCAATATACAAATTCATTATGTGTTTGCATATTATTTACAATGTAGTCGCCGAGATTTTCAGCCACTTTAAGCAAAATTTTATACTTAGGGTTAATTTGATAGAACTTAACTGCAGTTAAAATTAGACCAGCTGAACCCCCTAATATATCAAAAGTATTATCTTTATATTCGTCTTTTTCGATATCCGAGTTGATATCCATAAATATTTGTAATATCACCTTTTCATTAAGAGGGGTTATATATGGTAAATTCGTTAAATAGTAAGAAATAATGGCATTAGAACCATTTACAAAACCATAATTATTTTTATTTTTGTTTAGTATTTCTTGCAAGGCTTTTTGTTCGAGTTTATTTATAATTTCAATGTGATTAGGATCAGCATTATTTCTCAATAATGAACTTATTCCCAATAATCCATCATATATTCCATTATTCAAATGGTTTATCTCAAGCTCACCTTGCCAATTTGTTTTTAATCCAATAAAATCTACATCTCCATCTTTTGATATATAACTACCATCAAGGATTTTCCCTGTAAGTGCTTCCTTTATTTTATTTGTAGATAAATTAGTTTGAAAATTAATTGTTTCCTTTACTGTATTCAGCTGATCTAGATTATCATTTTGATTAGAAAGGGACATTTCTATAATTTTTCTTTGTAATAAAAAGTCAGCATATGAAATTTTTTCGAATTTCATTTCTAGATCTATTTCATTATTTGAAAAAGTCTCGCAAGACTCCCATTCATACTTATTAGAGAAATATGGAACATCATAGGATAATAGTGCCTCTATCTCTTTTTGAATAATATCTTTCCTAGTAGCCAAGTAGGTGTTTTTTTCAAGAATATTTCGCAAATATTTTATAGTCTTTAATTTATTCTCTAATAAATCCGGAACATTTAGTCTATCTAATAAAAGAGTATAGATTTTTGTATTTCGATATACTTTTCGATAATTCCATTTAGAAACACTACTTTTCAATATATGCATGTATTCTTCTTTATTTTTTAAGGCTCCGTTATACGCATCCTCAAAACCTTTAATAATATCTTTTATATAATTATCATACTCATATATATCATCGTAAAAAAACGGTAAATTCTGAACTGTATCTTCTACTATTGTCTCTTCTCTAATTTCAATTGGGTTCGATGTAAATTCATTTTTTATTTTAATTTTTTTTACTAAAGTTTTCATTACTCTCCCAATTGCACTGTAATCTCTTATTACCTCTCTACCTTCACTAAATCTTATGGGTAACATTCTAGAATTTAATACTGAATTAGATAATTTAAAACTACTAGTTTTTTCAGTGATACTTGGATTTAATGTACTTCCTAATGTCTCAAAATCAATTATGACTGGCGAGGTTTGTTTAGCGATGATATTTTCATTATGTATGTCACTTCCATTAATCAAATATATTACAGAAAGCACTACACCTAAATTATAATAATAACCTTTAATTTGCTCATTAGATTCACATGATTCATGATTAATATATTCCATATATCCATAATTATTTTTATTAACTACTTGTGGAATAAAGATATCTGTATTTAAATCCTTATTCAGTTGATTAATTAAACTATGATATAGAATAGAATTTGTCAAATCAACTGGTTTTAAAATTACCTTATTATTAAATTTATCTTCTAAAAGTATTGTTCTCCTTCCATTATTATGATAATCACCTAGGTTAATAACTTTTTCTACATGCATAATATTAAAACCCGACATTTTATGAATTTCTTTTTGATCTTTTTCAAGAGCTCCTTGTAACCATATTATATAATTTATTTCATTTTCAATTATTGTAAAAATCTTTTCACTTAATAAAGGTAACATTCTAAAAAAATTCATATGAAATTTTTTAAAATGAAAGAAATTATTTGTAAAATACTTGTATTCTTCATTGGTATCAATTCCTATTAAAGCTTTTTCTACTCTAAGTTTATTTATGTATACAATTAAGGATGGCCTTAATACTTGATATAGTCTTTTTTCTAAATCAAACATTATCGATTTGGAAACCGTCTCGAAATTACCAAAAAAATCAATTTTATTTATTATCATATTTTCAAAGAATACTAAATATGTTTGTATTATATTTTGAAAGTTATAGCTTTCATCATTCTTAATAACATCATTACATGAAAAATCCTCTAAAAAGATAACAAAATTTTTTTCTAGGTATTCTTTTGTTACCAAAGAATGTGACCCATTATCTATTGTATTCAAAATTCCATATGAATTATTTTTCATAATAACCTCTTCTTTTTATAGGTAGGAGAAATAGTTAGAAATTCGTTATCATTAAAGAGAGTAAGGCCTTTCGCCTTACTCTCTTTAACTATTAGTAGCATTTTTTACAAATTTTTTGTCCCATAATTATGACACATGCTGCAGGTTGCTTCCAAGGACAATCTTTAGTTAAAGTTTCAACCCAACCAGGTCCTGCACCACCAACTAATTGTTCAAGCTCTTCATCTTCTACAACTTGTAAATATTTTTCAGTTTCCATTTCAATCCCTACCTTTTTATTTTTTGAAAATGATGTTATAAATTCAATATTTTACCACAACATTGTCTAGAAATAATATATCATTAAATATTCAAAAAAAAAAGGTGTTTTTAGAAAAAAATCCAAAATAATAAAATAATTAGATAACTCACTATATAAATATACTAAATAAAGAACTATATATTATTTAACCACCTAAAATTTAGGTGCTATTTTCGGTTCTGGTGCAAAAATAGAACAAAAGAGAATAAAGCACATATAATTCCTAACGGAATCGTATCTTATTTTGCAAGCCCAAACAATTGATGGATGAATTCTTTTTGATTTTGGACAGACTGGTTCCGTAAAGCAATCTGTTCTTTTTTAATCATATGCATGGCTTCTACTCCAGAAAGAATGGATGTAGCTGTGTCAAAAGTTTTAAGACCTAGCGTAGGACAGATTCGCTTCTTTATAAAGCGATGATCTTGTTTTACTATGTTATTCAAGTACTATAGGATAAGCTGAGTTCTTATCGACTGTTATCATACGTAGCTTTGAAACATGAAAAGACCGCAAAGCTTTCTTGAAAAAGCGCTTTGCAGCCTTATGATCTCTTGTTTTACTTAGGCAAAAATCGATTGTGTTTCCGTTCGAATCAACAGCACGATACAGGTACATCCATTGACCTGTTACTTTGATATATGTTTCATCGACTCTCCAAGAGTCATTTATTTGTTTGAGGTTTAGGACCATACTGATGAATCCAACGCATAATCGTTGTATGAGAAATGGATAAACCACGTTCCTCCATCATTTCCACCAAATCACGAAAACTTAGGTTGTACCGTAGGTACCATCTTACCGTTAATAAGATAATATCAGGCTGATAGTGCTTCCATTTGAACCAATTTTTCTTTTCCATACCAATCACACACCTTTTTAGAGTAATAGTATCAGTATATCCAAGTTTGATAGACTATTTTCATATATTTCAAAGTTTTTGCACCAGAACAGCTTTAAATATGTCATGAATCTCATTTTAAAATCAAAACATATTTTGGTAGTCTCAAAAGGTACACCTTTTGATGCATAGTAAACTCTATTAAATTCAGTGCTTCAAAACGTTAAAAAATACATTTTTGAAGTACTAAATAATATATTATACCTTTTGAAGTATTTTTGTTATAATTTTATCAGGAATATTTTTTGAAGGGATGTCTATTTATTTTGAATACAAGAAAATTCGGATATATAAGGGTTAGTAGCAAAGAACAAAATGAAGATCGACAGCTCGACGCAATGAAACAACTCATCACGGACGAACGAGATATTTTTGTCGATAAACAAAGCGGAAGAGACTTTAACCGTGAACAATACCAACTTGTAAAACGCATGTTAAGAAAAGATGATATTTTATATATTCACTCCCTAGATCGTTTCGGAAGAAATAAAGAAGCTATCCTTCAGGAATGGAAAGATATTACCCAAAATATACAAGCTCATATTGTCGTATTAGACATGCCACTTCTAGATACAACTCAATATAAAGATAGTTTAGGAAATCTTATTACTGATTTGGTACTTCAAATCTTGTCCTGGCTTGCTGAAGAAGAACGAACAAAAATAAAGACTCGTCAACGTGAGGGTATTGAAGCTGCAAAGAAAAAAGGAAAGCATTTGGGTAGACCCAAAACTGAAATAACACAGGAATTTATCGATGCATATAACGATTGGAAAGATGGAAAGGTCACAGCGCTATACGCAATGAAAAAGTGTAATATGACAAGTCCTACATTTTATAGAGTAGTCAAAAGGTATGAGGATAAGGAGTGACAAATATAGTATGACTACAAAAGAGACCCAAAATACAATACAAGGCTTCTCTTCTTATTTATCAAACAAAGGAAGAAAGCCTTCTACGATCAAACGATATATCTACGATGTGCAAAGTTTCATTCAATGGCTGCACCAATCAAAAAGGTTCACTAACGATAATGTATGGGAATCACTACAGAAAAAAGATTTCGAAGTATTTTTTGACTATTTAAAAGCCGAACATCAATACTTCGAAAAAACTGTACACCGTATATATATTGTTTTAAACAGATTATACGAATACTCAGATTTACCAAGTCCGATTGAAGGCGTTATACACATAGATCCACCTAATCGAGCATTGCGTAGAGAAGATTTCATTTTTTCCCAAGAAGAGAAACGTCTAAAACAAATAGTTGCTTCATTTGAGGGACTGACAGAAAAATAACAATCCATACGCCCCATGCTCTTAAAACGAAATGTTTCTATCATTATATTACTCCTAGACTACGTATTGTTTTCGGAAGACTCAAAAATAAATCGTATCATCCATTTGAAAGAAGAAGACAAATTACATTTATATGATTATTATAAAACCATCCCTGATCCTGTTCGTCCTAATTATCACAGCAGCAATCCATTATTTGTTGCTTTTGACTTTACTCGTAGAACATACCATTGGAGCTATGACGATGATGCACCAAAATATTTAACTGAAATCTCTGTACAAAAAATGATCCGTTTAGAAGTAAAATGTGCCAATCTTCGAAAGGGAATTTCTGCCCAACATTTCAGAAACAACTTTATATTTAGAATGATCCAACAGAAAAACACTTCTGAACAAATCATGCAGTAAATCAGCTTTAAATCGTAATATTTTTAAAAAGATATTACGATTTATTATTATAGGAAACACCAACCAAAAACAGATTAAAAACCATCATTTAATATGTAATTTTTATATAACTACAGTTTTTCAATTATTTTAAGGAGGATTGGAGAAAATACAATGAATAAAATGAAAAATCATATTACGTACATGAGTATACGCTACTAGATAAAACTACTAATTCTATTAAAACCGAATCCTAGCATTCATTTAAAGAAGAAATGCGTGTCCTGGGAATAAAGGACTGCGATATCTTTCAAGTTCAAATGATAAAAATAGAATCAAGCCAAAATTAACATAGCGCTATACCAACCTTATTTAAATTACCTTTTTTCACATTATATTTGATCAAAGTTAAATATAATAATTATCAATCATTATATGCATATTCATGATAATATTTAAACTAAGATTATCAATTACTGGAGGATTACAACATGAAAAAAACAAAAGAATTCCTAAATAATCCATTTATTAAATATCCGTTAACTATAATTTCAGCTATAACTATATTAAAAACAGGTTATGATTTAGGTGTCTTTATTATCAATGTGAAATATATTTAAATCATCATAATGAAAGCGACAAAATATCACAATTTTCATAGAATCATCGCGACTTAAAATCTAGGTCTACACTAAATACATAAATAAAAAACCAACAATATAACGCTATGCTGCTGGTGTTGGTTTGGAATAAAATTTGATAGACCATTTTCATATACTTCAAATATTTTGCACCAGAATGATAGTAAGCTCTACTCTAAATATGAATGGATAGCTCAATATCATAATTACTTTTGTGATGAATATATCATTCCTGAGGGAATTGTTTAATATGCTATTGGTTTAAAATAAAGTGGGACTGTTTATAAAAACTAAACACCCAATCACAAAGAAAGAATCCATTTTGTTCAATCTTTTTTCAAAATGGATTCTTTTTATTTACCATAGAATGTAGTTTGTATGATGTTTTTGATCAAACTTTATTTCAAATCCACAACAGATTCTCTGGGCGGGAAATCCCCTCCCTTAAGAGATGGGTAGATTTGTAAAAAAACAAATTTAAAATAGCCCTTTTTTGGGTTATTTTAAAATCAAATTCTATCTATTAAATATATACTTCCAAACTGCTTTAATTACTCCTGGATATGGCATGGTATCCCTCCTTCTTATAAAATTAGTATACCACGATTAAATTAATACAAATATCATTTTTTTGAAATTATGTAAAAATAATCAAAACTTATTATGTTTTTGCTAAATATATGATTTAGTCATATCATGTTTATATTTTGAATCTGTATCTCTTTGCTCCAAATGTCTTTCAGTAAGTTCATAAACCTTGTCTACACGTTCCAAAATTTTCTCATCATGAGTAATAATAATTTTAGTTGAAGGAATATGAAATAAATTCTCAATTATAGTATCTGCTGTTTGCCTATCTAAATGATTAGTAGGTTCATCTAAAATTAAAATAGGGTATTCTTTCATGAATAAACGTAACATAGCTAATCTTTGTCTTTGTCCACCCGATAAATTTGTTCCTCCTTCGGATATAGCAATATCGTTTATACTTTGAAATTGAAGATAATTATTCAGATTTAATTTTTGAATAGAATCTTGTATTTTCAAAGGATCATATCCAATGTCAAAATAAGCTAAATTTTCCGAAAGACTCCCTCGAAAGAGAACGCCATCTTGAGTCATTAATCCGATATTTTTTCTTAATTCGTCATTTTTCCATTCTTTAATATCTTGTCCATCTATTAAAATATCCCCTTTATCTGGAGTATGTATTTTTAATAGCAAATTAGCTAAAGTAGATTTACCACTACCACTTTTTCCAGTGATTGCAATACTTTCATGCTTATTAATATCTAAATTTAAATCGCTTAAAATAAGTTTATTATTAAAGCTAAAAGAGATATTATTAAATTGAATTGCACCTGTTATGGATTTTTTCTCGGTGTTTAACCCATCATTTTCTGAATCTTCATCTAATACATCTAAAATTCTTAATAATAGAGGTTTAATTGCATTCCAATTCAAAACTGATCCGATAATGGTTGTAACGGGTGAGAATATAATACTTGAAATAGCAATAAAAAAGAATATTTTGGTTAAATCCCCTTGTCCTCTACTATAATCATAGAAACCTATAGCAAGCAGTATGATAATGAATATTGTGGATAGGGAACCATTAAATGACTCTAAAGCGTGTTGTTTTAAAGTTCGCTTATGTACTATATCTAAATATTTATCATAATCTTTTTGCCATACATTTTTAATTCTTGAAAAAATCCCTGTTGCCTTAACATAATACATTGCCTTTAAAGATTCATTTATTTTCCCTTGATGTTCTCCTAAGTAATACTTTTCTACTAAATGAGAATTAAATAGGGATTTTCCTAAAGAAATATTTATAAATAGAGAACAGAGGATAAAGAATATAAGTATTCCAGTGTATAAAGGTTCACTATATAAAAGATAAACAAGCATAGGTATTATAACGAATATTGATACTAACATTTGAATTAGATCATCTAGAATATAACTCCTAATTTCTTCTAAACCCGAAATTCTTACATTTAAATCTCCAACATGGCGTGTTGTAATATTCTCTATAGGAATATTAAATATATGTTCAAAAACCTTTGTCGTACCCTTTCGATCAATATCTTTTTGAAACTTAATCGTAACAATTGAACTCAAAGATTTAATTCCTATAGCAACTACTAAACCACTTATTATAATTAAAAAGTATTTTATATTCAATTCTTTTGAGGTGTCCAATATATCCATAAGTTCTTTTAGAATGAATGGAAAAGAAAATAAAGAAATTTGTGCTAATAAGGATAGTAACCCCAACATAATAATTTGATTAAGTGATAAAAAATGATGCATGTATTTAAATAGAAGATATTTTTCATTCGATTTATTACTTACTTTTACATCTGCTGTACTTTCAATAAGTAAGATGTAGTTACAAAACATCTCTTTAAAACTCTTTTCATCAATAATCATAGGACCAGCCTTAGGATCAACGATATAGAACCTATTCTTCTTAACTTTTTCAATTATAACGAAATGATTTAGCCCCCAAAATGCTATTACTGGTTTATTTATCATTTGTAAATCATTAATATTATCTATTCTGTAAGCATTCGTTGAAAAACCATACGAATCACTAACCTTTTTAATATCTAACAAACTCCATGCTGTGTTTTTATTCACTATTTTATTTTTTCTAATGTCTGAAGGCTTAATGGATAATCCATAATAATGCAAAATCATAGCAAGGCAACTAGGGCCACAATCATAAGATGTCATTTGAGGAATAAATTTAACCCTCTTTTTTATCATATGTATCACCTGTTTTAGTAATTAAAGTATAAAATACTATTCATCTTACTATTTTCTAATCTTTGAAGAAAATATAATATACCGCTTAAACCTGTAAATAATGAGGTTTTATACGGATTAAAATTCTCTATAGTAAAATTATTTACTGCGTGTATAAAGATTTCTTTTTCATTATTTTAAAGAAACCTCTTTTATATAATCATAACAAAAAAGTTAAATTTTACCTCAAAACCGCAACATGAGTAAGAATCAGTATTATAATTTAGAGTTATTTAAAGTTTTAACTTTAAATAACTCTAAATTATATTGTGAAATGATTCTAAGATTTTAAAGTATTTTATCCCAATTAAAAACTATGAATATTTTTATTATCATCACCATTTTTCAGGTTAGTTTTGAAAATAAATAAAAGAGGAAGAATTTTTATTATTCTTCTCCCTTTTTAATTCTTCACAAAACATTATCAAATAAATACAGAGGATAATCATCCAATGGGACTCCTGATAGAGTATAATTTTTTATTTATTACATAGAAAATATAGTAAATAAAAAATAGAACCCTATTATAACTTTATTAAATGTGCAAATCATCGGTTAAATCTGTTTAAATTTAAATTATTAGAATCAGTAACTCCAATAGCTTTTTTATTTGACCTTTTCAGCCGCTACTACACACAAAGTATATTTATCTATAATTTCACTTCATGCTAATCTTAATATACCTATTTTAAATACCAAATTTTCTTCTTAATCTAATAGCATTTTTCCGTGCCTGCTTCCAATTGATAAATCCATCACCACCATTAATATTTTCCATTTCTGTTGGCGTTAATTTTTGTAATTTTAAACTTTCTAATTTTTGTTCAGTGCATGATTTTGAATTTTTTGGTATATTCATATTTAGTCCTCCTAATATATAGAAATATCTGACATTTTTCATTATATTGAAAATAGCAAATATAATCAACCTTTTTTTTGAAAAAAAGGAAATATTATAAAATAAAAAAGATGTTCTAAATTAATTAGAACATCTTCTATTACATTACTTCTGATCAAAAATGATATCAGCATTTCCTTTGAATTCATTAGCTGGAGCAAGCCCACCATTATCAAGATACATTTGAGCAACGTCTTTTGCATAAAATTTAGCTGCTTCCGTACCATAAACCCAAGCTTTTTGTCCAAATTTAAGTAGCCCTGAAGTTTTACCATATTCTACAGTTGGCTCTTGACTAGAATTTTCTAAAGATACAACTTTAGTATCTAAAGAACTAGCTGAGGCTTGTGAAGAAAATAATGTTGTTCCGACTAGACCTAGTCCAAGTGCACAAGATAATGCTGCGAATTTAAATTTCTTTTTCATTAATAAACCCATCCTTTTTTGCTTTTTTTTACTTTCATGTAAATTTTAACCTTTAAACCTATAAATTTCAATAGAATAATGGCATATTATTAAAATTTTTCGATATTTCAATAATAATTATCCATTAAACTAAAAATATCTATTCTTTTAACAAAACGTTCTTCATTATCGACATGCTTTACATCCGTTTCTTCAAGAGGCCTAATGTCTACTAAAATTATTGATTTATATTAAATAATTTAAACTACAAAATAATTAAGACTAAAGCAATTTTCTCTTCGTTTTTTACAAAATGATTTTTAATTATAATTAAAAATCATTTTGATTTATATAATTCTTTATTTTCAACTCTTGATATCTTACTCTTCCATAATATCGAAATTTGTTTATACCAATCTTTTAACTTTTTAGTATATTTTTGATACTCTCCGTCAGTAAATATTAACAATTCCATGGATATCATAACTATAGAAAATGAATATAAACCCATCCCTATACCAATACCCGCGTGGAAAAAGCAAATAGCTATTACCCCAAAGAGTTTAGTTCTTTTATTTATAATTAACAATGGAAAAGCAAGCTTTACAAAAATACTAAGATAAGTAAATATAACAGCAAGATATACGTAATTATTTACCCATTCTTTTAAGAAAGGAGTGGAAACTGAGTTAACCTGTGATACATAGTATAAAGCTGTACCATTATTCCAAAGATTACCCATTACTTGATATATTCCTGATGTTGCATAAACAACACATACTTGAGTGATACAAAAAAGAATTGAAAAATTATGTAATATTGTGCTTATATTGTTTACTAATGTATTGTTTCTATTAGTGATTTTTTTTCCTTTAATAGCATCAATAGAGAAATATCTTGTACAATCAGCGAATAAAAGAAAGAATAAACTAATACACATTAAGTTATCTCCACCATCACTAATCGGACCCATACGAACATATAATGAATAGTAGAAAATAAAATTTAATATACTAATAAATCTGCCCTTATATCCAATTGTATAAATAAAAGTAAACAGTATTCCCAAAAGATATATTACATCAAAATATAATAATGAAGAATTCAAACTATAAAGAGAGGGAGCAACCCCAAAATAGTTAGCATTATAACCAACCTCAGAATACAAAAAATGACGCTGACTGTATTGTATTAAATAGAAATAAAGGGTTAGTATACCAAAAGATATTCGTAGTAAACTTGCACCTTTATAATATTTCTCTTGTAAAAAGCAATTTAATATTCTAGTTGAAATACTCTGATTCATTTATTACACCTCGATTATCATTTAGTAAAAAGATATTACATCTTTATCAATTTTTCTCCATCCTAAATCATTATCATACATTAGTTCGGGTTTAGGATTTTTAACGCCTCTTTGTGAAAACGGAATAACATTATACGAAGTTACCCTTACCTTAATAGAATCGATATTCTTATTAGGATATAATGCTTTGGCATAAGATGAAGCATATCGATATATGGTTTTTTCCCCTTTTTCTTTAATTCTTTTTGACTGCTCATCAATCATTTTTTTTCCATCATTCTTATTTTTATCTTTATCTTTATCTTCTTTTTTTACTATAGCTTCCTCATATTTTACTATAAGATCATCTGAAATTTGTCCTGCAACTTCAGTATGAAATCCATCTACAATTCGAACAATTCGATTATAAGGTGTAATAACATTTTTATGATTATTTTCAATTAATGGTGATGCAATATCAATCCATTCCTTATCCTCTTCAGCTTCATTATCAAATTTAATCTGCATATATATATAATTATTTTTAGTAAGTGGGTCCGGAGCAAATAAATGCCAATTTTGAGCAAACCATGTCTTATCCAGATACTTAGAAGTTATCGGATTTAAATTGGTGGATATTGGATTGGTAGGGCCTACTGCAAAAATTACCATTACATAATGGAAGCAAAAATATAATGACAAGATCGATATTATAGTAAGTAACATGCATTTATGTTTCAAAATCTTCACTCCAATATTAAGTTATTAATTCAATTCACCTGATAAATATTTAATAGCTTTTCTATACTGGGAAGTTAATATAGAAAATTAACAAGACGGAGGTAATACTTATATGCCTCTATTCAAAATCCAGAAATAATCTCTTTTACATATATGGGAGTTATTATA